>CAVPJY010000001.1:0-30836 GCA_963705535.1 uncultured Actinomycetes bacterium
GCGACGCTCGATGAGCTCGATGCGGTAGTCGTCCGGGTCGCGGACGAAGCAGATCCTCGACCCGCCCTCGCTCACGCGGTACGGGGGCCGCTCCGGCTCGATCCCGTGGTCGTCCTTCAGCGCCGCCAGCGTGCCGTCGAGGTCGTCGACCCCGATCGCGACGTGGCCGTACCCGGTGCCGAGGTCGTACGTGCGTCCGTCGTGGTTGAAGGTCAGCTCGAGGACGTTCTCCTGGTCGCCGATCGAGAAGAAGTAGTTCGTCGCCTCGAGCTCGCCGTTCCGGACGATGTCCATGTCGCGGCTGAAGCGGAAGCCGAGCGCCTCGTAGAACGCGCGGCTGCGCTCGGGGTCGGTGATCCGGACCATCGTGTGCAGGAAGCCGGCCATGACCTGAGCCTAGCGTGGTCGCACCCTTCCGCGGATCAGTCCGGCTCGAGCGCGGCCCACTCGGACGAGCCGAGCTCCGCGATCGCGGAGTCGAGCCACTCGAGGCGCGCTCCCACCGTGGCGAGGCCGCCCTCGAGCGCGATGCGGAAGGCCCGTGCCTTCCGACCGGCCCCCGTCGGCTCGGCCTGGATCCGCTCGAGCTCGTCCAGCACGCCGCGCCAGTACGCGCGCTCGTGCTCGAGCTGCGCCCGGGCCTCCGGAGGGTCGAGCACCCACAGGAAGAAGGTCCTGAGCGCCGCCTCGCTTCGCACACGGCGGTCGGGCTCGGTGTCCCGCAGCCAGCGCCGGATCTCCGCGAGCCCGGTGTCGGTGATCGCGTACGTCTTCGAACCGCGCGGCCCCGTCTCCGTCTGCTCGATGAGGCCGTCGTCCTGGAGGCGCGCCAGCTCTGGGTAGATCTGGCTGTGGCTCGCCGGCCAGGCGTACGCGAGCGACTGCTCGAAGTGCTTGAGGAGCGCGTACCCGGTGCGCGGGCTGTCGGCGAGCGCTCCGAGGAGGGCGTGACGGAGGGACACCGCTTCAATATGTCAAGTTTGACATGTCACTCTCGTCATAGCATCATCCCAGGCGATGCGGAAGGCAGGCGTGCTCCTCGGGACCCTCGCCATGGTCGTCGCCACCGCGGCGCACGCCGGGCCTTCTGCGCCTCCGGGCGCCGACGGGGACGTGCGCGCTCTCGGCAAGGCGCTCGAGACGACGCACCCCGCGCTCTTCCGGAACGTGTCCCGCGCGCGCTTCCGCGCCGAGGTCGACGGGCTCGCGCGGCGCGCGCCAGGACTGAGCGATGACGAGCTCCTCGTCGGCCTCATGCGCGTCGCGGCGCTTCCCGGCCCCCGGAACGGGCACACCGGCCTCTTCCCGCTCGACCCAGGGCACCGCGGCCAGGTCCACCTCTACCCGCTCCGGCTCTACGACTTCGCGGACGGCCTCTTCGTCGTGGACGAGGCCGGCGAGCACGGTTTCGTGGGGACGCGGCTCGTCGCGATCTCGGGGGTGCCGGTCGGACGGCTCCTGACGCTCGTGCGGCCGCTCGTCCCGCACGACAACCCGACGAATCTCCGCGGGGAGGCGCCGCACTTCACGCTCGTGGCGGAGGTGCTCGACGGCCTGGGCGTCCCCGGGGGCGTCGGGCCGCGGGAGCTCACGCTCGAGCGCACGAACGGCGAGCGGGTGACCGTGACCCTCGACCCCGTCCCGCGCGACGAGTTCGCCAGCGCCTTCGCGGACGAGCTCCACGGCCACTACCCCGCGCTGCTCCCCCGGGCGTCGCGCCCCTTCTTCCTCTCGCAGCTGGGGAAGCCGCTGTGGGCGCGCACGATCGCGGGCGGGCGCGCCGTCTACGTCGGCTACAACTCCGCGCTCGCGCCGACGGAGGCGGTCTCCGAGCGCATCCTCCGGCTCGTGCGGAGCCCGAAGGTGAGGCGGGTCGTCGTCGACGTGCGCGCGAACGGCGGCGGCGACAACACGAGCTACAACCCGCTGCTGAACGTCCTCGCGTCGCCGCAGGTGAACCGCCGGGGCAGGCTGTACCTGCTCGTCGGCCGGGCAACGTTCTCCGCAGCCGGGAACTTCGCGGCCGACGTCGACCGCTACACGAAGGCCCTCCTCGTGGGCGAGCCGACCGGCGGCGGCGTGAACCAGTACGGCGACGCCACGTCCGTCACGCTGCCCGCGACCGGCTGGAACGTGAGGATCGCGACCGCGTACACGCAGCGCGGCGAGCCGGGAGACCGCCGCCTCGCGGTCGAGCCGGACATCCGCGTCGACCTGCGCTCGGCCGACTATTTCGCGAAGCGCGACCCGGTGCTCGCCCGGGCGCTCCGGGGCTTGTGATGCGCCTGCCCGTGCTCGCCGCCGCGTCCCTCCTGGCGATCGCGGCCGCGCTCACCCTCGCGGCGCCCCGTGCCTCGGGTCACCCGTGCGTGAACGCGAACGAGCTCTGGTTCCGGGCGGCGGACGGCACGCGGCTCGTCGGCCACCGCTTCGGAGGAAAGCGCCCCGGCGCCCGGACCGCGGTCGTCCTCGCGCACCAGTCAAACGGAGACCTCTGCGAGTGGGCGCCCTTCGCGCGGCGGTTGGCCGCCCGCGGGGTCTTCGCCTTCCCCTTCGATCTGCGCGGGCACGGCGGATCCAAGGGCCGGCAGGAGTACGGGCGCCTCGGGCTCGACGTCGCCGCCGCGGTGCGGGCGGTCCGGACTCTCGGCGCGCGCAGGGTGGTCGTCGTCGGCGCCTCCCTCGGAGGCATCGCCGGAGTGGTCGGCGCTGCGAACGCCCGACCGCTGGTGACCGGGCTCGTGGCCGTGTCCGCGCCGGCCGAGATCGCGGGACGCCTGAATGCGCTGCCCGCGGCCACACGGCTGGCCGTCCCCACGCTGTACGTCGCCGCGGAGCAGGACCAGAACACACCGTACGACTTCGCAGCCGACGCGCAGCGACTCTACGACGCGACCGGGACGTCGGAGAAGCGGGTCGAGCTCGAGCCCGGCTCGCTCCACGGCGTCGCGCTCGTGGCGGGGTCGGCCCGGGTGCGTGCGCTGGTCGAGGCATTCGTCCGCGACCCCGCCGGGACCGTCCCTTAGCCCTGCGGGTCGAGGTCCTCCGCGACGAGGCCGAAGAGGACGCCGTCGACCCACTCCTCGTTCCGCCAGTACGCCTTGCGGCGGACGCCCTCGCGGGTGAATCCGGAGCGCTCGGCGTGCACCAGCGCCCGCTCGTTGTAGCCGTACACCTCGAGCTGGAGGCGGTGGTAGCCCAGGTCGTCGATCAGGTGCCGCTGGAACATGCGCGCGGCCTCGTCGGCGATGCGTCGTCCCCGGAAGGCCGGGTGGACGGCCAGGCCGCCGAGGTCCGCGATCCGGCTTCGGCGGTTCGCGCGCTCGAAGCGCATCGTGCCGGCCCGCTCCCCGTCGACCTCGATGACGAAGACGCCGAACGCGTCGGGCTCCGACTGCGACCGCTCGACCTCGGCGAGGATCTCGTCCGCGCCCTTCGCCCGGATCGCGGCGAGGAAGGGCTCGACGTCGTCGTGCGTCGACGAGCTCGACGAGGAAGTCGACGTCCTCCGGTTCCGCGCGCCTGATGGCGACGCTCACGCGGCCGACTCCTGGGCCCGTGTGCCGAACAGCCGCTGGCCCGAGGCGAGCGCGACGCCGCCGAGGATGAGCGCGAGGCCGCCGAGCGCCGCGGCCGTCAGCGGGCTCGTCGAGTAGCACGACGCCGTACACGACTGCGAAGCCCGGCATGAGATACGTGACGAGGGACATGCGGGCGCTCCCGTAGAGCCGGAGCATGCGGAACAGGAGCAGCTGGCCGACGAAGGTCGGGAAGAGCGCCAGAGCGAGGAGGGCGAGGACCGCGGACGTGCCTGGTGCCTCCGTGGGCGGATCCGCGACCGCGAAGGGCAGCAGCGCGAGCGCGCCTGCGAGCATCGAGCCGGTGGCGAGCACGGGCCCGGGCGTGTTGCGCACCCTCAGCTGCCCGAACACGCCGCCGGCCGCATAGGAGAGCGACGAGGCGACGACCGCGAGTGTTCCGGCCGCCGCCCACCAGCCGCCCTCCGCGTTCACGCCGGTGATGAGCCCGACGCCGCAGATCCCGAGGGCGAGGCCGACCACGCCAGACGGGCCGATGGGCTCGTGTGGCAGGAACCGGAGGCTCAGGAGGACGACGAAGATCGGAACCGAGGCCTGCGCGATCGCCGCGATGCTCGAGTCGATGTGCGTCTGCCCCCAGGCGACGAGGGTCATCGGCAGCGCGGCGTTGATCACCCCGAGCACGAGGCACGTTCGCCAGGCGGCCCGCAGCTCCTCGAGCGTGCGACGGGCCCCCAGGCGATACGCCGTGTATGCGGCCAGCAGGACCGCGGCGAGCGACAGGCGGAGGAACGTCAGCGCGGCCGGCGGGATGTCGCGGACGCCGACCTCGATGAAGAGGTAGGAGGCACCCCAGATCGCGGCCAGCAGGAAGAGGGTGGCCCAGTAGCCGCGCACGGGCTGAGGCTACCCGCGGGATCTTGCTCGGCCGTCGCAGGGGGCGCGGAAGCGAGGCGCCGACGGGGCGCGAGGAGGTCTGGCCGGCCGGATAGGCTGACGCCTCTGAGCAACGCTCGCCTTCGGCTCGCGTTCGTGGGGGAAACCATGTTTCCCCCACGTGCCCCCTTCTTCTCCAGAACCTGGGGAACCTCCCGGTTCCCCAGACCCCTCCCCGCTCTCCGGCGGCCGAGCCGCCGATGAGCAGCGTCGCGGAACAGCCGCTCCATCGCGCCCTCGGCCTCACGGACGGGGAGTACGAGCGAATCCGCGCCATGCTCGGGAGGGACCCCAACGACTTCGAGCTCGCGGTCTTCTCGCTCCTCTGGTCCGAGCACTGCGGCTACAAGCACTCTGCGCTCCTCCTGAAGCGGCTGCCGAGCTCGGGCGAGCGCGTGCTCCAGGGCCCGGGCGAGAACGCGGGCGTGCTCGACCTCGGCGACGGCCTGGCGGTGGCGTTCAAGGTCGAGAGCCACAACCACCCCTCGGCCGTCGAGCCGTTCCAGGGAGCGGCGACCGGGGTGGGCGGGATTCTCCGCGACATCGTCGCGATGGGCGCCCGCCCGGTCGCTCTGCTCGACGGGCTCCGGTTCGGTGAGCCCGACTGGCACTTCTCCCGCGCGGTCGGCGGGATCGGCCACTACGGGAACTGCGTCGGCGTGCCTACGGTCGGCGGCGAGGCGGTGTTCGACGAGGCGTACCGCGACAACTGCCTCGTCAACGCGATGTGCGTCGGGCTGCTCCCGTCCGACCGGCTGACGCTGGCGAAGGCGACCGGCAGCGGCCTGTCCGTCCTCCTGTACGGGGCGACGACCGGGCGGGACGGGATCGGCGGCGCCTCTGTGCTCGCGAGCCAGGAGCTCGACGAAGGCGCCGGCGAGAAGCGGCCCTCGGTGCAGATCGGCGACCCGTTCACCGGGAAGAAGCTGATCGAGGCGTCGGTCGAGATCGTCCAGGCGGGCCTCGTCGAGTCGCTCCAGGACTGCGGCGCCGCCGGCCTTGCCTCGTCCCTTTCGGAGATGGCCGCGGCGTACGGCATCGACGTCCATCTCGACCGGGTCCCGCTGCGGGAGGAGGGGATGGAGCCGTGGGAGGTGATGATCTCCGAGAGCCAGGAGCGGATGGTGGTGATCCTCCGTCCGCAGATGGTCGCCGCGGTCGAGGAGGTGCTCGACCGCTGGGAGCTCCGGCACGCCGTGATCGGCGAGGTGACCGCGAGCAGCGAGCTCCGGGTGTTCTGGAACGGGGAGGTCGTCGGCGAGATCCCGGCGCGGCTGCTCACCGACGAGTGCCCGCGGTACGAGGTCGGGAGCGCTGCGCGCCCCATCGTCCCGGAGCGCGCGATCGCCGTCCATCTCGCGCCGGGCGAGGCGCTGCTCCAGCTCCTGGCCTCGCCGGCGCTCGCGAGCCGCGAGCCCGTCTACCGGCGCTACGACCAGCTCGTGGGCTCGCGGACCGTGCGCCGTCCGGGGCTGGACGCGGCCGTGCTCCGCCTGCGGCCGTCGCTGCGCGGCCTTGCGCTCTCGCTCGATGGTCAGGGCCGGATCGCGAGCCTCGACCCCTACCTCGGCGGGGCGCTCGCGGTCCTCGAGGCCGCCCGGAACGTCGCGTGCGCGGGCGGCGAGCCGCTCGGCTTCACCGACTGCCTCAACTTCGGCAATCCCGAGAAGCCGGAGATCGGCTGGGAGCTCGCGCAGGCGATCGACGGCATGGCGGCGGCGTGCGATGCGCTCGGGCTCCCGATCGTGTCGGGGAACGTCTCGCTCTACAACGAGACGAACGGCCGCGCGATCCACCCGACGCCCGTGGTGGGCGCCGTCGGCCTCGTCGAGGACGTGCGGCGTGTGCCCAAGGGCTGGAGCGAGGGCGACGCGATCCTGGCCGCGTTCGCGTCCGCGCCGTCGCTCGCGGGCTCCGAGTACCAGGCGCGGTTCGGCGAGGTCGGGGGCAGCCCGGGCTCGCTCGACCTCGAGGCGGAGGCTCGTCTCGTGTCCTTCCTCTGGCGCGCCGCGCCCGAGTGCAGCCTCGTCCACGACGCTGCGGAAGGCGGCCTCGCCGTCTGCCTCGCCGAGGCGGCGATCCACTCGCGGACCGGGGCGACCCTCGACGTCCGCGACGACCCGATCGAGCTCTTCGGCGAGGTCGGCGGGCGCGCCGTGCTCGCGTGTGCGCCGGAGCAGGTCGAGAGCCTGCAGGAGCACGCGGGCGAGGCCGGCGTCACGACCCGCCGCATCGGCACCGTCGGCGGAGATACCCTGTTCGGCATCGAGGTGGCGCGACTTCGCGACGCCTGGGAGAGCGGGAGCGAGTGGTGAGACACGTGGCGACAGCGGCCGCGAAGCGGACGCCTTCAGGGATCTTCGCGCGACGGGAGCCCGCGCGAGCGGGTTCCGGTCTGGCGCACAGCTGATGTGTGGAGTGTTCGGTATCCGCTCGGATGAGCGGGACGTGTCGCGTCTCGCGTACTTCGGGCTGTTCGCGCTCCAGCACCGCGGGCAGGAGTCGGCGGGCATCGCCGTCTCGGAGGGCGGCCACCTGACCGTCCTCCGCGACATGGGGCTCGTCGCGCAGGTCTTCAACGAGCAGCAGCTCCAGGCGCTCCCCGGCGAGGTCGCGATCGGGCACACGCGCTACTCGACGACCGGCGCGAACCGGTGGGCGAACGCGCAGCCGCTCATCCATCACGGCCGCGAGCGCACGGTCGCCCTCGGACACAACGGCAACCTCGTGAACGTCGAGGAGCTTCGCGCGGAGCTCGCCGGGGACGGCGTCAAGCTCGCGTCGGGGTCGGACTCCGAGGTCATCGCTGCACTGGTCGCCCGCGACGCGGCGCCTCTGCCGGAGGCGGTCGCCAACGCGATGCGGCGGCTCGACGGCGCGTACTCGGTGACCGCGGTCTCCGAGGGCGTCCTGGTTGCGTTCCGCGACCCGTTCGGCTTCCGTCCGCTCACGCTCGGGCGCATCGGCGAGGACTGGGTCGTCGCCTCCGAGACCTGCGCGCTCGACCTGGTCGGCGCCGAGGCCGTTCGCGACGTCCGTCCCGGCGAGGTCGTGTGGGTCGACAGGGAAGGACTGCACGGAGCGCAGGCGCTCCCCGCCGGCAAGGACGCGCTCTGCATCTTCGAGCACGTGTACTTCGCCCGCCCGGACTCGCGCGTCGCAGGGGTGGAGGTGCACGGCGCGCGGGTGCGCATGGGGGAGGCGCTGGCGCGGGAGGCGCCGGCGGACGCGGATCTCGTCATCGGCATCCCGGATTCCGGCACGCCTGCTGCGATCGGGTTCTCGAAGTCCTCCGCCATCCCGTTCAACGAGGCCCTGATCAAGAACCGCTACGTCGCACGGACCTTCATCCAGCCCGACCAGGAGATGCGCGAGCAGGGGGTCCGGATGAAGTTCAACCCGCTCGACGAGGTCGAGGGCCTGCGTATCGTCGTCGTTGACGACTCCATCGTCCGGGCGAACACGATGCGCCAGCTCGTCGCCATGCTCCTCGACGCCGGCGCTGCGGAGGTGCACGTCCGCATCTCGTCGCCGCCCGTCGTCTCCCCGTGCTTCTACGGGATCGACTTCCCCGACGAGGACGAGCTGCCGGCCGCGCGCCGCTCGGTGGAGGAGATGCGCGAGCTGATCGGCGCGACCTCGCTCCACTACCTCTCGGTCGACGGCATGCAGGCCGCGACCGGGCTCCCCGAGGACGCGGTCTGCCGCGCCTGCTTCACGCGCGAGTACCCGACGAGCATCCCGAGCAAGGTCGAGAAGCTCCGCTTCGAGACCGCGCCCGCGTAACGGCGAGCTGCTCCCTCACATGGCGGGCTTCTCTTCAAGCTCGATCCTCCCGCGGCCGATATCCGGGTCGTGGCGGGCAGTCCCACGATCGCGCACATCCTCCTCGACAGCCTCCGCGAGCGCCTCCGCGCCGACCGGGGCTGCACGGCGATCGAGCTCGCGACTCGCGCAGCCGTCGAGCCGGGCCGCGAGGCCCGCGCCTGGGCGCTCGTCGCCCTGGCCGCGCGCCTCCGTTCGGACGGCAGCCGCGAGCTGGCCCGGATCCGATGCGGCGCGCGCGAGGTCTTCTCGTTCCACCGCCCGGAGACGCTCGCCGGCTGGATCGCGCAGATCCACGAGGACCCGACCGCGCCAACCCTCGCGCCACCGCCTGCGCGCGCTGCCGCCGCTCGACACCAGCGGTCTCTGGTCCAGCCCAGGTCACCGCGATCCGGAACCTCGAGGAGTCGCTCGCCGCCAACCGGCCCGCGCGCGCTCATCCAGATGGCGACCGGCTCCGGCAAGACCTTCACCGCCGCGAACATCACCTACCGCCTCGTCAAGCACGCGAACGCGCGCCATGTCCTCTTCCTCGTCGACCGCGCGAACCTCGGCCGCCAGACGCTGAAGGAATTCCAGGGCTTCTCGACGCCCGGCGACGGCCGCAAGTTCACCGACCTCTACAACGTCCAGCACCTCTCGCTCGAACCACGTCGACACCGTGGCGCGGGTGACGATCTCGACGATCCAGCGGGTCCACTCGATCGCTGCGCGGCGAGACGTACCTGGATCGAAGAGCTCGACGAGCACTCGAGCTACGAAGCTCGCCTCGGAGGCGGTCCCCGTGGAGATACAACCCGACGCTTCCGCCCGAGTTCTTCGACGTCGTGATCGTGGACGAGTGCCACCGCTCGATCTACGGCGTCTGGCGGCAGGTGCTCGACTACTTCGACGCCTTCACCATCGGCCTGACGGCGACCCCGAACAAGCAGGCCTTCGGCTTCTTCGACCAGAACCTCGTCATGGAGTACGGCCACGACGCAGGCCGTCGCGGACGGCGTCAACGTCGACTTCGACGTCTACCGCATCCGCACCGAGATCACCGAGCTCGGCGCGACGATCGACGCGGGCTTGTGGACGCGCTTCCGGGACCGCCAGACGCGCCGCTCGCGCTGGGAGCTCCTCGACGACGAGCTGCCCTACACCGCGGCCGAGCTCGACCGGAAGGTCGTCGCGCGCGACCAGATCCGGACCGTGCTCGAGACCTTCCGCGACCGCCTCTTCACCGAGATCTTCCCCGGCCGCAGCGAGGTTCCGAAGACGCTGATCTTCGCCAAGGACGACGCGCACGCCGAGGAGATCGTCGAGATCGCCCGCGAGGTCTTCGGCAAGGGCAACGACTTCGTCGCGAAGATCACCTACAAGGCGACCGGCCGCAGGACGGACGACCTGATCGCCGCCTTCCGCAACTCCCCGAGCCCGCGGATCGCGGTGACCGTGGACATGATCGCCACCGGCACCGACGTCAAGCCGCTCGAGTGCGTCTTCTTCATGCGCTCGGTCAAGAGCCGTACGTACTTCGAGCAGATGAAGGGCCGCGGCGTCCGCGTCATCTCGGACACCGACCTGCAGGCCGTCGTCCCGGGCGCGACCTCGAAGGAGCGGTTCGTGATCGTGGACGCGGTCGGCGTCACCGAGAACGAGCTGCAGGAGTCGCCGCCGCTCGACCGCCAGCCGACCGTCCCGCTCGAGCGGCTGCTCAAGCAGGTCTCCTTCGGCGTCCGCGACCCGGACGCGATCTCGACCATCGCCTCGCGGCTCTCCCGGCTGGATCGCCGGCTCACCGACACGCAGCGCACGATGTTCTCGGTGCTCGCCGGCGGGAGGACGATCAAGGAGATCGCCCGCGGCATCGTCGACGCGCTCGACCCCGACGGCCAGCTCGAGCACGCCAGGATCGAGACCGGGAGCGACGAGCCGACCGTCGAGCAGATCGCAGCCTCGACCCGGGAGCTCCTCGACCAGGCGGTCGCCCCGCTCGCCCACAGCCCCGAGCTCCGCGAGCGGATCGTCGAGGCCCGCCGCTCGCTCGAGCAGGCGATCGACGAGACCTCCGCCGACGAGGTGATCGAGGCCGGCTACTCGGCCGAGGCGACCGACCGCGCGCGCTCGACCGTCGAGTCGTGGGAGCGCTACGTCGAGGAGCACCGCGACGAGATCACGGCGCTGCAGGTCCTCTACTCGGAGCCGTACGCGCGGCGGCTCACGTTCGCCCAGGTGAGGGAGCTCGCGGAGGCGATCAAGGCCCCGCCTCGCGGCTGGACGCCCGAGCGGCTGTGGGAGGCCTACGAGGCGCTCGACCGCTCGAAGGTGCGCGGCTCGGGGCAGCGCGTCCTCGCCGACCTCGTCTCGCTCGTCCGTGTCGCGATCCACGCCGAGGACGAGCTCGTCCCCTATCCGGACCTCGTCCGCGAGCGCTACCGCGCCTGGCTTCTCGCGCAGGAGAGCGCGGGAAGGGCGTTCACGCCCGAGCAGCTCGAGTGGCTCGAGCGGATCCGCGACCACGTCGCGACCGCGCTCGGGATCACGGCGGACGACTTCTCGTACACGCCCTTCGTCGAGTCGGGCGGGCTCGGGCCGGCGCGGCGCAGGTGTTCGGCGACGACCTGCGGCCGCTGCTCGAGGAGCTGAACGAGGCCCTCGTCGTATGAGCGACCTGCCGACAGGGTGGGCCGCGGCCAGCGTCTGGGCGAAGTCGCGACACCTGCATCGGAAAGACGCGTTCGGCACGAAGGCGCGAGAGACGGCTCGCGTCTCACTACGTACGGGGCACGAACGGTGCATGTCGGCTCAGATCGATCGGTCGACGACGTGCTCGAGACGGATCGAAGATGGCGAGCACGATCACCTCCGAGCACTGCCAGCGCGATCTGGCGAACGTCATGCGCGACGCGGCGACGTCGTAGTTGCATCTCGCCGAAGCTCTCGCGTGACAGATCGATCTCGTGCTACCAGTGCGCTCCATCGTGTCCGACCGCATGGCGGCATCGCTCCGCGACTCCGATCGTCGACCTGCTGCTGATGTGGATGCGCAACTCACCACCGCGTTCGATGCGCACGGCAGCGACGCGACGTCAAGCGTCTGGACGACCGCAGCGCAGTGATATCCGGCATCTCCAGATCCCGCTGCCGCCGCTGAACGAGCAGCGGCGGATCGTGGCGGCGATCGAGGAGCACCTCTCCCGCCTCGACGCCGCCGACGCGTCCCTCGCCGCCGCCTCGCGCCGACTCGACGGGCTCGACGCGCGCAGTCGCTCGACGACTGACGCTCGAGGCTAACGGCCTGAGCGCTGCTAGAGACGTGATCGTCGAGCTCGCACTAACGGTGCTGACGGCATCACAGCCGCGAAAGCAGCGCCGCCGATCGGCGTACCGATCTTACGGGATGGGCGAATCGAGGCGGTTAAGTCCTCGACGGCGCGAACCGTCGACGCACCTGACGGTATGCACCACCCGCGAGCGATCGCGAAGCTGCAGTCCTCGAAGGCGACGGCGATCTGCTGTTTACGCGATCGCAGCGAACAGCCCGGACTTCGGTCGGTGGCTTCGCCCGAGTTCGGAGCTGCCATCGACAATCGCGCATCGACAGCTGATCCGCGTCGTCGTCGATCGAGCAGCTGCGACCCGCGTCTGAGCTGCGCTTGTCATCAACGGCCCGCTCGCGCAGGACGGACGATCAGCGCGCGTCGAAGTCAGCACGTCGGCAGGCGAACGTCAGCGGCGCGACAGCTCAAGTCCGTGTCCCAATCCCGCTGCCGCCGCTCGAGGAGCAGCGGCGGATCGTGGCGGAGGTGGAGGAGCGGCTCTCGGCGATCGACGCGCTGCGCGCGGCGATCGAGCGCGCGCAGCGCCGCTCGGCCGCGCTCCGCCGCGCCGTCCTCGAGCGTGCCTTCCGCGGCGAGCTCGTCCCGCAGGACCCGTCCGACGAGCCCGCGGAGGCCCTCCTCGCCCGCATCCGCGCCGGGCAGAGGTCTATGATTAGAGTTGCGTATTTTGCAACAACCTGATAGTTTTACGCAACTATGCGCCGTCCACCGCCGCTCCTGCTCCCTCTCTTCCGCTCGGAAGGGCAGGCTCGTTTGCTTGCGCGTGTCTATCTGCTCGCCGAGCGACCTGCGCCGGTTGCAGAGCTTGCGCGCGACCTCGATGTCGATCGGGGAACGCTGACCCGTGAGGCAGATCGACTCGAGAAAGCCGGCCTCATCCGGTCGGAGCGTGTAGGCCGACAGCGGATTCTGCACCCCGATCGAGACTCGTTGTACTACCCGGAGCTCAGCGCGCTGCTCCTCAAGGCTCTCGGGCCGGCGAACCTGATCGAACCGGCGGTGGCGCGGCTCGATGATGTGGAACAAGCGTTTCTGATCGGCTCGTGGGCGGCTCGCTACCTCGGCGAGCCCGGACCTCCCCCCGGCGACGTCGATGTTCTGCTGATCGGGACGCCGGAGTGGGGCGCCGTGGCGCGCATGGCCCGCGAGCTCACGGACATCTTGGGTCAGGAGGTCAATCCGACGATTCTGTCGCCCGAACAATGGCGTGATGCCGAGAGTGGGTTCGTACGTCAGGTGCGGCAAGAGCCTCGACTCGAGCTGGCGGTCGGGAGTACGGAGCCTCGATGAGCGAGCTCGAAGCGCTGATCGAAGCTGGAACGGTCCTCCACGCCGAAGCCGACCGCGAGGCCGCCGACCGTGACCTGCTCGCGGCTGCCGCGCATCTCGAGAGCGCCGAGGGATTGACGGGTTCGGACCCGACGGGTGGGTTCGTCCTGGCATACGACGCGACACGCAAGGCGATCACGGCTCACATGCGTGCTCATGGGTTCCGTGTCAGGAAGGGGCCGGGTGAGCACGAGAGAGTCGGGAAGTACGCGAGCGCAGCGCTGGATCAGGCGATCGCGGATCACGTCGACGCGCTCGAGGAGATGCGACGACTTCGTCATCAGTCGGAGTACGGCGCGCGGCTGATCGCTCCGCACGAGCTCGAGATCGGGCTGGTGCATGCACGACGCGATAGTCCGATCGGTCGAGGCGGAGCTCCGGTGAGCGCACAGAACGGCCTCGTCCAGCGGCTCTGGAGCTACTGCAACATCCTCAGCGACGACGGGCTCTCGTACGGCGACTACCTCGAGCAGCTCACGTACCTGCTCTTCCTGAAGATGGCGGACGAGCAGACGAGGCCGCCGTTCTCGCGGCCGGCGATCGTGCCCGAGGGGCTCGACTGGCCTTCCTTGCTGGCAAGGGACGGCGACGAGCTCGAGGTGCAGTACCGGCACGTGCTGACCGAGCTCGGGAAGGGATCGGGGATGCTCGGCGTCGTCTTCCGCAAGGCGCAGAACCGGATCCAGGACCCCGCGAAGCTGCGCCGGCTCGTCGTCGACCTGATCGATCGCGAGACGTGGCTCGCACTCGATGCGGACGTCAAGGGCGACGCGTACGAGGGCCTGCTCGAGAAGAACGCCGAGGACGTGAAGTCGGGCGCGGGCCAGTACTTCACGCCAAGGCCGCTGATCCGCGCGATCGTGGACGTGATGCGGCCCGATCCTCGTGGCCGGATCTGCGACCCCGCGTGCGGCACCGGCGGCTTCCTGCTCGCGGCGCACGAGTGGATCGCGGGGAACCACCAGCTCGACCCGGACCAGAAGCGGCACCTGCGGTTCGACGCGCTGCGCGGGTGGGAGATCGTCGACAACACCGCGCGGCTGTGCGTGATGAACCTCCTCCTCCACGGGATCGGCGACGAGGAGCACGAGAGCCCGGTCGTGGTCGACGACGCGCTGAAGGCCGACCCGGGCGAGCGCTTCGAGATGGTGCTGACGAACCCGCCGTTCGGGCGGAAGTCGTCGATGACGTTCGTGTCGGAAGAGGGCGAGGTCGCCCGCGAGGACCTCGTCGTCGTGCGAGACGACTTCTGGGCGTCGACCTCGAACAAGCAGCTCAACTTCGTGCAGCACGTGCGGACGCTGCTCGCGATCGACGGCCGGGCGGCGGTGGTCGTCCCCGACAACGTGCTCTTCGAGGGCGGGGCGGGGGAGACGGTGCGGCGGAAGCTCCTCGCCGAATGCGACGTGCACACGCTGCTGCGGCTGCCGACCGGCGTCTTCTACGCCCAGGGCGTGAAGGCGAACGTCCTCTTCTTCGACCGGCGCGCGGCGTCCGAGAGGGCCGCGACGCGGGAGCTCTGGGTCTACGACCTGCGCACGAACCAGCACTTCACGCTGAAGCAGAACCCGCTGCGGCGCGAGCACCTGCAGGAGTTCGTCGACTGCTTCCGGCCCGGCGAGCGGGCGAAGCGCGAGGAGTCGGAGCGGTTCCGCCGCTTCACGTACGAGGAGCTCCTCCAGCGCGACAAGGTCTCGCTGGACCTCGTCTGGCTGCGCGACGAGTCGCTCGAGGACCTCGACAACCTCCCGCCGCCGGATGTGATCGCGCAGGAGATCGTGGAGGACCTCGAGGCCGCGCTGGCGGAGTTCTCGGCGGTCGCCGAGTCGCTCGGGTCGGGCGACGAGACCACTCCTTCGGCCAGTTAAGCCGCGCTCACCGAGTGCCGATGGTGAAGCCGTGGCTGGCAGCCCCACGATCGCGCACATCCTCCTCGACAGCCTCCGCGAGCGCCTCCGGGCCGAGCGGGGCTGCACCGCGATCGAGCTCGCGATTCGCGCAGCCGTCGAGCCCGGCCGCGAGGCGCGTGCCTGGGCGCTCGTCGCCCTGGCGGCGCGCCTCCGCGCCGACGGCAGCCGTGAGCTCGCGCGCGTCGCGATCGACGCGGCGGTCGCGCTCGACGCCGCGCCCGGCCCGACGCGGGCCGCGTACACGTGCGCCGTCGCGCTGCACGCCGACGAGGGCGACCTCCGCACGGCCGTCAAGCTCGGGGAGGACCTCCTCGAGGAGGGCCACAACGAGCACCTGCTCCAGGCGATGTCGCGCGTGTACTGGGAGCTCTGGAAGGAGACCGAGGACGCCGTGTGGCTCCGCGGGTGGCGCCGGGTGAACGGGCTGCTCGAGGGCTCGGACGCCCAGGTCGCCTGACAAGCCGGTGACAGTCACCTTCGGTGACAGTCACCATCCGTCAGCCCGACAGCTCTCCCCAGCGGCGGTAGCGGACCGCGCGACGGGCCGTGCGCTCGTCGACTCCCTGCTCGATGAGGCTCTGGCGCACCTCGCCCTCCTGCGCCATGCGCAGGAAGAGCCACGCGAGCGCGACGATCGTGACGAGCGAGCCCTCGAGCATCATGATCGAGCCGGCGAGGCTCTGGTCGGCGCTCGGCGAGAGGCCGAGGAAGTCGTCGCCGGTCTCGTAGACGCCGTAGAAGGGCTGCCCGCCCCAGACGAACACGTTCCCGATCAGCGTCGCGACGAGGCGGACGCCGACGATGTAGCCGAGCTTCGCGCCGGTGCCGAACCACTCCGGCGCGGGGAGCGTCTCGAGCACGGGGAGCCAGAGGACGATGCCCGCGGCGAAGAACGCCGTGTGCTCGAGCGCGTGGACGGCGCCGTTCTCGACCGCCGCCTCGTAGAGCGGCCGGCACGTGCCAGAGGGCGAGGTTCGCCGCCCAGATCGGGAGCGCGACGAACGGGTTCGCGAGCACGCGAAGCCGCATCACGCCGGGAAGCGCGAGCACCGGGCGGAGGAGGGGGCCGGTGAGGCCCGCGAGCAGGCAGAGCGGCGCGAGGTCGCCGATCAGGAGGTGCTGGACCATGTGGAAGGAGAAGAGCTCCTCCTCCCCGACCTCGGCGATCGGCGAGGCGACCGCCACGAGGAGGAGCGCGATCCCGAGCGAGAAGAGCGCGATCCTCCAGCCCGGCACGGGCTGACCGCGGCGGGCGAGCGTGCGCGCCCGGACGGCGTAGGCGCCCGCGACGAGCGCGATCGGCGCGAGCTGGAGGAGGTCGAACGTCCAGCTCGTGAGCAGGGACGGCTCGTCCACGACGGCCACTGTAGGGACCGTAGACTCGAATCGTGGGCGACGATCGTCAGACGTACGCGGCCGCCGGGGTCTCGATCGAGAAGGGGGACGCTGTCGTGGACCGCTTGCGCGCGGCGGTCGAGTCGACGGGCGCCGAGGGCTTCGGCGCCTTCGCCGGTCTCCATCTTCTGGACGACCGGCGACTGCTCGCGGCGTCGACGGACTCCGTCGGGACGAAGCTGATCCTCGCGCGGCAGCGTGGTGACGCTGCGCGCGTGCGGCGCCGACCTCGCGGCGCACTGCATCAACGACGTCCTCACCTGCGGCGCGACGCCGCTCCTCCTCCTCGACTACGTGGCGGCGAACCGGATCGAGCTCGACCAGGTCGCCGAGCTCGTCGAGGGCGCCGCGGAGGTCTGCCGGGACGCGGGCGTCGCGCTCGTCGGCGGCGAGACGGCCGAGCTGCCCGGCATCTACCGCGAGGACGAGCTCGACTTCGCGGGCACCTGCGTCGGCATCGTCGAGCGGGAGCACCTGATCGACGGCTCGCGCGTCGAGGAGGGCGACGCGATCGTCGGCTTCCCCTCCGCGGGCGTCCACGCGAACGGCTTCACGCTCGTCCGCCGCGTGCTCGAGGAGGAGGACTACGAGGGAGAGGACCTCCTGGCGCCCACGAGGCTCTACCTGGACGACGTGACGCGGCTTCGGGAGCGCACGGACGTCCGCGGGCTCGCGCACGTCACCGGTGGCGGGATCCTCGGGAACGTGTCGCGCGTGCTGCCCGCCGGCCTGCGCGCCGAGATCGACTGGGCGTCGTGGGAGCGCCCCGAGGTGTTCGGCTGGCTCGGACGGCACGTGGACGAGGAGGAGCTCCGGCGTGTCTTCAACCTCGGGATCGGGTATCTCGCCGTCGTGCCCGACCCGGCGGACGAGCTCGTCATCGGGAGCGTCGTACGGACGTGATCGGCGTGCTCGTGTCCGGAGAGGGGTCGAACCTGCAGGCGCTCCTCGACGCGGGGCTGCCCGTGGTCGCCGTCGCGTCGAACGAGCCCGGGGTGCGTGCGCTCGAGCGCGCGGAGGAGGCGGGGGTCGTCACGGCCGTGTTCCCCGTCGGCGACTTCGAGGACCGCGACGCGCGCGACGCCGCCATGGCGGGCTGGCTGGAGGGCCTGGGCGCCGAGCTCGTCGTGTGCGCGGGCTACATGCAGCTCCTGCGCCCGGCCTTCCTCGAGCGCTTCCCCGGCCGGGTCGTGAACGTCCACCCGGCGCCCCTTCCCGACTTCCCGGGAGCCCACCCGCTCGAGGACGTGCTCGCTGCGGGCGCGTCCGCTGCGGCGGCGACCGTGCACTACGTGGACGAAGGGGTGGACACGGGCCCCGTGATCGAGAGCGAGCCCGTTCCCGTGCTCGCGGGCGACACCGTGGAGACGCTGCGCGAGCGCGTCCACGCGGCCGAGCACCGGCTGCTCCCGAAGGTGGTGCGAGAGCTGTGCGCGCGCTGATCTCGGTCTACGACAAGACGGGCCTCGAGCCCTTCGCACGTGGGCTCGCCGGGCTCGGCTTCGAGATCGTCGCGAGCGGCGGCACCGCCGCGGCGCTCACGAACGACGGCCTGACGGTGACTCCGGTCGAGGACGTGACGGGCTTCCCCGAGGTGCTCGGAGGACGGGTCAAGACCCTCCACCCGCGGATCCACGCGGGGATCCTCGTGCGGCAGGACGTTCCCGGGGACGTGGCACAGCTCCACGAGCACGCGATCCGGCCGTTCGACCTCGTGTGCGTGAACCTCTACCCGTTCGACGCGACGGCGGAGCTTCCGGGCGCCGACGAGGCGGACGTCCTGGAGATGATCGACATCGGCGGGCCGGCGATGCTGCGGGCGGCCGCCAAGAACCACCCGCACGTGGTCGCGGTCTGTCGCCCCGAGGACTACGACACCGTCCTGCAGGAGCTGCGCGAGGGCAAGGGCGTCGTGTCGGACGACGTCCGCCGCCGGCTCGCGGGGATCGCCTTCTCGACGACGGCAGCGTACGAGGCGTCGATCGCCCGCTGGTTCCAGCGCGGTGAGGCGTTCCCCGAGACCTTCGTGCCGGCGTTCAGGCGCGTGCACGAGCTCGCGTACGGCGAGAACCCGCATCAGCGAGCGGCGTACTACGCGGAGCGCGGCGCACGCACGCACCTCCTCTCGTACGTCGAGCAGCTCGGCGGCAAGCCGCTCTCCTTCAACAACCTGAACGACCTGTCGGCGGCCCGGATGCTGATCCGGGAGCTCGGGGGTCCGGCGTGCGTGATCGTCAAGCACGCGAACCCGTGCGGCGCAGCCGTCGCGGAGTCGGTGGAGGAGGCCTACGCCCTCGCGCTCGCGGCCGACCCGGTCTCCGCGTACGGCGGCGTCGTCGTGCTGAACCGTCCGGTGTCACCGGAGCTCGGCGAGGCGCTGGCGCAGCAGTTCGTGGAGGTGCTCTTCGCTCCCGGGTACACGGAGCCGGCGCTCGAGGCGCTGCAGCGCAGGGAGGGCACGCGGATCCTCGGGCATTCGGAGCGGCGTGCGCCCGACGACGTGCAGCGCGACTACCGGCGCGTCATCGGCGGGTTGCTCGTGCAGGAGGGCGACCCGGTCGTCGCGGACCGCGAGGGGATGGAGGTCGTGTGCGGCGAGGTGGCCGACGAGGCCTGGGACGACCTTCTCTTCGCGTGGCGGGTCGTGAAGCACGTCACCTCCAACGCGATCGTCGTCGCGCGCGGTCGCCGGACGCTCGGGATCGGGGCGGGTCAGATGAGCAGGGTGGACGCGGTCCGGATCGCGGTCGAGAAGGCGCGCGAGCTCGGGCACTCGCTGGAGGGGGCCGTGCTCGCCTCGGACGCGTTCTTCCCGTTCGCGGACGGGCCGCAGCTCGCGCTCGACGCGGGCGTGACGGCGCTCGTCCAGCCGGGCGGCTCGAAGCGCGACGCGGAGGTGGTCGAGGCGGTATCGGCAGCCGGCGCGGCGATGGTGTTCACCCACCGCCGCCACTTCAGGCACTAGGACACCCGGGGTCAGAGCCGCAGCGAGTGCAGGGGACAGTCACCGAAGGTGACTGCCGCCTTGGTTCCTACTCGATGCCCTCGTCCTCGTTGAGGACGTGGGCGAAGCGGGAGTGCGCCACCTCGATCTCGACCGTGCGCCCGGCCTCGAGCTCACGCCGCAGGTCGAGGAGAACCTGCGCCACCTCGGGCCGCTCGGAGAGCTGCGCCTCGATGCGGGAGAGGACGCAGCCGCGCTCCCAGAAGGCGCAGTCGTCGCCGGGGCACCGCTCGGAGTGCCCCTCGGCGATCAGCTCGATCGTGCAGAGCGGCCGATGCTCGCGGTGCGGCTTCGGCTTCACGGCCAGAAGGTGACAAGGGAGCGGCGGTCGGCAATCGGCGCGACCGCGGATCCTGCTGCGGGAAGCTACGCAGCCAGGCTCCCCACCGGCGAGCGCGGAGGGCCAGGCCGATACGCTTCCGCGTCATGGCGCGCCGGGAGTACCCGACGATCCTCGACCTCGTCGGGCAGACCCCCATCGTTCGCCTCGACCGTCTCGGCCGGGACGTCCCCGGCGAGCTCCTCGCGAAGCTCGAGTACCTGAACCCGGGCGGCTCGGTGAAGGACCGCATCGGCCTCGCGATGATCGAGGCCGCCGAGCGGGACGGCCGGCTGCAGGCCTGGAGGGACGATCGTGGAGCCCACGTCCGGGAACACCGGCGTCGGCCTCGCCATCGCCGCCGCGCTCCGCGGCTACCGCTGCATCTTCGTCATGCCCGACAAGATGAGCCAGGAGAAGATCTCGATGCTCCGCGCCTACGGCGCCGAGGTCGTCATCACGCCGACGGCTGTCGACCCGCACTCGCCCGAGAGCTACTACGCGGTCTCCGACCGGCTCGCCGAGGAGATCCCCGGTGGCTTCAAGCCCGACCAGTACTCGAACCCGTCGAACCCGCAGGCGCACTACGAGACCACGGGGCCGGAGCTCTGGGAGCAGACGGAAGGAGGGCAGGTCGACGCGGTCGTCGTCTCGGTCGGCACCGGCGGCACGATCACGGGCATCGGCCGCTACTTCAAGGAGCACGGGTCCTCGGCGAGGATCGTGGCCGTCGACCCCGAGGGCTCCGTCTTCACCGCCGACGACGAGCACCCGGAGGGGCCGTACCTCGTCGAGGGCATCGGCAAGGAGTGCTGGCCCGACACGCTCGACGCGTCCGTCGTGGACGAGTGGGTGCGCGTCTCCGACCGGGACTCGTTCGTCACCGCCCGCCGGCTCGCCCGCGAGGAGGGCCTGCTCGTCGGAGGCTCGACGGGCTCGACGGCGTGGGCGGGGATCCAGGTGGCGAAGCGCCTCGGCTCGGACGCGCGCACGCTCATGCTGTTCCCGGACAGCGGCCGCTCGTACCTGTCGAAGTTCTACGACGACAACTGGATGATCCAGTACGGCTTCCTCGAGCGCACGACTCCGCCTCCCGCGGTGGAGGAGGTCCTCCGCTTCCGGCGCGTCGGCCACGAGGTGCCGGACCTCGTCACCGTCGGCTCGCACGAGAAGGTCGGCGCGGCCATCGAGCTCATGCAGCGGTACGGCATCTCCCAGGTCCCCGTGGTGCGCGGCGACGAGGTCGACTCGCTGGCGGACGTCGTCGGCTCGCTCCAGGAACGCGGCCTGCTCGAGCGCGTGTTCCTGAACGCCGACGCGCTGAGTGAGGACGTCGCCGTCGCGATGCAGCCGCCCCTGCCGGCGGTGGACGCGGACTCTTCGATCGACGAGGTCTACGAGGGCCTGTCGGGCGGAAGCGGCGCCGTGGTCGTCGTCGGGGACGGGCGTCCGAGCGGGATCCTCACGCGGTCCGACCTGCTGGAGTTCCTCGCGGCGCGACGCTCGCAGGTCGACGCCTCCTAGGCGACTCGGCCCTGATCGCCACGTACACGGCTCCGACGACGAGCAGAGCGCCGACGAGGGTGAGTGGGCTCGGCCGCTCGCCGAGCAGCACCATCCCGAGGGCGATCGCGACGAGCGGGTTCACGTACTGGTGCGTGACGACGAGCGAGATCGGCGCCACGCGGAGCAGCCACGCGTACGCGCTGAAGCCGACGAGGGAGCCGGCGACGACGAGGTACAGCCACGCCGCGATCGAGTCCGCGGCGAACGCCTGCGAGTCGAGCTCGCCGAACTCGCCGAACACTGCCCCGCCGAGCACGAGGAGCAGGCCGCCGGCGAGCATCTCGTAGACCGCGGCGACGAACGGGCTCTGCGGCAGGCCCACTCGAGGCGAGAGGAAGGAGCCGAGCGACCACGACATCGCGGCAGCCACCATCACGGCGAGCCCGAGCGCCGTCGAGCCGTCCCCGAGGCCGGGTGCGACCACGAGCCCGAGCCCGGCGAGCCCCGCGACGGAGCTGAGACGCGTGGCCCGGGCGGGGTCGTCGCCGGCAAGCATCCGCAGGCCGACGATCTGGAGCGGCACCGTCCCGACGATCATGGCCGCGACGCTCGAGTCGATGCGCGTCTCGGCGACGTGGACCATCCCGTTCCCGAGCGCGAGGAGGAGGCTGCCCGCCAAGGCGCTCGCCGCGAGCTCTCGGGGCGTGACGCGCAGGCTCGTCCCGCGCAGCCGGAGGATCAGCGCGAGCAACGTCCCCGCGACGAGGAAGCGGCTGCCCGCCGAGAGGAGCGGCGGCATGGTCTCGACGACGACCTTGATGGCCAGGTAGGTCGAGCCCCAGAGGACGTAGACGACGATGAGCGCCGCCCAGACGTGCTTCACGGGAGCGGTCACGACGGTGAGAACGTCCGGGGCTGCATTTGTGTGAGAACGCGCGCCGGGCGCCACGCACTCCGGGAAGACGATTCGAGTTCCTGCTCGAGTCGAGTGCCGAACCTGATCGCGCGCCCGTATCCGCGCGCGGCTAGCCTCGTCCCGTGGCGCCGCCGCTCCGCTCCGACTGGCTCGACCGCCTCGGCGAGCTCCTCGCGATCCCCAGCGTCAGCGCGGACCCGGCGCACGCGGCCGACGTCGCCCGTGCCGCGGAGTGGGTGGCAGGCACCGTCCGGCGGCTCGGGGGCGAGGCCGAGGTACACGAGGACGGGCGCCTCGTCGTCGGCGAGATCGCAGGCCCGCCCGGCGCCCCGGTCGTCCTCGTCTACGGCCATTACGACGTCCAGCCGCCCGATCCGCTCGAGCTCTGGGAGAGCGACCCCTTCCGGGCGGAGGTGCGCGGCGAGTGGATGTACGCGCGGGGCGTGGCGGACGACAAGGGCCAGCTCTGGATGCAGCTCGAGGCGATCGAGTCGCTCCTCGCGGAAGGCCCGCCACCCGTGGGGTTCCGGGTCGTCTGCGACGGCGAGGAGGAGACCGGAGGCGACGCGATCATCCGCTTCCTCGCCGCCGACCGCGAGCGGGTGGACGCCTGCGTCGTGCTCGACGGCTGGATGAAGCGCCGCAACCGGCCGGAGCTCGTCGTCGCGACCCGCGGCCTCGTCGCGCTCGACGTCGAGATCCGGACCGGCGATCGCGATCTCCATTCCGGCCACTACGGGGGGACGGCGCTCAACGCGATCCACGCGCTCGCGCAGGCTCTCACCGCGCTGCTGCCCCGTGACGGCCGCCTGCCGGAGCCGCTGCGGGCCGGCGTCACGCCGCCGAGCGAGGAGGAGCTCGCGGGGTGGAGCGAGCTGCCTCCAGGCGCCGAGGAGCTTGCCCGGGTCGGCGCCGTGCCCCTCGACGCGGCCGCGGCCGACGAGTTCTACATCCGCGCATTCGTCGAGCCCTCGCTCGACGTGACCGGGATCCTCGGCGGAAAGCCCGGCCTGCGGAACACGACACTCGTGTCCGCGGCGTCCGCGGGGATCACCGTCCGGGTCGCCCCGGGCCAGGATCCCGACGTGCTGGCGGCCGCGGCCGAGCGGCTCCTCCGGGAGGCACTCCCGGCGGGGGCGAGCATGGAGACCCGGATCGACGTCACACCCCCCGCGACGCTGCCGTACGACAACGACGTCTTCCGCGCCGGGCAGGAGGCGTTCGGCGCGGTGTTCGGGACGCGCCCGCTCGTTGTGCGCGCCGGCGGGACGCTGCCCGTCGTGGTCGCGCTGGCGGACCGCAGCATCCCGACCGTGATGGCCGGGCTCGCCCTCCCCGACAGCCACACGCACTCGCCCAACGAGCGAATGCTCGTCGAGACGTTCCCGCTCGGGGTCGCTGCGGCGCGGGAGACATACCGTGCGATCGGACGGCTTGCCCCCGCGCCGTAGACGCGCCTCCGCAGCCAAGGCCGCCGCGGCGCGGCTGCGCGCGGCTCAGTCCCAGCGTCGCGAGAGCCTGAACGCCGCGTTGATGAGGCCGACGTGGCTGTACGTCTGCGGGAAGTTCCCCGTCTGCTCGAGCGTGTCCGGGAGCAGGTCCTCCGAGTAGAGCCCGAGCCCGTTGTCGAGCGTGAGGAGCCGGTCGAAGAGCTCCTTCGCCTCGTCTGTCCGCCCGATGAGCGCCAGCGCCTCGACGAGCCAGAACGTGCACACGGTGAACGCCGCGTGCGTCTCGCCGAAGTCGTCCTCCACGGAGTAGCGGCGGAGCAGGCCGCCGTCCACGGCCAGCGCCTTCCGGATCGCGTCTACGTGCGAGATCGCGCGCGGGTCGTCCGGCGGGAAGTACCCGAGGTGCACCGCGAGGAGGAGCGACGCGTCGAGCTGCGGCTCTCCGGCCACCTGCGTGATCGCGCCGATCTCGTCGTTCCAGCACCGCGTCTCCAGGATCTCGGCGGCGCGCTGCTCGACGTCCCGGGCTCGGGCCGCCAGTTCGACGGCGTCGAGCGCCTCGGCGACCTCGACCGCCCGCCGCGCCCCGGCCCAGTGCATGAGCACCGAGAAGCTGTGGAGCCGCGTGCGCCCGCGAAACTCCCAGAGGCCCGCGTCCGGCTCCTCCGGCCCGGCGCTCGATCTGGTCGAGGAGGTTCTCCACGATCTCGACCGCGGTGCGGGGCGGGATCTCGCCGACGAACCGGGTGTCGAGGAACAGACGGCTGACCGCGAGGACCATCTCGCCGTAGACGTCGTTCTGCACGTGCTCGAACGCCTGGTTGCCGACGCGGACGGGGCCGTCCCCCTGGTAGCCGGCGAGATGCTCGAGCACCCGTTCCTCCGCGTCGCGGTCGCCGTTGATCCGGTAGGCGGGCTGGAGGACGCCCTCGTCCTCCTCGGCGATGTTGCGGAGGTACTCGAGGAACCGCTCCATCTCCTCCGAGTGCCCGAGCCGCTCGAGCGCGTTCAGCGTGAAGTACGCGTCGCGGAGCCAGCAGAAGCGGTAGTCCCACGTGCGCCCCGAGCCGGGGTACTCCGGGAGGCTCGTCGTCGTGGCGGCGAGGAGGGCGCCCGTGTCCTCGTACTGGTGGAGCTTGAGCGCGAGTGCCGAGCGGATGACCTCGCTCTGGTAGTCGCGGGGCACGCGCGTGCCCTTCACCCACCGTCGCCAGTAGTCGAGCGTCCGCTCGAGGAAGCGCTCGGCGGTCTCCTCGAGCCCCGCCTCGAGCGGCTCGCCCCACGTGAGGACGAGGTGGCGGTCGCTCTCGAGCAGGAACGGCCGCTCGTCCTCGACGTAGGTGAGCGGGACGTTGGTCGTCAACCGGACCGGGGTAGGAAAGCCCGTGTACTCGATGTGGTTCGAAGCCCTCCAGGAGCCCACGTCCTGCAGTCCGTAGTCGTACGTGGGGCGGCAGCGCACGCGTGCGCGCGGCTCGCCCGCGAGCGGGCGCAGGATCCGCACGAGCATCGACGGCTTGAAGAAGCGGTCGTACAGGTGGAAGCGGGGGGCGAAGTCGAGGAGCTCGAACTCCCCGCCGGGCCCGCGGAAGACGGTGCGGAGAACGTTCGTGTTCTCGAGGTACTCCTGCCGCACGACCTCGGTGTCCACGCCCTCCACGGCGAAGACGCCGCCCCGCTCGCGGTCGAGGAGCGGCCCGACGACGAAGCTCGAGTCGGGCCGGGGCCAGCAGAGCCATTCCACCGACCCGTCGCGGAGCAGCGCGTTGTAGGAGCAGTTGCCGATGAGGCCGAGGTCGTGTGCCATCGCTGAAGCTATTCGAGGAGGCGTAGGTTGTACCTACCTGACGCGACCGGGACGAGGGAGGAGCCGCTGAACCCGCACACCGGACAGCACGCGCTCGTCATCGCGAGCAACCGACTGCCCATCCGCTTCATGCTCGACGGCGACGGGTTCGATGTCCAGCCGTCGGCGGGCGGTCTCGCGGCCGCGCTCCAGGCCGTGCGCGGAGATGCCGCCTGGATCGGCTGGCCGGGGACTGTCGTGCCGGAGGCGCTCGAGCCGGACGTGACCCGGCGGCTCGCCGAGGACAACCTCGCCCCCGTCTTCCTGTCCGCCGACGAGGAGGAGGACTTCTACGGCCGCGTCTGCAACGACACGCTCTGGCCGCTCCTCCACTACTTCGGCGATCGGCTCCGCCTGACGCCGGAGGCGTGGCAGCGCTACGTGCACGTCAACGAGCGCTTCGCGGACGTGATCCTGGAGCGCTGCGGGCCGGACTCGCGGGTATGGGTGCACGACTTCCACCTCATGCTGCTGCCCGCGATGCTGCGGAGGCGTGCGCCGAACCTCTCGATCGGCTTCTTCCTCCACACCCCGTTTCCCTCCTCCGAGGTCTACCGCCTGCTGCCCGCGAGGGAGGAGGTCCTGCGCGGGATCCTCGGCGCCGACTACGTGAGCTTCCAGGTGGGCGACTACGCACGGCACTTCCGCTCGTCGTGCCTCCGCGTGATCGGGCTCGACTCCGAGCCGGACGCCATCGACGTCGGCGGGCGCCGGGTCGGAATCGGGGTGGACCCGATCGGCATCGACACGATCGGCTTCCGCGAGGTGCTCGACGACTCCGAGACGGCGCGGTACCTCGCGCAGCTTGACGAGGAGTACGCGGGCCGGAAGCTGATCCTCGGTGTCGAGCGCCTGGACTACACGAAGGGGATCCCACAGAAGCTCGCCGCGTACGAGCGGTTGCTCGAGCAGGATCCCTCCCTCGCGCGGACGACGACGATGCTCCAGGTCCTCGTCCCGTCGCGTCTCGAGAGCCCCGAGTACCGCCAACAGCGCGACGAGATCGAGCTCATGATCGCCCGTATCAACGGCCGCTTCGGCCAGCCGGGCGTGACGCCGGTGGAGTACTTCCACCGCTATATCTCGAAGCCCGGTCTCGTCGCCCTCTACCGGCGAGCGGACGTCATGATGGTCACTCCGCTCCGGGACGGCATGAACCTCGTCGCCCACGAGTTCGTCCTCTGCCAGACGGCCCCGGGCTTGCCGGACCGGTGGCACGGCTCGCTCCTCCTCTCCGAGTTCGCCGGCGCGGCGCAGGTGCTGCCGGGTGCGCTCCTCGTCAACCCCTGGAACGTGGACGGCGTCGTCGAGCGCCTCGGCACGGCACTCGAGCTCGACGGGCCGGAACGTCGCCGCCGGCTCGAGACGATGGCGCGGCGCGTCGAGGCGCTCGACACCCGCAGGTGGGCGGACGGCTTCCTGACGCGGCTCGGCCGCTTCTCGCTCCGCGACCGGCAGACCCGCAGCCCCCGGACCTCGAGGGCCCGACGCGCGACCGGCTGCGCCGGAGATTCGCGCGCGCGAAGGCGCGCTCGATCCTCCTCGACTACGACGGCACGATCCGGGAGCTCGAGCCCCATCCCGACCTCGCGGTCCCGACGCGCGAGATCCGGTCCCTCCTGCGGGAGCTCGCGGCGCTCCCGTCCACGGACGTGCACGTCGTGAGCGGTCGCCGGCGGCGCAACCTCGAGCAGTGGCTGGGGCAGCTCCCCGTGCACCTGTGCGCCGAGCACGGGTACCTCGCGCGGCCGCCCGGCGGGGAGTGGCGGACGCTCGTCGACCTCGACCTGAGTTGGATGCGGCCGATCGAACGCCTCCTGCGCAAGGTCGCGGCGGACGTCCCGGGCGCGCACGTCGAGCGAAAGGCCTGCAGCATCGCCTGGCACTATCGGGAGGCGGAGCCGGAGTACGGCTCGTGGCGGGCGCGCGAGCTCCTGAACGACCTCGGCCAGCACCTCGCCGGCGCACCCGCGGAGATCCTCCAGGGGCACCGCGTCGTCGAGGTGCGCGCGCGGGGTGTGGACAAGGGCGTCTACGTGCGCAGCGTGTTCCCCGAAGGCCGGCCGGCCGGTCACTTCGTCATCGGCTTCGGCGACGACCGGACCGACCACGACCTCCTGGACGCCCTCCCACGCGGCTCCGTCGCAGGGCACGTCGGGGGGCTCGTCCCGAGCCCGTCGCTGGCGGGCGGCCCGCGCGAGCACGTCCACGTCGTCGGGCCCGGCGAGGTGCGGGCGCTCCTCCGCGAGCTCGCCGCGGCGGTGCCGGCCCCGGGTCAGACCCGGGCGGCCGCGTCCTAGCGTAGACCGGATCGTCAAGCGATCAGAGACAACGTCGTACGAAGAGACTCTGCGAGACTTGCGCATGCGGATCAAGCACTGACGAGAGCTACCGGCGCACGAACGAAGGTGGAACGCTTCACAGAGATGGGCGATGGCGACGGCTCGCTATCGCCACAGACAGAAAGAACACTGAACCACGCGGCGGTCGCTAGGCGGTCACGGGCGTGCGCCGTCGAAACGCCGCCGCGTGGCCGCGGGCGTTCGCCTCGCGGAGCTCGTCCTCGTCGAGCGCCTCGATGCGGAGGAGGAGCTCGAGCTCGTCGCGAAGGTGCGTGCGCATCATCTCCGGCCCGTCCGTCGCGATCGTGAAGGCGACACCGTGCTCGACGAACAGCCGGAGCGTGTCCACCACCGCCGCCTCGTCGGGGAGCGCCTTCGTCAGGAGATTCGACGTGGGGCAGATCTCGAGGACGGTGCCCGCGTCGCGCAGCGAGCGCATGAGCTCCGGATCGCCCGCGGCGAGGATACCGTGCCCGATCCGCTCGGGACGGAGATTCTCGATCACCTCGCCGATCTCCTCGCGGCCCACGTCCCCGCCTTCCTCCCCCACGTGGATCGTCACGCCGAGACCCGCCTCCCGCGCCGTCTCCATCAGCGGGGCGAGCTGCGTGTAGTCGTAGCGCTCGCCGCCGGGCCGCGGCCCCGCGATGTCGACACCGACGATGCCGCGGCTCGCCCAGCGCACCGCCTTGTCGACGATGATCTCGTTGAGCCTCCGGTCGAAGGTGCGGTCCATCATCAGGATCAGCCCCGCCCGCACCTGCGGGTACTCGAGGCTCGCGAGGTCCAGCCCGCGGATCGCGGCCAGGATGATGTGGTCGAGGTCGCGCTCGCCGCCGCGGTTCCGCTTCATCGGGTTGAAGCGCAGCTCGAGCGTCGTGATCCCCTGGGAACGGTAGGCGCCGCCGATCGCGCCGTGCACCGAGCGCTCGACCGCGAGGGGTGACGACTGGATCAGCTCCGTCCAGTGGTAGATCTGGTCGAGCTCGTCGAGGCCCTGAACCCCGCGCGGGTCGACCGTGACGAGTGCGTCGAACTCCCAGTAGTCCTTGACGGGCAGCGCGATGCCCTGCTCGTGGGCCAGGCTCCAGAGGATGTCCGAGGCGACCGAGCCGCCGAGGTGGGTGTGGAGCTCTGCCAGGCCCTCGCCCAGGAACATCGTGCGCGGGAGTGTAGTGTCGCGCGGTGGGCGTCAACAGGCTCGCGGCCAGCGCCACGAACCACTGTCTCACCGGCTGCGGGATCGGCGAGGTGCTGGGGATGGTGCTCGCCACCTGGTGGGGCTGGGGGAACGCGGCCGCGATCGCGCTCGCGGTCGCGCTCGCCTTCTTCTTCGGCTACCTGCTGAGCATGATCCCGCGCTACGGGCGGGAACGGCGCTCGGCGCGGCCATCGGGATCGCGCTCGTGGCGGACACGCTCTCGATCGCGACGATGGAGGTCGTCGACAACGCCGTGCTCCTCCTGCGGCCCGGCGCGCTGGACGCAGGCCTCCGCGACGCCCTCTTCTGTAGTTTCCCTCGCGATTGCGCTCGGTGCGTGGGGGCTGATGTTCCTCGTGAACCGCGTCGCTCATCGGACGGGGCAAGGGCTACGCGAACAGCCATCCGCCCGCAGATCGGTACCGCTGTACGCGGATCTCGATTGCAGCCGAAACCCCTGAAGCGCGGCGCTCGCGCCGCTGATCGCTGCGCCCGTCGTCGCGCCGCGGTCTCGTCAGCGTGCCGTAGCCCAGGCCGGGATCCGGCAGCGGAGCGAGGACCGGCTCGATCTGGTCTCGCAGGTGCTCGAAAGCGGGCGGCAGGATGAGCACCTCGCCGAGGTGCTCGGGATCCTCGTCAGACGTGAAGCCCGGCCCGAGCGTCGCGATCTCGAACAGCACCCCGCTCGGCTCGCGGAAGTAGACCGAGCGGAAGCAGAACCGGTCGATCAGTGGCGTCGGCCGGGCGCCGCCGCGGCGCACGCGCTCGCGCCACGCGTCGTGGTCCTCCATCGTCGACGCCCACGCGACGTGATGCACCGTTCCGGCACCGCCGCAGACCGCGCTCGGCCGGCGGCGGGTCATAGGCGTAGAACCCGCCACGGGCGTTCGCCGCGAGCCTCCCAGAGGTCGTCGCTCCAGCGGCGCGAAGCCGAGCGCGTCCTCGAGCAGCGTCGCGGCTGCGCTCCGGAGCGGCGGAGATAGGCGCGCACGCCGTCGAATCCCTGGAGCGCGAGCTCGGCCGGGATCTCGGGGTGCTCCGCGATCAGCGGCGCGTCGGTGGCGGTCGAGACGAGCAGCTCAGCGCAGCCCCTCGGGGTCCTCGAAGCACGACGCCCGTCGCGTCGGGGGGACGGCGTCGACCTCGGCGACGCAGCCGCTCCGCCCAGAAGTCGAGCGCGTCGTCCGAGGCGACCCGCCAGCAGACGGTGTGCACCATCCCGTCGCCGGCTCGCCCGCGCGGGACGCCCGGGTACTCGAAGAACGTGATGTCGCAGCCCGCGCTCCCCTGCTCGTCCGCGTAGAAGAGGTGGTAGACGGTCGGGTCGTCCTGGTTGACGGTCTTCTTCACGAGGCGCAGGCCGAGGACCCGCGCGTAGAAGTCGACGTTCCGCGGCGCGTCGCCGGTGATGCAGGTGACGTGGCGACCCCCTCGAGCCGCATCTCGCCCAGCCTAGCGACTGCCCGTTAGGCTCCTCCCCGTGAAGGTCGGGATCGTCGTCCCGTTCTCCTGGTCGTTCTGGGCGGTGGTCGAGCACGCCGAGCTCCAGGCCTCGGCGCTCGAGGACCTGGGGCACGAGGTCAAGCTGATCATGGGCAACGACCCGCCCGGCCAGTTCACGCGCGCGCTCCACCCGCGGGTGGGCCGGCACGGCAACCCTCCCGCGAACGTGATCCCCGTCGGCCGCTCCGTGATCGTGCCGGCGAACGGCTCGCTTCCGAACATCGTCCTCTCCCCGCGCGCGTTCTTCCGCATCCGCAGCACGCTCGAGCGCGAGCGCTTCGACGTGCTCCACCTGCACGAGCCCATGACCCCCGCGATCTGCGTCGCCGCGCTCGTGCTCGCACGCACGCCGATCGTCGCGACGTTCCACTCCTCCGGCGAGCTCGGCTGGATGAAGGCGGGTAGCCCGCTCTGGGGGTTCCTCGCCGACCGGGTCGACCATCGGATCGCCGTCTCGGAGCGGGCGCGTGCGTCGCAGGAGCGGTGGC
>CAVPJY010000002.1:0-466821 GCA_963705535.1 uncultured Actinomycetes bacterium
AAGGCGCCGAGCGGACTCGAACCGCTGTACGAGGCTTTGCAGGCCTCTGCCTAACCACTCGGCCACGGCGCCGCGCGGGTCATCGTAGCCCGTCCTCCTCGCTGGCTACGGTGGGCGCCGATGGTCGGAGAGCCCCGCGACCAGACCGTCGAGACCTGCCCGCGCTGCGCGGCGGCGATGGAGTGGCGGCACGGCACCTGGCAGTGCGCCAGGTGCCGCTTCAAGTGGGGGTGCTGCGAGGGCGAGACCGCCGAGTGTCGCGAGCGGGGCTCCTAGCGACCTACGCCAGGCCTTCGGCCTCGTACTCGCGCAGGTAGCCCTCGAAGAGCCGCCGGTGCCCCTCCTCGTCGTGGAGGATCTCGATGACCATGTCCTGGGTCACCCAGTCGACGCCGTCGGCTGCCTCGATGATCCGGTTGTAGTGCTCGATCGCACCGGTCTCGGCCTCGATCACGCCCTTGATGACGTGCACGACGTCCGTCTGCTCGTCGGGCGGCTGGAGGAACGTCTGCTCGGCGCTGAAGTCGAGCGAGCCGGGCACGACGCCGTAGAGCTCCTTGATCCGGCTCGCGAACTGCTGCGCGTGGCCGAGCTCCTCCTGGACGTCCTCGGCGAGCGCCTCGCGGATCTCCTGCGCGCGCACGCCGTCGGGGTTGACGGAGTTGGCGACGTAGCTCATCACCGTCTCCATCTCCATCCAGTACGCCTTCGCGAGCAGCTCGATGATCTCGTCGCGCTTCTCGGCCTTGTCCGACGAGAGGATGCCCTGGGTCGTCCGGGTCGCCATGTGAACCTCCTTGTCGTCGCTCGAGGTGGGTATACCCCATTGCGCGCGCCGTAAGCTCCGTACTTTCCCGTGGCCGAGAAGTACACCGAGACGGCGCTCCACTTCGAGGCGGACCGGCTGCCACCGCTGCTCGTCGAAGCACCTGCCGGCCGGCCCGCTCGCGCTCGCCGACCTCGGCTGCGGGGACGGCCCGCTCTTCCCTGCGCTCGAGCGTGCGGGGCTGATCTCCCCCGAGCGTTCGGTGTACGCGGTCGACCTCGAGGCCGACCGGCTGGCGCGCGTGTCCGCCCGCTTCCCGTGGATCGAGACGGTCGTCGCCTCGGCCGACGCGGTGCCCGCCATCGAGGACGGCTCGCTCGACGCCGTGATCTCGACGATGGTCATGGAGCACGTTCCCGACGAGCGCGCGTACCTCGCGGAGATCCGGCGGCTGCTGCGACCGGGAGGCCGCGCCTACGTCACGACCGTGTTCAAGAAGCCCTGGGCGTGGTACTTCCGGAAGCGGGACGGCGAGAGTGTGCTCGACACCTCGCATCTCCGCGAGTACACGGATCTCGCAGCGTTTCGGGCTCTGGTGCAGGAGGCGGGCCTCGAAGAGGTCGCGCTCGAGCGGCGCATCCTCTGGTTCCCGCTCCTCGACCCGCTGCTCTTCCGGATCGGGGGGAGAGTGCCGGGCCTCGTCGGTCGGCGCGGACTCCTGCGCGTGCTGCGGGCGGTGAAGGTGCCGATACCCGGCTACTACTCGCTCGAGCTCGTCGTCGAGCCCGCTAGAACTTGAAGAGGAGCTTCTTCTCGGTGTTGTCCGCGAACCGGACGATGAGCGCGCGACAGCCCGTCCAATTCTTGGCCGTCTTCCAGTCCCACGTGTACTGGTTGTTGCTCGCGTCGAAGGACAGGCCGTTGGAGTCGGCGACGACGAGCCCGGTGGGCGTCGCGTTCGGGCTGTTGCAGGGCACCGTGCCGACCTTCGGATAGCCGGACGCGAAGATCGCGAGCCCGCGGTTGGCGCCGAGGCTGAACTTGATCGGGACCGCCGTCCCGGCCTTCGCGCTGTTGAAGGTCGGCGGGTTGCTCAGCCCCTTGAAGCCCGAGAAGGCAGCACCCAGCCAGCTGTCGATCGTCTGGTGCGCCTCGGCGTGCGCATAGTCGACGTCGTCGGGTGCGACCACCACCGGTCCCGGGAGCGTCGCGCCGTTGAAGTAGGCGTCGACCGTGTACATCCTCGGCGGGAGCGTCGCCAGGAGTGACTGCGGGAGCTGGACGCGCCCCTTCGGGTCGGTCTTCGCGCTGTAGACCTGGGTGAGCGGCCCGCCGGTGATGACGAGGAAGACGTTGCGTTGATTGAGCGCCGTGACCCCGGACCCGGGGATGGCGTCGGCGGTCAGCGTCGCGATCAGCGGGCTCGACGAGAGGAGCGTCCCGGACAGCACGAGGGTCGTCGGCCGCTTCGTGACTTGCACGCTCTGGGCGTCGTCCGACCCCGCGTGCGTGTCGTCGCCGACGAACGTGGCCGTGACCGGGAAGGTCGTCGGGCTCAGCGATGCCCGTAGCGTCACCGAGGCCTCGCCGGCTGCGTTCGTCGTGTCGTTGAGCACGCCGCCGCCGAAGGAGAAGTGCACGAGCTTCCCGGCCAGTCCGCCCCCACCGGGGCCCGTGAGCTTCGCCTTGGCCGTGAAGCTCTGCCCGAACGCCACCTGCGTGGGCGTCGGCGCCAGCATGGTCATCGCAGTTGCGACGAGAGGAGCTGCATCGGGATCGCGCGGCCCCGGGATGAACCCGTGCCGGTAGAACGAGCCGAGGTTGTCGTCACGCCCGACGCGACCGACGCCGTTCACCGCCTGGACCATGAAGTTGACGCTTCCCGGGCTCCCGGTCGTCAGCTGGCCCGTCCACAGGGTCTTGTCGTCGTCGTCCTGTGTCAGGTCGATCGACTGCCACGTGCCCGAGCCCCCGCCGGCGCCCGGCGGGACCGTCCACGTGACCCAGACGCTCTGGATGCCGGCGACGAGGTCGCCGAGGACGTGCGCCTCGAAGGTCAGGACGCCGGCGTCGTACGACGTGTGCACTCCCGTGATGGTCGGAGGCGCCGCGAGCGCGGGTGTGAGCGCGAGCTGGCCGATCGGGCACGGCGCGAGCAGGAGCAGGCTCGTGTCACAGTACGACGCCCGGTTGCCGCTGTAGAAGAGCTGGAGATCGAGGTTCGAGAACTGTCGTCGCGTCGCGGTCGGCGACTCCGAGCGATGCTGGACCGGCGTCACGTGCAGCTGCGTCGCGCCGCTCCCGCCCAGCGCCCCGAAGTAGCTCGTCGTCCACGGCTGCGGCGGGAAGAAGACGTCCGTGGCGAACGGCGCATGGATGCCTCGAAGCTCGGTTGCGGGCGCGCCGGTCAGCGGGGTCACGTTCGGTGTGTCCGTGTAGCTCCCGCCTCTGAACGCGACGCCGCGCAGGACCACGCCGCCCGGCACCGCGGGTGGCGTGACGTTCAGGCTCTCGAGCGGGAGGATCGGCTGCATCGGCTTCACGGAGACGCCGTCGGGGCCCGTGAGGTAGGTGGACGACACGGGCGTTCCCGAGTTGTTGAGCGACTTCGTCAAGAGCGAGAGCGACGCGCCGACGTTGAGGTTCGCGAACCGGAGGCCGAGAGCGGCGCCTGGCCCGGACCCGACGCCCGTCAGGCCGCCGATGACCGAGCTGTCGGTGGTCGGAGCGATGCGGCCCTGGGGCAGGTCGACGCTCGTCATCGGGAGCCCGAAGACCGTCGACTCGAGCAGGGCCTTCTCGTCGAGCGCCGACAGCCCGGGCGTCCGCTCGAGGTAGACCTGCTTGGAGCGGAGGAGCGCGCTCCCGACCGCGACGGGGTTTCCTGCGCCGGCCGCGGTCTCCAGGCGGAGCTGGCGCGAGAACTCCGTATAGATCTTCTCGCTGAAGGCGAGGAAGTCGGTATCGCCGTACTGGTAGCCCGTACCGGCGATGAGCGTCGCCCCCTTCTGGGCGAACGCCTGCGCCCAGTCGAGTGGCTGCGTCCACGTCGTGGCGTCGCCGTTGACGATGTTGTAGGCCGCGTGGCACCCCGCGCTGAACACGATCGAGTTGACGAGGTCCGTCGCCGACCCGGGGAGCTCGGTCGTGAGCACGTTCGTCGCGTAGTCCGCGGCCAGCGCGTCGTTCGCGCTGAAGTGGCCGGCCAGGAACACGATGTCGTTGCTCTCCGTCAGGAGCTCGCGGCGGAGGTCGGTCGCCGTCCAGCTCCGCGTGCGGCTCGGCGTGTTCCCCTGGGTGACCGTGCCCGGCGAGACGTTCGCGTTCGTGATCAGCGACTCGTTGTTCGAGCCACCGATCCCCGCCTGCAGGTCTGCCGCGATCGCGTCGGCCGTGTCGGTGAGGAAGTCGTACCCGGTCGTCAGGGACGAGGTCGGCGTCGGGACGACGCCCGCCGCGGTCGCGAGGTAGGCGTCGAGCATGCCGTTGACGTCCGCGGGCGTCTCGACGAGCCGCCCGATCGCGATGTCCGGCACGGGGAACTGGTTGCCGTGGAGCGACACGCTGTCGCGCGAGGCGAGGAAGTCGTCGCTCAAGACGTAGCCCAGCCGCAGGCTCGCCTGTGACGCCGAGTTGTCGGCGACCGGCGGCTTGTACTGCCTCTCGTTCCCGAGCAGCGCTGGATCCGGATAGCGGAAGAACGGGATGACGCCGTCCCCGCCGACGACCACGATGTACTGGAGCGTCGGGTTGGCCGCGCGGTACGCCGTGACGATCCGCTTGATCGCGCCGGCGACGAGGTTCTTCGCGTACGGGCAGCCGGGGTGGTCGTCGGCCTGGTCGTTCAGCGAGGGCACCGACCCCGGTGTTGACGTCGACGACGGTGCCGGCGACCTCAGGGCGATTCGCGAGGGTCGTGAGCTTCGCGTCGACCAGCGCCTTGTTGAAGCCCGGCCTGCCGGAGGAGGTGAGGATCAGCGTCTTCAGGCCCGTGATCGTCGGGGCCGTAGGGGCACTCGCCTGGTCGTTCACGCCGGAGCAGACGTTGCCCTGCCGCGTCACCTGGAGCGTGAAGTTCGAGTCCGGGTCGAACGAGCCGTTCTTGCCCTGGACGCGGACGTAGAAGAAGCCGCGTGTTGTTCCACGTGTTCACGGACACGCTCTCGTCGCCGGTCCCCGGCCCGGCGGAGACCGCGAGCAGGCTCGCCGTCTGGGCGGCCGTAGAAGGCGCGCGGGTCGGCGGGGTTGAAGCTTGCCCACGCGTCCCTGCTGAACTGGTCGGCGGAGTACTCGGTCGGTGAGTACTCGGTCGGCGAGTACTCCGTGGGTGAGTATTCGGTCGGCGAGTACTCGGTCGGCGAGTACTCGGTGGGCGCCGTGAAGGCGGCGCTGTACTCGGTCGGCGAGTACTCGGTGGGTGAGAACTGGGTCGTGAAGACGTTGTCGTTCAGGGTGGGCTTCCAGTTCGTCGGATCCCACGACGAGGGGTTGTACTGCGACGTGTTGAAGAGGTCGACCGGCGTGTCGGCGCCCTGCTTCGTGAGGTCGTCGAGGGCGAGGTTCGCGCTCTGGTTCGGCGCCGCGCCGTGAACGAGACGGTCGTACGTCGCCGCGACGTCGCCGAAGACGACGAGGTCGTAGTCGGCGGGAAGGTTCGACGCGGTGATGTCGACCCGGCTGTTGGGGACGATCGGCACCTTGAACCAGCGCGCTTGACCCGAGCTCCGCAGGTAGTTCGCCGTGTCGGTGTCGTTGGCATCGAGCGGGAACGCCGTGGGCCAGGACGTGTTGTTGCGGTCGGCGATGACGCAGTTCGAGAAGCCGGACTCGGACCCGCCCGGGAAGCGAGCGGTGGCGCGGATCGCGTCGCCGACGTTGACGTCGAGCGGCACGAGGAGCGCGAACCCGGCGACGCCGTTGGCGTTCGTCGTGACCGTCCGCGGCGCGCCGAAGGTCGGCGGCTCCGAGTTGCTGCACGTCCTGCTCTTGTAGAACTGGATCTCGAGCTCGGTGCCCGCCGGGCCGGCGGCCTCCGCGGCGCCGGCGATGCCCGTCGTCCCGTTGCCGTTCGCGTCCGGCACCGCGCCGTTCAGCGTCGGCGGGTCGGGCGCCGGGCGCCGCCTCCGCCGCCGACCTCGATGCAGTTCGAGAACTCCGACGTGTCGTTCGTGACGGCGTCCGGTGAGGGTCGCGGTGACGAGAGTCGCCGCTCGGGCAGGGTGACCGGCAGCTCCTCGTTGAACGCTCCGTCCTGCACGGTCACGAAGCCGACGAACGTCTTCGCCCTCGGCGCCCTCGCACGAGTCGTTCGAGAAGATCTCGAGGAAGTAGTCGCTGGTCCGGGGCGCCTCGACGGTTCCCTGCGATGTTGCCGGTCGTGACCGACGTGAGGACGGGAGCCGCGAGGTCGTTGTTGCCGCCGTTGAAGAGGTCGATGCCGAGCACCGCCGTTGTCGAGTAGATCGAGTTGGCGACGATCCGGTTCCCGTCGCCCGTTCGCACCTCGATCCCGCCGTCGCTCGTTGAACGCGACCGTGTTGCCGGGACCGAGCTGGTTGTTCGACGCGAAGCTCTGGACGACGATCCCGATCCCCGTTGCCGAGATCGGCCGACTCGCTGTCCGTCCCGACGAAGTTCCCGGCCACGACCGTGCCGGTGGTGGCCTCGCCCTCGATCTGGATGCCCGGCGCGGACGTCGCCTTGCCGCCGACGACGATGTTCCCGAGGTCGTAGGTCGAGGACGTACGAGATCGTCCGGGCCCGGCATTGTCGCCGCGATCGTGAGCCGGCCGATGACGTGCCTGGGGTCGCGATCACCGTTCGATACCGGCAGTCCGCCGGCCTCCGCCCCTCGTCGTCGACGCCGATCGTGTTCGCCGGAGATCCGGTTGCCGCTGCCCGCGCGCGTCGAGCGGACCCCGGTCACGTGAAGTCCCAGATCTGGTTCCCCCTGGCCGTCGACGAGTCCCGCCGATCACGGTTGCCCGTCGCGCCGTCGCCTCGAGACGACGACGCCGTAGTCGGACGGTCGAGATCGGCGTTGCCGTACAGAGGTTGTTCGCGCTCGTCGGCGACCCTGATGCCCGCCGCGCCGGTGGTAGCCGGTGGAAGCCGCCGATGCTGAGAGTCCTCGATCGTCGAGCCGTCGGAGCCGGCGTCGAGCACGAAGCCGTCGGCTCTGGCCGGCCGCCCGTGCCAGACCGATCCCGCCTTCCTGCGTTCGGCCGTCGATCATCACCGGGTCGGATCACCGGCAGTCGGGCGTCAGGATGATCGGGGGTCAGCGACGTCGACGTCGAAGGCGATCGTGTTGTCCACGCTGGCCGAGTCGTTCGAGGCGTCGATCGCCTCGCGCAGCGTGCAGTGCGCCGGTCGTGCAGCCCTCGTCGGCCGGCGTCCCGTCGGCGTCCGTGTTCACGGCGTACGTGGGCCGTGGCTGCTGCCCCCGCCGCCGCTGACCGCCACGCAGGCCGAGAACTCGGACGTGTTCCCGGACCGAGTCCGTCGCGGTCGCGGTGACGAAGGCCCGACGCGCTCGGGGACAGCGGCTAATCCGTGAACGGTCGTCGCCCGGTCGGTCCGTCGCATCTGGAACGAGGCGACGTGCGTCGCCGCCCTCTCCGTTGCCGCTCGCGATCGCACGCCGGGCTCGAGTACACGTCGATCGTGTAGGTCCGGCCGGGCTCCGATGTCGAGCGAGCCCGATACGGTCGTCGCGGTCGCGGCGGTCAACACGGGGAAGTTCTGGAGGTCGTTGGCCCCCGTGTCCGCGTCGAGCGCATCGTTCGCGGTCACGCCGCCGGGGCCTAGGTCGATGCCGAGCGAGCTGTTCGAGTGGATCCGGTTCCGGCGAATCGACGTTCCCGTGCCCCCTTCGATGTCGATCCCGGTGCCGTTGAAGGCGATGATGTTCGGGTCGGTCGGCGCCAGTCCCGCCGATGACGGATCCACCGGTGTTGAGGCTCTCGAGCACGATCCCCTCGCCACCGTTCCCGAGGTTCGAGACGCCGTCGCCAGCGACGCCGATCCAGTTGTTGCGGATCGTGGCGGCTCCGTCCTGGATACGGATGCCCCACGTCGTGTTCCCGGAGATGACGTTCCGGTTGACGGTCGCCGCCATCCCAGGGTCGCCGTCCATGAAGATGCCCGAGCTCGTGTTGGGTCGAGCGGCGGTCCCGTCCGGGGTGAGGCCGATGTAGTTGCCCTGGATGACAGGGGTGCCGCTGCTCAAGTAGAGGCCGACGATGTTTCCGGAGATGACACTTCGGTCCTCCAGCGGGACACCGCCCACGAGGTCACCTCCGGCGACGAAGACGCCGATGCCGTTGCCGAGCCCCGCCGCTCCCGCTGGGTCCGTCCCGACGATGCTCGCCCTGATCGTGTTCGCGCTGGAGCTCGAGGCATTGATGCCGTAGTCGGCGAAGCGCGTGATCACCAGGCCGGAAATCGATCCGCCGATGCCCAGGTCGAGCCCGTACTTCGTCGGTGTGGCGCCGGGGAGCAACGCTCCGTCGAGACGTACGAGCGGTGGGCCTGTGTACCCGCCACCACCCTGACTGAGCCCGTCGATCGTCACGGCTTCGGTGATCACCGGGAGCACCGTCGTCGGCTGGATGAGGACAGAGCTTCCACTCGCCCCCACGCTGAACGAGATCGTGTCGGCGCCCGCGTTCGCGTTCGCGTCGAGGATCGCCTGCCGCAGCGATCCAGCGCCCGAGTCCGCGGTCGTCGTGACGACGTACGTCGCGAGCGGCGCAGACTGCGCGCCCGTGATCCGAGCACGAGCGAGGCCAGGAGCGCGACGCGATCGCCGCGCGCCCCAGGGTCCCCACCCGCCGCAGTCGTCCCCCAGCCAACGTGGCGCGGACCTTAAGACGCACTCGGCACGAATACAAGGGCCGGGCTCGAACTGGACCTCCGGCGGCTGACTCGCCGCCGCAGAACGCGAGCGCCTGGCGGATCGCCTCGTCGAGCCCGAGCGCCCGCCCCTCGTCCCAGACCGCCTCGGCGCGCTCCCCGAGCGCCTCGCGCGACGGCGCGAGCTGACCGCTCGAGCTCCTCCTGTGCCGCCACGCCCCGTGCTGCGACCCCGTCTCCTCGCGGAGCGCGGCGGCCGCACCCGCGAGCCGCAGCGCGAGCTCGTGCTCTGCCGAGGAGCGTGGCGAGCACGGCGACGTCCTCGAGCATGAAGGCGAGCGCCCACTTGTCTCCCTGGTCTCGCTGCACGCGTAGCGCACCGGCGAAGAGGCGTCTCGTCTCCGCATAGTCGCCCAGCTCGCGCGTGAGGATCCCGAGGTTGTGCTCGCCGAGAGCGATCATCCGCGGATCGCCGATCTCGCGGCGGAGCTGGAGGCTCTCTTCCTGCCGCGCCCGCGCCTCGTCGTAGCGACCGAGCCGCTGCAACATCACGCCGAGGTTCATCTGCGAGACGGCGATGCCCGCGACGTCGCCCGCCTCCCGCCGGATCGCGAGCCCTTGCTCGTGCAGGGCGACCGACGCCTCGTAGTCGCCCTCGTACTCGGCGACGATCGCGAGGTTCGAGTAGAGCGCTCCCATGGCGACCGCGTCTCCGGTCTCCTGCCGGATCTCCAGGCTCGCTTCCATGTGACGGCGCGCGGCCGCCCGGTCGCCGCCGATGTTCGCGAGGATCCCGCGGATGTGCTCCACCCGTCCGAACCCGGGCCGATCGCCGACGGTCCCGAAGTGCCCCTCCGCCGCGCGCAGCCACACGGCCGCCGCGTCGAAGTCGCCTCGCTTGCGGTCGAGCTCGGCGAGCGAGGTCTCCGTCCAGCCGGCGGAAGAGGCGTCGTCCGCCTCCTCCGCGAGCGTGAGCGCCTCGCGATACGCAGCCTCCGCCCGCTCGGGGTCGCCGATGCCCTCGAGGACGTCGCCGAGCGCGCGGGTCACGTGCCACCGCTCTTCGCCGTCGAGCAGCGGGATCGCCCGCTCGAAGTAGTCGATCGCGGCCGCGTTCGCGAAGCTCGCCTTCGCTGCGTCCCCGGCGCGCACGAGGTACTCGCGCTTCTTGTCGACGTTCTCGCTGAGCCAGTAGTGGTGCGCGAGGAGGTCGAGGTTGCGCTCGAGCGCTTCGGCATGCGTCGCCTCGATGTAGCCGCCGACGCGCTCGTGGAGGTCGGCCCGGATCGCGAACGGCATGCTCTCGTACGCGACCTCCTGCGTGACGACGTGCTTGAAGAGGTACGCCTGCTCGTCCTCGCGGTCGAGCGTCACGAGGTCGAGCGTCCGCGAGCGCGCTCCGAGGTGGCCACGGACGTCCTCGAGCGGCCCGAGCTCCGGGTAGATCTCGGGCAGAGCCGGCGCCGGAAGACGCGGCCGACGACGCTCGCGACCTTGAGCGTCCGGCGCGGCTCCTCGGAGAGCGTGTCGATGCGGCTCAGGACGAGGCTGTGGAGGCTCTCCGGGAGCTGGAGCTTCCGGAGGGCGGCCTCGTCCCCGAGGTCGACGCCCTGGCCGCCGGATGTAGTTGAGGAGCTCCTCGACGTAGAAGGGGTTGCCCTGCGAACGCGCCGGTGACGAGCTCGACGAGCGCCGGAGGCGCGTCGACTCCGTCTCCGGCGAGCTGCTCGAGCTTCGAGCGGATCAGCTGCTCGGCCTCCGTCGGCTCGAGCTCCGTGAGCGCGATCTCCGAGAAGTGCGGGAAGCGCGCGACCCCGAGACCGCCGCCCGCGCTCGGCCGCCGGCCGGTACGCGAGGACGACGAGCACGCGGCAGCGACGGCGCGCTCGCGGACGAGGAGCTCCGAGCAGGTCGCGCGAGAGCGGGTCGATCCAGTGGCAGTCCTCGAGCACGAGGACGAGCGGCACCTCGGCCGCGCGGGCGCGCAGGCAGTCGGCGAGCAGCGCCTCGAGCGAGGTCTTGCGGAGCTCGGCGTCGAAGCGACCGCGTCAGCTCGTTGTCGGGGATCGAGATGCCGAGCACCGACGTCGAGCAGCGGCGCCCGCGCGACGAGCGCCGGATCGATCGCCTCGAGCTCGGCCTCGAGCGGCGAGCACGCTGCTGCGTCTCCGGAGCGTCGTCGTCGACGCCGCAGCAGGCGCCGCCAGATCTCGCGCCAGACGCAGTAGCTCGTGTTCGTGCCGAAGGCCTGGCACTCGCCGAACGCGACGACGACGCCGCGCCGGCGGACCTCCGCACGAACTCCGCGACGAGCCGCGACTTGCCCATGCCCGCCTCGGCGGCGATGCCGATCGACGCAGCCGTTCGCCCTCGCGAGCCCGGGCGAGCGCCGCTCTCGAGCGCCTCGAGCTCCGCGCGGCGCCCGACGATCGGGAGCTCGTACCGCGTCCGGCGTCGCGGGCCCGCGACGCTCCGCCCCGGTCAGCGACGTAGACCGCGATCGGCTCGGCCTTCCCCTTCACCGTCATGTCGGGGAGCCGCTCCCAGACGAACGCGTCGCCGGCCTGCGTCGCGCACCGCTTCGGCGACGTAGACCTGTCCCGGCGGGCGCCTTGGACATCAGCCGCGCCGCGAGGTTCACCGCGTCGCCGAGGCAGACGAACGTCCGCCGCATCTCGTGGCCGTAGGTGCCGCTGCGGAGCCGTCCGTGCGCGATCCCGACCTGGAGCTCCCGCGCCGCGCGTCGCCCGCTCGAGCTCGCGCAGCTCGAGGGCCGCCGCGCAGGCGCGCGCCGCGTCGTCCTCGTGCGCGAGCGGGGAGCCGAACACGGCGTACAGGTACGCGCCCTTGTCGCCCGAGCGTGAGCTGCAGCAGGTTGCCGCCGTACCCGGCGAGGATCCGCTGGGCGCGGCGAACGAAGTCGTCGAGCTTCTCGATCGCGTCGTCGTCCGCGTCGTAGTCGATCCCGGTGAAGCGCACGAACACCGGGATCGCGGGCCGCAGCTCGGCCAGGAACTCGCCGCGCCCGGTGCGCAGGCGCTCGTAGACGGCCGGGCAGGAGCCACGGCCGCACGAGCTCCTCGGGGAGCGGGTGCGCGGGCTCCGTCGACGGCGACTCCGGCGCCGTCTCGGCCAGGCCGCGTCACGAGCCGGCCACGTGCCGGCCGGTCTCCTCGTCGACGCGGCGCTCCGCGACCTCGCACGCGGTCGCCGAGCGACGTCGAGCGCCGACTCGTCGAGCACGACCTCGCCCTGCTCGGCGAGGTGCTCGGCCGCGGCGAGCTCGTCCACGAGCCGACCTGCGAGGACGTCGATCAGCTGGATCTCGGGATCGCCGACGACGAACCGGCGCGCGCGGGCCCGACGGCGACCGCGACCTTCATCGCGAGCGCGCACGGTCGTGCCGCCCGGGGTGACGATCTCGCCGACCCTGCCCATCGCCTCCTGCATCGCGAGCGCCGCCGCGGCTGGCCCGCGCGCCGTCGTCGCCGTCGATCCAGCAGGTGATCGCGTCGCCGCTGAAGTAGATGACGTCGCCGCCGAAGCGGTCGAGCTCGGCGATGATCGCGTGGAAGATCCGGTCGAGGTTCGCCGTGAGCTCCTCGGCGCCGCGCTGCGGGCCGAGCTCGTCGGCGAGCGCCTCGGTGAGCGGCGTGAAGCCCGAGATGTCGGCGAAGAGCGCCGCGCCGAAGACGCGGTCGGGGAGCTCGACGCCCGACGCGAGCGCACGCCGCCGGTCGCGGGCGATGTACGCCTCGGGATTGTCGAAGGCCGCCGCAGCTACCGACGGCGACCCTACCGCCTCGCTGGCCATGCAGCGGACTCTACGGCGCCGCGAAGAGCGTGGAAAGCCCGCGACGCGCGACCGAAGAGGACGGCGGGATCCGCGAAAACCCGGATGGCGCGCGCGATGCCGCACGCGATGCTCGGGTCGGCGTGTGAGGAGGTGATCACCGTGCCCACGGACACGACCACGACGAACGGTCTGGTCACGACCGAAGCGCTGCCGGCGGCTCCGACGCACGACGAGGAGCTCCGGCGCATCGCGCACCGGCATCTCGAGAACGTGCGGAAGTTCAAGCTCTACCTCTCCGTGTACGTGCTCGGCATGCTCGTGCTCACACCGGTCTGGGCCCTGACCGAGTACCTGAACGCCGACGGCTGGCCGGAGCGGTTCAGCGAGCAGAGCAATCCGGGTGACTGGAACCCGTGGATCTTCTGGGTTGCGCTCGGAGGCCTCCTGCTGGTCGGCATCGCGGCGCTCAGGGCGTACTTCACGCAGCCGGTAACGGAAGCGGACATCGACCGCGAGGTCGAGCGGCTGACGACACGACGCTGACCTCGCCGGGCGCGACGAGACGAGCATGAGACGACGGCCCGTCCCGTCTGCGCTGCGCTTCCTCGTCTACGGCCTCGTGGGTTGGGCGGCTGATTCACTCTTCGTCTGGGCCCACACCGGACGCCGCCGTCCGAGCAGCCTGCTGAACGTCCCCGTCTACGCTCTCGCGCAGCCGCTCTTCGAGCCGCTCCACGATCGTCTTCGTCCGCAGCCGGTCCTGGCTCGCGCCGCGCTCTACGGAGCCGGAATCCTGGCCGCCGAGTACGCGAGTGGCCGGCTCCTCCGCAGACTCCTCGGCCACGCCCCCTGGGACTACGGCGTTGCCGGTCTCGGCGTGCACGGCCTCGTGCGCCTCGACTACTTCCCGCTCTGGGCCGGATACGGGCTCGCCCTCGAGCGGCTCCACGACTCCCTCGTCCGCACCGGTTGGCCGCCGGCACGGCGTCGCCCAGTCCGGGCGACGCGGCGCACGAGTCGCACGCCGCCCGAGCTCGGACATCCGTAAGCTCAGGGAGATGACCGAGGACGGCGCGCGCACGGCCAGGGTCGTCGAGCTCCTGTCGAAGAGCCGGTCACAGATCGTCGACGACGCAGAGACGGCACTCCTGAGAGCCCACAGCCGGCACTACCAGTCCGCGGGCTCCGAAACCGTGCGCGAGCGGCTCGAGGCGCTGTACGACCACATGCTGCGGGCCGTTGAGGAGCGCGACCTCGGCGCGCTGCTCGGCTATGCGGAACGGATCGCCGAGGAGCGTTTCAACGCGGGGTACGACCTCGCCGAGGTGCAGACCGCGTTCAACGCGCTCGAGGAGGCGACGTGGAGCCGCGTCTTCGCCGAGCTCGAGCCGGCGGAGCTCGCCGCGGCGCTCGGCCTGGTCAGCACGGTGCTCGGCGCCGCCAAGGATGCGCTGGCACGGCGGTACGTCTCGCTCGCGACCAACGCGCACGCACCCTCGCTCGACCTCCAGGCGCTCTTCGCCGGCACCGAAGGCGCCTGAGCGTCTCGTCGACGACGTTCGGCGCGCCGTCTCGAGGAACGTCGCGTCGAGCTCTGACGCCGGCCTGTCGCGGGGAGATACCGTTCCTCCATGCCCACGGCTCCTCCACCGGCGCTCGTGCTCGGGAGGCTCGCCGACGAGAAGCGCATGCGTGCGTTCGCGGCGGTCGCGCTCGGCGCGTCGACCGTCCACGACGTCGCGGCGCGCGCCGGGCTGGCCGAGGACGAGGCTGCTCGAGCGCTCGCGCGCCTCCTCGGTGCCCGCCTCGTGCGCGAGGAGGAGACAGGGTTCGAGGTCGACCTGCGCGTCCTCGCCGACGCCGCTCGTGCGTCCTCCACCCCACGCCGCAGGGCGACGCTCGCGGGCGCGACGCCGGAGCAGGCAGCCGTCGCCCGCAACTTCGTCAGCGAGGACGGTCGGCTCCGCGCGCTCCCGGCGCGCGATGCGAAGCGCCGGCTCGTCCTGGAGTGGGTCGCGAGCCGCTTCGAGCCCGGCAGGGAGTACGGCGAGAAGGAGGTCAACCGGATCCTGCTCGGCGTCTACGACGACGTCGCGTCGCTTCGGCGCTTCCTCGTGGACGAGGGCCTGCTCGCACGCGAGGAGGGCGTCTACCGGCGAACCGGTGTCTCACAGGTGCCCACGCCGGTGCCGAGCTAGCAGCGGCGACCCCGACTCGTCACACGCACGCGTCGATCCGTCTTGTCTCGCCGCGGGTGACGGTCTAGGGTCACGCGCGATGCACCCTACGCACCCGACCTCGTGACGACCGTCCTCGGGTAGCGCAGGACGTGGCCGCGACACTTGCTCTGATCGCCGCCTTCCTCTTCGCGCTGGCGGCAACGCTCCAGCAGAAGGGCGCGCTCGAGCTCGGCGGCATCTCCCTGGGCAGCCCCGAGTCTCTGCTCCGGCTCGTACGCCAGACGGCGTGGCTCGTCGGGACCGTGGCCCTGCTCGCCGGATACCTGTTCCAGGCGGCGGCGCTCGACCGCGGCCGGCTCTCGATCGTGCAGCCGCTCCTCGTCACCACCGTGGTGTTCGCCCTCCCGCTCGGGTACTTCCTGACTCGACAGAGCGTCGGACACCGGGAGATCGGTGGCGCGGCAGTGATCGTGCTCGGCCTCGCCCTCTTCACCTACTTCGCCGACCCCGCAGGGGGCAACGAGAACGCACCCGGTCGCGAGTGGGCGATCGCGATCGCGGTGCTCGGAGCGCTGTGCGCCGTGCTGTTGGTGCTCGGCGGCCGGGAGGGGGCCACGGCCACGACGCGCGCGGCCGTCTACGGCACCGTGGCCGGAATCCTCTTCGGACTCTCGGCCTCGTTGACGAAGCCGACCCTCGACTACCTGCACGAGGGTGTGGACGTGATGCTCTCGCACTGGGAGCCGTACGTCCTGGCGATCGTCGGCGTCCTCGGGTTCGTGCTCCAGCAGGTCTCGCTCGCCACCGGAAAGCTCGCGCCTTCCGTCGCCACGGTGTCCGTCGCCAATCCCGTCGTGGGCATTCTCATCGGGACGCTCCTGCTCGACGAGCGCTGGAGCAGGCCGGGCTGGCACATCGTGCTCGGGATCGTCGGCCTCGTCCTCGCGCTCGGCGGCGCCGTCGTCATCTCGATAGCCGGCGAGGCCGGCAAGCGCGGCCGGACGCGCGAGGAGGTCGTCCCGGAGCACGCCTGAGCCGCCAGCCCTGGCGGCGGCGCACGGCGAGCGAGCCGCTGCGGGACATTGACTCGCCGCGGCCCGAGACCTACTCTCGCTGCGATGCGCACCGGTCTCCGGCTCGTCGCGGCAGGAGTCAGCGCCGTGCTCGTGGCGTGGGCGGCGCCCGGCGCGTCCGGATCGCCGGAAGCGGCTCACGTCACCCGGACGCAACTCGGTCTCGCCGGGGATGCCCCGCGCTTCGCGCGCCTCACCGGGCAGCAGACGTCCGTGCGCCACTCGTTCATCGGCTGGCACCAGCCGCAGTCGATCGCGAAGGTCATCGCCAACCATGCTCCGGTGCCGATGCTCGCCGTGAAGACCGGCGGGATCGTCACCCCGCTGGACATCGCCCAGGGCAAGGGCGACACGTTCCTGCTGGCACTGAACGGGGCGATCGCCGAGTTCGGGCAGCGCGTGTACGTCCGGCCGATGCCCGAGATGAACGGCGCCTGGAACGAGTACTGCGCGTTCAACCGGGACGGCTCCTCACGCGGGCCGCGCTACTCGACCGCCGCGTTCCGGAAGGCGTTCGCCCGGATCGCTCTGATCGCGCACGGCGGGCCTGCGAGGCAGATCAATGCCCGTCTCCGGAAGCTCGGCCTCCCCGGCGTGACCGGAGACCTTCCCGTCGCGGAAGCGCGGATCGTCTGGAACCCGCAGGGCTACGGCAACCCCGACATCCCGGCCAACCGCGCGCACGCGTACTACCCCGGCGACCGGTACGTCGACGTCGTCGCGAACGACCTCTACGACCAGGGGTACAAGGCGGCCTGGGACGCGAACGACGACCTGTACGCGGCCCATCGGAACAAGCCCTACGCGATCGCCGAGTGGGGGCTCTGGGGCATCGACGACCCCGCCTTCGTCGAGCGCATGGCGACCTTCGTGAAGGGCCACGGGCACATCGAGCTCCTCTCCTACTTCAACGGCGACGCCGGGTCGCCGTGGGATCTCGCGAACAAGCCGCGCAGCCGGGCCGCCTACCGCCGGCTCATCACCCCCCTCGGGCTGAGAGCGTCGCGCCCCGCCGACTCCCGGCCAGCGGTGTCGAGCGAACCTTGGGATCGAGTGCGTCGCGGCGAGCGCAACGCTCGGCGACGCGCTCGACATGCGCTCGCTGATTGTTCGATAGCCGCCTCCCGCGATGGGACGGACCGTCAGGCAGCAGAGCCGACCGCAGCGCCGCTCTCTGCGTCGAAGAGCAGCAGGTCGTGCAACGGCACGGCGAACCGCTCCTGGCGGCCCGGCTCGAGCCGTGCGTCGAGGGGGAGCTTGGCGACGACCTCGGCGTCACCGAGCCGCAGGTACGCGAGCTGCTCGTCCCCGAGGTACTGGACGACCTCGACCGTGGCGTCGCAGTGCGCGCAGTCCGGCTTGCCGTCTCCGAGCTGCACGTGCTCGGGCCGAAAGCCGACGAGCTGCCCGGAGCCGCCGATTCCGCCGCCGAGCGCCGCGGAGGGGAGGAGGTTCATCGCGGGCGACCCGATGAACGTGGCGACGAAGGTGTTCGCGGGACGCGTGTAGAGGTCCTTCGGCGCGCCGATCTGCTGCAGGACGCCCATGTTCATCACGGCGATCCGGTCGCCCATCGTCATCGCCTCGATCTGATCGTGCGTCACGTAGATCGTCGTCGTTTCGAGGCGGTCCTGGAGCTTGAGGATCTCTGCCCGCGTCTGGACACGCAGGGCCGCGTCGAGGTTCGACAGGGGCTCGTCCATGAGGAACGCGGCGGGCTCGCGCACGATCGCGCGGCCGAGGGCGACGCGCTGTCGTTGCCCGCCCGAGAGCTGCTTCGGCTTGCGCTTGATCAACCCGCCCAGCTCGAGGATCTCCGCCGCTTCCTTCACACGCCTGTCGACGTCGCTCTTCGGCAGCTTCCTGTTGCGGAGCCCGAACGCGAGGTTGTCGAACACGGTCATGTGCGGATACAGCGCATAGGACTGAAAGACCATCGCGATGTCCCGCTTACCGGGCGCGACGTTGTTGACGACGCGGTTCCCGATCAGGATCCGGCCCGGACGAGATGTCTTCGAGCCCCGCGAGCATGCGGAGCGCGGTCGTCTTGCCGCACCCCGAGGGGCCGACGAGGACGAGGAACTCGCCGTCGGCGACGTCGATGCTGAGATCGTCGACCGCGACGGTCTCGTCGAACCGCTTCGTGACGTGCTCGAATGCGATCGTCGCCATCAGACGGCGTCCTCGGGAGTCGGCTCGAGCAGGAAGTGCGCCGCGGTGAGAAAGGTGTAGGCGACGCGTCAGCGTCAGGAAGGGCATCACTGCCGCGGCGACCCCGACGGCGTTCACGAGCAGGAGCGCGAGCCCGAGGACGACCATGCCGCCCGGCCGCCGCCCCACGACGCAGGAGCGCCTCGCGCGCAACCGAACGGAGAGGCCGCTCGGCCTGGGCGATCGCGAGCGTCCAGAGGACGAGCTGGTAGATGCCGAGCAGGACGAAGACGTAGACGCGTGAGCATCGCGAGCGGCCACAGCGACGCGGAGGCGTACGTGCGAACGGCGAGAACGCCGAGCAGCGGTCAGCCCCACTCCCGCCGCGCCGAGCGCGAGGCCGCGGCGCCAGTGGAGGCGCAGCCCGTCCCAGCCGTCGCTGAGCGCCAGGTTCCCCGTCTGCACGAGCGTCACTGCGCAATGGACGAGGGCGGCCGTGATCGGCCCGGCCGCCAGAACCACGATCGTCGCAGCGGGCACGGCGAGCGTCGCGACGAAGCCGGCCACGAGCACGGCGCCGAGAGCGGCGTTGACCGGCACCAGGCGCCACGAGTTGGCGTAGAAGTCGCGAAACGCGAGCCACATGGCTTCCCGCAGCCTCATCCCTTGACCCCCGCGGCCGTGACCCCGGCGATGAAGTAGCGCTGGAAGATGAGGAAGATGAGCAGGATCGGGGCGATCGCGATCAGGCTGCCGGCCATGAGCTCGGGCCACAGCGTGCCGTACTGGAAGCTGAACGTCGCGAGCCCGAGCTGCACCGTGTAGTGGTCGGCGTTGCCCTGGCCGAAGATGATGAGCGGCCAGAAGAAGTCGTTCCAGGTTCCCTGGAACTGGAGGATCGCGAGCGCCGCGATCGCCGGCGCAGCCAGCGGCAACATGACGCGCCAGAAGGTCTTGAAGTAGCCGGCCCCGTCGAGCTTCGCCGCCTCCTCGAAGTCCCTCGGGATGGTGAGGAAGTACTGACGCATGAAGAAGAGGTTCACGGCGGAGACGAGGCTGATGAGGATGTAGCCCGTGAAGCTTCCGTAGAGGCCCCAGTCCACGAGCAGCACGAAGACCGGGATCAGGCGCAACTGGTCGGGAATCATCAACGTCCCCAGGACGAGCAGGAAGAGGAGCTCGCGGCCCGGGAAAGCGCAGCCGCGCGAATGCGTAGCCGCCGAGCCCGGCGAGGAACACGTTCAGCACGGTCACGGTGACGGCGAGGAAGAGGCTGTTGAGGATGTAGCGGTCGAAGTCGTACTTCGTCCACACCGTTTTCCACGCCGCCGTCGTGAACGGGTGTGGGATGAAGTTGAAGTTCGCGGTGTCCGGCAGCGTCTTGAACGACGTCGCGATCGACCAGACGAACGGCGTGAAGAAGAGGAGCGCCATGGCGACCAGCAGGAGGTAGAGGACGATCCTGCCGACGACCTCGGACCGGGCCCGGGGCGGGACGACGGTCTCGAGCGGGTGCGACCGCGGTCTCGTTCATCACCACACCTCCGTCCGGCCGATCGTCGCGCGCTGGACGACGGTCAGGAGGAAGATGGCGACGAACATGACGACGCCGGCCGAGGCGGCGACTCCGAAGTCGGAGCCGTGGAACGCCTTGAGATAGATGTAGAGCACTCCGGTGTACGTCGAGTTCTGGGGCCCTCCGGTGCCGTTCGAGACGATGAAGGCCTGGTCGAAGATCTTCAGGGCTCCGATGCCGAAGACGACGAGCACGAAGAAGTGCGCGGGCTTCAGCAGCGGGAACGTGATCTTCCAGAACGCCCGCCAGGTGCTGGTGCCGTCCAGGGCTGCGGCCTCGTAGACGTCCGTCGGGATCGACTGCAGCGCTGCGAGGTAGAAGAGCATCACCGTGCCGGCCGTCGTCCAGGCGTTGAGGCCGGTGATCGCCCAGAGGGCGGTGCTCGGGTCGCCGAACCAGGAACGGTTCCCGCCGATGATCGCGTTGAGGAGGCCGTTCGCGTTGAGGATGAAGATCGCGATCGCGGCGATCGCGGCTGACGACGCGATGGACGGGAAGTAGAACGCCGAGCGGAAGAACGCCCTGCCGTGGATCTTCTGGTTGATGACGAGCGCCATCAGCAGACCGAGAGCCATCTCGAGGGGGACGACGACCACTGCGTACTGGACCGTGTTCTTGATCGCCTTGTGGAAGACCGGGTCGTCGAAGAGCGTCCCGGTAGTTCTGCGTCCCGACGCTCTGGATCTTCCCGAGGATGCCCCACTCGAAGAAGCTGATGTAGACCGCGTACCCGAGCGGATAGATGAAGAAGACTCCGAATACCGCCAGCGGGAGGAGAACGAAGGCGTAGCCCCAGCCGGCCTCACGAAGGCGCGCCCCGAAGAGAGAGCCGCGTCTCGGGGGCGGAGTCGTCTCGCTTGCGGTCGTCATCCAGGGAGTCGGTGATCCCCTTCCGTGCGGCTCGTCCGCACGGAAGGGGATCCGAGCATGCTTACTACTTCTTCAGGGACGCTGCAACGTCGGCCAACATCTGCGCGACCGTCTTGCTGCCGGCGATCACGGCCTGCAGGTCGTTGTTCATGAGCGTGTACGTGTCCGAGAAGTTGGGGAAGCCCCAACCGTGCGACGAACGGCGCTGCGGCGAGGAACGCCTTGCGCCCGCCGACCGGCTTCAGATCCGTGCGCGAAGGCAGTGCGAGCCCCTTCGAGATCCAGAGCTCTCTGCCCGGCCTTGCCCGTGAGCCAGCTGAGGACGGTCCAGGCTGCCTGCCTTGTTCTTCGCGTCCTTGGCCATCGAGTAGGACACCGTGAAGCCGAGGTTTCCGCCGGTCTTGCCCTTGACCATCGGGAACGCCCCGTACCGCACCTGCGAGAAGGTGGACTTCATGTACGGCAGCGCCCAGTTCCCTTCGAAGATGATGGCGGCCGTCTGCTTGCCGAGCGCCTCACCGCACCACCCTGCGCCGAGCTTGTCCGGCGTCGCGGCAAGACCGCTCTTGATCAGGCCGACGTAGTAGTTGACGGCTGCGGCCACCGCCGGCGCCTGCACGTTCGCGAGCGAGCCTCCGTTCTGGAAGACGAACGGGAGCATGCGAGCCCAGTCCGCGGGCAGGCAGATGGGCTTGCCGTTCGGCACCGCGTTCGACGATGCCATCTTCTGGGCGGTCGCGCGGAGCTGGGCCCAGGTCGTCGGCACCGTCGGCACCGAGGCGGTCAGCATCGACAGGTTGATCTCCATCGCGAGCGGCGACCAGTCCTTCGGGAACCCGTACACCGACTTCCCGGTCTTGAACGCGTTGAGCAGACCCGGGATGAACGCGGCCGTGTTGTACTTGCTCTTCGTGATGTAGCTGTTCAGCGGTTGCAGCACGCCCTGCTTCCGCCACTCCGGGAACTTGCTCGAGTCGACGTAGAAGACGTCGGGCGGGTTGTGAGCGGCAAAGCGCGCCGTCATCGCCGTCGGGTAGTCACCCTGGATGACCGAGTAGTCGATCTTGATGTTCGGGTGCGTCCTGTTGAACGTGGCGACGACCTGCGTGAGGAGATCGTTCTCCTCGGGCGAGGACGACCAGCCCGAAAGTGTCACCGTCTGTACCTGGGCGCTCTTCTCGGACCTCGCCTGCGCTGTCGCGGCACCGACCACGACCGTGAGGAGTGCGAGACTGAGGAATGCCGCAGATGCTGCGAGTACCTTGCGCATCTGACCTACCTCCCTCGTTGTCACTGCAGCCCGCTTCAGTCGACGGCAGCGGGTCAGAAGAGAGCATAGCCTCTAGCCCGCTCTCTAAACGTCGTCGCCACCACGACCATCCCCACGTCTCGAGTGGCAGTCGACCCTCGGACCGAGACCGGCGCCCGGAGGTGGCCCACGTCCACTTCCTCGCCGTATCGATCCACGTCAACGACGCAGGTAGGTGAGGACAGCCAGTACGCGGCGGTTGTCCTCGGGCGCTTCCTTGATCCCGAGCTTCGCGAAGGCGCTCCGAATGTGGGTCTCGACGGTCTTCGGGCTGAGCCAGAGCGCGTGGCAGATGCCCTGGTTCGATCGGCCCTCGGCCATCAGAGCGATGATCTCTCGCTCACGCGGTGTGAGCTCGGCCATGGGATCGACCTGACGGCGTCGGGCGAGCAACTCGTCGACGACCGCTCTGTCGACGACACACTCGCCGGCCGAGACCCTCTGCATCGCGTCGAGCAGCTGTTGGACGCGGCCGACACGTTCCTTCAGCAGGTAGCCGACCCCTTCCGGCTTCTCCTCGACGAGCCGCAGCGCATACGCGGGCTCGAGGTGCTGCGAGAGCACGAGGACCGCCGTCTCCGGAAACCGAGACCGAATCACGCGCGCGGCACGGAGCCCTTCGTCGGTGTACGTGGGAGGCATGCGGATGTCGACGAGAGCGACGTCGGGGCGCCGGTCACGAACGCTGGTCAGGAGCGCATCCGCGTCGCTCACCTGGTCGACGACGTCGAGTCCGTTCTCCAGGAGTAGGTGTGCAACCCCCTCGCGGATCAGCGCCGCATCGTCGGCGACTACGACCCGCATGAGATCTCGGCGCTGATGCTCGTGCCGCAGCCCGGCTCGCTCTCGACGACGAGCTGCGCGTCGAGCGCCTCCAACCGGTCACGAAGGCCTGCCAAGCCCGAGTCGGCAGCCGCGCGCGCACCGCCGATCCCATCGTCCACTACGACGACCCGAAGCGTGCCTGACTCCCGCCCGAAGCGAACCGTGGCCTCCGAGGCCGACGCATGTTTGACAACGTTGGTCAGGGCTTCCGAGACGAGAAAGTAGGCGGCGAGCTCGACCGAGTCGGGCAGCCGATCCCCGACGGATCCTTCCACCGTGACCGGCAACGGCGTCCGGCGGGCAAGCGCCTCGACCGCCGCCTCGAGCCCCTCCTCTCGGAGAAGCGTCGGGTGGATCCCGCGGGCGAGCTCCCGCAGCTCGACGATCGCCTCCTCGACCTCATCCTGCGCGCGCGCGAGCACGTCCGAGTCGACCGCCTGACCGCGAGCGGTGCCGAGCAGGAGCGAGAGCGTGACCAGCCGCTGCTGAGCCCCGTCGTGGAGGTTGCGTTCGATCCGCCGCCGCTCCGCGTCCGTTGCGGCGATGATCCGAGCCCGCGACGCGCGCACCTCCGCGAGTTGCGCCCGCACCTCGGCCGCCAGGCGCTCGTTCTCGAGCACGAGCCCGGCCGTCGCGCGGACGGATTCGACGAGCGCCGACTCGTCGAGCAACGCCGGATCGTGAACGAGCGCGGCGACCTCCTCGCCCCGTGCGGTCACGAGCGTGATCGCCCGATTCGGGCCCGGCGGCAACTCCCTGGGCTGGCCCGTTGCGTCGACGTAGCGCCCGTCGTCCAGCCGATACGCAACCTCGAGCGTTGGGTCACCCACCGCCCGGGCAAGGCGGTCGCGCAGGCCGATTGCCCCCTCTGTGTGCAGCTCGACGACGAGTTCCGACGCTACCTGCCGCCGCATCTGCGACCAGGCGATTCCCGTGATCACCCCGAGTGGAATGAGGAGCGCGACAACCCGAACGATCGTTTCGAACGTCGCAGCGCCCTCGTCGGTCGCAATGACCCAGCCCAACGAGAGCACAGCCGCGGAGACGGTGAGGCCGACGGCGATCAGCACCGGCGCCTGCGCTCGCTGGGCGGGGCCACGCAGAACGAGCAAGCGCCTCACGATCAGTAAGAGCACGGCCACACCGACGGCAATGCCCAGGACTCCTTGCGCGCGGTCGACGACGTCGGTCGCCGTTCGCCCCGGAACGAGTGAGAGCACATCCTGCGAGTCGGGAAGCACGAACGCGCCGACGAGCTGGCCCCCGACCGCGGCCGAATAGGCGCCCACGATCGCGACCCAGGCGGCGCCCGACCAAGGACGACCCTCCGGAAACGCCAGCACGAAATGAACGAGGAGCGCCGCCCATAGCGCCGCGAACAGAAAGCCGAGGGTCCACAGGACGTGCGAGCTCGCCCACTGAAGATCTGCGGCCAGAAGCGCGAAGGCGGCGGCGGCGAGCAGGGCTCTCGATCGACGCCAGCGGGCACGCTCTCGCGCAACGAGGGAAGCCGCGACGAGAGCCCAGGACAGTGCGAGGTCCGCAGCCACACGGGTTCCCGAGACGCCCGCGTCGACCCCGAGCCAGCCGACCGCCAGGCCTGCACCCACGACCGCAGGTACGAGGAGCACCGGATCCCGGAGCGCTCTTCGAGTTTGCGAGGCGGTGACGGTGATCGACGACATCACTCGACGAGAGAGGCGAACGCTGCAGCGGACAAGCCTCGACTTCGGGATGAAACCCCGCGCCCCGCAGGCCTCGATCCGCCGGCCGTAGTCCTCCGCCTCACGCGAGGAGATCAGCACGACTGCCGGCCCGCCCGCGGCCGCAAGCGCCATCGCGACCGAGAAGCCGTCGCGGTCCGGGAGCTGCACGTCGAGCAACACGGCGTCGGGGGCTTCGACAGCGACGGCTGCGAGAGCTCCCGCGGCGTCGACTGCCTCGCCGGCGACGACATAGCCGGCAGCCTCCAGAAGCTCCCGGGCAACAGCGCGAAACGGCTCGTGGTCGTCGACGATCAGCACGCGCTTCGCCACGTCGCAATCGTCGCACACGATGTTGTGGCAGCAGCTCAGGGCTTTCCCTGGAATTGCGCCGTCAACGATGGAGTGCCGTTCGGCCCGTGGAATGATGAATCGCATGAACACAGCCTCGCCGCCGGCGAGCGACACGAGGCTCCGTTGGTTTCGGATCGCGGTCATCGTGTCGTCTGTGGTCGTGGCGAGCGTGGGGTCGGCTTTGCTCGCCACACGCGACTCGGGCGACGCTGCGACAACGCGGGGAGTGACTGCCACGCTCCAGGTGCCGAGCCACCCGGGTTGGCTGGCTGCCGGAGAGGATGCAGTCTGGTTGGCGCTCAATCGCGACGCGCCAGGTCAACCTGTGGGCGACAAGCCTCTGCTTCGCCTCGATCTCGCCACGGGCATCGTCGAGCGGAGGATCTCGGTGGGCGGAGAGGCGTCCTACGTGACGCGGGCGGGGAACAGGCTGATCGCTTCGGTCCGGCACGTCGGTCAGGACGAGTTCGGTGGACGCCTCCTGTTCTCGGCCGACTGGCGTACGGGCGATGTCGTCGTCCGGCGAGGGTTCGACGGACCGGTCGACCACCTCGCCTTGAGTCGCGGTCACCTCTGGGCGCTCGAGGTCAGGCCGGGCGTGCTCCTCCGTCTCGATCCGGTGACGCTTGCCCCAACCGCGCCGCCGCTCCGGCTGTCGTCCGGCCGAACCCTGGACGTGGCGGTAGGTGACGGGTACGTGTGGGTGACGGCCGCCGACGATGGTGAGCTGCTGCGGATCGATCCGGAAACGCGCGCCGTCACGCGCGTCGACGTCGGCGGCTTTCCCGTCGGGATCGTCGTCGCGGCCGGAAGCGTCTGGTACGCGGACCGGGAGACCGGCGAGATCGCACACCTGGATCCGCGTACGCTTCGCGCCATCGGCACATCGACCCACGTCGGGGGCACGCCGTCCTGGCTGGCGGCAGCCGGCGGCTCGGTATTCGTCACCGACGCAGAGGACGGGACCGTGTCCCGGATCGACGCCCGCTCGGGCGGGAAGGTCGGTGCGTCGATTCGCGTTGCACCGTCGGTCGAGGGCGCGACGTTCGCGATCGTTCCCGGCGGGACCTCCGTTTGGGTCAGCAGCTTCGCGTCGAACACCGTCACCCGCATCGACTCGTCACCCTCGCTAGCTCCGTCTCGCACCGTCGTCGTCTCGGGCGCCGAGCCCGACGAGGCAGCCGTCAGTGCGCTGCCGCGCGGCGGAAAGGTGGTCGCCACGATCGCCGTTCCACCCGGGGGAGGCGCGCTTGCGGCCGGGGAGGGCGCCCTCTGGGTGGTGAACGAAACGACATCGACACTCTTGCGGATCGACCCGCAGACGAACACGATCGAGGCACGAGTAGAGCTCATCGGCCCCGGCGACGCCGTAGCGGCCGGCGCCGGAGCCGTCTGGGTCTCCCACACCGTCGGAAGAGACCGCGTGTCGCGCATCGACCCGTCGACGAACACGGTGACGGCAACCATCGCTGCCGGGCGGCAACCCGCGGGGCTCGCGGTGTCGCGGGACGCAGTCTGGGTCGCAGACATCGGCGGTCCCGGCGTATCACGCATCGACCCCGCGACGAACCGCGTGGTGGCGACGATCCGCGTCGGGCCGCGAGCGGCCTGCTGCGCAGAGCACATGTCGATAACCGCGCGCGACGATGCAGTCTGGGTCGCCGTCCCCAACAACAACGCGCTCGTCCGCGTCGATCCGGCGACGAACGCCGTCACCGGTACCGTGAAGGTCCCGTACTCCCCCTGCGCGTTCCTGGTGTCGGACGCGACTGCAGTCTGGTCAGCGGGTGGTGGCTGCGCCGACGCGCTCGCTCGAGTCGACGCCCGCACGAGCAGGCTGACGACCACGGTTGACGGTGAGCCGCATCCGATCGGGCTCGCGCTCGACCACGGCTCTCTGTGGGTCGCGTCGCTCCTCTCGGCCAGCATCGATCGACTCGACCCCGCTACTGGTCGGTCCTGGCGAGGCTCCCGGTCGGCGGACGCCCATCCAGCTGGTCGCCGGATTCGGTGCGATCTGGGTCAACGACGAGGTCGACCGGGTGCTGCGCATCGAGCCGCAGGACTGATACCGACCTCCGACTCAGGGGTTCTCCCTGGTTCGCGATCCGGCCTCGGGGGCATCCCCGATGTGCAGCGCTGTCGACGCTGCTTCGATCGACCGCGTGGAAGCAGTGGCCGAACACCATCGAGGAGGAGAAATGAGACAGGCGCAGTCGTATCACCGTGGCGAGCGCCGCTCGCTCGTCTGCGCAGTCGCGGTGGCCGTCGCAGCGTCGGCGAGTGCGTCGGCGCCGAGCAAGACCCTCCCACGCGGCGGCAAGGTCATCGCGACGATTCGAATTCCCGAAGGGTTTGGCGGATTCGCGTTCGGCGAAGGCGCGGTCTGGTCGGTGACCGACGCGAACTCGATGCTCGTCCGGATCGATCCACAGTCGAATGCCGTTGCCGCTCGCATCAAGATCGCCACGGTCCAGGCGTGCCCGCCGTACGTGTGCGGCGAGCCTGCAGCTGGCAACGGTGCCGTGTGGGTGCCGCGGGCCTCCGACGACACCGTTTCGCGCGTCGACCTGTCCAGCAATCGCGTCACGGCGACGATTCGCGTCGGCTCGCTACCCACCGCGGTTGCCGTCACGCCGGGCGCCGTATGGGTGGCGAACGCCGGCGGCCCGAGCGTGTCCCGTATCGATCCCGCGACCAACGAGGTCGTGGCGACGATCCGACTCGGTCCCAAGCGAGCAGCTTCCGATGGTGCGGCAGTGACCGCCGGCGGCGGTGCGCTCTGGGCGTCCGTCCCCAACCTGCGCACCATCGTTCGGATCGATCCGACGACCAACGAGGTCACCGGGACGACCAAGCTGTCGGCGCTGCACTGCGGGTTCGTGGTCGCCGACGAAACCGCGGTCTGGGCCTCGGGCGCCAGTCGCGGCAGTGTCGTCACACGGATCGACCCGCGAACGACGAAGCTCACCCGGAAAGTGACCGGCTTCCTGCGCCCGATCGGTCTCTCGCTCGGCTTCGGCACGCTCTGGGTGGCGGACATCGAGCGGAAGACGATCGACCGCGTGGACCCACGCTCCGGGCGCATCGTCGCGCGGCTGCCGGTCGGGGGAATCCCGATCCGCCTGGCGGTCGGCTTCGGATCGATCTGGGTCCGTGACGACACAGGCCGTGTGTTGCGCATTCGACCGCAGCCCTGAAACGCGTCAATCGAGAACGACCGGCGCCACCCGCCATGAACCAAGCCGCCTGGTGGCTAGTCGTCCTGCACGCAGCGAAAGCCCGCGTTGCCCGTCGAGCTGTCGGGTGTGCTGGCGTTGCGCGCGGCGATCCGGTACCTCCGACAGTACGAGTGGTGGCAGAGATAGGACCCGCCTTTCTGCACCTTGCTCGTGCCTCTGGGCGGCCCCTTGGGGTCGACGGACGAATCGCGCTCCCGGTACGACGGATGAAACCAGTCGGCCGTCCACTCCCAGACGTTGCCGGTGGTGTTGTAGAGGCCGAACCCGTTGGCGGGGAACGCGTCGACCGGGCAGGTTCCGTAGTAGCCGTCGGCGATGGTGTTCGCACCCGGGAAGTCCCCTTGCCACACGTTCATGAGGTGCTCGCCGTTCGGCTCGAGCTCGTCGCCCCATGGGAACACGTGTCGCGTGAGCCCCCCGCGTGCTGCGAACTCCCATTCGGCCTCGGTCGGGAGCCTCTTTCCTGCCCAGGCGCAGTACGCCTGGGCGTCGTTCCAGGAGATGTGAACGACGGGGTGGTCGAGCCGTTCGTCGACACTCGACTGGAGGCCTTCCGGATGCCGCCAGTCCGCACCCTCGACCTTGCGCCACCACGGCGCCTGCGCAGCCGCCTGCGTCGGCGGGAAGTCGTCGGGGAGCAAGCCAGCGAAGACGAATGACCACTCGAACCGTTCGGCCTCGGTCGCGAAACCCGTGGAATCCACGAACTGAGCGAACTGGGCATTCGAGACTGCGCACGCGTCGATCCAGAAGCTGCCCACGCGCACGTCGCGAACGGGGCCTTCGCCGTCGCCCGGATACGCCCACGCGTCCTCGGCACCCATCGCGAACGGTCCGCCTCCGAGGAGCACCATTCCGTCCAGCGAGGCGTTCCCGGCCATGGCCGGGAACGCCTTCGTGGATGTCTCCCCGCCCTGCCGCGACGGTGCGCAGCAGCCTTCTCCGCTCACGGCCTCACTGGCGGTTCATCGCGATCTGCAAACGCTCCTCGGCGGTGATCAGGTGGTCGGCGTCCTCGGCGTCCTCGCCGAGGTCGATCTGCACCCAGTTGACCGTGCCGGAAAAGTGGCTCGTTGCGCTGGTGTAGTCGTCGCTGACGGGAGAGGCCGTGTCAGAGCCGACGTCCGCGGTCTCGTCGGCGGAGAACACCATCGGGACCGTGCCCTCGACGCGGCCTTCGGCGACCTGTGTCCCGTCGAGGTACAGCGTGACCGTGCCGCCTTTGCCCAGTCCACCGCCGTCGTAGGAGAACTCCATTCGCACCTGGTGCTCTCCGGCGGGGATCGCTGAATCGCCCTGGATCTTGAAACGCTGCAGCGCGAGCAGGTTGTAACAGTAGGTGGGCTTGCCGTCCTTCGCGTACAGGCTCCAGCCGGCGTAGGCGCCGCCCTGGGCGATGATGACGCCCTCCGCACCCGTGTCCGGAACGACCACCTCGGCCGTCACGGCGTGCGACTTGTTCTTGATGTTGATGGTCGTGTTCTCGGTCAGGCGCGCCATGCCGCCGAAGAGCAGCTGCGTGTTGCCCTTCACGAGCGTCGGGCGCCCCGCGAGGTCGGCGTTGAAGCGCTCGACACGGCGATCGTCGAGTGGCAAGACGTTGTACTTGCGCGCTTCGTCGAGCCAGAGCTGCTGGAGCTCGGCGAGCTTCGTCCGGCATCTCGACCGCGAGATCGTGTGCCTGGCTCCAGTCGGACGGGTCGTAGAGCTCCCACACGTCATCCTCGAGCGCCGGCAGCTCCGGCGTCATGACCCAGGGCGTCGAGTGACGCGTGACGGCGGTCCACCCCTCGTGGTAGATGCCTCGGTTGCAGAACATCTCGAAGTACTGGGTCTCGCGCCGGTCCGCTTCGGCCGCGCCGTCGAACGAGTAGCGCATGCTCACGCCTTCGATCGGGTGCTGCTCGACGCCGTTGACGACGGTCGGGTGGGGCAGACCGGCAGCCTCGAGAACCGTCGGGGCAATGTCGATCACGTGGTGGAACTGCGAACGCACCTCGCCCCTCGCCGTGAACCCGTTCGGCCAGTGCACGATCGTGCCGTTGCGCGTCCCGCCCCAGTGCGACGCGACCTGCTTCGTCCACTGATACGGGGTGTCCATCGCGTGTGCCCAGCCGACCGCGTAGTGGTTGTACGCGGCAGGCGTCCCGAAATCGTCGATGTGCGCCGCCATGAACTCGGTGGTCTCGAGTGCAGCTGCGCCATTGAGCATCATCAGCTCGTTGAACGACCCCTGCACCGTTCCTTCCGCGCTCGCGCCGTTGTCGCCGATGACGTAGTAGACGAGCGTGTCATCGAGGACGCCGAGGTCCTCGAGCGCATCGATCAGCCGCCCGAGGTGGTGGTCGGTGTGCTCGAGAAAGCCTGCGTAGATCTCCATCTGGCGAGCAAGGATCGGCTTGAGGTCGTCGGGAATCTCGTCCCAGGCGGGAATCTCCTCGTGCCTCGCCGTCAGCTGTGTCTCGGGAGGCACGACGCCGAGCTCCTTCTGGCGGGCGAGGATCTCCTCGCGCAACTCGTCCCAGCCCTGATCGAACCTGCCCTTGTACTTGTCGGACCACTCCTTCGGAACGTGGTGTGGCGCGTGGGTAGCCCCCGGCGCGAAGTAGACGAAGAACGGCTTGTCGGGCATGAGCGACTTCTGAGAGCGGATCCACGTGATCGCCTTGTCGGTCATGTCCTCGGTGAAGTGGTAGCCCTCCTCGGGCGTCTTGTCGGGCTCGATCGGAGTGGTTCCTTCGTAGATCGCGGGGTAGTACTGGTTCGTCTCGCCGCCGATGAAGCCGTAGAAGTACTCGAAGCCTCCGCCGCCGGACGGCCACGCGTCGAACGGACCGAGCGGGCTCGTCTGCCAGACCGGAACCTCGTGGCACTTGCCGAACTGCGCTGTCGAATAGCCGTTCATGACCAGCGTCTGCGCGAGCGGAGCGCAGGTGTTCGGCCGCAGCGAGTTGTAGCCGGGCGCCGACGTCGCGAGCTCGGTGATGACGCCCATTCCGACCGTGTGATGGTTGCGACCGGTGAGGAGCGCGGCTCGGGTCGGCGCGCAGAGCGCCGTCGTGTGGAAGCGGTTGTACTTGAGACCCTGTCCGGCGAGACGCTCGGCCGTCGGTGTGCTGCAAGGACCACCGAATGCGCTCGAAGCTGCGAAGCCGACGTCGTCCAGCAGGACGACAAGAACGTTCGGTGCCCCGTCGGGCGGCCGCAGTGGCTCGATCGGCGGAAACTTCGCCTCCGGGTCCTTCGCGTCGAAGGGCGCCGGCCCGCCGTACGGCTGGTCGGGGATCGGAAGCACATCTCTCTTGATCTCGGAGGGACTCAACTCGTACCACCTTTCCGTTCCACGACGTACGAGGACGCTGGACGACTTGTCGAATCTACCGGGGTCGAGAGGCTTGTCGCGACTGTGCGCGCGGTTTCCGCGGTGACGGCTTGGCTCACGTCACACCACCCATGCGTTCAACGATTCGCCGTCGTCCCACCCGGGTATGATGGCCGCCGCCACTACAAGCAGGTCGACCTCGTAGATAGGTTCGGTCCGCTCAGACGCAGGTGTGAGGTGCACGAGCGGCTGGAACCCCAGCCTATCCGATCGCATGGCTCGATACCTTGGTGTTTGAGGACATGCACTCCGGGCAGCGCTGTCATGGACCCGGCGTCGGTGCAGGTAAGGCGACGGTGGTGAGGAGTGAGGCGGGACATGGGAAACGAGATGGAACGAGGCTCGGGCGATCGGTTCGACGTGGCCGTGATTGGGGGCGGTCAGGCAGGCCTCGCAATCGGGTACTTCCTTGCGAGGGAAGGCCGACACTTCACGATCCTCGAAGCGTCTGATTCGATCGGAGCTGCGTGGCGCAGTCGTTGGGATTCACTCGTGCTCTTCACGCCGCGTCGGTACGACAGCCTTCCTGGCCTCCCGTTCCCCGGCGACCCGGATGGGTATCCCGGCCGCGACGAGGTCATCGACTATCTCGAAAGCTATGCGACGACCTTCGAGCTGCCAGTCCAGCTCAACAGCACGGTCCAGTCGCTCGCACCCGCAGACGGGGGCTTCATCCTCAGCCTTGGGGCACGCACCCTCGATGCCGACCAGGTTGTGGTTGCGACCGGTCCGTTTCAGGCCCCGAATGTCCCTGCGTTCGCTGCGGACCTCGCGCCCGACGTCGTCCAGATGCATAGCACGGGCTACCGGCGTCCGAGCGACGTTCCCGAGGGGACCGTTGTGGTCGTCGGCGGCGGCAACACGGGATTCCAGATAGCCAAGGAGTTGTCGGCTACGCACTCGGTTCACCTTGCCATCGGGTCTCGGCAGACGCCGTTGCCGCAGCGAGTGCTCGGACGGGATCTCTTCTGGTGGCTGGCGAGAACGGGGCTCATCAGGAAGACGGTCGAGTCGCGCATCGGGCGTCGTGCGACTGGTCGCGACACGCTGATCGGCTCGAGCACGCGTGATGTGAAGCGTCACGGAGTTGAGGTCGAGCCGCGTGTCCTGGGCGCATCGCACCGCACAGTGACCTTCGAGGACGGGAGCGAGCTCGATGTCGATGGCGTCATCTGGGCGACGGGCTACCGGTCTGAGTACGGCTGGATCGACATTCCGGTCTTCGATCAAGATGGCCGCGTGCTCCATCGACGCGGAGTCACCGAGTATCCCGGTGTGTTCTTCCTGGGGCTGACCTGGCAACACACACGGGGCTCGGCGCTGCTCGGGTGGGTCAAGGACGATGCCGAGTTCATCGCTGAACGAATCGCCGCCAATGCAGACGATCGCGCTGACGCCGGGGTCGAAGCCGAAGCGGCTGGAGCGCGTCGAGGAGCGTGACGTCCGTGAACGAGAAGACTCAGGAAACGACCGAGCGCCAACAGGGCGACTTCCCCACCGACACGAGCGGCCTTCCGCGTGCGGTCTCTCCCAGCGTCATCGACCTCGCAGACGGCGATACGACCGAGCTTCACATCGGGCCGGTCGTCAAGCGCATAGGCGACGCGGACGTTCGAATGCTCGCCTACAACGGCTCGATTCCCGGGCCGACGTTCAAGGCCCCCGAAGGCGCGACGGTCACGGTCGAGGTCACGAACGAGGGCGACCTCGAGGCAACGGTGCACTGGCACGGCCTGCGGCTCGAGAACCGCTACGACGGGACGCATGACACGCAGGCCCCGATTCCCGTCGGCGAGACCTTCACCTACGAGGTGCACGTTCCGGATCCCGGCGCGTACTGGTACCACCCCCACATCCGCGAGGACTACGGCCAGGAGATGGGTCTGTACGGAAACATCCATGTCGTCCCGGCCGACCCGGACTACTGGCCGCCCGTGAACCGCGAGCTGTTCCTGACGCTGGACGACGTCCTCGTCGAAGACGGGAAGATCGCCGGCTTCAGCGCCTCGGAGACGACACACGTCGCCATGGGCCGATTTGGCAACGTCATGCTCGTCTCGGGCGAGCCGGACCTCGCGCTCACCGCGAAGCGTGGTGAAGTCGTCCGCTTCTACCTCACCAACACGGCGAACACCCGTGTGTTCAACGTGACGTTGCCTGGAGCTCGCATGAAGCTCGTGGGCGGTGACAGCGGACACTGCGAGCACGAGAGCTTCGTCGACGAGGTCCTGCTGTCGCCATCAGAGCGGGTCGTGGTCGACGTCCTCTTCGAACACTCGGGCGACCAGGTCCTCGAGCACCGAACGCCCGCTCGCTCCTATCAACTGGCTTCGATCGCCGTGACCGACGAAGAAGCCGAGCCGGCGCTCACCGAGCAGTTTGCGGTGCTGCGGACGAACGAAGACCTTGTGGCGGAGCGGAAGCGAGCGGCCAATTTCCTGGATGCAGCGCCGGACAAGACACTCGCCTTCGTCGCGGAGATGGACTTCGACACACCTGAGGGGGCCGTCTACACGTGTCCGATGCATCCGGACGTCGTCACGGAGGAGCCGGGACGCTGCCCCGAGTGCGGGATGAAGCTCCTCCCGGTCGAGGCTCCTACGACGAGCTACGTGTGCCCGATGCACCCACACGTCGTGAGTGACTCACCCGATCGATGCCCGGAGTGCGGCATGAAGCTCGTTCCGGCACATCTCGTCGACACGTCAGAGCACGCGGGGCACGACATGCACGCATCTCATGACGAGCATCGCGACCACGGATCAGATTCGCAGCACGAGAGCGCGGGACCCCGCCGCCCACGACCACGAGCACGCACAGGGCATCGAGTGGGAGGACGACATGGTCGATGTGAACCGGCTCACGACGCCGGCCAACATGCGCTGGAAGCTCGTCGATCGTGACACGGGCGCAGCGAACGCCGCGATCGACTGGAAGTTCCGGGTGGGAGACCAGGTCAAGATTCGCCTCGTCAACGAGATGGACTCCGATCATCCGATGCCACACCCGTTTCACGTTCACGGCGCAGGCCGATTCCTCGTTCTCGCTCGCGACGGCGTCGAGGAGCCGAACCTGGTCTGGAAGGACACAGTGCTCGTACGGACGGGCGAGACGGTCGACATCCTGCTCGATGTCACGAATCCGGGCCGATGGATGGCGCACTGCCACATTGCCGAGCATCACGAGAGCGGAATGATGTTCGGCTTCGACGTCGAGCCATGAGAGATGCCCCCGTCAGCGGGGCTCTCGAAGCGCATAGATCGACTCGGCAGCTCCGTGCGCCCGCCCTGTGGGGACTCGTCTTCGGAGTGATCCAGGCCGCATCCCCGCTCGCCTTCTGGTGGCTCGACGCCGCCACGGTGTCAGTGGCTGAGGTGGCCCACACACGCGAGCGAGCCCGACGCTTCCTGATCCGTGCTCTGTCGCGTATCCATGCCCGGGCCTACCGCATCAGCAGGGGCCGCATCCTCAGCCGTCTTGCCGGGATGCCAGTGCTTCTCCTCACGACGACTGGGCGGCGATCAGGCAGGGCGCGGACGGCCACACTCACCTACTTCCGGGACGGCGGTGATCTCGTAGTGATCGGTTCCTTCGGCGGCTCCGACCTGCCGCCCGCTTGGTGGCTCAATCTCCAGCGCGATCCCGGGCGAGCGTGCTGATCGGTGGGACGACCTCGAAGGTGACGGCGAGGGCTGCGACCGCCGAGGAGCACGACCGGCTGTGGCCGCTCGTGACGGAGACCCACCCGGGGTACGCCCGTTATCAGGAGCGCACGACGCGACCGATTCCAATCGTGTTGCTGACCCCCGTGGATGCTGAAGCGCGGCTGACTCCTCGGTAGTTCCGGGTAGGCGGGTTACCAGCTGCACTGATCCCTTGTGAACGACGACAAGGGGATCTGTTGGTACCGGTTGGTACGTGTCCTCAGCCGGGGACACCCAGCGTGTTCTTGCCCGGGCATCCCGGAGGTCGAACATCGGCGACCTCGTGAGGTTCAAGTCGAAGCCGCAGTCGTTCGAGATCCAGTTGCCGAACGACTACATCGCCGAGGGCTGATCCTCACGGGCACGGCTGATACTTCTCCTGCATGGGGTGACTCTCGGCGGGGCGGTTCCACTCCGCGTCGAGGACGCGCGAGATCGGGGCAGGCGGGGAGAACTGGCCCGAGCGGCGCACCCAAGCGCCGACAACGTGCAGGTCGAGTGCCTCTTTCGGGCGCAGCCGTTCCCTCGCGCCAGGGATGGCAACTCGGTCGGTTCGAGGGACAATCGTCAGATGAGCCGCGCCGCCCAGCTCGTGGACATTTCGACTGCTCGTTCTGACCGCCTGCTCGGGGACGTAGCCGACTTTGACGGCGGTAGCGGCGAAAGCCGCGCTCCGGTCGTCGACAGACTCGCGGACGCGCTCGGGCGTGATCTCGCCGAGCGGGTCGTCTGCATGCTCTCGAAGGAGGCCGCCGAATGGATCGACGCTGCTCTCACGCCCGCGTTCGCCCGACGCATTGCCGCGCTGGCGGACGAGAGCGCCCAGGCAGCCTAGCCGTGCACGGCTCCTAGCCAGGCCACCTCGACCGGCGCCACGTGGCTGGAGCGGCCATGTACGCGGCCGGGCTCGAGCGCGTCACGCTCCGGACTAGAAGAGCGACGCGACGGAGAAGAGCAGGTAGAGGACGATCGAGGCGATCCCTGGACCGACCTTGTCCAGCCGGTGCGGACGGGCGCACAATGTTGCGGAGGCCGAGCGCCAGGCTCCACGCGGCCCTCCTCGTGGAGGGGGACGAGGACTGACGGCGTCGATGTTCTCGACATTGCGCTCGGCCTCGCCACTGGACGGCCCCGAGCTTCGCCATCTTTCCCGGTGTTTCAGACCCTGCTTGCGCCAGCGCAGACTGGGAACCCGCCCCATGACCCCAAGTCGAGAGGCGGGCTTCCAGCTTGCGCGCCCCGGGGCCCGGCGCGTGAGGGGGATCACAAGGCCCAGGAGTTCCGGTAGCAACGCTACGGGAGCACGCGAACTACGCCATCAGGAGGAACTACCCAGAGAGTTCGAGACTCCCCCGATTCAGACCTCGACTACTCGACTGAACTCGTCTCCGGGTGGGAGATCGCGGAGCGGGTCGCGGTGAGCCTAGGACGGGATTCGGTCAAGCCATGCGTTCGCTGGTGTCCCGGGGTTAGGCAGAGATTCGGGCTGGCGCAGGCGATCTAGCGTCCCGCGTTGTCGCCGGACTCAGGCTTCACGAGGATGAGGATCGTCGCACCGACGACGAGCGCCGCCGCCGCGAGAGTGAACTCCCCGGCTTGCAGCCAGTGTCGGTCGAACGCGATTGCGCGGACGACAACGACCACCGCGATCGAAACGAGTAGCCAGCCCAGCGATCTGCGACTCACGTCGCCTCCGCGTCCCGGGTGTGACCGCTCTCGGGGAGCTTCCGCGACGGGCCAGACCACCACGGCTGGACTCCCCGAGAGCAGACGTTCTGATCGCTAAGACGTTGGGGCGGTCGGGTGTATTCCCCGGTGCAAGGCCATGTGCGCGACTCAACGCGGCTTCCCGTCGGAAACGGGGACACATGTCGCCGCCGAGAAAACAGAAACCCCCGAATACCGGGGGCTTTGGAAGCGGATGAAGGGACTCGAACCCTCGACCTTCTGCATGGCAAGCGTGTCGTGGAGAGCGTCGGAACCGCATGGTTGAGCGGAAATCTGGCGCTCTCCTGCCCTAGGTGGGCTGCGCTCAGATCACCGTCATTTCCGGGCGATTCCGGCCGATTTGGGCACGATGACCTGAACTTGTGCCCAGTGCCGCACCCAGCCTTACGGCGGCGCGCGCGGCTCACGTCAGATAGCGCTCGGACAAGCAGCGCCGCCAGCCGGCCGCCGCGGAGGGTGCAAGACTCATCGAGGTGCCGACTAACTGCCTCCACGACACGACTGGCGACGACCTCGCCTTGCTCGAGCACCCAGCGCCGACGTCGACCCGGGACGTCATCGAGCTCTCCGACCGCCGCGAGGCACTTCATCCAACCTCGGGGTCGTGGCCAATGAGCTGTACAGGCGATAGCCAGCCGGGCGAAAAGAGTGCGTCGCGGCTGACGTGATCCGCACGTCCGGCAAACGCAGCATGACCTGGCGGGGCGTCGCGGCAATCGTCCTCGTCGCGATCGCCGCGGCCTCGCGGACACCAGATAGTGGTGGCTGGAACGGAACGGCGCACTTTTCGCTCGTCCAATCGCTTGCGGATGGAACGCCGAGCATCGACGGTCACTTGAACCAGAGCGGGGACATTGCGTACGTCGACGGTCACTTCTATGCGGCAAAGGCGCCGGGACTCGCGATGTTCAGCCTGCCTTCGTATGCCGTTGCCAAGGGTCTGGGTGCGATCCCACTAGGAAGCCCGACATCGCCGCCACCCGGAGCCCACCGAGTTGACGGGAGGACGATGTGGTACGGAAACCTCGTCGTTGTCGTGGCGTTCCTTGCCCTCTTGCTTCTCATCCGGTGGGCGGTTGAGCAAAGCGTCGGAACAGCGGGAACTCCGGTCGCGCTGATGCTCGGTCTCGGAACGATGTTGCTTCCATTCGCAACCAGCTACTTCGCACACGACCTCGCAGCAACTCTCGGGTTCACAGCCTTCGCCGTGGCGGCCTACGCGAGAGGGTGGCGTCCACTTTGGACGCTCGCGGGAGCCGGCGTCCTTGCAGGTCTCGCGATCGTCGTCGAGCCTCCGGCCGTGATCGTCGCAACTGCGGTGGCGCTCTATGTCGCCTTGGGCCGGCCGCACGTCGCTCGTCTCGGCTCCTTCGCCGCTGGGACGCTCATCGGGGTCATCCCGCTCTTGTCGTTCAACACCTGGGCCTTTCGGGTACCCCCTGCGGATGAGTTATTCGCACGCGGTGAAGGAACTCGGTGCAACCGGTCATGACGTACTCGGAGCCAATGATCAGGGCCTGTACGGGATAACCCGTCCGGACATCGGTGCCTTGATCGACCTGCTTGTCTCGCACAGGGGCCTCTTCGTACTCACACCGATCACAGCGCTTGCAGTTCGTGAGTCTTCCGGGCCTCGCACGACGTGGGCTTCGGTCGGAAGCCCTCCTCGTGGCAGGGCTCACGGCTGCGATGCTGTTGTACAACGCGTCGTACTACTACCCATTCGGCGGGTGGTCTCCGGGTCCGCGGTTCTTGGTGCCCTGCTGCTCCTCCCTTTCTTGGCGTTTCCCCTCGCCGACGCGTGGCTTCGCTGGAGAAAGGTCACGCTCGTCGTCGCCGGCATATCTGCGTTCTGGATGATCTCCGCGACTGTCGCGGGTCGACTCCTTCCAGATTACGAGCGGCCGAGCCTTTGGCTGAGACGGATCGTGAATGGCGACGACCTCGCCGGTTCGATCCTCGTCGATGGACGGAGTGGTGCAGCTGTGTTTCTCGCTCTCGCGTTGGCTGCCGTTCTCCTGGCGGCTGGGGCAGTGGATTTCGCAGTTCGGCGATGGAGGACCTCAGAGGCCTGAGCTCGTCTCGATCCGTGACTGCGAGCCGGTGACGGGGCCGTCCAGGCGTATCTGGGACGACCGCTCTGCCGGGGCTCGGGGATCGCCTACTCGTCGACCGCGCGACGGTAGACGCGCCATCCGTCCTCAGTCAGGAGCGCGAGCGACCATTCGGCACCCGGCGTCTCGAGCTGGAGCTCTGACAGGACGAGCCAGTCGAAGCCGTCGAGGTCAGCCCCAACGGGGACGAAGAAGACCTTGCGATCGAGCCCAAGTCCGAAGTACGGATACACCCAGTCGTCGTCCTCGACCCGGAGGGCGACCCGTCCCGAGGACGGCTCACGGGCGAAGAAGCGGACGACCTCTGCGGTATCGCCCGGTCGCACCCACGCCTGCACGTCCGCTCGAGACTCGCCCCAGACCCCGTTGGCGCGTGAGAACTCGAGCAAGCGGATCCCGGCAGGCTTCTCGGCCGAGTGCACGAGCGTGAGGAGGAGCGTCACGGACGCCATGGACACCACCCCCCAGGCGAGCCACCTCCGCCCCAGCACGACACCCCACGTTGCCGCAGAAAGCGCAATGGGGAACATGAAGAACCTCCCGCGGTACGGGTCGTACTCGATCGCGAGTGCTAGGAGCACCGCGAACGCGAGCGGCGCACTCGCCAGTACAGCGGTCAACGGGCGAAGCACGTGGCGTCGCACGCCCTGAACGACGAGGAAGGTTCCGGTGAGGAGGAGCACGAACCCCGTCGGGCCGTAGTAGGAGACGACGTTGCTGGGTGGCCAGCCTGACCGGTGCGCGTCGAGAACCGCGAGCTTCGGCTCGTCGAGCGCCAGCCAGAGGCTCTCGTGGGCACTGAACAGTCCCTCGCGTACCAGTGGCATCACCAAGGGTAGGCACGCGACGGCGCCGAGAGCGGCCAGGGACAGCCATGGTCGGCGCCCCCGCCGCCACGCCAACGCACCGAGGACGAGCGCGAACGCCGCGGCAGACAGCGCGTAGAGGAGCGCATCCCGTCCCACGTCCAAGCTGTCCGCGAAGTTGATGAGCAGTCGCATGACACGAGCGAGCACGGCCTGGGGGCTCCGGTCGGGGTCCTGGCCGAGCTGCTCGCGTGCGCCGCCGTCGAGACTGCCCGTCGCCACGAGGTTGACGACCAGCCAGTACGAGCCGAGCGCCACGCCGGCGACGCCGGCAAGCGCAAGCCTCGGCCACTGCCGTCGCGGCTGCCCTGCGAGGACGACGAGGGCGACGAGCGGGAACGCGATCAGCGCCGTGAACTGGTCCCGACGGCGAGCGCTACGGCAAGACCGCCCAGCCCGAACTCCCGCCTCGTCTCTCCGAGGAGGAAGTACGTTGCCGCAGCGAGGAACGATCCGACGACGAGGTCGTTGAGGGCGTTGGAGCCCTGGAGGATGATCACGGGAGTCGTGAGGAGAACCAGGGCGCCGAAGAGCGCCGCCCGGCGACCGAAGCCGACACGACACGGAGATGCCGTACGTCGCGATCGCGGTCGCCGACAGCGCGGCGTACTGGACGAGACCGACGTAGCGGTCCCCCTCCGACAGGAGCATCGTGAAGAGCGCTCCGATCTCGGCGTTCGGCGGGTAGGCGTTGATCATCGCCACAGGCGAGTCGGGAACGTAGGCAACAGCGTGCTGCTGCATCCAGAAGGCCGCGCGCGCCAGGTGGTATGTCATCGCATCCCAGTCGTTGGGTGGCGTGAAGACTGCGAGTGCCGCCGAGTAGGCGAGTCCGGCGGCGACAGCAACTCCGAGCACGCCGAGAACCGGGTCGCGGAACGCGCTGCGTGCCCCGTTGAGGCCTTCGCGAAGCGAACCCCGAGGCGCAGTGTGCCGAGACCCAGCCCGAGCCAAGCTGCAACGAGAACGACAGCGAGTCCGGCGAGGACCGTCCATCCAGGACGCTGCTGGTGACCGAGATGAGGAGCGTGACTGCAACGATCTCGGCGAAGCCGAGGAGGTACGCGGCGAGCACCGAGCCCGGTGACGGTAGGCGGGGCGAGCTTCCGCGCGACGAGCCAGGCCGTGGTCACCGCCATGCCGAGCCCGGCAACGAGCGGAAGGGTGGACACGAGTGTGGCCGAGCGTAATGCGGTCATCGCGACCGCGCCACTCAAGGTCCTGACCAAGATCAAAGACGAGTGTCTTAGGAGTGAGGTGGGGTTTTCAGAGCGCCGAATGCCAGGAGGTGGCCGAGGGGCTTCCTCGGCGTGCGATCGAACTGCGGGCTTGCGGGCAGCGCGAACGAACCCCGAGCAAAACGGGCTGGCACGTCTCCGGAGCCTCAGGTGAGCGCGGGGACCGACTGCCCCTCGTCTCGGGGGGCGTGAGCGATGCGGCTGGTTCGATCCGGAAGACGAGCACGCCGTCGACGGTCTCGCGAGCGAGCCGAAGGCCGCGGATCGGCTTCCTGGCAGCGCCTTCCACGGCGTCCCCGCTGTCCGGTCGGGATGCACGAAGACCGTTCGTACCCCGACGCTGCGCAGGGCCGCGACGGAGCGTTCGTCAGGAAAGCCCGCGACCTCGTCGAGAAGACGTCCGTATCGCGTCGGCACGAAGCCGCCTGCGCCGTTCACGCTCGCCGGAAAGCCCTGCGTAGACCAGTAGCTGTACACGTCGTCGTTCGTCGACCCGGCCGGCAGGTGGAGATGCGGAGCGGGCTCGTGCCTCACTGCCGCGGGCGGCGCGGGGACGCTCGGGTGACCGAGCAGCCCGGACCCTCGGCCAGGATGGCCGAGACGACGAGTACCGACCCGACCACTCCGACGATTGCCCCGTGCCGGCGCGAGCGAACAGTCCGCACGACCACGCACAGTCCAGCGCCCGCAAGTAGCGCCAGGCCGAGCGACGTGGGCGTGTTGACTCGCCCTGGCGTTCGGAGACCGTCCCAGCCGGGTGCGAAATCGAACAGAACGCGGTACGGCATGAGGTACTTTCGTCGGGCCCGAGACGTCGCGCACTCCCAATGAGAGGGCCGCGCACACCGCCACGCCCGCGACCAGCACCACGCGTTGGCGGCGCGAAAGGACACCGCCGATCGCACCGATGAGAGCGAGCGCCGCGATCGAGAGGCCCGGGAACAGCGACATCTCGTCCGGCTCCGGAAGCGAGGCCCGAGCGCGCGCCGTCCAGCGCGACCACAGCCGGCTTTCCTCGGGTGCGGCCAGGAAGCTCTCGAGCGCGGGGAGTAGGTCGCGACGTAAGCGGCCGTCCGCCTCGCCTCGGGGTGTGCGTCGAGGACGCGCAGGTGCGGACGCGCCATCAGCGCAGAGGTGAGAGCCAGGGCTGCGACACCGAGTGCGGTGGCTGCTGTGATGCGTCGATCAGGCCGCACCAGCGCGCCCCGTGCGAGCAACGCCGCCACCCCGAGGCCGAGCGCGAGCAGCAGGTACAGGAGCTGGAGACCGAGGGCGAAGCCGAGCGTGACCTGCCACGCCGCGACCAACCAGCCGGAGAGGACCAGGCCCGGGCTCCGGCGGCGATAGCCCCGGAGGAGCAGGAAGAGCGCGAGCGGAATGCCGCCGCTCAGAGCACGTGCAGGTGTCCGTTCTCGGTGAGCTTCCAGGGCGCGTACGCGAAGGCGGCTCCGGCGGCGACGGCCCCTGCGCGACCGATGCCGAGCTCCCGCGCCAGGAGATACGCCCCGACGTACGCGAGGGCGTATGCCCGAGGAAGAGCGCGTTGTAGACGACGAGAGCGGCGTACGGGCTCAGCTGGGCAACGAGCCCGGCGGGCGCGTAGCCGATGAGTGCATCGGAGAACGCGAGCGTGTCGTCGTATGGCCAGAAGGTGTTCGCCTGCCACAGGTCGAGCGGCTGGTCGATCGAGTGCATGAGCGATCCACGCGATCTGCCAGGCCTGGAAGAGCGGGTCGCCCAAGTCCTTGCCAATCTCGCTCCCGAGGTGCAGAGGCAGCGGCCATGCCATGAGGAACGAGAGGACGAGGCCGAGCGCGGCGGACGCGGCGACCTCACGTCGCGAGAGCTCCACGCTCACCACCGGCAGCGCTCGCCGGGAGGGATGGCGTCGAAGCGCGCGACCTCCGCGAGCGCTACGGCCGAGTCGACGCCCGCGCCACAGCGGCTGCGATGGCCCCGGGCACTCGTATGCTCCGACATGCCACGGTGAATCTAGCCTGGGCACCGGCGATGCCGTCCTCGTCTCGAACGGAGGCCGTCGTGAAGGCGGAAGTCTTCGGCGGCGGAGACGACGGCTGAGACGCTCTCATGCGCACTGACCCGGTGAAGCCCTCTAACGGACTCGAACCGTCGACCCCCTCCCTTACCATGTCCGCGACGGGTTGCCCGTGGGTCCCCCGCCGGTTAGGCGGGATGCGTGACGAGCGGCGTGGTGTCTCCGGTTGCTGGATTGCCGACGTAGATGTCGCCCGCGTATGAGTATGCGATCAGGCCGTTCGAAGCGGGCTCGTCAACGCCGGCGATTGGCCCTCATGCGGTGATGACGCTGCCGACGATCGCGCCGTTACCAGCGGGTTTTTGAAGAGCGGATGAAGGGACTCGAACCCTCGACCTTCCGCATGGCAAGGACGGGGCGCGAGATGACAGGGGCCGACTGGAGCCGACAAACGGCTCAGTTCTGCGGTGCGGCTGCTCGACAGAGCGTCAGGAACCGACAGCAACCGACATTCGAACCTAGCCAAAAGCCTAGCCATACGGGCGCCGCGTGCTGTATGCGAGCTGGGAGTTCGGATGCGTCGAGCGCGTGGACGAGCGTCGTCTTCCTGTGATCGACGTGGGCGACGATCGCGACGTTGCGGATCTCGGAGCGGACCGGCACGCTGCTACCGCACCCACAGCTGGTCGAGCAGCGCGAACATGTACGGGTGGTACTGCCAGTTGCCGACTCGCTTGGAGACGAGATACGCCCCCTTGAAGTTGAACAGCGGCACCCACGGCGCGCGGTCGACGAGCTGACGGTCGAGCCGCGCCCAGGTCTCGCCCGCAGCTGCCGGGTCGGTTTCGAAAACCGCCCGGGCGTGCGCCGCCTCGTCATCGATCCGGCGGTCGCAAAACCGTGTCACGTTGTCGAAGAAGCCACACTTCAGCCCTTCGATCGTCTGCCCCCGTCGTGTTGTGCGAGCCAGCCGACGAAGCCGCTCTGCGCGCGCGTCCTCGGGTTCAGGATCGTGGCGAAGTACGGGCCGATGCCCGGCACCACCTTCAGGTGGGCGCGGTATCCGAGCCGGCGGAGAAGCGAGGCGATGTACCGGGCTTCCTCCTCGAAGTCCGACCAGGTCCACACCGCCACCCTCTGGCCTTTCGTGCCCGACGCCCGAATGAGCCGCTGCGCCTTCGCGAGGTCCGGCGCCGTCCACTCACCCGTCGGCCGCGGGTCGAGCGTGTACGGGCAGTAGCGGACGTAGCCGGGCACGTTGGGAACGACCACCTGGCAGGTCGACTGCCGCAGGTCCGGGCCGCCCCCGAGCTCGACGAGCCGGCGCCGGTCGATCGCGTAGTTGACGGCCCGGCGGACTCGGACGTCCGTGAAGGGCGTCTGCGTGTTGTCGAGGAAGAGGAACAGCGCTCCTCCGGCCGGCTCGACGTGGAGCTGGCTGGCATACCGCGCCCGCACCTCGCCGATCTGGTCCGGTCCCAACCCCGACAGGAGGACGTCGGCGTCGCCTCGCGCGACTGCGTCGACCTGCTCCTTCCCTGATTTCTCGCCGATCCTGAACACGATCTCGTCCGCATACCCGTCCGGCCGAGCCGCCTCGGACAGACGCGGAAGTGGGGGTTCCGGACGAGCTTCAGCTGCCGACCGGGCACGTAGCTCTCGATCGCGTACGGCCCGGTCCCGGGAACGGGCTTCGCGCCGACGTCCCTCCGCGGCGTCCCGGGCGGGATGGGGGCCAGACCAGTGAGGTTCGACAGGAAGGCCGGGTCAGGCCGGCTCAGCCGGAATGTCACGCTGTCCTTCCCCGTCTCGATCCCCTTCGAGAGATCACAACTGCGACCCTTGGTGCACGCGTCGGCGCCGACGACCGTGGCCAACAGCGCATTGAGGGAGGCGCCGCCGCCCATCTCGTAGTCGCGCTCGAGCGCCCTTCGGAAGTCCCCCGGTCGCACGCGTCGGCCGTCCGAATAGCGAATCCCGGGCCGGAGTCGGAACGTGTACGACCTACCCCCGTCCCGTCCCTCCGGAGTTGCCACAGCCAGGTCCGGGACTAGCCGTGTGCCCTCGCTCCCGCCCACGCGCCGGTATCCGGTGAGGCCGTCGTAGACGACGCTTATGGCGAGAAATGCGGACGGGTCGGCCGCCAGCGTGGGATCGACCGAGTCGAGGGACGGTGCGAGCGCGATCAGCCGGCCTCCGCGGTGTCCGCTCCCGGATACCTGAACCGCGACCCAGACACTTTCGTCGGCGACGACGACGCCTTTCGGTCGGTTGCCGATCGCCACTTCGCCGACCACGCGCGGGTCGGCGGGGTTCGGGATCGATCCGCACGAGCCGCTGGCCGAACTCCGCGCTCACCCAGACGGCTCCATCGCCCGCCGCGACGGCCGCTGGACCGCCGGCGACGGGGAGCGTCGCAGTGACGACCGCGGTCTCGGGATCGATCCGGGAGACGGTCTCGTCGATCGAGTTCGCCACCCACACGGCCTGCTCGCCGAACGCGATGCCCGTCGGGCCGTTCCCGACGCTGACCGTCTCGGCGACGCGGTTCTCCTCGGGGTCGATGCGCATGACGCGCCGAGACGCCTCGTCCGTGACCCAGGCGGACTCTCCGCCGACGGCGATGCCGCGCCCGACTGCGTCCGTCGGGATCTTCTCCACGACGCGCCCGCTCTTGGGATCGAGGCGCGAGACCGTCCGGTCGAACGAGTTCGTCACCCAGATCGACCCTTCGCCGAATGCGACGGCGGTCGCACCCTGTTCGGTGGGGATGGTCTGGACTACGCCGTTCGTTTCGGGATCGATCCGCCTCACCGTGCCGTCGAGGTGATCGGCGACCCAGACGGCGCCCGCGCCGACGGCGATCCCGCTGGGACTGTTGCCGACGGGGATCGTCTGCCGGACGGAACGAGTCTCGGGATCGATCCGCGAGACGGTGCCGGCGGTCGAGTTCGAAACCCAGATCGCATCTTCACCGTACGCGACGTTCGTCGGCGAAGCGCCCAAGGGGACCTCGGCGTCGATCGCATCGACGTCGGCATCGATCACGCCCACCGCGTTCGCACTCACGCTCGCCAGCCCGTCCTCGGGCCCGCCCCGGAGGAGGGCCACCGCCGCCACGATCGCCGCGAGGGCCGCGATGCCGGCCAGCGGGACGAAGAGCCGCCTGCGCTGACGCAGCCACGACGGCTCCAGCACAGCCTGCGCGGCGTCGGCCAGTTCCTGCTCCTCGACGGTCTTGAGCGGCGGAAACTCGGCTGGCAAACCTTCGGCGACGAGCTGGAAGACGCGCTCGGGACGCGGGACGTCTTTCAGGCGGCTCTCGCCGAGGTCGACGAGCCGCTCGCTCGACGGGAGGTCGTCCTCGACCATGTCGCGCGTCGAGCTCGAGAGCAGGATCTGGCCACCGTGACCGGCAGCCGAGATGCGAGCGGCGCGGTGCACGGCAAGACCGACGTAGCGCCCGTCGGCGAGGGCGGCCTCGCCCGTGTGCATGCCGATCCGGACCCGAACCTGCCGCCCCTCCGGCCACGGATGGTCCGCAAGCCCGCGCTGCCCGGCGACGGCGGCCGCGACAGCGTCGCGTGCGCGAGGGAAGACGAAGAAGAACGAGTCGCCCTGAGTGTCGACCTCGTAGCCGCCGTATCGCCCAAATGCCGCCCGAAGCAGACGTCGATGTTCGGCGAGGACGTCTCCGTACTGCTCACGGAGCTCTCGCTCCAGCCGAGTGGAGCCCTCTATGTCCGTGAAGAGAAAGGTGACCGTGCCGCTGGGCAGGTCGGAAAGGTGAGGCTCACTCGGCTCGTCGACGTCCAGCGCATCGCCTCCGTCGTCGGAGTGCACGGACGAAACCCGGACGGTACCGAGGAATCTGCCCGCGCGCAGTCGTGCGACGCTACGGGCAGGTCGCGGCCTTGATCAGCCGGTCCCGCTCCTGTGCCTTCAGGACCCACTCGTCGAGGAGCGCCGCGCGCGCGGCATGCGTCGGAAATGCGGTCGCGAAGCGGTCCGGGGACGTGCGCCGGCGCGCGACGGGCGGCGGGCCGAGCTCGAGCTCCTCCGGAGCTTCCCGGACAACGCGCCGCGCTGAGCTCGTGCCGTTCAAGTGCTGCGGATCGGGGAAAGCGTCGTCGCAAGCGATCCAATGGGGACGAATGGGTACAAGTTACGCGTGTGCTGCCTGCTGCAGAGACAACGAGAAATCTCGCCGTAGCGGGGCTCTCGTGAAGCGGATGAAGGGACTCGAACCCTCGACCTTCTGCATGGCGAGGACCTAGCGCGAGGCGACAGGAGGCGACAGGAGCCGACAAAAGGCTCTGTTATGCGGGTGCTCGGGTGCTGTGCCGCCGACACGAGGCGACAGCAACCGACACCGAAGCCTGACCCCATTCCTGACTCCGCCCTGGCATCAGCGCGAGGAGAGGCGCTCGCCCATCTGCTCGATCTCCTCGCGAGTGAACCGCTGAAATAGCTCCGAGCGGTTAGTCGCCCGCGGGAGGCCCCGATCCCTGATCAACCACTTTGCGACGACGTCGTTCGCCTGCGGCCACCCGAGGAGCGGGATCTCGCTGCGATCGAGCGAGGCATCCACGATCCCGATGTGATCCGCGCCTTCGGCGTGCCTGCGCTGCCCGCCGAGCAGGTGCTCGCACGGAACCGCGGTCAGTGAGGTCAGGGCGAGTCGGCGATGTTCGAGATCTGCGACACCTCCGACCGCTGTCTCGGCCATGTCTTCGTGAATCTGATAGGCACGCGACGAGCCAACGTCGGCTACTCGCTGCTTCCCGAAGCACGAGGGAAGGGGCTAGCGACCCGTGCGGTGCGGCTCGCCTCACGCTGGGCGCTCCGCGATCTCACGCTCGCGCGCCTCGGATGGCGACCAGAACCGTCTGGCGAACCATTCGCAGCGAGTCGCCGAACGCACCGGTTCGAGCGCCGGGGCGAGGGAGAAGGCGTGCTCGCGGCTGGGGCCGACGCGCGGAGCGGCGCGCGACGCATGGCGCTATGGAGAGGCGGCGCGCGGACCGCACGAGAGCCGCGCGGCGGCACACGGCCGAAGAGACAGGCGGCAGCGCGGAGCGCGAACGCGGACCGCACCGCGCGCCGACGAGCCGCGGAGAGAGAGGCCGAGGACCGCCCGGAGCACGCGGAGACGGACGGCGCGACAGACGGACGGCGGCAGAGGCCGCGCACGGGCGCGGCGAGCGCGACGAGCCGGAGAGACAGCGCCGGAGGGAGCGGGACCGGCAGACGGCGCAGGGCGAGGCGCGGCCGCGCCGGCGGAGGCGCAGCGGTCGATTCTCGCCGGTACCCCGGAGACGAGCAAGACGCGCTGATGCAGTGCGGCGCCGCGGGCGAGACACCCGCGCGTGTCTTGGCAGACTGGGGCGGGCGGGAGCCGGCCCGTGTCCGGGGCTCAATGACACCGGTCTGGGTCGAAGCGCGCGGGACGGCGCCGACCGCCGCGACGGGCCGGGCGGAGCGGCGGCCGCCGCGAGTTCGACGTCGACCTTCTGCTGGGACGGACCCGACGCGCGCGTGGCCGAAGGAGCGCCGACGAGCGGCTGCGGCGGCTGAGGAACGCGCGACGGGCCGCCGCCGGGCGCGACAGGCCGTGCCGCCGGCGGAGCGAGCCGACGGGCGGCCGCGACCGGCGCGGCGCCGGGCGCCGAGGCCGCCCGCCGCAGGGCCGCCGCAGGCGAAGCCGGCGGCGCGACGCAGCCGCGCCCGCCGGCGCGCCGCCGCAGCGCGCGGCCCGGCCGAGCCGCGCGACCCGCCGGGCGACGAGGGAGCCGAGGCAGCGCGACGCGGTCTGCCGCGCGGGCTGTCGAGAGTGGCACCGCGAGGGTGACGCACGGACGGCGAGACTTGACCGAAGGCCACCGCTCACGCTCCGTGCGGCGCGGTCGCGCCCCGGCGGACTCGCCCGCCGGCGCGCTGACGCGCTCACGGTCGATCCGCCTCTGAGACGAGCCAGCCGCGCGGCCGGCCGAAGGCGCGGAGAAGCATCTCCCACTCCTCGCGGGCAGCGGCGGGGCAAGTCGCACGGCCGACCCTCCCGGCTCGCGTCACATCCAAAGGCCCCGTGCGTTGCCGTGGGTCTCCAACAAGAGCGCCCGTCGGACGGAGCGAGCACGGCGTCACGGCGTTCCGGCAGCGCCGGGCCATCCGGGTGAACCGATCAAGCGGCTCAGCGCGGAGCGAACGCCTCGCGCTCATCTGCATCGGCGAGGACCTCGCGCGAGCGTCGACCCGACCGGGAAGCCGACGGCGAGCACAATTGACGGGTTCCCCGCGTAGAGCGGCTCGTGGCGCCGCGATCGCAAGCCAACGTCCCACAGAGTGAGAGAACCTCCGCCGTTTTCTGCAGTCGCTGCAGCAAGCGTTCGCCCATCCGGTGAGAAGTCGAGCGACTCGACCTCGCCGTCTGTGTCGAGCAGGGGTGCCCCGACCGGCGTGAGCTCGCGCGCGTCCCAGAGTGCGACGCCGTGCCCCTTGAGGCCGACGGCGATCAGCCTGCCGTCCGGGCTGAGCCTCCCAGGGTGGCCGTCAAAGCCGGTCGTGGAGAACGCCCGGTCGTGCGTGAACGTGAACGGCCGCCCGAGCCTGCGGTCGCCTGCGAGATCCCAGGCGATCGCGGTGCCGTCGTGACTCACGGTGTAGAGCGTCTCTCCGTCGGGACTGTAAACGGGCTGCTGAACGAAGTTCGAGTGGCCGCGCAGCGTCTCGAGGGGTGTCGCAGGCTCGACGTCCCAGCGAGTGATCGTCCTGTCGCGGTTCGTCGCCACGACCATTTTCCCGTCCGGGCTGAAGAGCACCCAGCTCGGGCTCCCTGCGGAATCGCTGGCTGCCGTTCGCACGGTTCCGGTGCGGAGGTCGACGAGCTGCACCCCGTGCTTGATGCCGACCGCCGCGGTGAGACCGTCAGGGCTGACGGAGAGCGCGGGCGAAAGGCCAGCCTCGATCCTCCACGTCTGCGTCTTCCTGCCGCTCCGGAGATCCCACTGCGCCAGCTCACCATCCTCGGACGCGGTCATCAGGAAGCGATCGTCCGGTGTGAGGGCAAATTGGGGATACGCATACCAGGTACCGACGAACGCGCCTACAAAGGCTTCGGGCTCGATCGAGCGACCGATCGACTTCAGCGTCGCAGCGTCTCGGATGCTGATCTCCGCGTTGCCTGCGCCAAGGCCGGTTGACTCGCTGGTGAGCAGGACGACGAGCTGCGACCCATCCTTCGTGAAGGCCATGCGTGCGGGGACTCCGACGACGGCCGTCTTGGCCAGCTGCGCGCGCGTTCGCGCGTCGATGAGGCGAACAAGGTCGTCGGCGCCGACGGCGAGCGTTCGCCCGTCGGGGCTATACGCAAGGCTGTCGGAGGGTGTTCCCAGCAGCGGGTCCCCGATCTGCGCGGAGGTTCGCGCGTCGAAGAGGATGACCCTGCCGCCGCCAGAGATCACCGCGAGCGTCTTCCCGTCGGGGCTGACGGCGATTTGCCTGAGCACGTCGCCGTCACCGTGCATGATCCCGATCGCAGCGGGGCTGCGCTGGAGCGATTCGAGCAGGTAGCCGCGGGTCTGCGGCGAGTCGTCGATCGCGACGGCTTGACGGGCGAGCAGGAGCGAGAGGTCGAGGTCCTCCTCGACGAGCGCCTGGCCGCCGAGGCGCTGGACGAACTGAGCCGTCTCTGCGTCTTGGGCTTCACTGCGCTGGATGGCGGCGAAGATCCCGCCGGCGACGGCCGCCACCAGTAAGACCGCGACTCCGGCGAGCAGACCGCGCAGGCGTCGGTTGATGTGCCTGACGCGCTTGGTCTCTTTCTCCGATGCCTCGCGGCTCTCGGTGACGAACTCGCGCTCGAGCTCGTTGACGTCGAGCGAGTGATCTGCAGTCCAATCGAGGGCGGCAGCGAGGCGGGCACCGCGGTAGAGCTCGCCCTGATCGCGCCCTGCCGCGTCCCACTCCGTCGCCGCCTGGGTGATGTGGCGGCGAAGCCGGCGCCCTTCGGTGTCCTCTTCGATCCACTCGCGCAGGCGTGGCCATTCGCGCAGCAGCGCCTCGTGGGCGACCTCGACGTTCCCTTCCGACACGGTCACGAGACGGCTGTCGGCCAGCGTCGCGAGCACGTCGGCCACGTCCTCGTTGCGCTCCAGGTCGAGCTCCCCGAGTGGAGCGCGGCGGCGCACCGGCACGTCGCCCTCGTCCTCGCCGACCAGGCGCAGCATGACGGCGCGCACGAGCTGCCTGCGCTGGTCGGGGATGCGTGCATACGTGCCCTCGGCCAGTCGCGCGACGGCCCCGTGAACGCCGCCGGACTCGCGGTAGGCAGCAATTGTGAGGGCGTTGTCCTCCCGCTTCTGCCAGAGCTCGAGGAGCGCGGTGGACAGCAAAGGCAGCGCGCCGGGCTCGCCTTCCACGTCGTCGACCAGCGCGTCCGCCAGCTCCGGCTCGACGCGCAGCCCCACCCGGCCTGCGGGCAGCTCGACGGCTCGCCGTAGCTCCGATGCCTGCATGGGACCGACCAGCACCTGGTTTCCGCCCAGCAGCTCGGCGAGTCCCGGGTAGGCCGCGAAGCGCCCGTAGAAGTCGGCGCGCAGCGCAACCACGACGACCGCTCGATCCTCGGGATCGGCGGCCGCGCGGACAAGCGTGTCGGAGAAAGCGGCGCGCTCGGCGTCGGAGCGGCAGGCCGTGAACAGCTCCTCGAACTGGTCGACGGCGAGGAGCAGGCGTGCGCCCGAGGGGAGCGCGTCGAGCGCCTCGGCGAGAGGATCCTTCGCTCCCGACACGAGCACGCGACGAAGCTCGTCCAGCGGCCGCTCTCCGGGACGCAGCAGCAGCCGCCGCCAGCCTTCGCTACCTGGCAGGACTCCTCCGGCGAGCGCAGGAAGAAGACCGGCGCGGAGGACCGACGACTTGCCGCTGCCCGAGGGGCCGACGATGCCCAGGAAGCCGGTACCGACGAGGCGCGCGACGAGCTCGGCCACGAGCCGCTCGCGGCCGAAGAAGTAGTCGGCATCGACTGGCTCGAAGCTCGCGAGCCCCTTGAACGGGCAGATCCCCTCGGCAGCCACGCGGGCCGGAGTAACCGGACCCGACAGAACGCGCGCCTGCTCGCGCACCTGCTGAAGATCGATTACCTTCCCTGTCAGCTCGACCTCGACGTCGCTCAGGTCGCTCCTGCCGGCGGCAGCCCGGGAGGCGACGTCGACAAGCCTGCGGCTCGCCTCGTCGACTGCGACCGCGAGCGCAGCTCGGGCCAGCTCGCGGCAGCTCGGGTAGCGCTCGGCTGGTTCCTTCGCGAGCGCCCTGGCGATCACGGCGTCGAGCCCGGCAGGCAACTCCGGCCGCCCGGCGCTCGGCGCCGGCGACTGCGTTTCGAGGTGAGCGAACACCACCGCGAGCTCCGAGTCACGCCGAAACGGCGGCTGCCCGACGAGGCACTCGTAGAGCACGCAGCCGAGCGAGTACACGTCTGCCCGCCCGTCGATCTCCTCTCCTGCGATCTGCTCGGGAGCGACGTAGTCGATGGTGCCCAGGACGTGGCCGTCGTCGCCGGCTCCGGCCTCGTCGGAGACCCGCCTCGTGAGGCCGAAGTCCGCGAGGTAGACGTGGTCGGAGCCGTCTGGCCGGGCGCCCAGGTCGAGAAGCACGTTGGAGGGCTTCACGTCGCGATGCACGAGACCGCGCGCGTGAGCCGCGTCCAGGGCGCTCGCCACCTGTGCGAGGACGCCGATCGCGTCCCCTGGGTCGAGACAGCCGCGCTGGAGGCGCTCTCCCAGGTCACGCCCGTCGACGTAGCGCATGGCGATGAAGAGGAGGTCCTCGGTCGACCCGGCCTCGTAGATCGGGACGATGTTCGGATGGTCGATCGACGCAGCCAGCTCGGACTCGCGGAGGAAGCGGTCACGGAACGATTCGTCTTCGACGAGGCCGGCAGCGAGCAGCTTCAGCGCAACCCTCCGCTTGAGCCGAAGATCCTCAGCCAGGTAGACGACGCTCATGCCCCCGAGGCCGAGCAGCGACTCGATCCGGTAGCCGGCGAGCTCGGTGCCGACCCGCGGATCGTCGCTCACTTGCACGTGCGCATCCTCGCTTTCGGAGGCCTGCCGGAACGATAGGGCCACTCGCGAGGATGTGTAGCCGGGGGATGTTTCAGTTCAGTTTCAAACGTGCCCCGCGTCTGGATGGATCAAGTCTGTTTGCATTTTAGCCAACACACACACCCCGCGGTCATCCCGCGGGCGGTCGCGGAAGCTCGCGCCCGTACCCGCCAATCCTGCACGACACCAACCAAATGACCTGCTCCCGCAGGAATCCCCGCCTACTCCCGGCCAGCCCGGTAGCGCCATGACCGGCCTCTCACGCCGGAGGTTCGCGGGTTCGAGTCCCGTCGCTCGCTGGCCCTCGGACACACGCCCAGCGCAGGCACGGACCCAGTCACGCTTCTGGCCGGCACCGTGACTCATCTGCCGAGCGGACCGAGCGGTCAGCGAAAGCGGGCCCCTTGGTCGAGAAACGGCTCGGCCTGTCACGCCGAGCCTTCGGGATGCAAGCAGAAGGTTGAAGTGGGGAGAAAGATCGCGGGAAACCAATCCCGCGCACACAGAAAAACCCCCGATTTCCGGGGGTTTTGAGAGCGGATGAAGGGACTCGAACCCTCGACCTTCTGCATGGCAAGCAGACGCTCTAGCCAACTGAGCTACATCCGCGAGGCGGGGCGATTATAGCCGCGGCCGCGCAGCTTCCCGGAACCCCGGTCGGCCGGCCTACGCGAGCTTCTCGCGGAGGAGCGGCACGACGTCGTCCGGCTGCGGGTAGCGCCCGAGCATGGACTTCGTGAACACGAGCTCGCCGTCCACGTGCACGTCGAAGATGCCGTCCGCGCCGGGCACGACCTCGAGCGTCCCGATCACGCCCTCCCACTCCTCGAGGATCCGCGCCGCCAGACCGGCGGCGTTCGGGAGCGCCCCTCAGGGGACGCAGTACTCGATCCGGATGTGGTGCCGGTCGGCCATGGCCCTATCTTCTCATCCGGCGCGGTCGAGCGCCTCGTTGACGAGGCTGTCCGCGAGCTCGTTGTGCTCGCGGCGCACGGCCGTGTACGTGACGCGCCTGATCTGCCGCGCCAGCCGCGACGCCTCGAGGAACAGCTCCTGGAGCGCCCGGTTCTTCACCTTGTACTCGCCGCGCATCTGCTTCACGACGAGCTCGGAGTCGGAGACGACCTCGAGCTCCGAGACACCGGCCTCGACCGCCCGCTCGAGCCCGGCGACGAGCGCCGAGTATTCGGCGACGTTGTTCGTAGCGACCCCGATCGCCTCGCCCCGCGCGTCGAGGACGGTCCCGTCCTCGGCCTCGAGCACGAACGCGTAGGCCGCCGGCCCCGGATTCCCGCGCGAGCCTCCGTCCGTGAAGAGCTTGGCTCTCACGCGTCCAGCAGCGGATAGACGTCGAACGCGGGCTCCTCGTACGGATGGGTTGCGCGCAACGCGGCGACGACGTCCTCGAGCGCCTCCTCCGGGACGACGGTCTCGACACGGAGCTCGGGCACGTGCTCTTCGCTGCCGCTCTCCCCCACCGCGGGCTCCGTGTCCTCGCCGCCCAGGAACGTCCCGGTGCCGGCCGTGTACCAGGAGCAGCGCTCGTAGTCGCCGATCCGGCCCGCGCCGGCGTCGAACACCGCCGTCCGCGTGACGTCGAGCGCATCCGCCGGGACGAACCAGACGAGCTTCACCTTCGCCACGATCGGATTCATACTGCACTTGCCGATCAGACCGATCACGCACTAGAGAGGGGGAACTCCATGACGAAGTCCATCGTGGGCGCGATCGGCGCCCTCGCACTCGTGCTCGCAGCCACTGTTGGTGCGGCGCCGCCGACGGTCACGCTGGCATCGCCCGGCCCGAGCCCGTTCGCAGCATGCACCGCTGACTTTGCCGACGTGCAACAGGAGCTCGGGAGCATTCTCTACCCGAACTCCGAGATCGAGCCGCGCTCCGCGCGGTACGGCCCGCACGTCGTCGCCGAGTACCAGCAGGACCGCTGGGACGACGGCGGAGCTCGCGGGCTGGTCACAAGCGTCAGCCACGACAACGGCGCGACGTGGAAGCGTGTCGTCGTGCCCGGGGTCAGCGCCTGCTCCGGCGGCGCCTACCTGCGAGCGTCGGATCCGTGGGTGTCGTTCGCCCCGAACGGCGACCTGTACGCGATCTCGCTGAGCTTCCTGGGTGTGACGAATCTGAACCAGAACGCGATTCTCGTGTCCAAGTCGATCGACTTCGGTGAGACGTGGAGCGCGCCCGTCGCTGTTGCCGAAGACACCACTAACGGCCTCGACAAGGAGTCGATCACGGCTGACCCGACGAACTCGAACTTCGTGTACGCCGCGTGGGATCGCATTCTCACGCCGGGTGGCAGCACGCATGCGTCCGACTCGGGGATCCTCCACTCGAGGTCCTTCAAGTCACAGACGTTCGTGACACGATCGACCGACGGCGGCGCGCACTGGGAGACGCCGCAGCAGATCTTCGTCGACTCGTCGTTCTCCGGATCCATCGGCAGCATCATCCGCGTGCTCGGAAACGGGACCACTGTGCTCGACGGGCTCTTGACGTACGGGAGCGCCGCCTGGAAGGGCGGTCCCTGCGGAAGCATCTCCGTGCTCCGCTCGACCGATCGCGGGGTGACCTGGGCAAACAAGCCCAACATCGTGTCGCCGTACAGCTGCACGTACGGCGGGGCGCACAACCCCGACACCGGCGCCCTCGTCCGCAGCGGAGGGCTGCTCGACATCGCTGTGAACGGCAGCAAGGCGTACGTGGTCTGGGAGGACGCGCTCCCGGGCGCGCCGACGACGGGGCGCATTCTCTTCTCGCAGTCGAGCGATGCCGGGGTCACCTGGTCCTCGCCCGTCGTCATCAGCCACACGCCCGCGGGCGTCGACGCCTTCGTGCCGACGATTGCGGTCAACTCGGCCGGCGTCCTCGGGGTCAGCTACTACGACTTCCGCAACAACACGGCCGGCGGCATCGCGTCCACCGACCTGTGGCTCCTGCGCTGCTCGGCATCGTGCGCGGCCGCAGGAAGCTGGGCGGACGAGACGCGCGTGACGTCGAGCTCGTTCGACATGAGCGCGGCGCCCGAAGCGCGCGGACAGTTCCTCGGCGACTACATGGGCATGACGACGAACGGCACGACGTTCGAGCCGTTCTTCATCCAGTCCGGCACACCACCCGTCGCGAACGGTCCGACTGACGCGTACTTCGCGTCGGCGCCGTAACGCACTCTGGCGAGGGGAGGGCTGCGGCCCTTCCCTCGCCTTCCGCTACTCGGTGTTGTCGATCTGCGCCCGCTGCAGCGTCCCGGAGTAGTCGACGTACACCGACTTCCACTCGGTGAAGACGTCCAGCGCGGCCTGCCCCGCCTCGCGGTGGCCGTTCCCGGTCTCCTTCACGCCGCCGAAGGGCAGGTGCACCTCGGCGCCGATCGTGCCCGCGTTGACGTAGGTGATCCCGGCCTCGAGGTCGCGCATCGCCCGGAACGCGCGGTTGACGTCGCGCGTGAAGATCGAGGACGAGAGCCCGTAGCGGATGCCGTTCGAGACCCGCACCGCCTCGGCCTCGTCCTTCACGGAGATGAGCGAGAGCGTGGGGCCGAAGATCTCCTCCTGCGCGATGCGCATGTCCGGATCGACGCCACCGAAGATCGTCGGGCGGTAGTAGAAGCCCTTCGCGAGGTCGCCGTCGCTCGCGATCTCGCCGCCGGTGAGGAGCTTCGCGCCCTCGTCGACGCCGATCTGCGTGTAGGAGTGGATCTTCTCGAGCGCGGAGGCGTTGATCACGGGACCGACGTCGGTCTCGTCCTCCCAGCCCGGGCCCAGCCTGAGCGCCTCAGCGCGCTCGACGAGCTGCTTCTCGAGGGCTCCGTAGAGGCTCTCGTGGACGATCACCCGGCTCGCGGCGGTGCAGCGCTGCCCGGACGTGCCGAAGGCGGACCACACGATCCCGTCGACGGCGAGCTCGAGGTCGGCGTCGTCCATGACGATGATCGCGTTCTTGCCGCCGAGCTCGAGGTGAACGTGCTTGAGGTTCTCCGCGGCCGCCTCGAGCACCTTGACCCCGGTCTCCCGCGAGCCCGTGAGCGAGATGACGCGGACGTCCGGATGGCGGACGAGCCGGTCTCCGACCGCTCCGCCGCCGCCGTGGACGATGTTCACGACGCCGCCCGGGAAACCGGCCTCGTGGAGCAGCTCGACGAAGCGCTGCCCGAGCGCGGGCGTGTCCGTGGCGGGCTTGAAGACGACGGTGTTGCCGGCCACGAGCGCAGGCGCGATCTTCCACGAGGGGATCGCGATCGGGAAGTTCCACGGCGTGATGACGCCGATGACGCCGATCGGCATCCGCACGGACATCTGAAACTTGTCCCGGAGCTCGGAGGGCGTCGTCTGGCCGAAGAGCCGCCGGCCTTCGCCGCCCATGTAGTAGCTCATGTCGATCGCTTCCTGGACGTCGCCGCCGGCCTCGGCCTTGACCTTTCCCATCTCGTGCGTCATGAGGTCGGTGAGCTCGGCCTTGTGCTCGCCGAGGAGCTGGGCGAAGCGGAAGAGGAGCTCGCCGCGCTTCGGGGCGGGAACGAGCCGCCACTCCTCGTAGGCCACCTTCGCGGCAGCGACGGCGCGGTCGACGTCGTCGACGTCGGAGCGCGGGAAGGTCCCGATGGCCTCGCTGTCCGCAGGGCTCGTGGAGTCGAAGGTCTCGCCGGAGGCGGCGTCCACCCACTCGCCGCCGATGAAGTTCTGGTTTCCGCACGCTCGTGGTGACCATGCGGCCAGTCTAGACACGTGCCGCGGCGCCGACCGCCGGAGGCGAGGCGCGCGGTGAGCCCTAGCGCGCGACCGAGGGGACGACGCGCCCGCTGTCGTCGAGCTGCGCGTTCCAGTCCGTGAACGCCGCCTCGATCTCCGAGAGCTCGGAGCCGCGGTCGGCCAGCCGGATCGGCTGGGGCGCCTCGGGAAGGACGCGGTACTGGTACCAGGTGATCTCCCAGGCGAACGTGAGCACGAGCTCGCTGTTGACGCCGGACAGCGGGACGATCGACACGAGCGGCGCCCCGAGCGCCTTCCCGACTCCCTCGATCGTGCGCCGGAAGAGGCTCGCGTTGAAGAGGTCGGCGGCCTCGACGAGCGCGGCCTCCGAGTCGGAGAGCCGGCGGAGGACGGGCTCCGGGACGACCGGCTCCGCCTCGCCGTTCGTGACGCCGAGGAGCTGCGCCCAGCGCGGGCGCTTGCGACGGGCGTGAGGCGACAGGGCCGGGGACACCGGGCCGCCTTCGCGTACCCAGCCGTACTCGAGAGCGGCCTCGTGGCAGAGCGGGCAGACGTCGACGAACTCGACCCCGTCGGGCGAGAACCGAACCGCGTACTCGCCCTGGAGCAACGTCCGCTCGCAGACGGCGCAGGCGCGAATGACCGTCGCCTTCGTCACGCGCATGGCCGGACCCTAGCAGGGAACTCCACTTATCCAGAGGCTGCGGAAACCGCGCTACGTGCCGTGAAGCGCGTCCGCTAGCCCTGCGTACTTCTCCGTGTCGGGAATCGGCGACCGCCACGATGGCGTGCGGAGCCCGAGCGCCGAGAGTCGGTGGGACGACAGCGATCGGAGGAGCGAATGACGACCATCACGGACAAGCGCGCAGACCTCGCCGGCCCCGGGATCGGCGACTACGAAGAGCTCGCGCGCGTACTCCCGACCGACTATGCGCCCTCCCTCACTCCACGGCAGACGATGGAGGCGCTCTACGCGGCGAAGCGGCTGATAGAGGACCGGCTCTGCGAGGCCCTCGGGCTCACGCTGGTGCAGGTCCCCCTCATTGTCGAGGCTGGAGCGGGCGTGAACGACTATCTCGACCGCGACGGCTCGCGAGCGCCGGTCGGGTTCCACATCTCGAACGACCGCGACCTCCACCCGGTCGACGCGGAGGTCGTGCAGGCGGCGACGAAGTGGAAGCGGCTCGCTCTGCGCGAGTTCGACATGAAGCCGGACGAGGGGCTGCTCACCGACATGCGCGCGGTGCGCAAGGACTACTTCCTCGACCACGACCACTCGGCCTACGTCGACCAGTGGGACTGGGAGAAGGCGATCACGCTCGAGCAGCGGACCCTCGAGTACCTGACCGGAACCGTGCGGGCGATCTGGAGCGTGCTCGTCGAGGCGGAGGCGATGCTCCTCGAGCGCTGGCCGCAGCTCGACGATCCTCGGTACCCGCGGCTCCCCGACGAGCTGACGTTCCTCCACGCCGAGGACATCCTCGCCGCGTACCCGGATCTCCCGCGGAAGCAGCGCGAGACGGCGATCCTGCAGGAGCACCCGGCCGTCTTCATCTACGGGATCGGCTGGCCCCTCGAGGACGGGCTCCCGCACGAGCTGCGGGCGGCCGACTACGACGACTGGTCGACCGAGACGGTGTCCGCGGACGGGCGTCCGATGCACGGGCTGAACGGGGACATCCTCGTCTGGAACCCGGTGACGAGGCGCCGGCACGAGCTCATGTCCGGCGGGATCCGCGTCACGAAGGAGTCGCTCGTCCGGCAGCTCGAGCTATCGGACCAGCTCGACTTCCTCGAGCTTCCGTACCACCAGGCGATCATGCAGGACGACGATCCCGCTCTCGATCGGCGCGGGCATCGGGCAGTCGCGGACGATGATGCTGCTCCTCCGCAAGGCACATCTCGGAGAGGTGAGCGTCACCGTCTGGCCGCAGGTGCTCAAGGACATGTGCGCCGAGCGCGACATCGTCGTGCTGGGCTAACTGCGCAAGGCCGGGATCGGCTCGCGCCGATCGCGGCCGCGCGTGATGTTCGTGCGCCCTAAGAAGGCGCCCGCTTCGCGGCGCTGCGTCGGCGCCGACTCATCGCCTCGGTGAGGCCTGGAACTACGCCTTCGCGGTCTCGCGTTCGCGCTCGCGCTTCGTCTCCTCGATCACCTTCTGGGCCACGTGCGTGGGCACCTCCTCGTAGCGGAGGAAGTGCATCGAGTAGTCGCCGCGCCCACCGGTCATCGAGGTCAGCGACTGCGCATACGTCAGCAGCTCGGCCATCGGCACCTCGGCGCGGATCGCCGTGAAGCCGCCGAGCGGCTCCATCCCCTGGAGCCTCCCGCGCCGCGAGTTGAGGTCGCCGTTGACCGCGCCCACCGCATCGTCCGGCACGGTGACCTCGAGCTCCATGATCGGCTCGAGGAGCACGGGGTCGGCATTCATGTACGCGTCCTTCCAGGCCATCGAGCCGGCGATCTTGAACGCCATCTCCGAGGAGTCGACGGTGTGGTACGAGCCGTCCACGAGCTCGACCCGCACCCCCTGCACCGGCGCGCCCGCGAGCTCGCCGTGGTGCATCGCCTCCTGGATCCCCTTGTCGACCGCGGGGCGGAAGCCCTGCGGGATCACGCCGCCGACGATCCTGTCCACGAACTCGTAGTCGGCATCCGGGTTCGGCGAGACCACGATGGTCGCGTCACCGAACTGGCCGCGACCGCCCGTCTGCTTCTTGTAGCGGGCGTGGGCGCGAGCCTCCTTGCGGATCGTCTCGCGGTACGGCACGCGCGGCGGATGCAGCTCGACGTCGACACCGAAGCGCCGCCTGGCACGCTCGAGCGCGACCTCGACGTGCATCTGGCTCATCCCCGAGAGGATCTCCTCGCCCGTCTGCTGGTCGCGGCGCAGGCGCAGCATCGGGTCCTCCTCGGCGAGCCGGCGGATCGCCGTCGCCATCTTCTCCTCGTCGCCCTTGGCCTTCGGCGTGATCGCGAAGCTCATCACCGGCTCCGGGAACCCGAAGTCCGGGAGCTCCACGTCGATCTCGCGGTCGGCCAGGATGTCGCCCGTCTGCGCCTCCTTGAGCTTCGCGACGGCGCCGAGGTCGCCCTCGCCGAACTCGAGCGCCGGCTTGTGGTCCTTGCCCTGGAGGTCGAGCGGCGCGCCGATGCGCTCCTTGCTCTTCGCCCGCAGGTTCACGAGCGTCGTGTCGGCGGTGACCGTGCCCGCGAGCACGCGGAAGAGGTTGATGCGGCCCGCGAACGGGTCGGCCACGGTCTTGAAGACGAGGACGGCCGTCTGCGCACTCGCCCGTGTCGATCGGCGATCCCTTCCTCGCGGGAGAGGGGATGCCCTCGACAAGCAGGTCGAGGAGCGCGTGCGGGCCGAGGTTCTTCGTCGCGACCCCGCACGCGACCGGGAACACCTCGCCGCGCGTCACCGCGACCTTCAGGGCGGCGGCGACCTCCTCGGCGCCGAGCTCCTGGCCGTCGAGGTAGCGCTCCATGAGCCCCTCGTCCGTCTCGACGACGGAGTCGAGCAGCTTCTCGCGGTACTCGGCGGCGAGCTCGGCCATGTCGTCCGGGATCGGGCCGGGCTCTCCCTCCTTGCCGCCCTCGGGGCTCGTGTACGCGCACATGTGCAGCACGTCGACGATCCCGGTCAGGTCGTGCTCCGACCCGATCGGGATGTGCACGGCGACGCAGTGCGGCGAGAGCTGGGAGTTGAGCTGGTCGAGCGTGCGGAAGAAGTCGGCGCGCTCGCGGTCGAGCATGTTGACGAACACGACGCGCGCCAGGCCGATCGTCCTCGGCGAGCCTCCAGGCTCGCGAGGTGCCGACCTCGACGCCCATCACCGCGGACACCGTCACGAGGGCGCCCTCGACGACACGCGCGGCCGTGCGCAGCTCGCCCTGGAAGCTCGGGTCGCCCGGCACGTCGATCAGGTTCAGCTTCCGGTCCTGCCAGGTCGCGTGCGCGAGCGACATCGCGATCGAGAGCTGCCGCGCGTGCTCGTCCTCGTCCGAGTCGGACACCGTCGTCCCGGCCTCGACCGTCCCGAGCCGGTTCACCGCGCCGGACTGGAAGAGCAGCGCTTCCACGAGCGACGTCTTTCCCGTCCCGCGGTGGCCGACGACGGCGACGTTGCGGATCTTCGCGGGCTCGGGCATGGGCTGGCTCTCCTCCTCGGTACTGGTTTCGAGGGCGAAGCTTAGTCAGCGTCCCGCGGCGCCAGGGCGCGCCATGGATCGGTCGAGGCGCGTGGTGGCAGGCGCGGCGCTCGAGAAGCCGGGTCGGCGGAGCGGCTACGTCTCGGCGGGCTCGCGCTGCGCGCCCGCGAGGTGCGCCTTCAGGCGGAGGATCGCCTTCGTGTGCAGCTGCGAGACCCGCGACTCGGTCACCCCGAGGACCTCCCCGATCTCGCGCAGCGTCAGCTCCTCGTAGTAGTAGAGCGTGACGACGAGCTTCTCGCGCTCCGGCAGCACGGAGATCGCCTCTGCGAGCGCCTCCTTGATCTCCGTCTGCTCCAGGGTCATCTCCGGGTTGGGGCCGGACTCGTCCTCGATCGTGTCGATCAAGGCGATCTGGTCACCGCTGCCCGACGGCGACCACAGCTCGTCGAGCGCTGCCACGGACGAGCGCGAGATCTCGTGGAGGCTCTCCTCCAGCTCGTCGCCGGTCAGGCCGAGCTTCGCCGCGATCTCCTCGTCGGTCGGAGCGCGCATCAGCTCCTTCTCGAGGGCCGCGATCGCACGCTCGATCTGCCGTGCCCTCGTCCGCACCGAGCGCGGCACCCAGTCGAGCGACCGGAGCTCGTCGATGATCGCCCCGCGGATTCGCGCCATGGCGAACGTCTCGAACTTGATCTCGCGGGTCGGGTCGAAGCGCTCGATCGCGCCGATCAGCCCGAGCAGCCCGTACGAGACGAGGTCCTGCTCGTCGACGTGCGCGGGCAGGCTCGCGCCTACCCGGCCGGCCACGAACTTCACGAGCGGCGCGTACGTGAGGATGAGCCGGTCTCGAAGCAGCTGGTCGTGCGACCTCGTGTACTCGAGCCAGAGGGTCTGGGTGTCGTCGGCAACCGCCACGTGAAAGAGAATACGCCGCGCGGACGCGGACTCCTCAGGGCCTCCGGAGCGCGCGCCGGGCGAGGTCGGCCATCCAGAGAGCGAGCACCGCCGCCGCGAGCGCGATCACCCAGGCACCTCCTCCCTCGAGCGCCGAGAACACGGCGATGAGCCCCAGACCGGCTGCGAGCACGGTGAAGAGCAGCCCGAGCGCGCGCCGATGCACGCGGGGAGCCTAGTGCGCGGCAGGCGAGCCTGCGCCAACCGCGGCTACACTCGGCTCGCAACCCAGGGGCGTAGCTCAACTGGCAGAGCACCGGTCTCCAAAACCGGGGGTTGCAGGTTCGAGTCCTGCCGCCCCTGTTTGTCCGCAGGTCGGAATCCGCTCTCGCGGATTCCGACCGCGAGAACCCCTGAAGCGCGGCCGCTTCGCGGCCGCGGTCGTGGCGACTTCACCGTTGGTTGTCCGCGAGATGCAAAGCGGCATCGCCGCAGGCGTAGCGCGCCGATCCGAGCGCCGCTCGAACCTCCGCTCCAGACCGCCTGAGACCGCAGCAGACTGGCGCAAACTGGCGCGCAACTGGCGCGCAGCGGAAGCCGATCCGACGGAGGTCATCTCCGGGCGCGTTCTGCGCTCACACAGAAGACGACGCCCGCACGGGCGAAGACTTGCGCCGCCGCGCGCGAGCGCACTCCAACGAGGGACGCCGAGGCCCCCTTCCGGGTGTTATCCCCGCGGCCGAGGCAACCTTCGTCGTCGATTCAGAATCGAGGCGGGCTGTCCGCTCGGTCCTCAGCAGACGCCCGAGCCTCTGGCCCGAACTCGCGCTCGGCGCACTCCGGGCTGAAGACGTGAAGCTCGCCGAGACCGTCGCTGTACGCCCGCCACACGTCTTCGCCGTTCTCGTCCGGGCGAGGGCGGCGACGGCACTCGGAGCAGCGAAGCTAGTCGTCCCCCGTCACACCGGCAGGGTAGACCGGGAGGCGCGAGCTCACACGTTCGGGACGCTTACGCCGTTGACGGAAGATCGGTCGCCACGTCCGTCGTCCCACTTGCGCGGCACGACGAGCCGACTCGGGGTCGTCCTCAGGCACGTGGACGCGATGGAGATCATGCGGCATCGCCATGCAGGCGTAAGTGGTGTTCTCCTCGTCCCGTCGCGGCGTCACCGCGACAGTATGCGCCGACGTGCTTCGAGTCTTCAACCGTCGCCGCTTGCTACTACCGTTCTGCGGCAGCCCGGCTCCCGGAGTCGTAGAACCTCTCGGTCGAGGGGTCTCCCGAGTTTCGCTCTAGACTCCGGTCGCCCGGGCGATGCGGTGAATTTCCAAGTGCCCGGGGGCTTTCCCCTACTCCCCATGGCCCCCAGCCGCAACGTGCCTTGGACGCTATCCCGCCGCCCGGGCCACCGCTCCCACCGAAGGTCCAGCGTTACCTAGCCCCAGGTGCTGGTCGCGTGTCCATAGGCCGCTACAGTCGCGATTCGTGCCCGAGCGAGTCCTCATACAGCCTGCTCCTCTGGAATACGGCCTTTACCGGGAGCAGTACGACGCACTGATCAAAGACCTGGAGGCGGAAGGCGTCCTCGTGCGCGTCGTGCCGGTCGGGGACGCGTACGACCTTCCGACAAGTGACTTCGCCGCCGCCGACACCTACGACCTCGTCATCCAAGTCGGCGAGGTCGCTGGCGCGATTGTCGGCATCCCGGAGCTCATCGAGATCGTGAGGCGCAGGCTGCGGCGTCTCGAAAGCCAAGGCGCCAAACCACGCCGCGCCAAGATCTACCTCGCCAACGGCGAGGAAGACGAGTTCATCGTTGACGGCGAGGACGGGTAGCGGCAGAAAAATGCACCGAGCGGTGGCGCCCTCGTCCGGCAACCCGACTGACCTTCGCTTGCGCGTCTGCCTCTCGGGGAGCCATCAACCTCGGAAGCTCCGTACTCGGTGCGGTCGGGACTCTAGGGAAGTCGGCTCACTGGGTCAAGGTCATCCCGGGCGGAGTCGGGGACGGCAACGGTGACGTATCGCCCGTCCGGGTATTCCCTGATGCTCCTGGATCCACGAGGGTGCAATCGTGGAGGCAGAAGGGAGGTGTATGAGATGTCGACCCTCTCGCACCCGCCGACACACGCGGTCGAGGAGAGACCGCCCTTGTCGGTGCAACTCCTCAGCAGGGAGTCGCTGGTAGTCCTAGCAATCGTCGTGATGTGGCTCGCCGTGGCCGTTACTGCTGTGTGGGGCGGGGACATGCATTTCGCCAGCAACGACGGGAGCAGCACGACCCTGACCTCCGCAGCTGTGGTCGCGCTGTTCGCGTTCCTCGGCACCTGGGCGGGCTTCAAGCACGGCTTCATCCATCACCGGAACGACTGAGTGATCTCAGCCGCTCACCGCGGCCAGGAGCCGCCCTTCGGGGCGGCTCTCTCATGGCTCGGTCAGAACGCCGAAAGTCGCCCATGCGACGAGCGCCCCGGAGAGCAGGAGTGGCTCCAGGTTGTACCCCGGCAGGGGAAGGGCGACCAGCCACACGACGAGGCCAACGACGATTGTCCATCGTGCTGTCCGCGGAAGATCCCCGAAGCGCGACCGCTTCGCGGCCGCGGTCGGGGCGACAGCTCGTCCATTCTCTTGCCTGCAGGTCGGAATCCGCTCACGGCTTGCCCGGAGGTCGGTCGCGCGCTCGATCGCGATCCGCTTCGCGACGAGAACCCCTGAACGAGGGACGAGGAGAGACGCCGACGCGCCGAACGCGTCTGTGAGCCGGGCGTGATGTGGGATCCAATGAGGGGGGCGCCAGCCGCAGTCGCCTACCCTCACGCGTCCGGCTCTCAATCCTCGTCCGACGGGCTCGTGAAAAGCCGGTAGGGCGGCGGCACAGCCGCCGCCAGGCAGCCGCCGCCCAGTCCCGGTCGCAGCCCTCACGAGGAGGGCGGCTCTTCACGGCCCCTAGCCCGCCGGGTGTGCGACCACCCGCGTGGCGTTCGGAGCCGGGATGGCGTCGCACGCGATATCGCCTCCGCACGCGTCGACGACCACCAGATCGCCGGGCAGGAGGGCGCCCGGCAACGTCTCTCCCTGACGATCGACGTCGTTCATGTGCACGGTGGCACACCGAGGTCGGACAGCAGACCAACGGTCCGTCGTGCGTGTCCCCTCGGCGTCGCGCTGATCGTGCTCACACTCGTATGACGCGCGCGATGCCCAATTCCTGCGCGGAGAGACGAGATTCCCTCGAACGAGGGACGCTCAGTGGAGGTGCGGACGAATGAGGTCGTCGATCTGCCGCCCCGTCGCCCGACCCTCGAGACGGCCGACGACGCGCCGATCCTTGATCAGGACGAGGGAGGGGATGCAGGCCACCGCGAGCCTCCGGGCGAGGGCGGGATTGCGGTCGGCGTCGACGTCGACGACGCGCAGCCGCTTCTTCTGCGTGACCTTCACCCACGCGACGAGGCTCTCCATCTTCCGCGACGCGCCGTCCTGCCGTCGCCAGAAGAAGAGGAGCGCGGGAAGGCGCCGCCGGGCTTCCGTCGTCTCGGCTGACAGCTGCTCGTCCACGAGTGAGGGGTGCCCGGCGAGCGCGGTCTCGAAACGGCGTTTCGGAGCCGCGAGGGTCGGGAACGGTCCACCGTCACCGAGATCGAGGAGGCTGCACATGTCCGGGAACGCGAGCAACGAGACCGTCCGCGACGCGATGACCCCCACGCCGACGGTCGTCCCGAAGGAGGCGACGGCAGTGGAGGCTGCGCGCGCGCTCGCCGCCGACAACGTGGGGTCGTTGCCCGTCGTCGAGGGCGGCGAGCTCGTCGGGATCGTGACCGACCGCGACCTCGTCGTCCGCGTCCTCGCCAGGGACCTCGATCCGCACAAGGTGCCGGTGGCAGACGTGTGCACGGAGAGCCCGGTCGTCGCGACGCCCGACGATTCCCTCGACACCGCCCTGCATCGGATGGCCGAGGCACAGGTGCGGCGACTTCCGGTCGTCGAGGACGGTCGGCTCGTCGGCATCCTCGCCCAGGCGGACGTGGCCCGGACCGCGTCGCCGGGCGACACCGGCGCGATGGTCGAGGAGATCTCGCAGGAGGCCTAGAGCGGGCTCAGCGCCGGCTCGCCAGCCGGAGCGTCACCCACTCCGCCCCGTCGCGGCGAGCCGTGGACCTGCCGTCGACGAGACGGTCCACGACTCTCGCCAGGGCGGCGTCGTCGCCACTGCCGTCCGCGAGCGGGCCGATCGAGACGTCGACGACGCCGTCGGTGATCTGCATCTCGACCGTCGCCTGGGCTCCGTCGACCGCCTCGAGCACGCTGAGCACCGCGAGCTGCAGCTCGTCCATGCGCTCGTACGGGAGGTCGAGTCGCGTGCCGACGCCTCCGAGCACCAGTGTCGCGACGGCTCGGTATCCCGTCTCGTTCGGAATGGTGAGCACGATCGTGTCCGTCACTCGAGCCTCCCAGGGCGCGTGCCCTGCGCTTCGTGTCGAGCACGATCGCCTACACTCGCCGTCGTGGCAAGGGTAGGCGACTTCGAGGTGACCTCGTCCGAGCTGCCGGGGGGAGGCACCGCGCTGCACGTCGAAGGGGAGCTCGACATGGCGACGGCGCCGAAGCTCGAGGACGCGCTCGCCGACGCGGGGTTCCACCAGCGACTCGTCATCGACCTCAGCCGGTGCACGTTCCTCGACTCGTCAGCGGTGCGCGTGCTCGTCGCTTCCGCACGAGACTCGGAAGCCGCCGCCGGCAGCCTGTCGCTCGTGACGCCCGACCCCGGAACCCTGCGCGTCCTCCAGATCTCCGGCGTGGCCACGATGCTCCCGGTCCACGCCACGCTCGACGAAGCACTCTAGGCCCCGCCGACGGCGTGCTCGACCTGCGCGAGGGCCTCCTCACGCGTCGAGTCGATCTCGAACACGCGGTCGAGCAGGGTGATCTCGAAGATCCGCCGGACTTCCGGGCGCACAACGACCAGACGAAGGCGACCGTCTCTCGAGCGCATGCGCTTCATCGTCCCGAGGAGCAGGCCGAGGGCCATCGAGTCGACGAACGTCACGTCGGACAGATCGACGACGAGTGCCGTCACTCCCTCGTCGTCCAGGCGCGCGAGACGCTCCCTGAGCTCGGGAGCCGCGTGGAGGTCCGCGTCGCCGTGGAGAGACAGCAGCACCGTCGCGTCCACCTGCTCCTGGTCCAGCCGGAACACACCGGCCGGCTGCATGGCGACGGGATCGGGCACGACAGTCGTCGGGTACCCGGACACCCGACGCCTCAAACCTCGTTGCGCGTGCGCACCGCGCAGTCGAGCCCGCGCAGGCTCCAGCGGTCCGCGAGGCGCTGGAAGTCCCGACGGAAGAGGATCTCGACCGGAAGGTTCAGTAGCTCTCGGGCCCTCGTCGCCTTCCGCCGCTTGCGGTTGGTCTCGCCCCTGACGCGTGTGCGGCTCGTATTCCCATGCGATCCCGTGCTCTTCGAAGACGAGAGCGAGCTCCAGCTCCACGGGGTGTGCGAATTCGGTCTCCGCGATGTCGCCCAGGGTCCACGTAAACGTATGCCCGGATTCGCCGTCCCGCAAACGATAGTGGGCGCTCCCGGCCAGTATCCTGGGCGCGCTCCATGGCCACGTTCTCACTCGAGCCGATCGAAGCTGCCGACGACGCCGTCGTGCACGTCGAGGTCTCGGGCGAGCTCGACCTCACGAACGTGCACGACTTCGAGGAGCAGCTGGCTCGTCTGGAGCCGGGCGAGGCGCGGGCGCTCGTGCTCGACCTCAACCGTGTCGTCTTCATCGACAGCGCGGCGCTGCACGCGCTCTTCCGCATCTCGAGACGGCTCGGGCGGGATCGGTTCGGGATCGTCCTCGCGTCCACGGCTCCCATCGCTCGCACGCTCGACATCGTCGGGCTCTCCCATGCCGCTTCGACGGGCGACTCCACGGACGCCGTGCTCGCGGCGATCCGTTCCTGAGGCAGCTCGGGTTTTCGCCGGACGCACTCCGGGTACCAGAGAGCGCCGGCTCGTGTCGAGTCGGCTTCTGAGAAAGGAGTGACAATGGGCATCAGTCTGAGCATCCTCCTGATCGCCGCCGGCGCGATCCTCGCGTGGGCCGTCGAGGCGGAGGTGTCCGGTATCGACCTCCAGGTGGCCGGGATCATCCTCGTCGTCGTCGGGATCATCGGCTTCATCGCATCGCTCGTCTTCTGGTCGAGCTGGGGCGGGTTCGGCGCCGAGCGCGGTGGTGGCGGCGCGGCGCAGACCACGGTCCTCAAGGAAGACTGAGCGTGGGCATCATCGGCTGGATCGTCCTGGGTCTCCTCGCCGGTCTGATCGCGAAGGCGATCATGCCCGGCGAGGAGCGGGGCGGCTTCATCGTGACGATGCTCCTCGGCATCGGAGGCGCGTTGCTCGGCGGCTTTCTCGCAGCGGTCTTCGGCCTCGGCGATCCGATCGACGAGTTCTTCGACATCAGCACGTGGACCGCCGCGATCGTCGGCTCGCTCCTCATCCTCTTCACCTGGAACGCCATCAGGGACCGCGCGTAGCCGGTCGTGCCGAGGCCCGGGACCGAGCTCCCGTGCCTCGGGCGTGCTTACCTCCACTCCGTGTATCGGATTCAGGTCGAGCAGCAGGACAGCAAGCCGACCGTCGTCCGGGCGGAAGGCGAGCTCGACGCATTCGCCGCAGGCGACATCAGCGCGGCGTTCCTGGAGGCCGAGGCGGCGCGCACGGTCGTGGTCGACCTCTCCGCCGTCTCGTTCATGGACTCGACGGCGCTCGGCCTGATCGTGCGCGGCGTGCGTGAGATCGACGAGCGCGGCGGCCGGGCCAGGGTCGTCCTGCCGGAGACGACGGCACGTCGCATCTTCGAGATCACGACCCTCGACCGCGTGCTGCCCGTCGCGCAGTCGCACGCGGATGCGGTCGCCGCGCTCGCCGTCGACCGTGAGGCCTAACTCTCCTCCGCCACGCCGGAGGCGGTGAGGTACTTGGTCATGCGGACGACCGTCCCGCGGCCGTCGTGTCCTTCGCTTATGTCGACGTCGTCCATGACGGCGCGGATGATCGACATGCCCATCCCGCCCTCGAGCGGCTCGGGCTGCTCGTCGTCGTCGTCCTCGATGCCGCTGTCCCTGATCCTCGACGATCATCTCGAGGCTGTCCGAGCCGACGACGAAGCGAACCCCCACCGAGCCGCCGTCGTCCGCGCCGTAGGCGTGGCGCACGGCGTTCCCGCACGCCTCGGTGACAGCCAGCTTGAGATCCGCGAGCTCCTCCTGTCCGAGCGGCAGGCTGCGCGCGATCCCCGAGAGGGCGAGTCGTGCGAGCAGCAGGTAATCCGGCTTCGCGGGGAACGACAGACGGACGACGGGGTCAGCCTTCACTTGCCGTCACCTCCTCGAGCCGTCCGCGCATGGTGGCGAGCGCCTTGCGGAGGAGTCGCGAGACGTGCATCTGCGAGATGCCGATCTCCGCGGCGATCTGCGACTGGGTCATCTCCCGGAAGAACCGCAGCTCGACGATGCGACGCTCGCGTTCGTCCAGCGCGTCGAGTCCGGCCGCCACGAGTGCGCCCTCCTCGACCTCCTCGTAGCCGCTGTCGTCCGTCCCGAGCTTCTCCGCCAGGCTGTCGTCACCGCCCTCGTCGAACGGTGCGTGCAGCGAGCGCGTCGAGTACGCGTGCGCGGAGTCCAGCGCGTCGATGACTTCTTCCTCCTCGGCGCCAACGGCCTCGGCCAGCTCGGCGATCGTCGGCGACCGGCCGAGCTCCGTCGTCAGCTCGTCGAGGACGCGGGAGACCCGCACGCTCAGCTCCTTGAGTCGACGGGGGACGTGCATGGCCCAGGCCTTGTCGCGGAAGTGCCGGCGGATCTCGCCCACGATCGTCGGGACCGCGTAGCTGGAGAACGCCACGCCGCGGTCGACGTCGAAGCGATCGACGGCCTTGATCAGGCCGAGCGCACCGACCTGCACGAGGTCCTCCAGGGGCTCGCCGCGCCCCGCGTACCGCGACGCGAGCGCGCGCACGAGTGGCATGAGCTCGACCAGTGCCCGGTCGCGCGCCTCGCGGTCACCGTCGCGGTGGTAGGTCAGCAGGAGGGAGTCGACGTCGCGTTCCATCACGGCGCTCATGAGATCGGGCCGACCCGGCCGCCGAGCGGAATCCGGAGGACGATCCAGGTGTCACCACCGGTCGTGCGCGTCTCGACGCCCTGCACGAGCGTGGACAGTACGCCCTCGAGAGCCTCGTGGCCCCGGGTGCGGACGACCGGGCCGATCTCCGCCCGCAGCCCCCCCTCGTCGCTCGTCAGGAGGATGCGCGTCGTTCCTCTCGCACCTGGGCTACGCCGGACCGCCTGGACCGCGAGCTGGAGGTCGTCGATGCGATCGACGGTCACCCCCGCTCTGCCGGCGATCCCGGCGGCGACCAGGCGCCCCACCGCGTCGAACGACCGCCCGTCGGGCAGCTCGAGCTCCACCACCGCCGCGCGCTCGCTCGCACGCCGACGGCCATCCGGCGCAGTCGTCACGCGGTCGAGGTACCCGCGGAGGTCGCCGGCGAAACGCGGCGAGCGTCACGCAGGACCCGGCCGTCGGGATCAACCGTGACCTCGAGCAGCCGTTCCGCGTCCCGGACGACGACGGCCCCCAGGCGGCCGTAGCCGTCGAGATCGCCGGTCTCGACCAGGACGAGAGCGGAGTCGAGCCGGACGGCCCCGTCCTCCTGCTGCGACGCGGCGACGAACGGCAGGAACCAGCGCTGGCCCGCCCGACCCGTCACCTCGAGCCCAATGAGGCGCTCGAAGCCCGTATCCGCGAAGACGCCCGTCACCGTCCCGACGCGGAGGTCGTGGACCCGGACCGGCGCCCGGAGCATTTCCGCGGGCCGCGCGCTCGGCGTCACGAACGGCCCCCGAGCGCCTTCTGGAGCTCCGCCTTCGTCATCTTGGAGCGCCGGCGGATGCTGCGGTGGCGAGCCTCCTCGTACAGCTGGTCGCGCGTTCGGCCCCGCGGGCCCTTGCGATGACTCCTGATCCCGCCCCGGCGGCCCGAGGAGATGTCCGTTCGCGACAGCCTCGAGGGCTCGGCGGCCTCCCCGCTCCGCGCGCGCTCCTCGTTGACTGTGCGCGCCGCGATCTCCTCGGCTCGATCCTCGGAGGATCCGCGGTCGAGCAGGGAGTCCTTGATGTGCTCGTACTGACGGGCCCGCTTCGTGCCCTTCTTCACCCCACGTGGCGGCATTGCTCCACCTCCTTCGACGTCTCGTGTAATCGATGCCCCGCGCGCCCCGCACGCAAACCCGTGCGTACGAGCGCCCCGTCGCGTTTCGACCCGGCCTGGGTGCGGGTACCAGCAGCGAGACAACGACACCGACGGGAAAGGAGACGACATGTACATCGGTGGAGGCGCTCTCGCGGTCATCCTGATCGTCCTGCTCCTGATCTGGCTCCTCTAGTTTGTCTCGCAGCAACCGAGACCGGCTCGCGCCGATCTCGGTTGCGCGCAGATCCCTGAAGGCGGCCGCTTCGCGGCCGCATGTCTGTGGCCGCGCACGTGTCGGCTCTCGTTTGGCTCGCAGCAACCGGGATCGGCTCGCGCCGACCCCGGTTGCGCGCAAATCCCTGAAGGCGTCCGCTTCGCGGCCGCATGTCTGTGGCCACGCACGTGTCGGCTCCTCGTTTGGCTCGCAGCAACCGGGACCGGCTGGCGCCGATCTCGGTTGCGCGCAGATCCCTGAAGGCGTCCGCTTCGCGGCCGCTACGGCTGTGTTCTCCCACTCGTCCGGCCGCCGGTGGGTCTACGCAGCGGCGGCGCCGAGCGCCCGTTCGAGCGTCACGCGAGTGCCGTCGCTGCCGGTCTCGATCTCCACGGACGACATGAGGGTTCGCATGAGCTGGAGGCCGAGGCCACGGTCGGGGCGGTCTTCCTGCGGAGACCATCGTCCCGAGTCCTCGACCACGACGCGCACGCGCGAGTCGGCCACCGTCGCCACGAGGCGCACGAGGTCCCTTCCGGGGTCCCGGGCGTGCTCGATCGCGTTCGCACACGCCTCCCAGGCGGCAAGGACGATCTCCTCGGCCTCGGCCCGCCGGGTCGGGACGCCCCCGAGCCAGACACGGAGAGCGTCACGCACGACGTCGAGGGAGCCGGTGGCATTCGGCAGGCGGAGGTCGAGCTCCCGCGGAGCGACCGCGAACACCCGCACGGCGAGGATCGCGATGTCGTCCTCGCGCTCCCTGCTTCCGATCATGGACTCGAGGATGTGCTCGACGAGCTGCTCGGGCTCACGGGGGCCCGCGAGCGCGGCGGCGCGGAGCTCGTCGAACCCGACGTCGATCGACTCGCCGCGGCGTTCGACGAGGCCGTCCGTGTACAGGACGAGCACGGTCCCGGCGGGAAGCTCGACCACGTCCTGCCGGTAGCGCGCGTTCGAGCCTGTCCCCAGCGGGAGACCGCGGCCACCCTCGAGCAGCTCGACACGACCGTCCGGGAACAGGGCGAGCGGCGGAGGGTGCCCGGCCGAGGTGTACCGGCAGACCAGCGTCTCCGGGTCGACTACGGCGTACACGAGGGTGGCGAACGCCGTGTCGAGAACCTCTTCCGCAAGCCGGTTGAGCCGCGCGAGCGTCGACGACGGCTTCATCCGGTCGAGCGAGAACGCGCGCAGCGCGTTCCGGAGCTGCGCCATCGTCGCCGCCGCGTGCACGCCCTTGCCGACGACGTCGCCGACGGCGATGCCGAGGCGCCCGTCGCTCATCGGGATCGCGTCGAACCAGTCCCCGCCGACGTTCAGCTCCGCCGTTCCCGGCAGGTAGCGGGAGGCGAGCTCGATCCCGTCGACCCTGGGCAGGGTGGTCGGGAGCACGCTCCTCTGGAGCGTCGCCGCGATCGTCTGCTCCGACTCGAAGTGCGCGGCGCGCTCGAGCGCCTGCCCGGCCTGCCCGGCGAGCGCGACCACGAAGCTGAGCTCGTCGGGTGTCAGCGAGCGGGCCTCGGCCCACGAGGCCGTCAGGAGCCCGTTCACCCTGCGCTCGGCCACGAGCGGCACGAGCAGGAGCGACTCGTGCCCTGCCACGTCCTCGCTCGAGACGTCCGGGAAGCGCCACTGCAGCTCCTCGAACGAGGCGTAGAACGTCGGCGTGCGGCGAGACACCGCGTCCGCGGCCGGCAGGTCGCCGTAGAGCGGGACCTCGCGCTCGCTCTCGACGCGCTCGTCCGCGAAGCCGTGCCAGGCGAGCGTGCGGAGGACGTCCCTCTCGTCGACCACGATCGCGAAACTCGTGCCGTCGGCACCGAGGCGCCGCCGAGCCCCTCGACGACCACGGCGGCGACGTCGGCTCGCGTCAGCGCGTTGGACAGGCCGGCGGTCATCTCGTGCAGGCGCTCGGAGCGTTCGCGGAGACGCTGCTCCTCGTCGAACAGCATGCTTCGCTCGAGGGCCAGGGCGCACTGCGAGACGACGGCCTGGAGCCACCGCCGCTCGGCGTCGCTGAGCACCTTCGCGGACCGGAACGAGAGGTGGAGCGCGCCGCGCGCGCCGGAGCGGGAAAGGAGGGGAAGGCTCACCCAGCCGACGTCCCGCCCGGCATCGATCCCGGTGAAGGACGCGATCTCCTCAGGAGTCAGCGCCCAGACGGCCTCCCCGCTGGCAAAGGCACGCGAGACGGGGACGTCCGACTCGACGTCGCATGCTCGCCACGCCTCGAGCTCGTCGTCCTCGTACCCCTGGTTCGAGACCATCTCGATCGCGACACCGCCCGGGCGCTGCAGGACGACGTATCCCGCCTCCGCGCCCACCGCCTCGATCGCGTGCTCGAGGCAGGTGTCGCTGACGTCCGTTGCCGACGACGCGAGCGACAGGGCCGCGGTGACCTCCTGGAGCCGCCTCGTCTCCTCCGCCCGGCGGGCCGCCTCGTCCTGCGCGGCGCGACGCTCGAGCTGCTCGAGGGCGAGGCCCGCCTGGTCGGCCAATCGCCGAGCGAGCACCATCGTCGACTGGTCCGGCTCGGAGACGACGGTCTCCCAGGAGACGATCAGCAGATGCAGAGCGTCGCCGCCGGGGGCCACCGGCATGCGCAGGCTCGACTGGACGCCGAGCCGCTCGACGCGCTCGAGCCCGGCACCCCTTGCCTCGCTCCGCACGTCGGAGACGAACGAGACGTCGACCGTCCCGAGGGCGGCCTGCAGTGTCGGGAAGTCCTCGAGAGAAGCCGTCAGGCCCGGGGTGAGCTCTTCGGACGGCGGGTCCGCCCGCACCAGCTCGAGCTGACCGGGGTGCACGCGCCAGAGCATCCCCAGGTCTGCGCCGAACGCGGTGCGCGCCTCCCGGCAGATGACCGCCGTTGCCTCCTCGGGGTCGTCGGCATGGAACGCGGGGGACACACGGAGGATCCGGTCGAACGCCTGCCTCGACTCGTACTCCCGGTCGTAGAGCCGCGCTCGCTCGAGCGCCTGTCCGCCGACGTCCGCTGCGAGCCGCGCCACCGCCTCGGCATCCGCGGTCATCGCCTCCTCGTCGTCGAAGAGGAAGCTGACCGCACCGGCCACATCGCCGGCGATTCGCAGGGGCACGGCGACCGCCGCGCGCGCGTAGTCGGTAAGCGCGACGCCGTCCGGATACAGCCGCTCGAACGTCGCCCGGTCGCGCACGACGATCGGCACGCCCGTCGCGGCCGCCTGCGCGATCGGGGCGCGAGCGGACAGCGGGATCCGCGCGCCCGGCTGATGGCTCAGGCCGATCCCGGTTCGCGGGTCGACGATCACGAGCTCCTCGCCGTCGACGAGGCCCACGGCGCCGCCCCGGGCTCCGAGCAGTATCGGGATTCGCTCGATCAGCGCGTTGGCCACGTCCGTCTGCGTGAGCGCCGCCGAGCTCGCCGACGCCAGGTCCTGAAGCGCTGCGACGTCGCGGATCGTCTCGTGAGCGGCGACGACGGCCGTCGTCGCTCTCTCTCGTCCGCTGCGAAGCAGGGCCGAGACCCAGACGACGCCGAACGCGACGAGGAGCGACAGGCCCCAGCGAAGCCGCTCCTCTCGGGTGCCGATGTCGATGCTCTCGGGCTCGCCGAGGAAGACGACGTACCCGGCCGCCCAGCAGGAGGTCATGGTGACGAGACCGGGACCGAGGCCGCCGTACCAGATCGACACCGCGACACAACCGATCAGCAGCGCGTAGAACGGAGTCTCGTCCAAGGAGAGAAGTGCCGCCGCTCCGATCAACCCGACGAGAGAGAGGAGGAACGCGACCCCGTACCTGAGCGAGGAGGACCTCGTGATCGCGGCGGTCCACAGGTCCGGCGGCTCACCTGTCGGACGACCTTCGCTCATACCGGGAAGCTTGGACTAAATCCAGCGGCGCACGCGCGCGATCGTGAGCGTCGCGAGCGCGACGGCCACGATGAACGCGACCACGACCCAGAAGAGCTCGGCGTGCTCGAAGAGCCCGACCTTGAAGTTCATGCCCAGAACTCCCGCGAGGAGCGCTCCGGGGAGCAGGAGCACCGAGGCGAGCGTGAGCACCTTCATGATCTCGTTCGTGCGGTGACCGGTGCGCGCGATCAGCACGTCGAAGGATCCCACGACGGAGTCCCGGCTGTCCCGTGCCGCCTGCACGACCTCCTCGAGCCGTGAGCGCAGGTCCGAGAAGCGCTCGGCGGTCGTCTCGTTCGACATCCCCGCGAGCTCGGGTCGCGTGAGCGAGAGGAACGTCCGTCGATGGGAGACGAGCGCGCGCCGAAGCCTGCCGACCTCCTGGCGGAGGGCGACGAGGTCGCCGAGTGCCTCGTCGGGGTCGTCGAGCCCGCCCTCCATCGTCCGCGCGTCGAGCTTCTCGAGCGCGACCTCGATCTCCTCGAAGGCGTCGAGGTAGCCCTCGAGCACCCAGTCGAGCAGGTCGGCGACGAACTCCAGGCCGTCCAGGCGCCCCGTCTCCCCGCTTCCTCCCGCACGCTCGCGGAAGCTCTCGAAGATCGGGACCTCGCCCTCGTGCACCGTGGCCACCCACCGCTTGGAGACGAGGCAATCGACGCGTTCGAGGTCGTGCGGGATTCCTCCGCCCGCTGACGGGGCGTAGGCGGTGACGTGCAGGTACTCCCCGAAGTCGCCGAAGAAGGGATCCCCGGTCGCGCTCGACAGCAGCTTCGTGGTCGACTCCTCGAGGCCGAGCCCTTCGGCGAGCCGTCGGAGGTCCTGCTCGTGCGGCCGTTCCAGGTCGACCCAGAGGATCGACGACCGTCCGAGCCGACCCACGGCCTGCGGCCAGTCCTCCACCTCCTCGACCTCGTCTCGGTCGAAGAGCAGGGCGCTCGTGGCTCCCTCCGTCTTGCACTGCGATCGAGGTGGACACTACGCGAGGGCGAAGGCGAGCACGACGAGCGCGAGCACGACGACGACCGCGACCGCGACGATCGTGATCACCGAGCCCAGCAACGCAGCCGGGGTCGCCGCCGTGCGTCCCGCGGTCACCTCCTGCTCCGCCGACCGGACGGTGGGGCTCTCGGCCTCGGGGACGTGCTGGGACTTCCTGCGCTGTCAGCCGGACGGCTCATGCCGCGGTCATACCCGTCCGCCCGTCGCCCGAAACGAGCGGCCCCGTCCGGCAGAGACGTTTCGGGGCCTCGGCACCGGGTTTCGGCGAGACGAACCGACGACGAAGGGGGAGCCATGCACACGGATGTGTGGACGTATCGCGAGGCGTCCGGGTCGGGGACGACGATCGACCCGAACGTGGACGTCAGGGGCTACGAGGTCGAGGCGACCGACGGCTCGATCGGGAAGGTCGACGGGGCAACGTACGACGTCGGCAACAGCTACCTCGTCGTCGACACAGGACCGTGGATCTTCGGGAAGAAGGTCATGCTCCCGGCGGGAGTCATCCGCTCGATCGACGCGACCGAGGAGCGCGTCTTCGTCGACCGTACGAAGGACCAGATCAAGCACTCGCCCGAGTTCGACGACTCGATGCTGAAGGACAAGTCGTACCTCGGCCGCCTGGGCTCGTACTACGGACCCAGTGGCCAGGGCCACCCCGTCTAGCGCAGTCGAGGGGGCCGGGGCCGGCGTTCGCCGGCCGGCCCCGCTTCACTCCTGGGGCTCGGGTGCGAGGTCGACGCCCATTGGGGTCTCGATCGCGGACTCGCGCCGGTAGAGCAGAACCTCGCGTCCGATCGCGAGCAGGGACCCGGCGACCGGGATCGCGATGAGCGCGCCGAGGATGCCGGCGAGCTCGGCGCCGACGAGCACGGCGCAGAGCACGGCGAGTGGGGAGAGCTGGACCGTCCTCCCGTACACGAGCGGCTGCAGTACGTGGTTCTCGAGCTGCTGGTACCCGACGAAGAAGCCCACGACGATCAGGCAGCGGACCCAATCGGTCTCGATCAGGACGACCGTCGAGACGATGATCGCGGCGAGCGTCGCGCCGGCGAGCGGGATCAGGTCGAGGATCGCCACGAGGAGACCGAGGGCGATCGCGTAGTCGCTGCCGACCGCGAACAGCACCGCGGTCGAGGCCGTCCCGGCGACCAGGCTGATGAGGAGGTTCCCGGACACGTAGCCGCTCACCGTGCGGTACACGTCGCGCCCGACGCGCTCGAAACGAGCCCGCGTCGGCTCGGGAAGCAGCGCCAGCGTACGCTCGATCGTGCGCGGGCCCTCGAGCAGCATGAAGAACGTGAGGAAGGTGACGGTGACGACTCCGACGACTGCGGTTACCACACTCCTCACGACGTCGAGGACCGGCTCGCTCAGCCCGAGGACGCCCGCCGCGCCGTGCTTCTCGATCGCATCGCGGACGCGGTCGACGATCTGGTAATCGTCCTGCAGGAAGCCCAGGGGCCCGCGGCCGCGCGTGATGTCGTCGATGAAGTCCGGCACCGCCTCGATGAAGTCCGCGACCTGCGAGAGGAGAGGCGGGATCACGAGGAACCCGATCCCGGTCAGCACGGCCAGCGTGAGCACGAAGACGAGGCTCGAGGCCAGGAGACGGCTCATGCCCCTGCGCTCGAACGCCTCCACGGCCGGGTTGAGTGCGGCCGCGAGCAGGATCGCGATGAGGATCCAGCTGAGGACGTGCCAGGCGAGGTACCCGAGCACGAGGACGACGCCGACGAGGACCGTGATCCCGAGGACGAGGAGGATCGTCCGCGGGCGGATGGCGACGACGCGCACCTCGGGAGTGCTCATGCGCGTGTCTTCGCCGTGCTGTCCGGGGATCCTGGCGCCAGCATCTAGGCCTCCGCCGCCGCGAGGGTGTCACGGGCGACGACGCCGAGCCCTGCTCGGTCAGCGCGTGCTCCACATTCACGTGGGTCGGGCCACTCGAAGACGGGCTGGCCGTGCATCAACGAGTACGACGGGTCCGCAGAAGACCCCAGGCGGCGGTCACGATCCAGGAACGCATGGGTCTCCTTCCCGGGGCGTCGGCGGGGAAGCCGCACCTGGCCTTCCCCGCTCGCCTCCTCCCCGCTACCTCGCCGAGCGGCTGCTGCGCCGCGACGTCGACCCGTTGGTCGACTTCGACCCGCTCGACGCCTTGAGCATCCGCTTCGAGATCGACTCGACCTTCCTCGCGGCCTCCTTCTCCTGCTTCAGGTTCCCCTGCAGGAGCTTCACCGAGTCGCGCTCGCCGAGAGCACGCGCCTTCTCGATCAAGCCCGTGTACGCGGCGATCTCGTAGTGCTCCGCGCGGGCGGCCGCTCCGGTGAGGTGGATGTCGAGCACTTCCGGCGTCGGGCTGTTCTCCTTGACGAACGTCTCGTGCTCCTCCTTGATCCCGTCGATGCCGGGGCACTTCTCGCCCTTCGCGGGCTCGCCCATGTTGCGGAAGACCTGCTCGAGGTTCTTGATCTGCCCCTTCGTCTCGTCGAGGTGGGTCGTGAAGGCCTTGGAGAGCTCGCGGTCCTTCGACTCCTGCGCAAGCTTCGGGAGCACCTTGGTCAGCGTCTGCTCCGCGTAGTAGATGTCCTGGAGCTCGTGCATGAAGAGCTGCTCGGGGGACGTCATCTTCGGCATGTTCCTTCCTCCTGTCTCGGATTCGGTGACCGGGACAGCGGATACCCCTGCCCGCGTGTTCGAAACCGCTCGCGCGCGATCAGCGCCAGCGCCGGGACCGACCGCCTCGTACCCGAGCCGGGTGCCCGGCCTGACCGGGGATTGAAGACCGGCGGAAGCGGGTACTCGCCTGCGGTCCGACAACGGAGGTCACTCACATGATCTGGTTGCTCGTGCTGCTTCTCCTGCTTCTCGCGGTCGGCGGCGGTGTCGTCGTCTCGAAGCTGCTCTTCCTGGTGCTCGTGGTCGCGCTCGCGCTCGCCCTCTTCGGCGCGTTCGGCCGCTCCGCGGCCTGACCCGCGCCGCACCGGTGCTGCAGGCGGGCGGTGGGGGACCGCTCGCCTGTGGCGACGCGCGTAGTCTCCCCGTATCGATCCCGGCGACGAGATGCCCGACAGCGAGCGGCTCGCCCGTCGCTACTTCGCGCTCTTCGGCAGCGGCCTGACGGAGGACCTGCTCGAGATCGTCCATCCCGAGATCGAGCTCGCCCTGAGGACGCGGCCCGGCACGGTGCTTCGCGGTCGAGACGAGGTCGCAGCGTTCGTGCGCGAGATCTCGGGACGCTCGTACCAGACGGTGGCCTGGGTCTACACCCCGGTCGACGAGAGCCGCATCGTCGTCGAGGGCCGGATCCAGTGGACCGACGACGAACGTGTCCTGAGAGACGATCCGGTGATCTGGGCACTCGAGTTCTGCGACGGGATGCTCCTCCGCTCCACAACCGCGCAGACGGTGCTCGAGGCCGAGTCGGTCATCACCTCGTGGCAGGCCGCCGACGAGGAGCTGGACCCAGCCTGACCCGTCGGGTGGGTCGTCGCCTTTACCGGCGGGCGACGCCCTCGAGCCCGGCGAGCTCCGGCAGCACGGCGTTCTCGTAGAAGTCGAATAACCCGTCCTGGTCGCTGCCGACCTGGTGCACGTACACGTGGTCGAAGCCGGCCTCGAGGAGCGTAGAGATGCCCTCCACGTGCCTGTCCGGGTCCGGGCCACAGATCGTGGGGCACGCGACACCCGTCCCGAGCCGCAGCTCGTCCGTCGAGGCGGCGATGCCGCCGACCACGCTCCAGACGAAAGGGCTCTGCCCCTGCCGGTCGATCCACGGATGGAAGTGATCCGAGATCAGCGCGAACCTCAAGCCGTGCTCCTCAGCACGCCGCGCATGTCGGACGAGGTCGAGCGGGCGATGCTCCTCGCTCGAGAGCGCGTATCCGAGCTCCATCGGATCGGATCGGTACCCTGGCTCGCTGACCCGTAAACGGTTTGCATGCGTTACGCCGGGGGAACGAAGAGCTCTTCAGGCTCCCCGCCAGAGAGGAGGTACTCGTGCGTTCGACAAGGGCTTTCCTGATCGGAGCTGGAGCTGCATACCTCTTCGATCCGCGCCAGGGACGGCGGCGCCGGCACGAGCTACGCGACCGGTCCGCGGCGATCGCGCGCCGCACGGTGCGCCTCGGCGCGAAGAAGGCGAAGTTCGCCGGCGGTCATGCGCGGGGCGTCCTCGCAACGGGCAAGCGGCTGGCGAGCGACCGAGAGGCCGTCGCGGACGACGCGAAGATCGTCCAGCGGATCCGCAGCGACGCCCTGCGCACCGCCGGTGTCACGACACGGGACGTCGAGGTCGAGGTCGAGAACGGCGTGGCGACGCTCCGCGGCGCCGTCGAGGGGCGCGCGACCGCCGACGAGCTCCTCGCCCGCGTTTCGAAGATCCCGGGAGTGCGGGACGTGGCGGCGATCCTCCGCGTCTCGAACGACCGGCAGGCCGCGGCCTGATCCGGCACCATCGAGGTGACATGAGCGGCGTGCCCGAGGCGATCGAGCTTCCCGACGACCTCGTCGCGCTCGTCGAGCAGTGGGAGCAGGAGGGATGCGTGACGTTCTCCGACCTCGAGTCCGCCGTCGCGGCCGGTGAGCTCGACGACGAGCTGCTCGACGACGTCCACGTGGAGCTCGAGCGCCGGGGAATCGAGGTCACGGACGACTGCGTGCGCGAGGGCGCGGGCGACTCCGGGTACTCGAACAGGGAGCTGGCGACGGTGACGACCGACAGCCTGCAGCTCTTCCTCAACGAGATCGGCCGCTACCCGCTTCTCACAGCGGCCGAGGAAATCGAGCTCGCCAAGCGCATCGAGCGTGGCGACCTCGAGGCCAAGGAGCGCATGATCAACGCCAACCTGCGCCTGGTCGTCTCGATCGCCAAGCGCTACCAGGGCCACGGCCTCTCGCTCCTCGACCTCATCCAGGAGGGCATCCTCGGTCTCATCCGTGCGGTCGAGAAGTTCGACTGGCGGCGCGGCTACAAGTTCTCGACGTACGCGACGTGGTGGATCCGCCAGGCGGTGCAGCGCGGGTACCAGAACCGCGCGCGCACCATTCGCGTGCCCGTCCACGTTGCCGAGCTCGAGCGGAAGGCCGCGCGGACCGAGCGTGAGCTCACCGCAAAGCTGGGACGGCAGCCGACGGACGAGGAGATAGCCGAGGCCGCGAAGGTCACGCCGGCCAAGCTCAGGGAGGCCCGCGACGCCGTTCGCATGCTCACGAGCCTGGATCGCCCGGTCGGTGAGGACGGCTCCGCGACGGTGGGCGACTTCGTCGCGGCGGAGGAGGACGACCCGCTCTCGGAGCTGGCCGTGAGCCTGGAGGACGGTGCGCTGGAGCGCGCGCTCGCCGAGCTCACCGAGCAGCAGCGGCGCGTGATCGAGCTTCGCTTCGGCCTGGCGGGGGACGAGCCCGTGTCGCTCCAGGCGGTCGGCGACGAGCTCGGGCTCACACGAGAGCGCGTGAGGCAGATCGAACGGATGGCCCTCGAACGGCTCTCGCGGAACCGCGAGCTCGTCGACCTGCGCGACGCCGCCTAACGCTCAGGCAGCGCGCGCATCCTCGAGCAACTCCTCCATCACCACGCGGAAGTCGAGCATCGCCCTCCGGAGGTTCTCCGTGCTGCGATCTCCGTCGACCTGCTCGAGCATCGCCTGGCCATGCCGGTAGCGGTCGACGACGTCCGGATGATCCGCCGCGGCGAGCGCCGCGCGTTCCTCGACGTCTCGATCGGTCGGATAGCCGCGATCCTCGAGGATCCGCACGACGACGCGCTCCGCTGCACGGACGGCGTCGCGGGGGTCGCTGACGAAACGCGACTCCGCCTGCTTCCACTCCTCGAGGTACCGCTCGCGGGCGGCCGGCGGGAGCGACCGTAGCGTGAGATCGTCGTGCTCGTGCTCGAGCCGGTCGAGCCGACGCTCCGCCTCACCTCGCCCCATGCTCGACACCGCGCGCTGATACTCGGGCCCGAAGCGCTCCTCGAGCCGCGAGCGCCGGCGCCGGATCGAGACGAGCGCCGCGAGAAGCAGCAGGGCAGCTGCCGCGGCCACGGCGAGGACGATCCATTCCCAGGTCTGCATGCCTTGCCTCCCTTCGTCCTCAGAGGTGTTCCCCGCGACGAACGCCCGAAAACGTGTGTTTCGGCGAGCGTGGCGCCGGGCATCCCCAGGGGCACCCTCGGAAAGGAGCCGCAAGTGAACGAGGATCGAATCGAAGGCAAGGCGAAGGAAGTCGAGGGCGAGACCCAGCAGAGCTGGGGCAAGCTCAAGGACAAGGCAGACGACGCCTGGTCGGACGCGAAGGACAAGGGCGAGGACGTCGTCGACGAGGTGAAGGACCGCCTCGACGGCGACCAGCCCGTCCGGACGGAAGATCCCTCCGAGGCGACCTCGCGCAGATAACGAGAACCGCGTCGAGAAGGGCCGGGCAGCGCCCGGCCCTTCGTCGTGCTACCGGCGGGAGCGCAGCATCCGCAGCAGGGCGTGCTCGTCCGCCGTGAGGTGCGCCCGTCTCGACCGTGTGCGGAAATCGTCGATCGTCCGTCCGGCGAGGTAGTGCTCGACCACTACCGGGCTCACGTAGGACGCCCGGGCGACGGCGGGCGTGTTGCCGAGCTCCGCCGCCACCTTTCGCATGACCGCCGCGAGCGTCCGCTTTGCCTCGGCGTCGTCTTCGGGTGCTCCGCGGCGTGCGAGCTCGACCGCCGCGACGAGGGTGCCGCCCCAGGTGCGGAAGTCCTTCGCCGTGAAGCCGTTCCCGAGATGCTCTGTGATGTAGGCGTTCAGCATCGAGGCGGTGAGGTTCGCCAGCTCGTCGGCGCGCTCGAAGCGAAAGAGGCGCGCCCCGGGAAGCGCAAGGAGCTCCCGCAGTCCGCGCGCCAGCGGGCGGCTCCGCACGGTGCGCCTCGTCAACTTCGAGTTCTTCCCGCGGAAGCACAGCTCGACCGACTCGCCGTACACGGACACGTGGCGCTTCGTGAGCGTCGTGACGCCGTACGTGCGCGACGCGCGCGCGTGGCGGTCGCTGCCGACACGGATCCACGCGCTGTTGATCAGGCCGATCGCGAGCGCGCAGGCCCACTCCCGCTCGTACGGGCCACGGCGGAGATCGCTGCTCGCCCGCGCACGCAGGGCCGGAAGACGCGCGGCGAAGTGCAGGAGCCGCTCGAACTTCTCGCGCTCCCGGGCCGCCCGATATCGCGAGTGGTAGAGGTACTGTCGGCGGCCCGCGGTGTCCACGCCCGTCGCCTGGAGCTTCGCTCCCGCGTTGGGCGAGATCCACACGTCCGTCCAGGCGGGCGGGATCACGAGGCCGCGGACGCGCTCGAGCGCCTCCTCGTCCGTGATCGGCCGCCCGCGGGAGTCGACGTAGCGGAAGCGCCGCGTCCCGAGGCGACGCCAGCCTCCGCGTCGGGCCATCGACCCCGGGTACCCGCGGCACAGCCCCGTCGAAACCGTGGCTTTCGCCCCCCGCCGTTGAGATAGTCCCGGCCGTGACCCGGAGCGCGAGATCCTCGGCGGCGGTGGCGGTGCGCGACATCCTCCGCAACCGTGCGATCCGGCGCATCGAGATCGCCTGGACGGCGGGGACGGCAGCCGACTGGGCGTTCCTCGTCGTCCTGCTCGTCGTCGCCTACGACGAGGGTGGCACGCTCGCGGTCGGGATCCTCGGGGCCGTGCGCGTGTTGCCGGCGATCGTGGCGGCGCCGTTCGCGACGTCCCTCGTGGGGCGGTTCCGCGGTGACCGCGTGCTGACCGCGATCAACGTGCTTCGGTGCGGCGGGGCCGTGGCCACGGCGTGCGTCGTGGCGGCCGACCTGCCCATGGAGATCATGTTCGTGCTGGCCGGTGTCGTGGCAGGTGCGGGCTCGCTCGTGCGCCCGATCCAGAACGCCCTCCTGCCGGCGCTCGCGAGGACTCCGGGTGAGCTGGTCGCCTCGAACGTCGCATCGAGCGTCGGGGAAGGCCTCGGAACCTTCGCGGGGCCGCTCCTCGCGGGCGCCCTCGTCGCGTCCACCGGCTCCGTGGAGGCGAGCGTGATCGTCGCGGCCGTGTTCGCCGGGGCAGCTGCCGCCGTGACGGGCGTGCGCTTCGAGGGGGACACCGACGCGCGCGGAGGTGCGCCGGCGGCGACACGGCCGGGCGCCCACCTCCGCGAGATCCCGCGGATGCTGCGCCGGTATCCCGCCGCGACGGTGATCGTGGGCGACTTCGTGGCGCAGGTCTTCGTCCGCGGGGTGTTCATCGCGCTCACGGTCGCGGTCTCGATCGAGCTCCTGGGCCTGGGCGAAGGCGGAGTCGGCATGCTCAACGCCGCCGTCGGGCTCGGCGGGCTCGTAGGGGCGCTCGGCTCGCTAAGGCTGGCAGGCGGTGCGCGCCTCGGCTCGGTCTTCGTGATCGCGCTCGCGGCCTGGGGCGTTCCGCTCGTGGTCATGGGCGCCTGGCCGGTCGCCGCGGTCGCGCTCGTCGGCCTGTTCGTGACGGGCATCAGTAACGCGATCCTCGACGTCTCCGGGTTCACGCTCGTGCAGCGGGGCGTCGGCAACGAGGACCGCGTGACGATGTTCGCCGTCATGGAGGGGCTGTTCGGCGTCGGGCTGCTGTTGGGAAGCCTCGCCGCGCCGGCTCTCGACGCCCTCCTGGGGACGCGAGGCGCCCTCGTCGTCGCCGGAAGCGGTCTTGCCGCTCTGCGCGCTCCTGAGCGGCCGGATAGTCAGACGGGCCTCGGGCCGAGACCCCACGTCCGAGGAGCACCTCGTGCTGCTCCGGAGCAACGAGCTCTTCGCCCCCCTGCCGCTGACCGCTCTCGACCGGTTGTCCGCGGGGATGACGCCGCGGGCGTTCGAGCCGGGCGAGGTGGTCATGCGCAAGGGCGAGCCGGGCGACGACTACGTCCTGATCGTGGAGGGACGCCTGGAGGTGACCGACGGCGATCGCATGCTCGCCACGCTCGGGCCGGGCGACGGCGTGGGCGAGATCGCGCTGCTCCGCGAGGTCCCACGGACGGCGACGGCCACCGCGGCAACGACGTCGTCGCCTACACGATCGACGCGCCCCTCTTCCTCGACGCCGTCGCGGGCCCCGCGGCGGCGGCCGCAGCGGAGCGCCTCGTCGCCAGCCGGCTCGAGCGCTCGCGCACGGCCTGAGACCGGCCTGCGAATCCGGTTGCGGCCGCACACCCGTAGGACCTCCCGAGTCGGGAAACGAACGAGAACGAGCCGAGGAGAGGGAGGCCGTCAAGACACTCGCCGTGGGCACGGCCGTCGCCGCGCTCGGGCTCCTGCTTCTCGCAGGAGCCGCGGTCGCCCGTCCGCAGGCGACCGCGATCAACGTCGCCACCGTCCTGACGGCAGCGCAGGAGGTGCCGACGCCGACGGGGGACGTCGCCGCCGCGCGCGGCACCTTCACCGCAACGGTCACCCGCTCGGGGAGCGGAGCGACGATGGCCTGGCAGCTGTCGTTCAGCGGTCTCACCGGACCGGCGGGTGCGGCACACGTCCACATCGCGCCGCCCGGCCAGGCTGGAGGTGCGGTCGTCCCGCTGTGCGGTCCCTGCCAGAGCCCCGTCAGCGGGACGGCGAACGTCGCCGAGACGGTCGTGGACGCGCTCGAGAGCGGAGGCGCGTACGTGAACGTCCACACCGCCGCGAACGGCGCCGGCGAGATCCGTGGCCAGCTCGCGGTGACGGCTTCAGCACGCACCGCACTCGTCGCGCGTCAGGAGGTGCCGAAGCCGAAGGGCAACGCGAATCGGGCGAGAGGCACGTTCACGGCCACGGTGACCGCGTCGGGGACGACTGGCAGGATGGCGTGGCGGCTGACGTTCGCCCGCCTGACCGGCCGCGCGCTCGCTGCGCACGTCCATATCGGTGCGCGCGGGAAGGCGGGGCCCGTCGCGATCCCGCTCTGCGGACCGTGCCGGAGCGGTGTGCGCGGGACGGCGACGGTACCGACCCCGGTGATCGCCGCGCTCGAGACCGGCCGCGCATACGTGAACGTCCATACCAAGCGCAACCCCGGCGGCGAGATCCGCGGGCAGCTCCCGGCGCTCGCGCTTCGGCTGACCGGCTGAGCGCGCGCTCGTGGCCGGGCCGGCGGGCCCGGCCACGCCGTCAGGCGGCCACCGCAGGCAAGCCGGCGAGCGCGAGCGCGACCTCCTCCTCCGAGTACGCGTGGTCCTCGAGCTTCCCGGCCGCGTAGTCGATGTAGGCCTGCATGTCGAAGTGCCCAGTGGCCGCAGAGGTTGAAGAGGATCGACTGCGACACGCCCTCCTCGCGGCAGCGGGACGGCCTCGTCGATCGCCGCCTTCACGGCGTGGTTCGCCTCCGGCGCGGGGAGGATCCCCTCGATCCGGGCGAACTCGACTCCTGCCGCGAACACCTCCGTCTGCGTGTAGGAGCGAGCCTCGATCAACCCCAGCTCGTGCAGGTGGCTGACCATCGGCGCCATGCCGTGGTAGCGCAGCCCGCCGGCGTGGAACGGCGGCGGGACGAACGTCGAGCCGAGCGTGTGCATCTTCACGAGGGGTGTGAGGTGTCCGGTGTCACCGAAGTCGAAGGCGTACGTACCCCTCGTGAGGCTCGGGCATGCAGCGGGCTCGACGGCGATCACCCGGATCGAGGCCTCCTTCGCGTAGCGCGCGGCCGATGAACGGGAACGAGAGGCCCGAGAAGTTCGAGCCGCCGCCGGTGCAGCCGATGATGACGTCCGGGTAGTCCTCGGCCTCGTCCATCTGCATCTGCGCCTCTTCGCCGATGACCGTCTGGTGCATAGGACGTGGTTGAGGACCGAGCCGAGCGAGTACTTCGTGTCCTCGCGCGGAGCCGCCGCCTCGACCGCCTCGGAGATCGCGATGCCGAGGCGCCGGTCGAGTCGGGATGCTCGGCGAGGATCGCGCGGCCCGCGTTCGTCTCCTCGGACGGGCTCGCGACGCACGCGTGCGCCGAACGCCTCGATGAGCCCGCGCCGGTACGGCTTCTGGTCGTACGAGACCCGGACCATCCAGACGTCCACCTCGAGCCCGAAGATCCGCCCGCGAACGCGAGCGCCGAGCCCCACTGGCCCGGCGCCGGTCTCGGTGGTCAGGCGCGTGACGCCTTCCTGCTTGTTGTAGTACGCCTGCGCGACCGCGGTGTTCGGCTTGTGCGAGCCCGTCGGCGAGACGCCTTCGTACTTGTAGTAGATGCGCGCGGGCGTCTCGAGCGCCTTCTCGAGACGGCGCGCGCGGTAGAGCGGCGTCGGCCTCCACTGGCGGTAGACGGAGCGCACCTCCTCCGGGATGGCGATGAGCCGGTCCGTCGAGACCTCCTGCAGGATGATCGCCATCGGGAAGAGCGGCGCGAGGTCGTCCGGCCCGACCGGCTGGCCGGTGCCCGGGTGCAGCACGGGCGGAGGCGGGACGGGAGGTCGGCCGCGATGTTGTACCAGGCCTCCGGAAGCCGGCTCTCGTCGAGGACGTACTTCACCTGGTCGGACATCTCGCGCTCCTCTCCCGGCGGACGGCGGTGCGCGGAGTCTCGCGCAGCCCGCCTCGACGGGCAAGCGGTAGGCTCAGCCGCCGATGGCCGTCGCTCACGTCCGAGGTCGTTCGCGAGACGAGACGTTCGAGCGGCGCGAGCGCGATGGAGGCGCTCGTCGCCGAGCTGCGCGAGCGCCGCGCGCTGGTCGCGCGCAGGCGGCGGCGAGAAGGCGCGTCGAGCGGCACCGCTCGCGCGGGCAAGCTGACGGCGCGCGAGCGGATCGACCGGCTGGTCGACCCGGGCATCGGCGTTCCTCGAGCTGAACGCGCTCGCGGCGTGGGAGCTGTACGACGGCGACGCGCCGTCGGCCGGGATCGTCACCGGGATCGGCGTCGTCGAGGGCCGCCAGTGCGTGATCGTCGCCAACGACGCGACGGTCAAGGGCGGCTCGTACTTCCCGCTGACCGTGAAGAAGCACCTGCGCGCGCAGGAGGTGGCGCGCCAGAACCGGCTGCCGTGCCTCTACCTCGTCGACTCCGGCGGCGCCTTCCTGCCGCTGCAGGCCGAGGTCTTCCCCGACCGCGACCACTTCGGCCGGATCTTCTTCAACCAGGCGCGCCTGTCGGCGCTCGGGATCCCCCAGATCGCGGTCGTGATGGGCTCGTGCACGGCCGGCGGCGCCTACGTGCCCGCCATGTCGGACGAGACCGTGATCGTGCGAGGGAACGGGGACGATCTTCATCGGCGGCCCGCCGCTCGTGAAGGCGGCGACCGGTCAGGACGTGACGGCGGAGGAGCTGGGCGGCGCCGACGTCCACACGCGCCGCTCCGGGGTCGCCGACCACTTCGCGATCGCCGACGAGCACGCGCTCGCGATCGCGCGCGAGATCGTCCGCCACCTCGACGCCGCCGCGTGCCCGTGGGAGCTCGACCGCGCCGAGCCGCCCGCGCTCGACCCGGCCGAGCTCTACGGGCTGATCCCGGAGGACTTCCGCCACGAGGTCGACCCGCTCGAGCTGATCGCCCGGATCGTCGACGGGTCGCGCTTCCACGAGTTCAAGGCGCTCTACGGCGACACGCTCGTCTGCGGCTTCGCGCGCATCGAGGGCTACCCGGTCGGGATCCTCGCGAACCGGGGCGTCCTCTTCGCCGAGTCGTCGCAGAAGGGCGCGCACTTCGTCGAGCTCGCCTGCAAGCGGCGGATCCCGCTCGTCTTCCTCCAGAACATCACCGGCTTCATGGTCGGCAAGGAGTACGAGGAGGGCGGCATCGCGCGCGACGGCGCCAAGCTCGTGATGGCCGTCGCGTGCGCCGAGGTGCCGAAGTTCACGGTCGTCACGGGCGGCTCGTTCGGCGCCGGCAACTACGCGATGTGCGGGCGCGCGTACGAGCCGCGACAGCTGTGGATGTGGCCGAACGCGCGCATCTCGGTGATGGGCGGCGAGCAGGCGGCGACGGTGCTCACGATGGTCGGGGACGCGATCCCGGAGGAGATCCGGGCGAAGTACGAGGCCGAGGGGAACCCGTACTACTCGACGGCACGGCTCTGGGACGACGGCATCATCGACCCGCTCGACACGCGGCGCGTCCTCGCGCTCGGGCTCGCCGCGGCCGCGAACGCGCCCGTGCCGGAGACGACGTTCGGCATCTTCCGGATGTAGCGCGCGCACTCCGGCGTGATAGACACCGCGTTGGGATACACGTCGATCTCGACGACATCGAGCCGGCGGGCCGGGCGGTGCCGTGCGCTTCGTCAGGCGCGAGCTCGGCGCCACCGCCTTCGGCCTCAACCACTTCACGCTCCCGCCGGGTGTCGACCGGCCACGAGCACGACGAGAGCGAGTCGGGCCAGGAAGAGGTGAGTCATCGTCCTCGACGGCTCGGGAACCTTCGGGTCGACGGCGAGGACGTCCCGGTTCACGCCGGGACGGTTCGTCCGCTTCGACCCCGAGACGACCCGCGTGCCGATCGCGGTCCGGAGGGCATCACCATGATCGCGGTCGGCGCGCCGCGGCCGCGTACGAGCCGCGCGGGCCCGTTCTAGCGTGGTCGTCCGCCTCCTGATCTGGAGCCTGCTCGAGTCGAAGACGACGCTCGACGAGCTCCGGGCGCGCTACCGCAGCTCGAGCCCCGAGCACGTGGATCTGGAACGAGGCCGTCGAGCGGTTCGGCGTCATCGTGTTCGGCGACGAGCTCCCGGAGTCGGTCGGCTGGGCGCAGGATCGTCGGCGCCGAGCCGGACGTCTACGAGGAGTGGGACTCCAGTGCGGCAAGCTGAACGGATCCGCCAACACGCGGATCTCGTTCGCGCCAGATCCCTGAAGCGCGGCCGCTCACGCGTCCGCTGGATCATGCTGGCAAGCTCGAACGCGGTCTCGCCGTTGGGCCGTGTTCAGCGCTACGGGAGGACGTTCTCGGCCCAGGCGTCGAGCTCCTCGCGCTCCGTCGACTGTGAGCGCCGGAGCGGCGCACGACGTCCTCCGGACGGGTACACCCTGGCGTCGCGAGCAGCCGCTTGAGTGCTGCCTGCCGCGGGAACCGCTCCACGAGCGCACGCAGCTCGCCCAGCCGGGCGGCGCCCTCCGGCGTCGGCGCGCGTACGACCGCGCGACCTCCCCCGGGAGCGCTGACGCGAGTGCGGACACGGCGCCCACCGCGCCCGTCCCAACCCGTTGGATCAGCGCCTCCGGCTCCGCGAAGATGTCGAGTCCCGGAAGGAGGTAGCGCTCGAAGCTCGCCCACGGCGTGTCCGAGACCTTGAGCCCGATGACATTCGGCGCGTCGTCTCGCAACCGCTCCAGCACCTCGGGGCGATCGCATAGCCGGTCGTCGACGCGAACTCGTACACGTAGAACGGGAGCGGTGCGACGCCGTCGCCGCGGCGAGGAAGTGCGCGTATTGCGCCTTCTCGTCGAGCGGGAAGTACGGCGGGCCGATCACGACCACCGCGTCCGCTCCCACCTCGGCGGCGTGAGCCGCCAGCGCCACCGTCTCCGCGGTCGTCTGCGCTCCGCACTGGATCGCGACCTGGAGACGTCGGTCCGACGCCTGCAGGAACAGGTCCACGCGCGCGGCGGCGCTCCTCCTCGGGAGCAGGATCCCCTCCCCCGCCGTCCCCAGCGCGAGGATCCCGTCGAGCCTCGCGCCGACGTAGAAGTCGGTCAGCGGACCGAACGCTTCCTCGTCGAGGCGCCCGCCCGCGTCGCAAAGCGGTGTGACGGAGGCCGCGAGGGCTCCGCGCAGCGCAGTGCTCAACTGGGCGCCCGCCCCGCTCGCACCCGCTCCACCGTGGACGCGATCCGGCGCGCCCGCGTCTCGGGCCGCTTTGCCTCTTCCACCCAGTCCACGTACTCGCGGCGGTGCGTGAACGAGAGCTCCGCGAAAGTCCTCTCCGAGACCTCGTCCGCCACGAGCGCCCGACGGAGGTCGGCCGGTACCCGCACGGTGCGCGGTTCGGTGTCCAGCTCCATCGTGACCCGGACCCGGTTCGCCGGCGTCGACGCCGGTCGCCGCCTTGACCCCACGGTTCACGACGACGTGCCCGACTCCGCCGTAGATCCCGGGCGTCGTTCGCCAGGTGTGGCCGCGGATCGTGACCCCGGACCGGCGGTCGGGCGCGGCCGAACGCGTCCTTCAGGTCGAACGGGACGCGGAACATGGTGGCCGTCTTCTGCGCGCGCTCGAGCTCCACCGTGAAGTGCTTCGCACCCACCCGGGAAACCATAGGGTTTCGGGCGATGGGAGGGCTCCTTGTCGAGCGGGACGGCGACGTCCTCCGGGTCACGCTGGCGAGGCCGGAGCGCCGGAACGCCTTCGACGCCGCGCTCATCGCCGAGCTGACGGACGCCTTCGCCGACGTGGGAGACGCCCGCGCCGTTCTCCTCTCGGGCGAGGGTCCGAGCTTCTGCGCCGGCGCGGACGTCGAGTGGCAGCGCTCCGCCATCGACCTCTCCTACGACGAGAACGTCGAGGACGCGATGCGGCTGTACCGGATGCTCGAGGCCATCGACGAGTGCCCGGCGCCGGTCGTCTGCGTCGTCCACGGACATGCGCTCGGCGGCGGCTCCGGCCTCGTCGCGTGCGCGGATGTCGCCGTGGCGTGGCCGGACGCGGTTTTCGGCTTCACGGAGGTCCGGCTGGGGATCATCCCGGCTGTCATCTCGCCGTTCGTCCTCCCGAAGATCGGGTCGGCGGCGCGCCGGTACTTCCTCACGGGTGAGCGCTTCGGCCCCGATGTCGCGCTCCGCATCGGGCTCGTGCAGGAGGTATCCGAGGACGCCGGCACGGCCGCCGAGGAGATCGTCGAGGCTCTCCGCGAAGGCGGCCCCGAGGCCGTGCGCGAGGCGAAGCGCCTGGTACGCGAGCGCCCGCGTGACCTCGACACTGCGCACATCGCGGCCGCGCGCCGGACGAGCGCCGAGGGGCAGGAGGGACTGCGCGCCTTCCTCGAGCACGACGAGCCGGGAACACGCCGGTTCCCCTCCTGGCATCCGCGCCACGGCGACGTATAGCCCGCACGAGACGCGCGAAGCGCGTCGGTCGGAGTCAGTTCGCCGGAGCGTGCGCCCTGGCGACGTCGCCGATGACGGCGGCGAGCCGCGCGGGCGCGACCACATGGGCCAGTGGCTCGTCGGGAGGTCGATCCAGGTGACGTCTCGCAGCTCGGCGAGACCGCCGAGCCACGCGTATCCCTCGGCCGCGGCGGCCTTGACCTGCTCCGGCGTGAACCCGGTGCACACGACGACGCTCGGCACGTCGAGGCGCGCATCGTCGGTCAGCTCGGTCGCCTCCCGCAGCACCCCGCCGGGTTGCGGAACCGCCCGCCGCCGGAACGTCTCCTTCTGCTCCTCGCTGAGCCCGTCGAGGTTCTCCTCCTTCTCGATCTCCTGCCAGTCGAGCGGCAGGTCGACGTCCTCGAAGCTCGAGTCGATCGCGCCGATGCCCGGCGCGGAGTCGACGTAGACCATGGCCGCGATCCGCTCCGGCACCCGGTCGCTGGCGGCGTAGCCGGCGAACCCGGTCCCGCTGTGGACGGCGAGCACGACCGGAGCTCCTGCGTCGCGGACCGCCGCGCAGATCGCGTCGACGTGGTCGGTCATCGTGACCGCGGACCGGTCGGCGTCGACCGACTCGAGGCCGGGAAGCGTGAGCGCCGTGACCTCGTGGCCGTCGACTCGCAACGCCTCGGCCACTTCGTCCCACGCCCAGGCGCCGAGCCAGAACCCCGGAACCAGGACGATCGGTGCGCTCCTCACCCCCGGACCCTAGTTCGTGAACGCGAGCGCGACGGCAGCGGGCAGCACGATCCAGGCGCCGACGGTCAGCGAGATCGCGACGACCGCGAACCTGCGGCTCTTGTCCCTCGGCGGCCGGCCGCAGTTGCCGATCGACCGCCAGACGTCCTCGAGGGGCGCGCGCGTCGAGAGCCGGATCCGCCGGCTCGCCATCGCCGCGCCTCGGAGGATGACCCACGAGCCGCCCACGACGACGAGCGCCACGAGCATGCCGGTGGCGAGCGCGACCCACCAGTTCCTGAAGGCGACGCCGTTGGCAAGCCGCCAGCCGGTCGCGAAGATCGGGATCAAAAGACCTCCGATGACGAACGAGGGGAGGCCGATCTCGCGCCGCTTGAAGATCGTCACGAGGCCCTCCGCGTCGCCGCGCGCCCGCTGGAGCTCCGTCCGGTGCGACGGGTCCTCCGTCTCGATCTCGCGCAGCCAGTAGAGGTTGCGCAGGTCGATGGACGCCTGCCGCAGGTACGAGATGACGACGTAGCGGGCGACGAGCTGGACGAGCCAGCGGACGACGCTCTTCAGCGGGCCGGCTCGGCTCGCGGCGCTCGAGCGCTGGTATCCGTCCTGACAGGGTCTCGAGGGCGCCGACGGCGCGGCGATGCGCCGCGGGAAAGCGCTCGGCTCCGCGAGCGTTCCGGTTCGCGCGAGTTCCGCGAGCATCTCCCGGTCGCTCGGTCCCGTGACCTCGAGCTGGTCGAGGAACGAGGCGATCGCCTCGTCGTCGCCCGCGAGCAACTCGAGCCGCTCGATCGGGTTGTCGAACTCGTCCGCGCTCTCGGTCGCCACCGCTACCCCCGGACGACTACGACGGACGAAGTCGAGCGCACCTCGGGCATCCAGCGATCAGGCTCGGCGCTCGTCGAGGTACCTCCTCAGGCCCAGGAAGGGCAGGCTGAACACCGCAAGGAGCGAGACGATCAGACGACCACCATCGCCGCGAGCCACGTTCCGATCCCGCTGATCGAGAAGCCGTCGGATAGGAGGTCGGTGATGATCAGCGACACGAGGGTCGAGATCAGCGCGAACGCGCCGAGCGCAGCCGACCCTGCCCGTGCCAGCTGCACCACGAGGAACGGCTGGATGATCGCGAACACGACGGTGAAGATCACGACCGCGACCAGGAACGACGTCACGTCGATGGCGACGCCGTCGAGCAGCACCCCCGCCACGATGAGGCCGACGGCGGTCCCCGCCAGAGCGATGAGGGTCCGGACGAGGAGGCGGATCACGCCGCGAGCCTACAAGACGCTCTGCGCAGGCGATCGCGCGCCACGCCACTAGTCTGCGGCCGTGGCGATCGGGCGGATCCTCGTGGCGAACCGGGGCGAGATCGCGCTTCGCGTCTTCCGCACGTGCCGCGAGCTCGGCATCGAGACCGTTGCCGTAGCGCCGCCCGACGACGCCGGCTCGCTCCACGCCCGCTCGGCCCACGACGTCGTCGAGATCGCAAGCTATCTCCACTCCGAGGAGCACATTCGAGCCGCGCGCGAGGCAGGCGCCGACGCGGTTCACCCCGGCTACGGCTTCCTGGCGGAGAGCGCCGACTTCGCGTCGGCCGTCGAGGCTGCAGGCCTCACCTGGATCTAGCGTGCTCTCGAAGCGCTCCGCCTCGGGGGCGACAAGCTCGCCGCCAAGCGCGTCGCGCGCGAAGCGGGGCGTCCCGTGCTCCCGGACGGCACTCCCGTGGAGGTCGGATTCCCCCTCGTCGTGAAGGCCGCCGCGGGCGGAGGCGGGCGGGGCATGAGGGTGGTACGCGACCCGGCGCTCCTCGACGAAGCCCTCGCGGCAGCAGAACGCGAAGCCGTTGGAGCGTTCGGTGACGGGACGCTCTACTGCGAGCGGTACCTCGATCGGCCGCGCCACGTCGAGGTGCAGCTCCTGGCGGACTCGCACGGCGCCGTCGTCGCGCTCGGCGAGCGCGACTGCTCGGTGCAGCGGCGGCACCAGAAGGTGCTCGAGGAGGCTCCGGCTCCGCGACTGCCCGACCGCCTGCGGCGCCGGCTGCTCGACGCGGCGGTGGCGTTCGGCCGCGCGATCGGGTACCGCAGCGCGGGCACGGTCGAGTTCGTCGTCGCGGAGGGCGAGCCCTATTTCCTCGAGCTGAACGGGCGGATCCAGGTCGAGCACCCGGTGACGGAGGCGGTTACCGGGCTCGACCTCGTCGCCGAGCAGATCCGGATCGCCGAGGGGCACCCGCTCTCGGCGAAGCCTGCCCTCCGTAGCCGGCCACGCCATCGAGGCCCTCGCCTCTATGCCGAGGACCCTGCGCACGTCTCTTCCGCAGACGGGTCGCATCGAGCGGCTCGAGCTCCCGGGTGACACGGTGTCACGGGGATCGTCCACCGCCCTCCGGGTCGACGCCGGGGTCGAGGCCGGAGACGAGGTGGGGCTCGCGTACGACCCGATGATCGCGAAGCTGATCTCGCACGCGCCCACCCGCGAGCAGGCGCTCGACGCGCCGCCGCGGCCCTCGCGGAGACCGGGTCGAGGGGGTCACGACGACCTCGCCTTCCTCCGCTGGCTCGTCACCCATCCGGTCGTCGCGCCGGCGAGGCGACGACGGCCTTGGATCCGACCTACGCCGCTCTCCTGGTCCTGCGGCTGCGAGCCCGCCGCCGCGTTCGGGGCCCGTGGCGGTCAACCTGCCCGCTCTCCCGCGACCCCGCCACCCGACGTCGACCTCACGGCGCTCCGACCGGGATCAACGGGCGGCGAGAGCAGCGTGACCGCGCCGATGCCGGGAACGGTCATCCGCGTGGAGGTCCAGCCCGGGGACCAGGTACATGCTCGCCGGCCGCTCGTCGTCCTCGAGGCGATGAAGATGGAGATTCCCGTGCACTCGCCGTTCGACGGGACCGTGAAGGCCGTGCACGTGGCGGCGGGGGATCGGGTCGCCGGCGGCGCGCTCCTGGTCGAGCTCGAGAGCTCCTAGTGCGCAAGATCGGGATCCGCCCGAGCGGATCCCGATCGCGCGAGAACCCCTGAAGGCGTCCGCTTCGCGGCCGCTACGCCGCGTCGAGCTCGAAGGCTCGTAGCCGCGTCAGGTCCCGAGCTTCGCGACCATCATCGGGACGACCACGAAATGGCGCGAGGATGAGGCCCGCGCGCAACCCAGACGAGCCGGTTCATATCGGCCAGGCTGGCTGGAGTCGGCCCTTCGGATGCGATCCGCGCGCCTACGCCCCCGTCATCGTGCGAACTGGTCGCCGCGCACGCGGTCGAGCAGCCAGCCGACTGAGACGTTCACGAGCCACACGACGATCGTCGCGCCGATGTAAGTCCAGAAGCCGTCGATCGAGAAGTCCGGCGCGATCCACTCGGCCAGGGCGAGCATCGCCACGTTGATCGCGAAGTACGAGAGCCCGAGCGTGAGGATCACGAGCGGGAGCGTGAGGATCGTGAGGATCGGCTTGAGGATTGCGTTCCCGATCGTCAGCACGAGCGCCCCCAGGAGCAGGGATCCCCACCGCCCGATCGTGACGCTGTCGAACAGCCAGTCGACCACGATGAGCGCGAGGGTGTTGACCCCCCAGAGCACGAGCAGGCGGAACACCCAGAGCACGGGCGCGAGCCTAACCAGTGCGCGCCGCGCGTGTCACGTCGTCGGTCGCGAACTGCGCGGACGACGCACCCCCTGGGACACCCCGGCGTAGAGCGAGACGCGGCACGCGGCCGCGAAGCGGACGCCTTCAGGGGTCTGGGCGCGATCGAGATCGGCGCGAGCCGGTCTTGATCTTGCGTGATAAGTCAGAACAGCTTCTGGAGCTTCATGGCCGCGCCCATGTCGCCCTTGATCTTGAGCTTCCCGGTCATGTACGCGGTCGTCGGGTTCTGCTCCCCGGCGATGATCTTCTCGAAGCTCTCCTCGCTGGCCGCGAACGTGCAGTCGGCGTCTCCGGCGCCCTCGGTGACGTCGATCGACCCGTCCGCGATCGCGACCCTCCACGTCCCCGCGCCCTCGATGTCGAAGACGTAGGTGTTGTTCACGCCGGCGATCCGGTCGGCGCTCACCCGGCTCGGCAGACCCTCGAAGAACTCCTGCACGCTGGCCATCCCTCGTCCTCTCCTCCTCGATTGCGAACGGCCGGAGCCTACCGCGCGGATACGATCGCGCGCGTGGACCTCGACCTGACTCCCGAGCAGGAGCTGATCCGGGACACGGTCCGCTCGTTCGCGCGGGAGCGGGTCGCCCCGGTCGCGGCGGAGCTCGACCTCGAGGGGCGCTTCCCGTACGAGCTCGTGGCAGGGCTCGCAGAGCTCGGGCTCATGGGTCTCCCGATCCCGGAGGAGTACGAAGGCGCCGGCGGCGACACCGTCTCGTACGCGATCGCGATCGAGGAGCTGGCCCGTGTGGACTCGTCGGTCGCGATCACCGTCGCCGCCCACACCTCGCTCGGGACGATGCCGATCCTCCTCTACGGGACAGAGGAGCAGAAGCGGCGCTGGCTCCCCGACCTGGCCTCCGGCGCGGAAGCTCGCGGCGTTCGGTCTCACCGAGCCCGGCGCAGGCTCGGATGCGGGCGCAACTCGCACGACGGCGGAGCTCCGCGACGGCACCTGGGTCGTCAACGGCTCGAAGCTCTTCATCACGAACGCCGGGACGGACGTCACCTGGGGCGTGACCATCACGGCGCGCACGGGTGACGACGAGGTCTCGAACCTCGTCGTCGAGAACGGCACTCCCGGGTACGGGATCTCGAAGCCGATGAAGAAGCTCGGCTGGCGAGCGTCCGACACGCGCGAGCTCTCCTTCGAGGACTGCGCCGTCCCGGAGGGGAACCTGCTCGGAGAGCGCGGCGCCGGGCTTCCGCCAGTTCCTCGAGATCCTCGACGGCGGCCGCATCTCCGTGGCGGCGATGGGCGTCGGGCTCGCGCAGGGCGCCTACGACCTCGCGTACGCCTACGCGCAAGAGCGCGAGCAGTTCGGCAAGCCGATCTCCCGTTTCCAGGCGATCCAGTTCAAGCTCGCCGACATGGCCACGGAGATCGAGGCGGGCCGCGCCCTCGTGCTGCGCGCGGCCTGGCTCAAGGACCAGGGGCGCCCGTTCGCGCTCGAGGCGGCGATGGCGAAGCTCTACACGGGCGAGCTCTCCGCCCGGGTCGCGGGTACCGCGCTCCAGATCCACGGCGGCTTCGGGTACATGGAGGAGGCCGCGATCTCGCGCTTCTACCGCGACCAGAAGATCCTCGAGATCGGCGAGGGCACGAACGAGGTGCAACGGATGGTGATCGCCCGCCACCTCGGCCTCTGAGCGTGCGGCTCGCGGCGGCCTCCGCGCTGACGGTCGCCGCCGCGCTCGCGCTCGCAGCCCCCGCACGGGCGCACGTGACAGCCGTGCCGACGTTCGTCACCGCCGGTCAGCGCGGGACCGTCACGCTCGTCGCGCCGAACGAGCGCGAGGAGGCGATGACCGAGCTCTCCATCACCGTGCCCGGCCGGGCTGTCGATCGTGGAGGCAGTGCCCCCGGGCGGCGGCTGGGCAGGAGCCGTCGACGGCGCCACGGCGACCTGGACCGGAGGCAGCCTCCCCGCCGGCACGGTGACGAGCTTCTCGCTCGTGCTCGAGGCCACGGGCGACCCCGGGGACGTCACGCTGGACACACGCCAGCTGTACCCGGGCGGCGAGGAGGTGCGCTGGTCGGTCGCGTTCACGATCCTCCCGGGGCCGAGCACGGACGGGAGTCGCGGGACCGTCGTGGTCGTCCTCGTGACGATCGGGCTCCTCCTGGTCGCCGACGCTCGGCGCCGTCGTCTGGCTCCGGCGTCGGCCACTTCAAGAGAAATAGCGGAGGCCGCTGCTACGGTCGCGCGTCGTGATCTTCACGCAGTTCGTCGACGACGCGCTCGGCTGCGCGTCGTACCTCGTCGGCGACGAGACGGCCGGGGTCGCCGTCGCTCGTCGACCCGGCGTTCGCGATCGAGCAGTACCTCGAGGAGGCGGAGCGGCGCGGCGTCCGGCTCGTGCGCGTCGTCGAGACGCACACGCACGCCGACCACGTGTCCGGGCACGGCCGGCTCGCGCTCGAGCACGGCGCTCCCGGTGAGCGTCCACCCGCTAGCCGAGGCCGAGTACCCGCACGACCCCATGGAGGACGGCGACGAGATCGCGCTCGGCGACGTCGTCCTGCGCTGCATCCACACGCCGGGACACCGTCCGGAGCACTGCTGCCTCGCCGTGATCGACCACTCGCGCGGCCACGAGCCGTGGCTCGTCCTCACCGGGGACTCGCTGTTCGTCGGAGACGCCGCCCGGCCCGACCTCGCCGTCGAGGCACGCGAGGGCGCCGAGGGCCTCTTTCACTCGCTCCGGCGCCTCGTCGAGCTCGGCGACGGCGTCGAGGTGTACCCGGGCCACGTCGCCGGCTCGCTCTGCGGCAAGGCCATGAGCTCGAAGGCGTCCACCACGATCGGCTTCGAGCGACGCTTCAACCCGGCGCTCGCCTTCGACGACGTCGCCGCTGTTCATCGCCGACTCGGCCGCCATCTCCGCGCCCCGGCCGCCGAACATGGAGCGGATCGTCGAGCTGAACCGCGGGCCGTTCCTCGGAGCACAGCCGGGGCCGCCCGAGCTCCCGGTCCCCGCGGACGACGCGCAGGTGCTCGACGTGCGGCCGTTCGACGCCTTCGCCGCAGGGCACTTCGCCGGAGCGCTCAGCGTGCCCCGTCTCGGGCACGCGGTTCTCGACGAAGGCTGCGTTCGTGCTCGCTCACGGCCGAGCCGGTCGTGCGTCGCTGCGACGGACGAGGCGGAGGCCGAGGCGCGCGATCCGCGGGCTCCGCTCCGTCGGGGTGTTCGACATTGCCGGCTACGTCCTCGGCGGCGGGACCGAGACGCTCCCGGTGGTCGCGGTGGACGAGCTCGACGAGCTCCTCGCGGACGGCGCCGAGCTCGTCGACGTCCGCGAGAAGGACGAGCGGGACGCCGGCTACATCGCCGGGAGCCGCAACATCCCGTACCGGCTCCTCGCGCTCGGCGAGGCCGACCTCCCGCGTGATCGCCCCATCGTGACCATCTGCGAGACGGGGCCGCGGGCGACGATCGCGGCCAGCCTGCTCGCCGCGCGCGGGTTCGACGCGCGCCCCGTGGCGAACGGCGGCATCGACGACTGGACGGCAGCGGGTAAGCCCACCGTCGAGTTCCGCCGCTGCGGTAGCTAGGGAGAGCCGACCTACGCCGGTGGGCCGAGGCGCTCCACGCCGTGGCCGGCCTCTCGGAGCAGCGCGAGGAGCTCCTCGCAGTGAGCCTCGTCGCGGGTGGCGACCACGATCACGACCTCGGTCTGGAGCGCCGTCGTCGTCGTGCCCTCGCGCCGGTGGTCGACGGAGACGACGTTGCCACGACCGCGCGCGACGAGGTCGAGCACGCTCCGCAGCTCGCCCGGCCGGTCGGGGATCAGCAGGCGCACGGCGAGGAAGCGGCCCGAGCGGGTGAGCCCGTGGCGCAGCACGGAGATGAGCGTCGTCGCGTCGATGTTCCCGCCCGAGAGCACGACGGCGGTTGGGCCCGAGCTCTCGACGCGGCCCGCGAGGAGGGCCGCGAGCCCCACCGCGCCGGCCCCTTCGACGAGGAGCTTCGTCCGCTCGACGCAGAGCACGAGCGCCTCGGAGATCTCCTCGTCGGAGACCTCCACGGTGTCGTCGAGGGTGCGTTCGAGGATCGACGACGCGAGCTCGCCGCGGTGCTTGACGGCGATGCCGTCGGCGATCGTCAGGCCGGGCGCGCAGACGACTCCGACGATGCGGATCCCCGGGCGGAGCTCACGCAGGACCAGGGAGATCCCGGCCGCCAGGCCGCCTCCGCCGACCGGGATCAGCACCGTCTCCGCTTCGGCCGCCTGCTCCGCGAGCTCGAGCCCGATCGTCCCCTGGCCGGCGACGACACGCTCGTCCTCGAATGCGTGGACGAGCGTCGCGCCGGTTCGCGCCACGTGCTCCTGCGCCGCGGCGACGGCGCCCTCGAAGCTCTCGCCGCACGAGCTCGACCGCGCCGTCGTACGAGCGCGTCGCCTCCACCTTCGCCATGGGCGCGTCCTCCGGCATGAAGATCGTCGCGCCGATGCCGGCCTCGCGAGCGGCCCATGCGACCGCCTGGCCGTGGTTGCCCGCGCTCGCCGCGACGACGCCTGCCTGGCGCTCTCGTGGAGCCAGCGTCGCGATCGTGTTGTACGCGCCCCGAATCTTGAACGAGCCGGTGCGCTGGAGGTTCTCGGCCTTCAGCAGCACCCGACATCCACTGAGCCGCGAGAAGGTCTCCGAGGGGTAGAGCGGCGTCTCGCGGGCGACGCCTGCCAGGCGCTCGCGCGCCGCCCGGACGTCGGCGAGGGTGGGAGCCTCCGTCACGAGCGTTCTCCGGCCCCGTCGTCCTCGACCCTGAACACCTTCTCCATGATCTCCCGCACGGCGGTGAGGGGATCGAGCTCACGCCGCTGCACCGCCTCGAGCAGGCGCCGCAGCTCCGCGTCGTCGGCCACCGCGGCCTCGAGCCTGGACTTGCGCTCGGCTCGAGGCGACTGCGAAGACCTCGGCCGCGAGGTTCCGGCGGCGGCGCTCCTCGAGCCTCCCGTCGCTCTCGAGCGCCGTCCGATGCTCCTCGAGCTTCGCCCACAGCTCCGGGACGTTCTCGCCGCGGAGGGCCTCCGTGAGCATGATCGGCGGCCGCAGCTCGCGCTCGGCGAGCCCGACGATCGAGCGCACCTCGCTCAGCATCGTCTTCGCCGCGGGATGATCCATCTTGTTGATCGCGATCACGTCGGGGATCTCCATGATCCCCGCCTTCAGCGCCTGCACGGAGTCGCCCGACCCCGGCATCAGCACGAGCAGCACGGTGTCCGCGATCCCCGTGACCTCGACCTCGCTCTGTCCCGCCCCGACCGTCTCGACGAAGACGACGTCCTTCCCCGAGGCGTCGAGGAGGAGGACCGCCTGGAGCGTCGTCTCCGCGAGCCCCCCGAGGTGACCCCGCGTCCCCATCGAGCGGATGAAGACACCCGGGTCGAGGAAGTGGTCCGTGAGGCGGATTCGGTCGCCGAGCAGCGCGCCCCGCGAGAACGGGCTCGACGGGTCGACCGAGACCACACCGACGGTGTGGTCGGACTCGCGAACGTGTGCGACGAGCGCGGAAACGAGCGACGACTTGCCGGCGCCGGGCGGCCCGGTGACCCCGACGACCGCCGCCTTCCCCGTCTCCGGGTAGAGGTCCCGCACGAGCGGGTAGGCGACGGGGTCGCCGTTCTCGACGAGCGAGATCGCACGCGCGAGCGCACGAGCGTCGCCTCCGCGCACGCCTGCCGTGAGCTCCTCGAGCGACCATTCCCTCCGCGCCACGATGCGCCACTTTACGGCGACGCTGCTGGTGACTGTCACCGCAGGTGACTGTCACCCTCTGTCCGCTACGTCTGCGTCGGCGTCCGGCCTGCCTCGACCTCGCGGCGCTGCTCGATCTCCTCGAGCAGCGAGGCGATCCGGTCGAGACCGGCGTGAGCCGAGCCGTCGCGCGCCTGCTCCGCCAGGACCTCGACCGGCTCGGGCGCGATCACCGCGCTGGCGTACGCCCCGCCGGGCACGGCGACGAGCGCCCCGGCGGCCTCCTCGGCTTGGGCGTCGAGAACGTCAGCCTCCTCGGCCGGGGCCACGGGCAGCCACCGGGTCACGACCAGCGTGAGCACCGCGGCGACTGCGTACACGACACCCGCGACCGCCCAGATCCAGCGCGCGCCGAATGCATCCGTGAGCACGCCGGCCGCCGCCATCGCGAGGCCCAGCACCGCGTAGTTCGTGCTCATGATCGTCGCGAGCGCCCGTCCGCGGTACCGATCGGGGGCGCCTCGCTGGACGAGAAGCTGGTTGGAGATGATCGCGGCGCCGTTGCCGGCGGCGCCCACGATCACGAGCGGCACCGCGACCCAGATCGTGGGGCTCAGCGCCGCGCCGCCCCAGCCGACCGCCATCAGCGCGATCGAGCCGGCGTAGTGGCGCCGGAGCCCGAGCGTGCCGAGCGACGGGGCGGCGAGGTAGCTTCCCAGGGCGAGGCCGACCCCGCTCGCGGCGACGATGACGCCGAAGCCGATGTTCCCGGAGTCGAGGGTCTCCTTCGCGAAAACGACCTCGGCGACGTTGATCGCCGCGCTCCCGAGGAGGACGACGTTCCATACGATGAGCACCGTCCGGAGCGGCGCCGACGTCAGCACGAGGCGCACGCCGTCCGCGACGTCGCGCCAGTGGCCGCGGGTGAGCGACTCCTCGGACCGGAGGCGGCGGTCCGGGATGCGGGCGACGAGCACCGCCGACAGGAGGAACGTCGCCGCGTTCACGACGTACGGCACCGACGGGCTCCACGTGGTCAGCATGAGGCCACCGGCGACGGGCCCGACCATCCAGGCGACGGTCTCGACCGTCTGGAGGAGCGAGTTCGCGTTCGTCAGCTCCTCGTCGGGGACGAGGTTCGGAAGGCCCGCGTAGACGGCCGGCCGGAAGAAGCCGGTCGCGATCCCCGCGACGCCGGCGAGCGCGACGATGACGGCGGGCTCGTCGACGAACGGCAACGCGACGAACACGCCGACACGAACGAGGTCGGACACGACCATGAGCCCGCGGCGGGAGAGGCGGTCGACGAGCGGCCCCAGGAGGAGCCCGATGACGACGATCGGGAGGAAGTCGGCGATGAGGAGCGCCGCGACCCACACGCCCGAGCCGGTTCGGTCGTAGACGTCGACGGTGAGCACGATCGCCGCGAGGTACGTGCCGAAGCTCGACCCCGCGGTTGCGAAGAAGAGCAGCCCGAACATCGGCGATCGACGCAGCAGGCCAAGACGGCTCCGGCTCTCCACGACTCCGCGTGACGCTACCACCTGGTGCGGCTCGCCTCTACGGCCTCTTCGGGGCATGTCCGACCGAACCAGGTCCGGCAGCGACGGGCGGTCAGGCCCCGCGCATCGCGGCCCTCATGCGCTTCGCGACGACGCCGGCGATCCGCAGCTCCTCCGCCCGCTCCGGGGGGACGAGCGCCGATCCCACGACGATGCTCGCATGGGCGCGCGAGTGCATCAGAGCCACGAGGTCGACCGTCATCGGCACGTCTCCCTGCGGGGTCGAGGCCGAGAGCTTCATCCGAAACGCGACCGTCCGGGACGCAACCCTCGGGAAGGCGATCTTGCGCAGCGACAGGAGTCGCGCGCCCTGCTTTGCGAACTCGCGACCGAGCACGATCTTGGCGCAGCGCACTCCCGCCGGGCTCGTGCTCCGCCGCCACGCAGCGTCGGCGTCGCGAGCGGACTCGTAGACCTCCGACGAGGACCCGACGAACACGACGGTGAGAGCGAACTGTCGACTCGCCGCCTCCCCGGTGAGCGTGAGGTCGGACGCGTCGAGCGCTGCGCAATAGAAGTCGCCGGAGTCGCCCTGGGGCGGGCCGACCCTGTACCCGGGGAGATCCACCGCACGGACGAGCATCGCCTTCGCACGCGCCTGGTCGGCCGGCGTGATGCGCTTCTGCGGGTCGCCCTTCGCTGCAAGCGCGGAACCGGCCGCCACGAGAGCCACCGCCACGGCGACGACGGCCGAACGACGCATGCATCTCAGGTTACGGATCACGGCTCGTATGCAAGGTTCGGGCGAAGCCAGCGCTCCGCCTCGGCTACCTCCATGCCCTTTCGCGCCGCGTAGTCGGATACCTGGTCGCGGCCGATCCGGCCGAGCGAGAAGTAGCGCGCCTGCGGGTGGCCCAGGTACAAGCCGCTCACGGCCGCAGTCGGCATCATCGCGAACGTCTCGGTGAGCGAGAGCCCGGCCCGCGAGGCGTCGAGGAGTTCGAAGAGCGTGCGCTTCTCCGAGTGGTCGGGGCAGGCCGGGTAGCCGTACGCGGGCCGAATCCCCCGGAACCGCTCGCCGATCAGCTCGTCCTCGGACAGCTGCTCGCCCGGCGCGTACCACTCGTGACGCGCTTTCTGGTGTAGCCACTCCGCGAACGCCTCGGCGAGCCGGTCGGAGAGCGCGCGCACCATGATCGCCCGGTAGTCGTCGAGCTCCGCCGACAGGCGCTCGGCGAGCCCCTCTCCCCCGTGCACCGCCACCGCGAAGGCCCCGACGTGATCGACGAGGCGCGTCTCGGCCGGCGCCACGAAGTCCGCGAGCGAGCGGTTCGGGCGGGAGTCGTCGTGGTCGGCCTGCTGTCGCAGCATCGGGAGGCGGACGCCGCCGTCCAGAACGAGGTCGTCGCCCTCCGCGTTCGCCGGCCAGAACCCGTAGACCCCACGCGCCTCGAGCAGGCCGTCGGAGACGATCTCGTCCAGGAGCTCGTTCGCCGCTGCGAAGAGGTCGCGCGCGGCGGCGCCCTTCTCGGGGTCGTCGAGGATGGCCGGATACCGGCCCTTGAGCTCCCAGGCGTGGAAGAAGAACGTCCAGTCGACGTACTCGCGGAGCAGCGCGACGTCGGCCTCGACGACGCGCGCTCCCGTGAACGCCGGCGTGGCCAGATCCTCCTCCTGCCAGTCGATCCGCGTCCGGTTCGCCCGCGCCCCGGCGAGGGGGAGCAACGGCTTGCGTCCACGCTCGGCGAAGAGCCCGCGCAACCGCTCCTGGTCCTCGCGGTTCTCGTGGTCGAGCCGCTTGCGGCGGTCCCCGTCGAGCAGGTCGCCGACAACGCGGACGACGCGCGAGGCGTCGAGCACGTACACGGTGGGCGAGCTGTACTCCGGGGCGATCCGCACGGCGGTGTGCTGCTTCGAGGTCGTCGCCCCGCCGATCAGGAGGGGGAGCTCGAGCCCGCGCCGCTCCATCTCCTTCGCCACGTGCACCATCTCGTCGAGGGAGGGGGTGATCAGGCCCGAGAGCCCGACGACGTCACAGTCCTGCTCGAGCGCGGTGTCGAGGATGCGGTCCGCTGCGACCATGACCCCGAGGTCCACCACGTCGTAGCCGTTGCAGCCGAGGACCACCCCGACGATGTTCTTGCCGATGTCGTGCACGTCCCCCTTGACCGTCGCGAGCAGGATGCGCGCCGCCGAGGAGCGGCTCGTCTTCTCCGCCTCCATGTACGGCTCGAGGTACGCGACGGCGCGCTTCATCGCCCGGGCGCTCTTGACGACCTGGGGCAGGAACATCTTCCCGGAGCCGAAGAGGTCGCCGACGATCGTCATCCCGTCCATGAGCGGCCCCTCGATGACGTCCAGCGGTCGAGCCGACGCCCGCCGCGCCTCCTCGGTGTCCTCCTCGATGAAGTCGACGACCCCGTGGACGAGCGCGTGTGCGAGGCGCTCAGCGACCGGCGCCTCCCGCCACGAGAGGTCGAGCTCCCGCTGCGTCGCGCCCCCCGTGACCGTCCGGGCGTGCTCGACGAGCCGCTCCGTCGCGTCCGGACGGCGGTCGAAGAGCACGTCCTCGACGCGCTCGAGCAGCTCCGGCTCGATGTCCTCGTAGACGGCCAGCTGGCCCGCGTTGACGATGCCCATGTCGAGCCCCGCCCGGATGGCGTGGTACAGGAACGAGGCGTGCATCGCCTCGCGCACCCCGTCGTTCCCGCGAAACGCGAACGAGAGGTTGGAGATGCCGCCCGACACGCGCGCGCCGGGGCACCGCTCCTTGAGCAGCGGGAGCGACTCGATGAACGCCTTCGCGAAGCCTGCATGCTCCTCGATCCCCGTCGCGACGGCGAGCACGTTCGGATCGAGGACGACGTCCTCGGGCGGGAATCCCGCCTCGCGCGTGATCAGGTCGTACGCTCGCCCCAGGATCTCGACCTTCCGCTCGGCCGTGTCCGCCTGCCCCCGCTCGTCGAAGGCCATGACGACGACGCCGGCGCCGTAGCGACGGATCACGCGCGCCTCTTCGAGGAACCGCTCCTCACCCTCCTTGAGCGAGATCGAGTTCACGATGCCCTTGCCCTGTAGGCAGCGCAGCCCCGCCTCGAGTGCAGAGAAGCGGGAGCTGTCGACCATGATCGGGAGGCGCGCGGCCTCGGGCTCGGTCGCGAGGAGGTTGAGGAAGGTGGTCATGGCCTGCTCCGCGTCGAGCAGGTCGGCGTCCATGTTGACGTCCAGGATGTTCGCGCCGCCGCGAACCTGCTCGAGGGCGACGTCGATCGCGCCCTGGAAGTCGCCGCTCTCGACGAGGCGGCGAAACCGCGAGGACCCCGTCACGTTCGTCCGCTCGCCGATCACCACGAAGCCGGTGTCGGGCCCGATCACGAACTGCTCCAGGCCGGAGAAGCGCGGTGACGTCGAGCGGGCGGGGACGCGGCGGGGCGGCAGGCCCGCCACCGCCCGCGCGATCTCACGCGTGTGCTCGGGCGTCGTCCCGCAGCAGCCGCCGACGACGTTCACGAGGCCGTCCTCGGCGAACGACCGCAGGAACCGGCTCGTGTCGCCCGGCTGCTCGTCGTGGAGCCCGAGCTCGTTCGGCAGGCCCGCGTTCGGGTGGCACGAGACGTACGTGGAAGCCACGCCCGCGAGGTCCTCGAGGAACGGCCGCATCTCGGTCGCCCCGAGCGAGCAGTTGACGCCGACGACGAACGGCGCCGCGTGCTCGACCGAGACCCAGAAGGCGTCGGAGGTCTGGCCCGAGAGGTTCCGGCCGCTCCGGTCCACCGCGGTGAAGGAGAGCCAGAGCGGCAGCTCGGGCGCGACCGTCGAGGCGGCCACGATCGCGGCCTTCGCGTTCAGGGTGTCGAAGATCGTCTCGATGAGGAGCAGGTCGACCCCGCCGTCCCGGAGGGCCGCGATCTGCTCCTCGTACGCCTCCCGCACCTGGTCGAAGCTCACCGCACGATAGGCGGGGTCGTCGACGCGGGGCGAGAGCGAGAGCGTCACGTTCAGCGGCCCGACGGAGCCTGCGACGAAGCGGGGCTTCTCCGGCCTCCTCGCCGTCCATTCGTCCGCGGCCCTCCTGGCGAGACGGGCGCCCTCGAGGCTCATCTCGGCCGCCGCCTCCTGGAGCGCGTAGTCGGCCTGCCCGATGCGCGTCGCGGTGAAGGTGTTCGTCGTCGCGATGTCCGCGCCGGCCGCGAAGTAGTCGTCGTGGATTCCTGCGACGAGGTCGGGCTGCGTGAGGTTCAGGAGGTCCGGGTCGCCCTGGACGTCGTGTGAGTGGCTCCGGAAGCGCTCCCCGCGGTACTTCTCCTCCGACAGCCCACGCCGGTGGATGAGCACGCCCCACGCCCCGTCGAGTACGAGGATGCGCTCGGCGAGGAGGGCTTCGAGGTCTGTGCGGGTGTCTGTCACGAAATCGGCTCCCGCCTAGAGAGTCGGGAGCCGGACGGCCCGCGAGGCTCTTTAGGCGTTTGGTGACCCGGTCGCCAAGCTGCCGTTCAAAGCTCTCCGGGACTCTCAATCTAGCTGATGGCCGCGACGGCCCTCGTGACGCCGTGTCACATGCGAAGGGCTTCTGCTCTCCTACGAGCCGGACACGAACGCACGAAGCGCCTCGCGGCCGTTCCCCACGAACGGATCTCCGTGCGCGAGCAGGAGATGGTCGAAGTCGAGCTCGGCGAGCCGGCGGTACGACGCGCGAAGGCCCTCCTTCGTCGGCTCGGGCTCGTCCATGAACCGGTCCGGGACGAAGCCGAGCGGTGCGCCCGGCTCCCAGCGCACGGCGCCGTCGGCGAGCGCGAGCGCGCGACGAGCGGGGATGTGGAGCGCGGTCTCGTCCGGGCAGATCGCTCCCACGCGGTGCGCGACGACTCCCGGCGCCGGCTCCGTGTCGAAGTCGAACGGCTGCACCGCCTCGCCCTCCTCGAACTCGTGCAAGCCCTCGCGCACGCAGCGGACGGTCGCACCGAAGCGCTCGACGAACTCGGCGCTCGAGCGGTAGTGGTGCCGGTTCGTGAGCAGCACCGACTGGGGTGGCTCGTGCGCCTCGAACCAGCCGAGCCCCTCCGCCGGCGCGATCGGGTCGATGACGACCCGCTCCTCCGGGAGATAGTACGAGTGGACCTCGATGCCGATCCGCGGGTGGGTCGCCGACCAGTGCCAGATCCCGGGAGCGATCTCCTCCACGGAGACGAGCCTAACCGCTCCCCGGTCTTCGCGCGATCGGCGGCTCGCGTCGGATCACCCTCGACACAGCGGACGCGAAAGCGTCCGCTTTCAGGGATTTGTCGCGCGGCCGGGAATCCGCTCGGCGGATTCCCGGCCTTGCACACTAACCAGTCGTCCTACCCGAGACCGCGAGCTGGTTCTCGGCGTGCCTGATGCGCTGCTCGAGCTGCCAGCGGTCGGCCTGCGACTCTCCCGCCTCGACCCGCTCGAGCTCCGCCTTCGCGGCCTCGAGCTGCGTCCGCGCGCGCTCGTCGTCGATCTCCCGGACGTTCACGGCGTCGTCGACGAGCGCGAGGGCGCGATCGAGCTCGACCTTGAAGAAGCCGGGCCCCGTCGCGAACTCGACGACCTCGTTGTCGCCGAGATGGATGCGCGTCGATCCCGCCTTGAGCGTCGCGACGAGCGGCGCGTGCCTGGCCAGGACGCCGATCTCCCCGGCTGCACCCGGGACGACGATCATCTCGGCCTCGCCGTCGAAGGCGGGCCCGTCAGGCGTGACGAGCGAGACGTCGAACTTCGGGTGGACGTCCGCCATGGTCTACCGCGCAAGATCGGGATCCGCTTGCGCGGATTCCGATCGCGCAAAGATTCCTGAAGGCGTCCGCTTCGCGGCCGCTGTGTTCGTGACTCTCATGACGTCGATCTCACGCCGCGACGGTCTCGGCCTCGCGCGCCTTCTCGACCGCGTCCTCGATGGTGCCGACCATGTAGAAGGCCGACTCCCCGAGCTCGTCGTGCTCGCCGTCGATGATCGCGCGGAACCCGCGGATCGTGTCCTCGAGCTTGACGTACTTGCCCGGTGTTCCCGTGAACTGCTCGGCGACGAAGTTCGGCTGCGAGAGGAACCGCTCGATGCGGCGGGCGCGACCGACGACGAGCTTGTCCTCGTCGGTCAGCTCGTCCATCCCGAGGATCGCGATGATGTCCTGGAGGTCCTTGTAGCGCTGGAGGATCTGGAGGACGTCCGTCGCGGTCCGGTAGTGGTCCTCGGACACGATTCCCGGCTGGAGGGCGCGTGAGTTGGAGTCGAGGGGGTCGACGGCCGGGTAGATCCCCTTCTCCACGATCGCGCGTGAGAGAACGACGGTCGAGTCGAGGTGCGCGAACGTGTTCGCGGGCGCCGGGTCGGTGAGGTCGTCCGCGGGCACGTAGATCGCCTGCACGGACGTCACCGAGCCCGTCCGCGTCGACGTGATCCGCTCCTGCAGCTGCCCCATCTCGGTCGCCAGGGTGGGCTGGTAGCCGACAGCGCTCGGCATGCGTCCGAGCAGCGCCGACACCTCGGACCCCGCCTGGACGAAGCGGAAGATGTTGTCGATGAAGAGGAGCACGTCCTGGCCCTCGTCACGGAAGTACTCGGCCATGGTGAGGCCCGAGAGACCGACGCGGAGACGCGCACCCGGCGGCTCGTTCATCTGCCCGTAGACGAGCGCGACCTTGTCCACCACGCCCGACTCCGTCATCTCGAGCCAGAGGTCGTTGCCCTCTCGCGTGCGCTCGCCGACGCCCGCGAAGACGGACACGCCGCCGTGCTGCAGAGCGACGTTGTGGATCAGCTCCTGGATGAGCACCGTCTTCCCGGTGCCCGCGCCGCCGAAGAACCCGACCTTACCGCCCTTCACGAAGGGGGCGATGAGGTCGATGACCTTGATGCCCGTCTCGAAGATCTCGATCTTCGGCGACAGGTCGCGGAAGGCCGGGGGGTCACGGTGGATCGGCCAGCGCTCGACGCCTTCCGGCAGATCGCCCTGCTCGTCGATCGGCTCGCCGATGACGTTCCAGAGACGACCGAGCGTCGGCGCCCCCACGGGGACGGAGATGGGCGCACCGGTGTCGACGCAGATCGAGCCGCGCGAGAGGCCGTCCGTCGAGTCCATGGCGACGGCGCGAACGCGATCGTCGCCGAGGTGCTGCTGCACCTCCGCGATCAGCGTGCGCGTCGTCCCGTCGGGCTCCGGGACGTCGATCGAGAGTGCCGTGTAGATCTCGGGCAACCCGTCGGTAAAGACGGCGTCGATGACGACGCCCTTGATCTCGATGATGCGGCCGGTGTTCGAGCCGGTGGTGGGGGCGGTGCTGGTCGTCTGTCCGTCGTCGGGCATGGGTCTCCTGTGCGGGGTTTCTAAGGCGGCGCGAAAGGGCGCCGGGCCGCCCGCGAGTCTAGCGAAGCCCTAACCGAACCTTCGCAGGGAACCGGCATGGCTACAGCTATCCTGGCCGCTCCATGGGGACGAGGTCGGGACTGCTCACGATCGTCGTGGCCGCCGTCGTGGCTGCGGTCGTGGTGGTCGTCGGGATCATGGTCCTGGGCGACGACGGGCCGACTTCGCGCCAGGACTACCAGACTGCCGTCGTCAACGCGCGCGACCGCGTGGACTTCGCCTACGGGCGAATCGCGCGCTCCCAGTCGCCCGAGGAGCTCATCGACCGGCTCGACGAGGCCGCCGTGGTCGTCGGTGACACGGCCTCCGACCTCGAGGACAAGGGCGCGCCGGAGGGCCTCGACGACGAGAACAAGAGGCTGGTGATCGCGCTCCGTGCCTTCTCGGACGTGCTCGCAGGCTCGGCGGCGCAGTTCAGGGATCCGACGTTCGCCGGCACGCTCCCGGGCATCACGAGCCTCAGCTTCCCGGAGTGGGACAAGGTCAACAAGGTGTTGGCGGAGCTCAACGAGCAGGGCATCGAGGTCGACCAGCTCGAGCGCCACGGCGGCAGTGCCGGCTAACCGGCCGACGGGCCGCTCGTCTCACTCTTCGGTGCGGCGGATCGTCCTGCCCGTCTCCGTGCTCGTCCTCTCGGCCTGCACGCTGGTCCTGACCCAGGCCGGCCTGGGCGCGGCTCCGCCACAGCCGGACGCGCCGATCGCAGGCAACACCACGGGCCTCCTCAGCGAGTGCCTCGACCTGCCGGACGCACGGAAGACGCGCTGCTACGTCAGCGGGCTCCTCCGGGAGGTCGAGAGCTTCGGAAACCCCGCACAGGGCGTTCCCAAGATCGACGACGAGGTGCACGAGGCCGGCGGCTTCCTCGAGGCTGCCTGCCACTCGCTCATGCACGAGGTGGGCCGCACGTGGGCGAAGCGCCACGGCGTCACGCTCGCGACCCTGAACCGCTACGTGCCGCGCTCGAACGACCCCGGCTGCTCCGCGGGCTTCGGCATGGGGATGGCGATGTACCTCGGGCCGCAGCTCGTCGTCGACCCGAGAGCGGTCATGGCGACGTGCTCGAAGCAGGCGACGCGGTTCCGCGAGTACACGTGCACGCACGGGCTCGGGCATGCCTTCATGCGCGGGTTCCACAGCTACCTGCCCGATGCCGTCACCGCTTGCAACAAGCTCGGTGAGATCGCCGCACCGGACTGCGCGCAGGGCGCGTTCCACGACTACTGGATCTCGCTCGGGGGCGGGGACGGGACGAAGCGCCCCGAGAACGCCGACACCGATCCCGAGTCGGTCTGCGGCAAGTACACGTACAAGCGACCGTGCTGGTTCCGGTACTTCTGGGAGCGTGAGCCCACGACCCGCGTCTACGAGCCTCGCGACCTGCTCGACCTCTGCAAGGGCGAAGAGGGGATGCAGCGCGCCGGCTGCATCAGCGGCGCGTCGCTGCTCGTCTCGCGCGAGCGCGACCCGGTGGACCACGCACGGGTCTGCAACGGCCTCCAGGGGTCCGACACCTACGACTGCCTGCGAGGAGTGAACGTCCCGGCGCTCGCCAGCCGCACCTTCGAGCAGCTCCGGCTCATCCGGACGTGCGGGGACCTCCCCACGACCACACGCGCGTGGTGCTATCGCTGGTTCGGGCGCACGCTCGCCGTCCTCACCGACGGCGGCTTCCGCACGAGCGGCTGCCCGCAGCTCGAGGACGCGAGCGCCCGAGGGCACTGCGAGCGCGGCGCCAGGCGCACCGCCTTCGCGCTGCGTACGTTCTCCTAGCGCGAATACCCGGACCGCACGAGCAGTGAGTGGGCAGCACGGTAGCGGCCGCGAAGCGGCCGCCTTCAGGGGTCTGCTGGCGATCGGCGTCCCGCGCTAGCGGGACTCCGATCTGCCTAGAAAGGAAGCGCGCGCTAGCGGGATTCCGATCTGCCTAAAGAGGCAGCGCGGAGCCCGAGACGTCGCCGAACGCCTGGCCGTCCGCGATGATCTGGTTGACCTCGCGGGTGAGCTGGCTCGACGTCGGGTAGCGCTCGGGCGCAGCGAACGCGGGCTCCCTCTGACCCGTCGCGAGCTGGCTCGCCGCGCCGAGCACCGCGACGGCCATCGCCGCGGCGACACTCGCCTGCAGCCGGAGCGCGGAGAGGCGCCGCGGCCGACGGATGACGACCGGGGTCTCCATCCCCTCGAGCGGGGCGGCCCGGAGCTCGGTGGTGATCCGTGTCAGGTCCGCGTCGTACTCGCCGCACTCGGGACACCGGGCGAGGTGCGCGTCGAGCATCCGCGACTCGAGCTGCGAGAGCTCGCCGTCAAGGCGAAGCGAGATCTGCGCTCGCACGCGGTCGCAGACGATTGTCCGGGGAGCTGCGCTCACGATGCTTGAGACGTGGAGGAGCGGTGAGAGTTAGGAGCCGAGGGACTTCGACCGGCCATGGCGAGCTAGGACGCGGCCGCCTGGCCGACGATGTCGAGGGGCTTCATGACCTCGGCGAAGTGGCAAGCCACGGGATGCGTCCCGCCCGCCCGCGGCTTGAGCTCCGGGTCCTCCTCCGCGCAGATGTCCTGCGCCTTCCAGCACCGCGTGCGGAACCGGCACCCGCTGGGAGGGTTCGCGGGGCTCGGAACGTCGCCCGTGAGCACGATGCGCTTCCGCTTGCCGCGCATGTTCGGCGACTCGATCGGCACCGCGGAGAGCAGCGCCTGCGTGTACGGGTGCATGGGCGTGTCGTACAGCTCCGTGCGGTTGCCCGACTCCACGATCTTCCCGAGGTACATGACCGCGACGCGGTCGGAGATGTGCCTGACGACGGACAGGTCGTGCGCGATGAAGAGGTACGTGAGCCCGAACTCGTTCTGGAGCTGCACGAGCAGGTTCACGACCTGTGCCTGGATGGACACGTCGAGCGCGGAGACGGGCTCGTCGAGGACGAGCATCTTCGGGTTCAAGGCGAGGGCACGCGCAACCCCGATCCGCTGCCGCTGCCCTCCGGAGAACTCGTGCGGGAAGCGGTTGGCGTGCTCGGGGCTCATCCCGACCGTGCGCAGGAGCTCCTCCACCCGCCGCTTGCCCTCGCCGCCGCGGTAGAGACCGTGGATCCTGAGGGGCTCGGCCACGATCTCCCGCACGGTCATCCGCGGGTTCAGCGATGCATAGGGATCCTGGAAGATGATCTGGACATCCCGCCGCACCGTCCGCATCTGGCGGCGCTTGTACCGGGTGATGTCCTGCCCCTCGAAGATGATCTTGCCGGCCGTCGGCTCGAGCAGCTTGATGATCGTGCGCCCGAGAGTCGTCTTGCCGCAGCCGGACTCGCCGACGACGCCCAGGGTCTCGCCCTGGCGGATCGCGAGATCGACCCCGTCCACCGCCTGGACCTGCCCGACGGTGCGCTTGAAGATGCCCGCCTTGATGGGGAAGTGCTTCACGAGCCCCTCCACGCGGAGGATCTCGCTCGGATCGCGCATGGTGGATGCTTCGGCCGCCGCGAGCATGGTCTCGGCCTGACTCACGAGGCCGCCTCTCCGGCGCCGACCGGGGCCGTGCTCACGTGCTGTGCCGCGAGCTCCTCCGCGAAGTGGCACGCGGAGAGATGCAGTCCACCCTCACCGAACCCACGCAGGGGAGGAATGTCCGTGCGGCATATCGCGCGCCCCTGGGAGAACTCGCACCGCGGATGGAACGAGCACCCAGGCGGCCGGTGGAGAAGGCTCGGCGGCTGGCCGGGGATCGGCTTGAGCCACTGCTGGTCCATGTCGACCCGAGCGAGGCTGCTCATGAGCCCGACCGTGTAGGGGTGGCGCGGCGAGTTGAAGATCGTGTACACGTCGCCGAGCTCGACGACCCGCCCGGCGTACATGACGACGACGCGGTCGGCGAGCTCCGCGATCAGGCCGAGGTCGTGGGTGATGAGCACGATCGCCGCGTGGGTCTCCTGCTGGGCCGCGCGCATGACCTCGATGATCTGCGCCTGGATCGTCACGTCGAGCGCGGTGGTCGGCTCGTCGGCGATCAGCACCTGCGGGTCGTTCGCGATCGCCATGGCGATCATCGCCCGCTGGCGCATGCCGCCGGAGAACTCGTGCGGGTACTGGTCGAACCGTCTCTCTGCCGAGGGGACGCCGACGAGCTCGAGCAGATAGATGGTCCGCTTGCGCGCATCCCCGTCGTTCGTCCCCGGGTTGTGTACCTGGATCGCCTCGGCGATCTGCTCACCGATCGTCAGCACCGGGTTGAGCGAGGTCATGGGGTCCTGGAAGATCATGGCCATCTGACCCCCGCGGATCTCGCGGATGTCCTTCTTGGACATGGTGAGGAGATCGCGACCCTTGTACAGCGCGTGCCCGGAGACGATCTTGCCCGGCGGGATCGGGATGAGCCCGAGCATGCTCATCACGGACACGCTCTTCCCCGAGCCCGACTCGCCGACGATCCCCAGCGTCTCGCCGGGGAAGAGGTCGTACGAGACGTCGGTGACCGCGTGGACGACCCCGTCCTCGGTCTGGAACTCGACCGTCAGGTTCTGGATGGAGAGAACGGGGTCAGGCACGGATCCTCTGCGTCGGGTCGAGCGCGTCCCGGAGGCCGTCGCCGATGAAGTTGACGGCCAGCGCGATGAGCACGATCACGAGGCCGGGGAAGGTCACCAGCCACCACGTGTCGAAGCCCTGCACCTGGCCGTCGGCGATGAGGCTGCCGAGCGCCGGGTTCGGCGGCTGGATCCCGAACCCGAGGAACGAGAGCGCCGCCTCGACGAGGATCGCGGTCGCGATGATCAGCGTCATCGTCACCACGATCGGGCCGATGCAGTTCGGGAGGATGTGCCGGATGATGATCCGCATGTCGCTCGCGCCGGAGGCCTTCGCCGCCTCGACGAACTCCTTCTCGCGCAGCGAGAGGAAGACGCCGCGCACGATGCGTGCGAGGCCCGTCCAGAACAGGAACGCGAGGATGAGCCCGACCTTGGCCGGCTGGGTGAGCTTGAGCGGCCCGATCTGCGAGTCGCTCTGCCCGAGATATGCCGCGGCCGTGAGCAGGACCGCGAGACCCGGGAGCGTGAGGATGAGGTCGGTGAAACGCATGAGCAGGTTGTCGGTCGTGCCGCCGTAGTACCCGGCGACGGCCCCGAACGCGGTCCCGATGAGCGTCGAGAGCACCGCGACGAACACCGCCACCCACAGCGACGTCCTCACGCCGTAGATCACGCGGCTCAGGTAGTCGCGACCGAGGAGGTCGGTCCCGAACCAGTGGTGGTCCTTCGTCGTCGGCGGAGCGGCGATGTTGTTGAGGTCGAGCTCGTCGTAGCCGTATGGCGCGACCTGCTTGGCGAAGATGGCGACGAGCGCGATCAGGATGAGCACGACGAGGCTCGCGACGGCGAGCCGGTGGCGGAAGAAGCGGATGCGTGCGTACGCCCACTGGCTCCGCGCCTTGATCTCCACGCCGCTCTCGTAGGCGAGCGTGAGGTCCATCGCCGCGCCGGAAGGCTCCTCGGGCAGCGCGACTGCACCGGCGCCGGCGCGTCGCCGCTGTAGGGCGGCTGACGTTGCCGGTGAACCCGACCTCTTCGCGGTCCTGCGCGCGCTGGTCTGCGGACGGCATGCGATCAGTCATACCGAACCCTCGGGTCCAGGTAGCCGTACGCGATGTCGGCCACGAGGTTGAAGATGATGACCAGGGTCGCCGTGATCATCAACCACGCCATGACCGGGTACGGGTCGCCGTTGTTCAGGGCGTTGATGAAGTACAGCCCCATGCCGTCGAGACCGAACACGGTCTCGGTGACGACCGCGCCGCCGAGGAGGCCGCCGAAGTTGAGGGCGACGATCGTGACGAGCGGGATGAGCGCGTTGCGGAAGGCGTGCCGCATGGTCACGTTCCGCTCGGAGAGCCCCTTGGCGCGTGCGGTGCGGACGTAGTCCGAGTTGACGACCTCGAGCATCGAGGCGCGCATGTAGCGCGAGTACGACGCGATGCTGGCCACCATGAGCACGAGGATGGGCAGCGCCAGATGCTGGGCGCGGTCGAGCACGAAGTGGAGGCCCGAGCCCGGGTCGATGCCGCTCAGGTTCGCGACGTAGAAGATTCGTACCCCGGTCCATTGGTAGATGTAGACGAACAGCACCTGCAGCATCAGCGCCAGCCAGAACACGGGCGTCGCGAGACCGACGAAGCTGAACGTGGTCGCCGAGTAGTCGAAGACGCTGTACTGCCGTAAGGCCGAGTACACGCCGATCCCGACGGCGACGAGGATGGCGAGGAGCTCCGCGGCGATGACGAGCTGGAGCGTGTGCCCCATCACGCGGGTGATGTCGGGCAGGATCGGCCGGTCGCCGATCGTCGTCGTGCCGAACTGGTTCGTGAACATGTCCTTGAGCCAGTACACGTACTGGACCGGGATCGGGTCGTTGAGGTGCTTGCGCTCCTCGATCCGCTGGATCGTGATCTCGGAGGCGGTGGGCTGCATCTTCAGGAAGGCGACCGGATCGCCCGAGACCGAGACGAACGTGAAGATGATGAAGCTCGCCGCCAGAAGGACGACGACGCTGTACAGCAGTCTGCGGATGACGAAGGTGAGCATGTGCCGTCTCCGTGATCTTAGAAGGAAGTCCCGCTCCCGCCGAATGGCGGGAGCGGGACTTCGGTTTCATGCTGGCGCTTCGCCGGCACGTCAGGCAGGTCCCCCTAGCTGACGGTCCAGCCCTGCGCGTTCCACGTCGAGCCCTGCTGAGTCGGGTTCAGGATCGGGCCCTTGACGTTGGTGGAGTTGATGAGGAAGCCCGGGCGGACGTACATCGGAACCGACATGACGTCGTTCGCCATGAGCTTCTCGGCCGTGTTCAGAAGCTTCGCCCGCGCCGCGGGATCCGGCGTGAACTGCGCCTTCTGAAGCATGTCCGAGGCCTTCTTGTTGCAGTAGTTCATGTAGTTCTGGTCGCCACCGCAGCCGTAGAGGCCGAAGCTCGTCGCCGAGCTGGTGGGACCGCCGAGCCACGTGAACATGAAGATGTCCCAGTCACCCGACGGGAGCACCTGTCCGAAGACGGTGCCCGACGGGCCGAACCGCGGCAGGAGCTCGATGCCGACGCTCTTGAGCTGCTTCTGAGCGATCTCGAACGTCAGCTGGCGAAGCTGGTTGCCGGTGGTCGTCGTGAAGCGGAACGACAGCTTCCCGACGTTGGGGCAGCTCCAGATGTCGCTGTTGCTCGCCGAGGCCTTGCTCGGGCCGCCGGTGCAGCCCTTGGCCTTCAGCATGCTGATGACCTTGCTCTGGCTGAACGCCCACTTCGCCCAGGGCTGCTGGTAGTACTGCTCGAAGGGCTTGAAGATGTGGCTCTGAAGCACGGGCAGGTCCTTCGCCGAGGCCACGAGGCCGGGCGAGACGTAGAGAGCCTGCTTGATCTGGTTCCGGTTGATGCCCGTGATGATGGCCTGCCGGATGTACCGCTGCTTCAGGGCCGGGTGACCCTTCGGGCCGAACTGGATGTCCATGTGCTCCCAGAAGTACCCGGGGCCGGACTGCACCTTGAACTTCGAGGTGTTCTTCCGGATGTCCACGATCTGGAGCTGCGGCTGCGGCTCCGTCACCTGGATCTCGCCCGAGTTGAGCGCCTGGAAGAGCGACGGCGTCGACGGGATGTAGCGGAAGACGACGCGGTCGACCTTCGCCTGCGGGCCGGCGGTGAACTGGGCGTTCTTGACGATCACCATCTGCGTGCCCTTCTGCCAGCTCTGCCACTTGAACGGACCGCTCGCGACGTCGATCGACGAGCGCCAGAGGTCGTTGAAGTTCTGCCCGACGACCTTGTGGGCAGGCATCGGCGACGTCGCGACGAGAGCGTCCCACGCGGCGTACGCCTTGCCCTTCTTCCACCGCACCGTGACGTTCTTGCCCTTAACGGTGATCTTCTGGATGTCCTCCCAGCCTTCGCGCGAGGTGATGTCGAAGTTGGGGTTCATGATCGTCCGGTACGTGGCCATGAAGTCGGCCCCGGTGATCTGCTTCCCGTCGCTCCACTTCGCGGCGGGCTTGTAGGCAAACGAGACCGTCAGCGGATCACTCTTGACGATCTTCGGCGCGCCGGCCACGAGGAACGGCTGGAGCTTCGCGTTCTGGTCGTAGACGCTTGCGCTCGCGAGCACCGGGTTCATCGCCAGGGACGTCGTGTACGCGTTGCCCTCGGTGATGTAGAAGTTGAGGGTAACGGGCTCCTGGTCGTGACCGATGATGATCGTCCCCGCCGACTGGCGGTCGGACTTCGCCGTTGCGGCGGGCCCGACGATAAGGCTCGCGACAAGCGCTACTGCGCCTGTCAGGAGCAACATCGAACGTTTACGCATGTATCCCTCCATCCGAGTTTGCCCTGCAGGGCTTTCCCAGGGCTCAGGGGGTCGCAGGACGTCCCGCCCGACTCTGCGGCCGTGCATGCTCCGCAGTCGGGGCGCCCGGAAACCCTCTCTTCGCCATGGTCAAAGTGCAGGATCATACTCTGTGACGTTCGGGTGGCAATTTCGTTAGGAGGAGAGAGATCGTGCCGATTCCCCGCAAAGGACAGGAGCGGAAGGACGCGGACTTCATCGTCGCCACCGACGACGTGGCGCGGATCGAGGCGGAGGTCGGGCCCCTGATCGAGCGGGCCGTGGGCGTCCCCTGGTACGAGATCGGGAACGACGCCGACCGTGCAGCGCTCGCCCTCTGCCGCCTTCGGAGGTCGCGCGCCGGCCTCAAGGGCGGGCCGAGCCACGGGGACGCTGCGGTGCGAGACGCGCTCGGCTCCGTCGCGCCCGAGGCGCTCGTCTGGATCGCGAGCCGCGCGGTCTCGTACATGGACGAGAACGGCTTTCCGGAAGCTCTTGCGGAGTTCGGCATCGAGTGAGCTTCCGCGCAGTTCGGTATCGACTAGCGTCAATACCGAACGCGACAGACCCCTGAAGGCGGCCGCTTCGCGGCCGCTGCGTGGATCCTGCAACGACTGGCGCGGTTGCCGGTGAAGGCGGCCGCTTCGCTTGCGGAAAGGTGACTGTCCCCGCAGGGGACTGTCACCTGCTTTTCGATCACGGCTCGTCACCGGTCTCGGCGCCAGAGGACCAGCACGAGCGGCACGAACGCGGCGGCGAGCAGGTACGGGGCGAGCGCGATGTCGCGCCGCCGCTCCCCTTCGACCACCGTCGGCCCGGAGCCCACGAGGTCGGGCACACGCTCCGAGGCCCGCACGAGCTCGCTCTCCGCGAACACCTCGCCTCCGACGCCCGCGGCCAGTCGGTCGAGCGATGCGCGGGCGTCCGGGTCCGGCCGGTAGCCGGGCTCGGGCGTACGCCCGCGGAACACGCGCTCGTCGCGGTCCCAGACGTGCATGAAGACGGACTCGATTCCCGGCGGGCGCTGAAAGAGCGGCCCGAGGCGCGCCCTGGCCCCGGGGAGGCTCTCACCGTCGGTGATCACGATCAGGAGCCGACGCCGCGCGGTCGGCGAGAAGAAGCCCTGGGTGGCGATGGCCGAGAGGGCCTCGAGATTGGTCACGCGCCGCACGAACGAGTGCACAGGGGGCGGACGCTCGATCCCGATCGACTTCTGCAGCGTCGAACGGAAGACCTCTCCGTCGGCGCTCGGGAACAGGTGGGGCAGCGTGCGATCGGTGATCGAGGCGAGGCCGACGGGGACCGTCGGCAGGACGTCGTGGAGCGCCCTGGCCACGGCCTTCGCGCGAACGAGCCGGGAAGGCCCGCCTGGTCTCGCGCTCGCGAGCATCGACCGCGTCGTGTCCAGCACGACGAGCGCCTCCGCGTCGGTGCGTACTCGGCGCTGCTCGTCGAGCGAGACGACCGGCTGGGTCGCGGCGGCGCCGACGAGAGCAGCCGCGCCGACGAGCCCGACGACCGCGAGGGCCAACGCGCGACGGCGCGGCTCCGCGAGGTCGAGCCTGCTCCGCATCAGGCGCGCGCGGCCACGGGCGAGGACGAACGCTGCGAGCGGGACGAGCCCGACGAGCGCGATCAGGCCTGCGGCGGGGGTCAGGAGGCTGAGGCTGAGACCGTCCACGTGTGTCGCCGCCGCGGCTAGTAGCCGCTTCCGGGGTCGCCGGCGCCGGCGCCGCGCGATCCCTTACCGCCCGGCGACGGCGCGGTGCCGCCCCCGGACTCGGAGAGCTCGAGCCCCTGCGACCGCGAGAGCGTCAGCTCGAGGTTGTACTTCGCGTCCTCGTTCCCGGGGTCGAAGGCGATCGCCTGCCGGAAGCGGCCCGCAGCACCCTCGAGCAGCCGGCGGCGGTTCTCGTAGTCGGCGATCGCGTCGGCGAAGCTGAGAATCCCGAGCAGGTTCGCCGCGGCCGAGCGCCTCGCGTCGTCGCCGTCGCGCTGGACGATGTCGATGAGCCACGCCGTCGCGTCGTTCCGGTGCACGACGTACGCCGGGTCCGAGAAGCCCGGTGTCTCCGGATGGCTCAGGCGGACACCGCGGAGTGCTCGCCGGAACATGATGTCGTCGTTCGCCGCCAGCAACCACCTGGCGGCGCCGGCCGGCACGATCTCCGCGGGCTCCCAGACCGTCTCCTCCGGCGACGCGCGATACCGGACGTCGTCGTCCGCGAACGCGTTCTCGAGCCGTGAGACGTCGAGTGCGAGCACGAGGAGCGCAGCCCCGGCGACGAGGCACACGAGCACCGCGGCGACCGTGAGCAGGTGTCGTCTCACGTGCGCCTCCAGCCGGCGCCCGGCGGAAGTGCGAGCCGACCCGCGAAGCGCTCGTGGGCGGCGAGGGCGAGAAGCGCGAGCCCTCCCGCGAGGAGCAGCCAGAGCGGGCTCTCCCCGTGCAGGCTGACGTCGAGCGAGGGCGTCTCCCCCGCGTTCGGCTCGACGGGATCCACGAAGGCGTCCGGGCCGAGGATCCCGCCGAAGAACGTGAGGGCCTCGCTCGACGCCGAGAGCGGGACGACTCGCAACGTCGTCGACGAGCGCCGGATGCGAGACATCGTCTTGCCGAGAGGGGTGAGGTCCGACGGCGCCGTCTCGAGGTCGCTGACGAGCAGGATCGACGCGGGCGACACCCGATCCCGCTCGAGCATGTCCTGCGCGAGGGCGAGACCGCTCGAGATCCTCGTCCCGGCCTGGAAGCTGGGCGTCCACGGGTTCCCCGGCAGCTGGCCGTTCGTGAGGGTGAAGAACCGGAGCAGCGGCCGGAGCTCCTTGGCCGGCGTGCGCGGGGGCAGGAGCTCGTACGCGGCGTCCGAGAAGATCACGAGGCCCATCGGGTTGCCGGCGCGGACGACCCGCTCGAGGACGCCCCGAACGCGCGCGTAATCACGGCCGATGATGCTGAGCGAGACGTCGATCACGACCACCCCGCTCCGACCCCCCGGCGTCAGCTCGCTGCTCTTCGGCTCGAGCCCCTTCGCCGACCACAGGGCCGCGCCGAGCAAGCCACAGGCGAGCGCCACGAGGAGGACGCGAATCGCACCGGCGCGTACCACGGCGCGGTGGAGCGCCGGGGCGTCGGCGGACGGGATCGCCCTGGAGCGTCTACGCAGGGACGCCATCGTTCCTCTCCGTGTCGAGCGCTTCCTCTTCCAGCTTGCTCTGCTCGAGCTCGTGTCGAAGCCGCGCCGCGAGCGCCTGGATCTCTTCCCCCTCCGGGCGCGCTTCCGACCACGCGAGCGTTCGCGCCGTCTGCGCGAGATCGCGGTCGCCCCAGCGCTCGAGCGCCTCGGCGACCAGCTCCAGTGCGCGCCGGCGGTCCTGCGCGCCGTTCGTGGACGTCGTGCTCTCGAGCAGGGCGAGCGCCTGCTCGAGCGGGGAGACGACCGGCGGCGGCGGCGGCTCGGGCTCGGGAGGCGGCTCGCGCTCCGGGAGCGCCCGGAACGAGAGCACGGCGGCCACCGCGAGCAGCAGCCCTCCGACCACGACGAGCAGCGCGAGCACGAGCCCCGGGGACACGCGATAGGAGAGCGCCGGAAGCGTGACCGTATCGGCCCGCCAGGGCGCCGCCAGCGCGTCGCGCTGGCCGCTGTCGAGCCCCGAGATCCGGGTGTGGACGACGAGCGGCGGCCACGGAACGTCGGCGGTCAGGCGGCTCGTGCCCGAGCCGACCGTCGCCGCGTAGGACACGGCGGCCGGCTCGAACTCGACGGTCTCCTTTTCCCGTACGGGCACGCACGGAACCGTCAGGCAGCGGAGGACGTACGTCGTTCGGACGTACGTGGTGGAGCCGGACTCGCGCTGCTCGACCCTGGGCGGGGCGACCTCGGTCCACGGATCGTGCGGCCAGGTCACCCGCACGCCGTCGGGATCGATGACCGTCGGATCGACGACGACGTCGACCGTCGCGGTGAGCGTGTCCCCGAAGAGGACGATCCGCTTGTCGAGGCTCCCGGTCGCGGCGATCGGGTCGACCTGCGTGGCAGCCGGCTCGGAGCCCCGCCCCACGAGGAGCGCCGCGAGCACGACGACGCCGACGGCGGCGCCCGCGGTGACGAGCGCGAGCGCGAGCCGGGCGGGAATTCGCGTCCGGGGCATCACGTCACGCTCCCACCACGCGTCTCGTGCGCCGGAGATCGGTCCACATCAGGAAGCGGGCGAGGATGTCGGCGCGGTCGCTCGAGCCGAGCAGGATCGGGTCGACGTCGAGGAGCCGGAACGTCTCCGTCAGCTCCCAGAGGCGCTGCTCGTTCGCGGCCCTGCGTGCCTCGACCTCGCTCGCGCGAAGGCGGACGGAGCGTGCTTTCCCCGTCGCCGGGTCGCGGAGCGTGACGACGATCCCGCTGACGTCCGGGAAGCTCTGCTCCCAGACGGGGTCCTGGATGACGATCGGGACGAGGTCCCAGCGGTTCGCAATCGCCGTCAGCCAGACGTCCTCCGACACCGCCGGGACGAAGTCGGAGATCACGAACACGAACGTGCCGGGACTGACGGCGCGCCGGTGATCGGCGAGATGCGCGAAGGACCGCTCGAGCCAGTCCGGGGGGCCGCCGTACTCCAGCGACCAGAGCCGGTCGTCCTTCAGCTCGATGAGCTTTCGCTCGCCCTTCGGCTGGCGCCAGTGCGGCTCGCCGTCCGCGTAGTCCAGGTACCCCACGAACCCGCCCGCGGCGCCGGCGCTCGCGAGCACGAGCTCGACCGTGTGACGCATCGCCTCGGGCTTGTCCAGCCAGGGGAGCGGCGCCGCGAAGTGCGCCATCTGCGGGCGACGGTCGCAGACGATCATGATCTTCGGCGCCTCCTCGGCGAAGCGCTCCCGGACCACGAACTCGTCCTGGCCTCTCGCGGTCGAGAGTCGGGCGGACGCGGCCCAGTCGATCGCGTCCATGTCGTCGCCCGGGTAGTAGGGACGCGAGCCGGCGATGTCGGTTCCCGAGCCGCGGCGCAGGCTGCGCATCGTCCCGAACGAGACCCCGTGCACGCGCCTCCGCGGCACGAGGGGGAAGGTCAGCCGACCGCCTCTCACATGCGCCCCCGCGTTAGGCGGGCCGCGGTTGCCCGAAGAAGGGATCCTCCTCGGAGCCGGGTCTCGGCGAGAGCTCGAGGCAGCTGGCGCGGAACTCCTCGATGGCCTCCGACCAGCCCATCGCCCGGGCGCGGGCGACGAAGGACGGGGTGAACACCACGCGGTGCACAAGGACGGGCAGGAAGAGCCGCTCGATGTCCTCGGGCACGACGTACCCGCGCCCGTCGAGGAGCGCCCAGGCACGAGCCGCCCGCTCGAGGGCGAGGCTCCCGCGAACCGAGCTCCCGATCACGACCGATTCCAGCTCTCGCGTCGTCCGCACGAGCTCGACGAGCCAGCGGTGGAGCACGCCGTCCACGTACACGTGCTGCGCGGACGAGCGGAGCTCGTACACGTCCTCGAGCGTGATCACGGGCTCGAGCTCCTCGAGCGGGTGCGAGAAGCGCTGCTGCTCCAGGATCCGGAGCTCGTCGTCCAGGCCCGGGTAGCCGAGCGCCGTCCGCAGGAAGAAGCGGTCGAGCTGCGCCTCCGGAAGCGGGAACGTGCCCTCGTACTCGATCGGGTTCTCCGTCGCGATGAGGAGGAACGGCGAGGGCAGTTCCCTCGTCACCCCGTCCACGGTCACCTGGTACTCGGCCATCGCCTCGAGGAGCGCCGACTGGGTCTTCGGCGTCGCACGGTTGATCTCGTCGACGAGCACGACGTTCGCGAAGACGGGGCCCGGCCGGAACTCGAAGTCGCGGCTCCGCTGGTCGAACACCGAGAGGCCGGTGACGTCCGTCGGCTGGAGGTCCGGTGTGCACTGGATGCGCGCGTTCGTGGCGCCCTCGATGGAGCCCGCGATCGCCCGTGCGAGCATCGTCTTCGCGGTTCCGGGGACGTCCTCGAGCAGGACGTGCCCGCCGCAGGCGAGCGCGGTCAGGACGAGCTTGATCTCGTCGCGCTTGCCGTAGACGACCCGCTCGATGTTGTCCAGGAACCGGTCCGCGATGCGGTTCGCGCGAGCGAAGCGCTCGGGGTCTCCGTCCCGCTCGACGACCGCCGGTTCCACCGGCGTGATGCTAGCTGCGTCCGTGCGTGGGGCAGGCGTCGCCATCGCGCTACCTCCTTCTACGCAGAGAACGCGCGCTTGTTAGGCAGCTCCTCTTCGCAGCGACGGGAACCGCAGCAGCGAATTCCCTCGCGCGGCAGAGTGCCCGAAGCGCGACCATCAGCGGTGGCGAAGCCGCCGCGCTTCGGAATCCAGAGCGGCTGGACGCAACAGCGGCGTCAGCGACGGCGAAGCGGTCGCGCTTCAGGGATCGTCGCGCGAGGGGGATCCGCTCCCGCGGATCCCCCTCGCTGCGGATCAGGTCAGCGCTTCCGCGCCGCCGACGACCTCGAGGATCTCCTGCGTGATCTCGGCCTGGCGAGCCCGGTTCATCTGGAGCGTGAGGGTGTCGATCAGCTCCCCGGCGTTCTTCGACGCGTTCCGCATCGCGGTCATCCGCGCGCCCTGCTCCGAGGCCGTCGACTCGAGGAGCGCCCGGTAGACCTGCGTCTCCACGTACACGGGCAGCAGCCGCTCCATGATCTCCTCGGGCTCGGGCTCGAAGATGAAGTCGCCGCGCAGCCTGTCGGTCTCGCGCTCCTCCTCGTCCGTCTCGAGGATGTCCGGCGAGATCGGGAGCACGTCCTGCTCGGTCACGCGCTGGGTCAGGGCCGAGATGTACGTGTTGTAGACGAGCGTGACGCGGTCGACCTCGCCCTCGGTGAAGAGGGAGGAGATCCGATGGGCGATCGCCTGCGCGTCCTCGTACGCGGGGCGATCGGTGAACCCCAGGTACTCGCCGGCGAGCTCGCGCCGGCGGAAGGTCAGCGTCGAGCGCCCCTTCTTTCCGACGGCGACCCAGCGCACGGCCTTCCCCTCCGCCTCGAGCGCTCGCTCGAGGGCGAAGGCACGCCTGAGGACCTGCGCGTTGAAGGCCCCTGCGAGCCCGCGATCGCCAGTCAGCGGAACGATGGCGACCGTGTCGACCTCGTCGCGCTGCTCGAGCAACGGCAACCGGACCGACGAGGACGCTCGCCCGACCCCGGCGATCAGCTCGTTCATCGTCTCCGCGTACGGGCGCAGGGCCCTGATCCGGAGCTCTGCCCGGCGGAGCTTCGCCGCGGCGACGAGCTCCATCGCGCGCGTGATCTTGCGCGTGTTGCGGACGGAGCCGATCCGGCGCTTGAGGTCCTGGACGGAGGCCATGTGAGCTCGCCGGGCTCGCCGCTAGCCGGCGAGACCCTTCTCCTCCTCGACCGCGAACGAGCCGACGAACCGCTCGAGCTCGGCCTTGAGCTTCTCCTCCGCATCCTCGCCGAGCTCCCCGGACTCGCGGATCGCCTCGAGGACGGAGCCCTCCGTCCGCAGATGCTCGCGAAGCTCATCGTGGAACCGCGGCACCTGCGGCACCGGGATCTCGTCCAGCCAGCCGTGGATTCCCGCGTAGATGGCGATGACCTGCTCCTCGAAGGGCCAGGGCTGGTACTGCGGCTGGTTCAGCGTCGCGACCATCCGCTCGCCGCGCCCGAGCGCGCTCTGGGTCGCCTGGTCGAGCTCCGAGCCGAACTGCGCGAACGCCTCGAGCTCGCGGTACTGCGCGAGGTCCAGCCGGAGCCGTCCCGCAACCTGGCGCATCGCCCGGCGCTGGGCGTTTCCGCCCACGCGCGACACGGACGTCCCGACGTTGATCGCCGGCCGGACGCCCGAGAAGAAGAGGCTCGACTCGAGGAAGATCTGCCCGTCCGTGATCGAGATGACGTTGGTCGGGATGTACGCGGCGATGTCCCCCGCCTGCGTCTCGATGATCGGCAGCGCGGTCAACGATCCTCCGCCGATGTCGTCGGAGAGCTTGCAGGCGCGCTCGAGCAGGCGCGAGTGGAGGTAGAAGACGTCGCCGGGGAACGCCTCGCGGCCCGGGGGCCTCCGGAGCAGCAGCGACAGCTGGCGGTACGCGTCGGCGTGCTTCGAGAGGTCGTCGTAGATGACGAGCGCGTGGCGACCGTCGTAGAGGAAGTACTCGCCCATGGCGCATCCCGCGAACGGCGCCATCCACTTGATGGGCGCAGCCTGCTGCGCGGGTGCGGAGACGACGATCGTGTACTCCATCGCGCCCGCGTCGCGGAGCCGCTCCACGACCTGGACGACGGTGGAGCCCTTCTGGCCGACGGCGACGTAGACGCAGACGACGTCTCCCCCTCGCTGGTTCAGGATCGTGTCGATCGCGATGGCCGTCTTGCCGGTCGAGCGGTCGCCGATGATCAGCTCGCGCTGGCCGCGCCCGATCGGGATCATCGAGTCGATCGCCTTGAGGCCCGTCTGAAGTGGCTCCTTCACCGGCTGGCGCTTGATCACGCCCGGCGCCTTGAACTCGAGCGGCCGCCGCTCGGTCGCCTCGATGGGGCCCTGCCCGTCGAGCGGGTTCCCGAGCGGGTCGACGACGCGCCCGAGGAGGCCCTCGCCGACCGGCACGCTCATGACCTCGCCGGTGCGGCGCACCGGCTCGCCCTCCTTGACCTTCTCCCACTCACCGAAGAGCGCGGTGCCGACGTTGTCCTCCTCGAGGTTGAAGGCGATCCCGGTGACGCCGTGCTCGAGCTCGAGCCGCTCGAGCGAGACGCAGTTCTCGAGGCCGTGGATGCGGGCGATGCCGTCACCGACCTGGAGGACGGTCCCGACCTCGCTGAGGTCGGTCTCGACCTCGAACTCGCGGATCCGGTCCTTCAGGATCGCGGTGATCTCTTCCGGGCGTAGTTTCACTGCTGCTCCTTTATGCGCGCGCGCGGATTCCGCTCGCGCGGAACCCGCGCGCGCAAATCCCTGAAGGCGCCCGCTTCGCGGTCGCTGTGGTTGCGTCGGTCATCACGTCGTGGTTGACAGCTCGTGTCGGAGGGTGTATGCGGATCCGCTCGCGCGGAACCCGCGCGCGGAAATCCCTGAAGGCGCCCGCTTCGCGGTCGCTGTGGTTGCGTCGGTCATCACGTCGTGGTTGACAGCTCGTGTCGGAGGCGCTCGAGGCGGCCGCGGACGCTGCCGTCGGCACGGAACGAGCCGACCCGGAGGACGATGCCCCCGATCAGGCTCGGATCGACCGAGCGGGTGGCCTCGACCTCCCTTCCCGACGCAGCCTCGATCGTCTTCATGATCGCCGCGGCCTCGTCGTCGGAGAGCTCGTACGCGGTCTGGAGCTCGACCGCGAGGCGGTTCTCGGCCAGCGCGACCATCGCCTCGAGCTCCGCGCTCATCTCGGGGATCTCACCGGCCCTGCCCTTTTCCGCGGCCAGCCTGACGAAGTTGCGCACGAGCTCGTCGGCCTCCTTCGCGATCTCGTCCAGGATCTCCGCCTTCCCGGCGGGCTCCACCTGCGGGTTGCGCAGGAACGAGCCGAGCTCCGGCACGTCGTCGATCGCACCGGCGATCGTCGCGAGGTCTGCGGCGACCCGCTTCAGCCTCCCCTCCTCCCGCGCGGCCTCGAAGAGCGCGCGGGCGTACATCCGCTGGGCAACGGCCATCTAGTCGGTCTTCTCCAGCGCGGAGAAGTCGAGCTCCGCGATCGCCTCGTCGATCAGCCGCTGCTGGTCCTCGGCGTCGAGAACCTTGCCGGTGACGCGCGCGGTGGCCGCGAGGGTGAGGTCGGCGACCTCGGAGCGGATCTGGTCGAGCGAGCGCTTGGTCTCGGCCTCGATCTGGCGCCGCGTCTCCTCGAGCCTGCGTACGCGGTCGGCCTCGGCCTCCTCCTTCACGCGCTCGATCTGCGCGTCCGCCACCTTGCGCGCATCCGCGAGGATCGCAGCGGCCTCGCCCTTCGCCTCGCCGATGAGCTGGCGGTGCTGCTCGAGCAGCGCGCGGGCCTCCTCGCGCGCGTGGTCCGCCTCCTCGACGGCCTTGGCGATGCGGTCGCGGCGCTCGTCGATCGTGCGCTGGATCGGGCCGAACGCGTACTTCTTGAGCACGAAGAACGTGATCGCGAAGCAGATCAGCGTCCAGATCATCAGGCCCGGGACGACGTCGATCAGCCCTCCCGAGCTCTCCTCGGTGCTCTCCTGCGCGAGCAGTAGGAACGACGACAGCATCGGTCAGATCAGGACGTACGCGAGCAGGCCGCCGATGAGGCCGTAGAAGACGACGGCCTCGGTCAGCGCGAACCCGAGCCACTGGATGCCGGTGAGCTCGCCGCGGAGCTCGGGCTGGCGGGCGACGGCCTGGATCATCGAGCCGAAGATGTTGCCGATGCCGATGCCGGCGCCGAGCGCCCCGAGACCGATGCCGAGCGCGAGGGCGATCGCCTTGCCGGCGTCGGCGCCGTCTTCGGCGGCTGCGAGGAAGAAGAACGACGAGAGCATGAGTAGGGCTCCTCCTTAGTGCTCTGGCTCGATGGCCGAGCCGATGTAGATGGCGGACAGGGCGGCGAAGATGTACGCCTGGATGGACACGACGATGACGACCTCGAAGAGGTAGAAGGCGGTCGCGGCGGGCACCGCGATGACGGCGAGGAACACGTTCTCGAGCACGAAGATGAGCCCGATGAACGTGAGGATCAGCATGTGCCCGGCGAGCATGTTCGCGTAGAGGCGGATCGAGAGGCTGATGAGCCGCATGAACTGCCCGAGGATCTCGAGCGGCACGATCAGCGGCAGCATCGCCTTCGGCACGTCGGGTATCCAGCTCTTGAAGTACCTGACGAAGCCGTTCTCGCGGATCCCCTCCACATGCGTGAAGACGAAGGTCATGAGCGCGAGGGCGAGCGTCACCGAGAGCGTGGACGTGGCCGCGAAGATCGCGAGGGTCGGGATGCGGACGCCGCCGATGTCCCAGCGCTCGTCGGACAGCGGGAGCGGGATGAAGCCGAGCATGTTGATCACCCAGATGAAGATCATCAGGGTCGCGACGTAGGGGAACCACCGTCCGATCGCCTTCGTCGGGAGCCCCTGCTCGGCCACCTGCACCTGCGCGACCTCGTAGATCGTCTCCCCCACGGCCTGACGCCGGGTCGGCCCTTTCCCGACCTTCACGCGCATGAAGACGATCCCGACGACGATCGAGACGAGGGTCCCGAGCAGGAGGTATGCGACGGCCTTGTTGATCGACATGTCGATCGGCCCGATCTTCAGGTCGGGACCCCACGTCTTGAACTCCCACTCGTGCGCGGGGTCGAACTTGGTCTCCTCCTCGGCCGCGCCCTGCGCGAAGGCGGTGGACGGCAGGACGAGCGCGAGCGCGAAGAGCGCGGCGGCGAGACGCTTCACGCCTTCGCCTCCCCGCCGAAGTACGTGACGAGCCCGACGAGGAGCTCGACCGTGAACACGACGGCGTAGAGGATCGCGGCGGCGAGCCCCACGGACTCGTTCGACACGGTGACGATGACCAGGGGGATGCCGACGAGGAGCGCTCGGGAGGTTGTGCCGATGCCGCGCATGCCTGCCGCGGCGAGGTTATCTGCGCCGTCGGGGAGGCGCGCCAGTAGCGCGGCGAAGATCTCCGCGCCGACCCAGAGCACCGCCGCGAGGGCCCAGCCGGAGAGAGGCCAGCCGGCGACGAGGAACACCGGGAGCGCGAGCACGAGGATCGCGCCTCCCGCGATCGTCGGCCCGAGCCTGGCCGGCAGCGGCCGGGGCGTCGAGAAGATGCCGGCGCTCACGGCTCTCCCTGCCGCGTGTAGACGAGATAGACGACGGCGACGCCGAGCGGGATGCCCGCGAGGGCTCCGACGAGCAGCCCGACTCCCCACGAGCCGAGCGCCCAGCCGAGCAGGGCGCCGACCGCCATGGCAGCGCCGAGCGCGCCCAGCAGGAGCCCCGAGGCGGTGGCGAGCGAATGAGGTGAGGAGGCCGCGTCCGGCGTCATCCCGCCGGGCAGCATACCAGCGCTTGTAACAGCCACATCTCGCATTTTCGAGCCGAAAACGGCCCAGTTCGTTACACGACTAGAATCCTCGGCGATGGAGCGTCTCGTCCTCGTCCACGGGAGCGTCGTGGGCGCGGCGACGACGTGGGCGGCGCAGCAGCCCCTGGCCGAGCGCTTCGAGCTCGTCGCCGTCGAGCGTCCCGGCTTCCTCCCTGGCCCGCCGGTCGAGCGCGTGGACTTCGAGGCCGACGCCGGTCTCGTGGCCGGCCTCCTGCGCGACGGAGACCACCTCGTCGGGCACTCGTACGGAGGCGTGATCGCGCTCCTCGCGGCAGCGCGCGAGCCGGATGCGATCCGCTCGCTCACGGTCATGGAGCCACCCGCGACCAGGGTCGCCCTCGGCGTCCCGGCCGTCGACGAGTTCGCCGCCAGAGGCGAGGAGCTCTACGCGCAGGCGGGCGCGGGGGATCCGGAGATCTTCCTCCGGCGGTTCCTCGCGGCCGTGGGCTCCGCGTTCGATCCCCCCTCGCCGCTGCCACCGGAGCTCGAGCGAGGCGCCCACCTGCTCGCCGTCGAGCGCGGCCCGTGGGAGGCCGAGATCCCGCTCGACGCGCTCAGGGCGGCGCCGTTCCCGAAGCTCGTCGTCTCCGGCGGGCATCACCCCGCCTTCGACGCGATCTGCGACGCGCTCGAGCGGGAGCTCGCGGCCGAGCGGGCCGTGTTGCCGGGGTTCGGGCACACGGTCGCGCGCCACCCAGAGTTCAACGCCGTGCTGACGGACTTCGTCGAGCGCTGCGCGGCTGGGTGACCCGTTGCCTCAGGCGCCGGGCAGCGCCGTCCGCAGGTTCTCGAGCGTCTGCTCGAGCGCACGCTCGATGCCCCGCCTCACCACCACCCGGTCGTAGACCCCACGGAGGCCGCCGCGCGGCAGGTACTCGACGACCAGCCGGTAGTCGAAGGCGTCGCCCGCAGGGGAGAAGTGGCGCTCGTGCCTCGCGTCCGGCAGGCCCGGCTGGCGGCTGTCGTACTCGACGAGCCGGTTCTCCTCGAAGCGGCGCAGCGTCATCCGGAGCTCGACCTCCCGCCCGAGCAGCTTCGCGACGAGCCGCGTTTCGTCGCCGGGGGCGACCCACCGGGATCCCGGCTCGACCCGGACGAAGCCCGGCCAGTAGCGGGGCCAGTTCGCCGGGTCGGTGATGAACGCGAACCCGGTCTCGACCGGGACGTGGAACCGCCGCTCTCGCTCGAGGCGCACGCGACGCTCAGGCGCTCAGGCGCTCTCGCGCGCCTCCGCCTCCGCACGCTCGCGGCGGCGAATCCGGGGGTTCATGAGCTTCACGATCTCGAGGAGATAGACGACGTACACGGAGAACGCGAGCGCGAAGAAGACCGATCACGAGCACGACGAGCGTCTGCCAGGGATGCCAGTCGCCTCCCTCCCGGAACGGGACGAAGCGGGTCGCGAGCGCCGCACCGGCGAGGCTCGCGCACCACAGCCACATGGTCACGGCCGCCCGCCGCTGCGTGAAGCCGATGTTGAGGAAGCGATGGTGCAGGTGACTGCGATCGGCCGCGTAGATCGGGCGGTTGTGCTTCACGCGCCGCGCGACGACGAACGACGTGTCGATGATCGGCACGGCGAGGACGAGCAGCGGGAGCAGCAGCACGACGGTGGACGCGGTCTTCAGGAGGCCCTGGATCGAGACCGAGGCGAGGATGAACCCGAGGCACAGCGCCCCGGAGTCGCCCATGAAGATGCGCGCCGGGAAGAAGTTGTGGCGCAGGAACCCGAGGCAGGCGCCGGCGACGACCGCGGAGAGGATCGCGGGATCGGCCTTGCCCAGCGAGAGCGCGAGGATCGCGTACGTGACGCCCGCGATCGCACAGACGCCGGCGGCCAGCCCGTCCATCCCGTCGAGGAAGTTCACCATGTTCATGACGGCGACGATGAACAGCATCGAGATCGGCACGCCCACCCATGCGGGCAGGTCGACCACGCCTAGGAGCGGGAACGTGAAGTGGTCGATCCAGACGCCGAAGGCCGGGGGCACGGCGGCGGCGACGAACTGCCCGGTGAGCTTCGCCGACGGCGAGAGTCCGCGAAAGTCGTCCACCGCGCCGACCACGGTGGCGATCGCGGCGCCGAGGAGGACACCCCGGCTCTCGCTCGAGAGGTCGAGGAACGCGAGCGACGGCACGAGGATGCCCAGGAAGATCGCGAGCCCGCCCAGGCGCGGGATCGGCCTCCGGTTGAGGCGGCGCGCGTCGGGCCGGTCGACGGCGCCGAGCATGCGCGCCATGCCGCCGACGGCCGGGGTCAGGAGCACGACGACGACGAACGCGGCGACGGCGCCGTAGAGAACCTCAGGCGTTGCCCGCAGCTCGTCGAGCACGGCCTGTTACTTCGTCCCGTACAGCCGGTCGCCTGCGTCGCCGAGCCCGGGGAGGATGTAGCCCTTGTCGTTCAGCTCGCGGTCGACGGAGGCGACGACGATCCGGACGTCGGGATGGTCGCGATGCACGCGCGCGATCCCCTCCGGGGCGGCGATCAGCGCGATGAGCCGCACCGAGGTGGCGCCCGCGCGCTTCACCGTCTCCACCGCGGCCGCCGTCGAGTTCCCGGTCGCGAGCATCGGGTCGAGCAGGATCACGTCGCGGTCCGCGAGGTCGTCCGGGAGCTTGACGTAGTACTCGACGGGCTCGAGCGTCTCCTCGTCCCGGAAGAGGCCGATGAAGCCGACACGCGCGCCGGGGACGAGGGAGAGGACGCCGTCGAGCATGCCCATCCCGGCGCGGAGGATCGGGCAGATCGCGACCTTCTTCCCCGAGATCTGACGCGCCGTCGTGCGCTCGAGCGGAGTCTCGATCTCGACCTCCTCGTCGACGAGGTCCTTGGTCGCCTCGTACGTGAGCAGGAGTGTGAGCTCGTTCACGAGCTGCCGGAACATCTGGGTCGTCGTCGAGACGTCGCGGAGCAGCCCGAGCTTGTGCCGGACGAGGGGGTGGTCGACCTCCGTCAGCGGCCCGGCCGCTCGACGGAACGGCGGTCGACGCGGGCTCCGCGCTCATGCGCTCGCCGGCGGAAACGTGGGATATGCGTCGAGGCCCGCGTACAGCGGCCGCCGCTCGCAGAGCGCCAGGCTGCGAGCCGTCAGCATCTCGAGATCGGGCGCGTCCCCGAGCGCGTCGCACATGATCGCGCCGACCTCACGGAAGTCGTCGGTGTCGAACCCACGCATCGTCGCGGCCGGCGTTCCGACGCGGAAGCCCGAGGCGACGGTCGGCGAGCGCTCGTCGAACGGGACCGTGTTGCGGTTGACGGTGATCCTGACCTCCGCCAGCCGCTCCTCCGCGTCCTTGCCCGTCCACTCCGTGCGCCGGAGGTCGACGAGGAGCAGGTGCGTGTCGGTTCCGCCGGTCAGCACGTCGAGGCCGCCGTCCTGCACGGCCGCCGCGAGCGCGTCGGCGTTCGCGCGGACGGCCTCCTGGTAGCGGCGGAAGGGCTCGGACGCCGCGATGTGGAAGCACGTCGCCTTCGCCGCGATCACGTGGTTGAGCGGCCCGCCCTGCATCCCCGGGAAGACCGCGCGATCGAGCGCCTGCGCGTGCTCCTCGCGGCAGAGGACGAAACCGGAGCGCGGCCCGGCGAGGGTCTTGTGCGTCGTCGAGGTGACGAAGTCGCAGTGCGGGACGGGACTGGGATGGATCCCGGCCGCGACCAGCCCGGCGAAGTGGGCCATGTCGCAGAGGAGCAGCGCGCCGACCTCGTCGGCGATCTCCCGGAAGCGCTCCGCCTCGACCGTCCGCGGGTACGCCGAGCCGCCGCACACGATCAGCTTCGGCCGGTGCTCCTTGGCGAGCCGCAGCACCTCGTCGTAGTCGACGAGGTTCGTCTCGCGCGAGACCCCGTAGTGGACGATCCGGTAGAGCCGGCCCGAGAAGTTCACGCGGAGCCCGTGCGTCAGGTGCCCGCCGTGCGAGAGCTCGAGCGAGAGGATGGTGTCGCCCGGGTCGAGGCACGAGAAGTAGACGGCCATGTTCGTCTGGGCGCCGGCGTGCGGCTGCACGTTGGCGTGCTCCGCGCCGAAGAGCGCCTTGGCCCGGTCGATCGCGAGCTGCTCGATCTCGTCGATCACCTCGCAGCCGCCGTAGTAGCGGCGCCCCGGGTACCCCTCGGAGTACTTGTTCGTCGCGATGCTGCCGACCGCCTCGAGGGTCGACGGCCACGTGAAGTTCTCGGACGCGATGAGCTCGATCTCGCGATCGCTGCCGCTCGAGCTCACGCCCGAGCAGGTCGGCGACGTCCGGATCGACGTCTGCGAGGCCCGCGGAGCGGAGGTCCTCGAGCGACATCGGCGCGACGGCCATCGACCCGGATGCTACTGCGAGCAGCACGGACGCGACGCGGGCCAGCGCTTCACCCGCCGCGACGGCCCCCTCACGCAGGACACGGGGCTCGGAGCCGGTGAGGTCGAGCACCGTCGAGGGCGTCCCCGGGAGCTCGCCCCCGTCGAGCGCCGTCGCCTCGGCGAGGAGCTCGGCAGGAACCTCGTCCAGGCGGCGTGGATCCGGCCCGCCGTGGCGGTTCGCGCTCGTCGCCGCGACGGCGCCCACCGTGTCGAGAAGCCGCCGGCCGAGGCCCACGACCTCGGGCACGCGGACGCCGATGGTGTCGGGCCTCTCTCCCGTCAGCCACGGGTACCGGTGCGCGGGGTTCGGCAGTACGAGCGTGTACGGGCCCGGCAGGAGGGCTTCTGGCGAGGACGCCGGCTCGCCCCCGCAGCTCGGGGACGCACTCGAGCAGCGTGTCGACGCTGGCCGCGACGAGCGCCACCGGCTGCGTCGACGGACGGCCCTTCAGCTCGGAGAGCCTGTGCACGGGCTCCTCGCGATAGGGAGAGCACGCCAGGCCGTACACGGTGTCCGTCGGGATCACGGCGAGCCCGCCCGCGCGGATCGCGGCCGCCACCTCCTCGACCTCGCTCATCCGGCGGCCACTCCCTCGACGACCCGTTCCCGCCCGGTCAGGTCGTGCGTGATCTCGACGTCCGCGAACCCGAGGTCGCCGAGCAGCGCCGGCGACCCGCTGAGCGTCACCGTCGGCGACCTCCAGCACGAGCCCGCCTCCGCGTTCGAGCACGTCACGAGCGCCCTGCGCCACCGCCTCCGTGGCGCCCTCGGCGAAGAGCGCCATGCGCGGCTCCCAGTCGCGGACCTCGGGAGCGAGGGTCATGACCTCTCCGGGGCGGACGTAGGGAGGGTTCGACACGACGAGGTCCCACGGCCCCGGCGGCAGGCCCGCGAAGAGGTCGTGCTCGAGGAGCTCGACCGGGAGCCCCGTCCGCGCGGCGTTCTCGCGCGCCAGCGCCAGCGCGTCGACCGAGGCGTCGATGCCGGTGACGCGGGCGCCCGGGTGCTCGTCCGCGATCGCGAGGGCGATCGCCCCGCTCCCGACGCCCACGTCGAGGACGCGCGGCGCCACGACACCGGCGATCGACGCCACGCAGCGCTCGACGACGATCTCCGTCTCGGGGCGCGGCACGAGCGCGCGCGGGTCGACCGCGAGCACGAGCCGCCGAAAGCCCCACTCCCCGAGCACGTAGGCGAGGGGCTCGCGCGCCGCCCGGCGCTCGGTGAGCCGGTCGAGCTCGTCGGCCTCGTCCGTCGCGAGCGCGCGGTCGCCGTCCGCGAGCACCCCCGACCGCGTCGTCCCGAGGACGTGGGCCAGCAACAGCTCCGCGTCGACGCGAGGCGTGTCGCACCCGGCCGCCGCGAGCCGGTCGCGGACGCGAGACAGAGCCTCACGAACGGTCACGCGAAGAACAGGTGACAGTCACCTACGGTGACAGTCACCGCTTTCACGCCGAGGCGGCCGCGAGCGCGCGCCTGCGCTCGTCGGCCCGGAGCTCCTCCGTGAACTCGTCCAGCTGCCCCTCGAGGACCTGGTCGAGCCGGTGCGCCGTGAGCTTGACGCGATGGTCGGTGACGCGGCTCTCGGGAAAGTTGTAGGTGCGGATCTTCTCCGCCCGCTCGCCCGAGCCGATCTGCGAGCGGCGCGTCGCCGCCTGCTCGGCCTGCTGCTTCTCGCGCTCGCGCTCGTAGAGGCGGGCCCGCAGCACGCGCAGCGCCTTCTGCCGGTTCTGGAGCTGGGACTTCTCGTCCTGCATGGCGACGACGAGACCGGTCGGGAGGTGCGTGATCCGGACGGCCGAGTCGGTCGTGTTCACGCTCTGGCCGCCGGGGCCCGTGGAGCGCATGACGTCGATCTTGAGGTCGTTGTCGTTGATCTCGACCTCGACCTCGTCGACCTCGGGCATGACCGCGACCGTGGCGGTCGAGGTGTGGATGCGGCCCTGCGACTCGGTCTCGGGCACCCGCTGCACGCGGTGCGTCCCGCCCTCGAACTTGAAGACGGAGTACGCCCCCTGGCCCTTGACCGCGAAGACGATCTCCTTGAACCCTCCGGCCTCGTTCTCGTGCGTCGAGAGCGTCTCGGTCTTGAACCCGCGACGGTCGGCGTAGCGCGTCAGCATGCGGTAGAGGTCGCCCGCCCACAGCGCCGCCTCGTCGCCCCCCACGCCGGGTCGGATCTCCAGGATGACGTCGCGCTCGTCGGCCGGGTCCTTCTCCACGAGGGCGAGCTTGAGCTCCTCCTCGAGGCGCTCGACGTCCCCCTCGAGCTCGGCCGCCAGCGCAGCGAGCTCGGGGTCGTTCCGCGCCGCGTCGAGATCGGCGGTGGCCTGCCGCCACTCGTCCGCGAGCTTCTTCGGGGTCTCGAGCTCCTTCAGCCGGCGCCCGGCCTCTGCGGCCTTGCGACGGTCGTCGTAGACGGTCGGGTCGGCCATCCGCTCCTCCGCCTCGGCGTAGGAGCGCTCGAGCTCGTCGACGAGTGCCTCGATCCCGCTCACCGGGGTGATCGTAACGACGGGGAGGTGACACCCGACCCGGCGCCGTGCAAGCTAGTGTCCGCCTCATGGCAGCGCCCGAGACCGCGTCGACCCACGAGTACGGCGCGACCCCGCGCCGGGCCGACGTCAAGCCGAAGCTCCGCGTGACCCGGCTCGTCCTGTCGCTCCTCGTGACGGCCGCGAGCGTGTTCCTGGCGGCCGCGATCCTGCCCGGCTTCGATGTCGGCGACTTCTGGGCGGCGCTGCTGGCGGCGCTCGTCATCGGCGTCCTCACCGCGTTCCTGTCGCCGCTCGTGGCCGCCGTCCAGCTGCCCTTCACGGTCGCGACGTCCTTCCTCCTGGTCCTCGTCCTGGACGCCGTGATCCTCCTCGCCACCGACCGCCTCACGGAGAACGCGGTCGTCGTCGACGGCTTCTGGTGGGCGCTCCTGGCCGCGCTCGTCATCTCCGCGATCTCGACGGCCCTCGAGGTCAGTCGCGGGGACGAACGACGACGACACGTACACGCTCCGCGTCATCCAGCGCATCGCACGCCGATCGGGTGAGCGAACGGAGACGAACGAGCCCGGGATCCTGTTCCTGGAGATCGACGGTCTCGCACGACCCGTGCTCCAGCGGGCGATGCGGGACGGGAACGCGGCGACGATGGCGCGTTGGCTCGCGGAGGACACGCACCGGTTCATCGAGTGGGAGCCCGACCTCTCGTCCCAGACGGGGGCCAGCCAGGCGGGCATCCTCCTCGGCTCGAACGAGGACATCCCGGCGTTCCGCTGGGTCGAGAAGGAGTCGGGCCGGATCATGGCGTGCTCGGCGCCGGCCGACTGCGCCGAGATCGAGCGCCGCCATGCCGGCTCCGGCCTCCTCCGCGACGGAGGCGCCAGCCGGGGCAACCTGCTCTCGGGCGAGGCGGACCACGTGATCCTCACGGTCAGCCGGATCGAGGCAGAGAAGGGGAAGAACCCGGGGTACCGCGCGTTCTTCGCGAACGGGCACAACGTGACGCGGGCGCTCGTCCTCTTCGCCTGGGAGGTGATCCTCGAGTGGGTCGCCGCGCTCCGCGCGATCCGCCGCGACGTCCAGCCGCGGGGGCACCGCGGAGGCCTGTATCCCTTCATGCGCGGCGCGATGTGCGTCGTCGTCAGAGACCTCATCGTGTTCGGCGTCCTCTCCGACCTCATGAAGGGGCGACCCGCGGTGTATGCGACCTTCTCGAGCTACGACGAGGTCGCGCACCACTCCGGTCTCGAGCGCTCGGACACCCTGGAGGCGCTCCGCAAGCTCGACCAGCAGTTCGGGCGCATCGAGCGCGCGATCCGGTACGCGCCCCGTCCGTACCACGTCGTCGTGCTCTCGGATCACGGCCAGACGCAGGGAGCGACGTTCAAGCAGCGGAACGGCTACGGCTTCGACGAGCTCGTCGAGCGCTCCCTGGCGACGGGGGCGGTGACCGAGATCATGGGCGGCGACGAGCAGAGCTCGATGGTCGGGCACGCGGTCGGCGAGGCGACGGGCATCTCGCCGAAGAAGAAGGAGAAGGCGCCGAAGAACCAGGTCGCGGATCGCCAGGTCGTCGTCCTCGGCTCGGGCAACCTCGGCCTCGTCTACCTCATGGAGGAGACGCGGAGGCTGACGCTCGAGGAGATCGAGTCACGGCATCCGAAGCTGATCCCCGCCCTCCGCGAGCACCCGCACGTCGGCTGGCTGCTCGTCCGCTCGGCGGAGCACGGGCCGGTCGCGCTCGGCGGGAAGGGCGTCCACTACCTCGCGGACGGGCGCGTCGAGGGCGAGGACCCGCTCGCGCCCTTCTCCCCGAACGCCCCGCGACACCTCGCGAGGACCGACGGGTTCTCGAACGTCGCGGACATCATGGTCGGGAGCTTCTACGACCCGGAGCTCGACGAGGGGTGCGCGTTCGAGGAGCTCATCTCCTTCCACGGCGGGCTCGGCGGCCCCCAGACCCGCGCGTTCGTCCTCGCCCCCAAGGAGCTCCCCTTCTCCGGGGAGCCGCTCGTCGGCGCAGCCTCGGTCCACGAGCTGCTCGCCGGCTGGCGCAGGACGTCCGCCGCGACGGTCTGACAGTCGATCCGCGGCCGCGCGCCGTGACGGGAGGACGGCGTCAGGGGAGCACGACGACCTCGTCCACGAGCTCGAGGCCCTCCGGCCGATGCGTGATCAGGAGCACGCTGCGGTCGGCTGCCGCCGAGAGGACGTCCGCGACGAGCCGCTCGGCCGTCTCCGGATCGAGGTGTGCCGTCGGCTCGTCGAGAACGAGCACCGGCGCGTCCGCGAGCAGGGCGCGCGCCAGCACCAGTCGCTGACGCTGGCCGCCCGAGAGCTGCACCCCTTCCTCGCCGACCATGGTGTCGAGCCCGTCGGGGAGAGCCACGACCCACTCACCGAGACGCGCGAGCGCGAGCACGGCCTCGAGCTCCGCGTCGGATGCCGCCGGTCGTGCGAGCCGCAGGTTCTCCCTGATCGTCGAGTCGAAGAGGTGCGCCTCCTGGCCGGCGAGCGCGAACGTCGCCCGGACGTCCTCCTGACGGTACTCCCGCACGTCGTGGCCTCCGATCGCGACCCGCCCCTCGTCCGGATCGAGGAAGCGTAGGAGGAGAGCGGCGACCGTGCTCTTCCCAGCCCCGCTCGGACCGACGAGGGCAACCCGCCGACCGGGGGCGAGTCGGAGATCGAACCGCGTGAGCACGGGCGGGCCCCCCGGGTCGTACCGCGCGGTCACCCTCTCGAGGCTCACCGTCGATCGAGCGAGCGGTGCCGGCCGGGGGGACTCGGGATCGCGTACCAGAGGCTCGAGCTCCACGAGCTCGAGTACCCGGCGACCAGCGCCGAGCGTCGTCGCGAGCTCCCTGGCGGCAGCGGGCAGCGGGCCGAAGACCTCGAGCACGGCGAGCGCGAGCAGCGCCAGCGTCGCGATCAGCACCCGGTCGAGCGAGCCCGCGTCGTGCGCCGCAACGGCGACCGCGAGCACGCCTACGACGGTCAGTCCGGCGACGACGGTCGACAGCGCGTCGCCGACCCCCACGACGAGCGCGTCCCGCCTGCCGAGTCGCACGAGCTCGCCGTCGGCGGCCCCGAGTCGAGCCAGGGCGTCGGCCTCGCGCCCGTATGCGACGAGCTCGGGCGCGCCTCGCAGGAGCTCGACGAGCTCGGCCGTGAGCTCACCGCGGGCAGCTGCCTCCCGCCGATCCGCTGCACGGCCGAGCAGGGCCGTGGTCACGGGCACGGCGATGCCTCCGGCGAGGAGGCCGGCGGCGAGGACGACTGCCGCCAGGGGCAGGATCGCGGCGGTGATCCCGATGCAGAGCGCGCCCACGGCGAGCGCCACCAACGGCGGCCCGAGCCCACGCGGGTAGAGGCCCTGGAGCGCGTCCACGTCGCCCACCATGCGGCTCAGGAGATCGCCGCGCCGGTAGTCCTCGAGGCCGGCCGGGGCGAGGGGCTCGATCCGCTCGTAGAACCGCGAGCGGAGCCGTCCGAGCGACCGCAGCGCCAGATCGTGCGACGCGAGGCGCTCGAGGTAGCGGGCGAGCGGGCGGGCGAGGCCGAAGAACCGCACCGCGACGATCGTCGTCGTCAGCGCGAGGATCGGCGGATGCTCCGCCGCGCGGGAGATCAGGTAGCCCGCCGCGGTCATGAGGCCGACGCCGAATCCGGCCGCGAGGACGCCGAGGAGAGCCGAGAGCGCGACCCGGCTCGCGGGCAGGCCCGCCAGCGACAGAACCCGTGCCAGGGTCGACATCAGACGGCCTCGATCGCCGTTTCGAAGACGCGCCCACGCTCGACGCGGACGACTCGGTCGGCACGCGACGCGAGGTCGAGGCGATGGGCGATGAGCAGCACGGTGCGGCCCGCACACAGTCGCTCGATCGCGTCGCCCACCGTGTCGGCGCTCTCGGGATCGAGGTCGGCGGTCGGCTCGTCCAGGATCACGAGCGGAGCGTCGCGCAGGAATGCTCGCGCGAGCGCGATTCGCCGCCGCTCGCCCGCCGAGAGCGGGCGGCCGCCGTCGCCGACGAGCGTCCCGTAGCCGTCCGAGAGTCGCGAGACGAACGGATGGGCGCCCGCGAGCGACGCTGCCTCTCGTACGCGATCCTCGCCCGCTCCCTCGTCGCCGAGGCGGATGTTGTCCAGCACGCTGCCGCGGAAGATCGTCGGACGCTGCGGTACCCACGCGATCAGGGCACGCCACTCGGCCGGGTCACACATGGCCAGATCGACGCCGCCCGCCAGCACACGGCCCGCGGTGGGCTCGGCGAAGCCGAGGATCAGGGAGGCAAGCGTGCTCTTGCCTCCTCCGCTCGGCCCGACGAGCGCGACGGTCTCGCCGGGAGCGAGCTGCAGGTCGACGTCCTGCAGCACGTCGCCCTCACGCGCAGGGTACGAGAACGAGACTCCCTCGAGTCGTACGGGCGCCTCCCGCGGGCTCGGCGGCGTCTCGATGCCCGCCGGCACGCGGGGTGCCTCGTCCTCGACGAGGTCGAGGAGGCGCGCGGAGACCGCCCAGCCGTCGGCGCTCGCGTGGAACTGCGCCGCGAGGTTGCGGAGCGGAAGGTAGAGCTCGGGCGCGAGCACGAGGACGGTGAGGGCCGGCTCGAACCCGATCCCGCCCTCGACGAGGCGGACGCCGACGGTCACGGCGACGAGCGCGATTCCCAGCGTGGCGGCAAGCTCGAGCACGGCGCCGGAGAGGAAGGCCACACGCAGCGTCCCCATGGTCGCCCGGCGATACTCGTCGCTCACCTCCGCGATCCGCTGCGTCTGCGCCCGGCTGCGGTTGTACGCGCGGAGCGTCGGAAGGCCGCGCACGACGTCCAGGAAGTGGGCGGCGAGCAGCGAGAGCGCCCGCCATCTCGCCCGCGCGCGCCGCTCCGCATACCGACCGACGAGCCACATGAAGACGGGGACGAGCGGCAGCGTGAGCAGCATGACGCCGGCCGCGACGAGATCGACCGCCGCGACCAGCGCAAGCACCGCGACGGGCACGACGAGAGCGAGGACGACCTGCGGGAGATAGCGGGCGAACGTCGTCTCGAGCGCGTCGACGCCGGCGACTGCGACGCTCGCGACCTCGGCGCTCCGCGCGCCGTCCAGGGCGGCAGGCCGATCGCGGAGCCTCCGCTCGACGAGCTCCAGGCGGAGCTGCGAGAGCACGTCGACGGCGGCGCGGCGCCCGGCGAGCTCGAACCCCCAGGCGGCGAGCGCCCGTCCGCAGACGACGGCGACCAGGAGCGCGAGAGGCGTGCGAACGTCCTCGAGCGACGCGCCTGCGAATGCCCGGGCGGCGACGTGCGCGAGGAGGACCGCCTGGGCGAGGACGAGGAGTGCGGCGACGATGCCGATCGCCGCGTCGATGCCGAGGAGGAGACGCGCGGGGCGGGCCCGGCGCAGGAGGCGCGGGTCGAGCGAGAGCACACGGCGAGGCTAGATGATTGATGCCACGATCTCGCGCGTCCGGATGCGCGATCTGGCGTGTCCGGGCCGCTTCCGCCCGGACACAGGCCGCGCAGCGGCCTGCTGTCGGGCGTGCGCTTCGCGACGGGAGAGCGGCGCCAAGGCGTCCAGCCTTGCCACCGCTCTCCCGTCGCGCCCCGGAGCGGCCAGCTCGCGCCCCGGAGTCGGCGATCTCATGGCATCAACCATCTGACGCTGTGTAACGTCAGCCGCGGTGAGCGTGGCTCGAAACCGGCCGCTCTTCGTCCCCGTGATCCTCGGGACGCCTCGGCAGGGGCGGATGAGCGAGCACGCGGCAGAGCTCATGCGAGCCGAGATCGAGAAGCGCCCCCGCGTCGTCACGGAGCTGATCGACGTGCGCGAGCTCGCGATCCCGGTCGACGACGCGGGAGAGGCGGTGAAGGATCCGGAGCTCTCCGAGCTGATGAACCGCGCGGACGGGCTCGTGATCGTCGCCCCGGAGTACAACCACGGCTATCCCGGGCTGCTCAAGCACGTGCTCGACACGAACCTGAAGGAGTACGTCCACAAGGCGGTCGGGATCGTCGGCGTGTCGGCGGGCGTCTTCGGCGGCGCACGCGTGATCCAGAACCTGATCCCGGTGCTCCGGGAGCTCGGGCTCGTCACGATCTTCTGGGACGTGAACTTCACCTCCGTCCAGAGCAGGTTCGACGAGTCCGGCCGGCTCGTCGACGGGTCGTTCCTCCCGCGCATCGAGAAGTTCCTCGACGAGCTCTTCTGGATGGCCGAGACGCTGCGCCACGGGCGCTCTCACGTCTCGATCGGAGGGACGGGTTGACCCGAACCGTGATGACGTGCCCGAAGTGCGGCACGGAGATGAACCACCAGGCCGACAAGCTCGTCCATCCGACGACCCGGGACGAGGCCGCGAGCATGACCGCGGCGCTGGACGGCGTGATCGAGGAGGTCTTCGCCTGTCCGAGCTGCGGCTGGATCGAGTCGCGGCGCGCGACCGCCGAGTGACCCAGTCTCTCTAGTACTCGTCCGACGAGACCTCCGCGATCGGTTCGACGGCCGCACGTGCCCCGGCGATGCGGGTCGCGAGCAGCGGGAACAGGAGGACGGAGAGCATCCCGGCACCGATCAGCGACGCGCCGACCCCGTCGGAGATCGCCCCGCGATCGGCGCCGATGCCGACGATGGCCACGATCAGCGGCAGCCCGGTCGCGCTGAAGAGCGCGAGGCTGAACGTGTCTCTCCGACCGAGGTCGCGCAGCCACATGAGCGCGGGAGTGCCGCGCACGACAAGGAGTAGAGCGAGGAAGAGCGCTCCCAGCGCGATGCCGGTCACGGAGAGGAAGCTGTCGAGGTCGAAGTTCATCCCGGCCACGACGAAGTAGATGGGGACGAGCAGCCCGAAGCCGATCCCCTCCAGACGCATCCGAACCGTGGCGCCCTCCGGCGAGTCCAGCGTCAGCCCGACGACGAGCCCCGCGGCGAACGCGCCGAGAACGAAGTCGAACCCCACGCGGTCCGTGAGCAGGACGAGCGCTGCGAGCAGGAACATGGAGGCGCGCACCGCCGCCTGGCCGGTCGTGTGCACCGTCTCCCGGAGGACGCGAAGGAGCCTGGGCGGACGAGCACGCATGGCCACGGCGGCGATGAGAGCGACGACTCCGCCGAAGGCGACGAGGAGCAGCGTCTCCGCGAGAGCGCCGTAGACCCCGGTGAGAAAGACGGAGATCACGACGATCGGCCAGAACTCGCCGGCCACTCCCGCCCCGAGCGTCGCCGAGCCGAGCGCGGTGGGAAGGAGTCGAGCATCGGAGAGGATCGGGACGAGCGTGCCGAGCGCGGTCGTGCTCAGTGCGACGCCGAGCAGCCACCACTCGGCGTCCATGCCCGTCTCGCTCAGCACCAGGCCGACGCCGAGGCCGATCGCCAGCGAGATCGCCCAGCCGATCGCCCCACGCGCGACCGCGCGCCTGGCGACGCGCTGCTCGACGACCTCGAGCCCGGCGAAGAAGAAGAGCAGCGCGAGCCCGAACTCGGCGAGGAACTCGATGTAGGGGTCGACCTCGGCGATGCCGAGGACCTCCTGGCCGATGACGATCCCGAGAACGATCTCGACGACGACGGTCGGCAGCACGATCCGGCCGTGAATCCTGGAGACGATCGCGCCCAGGGTCGACGCGCCGAGGATGAGCACCAGGGACCCGAGATCCGGGCGGGTGACCTCGGCGCCGACGACGAGCGGGACGGAGCTGCACACGTCGGACGATGACGGCCTATCCCGGCCGATCGACGGCGACGTTCGAGGTGATACCCCAGGTGGTGCGTGATCGACGCGCCGGGATCGAGGCGGACGAGACCTTCCCCGCTCCGGAACGCGTTGGGCGCACAGGTCATCGGCTCGACCGCGAGGCCGCGTCGCTGGACGTCCGGCCGGTCGCCCGTGAACAGCATCACGTACGGATGGTGCGAGTCGGCCCATAGCTCGAGCGCGGCTCCGCTCTCGGGATCGACGAGCTCGACGCGTGCGATCCCTTTCTCGTCCCGCTCGAGATCGGTGAACACGTGGTCGAGCTTCGTCGTTGCCTAGTCGGCCGAGGCTTGCGGAAGTCGTAGTCGGTTCCCTCGACCGGTATCGCGCCGGTCGGAATGCCGCGGTCGTCGGTCTGCAGTACCGTCCCGGCCGGAACCCGGAGCAGCAGGGGATCGACGGTCCGGGTGCCCAGGGTGAGGTACGGGTGCGCGCCCGCCCCGTACGGGCACGGGTGGGATCCGACGTTCGTCGCCGTCGTCTGCACACGCAGACCCTCGCCCGAGACGAGGTACTCGATGGCCACGTCGAGCGCGAACGGATACCCGGGCCGAGGGTGGAGGCGGTGCTCCATCCGGACGACGTTCGCCGTACGCTCGGCCACGGTCCAGGCCGCCCAGCGGACGAGACCGTGGATCGCGTTCGAGTGCTCCGGCTCGGTGAGCGGGAGCTGGTGTCGACGTCCCGCGAACTCGTAGCTGCCGTCCTGGAGCCTGTTCGGCCACGGGATCAGCACCTGCCCCCGACCGGCGGTGCACATCTCGTCGACGCCGTAGCCGTCCAGGACATCGTGGCCGGCGACGGAGTACGTTCGCAGCCCGCCCCCGACTTCGACCACGACCGCCCGCTGGTCACCGAGCGCGATCTCGAACTGCTCGCCGGACGGAGCGGTCACGGGCTCTGCAGACGGCGTGGCCGATGGAATAGCGGCAGTCGCGCCCGAGACGCTACGCTCAGCCGCTCGAGCAGGTGATCGCCGACGCGAAGGGAGTTGGCCATCGCGGTGAGCGCGGGGTTCACGGCGCCGATGGACGGGAACACGCTCGTGTCGACGACGTACAGGTTGTCGAGCTCGTGGGCCTTGCAGTGCGCGTCGAGGACGGACGTGGACGGGTCCGTTGCCGAAGCGGCACGTCCCTGCCTGGTGAGCGCAAGCCGGCCATCGGAATGTCGTTCTTCATGTACGCGAAGCGGTGGATGAGGTGGTCGGGGTTCATGTCGAGTTTCCCGAGCATCGACTTGACCTTGTCGTACAGGTGCTTCTTCGCGGCCGCGTTCGTCTCCCTGTAGCTGAGCGTGAGCTTGCCGTCGCCGTCGACGGTGACCCGGTTATCGGGCCGCGGCAGGTCCTCGGTCGAGAGCCAGAAGTCGATCGCGTGGCGTGCCATCCGCTCGAGCGTCCATTCGGGCGCGAGCCTGGTCTCCCGGGGTCGCTCGCCCCTGAACATCTCCGCCTGTGACTTGCCGACCATCTGGACGTTTCCGAGCGGGTACTCGAAGTCGTCCGCGCCGAAGTAGAAGTCGTTCAGGCCGAGCGTCTTCTGGTACGCGGTCGCGTTCTCCTCGCGGGAAAGCGCGAGGACCGCCGTCGAGTCGTGGAACATGTAGTTGCGTCCGACCTGGTCGGAGCCGTTGGCGAGGCCGCTCGGATGCCGGTCGCTCGCGGACTGCAGGAGCAGCTTGGCCGTGTTGGCCGCACCGCACGCGACGACGACGATGTCGCCCGCGAACCGCTCCTCGCCGCCTTCGCGGTCGACGACGACCTCGGTAACGGCAGTACCGCCGTCGTTCGTCTCGAGCTTCACGACCTTCGCGTTCGTCAGGAGCGTGACGTTCGGGTGCTCGAGCGCAGGACGCACGCCGAGGACCTCTGCGTCGGATTTGGCATGAACGAGGCAGGGGAAGCCGTCGCACGTCGCACAGCGGATGCACGTGCTGTAGGCCATGTTCGCCTCGTCGAGCATGATCCCGCAGGGGGCGTGAAAGGGCCGGTAGCCCGCCGCGGCGAGATCGTCGGAGAGCTGCTGGATCCGCGGCTCGTGGGAGACCGCCGGGTGGGGGTACGGCTCGCTCGCCGGCGGCTCGGTCGGGTCCTCGCCGCGCGCGCCGTGAACCTCGTAGAGCTGCTCCGCCAGCGTGTAGTACGGCTCCAGCTCGTCGTAGGGGATGGGCCAGGCCGGCGAGACCCCGTCGTGGTGGCGCAGCTCGCCGAAGTCCTCCTTGCGGAGCCGGTAGAGCGCGGCGCCGTACAGCTTGGTCGCGCCTCCGACGAAGTAGTGGACTCCCGGCTGGAAGGGCTTGCCCTTCGCGTCGTACCACGTCTCCGGCGAGACGTACCGGTTGTCCACGAAGACCGACTGGGTCAGCCAGTTCTCGAGCTCGCGCGGGAGCCAGTCGCCCCGCTCGAGCAGGAGGATCCTCTTGCCGGAGGGTGCGAGGTGTCGCGCGAGCGTTCCGCCGCCCGCCCCGGTCCCGATGATGATCACGTCGTAGGTATCCATCAGGAGAGCTCCTCGATTCGCTCGGCCAGGATGATCCGCCCCGCGGCTTCGATCAGCGCGAGATGGGAGAACGCCTGCGGGAAGTTCCCGAGATGCCGCCCGGTCGCGACGTCGAACTCCTCGGCGTAGAGACCGAGAGGCGACGCGATCCGCAGGAGCCGCTCCATGAGATCGTGCGCGCGCTGCCTCTCCCCCACGATCGCGAGCGCAGATACGAGCCAGAACGAGCAGATGAGGAAGGTCCCCTCCTCGCCGGAGAGGCCGTCGTCCGTCTCCTCGGTGCGGTAACGAAGGACAAAGCCGTCCTGGGTGAGGTCGTCCGCGATCGCGAGGATCGACGCGTGCAGGCGATCGTCGTCCGCGGGGAGAAAGCCGAAGATCGCTGCCAGGAGCGTCGAGGCATCGAGCGCGTCCGTCTCGTAGTGCTGCCGGAGGACGCCGCCCTCGCCGACGCCGTTGGCCAGGATGTCCGCGCGGATCTCCTCCGCGGTGGCGCCCCATGTGGCCTGCAGGTCCGGGTCTCCCCGGATCTCGGCCAGCTTCGCCGCCCGGTCGAGGGCGACCCAGCACATGAGCTTGGACGAGACGTAGTGCTGCGGCTTGCCTCGCGCCTCCCAGATGCCCTGGTCGGGGCTCTGCCACACCCTCGTCGCGCACTCCGCTTGTGCGTGGACGATGGGCCACAGGTCGCGGGGGAGGCGCTGGCTCCTCCGCGTGTGCAGGAGGAACGAGTCCAGCACCGCGCCGAAGACGTCGTTCTGCCGCTGGTCGAACGCCCCGTTGCCGATCCGTACGGGGCGGGCGCCCGCGTACCCGGAGAGGTGGTCCAGGGTCGATTCCGTGAGGTCACGGCGACCGTCGATCCCGTACATGATCTGCAGCGACCCGTCGTCGTTCGGCTCGATGTCCGCGACGAACTGCATGAACTCGTCCGCCTCCCACTCGAGGTTGAGGAAGTGCAGCGCCTGGAGCGTGAAGGTCGTGTCGCGCATCCAGGTGTAGCGGTAGTCCCAGTTCCGCTCGCCACCCGGTGTCTCCGGGAGCGACGTCGTGAGCGCGGCGACGGTCGCCCCGGTCGGCATGTAGGTCAGGCCCTTGATCGCGAGCGCCGAGCGCTGGATCGGGTCGCGCCAGTGATGGTCCGGGATGCGCGCTCTCCCGAGCCAGGCGCGCCAGAAGCGAACCGTCGCAGCGACGTGGACATCGGCGTCGTCGACGTCCTGCGGGCCGGCGAGGCCTTCCGCCCACGAGAGGCTGCAGTAGGCGCGCTCTCCCGCTTCGAGCACGTGTCGCCCGCGGACGCGACCGCTCTCGATCCCGAGCGCGATGTCGGACTGGAGCCGGATCGTCTGCCCTCCGCCCATCGCGTCCGCCGCATGGCGGCTGCCGGCGACGAGCGTCCACTTCGCCTCCTCCCGCCCGTAGTCGAAGACCGGCTCGCACACGAGCTCGATCTCGACGGAGCCCTCGAGACACTCGACCGTTCGCACGAGCAGATGGTCGGCGTCGTCGTCCGTGGGCGGGCGTGTATGCGGAGTGATCACGTCCTCGCGGTCCCCCCGCCCCATCGTCAGCGCGTCACGCACGATCACCCAGCCGGAGGGCGTCTTCCAGGTCGTGACGAGGACGTTCGTGCCGGGCTCGTAGTTGCGTGCCGAGGGATGGTTGATCGCGAACGGGCCGAACCGGAACACTCCAGCCTGGCGGTCGAGCAGGCTGCCGAAGGCACTCGGTGCGTCGAAGCCGGGGATGCACAGCCATTCGATCGCGCCGTCCGGCGCGACCAGCGCTCCCGTGTGGCAGTTGGAGAGGAACGCGTAGTCCGCGATGGGTGGGAACGGGGAGGGCGCCGCAGCGCTCTGCGGGCGCCGCTCGTCGGTCGTCTTCGTGACGCTGCTCATTGCGAGATCCATGGTCCATGCCACCGGCCATGACCCGCGACGAGCTCGTCGGCTGCCTGCGGGCCCCACGAGCCCTGGGCATAGACGTGCACGGCAGGCGGCGCATCGAGCAGCGGCTGCATGATCCTCCACGTCTGCTCGACGCCGTCCTGACGGGTGAAGCGCATTCTCTCGCCGACCATCGCGGCGTGCAGCAGCACCTCGTAGGGCGTGGCGCCCTCACCGCCCATCGTCGCGAACTCGACGTCGAAGAGGATCGGCGCGGGCTGCGCGGCGTCGGCTCGACGGGCGTCGAGGACGATCCTGGCGCCGGTCGAGGGATCGAGCTTGATCACCAGCTGGTTCGCCTCGGGTCGGCGGTCGAACGCCGCGAAGCCGAGCCGGGGCGGATGCTTGAAGACGAGGCGGATCTCGGTCTGAGTGACGGGCAGTCGCTTCCCCGTCCGGATGAAGAAGGGGACGCCCGACCACCGCCAGTTGTCGATCTCGAGTCGCAACGCGGCGTAGGTCTCGGTCGTCGAGTCCGCGGCGACACCGTCGATGGCGAGGTAGCCGTCGTACTGGCCGCGCACGTAGTGCGCGGGGTCGGCTGGCCTCATCGCGCGGTAGAGGGAGACCTTCGCGTCCTGGAGCGTCTTGGCGTCGCCTCCGGCGGGTGGCTCCATCGCGGCCATTCCCACGACCTGCATGAGGTGGTTGACGACGACATCGCGGAGCGCGCCGACCGGGTCGTAGAAGTGCCCGCGATCCTCGACCCCGAAGTCCTCCGCCATCGTGATCTGGACACACTCGACGTAGTTCCGGTTCCAGATCGGCTCGAGCATCGTGTTCGCGAACCGGAGGTAGAGGATCTCCTCGAGCCCCATCTTCCCGAGGTAGTGGTCGATCCGGAGGAGCTGCGACTCGTCGATGTACTGGTGCAGCTCGTCGGCGAGCTCGCGCGCAGAGGCCTGATCGTGGCCGAACGGCTTCTCGACGACGACTCGCGCAGCCTTGGTCAGCCCCGCCTCGGCGAGGCCCTTCACGACGGTCGCGAACAGGAAGGGCGGGATCTCGAGGTAGAAGACGGGGGTTCGAGCGCCGCCGATCGCCGCGCCCACGCGCTCGTACATCGATGGATCCGTGAAGTCACCCGAGACGTAGGAGAGCCGCTCGGCGAAGCGCTCGAACACCTTCTCGTCGATCGTCTCGCCCGTTCCCACGATCGACTCGCGGGCGCGCTTGACGAGGTCGTCCACCGTCCAGTCGTCGACGGCGACGCCGACGATCGGGCAGTCGAGCAGCCCGCGCTGTTCGAGCCGGTACAGCGAGCGGAACGTCATCACCTTCGCGAGATCGCCCGTGATCCCGAAGACGACGAGGACGTCCGCCGGGGCGGGCTCCGCGTTCGGGTCCGTCCTCGTTGCCTGCGGAGCTTCGGTCGTGCTCATCTCCCCACCTCCCGTCTCGATCTGCGCCGTCTGGTCGCGCCGGAGCGCCGGCGGTCGGGTTGGCTATCGATGTCGACCCGCCCGCGCCCGAAGGCGTCGACTCGCCCCCAGCGCCCGGGGATGTCGAGGAGCTCGACATGGCCGATTCCCTGCGGCAGAGCCGGATCGACGACGAGATGGTCTCCGATGGGCTCGAGGCCGAGCATCGTCCGCAGAAGCAGCAGCGGCGTGCCCGTCGACCACGCCTGGGGGCTGCACGCGGTCGGGTACTGGACCGGATACTTCGTGACCGTCCGTTCGTAGCCCCCGAACGCCTCGGGCAGACGCCCTTGGAAGAACTCGGCGGCGTCGAGGATGCCCGCCGCGATCTGCGCCGCCTCCTCCTTGAAGCCGTAGCGCCGAAGCCCCCACGCGATGAACGAGTTGTCGAACGGCCAGACGGTGCCGACGTGGTAGCCGATCGGGTTGTAGCGTCCCTCGCCCTCGGCCAGTGTCCGGACCCCCCAGCCGGAGAAGAGCCGCGGCCCCAGGAGGTGTCCGGCGACCGCCTTTGCCTTGGACTTGTCGACGATGCCGCTCCACAGCAGGTGGCCGTTGTTCGACGTCAACGAGTCGACCTGGTTCCCCTCGGTGTCGAGCGCGAGGGCGAAGTACTCGCCGTCCTGCACCCAGAAGTCGCGGTTGAAGCGGCGCTTGAGATTGGCCGCGTCCCGCTCCAGCTTGTCGGCGAGCTCGGTGTCCTTCCAGACGAGGCGGGCCAGGCGAGCGCCGCGGAGCTTCGCGTCGTATGCATACCCCTGGAGCTCGCAGGTCGCCCGCGGGAAGCCGGGGAGCCTGCCGTCGCGATACGAGATCGAGTCCCAGGAGTCCTTCCAGCACTGGTTCTCGAGGCCGGTCTTCTCGTTCCGCCGCTGATACCAGATGTACCCCGTGCCCATGAGGTCGGCGTACTCGTCGATCCAGCGGAGCGCGGCCCGAGCCTGGTGCTCGAGCTCCCTAACGAGCTTGCGGTCTCCGGTCCAGCGCTCGTACTCGTCGAGCAGCACCACCCACAGCGGGGTGGCGTCCGCGCAGCCGTAGTAGGGGGAATGCGGACGCTCCTCGAACGCCGTCATCTCCCCGTACCGCATCTCGTGAAGGATCCGGCCCGGATCCTCGTCGCGGAAGTCGTCGACGCGGCTGCCCTGCCAGTCGCCCAGCGCCTGCAGCGTCGTCGCCGCGAGCTCGGGCGTGAAGGGCAGTGCCTGCAGACTCGTGAAGATGCTGTCCCGTCCGAACATCGTCATGAACCAGGGCAGGCCGGCGGCGGGGAGGCTCCGACCTCCGGCGATCGGCGGAGAGAAGCGCAGCGCGGCAAGGTCGACGAGGCTGCGCCGGTACGTCGCCCTGAGCTCGTCCTGGTCGCATTCGAGTCGCGGCGCATCCGCGAGCCACTTCTCGAGGCTCAGCTCCATGCTCGGCCTGGCTCGTCGTGCGCCCCGAGCGTACTTCGGCCGCACGTACGTGCCTCCGGCACCGGTTGCAGTCACGACGTCGAGGTCGGTCGACCAGCTTCGTGTGGCCCGATCCGCACTCGGAACGTCAGTCCACTCTTGTCGAGGCGAGCAGGAGCTGACGCCGAGATCAGGGTCTCGCGCGTGAACCGGTCCCGCTGATAGCCGAGCCGCAGTCGGCCGCGACTCGACCCGGGCGTAGTACTTCCCCTTCTTCGCGAGCGCGTCCTTCACCTCGAACAGGTCGGCGAAGTCGGAGTCCGCATCGATGCGGACAACGAGCTGGACGGGATCCGATGCATGGTTGAGGATCGTCAGCTCCTCGTGGAATCCGTTGCCGACGGCACGCCGCCGGATCACGGAGAGCTTTGCGTCGATGTAGACGGTTCCGGTTCCCGGAACGAGGAAGAAGCGGGTCTCGAAGTACTGCAGATCGTCGACGGACAGCGGATTGAGCTTCTCGCCGTTCAGGGTCAGCACCCACGTCGACAGGAAGCGGGTGTCGAACGAGAAGAGGCCGGTCGGATCGGTCAACGACGCCTCGATGTCGCCGTTCGCGTTGCTGACGACGAAGGTGTTGCCGTCCAGGATCTGGACGAGTCCGTCGCTCATGTCTTCCTCCTCGCAGGAGCCGAGCGAGGTCGGCGTCTCCGGGAGCGCGGGGGCCCGGGGAGAAGTCGCTGGAACGCAACGAGCAGTCGTACGTCGCCCTCGACCTCGATCTCCTCCCGGAGAACTGCAGCGACAGCGTTGCTCTGGCCGCTCGCCAGGGTCTCGAACAGCGTCTTGTCCATCGACAACGACGCAGTCGGCCGGCGTGTTCTTGCGTGAGACGGAAAGGTCGCCCTTCTCGACGACGACGTGCCAGCGCTCGGTGCTCTTCCCGTCTCGGAGGTTGAAGCGCACAGTGCCCGTCGTCTCTCGAGCAGCGGCTCGTGACCGCGCTCCGCGAGGGCGTCGAAGAACTCGGCGATTGAATCTGCCATCACTCCACCTCCTCGGTTTCGACCGTGATCCGGCCGGTGCGCTGGTGCGTCAGCCCCGCTCCTGCCCAGTCGATCACCGCCTTCGCGCGGTCCTCGTTCGTCGGCAGGAGCGCGAGGTGCACGGCGCCCCACGCCGCCTGGGCCGTCTTGCCCTTCATGGTCCTCCCTCCGAGCATCTGCACGACAGCGGCCCCACGGCCGATCGTCGCCATCGTTCCCTTGTCGCGGTACTTGAATGGCTTCGTCTTCTTGCCGGCGACGCGCCTGGCGATCGTCTCTCCGGCGTGCTCACCGGACTGCAGCGCAACCGAGCCGAGCTGAGGCAGGACCTGGTTCGTCTTCGCGTCCTGGATCGCCGCGATGTCGCCGACGGCGTATACCTCCGGATGATCCGGGACCGTGAGCTCCAGGCCGACGCCGATCCGGTTCCCTCGCTCCAGATCGAGTCCGAGCGACTGCACCAGCTGGTTGCCCTGCAACCCGGCGCCCCAGACGAGCGTGTGTGCATCGATCCCTGCTCCCGACTTGAGCGTGACGCGAGTCGGGGAGACCGACTCGACGGCCTCACCTGTGATCACTTCGACCGTGCGCTTCTGCAGGGCGTCCAGCGTGTAGGCGCGGATGTCCGGCTTGAACATCGAGAAGAGCTCCGGCCCCGCCTCGACGAGCACGACGCGGGCCTTCTCCTGTGGCACGGCCGGATAGTCCTTGGCGAAGTCACCGCGGTAGAGCTCCGCCAGCGCGCCGGCGCTCTCGACCCCGGTCGGGCCGCCGCCGACGACCACGACGTTCAGCGCGCCGTCGTCGATGAGGCTCGGATCCTTGTCTGCCGCCTCCCAGCGCCCGAGCACGTGCTCCTTGAGCCGCACGGCATCGGCCAGCGTGTACATGGGGAAGGCATGCTCGGCCGCGCCCTTGGTCCCGAAGAAGTTGACCTCGGCGCCGAGGCCGAGCACGAGGTAGTCGTAGACGAGAGGCGCCATCTCGGCGAGCTGCACCGTGCGCGCCGCGAGGTCGACGGCCGTCACCTTCGTCTTGTGGACGGTCGCGTTGTCCTGATCTTTCACCAGGTCCCGCAGCGAGTGTCCGACGGCGCTCGTCTCGAGCAGTCCGGTCGCGAGCTGGTAGAGGAGCGGCTGGAACGTGTGGTAGTCGTGCTTGTCCACGAGCACGACCTCCGCGTCCGCCCCGGCGAGCTTCTTGGCGGCGCCGACACCGGCGAAGCCGCCACCGATGATGACGACGCGCGGAGTCACGAGCCAGGTCCTCCGGGCTCGGAAGCGAGCTTCTCGAGGGGCGTGACGACCTGCTCGCCGCCGAGGCGCGCCCGGAACACGTAGTACGTCCACGCCTGGTAGAGGAGCACGAGGGGGACGAAGACGAGCGCGACGACGGTCATCACCTTCAGCGCGTACTCCGACGACGCTGCACCGTCGACGGTGAGGCTGTTCTCGAACCCGGTACTCGACACCATCACGCGCGGGTACAGCGAGACGAACAGCGTCGCGACGAGCGAGATCGTTCCGAGTGCGGTCATCGCGAACGCACGCCCGTTGCTCCCCGTGTACAGGAAGACGACCGCGAGCGCGAAGGCCGCCATTCCGAGTGCCGCGGGGAGCGCCGGCGGGAACAGATCCTTGTCGTTGCGGTCCATCGCGACTGCAACGGTCCAGGCGAGGAGGGCTGCCCCCAGCACGGCGGCAGGAATCGCAAGCCTCCGCGCGGCACGTTCGGCGCTCTCGCACAGTTCGCCCATCGTCCGGAGCGTGAGGAACGTCGCCCCGTGGAACGCGAAGACGGCCACGACCGCAACACCCGCGAACACGCTGTAGGGGCTGAAGAGATCCAGTAGGTCGCCGGTGAAGTCGCCGTCGGAGTCGATCGGGACGCCGTACACGAGACACGACAGCCCGATCCCCCAGAGGAGCGAGGCGCCGAAGCTGCCGATCGTGTTCGCCCAGGTCCAGGCCGACCGCCAGCCCGGCGTCTCGCTCTTCGAGCGCCACTCGAACGAGACGACGCGGACGATGAGGAAGACGAGGATGAGCAGGAGCGCGAGGTAGAAGCCCGAGAACATCGTCGCGTACCAGGCCGGGAACGCCGCGAACGTCGCACCACCGGCCACGACGAGCCAGACCTCGTTCCCGTCCCAGACCGGTCCGATCGTCCGCAGGGCCGTGCTCCGCTCCTCGTCCGAGCGCGGGACGAACGGGAGCAGCATTCCGACCCCGAAGTCGAACCCCTCTAGCAGGAAGTACATCGCCCAGACGACGGCGACGACGCAGAACCAGAAGGTCTCGAGGTCCATCAGTAAGTCACCGCCGGGAGCGCGAACTCGTCACCCTCGCCGCCGACCTCGGGCGGATCGACACGTGCATACCGGCGCATGAGGACGAAGTCCACGATCAGGAGGGCGACGTAGAGCACCACGAAGACGCCGAGGCTCGTGGCGATCGTGGCCGTCGAGACGCTGGGCGAGTTGGCATCGGCCGTCTTCAAGAGGCCCCAGACGATCCACGGTTGGCGCCCCACCTCCGAGAGCACCCAGCCGGCGAGCGCCGCGGCGTAGGGCAGCGGGATCGTCAGGACGCCGAGCCAGAGGAACCAGCGCGTCGACGCGAGCCTCCCGCGCCAGTAGAGGAGTGCTCCGAGCGCGAAGACGAGAAAGACGACCGTGCCGGCATACGCCATGATCCGCATGCTCCAGTAGGTCGTCCGCACGGGCGGGATGTAGTCGCCGGCGCCGTACTCGCCCTGGTCCGACTTCTGGAGCTCGTTCATCCCCTGGACCTCGCCGTCGAGCGAGCCCGTCGCGAGGAGCGACAGCAGCTTCGGGATCTGGATCGAGAACGACGGCGTCTGGTCGCTCTCGGTGAACCCTCCGATCTGGAAGAGCGAGAACGCGCACGGCTGGCACGTGTCCCACTGAGCCTCCGTGGACGCGATCTTCATCGGCTGGTAGTCGGTCACCACCACGCCGAGGTGGCTTCCGACGGCGAGGTTCACCGCCGAGATCGGCACGCCGACGAGGAGCGCGAGCTTCGCCGCGTGCCGGAAGAGCTCCTGGTTCCGGCCGCGGACGAGGTGCCAGCACGCGACGCCGAAGATCACGACGGTCGCTGTCGTGAGCCCCACGAGCAGGACGTGGATGTACGCCCAGATCCCGAAGCGGTTCGAGAAGAGCTCCCAGACATCAGTCAGCTCCGCCCGGCCATCCCTGACCGTCGAGCCGACCGGTCGCTGCATCCACGAGTTGGCGGCGATGATGAAGAACGCCGACGCCCAGGAACCCAGCGCGAAGAGCCAGATCGTCGCGAGATGGACACGCTTCGAGAGCCTGTCCCAGCCGAAGATCCAGAGCCCGAGGAAGGTCGACTCGAGCATGAACGCCGCGAGGCCCTCGATTGCGAGTGGCGCCCCGAACACGTCCCCGACGAACTCCGAGTAGATCGACCAGTTCATCCCGAACTGGAACTCCTGCACGAGCCCGGTCGCGACGCCGATCGCGAAGTTGATCAGCATCAGCGTCCCGAAGAAGCGCGCGAGCCGAAGCCACGCGTCGTCACCGCCGCGGTACCAGATCGTCTGCATGACCGCGACCAGCGGCGCGAGGCCGAGCGTGAGCGGCACGAACAGGAAGTGGTAGAGGGACGTCGTGGCGAACTGGAGGCGTGCGAGGTCGACCGTCGTGATCGCGACCGGGCTCACGGCGGGCCTCGGAGATCGAGGGTGCGCCTGCCGGCTCTCATGTGGCAGTCGAAGCCGGTGCCTGCCACCGTCGACCTCCCTCCCAGAGCTTCCGACCTTTCCGTATTCATATCTATTCTCGAACTGTTGTCTGGAGAGGCACACCATCTCTTCACCGGGGTGTGGAGGCCAAGCGCACGAGCAAGAACGCGCCACCAGCGGTGCGGGGACGTGCGATCGGCGCGTTCGTCAGATCACGAGGATCTGCTTCTTCCTCGCCTCGAACTCCTCGTCCGAGACGATCCCCTGCGCCCTCGGGCTCGCTACGCCAGAGCGGCGTCGAGCGTGATCTCGGGGACGGCCGCGAGCGCCTTCGAGACCGGGCAGCCCACCCGTGCGCCCTCGGCCTTCTCCAGGAAGGTCGCCTCGTCCATCCCGGGCACGCTGGCGCGGACCGTGAGCGCGCTCTTCGTGATCCCCGTGCCCGGCACGAAGGTCACCGTGGCCGAGGTCTCGAGCCGCTCGGCCGGGGAGCCCTCCTGGGCCAGCGCGTGGGAGAGCGCCATCGAGAAGCAGGCTGCGTGCGCGGCGGCGATCAGCTCCTCGGGGCTCGTCCGACCGTCCGAGTCCTCGGCGCGCGAGGCCCAGGTGACGTCCAGCGGGCCGAAGGCGCCGCTGCCGACGCTCTCGATCGTCCCGGCCCCCTCCATCAGCGAGCCGCTCCAGGTCACGGTGGCAGTGCGGTCGGCCATCAGCTCTCCCCCTCCAGCTCGGCGTGGATGGTGACGGTGGCGCTCGCCCTGACGAGCGCCGAGAACGGGCAGCCCGCGTCGGCGGCCTCGGCCGCCTGCGCGAACGTGGCCGCGTCCGCACCGGGGACGACGCCCCGGGCCGTGATCGCGGACGAGACGATCCGGTGGCCCATGCCCTCGACCTCGTCCATCGTGATCAGGCAGTGGACGTGCATCCGCTCGGGCGGGGTGCCCATGCGCGCGAGCTCGCTCCCGAGCGAGGTGACGTAGCACGTCGCGTGCGCAGCTGCGAGGAGCTCTTCCGGGCTCGTCTTGCCCTCGGGGTCCGCGACCCGCGACGCGATCGTGGTCGGGAGTGCGAACGCTCCCGAGCTCCCGGCCGTGACGACGCCCGAGCCGCGCGCGGTCGTCCCCTCCCACTCGATCTCCGCCTCGCGGACGATCCGCGGCATCGGCTAGGCCATGACCTCGACGCGCGACTCGAGCCGCTGTTCCTCGGGGGTCTCGGCCTCCTCGCGCTCGACGACGCGCCGGAGCGCGAGGATCGAGACCTCGACCTGGTCGTCCGAGGGCTCGCGCGTCGTCAGCCGCTGGAGCCAGAGGCCCGGCGCGAGCAGCGTCATCAGCACGCGGTTCGACTGGTGCATGCCGGCGTACCGGATCACCTCGTAGGCGAGCCCGGCGATCACGGGCAGCAGCAGGATCCGGCTCGACGATCAGCCAGTACCAGTCCGGCCGCCCGACGAACGCGAAGACGAAGATCGCGATGACCATGACCCAGAGCAAGAACGCAGTTCCGCAACGCGGGTGGATCAGGCTGAACTTCTGCACGTTGGCTGGCGTGAGCTCGGCGCCCGCCTCGAGGGCGTTGATCGTCTTGTGCTCGGCGCCGTGGTACTGGAAGACGCGCCGGAGGTCGGGAAGCAGCGAGATGACGAGGATGTAGCCGATGAAGACGGCGACGCGGATGACCCCCTCGACGACGACGAAGAGCCCCGTCGACTCGATCGGCAGCCAGCTCGTGAGGAGCGCGGGGCCGATCTTGAAGAGCATGAGCGCGAACCCGATCGCGAGGGCGAACGAGAAGATGATCTGGCCGCGGCCGATCTGCGTCTGGATCTCGCCCGTCCTCGTCCCGCTCCTGCGAGGCGACGTTCGCCGAGATCGCGAGCGCCCGGAAGCCGATCGCGAGCGACTCGCCGAGCGCGATCACGCCGCGGATCACGGGCAGGCGCCAGATCCTCCGGCGCTTCATCGGCGACTCGATCTCGCGGACGACCTCCGTGATGTCGCCCTCAGGCGTGCGCACGGCGACCGCCCAGCTCGACGGGCTGCGCATCATCACGCCCTCGAGGACTGCCTGGCCCCCGTAGGTGACTCTCATGGTGCGATCAGCCGCGGCGCGAGCCGCCGGCCTTCTCGAGCCGGCGCTGGAAGCGCTCCACCCGACCGCCGGTGTCGACGAGCTTCTGCTTCCCCGTGTAGAACGGGTGGCAGGCGGCGCAGATCTCCACGTGCAGCTCGGGCTTCGTGGACCGGGTCCAGAACTCGTTGCCGCACGAGCACGTCACGTGCGCGAGGACGTAGTCGGGGTGGATGTCGGCCTTCATCGGCCAGCCAGGATACCAGCGGCGGTTCCGGCCGCGACGTTCCCCCCGGAGACGACGCACACCGTTCGACCCCCGCCCGCCTTCCCCGCGAGGACGGCCGCGACCGCCGCTGCCCCCGCCGGCTCGCAGGCGAGCTTGGCGCGCTCGTAGAGGAACCTGAAGCCCGCCTCGATCTCGCTCCTCGGTCACGAGGACGACCTCCTCCACGAGCTCCTGGACGATCGCGAGCGCCATCCTCCCCGCGTGCGGCGCGTTGAGCCCGTCCGCGATCGACGTCGGCGTCACGTCGACGGGCTCGCCGGCGGCGAGCGCCGAGCTCATCGCCGTGGAGAGCTCGGGCTCGACGCCGATCACGCGGGCACCGCCCGAGGCGGCCGTCGCGATGCCCAGCGATCAGCCCTCCGCCCCCGATCGGCACGACGATCGTCTCGACCCCGTCCACGTCCTCGAGGATCTCGAGCCCGACGGTCCCCTGACCGGCGATGGTCAGCGGGTCGTCGAAGGGATGGACGAGCGTCCGGCCCGTCACCTCCAGGAGCTCCGCGAGCCGCTCGAACGCCTCGCCCGGCCCTCCCGCCTCGAGGTCGACCGACGCGCCGTAGCCGCGCGTCGCGGCGATCTTCGCCTCGCTCGCGCCGCGCCACATCACGACGAGGGCGTCGAGCCCCTCCTCGGCCGCGGCCCAGGCGACCGCCTGCGCGTGGTTCCCGGCGGAGATGCCGATGACGCCCCGGGCCTTCTCGGTCTCGTCCAGCGACGCGAGCTTCGTGAGCACGCCGCGGGGCTTGAACGAACCCGTGCGCTGGAGCAGCTCGGCCTTGAGGAAGACGTCCGGCCCCAGCGTGCGGGACGAGAGGACCGGCGTGCGACGGACGCGGCCTGCGACGACGGCCGCGGCGCGCTCGACGTCGTCCCGTCCGATCGGGAGGCTCACCGGGGCGATCGTACGGGAACCCTGCCGGCGGCTCCGGTGTAGAAGGGCAAGGTCATGCGACTCCTCTCCCTCGCCGTCGCCGCCTTCCTGCTCCTCGTCCCCGCCGCCCACGGGAAGCTCCCCCCGCCCCCGAGTGAGGCGGCCGTGATCGAGACCGGGCGCGCGCCGTGCGGCCTCGCCGCCTTCGGCGGAGAGCTGTGGGTGGGCGTCTACGAGGCCGGCACGGTGCTGCAGCTCGATCGCGCCGGCCACGTGCAGCGCCGGCACCGCGTCGGCCGCTGGGCCTGTCAGGTCGCGGTCGATGAGCGTGCGGCGTGGGTCACGCGGGACAACGCGAACGAGGTCGTGCGCATCGACTCACGTTCCGGGAGGCTCACCAGGCTGCGTGTCGCGTCACCGCTCGGCGTCGCGCTCGCCGCCGGCTCAGCCTGGGTGACGAGCTTCGACCCCGGTGTGGTCACACGACTCGACGCGCGGACGGGCCGCGTGGCCCGCCGCTGGAGCGTCGGCGGCAACCCGACGGGGATCACCGTCTGCGGCGGGACGGTATGGGTCGGCCACGGCCGAAGCGCCACGTGGCTCACCCGGATCGACCCGCGTACGGGCCGGGCGAGGCGAATCGACGTGGCTGTCCCCACACCGAGATGGCCGCGGTGCATCGACGGCGAGCTGTGGGTGACCACGGAGGATTCGCTGCTCCGGGTGTCGCCGCGCACGGGCGAGGTCCGTAGCCACCTCCTGCTCGGCGAGACGCTGGCCGAGGCCGGCCTCGCCAGGAGCGCGGGCGGCGCCCGCGCGATCTGGGTGACCGACAAGCAGCGCTCCGTCGTCCATCGCGTGGACCCGACGTCCGGCCACGTCGTCGACTCGTTCCCGGCCGGGCCGGGTGCGCTCGCGCAGGCACGTCTCGGCGGGTCGGTGTGGATCTCGAGCTTCGCCGGCTCGGACATCCGCCGCTACGACCCCTGACGTCCTCCCCCGAAGGATCAGAATGCGTCCGTGGCGGTGGACAGCGCACCGGGCGAACGCCCGATCCGACTCGTCGTCCGGGACGACGAGCTCCGGCGCAGCCGCCTCACCGTCCTCTTCCGGCGTCTTCCTCGCGATCCCGGTGCTCGTGTGGCTGATGCTCCGCGGGATCGCTGCGTTCGTCGTGGGGTTCGTCAACTGGATCGCGGTCCTGCTCCAGGGCGAGGTCCCGGACAGCCTCCACGACTTCGTCGCCGGCTACGTGCGCTACGCGACCCAGGTCAGCGCGTACGTGTTCCTCGCGGCCGACCCGTACCCGTGGTTCCGCGTCCAGGCCGAGTACCCGGTCGACGTCCAGATCGACCCGCCGGAGCGCCAGGGCAGGTGGGGCGGCTTCTTCCGCATCGTGCTCGCGCTGCCCGCGCTCGTGCTCGCGTCCGCGCTCGGCAGCGGTCTCTCCTTCGGGCCCTCCGGCGGCTCGTCGAGCTCGACCCAGGGCAGCGAGTACGGGGTCTGGTGGGGCGCCTCGGCCGTCGGAGTCGCTGCGGTGGCCGCCTTCCTCGCCTGGTTCTACGCGCTCGCGCGCGGGCGGGCGCCGCGCGGCGTCCGCGACCTCGTCGCCTATGCGCTCGGCTACGGGGCGCAGGCGCTCGGCTACGTCCTGCTCCTCACCAGCCGCTATCCGAGCTCCGACCCGGCGCTCGCCGAGCCCTACGCAGAGCTGCCGCGCCACCCGGTGCAGATGGTGGTCACGGACGGCCTCGAGCGGTCCCGGCTCACGGTCCTCTTCCGCCTCTTCCTCGCGATCCCGCACCTCGTCTGGATCACGCTCTGGTCGATCGCCGTGCTCTTCGCGGCGATCGCCGCGTGGTTCGCCGCGCTCGCCACCGGAAGCGTCCCGCAGGGGCTGCACCGCTTCCTCGCCGCGTACGTCCGCTACGCCGTGCACGTGCAGGCGTTCGTCTACGTGATCGGCCGCCGCTTCCCCGGGTTCACGGGGAAGCCGGGCTCGTACGGGATCGACCTCGAGATCGACCCGCCACGGCGACAGAGCCGCTGGCTGACGCTCTTCCGCTTCTTCCTTGCCGTTCCCGCGCTGCTCCTCGCGAGCGCGATCGGGGGTGTCCTTCTCCTCGTGGCGTTCCTCGTGTGGTGGTACGCGCTCGTGCGCGGAGCCGTCCCCGAGGGTCTCCGCAACCTCGGTGCTGCCTGCATCCGCTACCAGGAGCAGACCTCCGCGTACCTGCTCCTTCTCACCGACCGGTACCCGTACGCGGCGCCGGTCCTCGAGGCCGGGCGGCCCGAGCCGGTGAGCCCGGAGCACTCGGACACACCTGCGGGGCCGCTCCCCGGAGACGCCTTCTGAGGAGCGCGTTCACCATCCTCCTGGTCGCGGCGCTGGCCGTCGCGGCGGTCCTCCTCTACCCGACGGCCGTACCGGACGGGCTGTCGCTCCCGTCGGTCGACGTGGACGCCACCTTCGGGGCCAAGCTCGTCGCGAGGGCCGAGCGCTACGAGCGCTTCCTCTACGTCGACTGGGTGCTGGCTCAGGTTGCCCTCCTCGTGACGCTCTTCCTCTACGCGCGCAAGGGAGCAGGCTTCACGAGGGAGTCGGCCGCAGGCCCGGTGGGAACCGGGATGCTGCTCGGCATGCTCGGCCTCGCCATCGTCTGGCTGGTCGGGCTGCCGTTCGGCCTGGTCGCCCTCTGGTGGCAGCGTCGGTACGGAGTCGAGGACATCGGCTACCTCGCGTGGGTCTACAGCGACTGGGCGGTGCTGGCCGCGGAGTTCCTCGCCATCTGCGTCGCGCTCCTGATCGTCATGGGCCTCGCGCGCAGGCTCGGGGAGCGATGGTGGCTCCCGGGCGCGGCGGTCTTCGTCGCGATCGGGGCGTTGTTCACGTTCGCGACGCCCTATCTCGACTTCACGACCCGGCCGCTCGAGGACAAGTCACTGCTCGCAGGCGCAGGTGCAGTACGAGCGCGACCTCGGGCTGCCCGACCTGCCGGTCCGCGTGGAGGACGTGAGCGACGACACGGAGCAGGCGAACGCGTACGCATACGGCATCGGGCCGTCGCGCCGGGTCGTCTTCTGGGACACCATGCTCCGCGCCCCTTTCACGGAGAGCGAGCAGAAGGTCGTGCTCGCGCACGAGCTCGCGCACCACTCGCAGGGCCACCTTCCCGAGGGCATCGGCTGGTTCGCGCTCTTCGCGATCCCGGGCGCGTGGATCCTCATGCGCGCCACGCGCGGCCGCGGCGGGATGGGCGCTCCCGAGGCCGTGCCGCTCGCGCTTCTCGTCGTCGTCGTGCTCCAGCTCGTCAGCGCGCCGGCGGCGAACGCGATCTCGCGTCGCATGGAGGCGGAAGCCGACTGGAAGGCGCTCCAGGTCACGAAGGACCCGGCGTCGCTCGAGCAGCTCATGGTCGGCCTGTCCGAGACGTCGCTCGGCGACCCCTCGCCCCCGGGCTGGGTCGAGCTCCTGCTCGGAACGCACCCGAGCCTCGCAGACCGGGTCGCGATGGCCCGCGCGTGGGCCGAGCGCGGCGAGCCTTCGGCGCGGTAACCCTCACCGCAGGGGTTGGAAAGCCGGTGACAGTCACCTTCGGTGACGGTCACCAACCCCGTCGCTGGTTGAAAAGCCGGTGACACTCACCTTCGGTGACAGTCACCGCGCCCGTCGCTGGTGACTGTCCCCGCAGGGGACTGTCACCCTGGTTTCCGCTCGACAGCATCAGTCGTGTCCCGAACAGCGTCTTGCAGCACCGTCTCCGGGTCGCGACGCTGGTCGAATGCCGCGACGACCACGCGTGGAGGCTCCCGGGGCGACATATCACGTGACAGCACGCGGCAACGGCGGCGCGTCGATCTTCGAGGACGACTTCGACCGCATTCACCTCCTCGGCCTGCTCGCGCGCTCGATCCACGACCGCGGTTGGCGCTGCCTCGCCTACTGCCTGCTGGGCAACCACTACCACCTGCTCGTGCAGACGCCCGAGGCGAACCTGTCCAACGGGATGCGGCTCGTCCAGACCCGGTACGCGAAGCACTTCAACCGCCGGCACGGCCGGCGCGGGCATCTGTTCGGGGATCGCTTCCACGATCGCCGGGTCGAGGGCGACGATCACCTCGTCTCGGCTGCCGTGTACACGGTTCTGAATCCGGTTCGCGCGGGTGTCGTCGATCGTCCCGACGAGTGGCCGTGGAGCTCCTACCGCGCGACCGCCGGGCTGGACGAACCGACCGACTTCCTCGCCCGCGAAGAGCTCCTCGAGCTTCTGACGCCCCATCGCGAGCGGGCTCAGGCCCTCTATCGCGAGCTGGTCGCTTCGACGATGGAGAGCGAGCGCCGGTAGCGCGGAAAGCCGGTGACAGTCACCTTCGGTGACAGTCACCCGCGTCACTGGTGACTTTCCCCGCAGGGGACTGTCACCTGGTTCGAGACCTGCCGGTCAGGTCAGCGTGTACTCGGGGCCCGAGCCACCCTCGGGCGGGGTGAGCCGGCCGCCCTTCGCCGTGATCGCGCCGCACTGGACGCAGTTCGACGGTGTCACGACGACGGACACCATCCCGTCGCCGAGGTCCGCTCCGACCTCGTAGACGTGCGCCGGGCACATCCACTGCCAGGCCTCCGCGACGGGGCGGCGCACACGCGTCGCGACCTCGAGGTGGCTCGGCTGGTCGTCGCGCGTGCGGTTCCCCGAGGCGAACACCGAGGAGAGCTTGTCGAAGACGTACTCTGCCGTCGGGCTTGGGGTAGCGCGCCGCGCGGCCGGTCTTGACGAGCGGCGCGGCCGCGTTCGGGTGCGTCGGGAAGCGGCCGTTCGGCATCCGGCCCTTCGTGACGGTCATCATGCTCGCCAGGGCGCCGCCGACGTAGAAGCCGCGGTCGAAGGCCTGGCGCATGTTCCGCGACTGGTACAGCTCCTTCCAGCCCCGGGACCGGCGGAGCTCGTCGTCGTACGAGTCGAGCGCGCCCACCCTGCTCGGGACCTCGCCCCGCTGCAGCGCCCGGAAGGCCGCCTCCGCGGCGAGCCTCCCCGACTCGATCGCGTAGTGGACGCCCTTCAGCCGCGGCACGTTGACGAGCCCGGCGCCCTCGCCGACGAGCAGCAGGCCCGGCGCGTTCAGCCGGCTCGGGACGGAGAAGTAGCCGCCCTCGGTGATCGTCTTCGCGCCCCACGCGACGCGCTCGCCGCCGCGCAGGATCTTCCACACCAGACGGTGGGTCTTGAACTCCTGGAGGACGTCGTGCACCGAGAACTCGACGTCCCGTGACTCGAGACCGGCGACGAAGCCGATCGAGACGAGGTCGTCGCCCATCGGGTAGATGAACGAGCCGCCGAACTCGCCGTACCCGTGCAGCGTGCGAAGTGGCCAGCCCATCGTGTGCACGATGCGCCGCAGCGGACGCGGGACGCGCCAGACCTCCTTCACGCCGAGCGCCCAGATCTGCGGGTTCTCGCCCTCGAGGCCGAAGTGCTCGACGGCCGCCGCGGTGAGCAGGCCCTGCGTGCCCTCGGCGAGGACGGTGATCGGAGCGACGACGTCGGACCCCGGCTCGAACGTCGGGAGCGGCTCGCCGTCCCTCCCTCGCCCCCGGTCGCCGGTGCGCACGCCGAGGACGCGACCGTGCTGGACCAGCAGCTTCGACGCGGCGGTCTCCGGGAGCACGGCGACACCGAGCGCCTCGGCCTGCTCGCCGAGGAACCGGCCGAGCTCGGCGACGGACAGGATGTAGTTGCCGTGGTTCCGCATCGGCGGCGGCGCCGGGATGCGAAAGGCCGAGCGCCTCGTGAGGACGTACACGGCCTCCCCGGGCACCTGTCCGTACGTCGGGAGATCCGCCATGGTCAGGCGCCCCTTGAAGAGCCGGCGGAGCGCGCGCGGGTCGACGACGGCGCCGGACAGCAGGTGCGACCCCGGTTGCTTCCCCTTCTCGAGGACGGCGACCGGGACCTCGCCCAGACGCTCGCGCAGCTCCGGGTGCTCTTCGAGGAGCTGGCCGAGCCGGATCGCGCAGGCGAGCCCTCCCGGGCCGCCCCCGACGATCAGGACGCCGACCTCGATCCGCTCGTCGCGGGGATCGGTCGGAGCGGCGATCGCGTCGGCTGTGCCGAACGCGGGCGGGAAGTCGAGCGGGCGCGCCACGGCTAGCCGCGGGAGCGGGCGAGCTCCGTCAGCTTGGGGACGATCTGGTGGAGGTCACCCACCACGCCGAGGTCGCAGAAGTCGAAGATCGGCGCGTTCGGGTCCTTGTTGATCGCGACGATCGTGCCCGAGCCCTGCATCCCGACCTTGTGCTGGATCGCGCCGGAGATGCCGCAGGCGATGTACAGCTTCGGCGAGACCGTCTTCCCCGTCTGGCCGACCTGGGTCGAGTACGGGTACCAACCGGCGTCCACGACCGCACGCGTCGCCGCCACCGCGCCGCCGAGCGCGGCGGCGAGCTCCTCGAGCAGCGAGAACGCGTCGGGCGACCCCAGCCCCCGCCCGCCGGCGACGATGACGTCGGCTTCCTCGATCGACGGGCCTGCGGACTCCTCCTGCGTCTGCGCCTCGAGCGTCGCGAGCGTGGAGAAGTCGGAGAACGAGGCCTCGAAGCCCTCGACCTCGGCGGAGCCGCCCGACTCGACCGGGTCGAGCGCGCCCGACCGCACCATGGCGAGGCGGGGCGTACTCGTCCAGCCGACGTCGACGAGCACCGTGTCCCCGAGCGCGGGCCGCTTGCCGACGAGCTCGCCGTCGGCGAGGACGAGGTCGATGAGGTCCCAGTTGAGCCCCGCGTCCAGCCGCGCGGCGAGGCCCGCCGCGACGTCGGCCGCGAGCACGGAGGCGCCGAACAGGACCGAGTCGGCGCCGGTCTTCTCGACCAGCGTCGCGAGCGCGTCCACGCGTGGCTGCGGCAGCGGCGACGAAAGCGCCTCGTCCTCGCAGGCGTAGGCCTTCGACGCCCCGAACGCCCCCGCCCGCGCCGCGAGCTCGCTCGCGCCGGGGCCGAGGACGACACCCTCGGCGTCGCCGAGGGACGCGGCCTTGGCGAGCACGCCCAGCCCGCCCTTCTCGAGCTCGCCTCCGTGGTGCTCCAGGAAGACGAGGAACTTCACAGCAGGCGCCTCTCGGTGACGTAGTCCAGGATCTTCTGCGCCGCACTGCCGTCGTCCTCGATCCTGATCGTGTCGCCGCGGGACGGCGGTGGGCCGAGCGCGAGGACGGTCGTCCTTGAGCCGGGCTCTCCGATCGAGCCCGCGTCGACCCCGAGATCGCCCGCCGACAGCGTCTCCTGCGGCTTCGACTTCGCGCCCATGATCCCCTTGAGCGACGGGTAGCGCGGCTCGTTGATCGCGTCGGACACCGCCACGACGGCAGGGAGCGGCGCGGAGATCGTGTCGTAGCCGTGCTCCGTCTGGCGCTTCCCGGTGACCCCGTCGGCGGCCACGGTCAGCTCCGCGACCTGCGAGATCAGGGGCAGTCGCAGCCGGTCGGCCACCGCGGCCCAGAGCACCGCGCCGTCGCCGTCGCTCGACGCCTGGCCGAAGAGGACAAGGTCGGCCTCCTCGCGCTCGAGCGCCTTCGCGAGGATGCGACTGGTCGCGACGAGATCCGAGCCCGCTGCCGCGTCGTCGGAGACGAGGACCGCCCGGTCCGCACCCATCGCGAGCGCCTTCCGCAGCGCGTCGACGGCCTTCGCCGGGCCGAGCGAGACGAGCACGACCTCGCCGCCCTGTGCCTCCTTCACCCGGATCGCCTCCTCGACCGCGTTCAGGTCGGTGGCGTTCAGCGCGCCCTCGCCGGAACGGTCGAGGCGCTTCGTCTCGGGGTCGATCTTCTTGTGGACGGTCGCGTCCGGAACCTGCTTCACGCAGACGGCGATCTTCATCGGCGCGGACTCTATCCACGTCGACGGGAGGGGCGGCGCTGCTACGTGAGGTCTACCCCCAGGCGGTCTTGCCGCTCGGGTCCACCTCGGCGTTCGCGGCCGCGGTGCACGCGTCGACGTGCTCCCTGGTCAGCCTGGCACACGCCGCACGGCGGCTCGCGGCTGTCGGATGGAGCAGGCCGAGAATGATCCCGAATCCTCCGACGCACGCGTCCCGGTCGGCCCGTGGCGCGCGCTCGCAGAGCGCCGCGGCGCGCTTGACACCCGACAACCCCGCACCGTCGCCGAACGTGCGCGCGGCTCCGTACAGGCAGTCGCCCTGGTATCGCCCCGCGGCGCTGCACGACTTCAGGACCTGGCCGAGCGTCGTGTAGGTGGCACCGACGACGGCGTCTCGGCCGAGCCCGCGGAAGCAGTAGCTCGCCCACCGGGCGCCTGCCGACTCACACGTGCGCGAGGCCGCCTCGAAGTCGTTGCCGTTCGACTGGAGCACCCAGGTCGTCGAACGCACGAAGCACGACCGCCGGTCACGCATGGGCACGACGTTGCACGGATAGAGCGGGTCCTCGTCGGAGAGCCACCGCGAGCGGAAGCCGAAGCGCGTGCTGACGTTCTCCATGAAGGCGCCGCTCGTACAGGTGACCTCGTCCCACCCGGTGCCGATCCGCGAGCAGACCGAGAGCGCCGTGGGGAGGTCGTAGCCGGTCTGGATCATGAGCCCGTGCCCGAGACCGTGGCGGCACTGGTAGTCGAGGAAGCCGCGACGGCGAATCCCGGCTCCGAGGCACAGAGCCGCCGCCTTCTTCGCCAGCGCGGCCTTCGAGGTGGCGCCGACGAACGCACGCTCGAGGATGCCGTGGTAGTAGCCGGACGCGCACGTCGCTGCCCCCTGCGCGAACGTCTTCGCGACGTCTCCGCCGTTCCGCTCGAGCGACGCCGAGCCGATCGTGTGGACGATGCGGTGGCAGTCCTTCTCGACGTCCGTGTCGGAGCCCAGGCGGGACTCGAAGAGCGCGAGCGCCCGCTTCGGCCCCGCTCGGTAGGCCAGGTTGCCGAACGCCTGCTCGAGACACGTCCATCTTCCCTCGCACTCGGTGAGCTTCGTCCCGTCGGGCACGAAGGTGCCCGCGACCGGGTGGAACGTCCCGCCGACCGCTCCCGGGGCGAGAGCGGGGGCCGCGCCGTTACCGTCTCCGGACGCGACGAGGAACGCCGCCGTTGGCACGGCGACGAGCGGGATCACGAGCGCGAGCAGCACTATCCGCGCACGAGACGGAGTTGACCGGGGCCGCGTGGTCGTGGAAGTCATCGTAGGGAGTCATCGGCAGCGACCGGCCACCCGAACAGGGGGTTCGAACCGGCTCGAAAGTCCGGACACTCTGCTAGCGTCCCGGCCGTTCGAGCGCGCACCGGAGCGCACCGTCACATGCGACGCCACCGGACGACAGCCCGAGGGATCGCTCTCTCCCTCCTTCTCGCAGGCCTCGCGGCCGCGGTCCTCGCGTCGCCCTCGAGCGGCGGCCCGCAGGCCGTGCCGCGGCTCGTCTTCCCGCTCGTCGCCGAGACGGACCTGTGGGACAACTACGGCGACCCGCGGGGCACGCACAGCCACGCGGGGATCGACATGGAGAACCCGTGGCGCGCCCCGGTCGTCGCCGTCGAGGCCGGACGGGTCGAGTACGCCGACTCGGGCCTGGGCGGCTGCATGCTCTACCTCTACGGCCGCAGCGGGACGATGTACATGTACATCCACCTGAACAACGACCTGACGGCGAAGTTCGACAACAAGGGTGGGTGCAGGAAGGACGTCACGTTCGCCGTTCCGGACGGCGCGCGGGTCGCGGCCGGCCAGCAGGTCGCCTGGAACGGCGACTCGGGCGACGCCGCGGGGAACCCACACCTCCATTTCGAGGTGCACCCGGGCGGTGGCGCGGACGTCGACCCGTTCCCGTACCTGAAGCGCGCACTCCGACCGCTGTTCGCGGCTCGGCTCGGGTCCCCGTTCTCGCTCGGGCTCGCCGGAAAGCTGGTTGCAGCCGGTCCCGGGAGCGTCTCGCTCGACGTGGACCGGGTCCGCCAGTACCCGGGCGGCGCGTGGCTCAAGGTGCCGTCGCGCTCGGTCGAGCTCGCGATCCCGCCGGAGGCCGTGATCCCCGCCGGTCTCCTCGACGACGTGGCCGGCGCGAACGGTCGTGGGTACAAGGCGGCGGTCCCGGTCACGGCCTTCACGCTCACGGCGAAGACGACACGAGACGCCATCGTCGGCGCGCCGCGCGTCCTCGAGCTCGGTCGGCTCACGCCCGCTCGCTAGCCGACCCCGAGGGCAGGATTCAGCCGGTGGCGGAAGGCCTCTCGATCCTCATGCCCGTGTTCAACGAGCACGCCACGGTCGAGGCGGCGATCGACGACGCGCTCACCGCCGAGCTTCCCGTCCCCGCGCGGGAGCTCGTCGTGGTCGACGACGGCTCCACGGACGGCACGCGCGAGCTCCTCGAGTCGCGGGAGTGGCCGGACATGGTCCAGGTGCGTCCACCACGACGCGAACCGCGGCAAGGGCGCCGCCGTGCGCACGGCGCTCGGCCACGCCACGCTCGACCACGCGGCGATCTTCGACGCCGACCTCGAGTACCCGGCGAAGGACCTCGCGCTCGTGCTCGAGCCGCTCGTCTCCGGCGAGGCGTCCGTCGTCTTCGGCACGCGCGCCTGGACCTCGCAGTCCTCGTTCAGCTTCTGGTACGTGATGGGGAACAAGAGCGTCACCTTCGCGACCAACCTCCTCTACAACTGCTGGATCTCGGACGTGATGACCTGTTACAAGGCCATGCGCACCGAGCTCTTCCGGTCGCTGCCGCTCCGCGAGCGGGGCTTCGCGATCGAGCCGGAGATCGCGGCGCGCGTGCTCCGGGCGGGCGAGCGCATCCACGAGGTGCCGATCTCGTACAAGGCGCGCTCGCGCGAGGCGGGCAAGAAGCTCACCGCGCTGGACGGCCTGCGCGTGCTGCGGACGCTCCTGCGCTGCCGGCTGACCTAGCCGGGCGTGCGTACCCAGAGCTGCGCGCTGAGCCGCCGCCCGAACTGGAGCTTCTCGACGCGGCGGTGCTCCCCGAAGCCGAGCGCTCGCCGCTCGCCGTCTTCGACGATCGCGCGGGGTCGTCTCCGACCAGACGAGGACCCAGATCGACTCTGCGCTCGAGACGTCGACCGGGCGCGCACCGTAGTACTCGGCCGCCGGGTGCGCCGACCAGGGCACGACGACGACCGCCTCGGCCTCTCCGCTCCGCTCGGCGACCGTTCTCACTGCGCCACGCCAGTCCTCCCCGCGCCAGTTGCCGTCGTCTCCGGTCGAGTACCACTGGGCGAGCCCGAGACCGGTCGCCACGACCACGGCGACGACCAGTCCCGCACGGAGCCGCACGCCGACGCCCATGATCGCTACGCCCGCGAGCAGCGCGAACGCGGGGGCCGCGACGATCAGGTAGCGGTCGAGGTAGATCGGCCGCGCGAGCGAGACGAGCAGCGCGAGAACGAACGGTGCGAACGCCCACACGCCGAGCCAGACTGCCAGGTCACGCTTCCCGGACCGGTGGAGCACCCACAGCCCGACCGCTGAGAGAAGGACTCCGAGCCCCGCCGCGCCCGAGACGTCGAGGAGCGCGTGGGTCGCCACGCCGGCGGTCGGGAACTTCAGCCAGTCCATCGCGACACCGTCTCCCGTCGAGCGGATCGCGATCTGCGCGGCCCACGGAACGCCCAGCGCGAGGACGATCGCGCCGGCGAGGAGCCCGTGCGGGAGGACGCGGTCCCGGCGCTGACGGAGGAGCACGACGTGCGCGGGCGCGAGCAGCAGGCCGGCAACCGGATGCCAGACGACGAGGGCCGCGAACGCCAGCCCGTACAGCCCCCAGGCCGAGCGCGTCCCGCGTTCCAGCGCGCGGAGGAGAAGGAGCGTGGCTCCGAGGCTGAGCGCGAGCATGAGCGTGTACCCGCGCGCCTGCTGCGACCACTCGACGACGAAGGGGCTCGCTGCGAGGAGGACGCCGCTGACGAGCGCCACCCGGCGGTCGAAGAGCCTGTGCCCCAGCACCACGAGCAGCGCGCACGCGAGCATCGCCCCGAGGACGGACGGGAAGCGGAGCGCCGCCTCCGAGGTTCCCGCGAAGGTCGCCCACCCCTTCTCGACGCGAGTAGTAGAGGCCGTGGTACCCGTCGAAGAGGTCGAGCACAGAGCCGTTCACCGCCCGCGCGGTGAACGACTCGTCGGCCCACAGCGACGGGGCGCCGAGCCTGACGAGCCCGAGCGCCAGCGCCGACGCCACTCGCGACCGCGATCCCGAGGGTCAGCGAGCTCCCGCGCAGCCGCGCGAGGACGCCGGCATCGGCGACGCGCGCCGACCTCCGCGCCGACCTGCCCCACCGAGCTCGTCGCGTCATCCATCGGACACCTCGCCGAGCGGGACACGACGCGCGGCGGCGATCCGCATCGTCCCGACTCCCCGTCGAACGAGGAGGGCGCCGCCGACGACGAGCGTCGGGACGTACCAGACGGCCTGCATGAGGATCGAGAACGCGAGCGCCTCCTCCGTCGGCACGTCGAACAGCGCAAGCGCGGAGACGCCGAGCCACTGATACGTGCCGATGAAGCCGGGCGACGACGGGATGGCGACGCCGAGGTTCACCACCGCCGTGACGAAGAGCGCCTCGACCGGCGAGAGCTCGATCCCGAGCGAGCGGGCCACGAGCCACGCGGCGAGCGCCCAGGTCGCCCAGACGCCGAGGCTGATCGTCGCGAGACCGGCCGAACGCGTCCGGCCGAGCGGATCCGCGAGCCCCTCGACCGTGTCGCGGGCGATGCGCCGGACGAGGCCGCGGCCGCTCCGACGGTCACGCGGCCTGCGGCGCGTGTAGATCCGTGCGCCGACGAGGACGATGCCGAGGACGGCGAGCAGGAAGAGGCCGCCGACGGCGATCCGGCGCAGCCACTCGGCGCTCGCCACGAAGGGCAGCGAGACGGCGAGGAAGACGACCAGCGCGAAGACGTCGAAGGCGCGGTCGACGAAGACCGTCGCGAGCGCGCGGCCACCGGGGATGCGCGCGGCGAGCTGCAGCCAGCGCGCGCGCAGCAGGTCGCCCACGCGGCCCGGGAGGACGTTGTTCACGGCGACCCCGCTCACGACCATGTCGGCGAACCGGGCGGTCGAGACGTCCGGAGTCCGCGCGATCGCGCGCCAGCGCACCGCCTGGCCCGCGTATACGCCCGCCATGGCGGCGACGGCGAGGACGACGAGGCCCAGGTCGGACTCGCTGAGCACCGACCACACCTCGTCCGGGTCCGCGTTCCGAACGGCGAGCCAGAGGAAGACGAGCGACAGCGGTACGCCGACGACGAGGCCGAGCAGCGCCAGCGCGCTTGCGACTGCTCATCGCGTTCGACCTCGCCACGGTCTGCGATTCGTCCGTCGTCATCCCACCGTCCGGTAGACGCGCACGCCGTGCTTCTCGAAGACGAGACGCCAGCCCGGGTCGCGGTCGAGACGCCGGAGTTGCTCGGCGAACGGGATCGGCCCGATCCAGTTGGCGGTCACGTTCGAAGGGTCGCGTGTGTCCAGCACGGCCCACGTCGCGCCGTTCCTCGCGGGAAACAGATGAATCGTGCGACGGTCCGACAGATGCGCACCGACCCTGTTGGTGACCGTGATCGGAGCCCCGGCGGGGACGAGCGCGGTCGCTTCGCGCAGCGCAGCCAGCCGGGCGGGGGTCTCGGCAGTCGGAAACAGGTAGCTCTCAGAGCCCGGGACCGGGTGGATGACCGAGAGGAGCGCGACCGACAGCATGAGTGGGACACAGGCCACGAGCGCCCGACGACGTGCGGGAAGGCGGCCCACCGCCATGATCGACGCCGCGAAGAGCGCGGCGATGATCGGCGCCGAGTAGTGGTATTGCGGAGCGACCGTCGCCTTCGCCGACGCGACGAGATTGACGCCGAGCTGCGGAACGGTCATCACCAGCAGCAGCGGCTGCCCGACGAACAGGAACGCGGTCGGGACCGCAAGCCACAGCAGGTACGCGAGATCTCCGGCGGTCGCCAGCTGGGCGATGATCGCTCCGGGATCGGTGAAGAGCGTCTCGAGCACCCCGAGCGGCGTGCCCCCGACCTTCTCGAAGTGTCCGTAGTAGCGGCTCGACCCTCCACCGTTGAACGCCGGGATCACAACGGCAATGCAGATCGCCGTCCAGGCGGTACCCGCGGCCGCGATGGCGAGGCCGGTCCGACGACGCGCGTGCTTGAGGGCGTACCAGACCCCGAGACCGGCGACCGTCAGCCCGATCAGCTCTCCGGTCAGCATCGCAAGGACGGCGGCGACCGCGAACCGGGCGAGGCGATGCTCGTCGAGGAACCAGATCGCATACAGGAGCAGCGGCAGCGACAGCATCACCGGGTTCAGCTCGTTGAAGGCGATCCAGATGGTCCAGGGATACGTGAGGTACCAGGCGCCGAGCAGGCCGGCGGCGACGCCCGACTCCGTGTGCTTGAGCGCCAGGCGGACAACCGGGTAGATCCCGGCCGCGATGATCGCGACGTAGGCGACGATCAGCGTCTCGGGATGGGGTGCGACCCACCAGAGCGGCGCGAACAGCACGAGGATGGGATCGACGTGCGCGCCCAGGCGCACGATCTGCTCGCCGCTCGACCCGTCGGTCATGTCCAGCGGGCGCCCCTGGGTCGTGCTCCAGACGGCCTGCACCATGTTTCCGAGGTCGAAGCGATGCGACAGGAAATGGTCGTGTCGCCAGACCGCGACGCTTCCCACGACGGCCGTCCAGACCGTCGCTCCGAGCGCGGTCAACGCGAGCCCCGTGGCGCTCAGTGTGCCCGCGGCGGCGACGGGCCGGGCCATCGCCGAAGCCTGCGTCGAGCGCGCGCTGATCACGTCACTCATCTCGAACCGCGCGCTCGTGCGTGCCATGGCGAAGACGGCGGCGCCCACCCCCGACCACGTCTGCGGGCATGGATCCAGGATGGCGGTGACCGGGAGGCATGGAACGCGTCCATCGTGCTGTTTGCACTGGACGATGGGGTAGAACGTGAATCGGCCGTTTACAGACGTGGCCTTAGACGTCTTCGGGGCCGAGCGGAGAGCCAGTCGCCGATCTAGCGATTACCGCCCAGCCGCACCAGGCGCACTGCATCTCCTTCTCCCTCGACCGCGAACACCTCCACCGTGTTGAAGCCGTCCCTGAACGCTCCCTCGGGCACGAGAGCGCCGAACCGCTGACGACCGCCGTCTCGAACGCATCGCGTGAGGGCGCGAAGACGACCGTTGACCGCGACGGCCAGCTCCGTGTCGGACTCGAGGCTTCCGTTCTTCACGACCCCCGAGATGTGCGCCGGCAGGAACGACGAGGAGGTCGATACGTTCGACAGCGCCGACTCGTCGTCGATCGTCACGCGGATGCTCTGTGAGTCCGGCCAGCTGTCGGCGACCTTCGTTCCGAGCAGCTGCGTGTTCAGTCCGATCGCGTAGAGCGAGTCGCGCCCCTCACCGAAGGCAGCCGTGTTCCGCCGGACGAGCGCTTCGTCCTGTCGCTCCACCGTGGCCACGGAAGCGCGAATACGCGTTCCGTCGTCGAGACGCATCTCGACGACGCGTCCTCGCGGGGGTGGCCCCAGCAGCGAATAGCCGTCCACGCGCCATGGCAACCGGATTCCCAGGACGTCGGCGACCGTGGGGACGATGTCGATCGTCCGCGCTGCGCGCTCGTCCACGCTCCCACGCTTCTGCGCCGGGTACTTCACGAAGAGCGGGACGCTCGCGACGTCCGCGACGTGCCCGCTTCGCACGTCCCGGAGCGTCACGCCCGGGCGAAAGCTCGCACCGTGGTCGGCCACGACGACGACCAGGGCACGGTCGAAGACCCCGACCTGCCGCAGCTTCTGGAGGACCTGTCCGAGGAGCGCGTCCGTGTACTGAAGCTGGACGAGATGCCGCTGAAGCCCCTTCTCCACGAGCCACGGGTCGGTGGACCAGTAGGAACGACCGGTCGGATGATCGTGGGACGGGAACTCGTACGATCGACCCGAGGGCAGGTACCGCCAGGGGAAGTGGGGCAGCAGGACGTGCGTGTAGTACAGGCTCGCGGACGGCTTGTCCTTCGAGATCATGTCGAGGAAGTCCTCGAACCCGTCCACCGCGTTGTCCGACTCCCGGCTGAAGGTCCCGTCCGCGGGAATCGCGCCGTCCCCGGCACCGGTGACCGAGTCGGGGAGCACCTTGAGGATGTACGGAGCGCGAACGTCCTCGAACAGGACGTTGACGCTCTCGAGATGCGACGTGTCGGCCCGCGGACACAGGTTCTCGGGGCACAGTCGGGTCGTCGCTTCGTGCGCGAACAGCGAGTAGCCGCCGCCGAGGAGCGTGAAGAGATTCTCGGGATGGTCCTTCAGCGTCGGCAGCGAGTCGCTGGTCGGCATGTCTCCGGTGAGGATCGCGGGGACTGCCTTGACGGTGAAGGGATGTACCGACGTGGCGTTCCGATACCAGGTCGCATCCCTCGCCAGTTGCCCGAACGCCGGATACCGCGTCGCGTCGATGCGCCCCTCCCGGGTCAGCAACGAGCTGAGTGGGAGCTCGTCGAGTATCACGAGCACGACTGGCGGCCGCGACTCGATCCTCACCTGGGCGGCTTCGGCTTCGTCGATCGTCGTGGGAATGCCGACGACGAACCACAGCAGCGCGCCGACGGGAAGGATCACCGAGAACGCGAGGAATACCCGGAGCGCGCGGAGGCGAACGTAGGCCACGACGGCGAGCGACGAGAGCGCCAACACGACCAGCAGTGCGGTGCGGGCGCTGGTGTCCAGCGGCTTCGTCACCTGGAACGCGAACGGCACCAGGAACACCGCCAGCGCGCTGAGGTACAGGACGTCCCGCACCCACCTCGACACCAGGCCGGCGAGACCCGCGTAGACGAGGACGGCGAGTGGCGGACCGAACGTGAGAACGATCGCGAAGGCGATCGTGTCCAGGCGCGTCGCGTCACGCAGGACCAGGAACTCGGGGCTGCCTCGCAGGAACGCGAAGACGGGTTGGCTCACCGAGTACGCCCAGACGGCGGCGAGCGAGGCGAAGCGAACGAGACCCGAGGACGGCACGCCCTTGACACCCGAGCGTCCTCGCGCATCCGCCACCGAGGAGAAGGCGTCCTTCGACCGCACCGTCGATACGGGTTCGATCACATCCTGACCGGGGGCCGTCGCGGACGTCATCCGCGAACGCCTTCGAGCAGCCACCCGTCCTGGTGTCGGACAGTCCGCATCCGTTGTCGTCGAGCCCGCGCGGGGAGAGGACCTCCCGGCACGGCGGCACTCAGGGTTGCTGTTGGTTCTCCGACGGCTCGTCTCGCACGAGCCCGAGCGCACGCTTCGCGCGGCCCCAGTAGAACTTCACCCCAACCGCAAAGGCCGCCACCGCTCCCGCAGCCGCTTGCAGGATCATGCCCCCAGTCGCTGGATCGAGATAAGCAAGCATCCGCCGCACAGTAATCGGAAAAGACGGCCTTGACCATTAGCGGATGCTCCAGTTCTTCCTGGACGTCTGCCCAGGACACACGTCGTCCCGGGTACATGTCAGGGGACGAGGGAGTCGACGAGCTCCGCCCCCGCTGCGGCGGTCCGTCCGAAGTTGTAGACCTCGAGCTCTCTCGCCGCGCGTATCTCCTCCGCATGGTCGGACGAGCGCTCGACGAGCTCGGCCACGATCCGTCCGGCGACGGGTGCATCCCCCGGTGCGAACAGTCGCCCGACCTTCGTGCGCATTCGCTCCTCGAACGGGACGATCCCGAGGGAGCGCCATTCCGGGTTCATCACCTTGGGCTCCACGTCGACGAAGAGGACGGGGCGCTCCGTTCCGAACGCGTACTCGAACGCGGCGCCCGACCAGTCCGAGATCATGAGCGCAGCCTCGTAGAACGAGCTCTCCGAGGTGATGGAGGTCTCGAAGACCACATTCCCGAGGCCCTCGAACCGTCGTCGCAGGTCCTCGACGATCGATCTTCCCTCGGGGTAGAGCGACTCGAAGAACGCCGGGTGCGGCCTGACGACCGTGCGGAACCCGTGCGCGGCGACCGACTCGACGAGCTCGGGGCCGCACGCTGCGAGCAGGTTGTGCCGGCCCCAGGAGGGCGCGATCAGGACGGTCGTCTCGCGGGGATGTACCGCCTCGTAGGACCGGAAGCCCTCGGCGATCCGATCGAGCTTGTAGTAGCCGACCTCGGCCAGCCGGAACCCCTCCTTGCCGATCGCCGAGAACCGTGCCTCGAGCTCCCGCTGCTGATACGGGCCGGTCGTGCCCAGGACGTCGAACGCGTCGAACGCTCCCGTTCGATAGGCCATGTGCGTGCTGTTCAAGGAGTGGAAGAGGTAGACGCACGTCGCGGCCTTCGGACGCTTGACGTGGAACGTGTCGAGATCGGGCATCGTCGTGACGAACACCGGGCTGTCCACCTTGGGCAGGAACTGCGGGACGAGCTTGTCGATGAAGAACACCGACACCCCGTCGGGAGGGTCGGCGCGACGCGGGTCGTCCTCCTGCGAGGTCACGTACGCGACAGGGCGTCCGTGATGGGCGGTCAGGCGCTCGACGTACCCCTCGAGCTGGTTCCAGCTGTAGTCGTCCTCGACGTAGACCGTCACCGGACGATCGGTCGGCGCCAGCGCGAAGTAGCGCGCGCTCTCTTCCTTCTCGTGGATGGCGCTTCGCACTCGAGTGAGGAAGCCAGGCATCGGTCCGACTCAGGCGATCGACTCGACGATCGCGGTCAGCTGCCCCCTGTCCAGCGCTCGCGGGTTGTTGTCCATTCGGTCGGCGTCGACGCCGTCGACGACTGCGCGACGCGCGGATGCCGAGGACGCGCCCACTGCCGACAGCGTCGTCTCCAGGTCGAGGCGCTCCAGGAGCTCGGTCAGCAGGCGCCTTCCCGTCGCGCCGTCGGCCGCACCGAAGACCCGGAGGATCTCGCCGATGCGCGCCCGGACGAAGACCGCCCCCCTGGGATCGGTGCAGTCGGCGTCGGACACGGCGCTGTTGTACTCGAGCAACGGCCCGAGCGTGAGCGCCACGGCGTGACCGTGTGCCACGCCGTGGCGAACCGTCATCGTGTACGAGAGCGCGTGCGCGGCCGTCGTCCGGGACGTGTCGATGGCCGACCCCGAGAGGTGCGCCGCGGTGCACATGGCCGTTCGCACCTCCGGCGACGGGGACCGGACGGCTGCCTCGAGGTTGTCCCAGGCGAGCTCGAGCCCTCGCCGTGCGAGCGCCCGCGACTCGTCGGTCGACCGCGTCGACCAGATCGACTCGATCGCCTGTGACAACGCATCGAGCCCGGTCTCGGCCGTCACGCGGGGCGGCATCGACGCCGTCAGCCGGGAGTCGAGCACGACGTGGTCGGGGCGAAAGGACGCGTTGCCCACGGAGTGCTTCACGCCGTCGACGTAGACGGCGGCGAAGTGCGTCGCCTCGCTTCCCGTGCCTGCGGTCGTAGGGATCGCGACCAGGGGAGCGAGGGCCCGGCGACTCGACGAGGGCCCCGAGAGCACCGCTGCCCGCGGGTCGGGCTCCGGGGCGAGGCCCCGTGCCGCCTTCGCAAGGTCGAGGACGGAACCACCCCCGACGGCGACGACCAGTTTCGGCTCCAGCCGCCGGATGACCTCGACGGCATCGACGACGTGCTCCAGGGTCGGGTTGGGCGCGACGTCGGACACTCTCTCGACCGAGATCCCCGCGAGCATCGGCTCGATCGCGGCGGCAGCGCCACTCCGTTCGTACGACGCGCCTCCGGTGAAGAGCACGACGAGCGACGGGCGCCTCGTCGCGAGGATCCCTCCCAGGTCCTCGATCGCGCCGGGGCGGCAGTCGGTCATCGGGCGAGCCAGCTGGTGAACTGCCTGCGGTTCTCGCTGGGGGACTCCTCGGGCCTGCCGAGATCGGGGCGAGAGCCTTGCCTGATCCGGATCTCGAGGAATGCCGGGCCGTCCTGGCGGCAGAGAGCGTCAACCTGTTCCGGGATCGCACCCAGACGGTCGGCCGAGCCGGCCCACGTGTACCCGGCGGCAAGCGCCAGCCGGGGGAAGTCCAGCCGGTGCGTGGGTGTCGGCTGACCGCCGACCGACTCGTGTGCGTGGTTGTTGAAGAGCACGTGGTAGAGGTTCGCCGGAGCGTGCTCGGCGATCACCGCGAGCCCGCCCAGGTGCATCACCGCGGCGCCGTCACCGTCGAGCACGCAGACACGCTGCAGTGGCGCTCCGAGCGCAAGGCCGAAGGCGATCTGCGACGCGTGGCCCATGCTGCCGACCACGAGGAACTCGCGCCGCGGGCCACCGCGACGCCTCCGATGCTCGTAGAGCTCTCGCGCCGTCTTTCCCGTCGTCGCGACGATCGCGATGTCCTCGGGCAGGCCTTCCGCCACGGCGACCAGGGCCTCCTCGCGAAACGGGAGCCCAGTCTGCGGCTCCCCGCGGTCCCCGCCGTCGTACGCGCCGAACGTGCCGGCCGGCACCACGAGAGCCGTCGGACCGCATCGCTCCGTCGCCGCGAGCACCGCCCACGTCACGGCCTCGACGAACCCGTCCGGATCTCGCGAGACGACGCGCGTGGGCACACCGATCGTCTCGAGCACTCCCAGGGTCGTCTCCCCCTGGCGACGGTGCTGCGGCTCGTCCTCGACACCGGGCTCGCCGCGCCAGCCGATCAGGAGCACCATCGGGATCCGGTAGACGAGGGGGTCGGCCAACGAGACGAGTGGGTTGACCGCGTTGCCGAGGCCCGAGTTCTGCAGGTAGACGGCGGGCACGTCGCCCGTAGCGAGGTGGTGGCCGGCCGCGATCGCGACCGCTCCACCCTCGTTCGCCGCCACGACGTGCGAGCGCTCCGGTGCATGATCCTCCACGTAGCGGCAGAAGTCCGCGAGCAGGGAGTCCGGGACACCCGTCCAGAAGACGACCCCCGCCCGCTCGAACGCAGCGAATGCGTCCGCTGGCTGCACCACGTCAGGATCCGCCGGGGATGAGGGTGAGAACGTCCCTGATCGACATGCAGTGCTCCTCGGCCTCCAGCGCCCGGCCGTGTCGCAGGATCGACTCGGCCGTTTGCTGCATCGCAGGGTAGGCCGAGCGCAGGAGCTGGTTGGCGTAGATGACGACCTGGAAGCCGTTGTCGACCAGGTTCTGCTCGGTGACCTGCGGATAGGCGGAGGGAACGGCGACGAGCGGGACCTCCAGGCCGCTGGCCCGGTACCTCTCTGCGAAGTCGAAGAGGCGAGCGGGATCGTGCTCGCTGCTGTGCGGCATGACGCAGTCGGCACCGGCCTCCACGTAGATCTCCGCCCTCTCCAGCGCGTCGTCCACGCCCTTGCCGAGGATCAGCGACTCGGTCCTCGCGATGATCGCGAACTCCTCCGTCACCTGGGCCTCCTTGCCCGCGCGAATCTTCTCGGCGAAGCGCCGGGGATCGTCCTGCACCTGGTCGGCCTCGGTGCCGAACAGCGAGTTCCGCTTCGCCCCGATCTTGTCCTCGATGATCACCGCGGACACGCCGAGTCGCTCCAGCGTGCGCACCTGGAAGACGAAGTGCTCCGGGATGCCACCGGTGTCGCCGTCGAGGATCATCGGCTTCGTCGTCACCTCGAGGATCTCCTCGATCGTGGACAGCCGCGAGGTCAGGTCGACGTACTCGATGTCCGGCCGGCCCTTGGCGGTCGAGTCGGTGAGGCTCGACACCCAGGTCGCGTCGAACTCGTACCTGCCGTCCTCGCGGTCAACGCTCATGTGCTCGCCGATGAGCCCCGTCAGGCCGTTGTGGGCCTCGAGCACCCGCACGACCGGCTTGGCGGCCAGGAGACGCCTGAACCGCTGGAGCCGGATCTCCGGTGTGGTCCCGATCTCCCTGACCGCGGCGGTGAGCTGGGTGGACGAGATCCCCTCGGTGTACTCGGGCTCGACGAGCCGGCCGCCCCACTCGGACAGCGTCTCGATGACGCGCTGCCTCGTGGCGGCCTGAACGCCCGTCCGCCAGTCCGTGCCGTGCACCACGTAGTCTGGCCGCAGCCGACGCAGGTTGGGCACGTAGTCGAGCGTCTCCTGTGCGACGACCTGCGAGACCCCGGCCAGCTCGCTGATGACCGCGAGACGCTGTTCGTACGACATGTGCGGCAGGCGCTTGTAGCTGGCGATGGCGGCGTCGGTCAGAAGGCCGACCGTCACGTCTCCCAGATCTCGCGCGACGCGCAGGATGTTGATGTGGCCGGGATGCACGATGTCGGCGCTCATGGCTACGTAGACGGTCGGCATCTATGTCTCACCCCTGCGATCGCGGTCTGCCTGCCGACGGTCGTCGGCCATCGACCGGCATCGGCTCGTCGCCGGCAACGAGTATCGGCTCGGCGGCTGACGGACGTGAGCGTCGCCCTCAGGCAGCGACGGCACCGCGCAGGAAGTCGACGATCTCGGTCGTCGTCGCGCCCGGACCGAACACCTCGGCGACACCGTGCGACTTGAGCTCCTCCGCGTCGTCCTGGGGGATCGTCCCGCCGACGACGACGAGGACGTCGCCCGCCTCGCGCTCCCGGAGCCCGTCCACGATCCGCGGCACGAGCGTCATGTGCGCGCCGGAGAGGATCGATACACCGACAGCGTCCGCGTCCTCCTGGATCGCGGTCTCCACGATCTGCTCCGGCGTCTGGTGGAGACCCGTGTAGATGACCTCCATGCCCGCGTCGCGCAGCGCTCTCGCGATGATCTTCGCACCCCGGTCGTGGCCGTCCAGACCCGGTTTTGCAATCACCACTCGGATCTTGCGCGGCACGCGTGCAGAATACCGCGGTGCGCCTGACCGTCATCGGCTCGTCGCCGGCCTGGCCGAATCCCGGTAGCGCGCATTCCGGCTACATGCTCGAGGCCGACGGGAGCCGCGTCCTGCTCGACTGCGGGCCGGGCGTGCTCGGGCGGCTGCGCGAGTCGGAGATGTGGCCGACGGTGGACGCGATCGCCATCACCCACTTCCACCTCGACCACTGGGGCGACCTCGTGCCGTGGGTCTGGGGCACCTTCTACCTCGCGACGAACGGGCCGGTGCAGAAGCCGGCGCTCTGGGTACAGCCCGGCGGGCGCGAGTTCCTCACGGGCCTCGGCGAGCGGCTCGGCTTCCCCGACATGTTCGAGCGGACGTTCGACCTCGACGAGTACGGGCCGGACACGCCGTTCCGGATCGGGAAGCTCGAGGTCACGCCCACCCGGGTTCCGCACTACACGCTCCAGACCTATGCGTTCCGCGTGCAGTCGAACGGGGCGGTGCTCGCGTACTCGGGCGACTCGGCGCCATCGGACGAGCTCGTGCGGTCGGCCCGTGACGCGGACCTCTTCGTCTGCGAGGCGACGCTCCTCAGGGGCGAGCTCGACGGGGAGCCACGCGGCCACCTCTCCCTCGACGAGTGCGTCGAGGCGTTCGAGGCGTCGGGCGCGAAGCGGCTGCTCGTGACGCACCGTCCGTGCGAGCTCCCCGATCCCGAGGGGTACCAGCTCGCGCACGACGGGCTCGAGATCGACGTCTAGCCACGACCGGGGGCCAGCCCCGACTGAAGACATCGACCTGAGGGGCCGATACCCTCGGTAGCCGTGATCTCCGTCGTCGTCCCGCTGCTGAACGAGGAGCACTCCCTCGACGCGCTCTACCACCAGATCGCTGCCGTGCTGGATCCTCGCGGCGAGCCCTGGGAGATCGTGTTCGTCGACGACGGCTCGACCGACGGCAGCCTCGGCGTGCTGACGCGCCTGCACGACGAGGCGACGAACGTCGTGGTCGTCCACCTCCGGCGCAACTTCGGCAAGGCCGCCGCGCTCCAGGCGGGCTTCCTCGAGGCGAGCGGCGACGTCGTCGTGACGATCGACGCCGACCTCCAGGACGACCCCGCCGAGATCCCCCAGCTTCTCGCCAAGCTCGACGAGGGCTTCGACCTCGTGTCCGGATGGAAGTCGAGGCGGAACGACCCGTGGTCGCGCCGGTTCCTCTCGAAGATCTTCAACCGTGCGACCGCGATCGTCTCCGGCGTCCACCTGCACGACGTGAACTGCGGCCTCAAGGCGTACAAGGCCGAGGTGCTGCGCGGGATGCGCCTGTACGGAGAGCTCCACCGCTTCATCCCGGTGCTCGCGTCCTACCGAGGGTTCCGGGTCGCCGAGATCCCGGTGAACCACCGGCCGCGCGAGCACGGACGCTCGCGGTACGGCTTCAACCGTTATCTGCGCGGGTTCTTCGACCTCCTCAGCGTGACGTTCATGGGCCGGTACCGGCACCGACCGCTCCACCTGTTCGGGGGCCTCGGCCTCCTGATGGGCTTCGTCGGGTCGCTGATCCTCATCGTACCTCACGGCGATCAAGATCGGCGGGGCGGCGATCGGGCATCGCCCGCTGCTGACCCTGGGCGTCCTCCTCGTCGTCGTCGGGATCCAGCTCGTCTCGCTCGGGCTCCTCTCCGAGCTGATCACCTCCCAGCACGAGGAGCGCATGGACGAGCGCGAGCGGGTCGACGCCGTCGTCGAGGAAGTCCTGCGCTGACCCGGGCCGGGCAGGGTCGAGCATGAACGAGCGCGCGGTTCCCGACGCGACCGACTTCGTCGGCCCGTCCGGGAACGCGACCGACAAGTACGGCAGCCAGAACCCGCTCACGCGGTGGCTGCTCGAGCGCTTTCTCCGCGAGATCGACACGAGCATCGCGATCGCCGCGCCGGCCTCGATCCTCGACGTCGGCTGCGGCGAGGGAGTCGTGACGGAGCGGCTCGCTGCCGTCACGCAGGCGCCGACGATCGGGGTGGACCTCGGAACGGACGACCTGCGGGAGAACTGGCGAAGACGCGAGCGCGAGGGGCTCGCGTTCGAGGCCGGCTCGGCGTACGACCTCGAATTCGACGACGACTCGTTCGACTGCGTGTGCGCGCTCGAGGTCCTCGAGCATCTCGAGCGACCACGAGACGCCCTCGCGGAGCTCGCGCGCGTCTCGCGCAAGGCGCTCCTGGTGAGCGTCCCGCGGGAGCCCGTCTGGCGAGCTGTCCATCTGCTGGCCCTGAAGGACGTACGGAGGCTCGGGAACACGCCCGGGCACGTCAACCACTGGTCGTCGGGCGCGTTCGAGCGCCTCGTCTCGGACTACGGCCGTGTCACGCGGGCGCGCCGACCGTTCCCCTGGACGGTCGTCATCGTCGAGGTCTGATCAGAAGACCGGGGTCTCGCGCCAGACGCCCCACACGTCGCGGAGCGCGTCGCACATCTCGCCGAGCGTCACGTAGTCGCGCGCGGCGTCCACGATCAGCGGCATGAGGTTCACGCCGTCCTTCGCGGCCGCGTCCTTCAACGCGCCGAGCCGCGACTCGACGGCCGCCGAGTCGCGCCGTGCCCTCACGCCCGCGAGCCGGTCGATCTGCTTCTGCTCGAGCGCGGGGTCGATCTTCAGGATCGGGACCGGCTCCTCGTCTTCGAGCAGGTAGCGGTTCACCCCGACGACGACGCGCTGCCCCGACTCGACCTCCGCCTGGTAGCGGAAGGACGCCTCGGCGATCTCCCGCTGGAAGAAGTTGTCCTTGATCGCAGGGATCACGCCGCCGAGCCGGTCGATCCGGTCGAAGTACTCGTACGCCTGCGCCTCGAGGGTGCTCGTCAGGCGCTCGACGTAGTACGAGCCGCCGAGCGGGTCGATCGTGTTCACGGCGCCGGACTCGTGCGCGATCACCTGCTGCGTCCGCAGGGCGAGCCGCGCGGCATCCTCGGTCGGCAGTGCGAGGGCCTCGTCGAAGGAGTTCGTGTGCAGGCTCTGGGTCCCGCCGAGAACGGCCGCGAGCGCCTCGAGAGCCGTGCGGACGATGTTCACCTCGGGCTGCTGCGCGGTGAGCGACACGCCGGCGGTCTGCGTGTGGAAGCGCATGAGGAGCGAGCGCTCGTTGCGCGCGCCGAAGCGCTCGCGGAGCTCGCGCGCCCAGATGCGGCGCGCCGCGCGGTACTTCGCGATCTCCTCGAAGAAGTCGAGGTGCGCGTTGAAGAAGAAGGACAGCCGCGGGGCGAAGTCGTCGACGTCGAGCCCGCGCTCGATCGCCGCCTCGACGTAGGCGAAGCCGTCGGCGAGGGTGAACGCGAGCTCCTGCGCCGCGGTCGAGCCCGCCTCGCGGATGTGGTACCCGGAGATCGAGATCGGGTGGAAGAGCGGCATCTCCCGCGCGCAGAACTCGATCATGTCCACGACGAGCCGCATCGAGGGCTCGGGCGGGAAGATCCACTCCTTCTGCGCGATGTACTCCTTGAGGATGTCCGTCTGGGCGGTCCCGCGGAGGAGCGCGCGCGAGACGCCCTGCTGCTCGCCGACGCACACGTAGTAGGCGAGCACGATGGCCGCCGGCGAGTTGATCGTCATCGAGGTCGAGACGTCGCGGAGCGGGATGCCCGTCGAAGAGCGTCTCCATGTCGGCGAGCGAGTCGACGGCGACGCCCTCCCGGCCGACCTCGCCGAGCGAGCGCGGATGATCCGAGTCGTAGCCCATGAGCGTGGGCATGTCGAACGCCGTCGACAGGCCCGTCTGCCCGTGGTCGCGGAGGTAGCGGAAGCGCGCGTTCGTCTCCTCCGCCGTGCCGAAGCCCGGCGAACTGGCGCATCGTCCACAGGCGGCCGCGGTACATCGACGGATACACGCCGCGGGTGAACGGCGGCTCGCCCGGGTAGCCGAGGTCGCGCTCGTAGTCGAAGTCGACGTTCTCGGGCGTGTACAGCGGCTCGTTGTCGACCCCGGAGATCGTCGAGAAGAGCTCGTCGGACCGCTCGGGGACGCGGTCGTAGCTGCGCCCGCGCCAGGCCTCGACCGAGCCGGCGGTGTCGCGGTCCTCGGTCGTGGCCATCGGACGGATTCTAGGTGTCACGCGCCGAGAACCCGGTGACTGTCCCCGGAGGGGACTGTCACCTGACGGCACGAAGGCGGTGACTGTCCCCGGAGGGGACTGTCACCCGGGTGTCGATCGAGGGGCCGTCACCAGATGTCCGGACGTCGACGGGACGTAGCCCGCTACGCCACTACACGACCGAGGGGCACGACAGGGGAAGCGTGTACCCACGCGCGGCGACAGTGGTGACGCTCCCCCTCGCGCTGCTGCCGCATCGAGCAGGCGCGGTCCTCTGGCTGCTCGTGCTATCCGCCTCGGTTCTAGGAGGCATCTGGCTCTGTGGCGTACGGGACCCACGGTGCTACCTCGCTGCCGGGTGTAGCCCGCCGGTCATCGCAGGGCTCCTGTACGCGAACTGGTCGCTTCTCCTGGTGCTCGCGGTTGCGCTCGTCTGGAGGTGGAGGGATCGTCCGAGCCGGGTCGCACCACTTCTCGGGCTCGCTATCGCCGCGAAGCTGTTCCTCTTGCCGGTCGCCCTGTGGCTCGCATTCACGAGGAGGACCTCGGCGTTCGTCCTCTCGCTCGCATTCACGGTGTTGTGGAGCGTGCTCGGCTGGACGGCCGTCGGCTTCGAGGGCCTCGGTGACTTCGTGGAGATCACGCGGCGTAACGTCGAAGCATTCGATCAGGACGGAGTGTCGGTTGCGGCGGTGGCGGCTGGGCTCGGCGTGTCCGGAAGTCAGTACGTCGCACTCGTCGCCGGGGCCTTTGCACTGGCCGTCGCCGCAATCCGGCGCGATCGGGACGTCGAGGTCTTCACATGGGCGCTGGTTGCCGCCCTCCTTGCGTCCCCGATCGTCTGGATGCACTACTTCGCGCTTCTCCTCGTCCCCGTGGCACTCGCCACCCCGCGGTGGGGGTTCATCTGGTTACTGCCGTTCGTGACGTTTCCGCTTGCGGTCGACGCCCCTGTGGGGGTGCTCTTCGTCATCGCCGTAGGCGGGTGGGTCACCGCGCGAACGTCTCGTCACCATCGGCGACCACAGGCCGCGGTCGGCCGCGGGCTCCAGGCGCTGCCGCGCGCGCAGGCGTCAGGCCGACCGGCCTGAGCGTTGAGAAGACCGGGCGCTTGACGCAAAAGGGGGATGGGTTAGGGTCACTCCCCGCCGACCTCCCCCATGGTGAGCATCCGCCCACTCTTCGGCATCGGCATCGCAGCGCTCGCTGCCGCAGCGCTTGCGGTCGCGTACGGCACCGCGGCGGCCGGACCCAGTGGCACGTGCACGTTCACCGGGAAGAACGGGTACGCGTACGCGGGCCATCAGGCAGGGAGCCCCGGTCACGGCGTTCGCGCGACGATCACCGTCACCCGCGCGGAGGTGACCGCCGGCCACGTCGCGAGCTGGGTCGGCGTCGGCGGCGCCGGGCAGGGCGCGAACGGTGGGAACGCCTGGATCCAGGTCGGCGTCGCCACCGTCCCCGGCATGGGCACGATGCTCTACGCCGAGATCACGCGCGAGGGCAGCGCGCCCCGCTTCGTCCAGCTCGATGGCGACGTGCCGTACGGGGACAGCCACCGGGTCGCGGTGCTCGAGATCGCCGGCCGCCCGGGCTGGTGGCGCGTCTGGGTCGACGGCAAGCCGGCCACGGGCCCGGTGCCCATCCGGGGCTCGTCGGGCCGCTGGTCGCCGGTCGCGACCGCGGAGAGCTGGAACGGCGGCCAGGCGGCGTGCAACCGCTTCTCCTACCGGTTCGAAGGCGTCTCGGTCGCCCGGGCCAAGGGCGGCGCCTGGCAGCCGTTCGTGCCGAGGTTCCGCTTCCTCCAGAGCGGGTACAGGCTCCGGCACCTCACCCCCAGTCCGGGCTCGGCCCGCAGCCTCTCCTCGCGGACGCCGGTGCTCCCGTACGCGTTCGTCGCCGCCTCGGGCTCCTAGGCCCGACGGACGAGCTACGTACGACGGCGGCGCAGGTCGCGCCCACACGTGCCCCGACGGAGGGAGCCCTAACTCCTCCGTCGGAGTGAGGCTCCGCGGCGCCGCCGGCTGTCAGCCTCACGGTGGCTCGACAGGCATGGCCGTCTCCGAGACGAAGCCATGAGGGGTCCTCGGCGGAGAACGCCAGGAGGCGGCCGCAGCCGCCTCCTGGTCCCCGCGCAGCGCTCCCGACCTGCGAGCCCGACTGGAGCGGACGAGACGGCCCCCGCCGTTACCGATCCAGAGCGTTCCTCGCCGGTGAGCGATCTCCCTTCGACTCACGGTATCCCCCGGCAGGGGGCCGTAAATCCCTCGTTCGAGTAGCCGGGCCGACTCGTCGGCGACGCGTCCTCACCCTCTCGAGGGGCCTCCCCCCGAACGCCCGGGGGCATGCCGGCCGAACGGCCTGCGGAGCCGTCGCCACCCTGTGCGACACTGCCTCCATGCGGGTCGTGATCGCCGACGACCATCGCCTCGTGCTCGACGGCATCCGCCGCGCGCTCGAGGCCGACGGCAACTTCGAGATCGTCGGAGAGACGCAGTCCGGGACCCAGGTGCTCCCGCTCGTGAGCCAGACGAAGCCGGACCTCGTGCTGCTCGACGTCCGCATGCCGCAGATGGACGGGCTCGCCTGCCTGGACGAGATCAAGCGGCGTCACCCGGACGTGAAGGTCGTGATGCTCTCCGCCTCGACGGGGCAGGACCTGATCGAGGCGGCGCTCCGCCGCGGCGCCGCGGCCTACGTCGTCAAGACGCGTGAACCCGGAGGACCTGCCGGCGACGCTCCGGCAGGCGCTCGAGGGCAACATCCACACGACGGTCGGCGTCGAGGAGGGCGAGAAGACCGGCGCCAAGGCGCTCGGGCTCACCGACCGCGAGCTGACGATCCTGGGCGCGCTCGCCCGCGGGCTCTCGAACGACGAGATCGCGAAGGAGTTCTGGGTGGCTCCACAGACCGTGAAGTTCCACCTGACGAACATCTACCGCAAGCTCGGCGTCAAGAACCGCACCGAGGCCACGCGCATCGCGTACCAGCACGGGCTTGTGGAAAGCCCCATCTACGCCGACGAATAACCCGTGAGCCCGCTCACGGTAGAGGAGCGCCCGCCCGCCGAGACCGGGCCGCCGGCCCCTGAGCCGGAGCCCCGCCGGCGGAGCGCGATCCGCCGGATCGCCGAGGAGGAGTACATCCTCGTCGTGCTCCTCGCCGGGTTCGGCCTGATCTTCCTGCTGATCTTCCCGCCCGCGATCCTCGTCAACGACAGCTGGCTGCACCCTCATGGCCGGGCGCGAGGTCTGGGAGAACGGCCTGCCGAGCGTCGACGAGGTCACGGTGTACGGGCTCGGCAGCACGTGGACCGACCAGCAGTGGCTCGCGCAGCTCGGCGTCTACGGCGCCCACTCGCTCGGTGGCCACGCACTCGTCTCGATCCTGACGGCGGCCTCCGTGGTCGTGGCGTTCTCGATCGCGGCGGCGGCCTCGCGCACGCTCGGCGCCGGCGCCCGCGCGATCTGGGTCATGTTCCTCCCGGTCCTCCTCGCCGCGCCCTGGGCGTGGTCGGTGCGCGCCCAGATGCTCGCCCTCTCGCTCTTCACGGGGCTCCTCTGGCTCCTCGCCTCCCAGGCCCGACGTCCGACCAACCACGTCTGGATCGCGCTCGCGCTGCTCGTCGTCTGGGCGAACATGCACGGGAGCGCCGCGCTCGGGCGCTGCTCGTCATGCTCCTCGGCGCGTACGAGCTCGTCCGGAGCAGAGGGCGGTCCTGGCTGCGGAGCGTGGGGTTGCTCGTCCTCCCGCCCCTCGCGCTCCTCGTGACGCCGTACGGGCCGATCGACACGGCTCGCTACTACCACCTCCTGCTCGTCGACCCGCCCTTCGCCGGGCGGGTGACCGAGTGGCACTGGGCCGAGCCGGCCGTCAACACGATGTTCTTCTACGCGCTCGCGGCGATCGCGATACCGGTCGTGGGGCTCGGTCGTCGGCGACTCACGCTGTTCGACTTCGCGGTCCTCGCGCTCACGTTCGTCGGCGCCGTGACCGCGATCCGCGGGATCGTCTGGTTCGCGCTCGCGTGCATGGTCTTCGTGCCCGTCGCGATCGGGAAGACGCTCGAGAGCCGCAACCCCGGCGAGCCGCGACGAGGCCTGAACGTCGCGATCTGCGCCGTCCTCGGCGCGGCGCTCCTCGCCGTGGCCGGCTCGCTCTTCCTGCGGGACGAGGCGTGGTTCGAGGAGTACTGGCCGCAGGAGGCGGTCGAGGCGGTGCGCGCCGAGGTCCGGCCGGACGACCGCGTCTTCGCTCCGGACCGCTTCTCCGACTGGCTGCTCTGGAAGATCCCGGAGCTCCGCGGCCGGGTCGCCTACGACGTGCGGTTCGAGCTCTACGACCGCGAGTTCTTCGACCGCCTGGCCGAGTACAACGGCGAGGCCGGCGACTGGAAGTCGTTCGCGGACGGCTACCGCATCACGCTCGTCGACGAGACGCGCCTCTCGCACACGGCCGACTTCCTGAGGGAGCCGGGCGCGCGCGTCGTCTACCGCGACGACGAGATCACGATCGTCGTCCGGCCCGGCGAAGCGTCAGGCTGACGCCCTGCGGAAGACGTAGACGCCGTCCTCGGCGTAGACGCGCGTCCACGCCGGGTCGCGCTCGATCCTCGTCCGAAGCGCCTCGAGCTCCGCCGGCGTACGCTCGCGAAGCGCCGGCAGGCGCTCGTCGGGAAGCCAGAGATCGGTCGCGTCGAGGACGATCCACTCGGCGCGCTCGACCGCGGGCAGCACGTACAGGTACCTCCGAGCGGCGAGGTGCGACCCGACCCGGTTGGACGCGCTGACGGGCGCGTCCCTCCGGGACGAGCTCGACGGCACGATCGAGCGCGGCGACGTGTCGACCGGAGAGATCGGCTCTGGTGCCAGAGGGGCTCCGCGCCGGGCCCCCAGGGCCCGAACAGCACCGACAACCCGACCGAGACCACCACGATCATCGCCGCGACGGGCGCCCGGTCCTTCGCTCGCAGGCGCGCCAGCCCGAGCACGGTGGCCGCGAAGAGGCACGGAAGGATGGCGGCGAGGTAGTGCTGGCGCGGGTCGATCGGGCCGTCGGGGTCGGCGAGCGCGTTCAGGAGGAGCTGGGGCAGCGCGGCCGCGGCGAGGCCCGGAGCGAGGAGGAACAGGCCCGCGAGGGGCGCCGCGAGCGCGACGCAGAACACGATGACGTTCCCGGCGAAGACCTCCGCGAGGATCGCCGTGGGGTCGGTGACCGCCGTCTCGAGAAGACCCCGCGGAGATCCGCCGACACGCTCGTAGAAGCCGTAGAAGCGGCTCGCGCCGTCGGCGAAGGCCGGTACGACCACGAGGAGCGCGACGAAGGTCCAGGCGGCGCCGAGCGCGGCGATCACCGATCCCTCGCGCCGGCGCCCCCGTGCGAGCGCGTACCAGACGCCGAGCGCCGCGATCGTGAGCCCCATGAGCTCCCCGGTCGCGGCGACGAGGACGGCGAACACGGCGAACACGGCCAGCCGGTCCGCGTCGAGCGCCCAGATCGCGTACAGGAGGAGCGGGATCGCGAACGTCACCGGATGGATCGCGTCGAGGGCCGACCACGAGAGCCACGGGTAGGCGAGGTACGCGACGGCCATGAGCATCGCCGCGTTGTCCGAGCCGAGGTGACGGCGGCCGAGCCAGAGCACCGGGAGCGCGCCGAGCGAGACGGCGACGATCTGCGCGGCGGCGAGGGTGAGCGGCGACGGCACGACCACCCACAGCGGCGTGAGGAGGACGAGGATCGGGTCGACGTGGGCGCCGAGGCGGGTCATCTGCTCGCCGAGGCCCTCCGTGTACTCGAGCGGCCTCCCGTGCGCCGTGCTCCAGACGGCCTGCACCATGTTCCCGAGGTCGAAGCGGCCGAGCCGGTAACCGAGGTAGTCGGCGCGCACGAGCGCGAACATGACCGCCGACCACCCCGTCATCGCCGCCCAGACGACGAGCACGTGCCGGTGCACCGCGATCCACGCGACGAGCCCGGACGGGGCGCGCTCCCGGGACTGGGACGTCGCCTCGAGCACGGCGTTCACGTCGCCGCTCACGACGACGCACCGCGCGGAAGACGAGCACGCCGTCGCGCTCGAAGACGAGGCGCCACCCGGCGTCCTGGCGCAACCGCCGGACGAAGGCGCTGACGACCTCGGGATGGTTCGTGAGGATCGGCGAGTCGGGTCTCGTCACCCACGACTCCTCGGTGTCGACGACCACCCACTCGGCCCGGCCGAGGACCGGCACCGAGTACACGTGGCGCCGCGCCGAGAGGTGTGCTCCGACGAGGTTGCTGGAGGTCACGGGCGCGCGGTCGGGGACGAGCGCGACCGCCTCCCTGAGAGCCTCGAGCTTCGCGGAAGGCAGGTTGGCGCGACTTCCGAGCGGCACCAGGCCGAGCGCGCGCGGCCACGGCCCGACGACGAGCGCGAGCGTGACCGAGACGGTGAGCACGCCCGCGGCCGCGACCACCTGCCGCGATCGCAGCCGCGCGATCCCGAGCACGGTCGCGGCGACGAGGAAGGGCGCAACGGCGGCGATGCTGTGGTAGCGCGGGTCGCTCATCGAGCGGAAGTCCGAGAGCGTGTTCGCGAGGAGCTGTGGGAGCCCCACGAGCGCGAGCCCGGGCGAGAGCACGAAGAGGAAGAGGAGCGGCAGCCCGAGCCAGACGAGATACACGACGTCGTGCCCCTCGACGAGCGCCCGGAGCACCGTCACGGGATCGGTGAAGAGCATTCGCACGACGCCCTGCGGCGAGCCGCCCACCTCGTCGTAGAAGCCGTAGTACATGCTCGACTCCCCGGCGAAGTGGCGGACGACGAAGTAGACGGCGACGAACGACCACGCGAGGCCCGCGACCGCGATCAGCCCGCCCGCCCTTCGCCTGCCACGGGCGAGCGCGTACCAGACGCCGAGGGCGGCGATGGGCAGGCCCATGAGCTCTCCCGTCGTCATCGCGACGGCCGCGCACAACGCGAAGGGCACGAGGCGGTGCGTATCGAGGAACCAGACGCAGAAGAGGAAGAGGGGGATCGCGAAGGTGACGGGGTGGATCGCGCCGACCGCGCTCACGGCGATCCACGGATACGCGAGGTAGCCGAGCGCGAGGAGACCGGCCGCGCGATCCGAGTCGAGGTGGCGCCGCGCCAGCCAGAAGACCGGCAGGGCACCGAGGGACGTCACCGCGACCTGCGCGAGGGCGAGGGCGAGCGGGGACGGCCAGACGATCCAGAGCGGCGCGAGGAGAACGAGGAACGGGTCGACGTGCGGCCGCCAGGCGCACGACCTGCTCGCCGGTCGAGCCGTGGGTCATCTCGAGCGGACGGCCGTCGGTCGTGCTCCAGACGGCCTGCACCATGTTCCCGAGGTCGAAGCGGCCGAGCCGGAAGTCGAGGTAGGCCCCGCGGACGACGGAGAAGAGGACGGCCGTCCAGCCGATCATCGCCGCCCACACGGCGATCGCCCAGGCGTGCTCCCCCAGGGCATCGACGACGGTTGCCACAGAGTTCTCACTCTGCATCGGTCGCACGGAGCTCACGGGCGAGCCCTTCGGAAGACGACGACGCCGTCCTCCTCGAACACCTTCTCCCACTCCGCGCTGCGCTGGATCGCCCTCGTGAAGGTGGCGAACGCATCAGGATCTGCGGTGCCGCTCGCGCCCTTCGGGATCCACGTGTCGGACGTGTCGAGCACGATCCACTCGGCACGGCCTACAACGGGGATCGCGTACGCGTAGCGCCGAGCGGCAAGATGCGACCCCACCCTCCCCGTCGACGTGACGGGCGCTTCTTCCGGCACGATGGCGACGGCTCGATTCAGTGCGGCGACGGTCTCGTCCCGCGTCCCTCTCCAGTACGTCGCCGACGTGCCTCCCAGCGCCCCCGGCCATGGCCCGAGGATGACCGAGGCCGCAGTGACGAGGCCCAGCACGTACACGGCGGCCGCGGTCCGAAGACGCGGAGCGAGCCGTCCGAGGCCGATCGCGGCAGCGGCGAACAGGAACGGGACGATCCCTGCGATGTAGTGCGCGTGCGGATCCGTCGTCGAGTCGAAGCCAGCCAGGAGGTTGACCCCGAGCTGCGGCACGGCGACCGCGGCCAACCCGGGTGCGAGCAGGAAAACTCCGGCGAGTGGCGCCACGAGCGCGAAGACGTATAGGAGGTCGCCGCCGTGGCTCGCGGCCCGAAGGACGGTCCACGGCTCCGTGACCAGCGCCCGGAGAAGGCCTGACGGAGAGCCGCCGACTTCGTCGAAGAACCCGTAGAAGATGCTCGCTTCGCCCGAGAACGCCGGAACGACGACGTTGAGCGCGATCGACGTCCAGACTGCGCCCAACGCAGCGATCGCAAAGCCCACGCGCCGCTCGTCCCGCGCGAGCGCGTACCAGATCCCGAGCGCAGCGACGACGAGCCCCATGAGCTCTCCGGTCGCGGCGGCGAGGATCGCGCAGGCCGCGAAGGGCACGAGCCTGCCCGTGTCGAGGAACCACACGCAGTAGAGGAAGAGCGGAATCGCGAGCGTCACCGGATGAAGCGCGTCGACGGCTGTCCACCCGATCCACGGATAGGCGAGGTACGAGAGGGCGAGGAGCGTCGCGGCGCGCTCCGAGCCCGAGTGGCGGCGAGCGAGCCAGAAGACGGGGAGCGCACCCAGCCCGACACCAGCGATCTGGACGGCGGCGAGCGTTAGGGGTGTCGGCGCCACGATCCAGAGCGGCGCGAGCAGCCCGAGGATCGGGTCGACATGCAACCCGAGACGGGCCATCTGCTCGCCGGTCAGACTGTTCGTGGTCTCGAGCGGCCGGCCGTGAGCGGTGCTCCAGACCGCCTGCACTATGTGGCCGAGGTCGTAGCGGGCATAGCCGAACTCGAGAAAGCGATCGCGGACTAGAGCGAACAACACGATCGCCCACACAAGGATCGCCGTCCACACGGTGAGCGTCGACGCTCGCGTGCGAACCCATGCGAGGAACGAAACACGGCTCGACGCGTGGGATTCGACTCCGCCGGTCGACACGACCCGGTCGCTCATGCCGCTCGCGCCGTGCGGGCGACGCGGAGGGCTCGAAGTCGGACCGCATGGGCTCGTGCCGACGGGCAAGGGTCCGAAGGGCGAGACCGACGGTCAACGCCGCGATCGCGAGCGTCGCCGCCGTCTCGAACGGCGGCGGATGTCCGCTGCCGGGTGTGATCACCATCGCGAGCGGGACGAACCAGATCGCGCCCGAGCGTCGGCTGCGCGAGCGCGACGACGACGAGCAGCAGCGCGAAGTAGTGCAGCCATACGATCGGCGTGAGGGCGAGGGACGCGGCGATCGCCAGGACGAACGCGCTCCGCTCTCCTCCCCGCCGGCCGACGAGCACGACTGCCGCGACGAGCGCGAGCCCGAGCGCCAGCCAGATCCCGCGGGCGACCGGCGACGGGAGGCCCAGGTCGAGCCCGACGATGTAGACCGTGTAGGAGTCCTCGCCGACTGTCTCCTCGAGCGTCCGCGCGAGGTCCGGGTAGTCGGTCATGCCCGCGAAGCCGATCACGGCCCAGGAGACGAGGAGCAAGGCCGCACCGATCGCGACCGAGAGCGCGGCGCTCGCGTACCTGCGCGTCGCCGCCTGCCAGACGACGAGCGGCCACAGGAAGAACTTCGCGGCCAGCGTGGTCGCCGAGGCTCGCCGCCGGAGGGACGAGCCGGTCGCGGAACCGCCACGCGAGCGCGGCGGCGAGGCCCAGCCAGAGGGTGACGTTGCCCGTCTGGATCGCCGAGAGCACCGGCGGCCAGAGCAGCGCGAGCCCGTAGCAGCGCCAGTCGCGCACGTCGAGCGCCCAGAGCGTGAGCGAGCGCGGCGCCGACGAGCGACGCCATCACGAGGAGCCCCGCAGCCTGGAACGGGAGCACGGTCAGCGGTATCGCGGTGAGCGCGGGAAGCGGCGGATAGGGATACGGGCCGCCCCACTCCGTGACGACCTCGCCGGACCGATACGGGCTGTCGCCGCGCAGGATCGCCTCGGCAGCGCCGTAGAACTGCCGGAAGTCGATCGCGACGGAGTCGTCCTGCACCGTGGCCACGAACAACGTGACGACGGCGAGGGCCGGGATCACGCCGAGAAAGGCGACCGACGCGAGCCACTCGATCCGCGCCCGCGGTCGCACGGGCTCGAGCGTGCTCGACGGCCCCGCGGCCACGCTCACGCGGGCACCGGCTCCGGCGCCTCCGGGCGCCTCGCGCGGCCGCGGGCGGGTGAGGAGGACGACGAGGAGGATCGTCACGGCGATCGCCGGCGGGAAGGTCTGCACCCCCTCCGCGTAACCGGGCTTCGGGCTCGTCCACAGCAGGACCGGGAGGAGCCAGAGGAGCGTGAAGCGCGGGCGCGCGATCGCGACGGGCACGAGCAGCACGACGAGGTAGTGGAGCCAGACGATCGGGCTCAAGGCCAGCGTCGCGCCGAGCGCGGAGGTGAAGGAGCGGAAGTCGTCGCCCCGTCGCGCGAAGACCGCGCAGAGGACGACGAGCGTCCCGCCGGACAGCGAGCATGAGCGCCTGCCCGACCCATCCGGGGAGCCCGAGCGTGTGGGCGATGCCGACGAAGGAGTAGCTGTTCTCGGACTGGATGTCGGAGAGCCGCCGCAGGAGGTCCGGGTACCCGGCGAGGCCGTCGAAGCCGATCGCGGCCCACGCGGCGAGGGTGACACCGGCGCCGATCGCGATCGCCCACGCCGTGGCCCGCAGGCGGCCCGTGGCGACCGTCCACACGAGCAACGGCCAGAAGAGGAGCTTCGCCGAGACGGTCAGCCCCAGCGCCACGGCCGGCGGCCAGATCGCGTCGCGGTACCGCCAGACGACGGCCGCCGCGAACGCGAGCGGGATGGAGACGTTCGCGAGCAGGACGCCGCTCATCGTCGGCATCCACAGGAAGGCCGCCGCGTAGCAGCGGACGTCGGACACGCCGAGGAGGCGGAGCGTGGCCACGACGAGCGCGACCAGCCCGACCGCAACGACGATCCCGGCGAGCGCGACCGGGCAGGAACGTCAGCGGGATCACCAGGAAGAGGAGCTGCGGGGGATAGACGTATCCCTTCTGGTCGAGCAGGATGGGATCGTCGAGCGCGGGGTACGGAGACCCGCCGTCGAGGACGGCCTCGGCCGCCGGGAGGTACGCGAAGCGGACGTCCCAGCCGAGGAGTCCCTAGGCCGACGCTCATGCTCACGACGCCCGAGCGTCCAGAGCACGGCGACGAACAGGAGGGCGACCGTCAGCAGGCCCGGGCGTGACGTCTCACGCGGCGTCGGGGTCCAGAGCTGAGGTGCGTCGGCGGCCGACCTCACTGGAAGGGATGATCGGCAATCACCCGGATGCCCCGAAGGAGCCGAAGGTCTAGTCGGAACCCATCCTTCGGCCGGTTGCAGGAAAGGCCGTTCGCTCCGAACCTGAAGTACGGCCCCCGGAAGGCGGGCGGACTTGCCAGACAGGAGTGCTTCCACACTCCGCGACACGTTAGGGAGGAGGTTCCTCCAAAATGAGCGATCTGCTTCTTCGCGCAGTGGTTCGGGCTCAGGTTGCAGCGTACGAGCTCCGCAACCGCGAAGATGGCCAGACGACGACCGAGTACGCGATTCTGCTCGGCTTCCTCGCAATTGCCATCATCATCGCGCTCTTCTTCCTGCGCAACGTGCTCCGGGGTCTGTTCTCGGACGCGGCCAGCAGCGTCTCGAACGCGCCTGGCCCGTAGGACCAGAGCCACACCGTCGAGCAATCGACGGCAGCGGCGGCACCATGTGCGCCGGCCCGGTTACCCCCTCGACCGGGCCGGCGCATACGCTTTGGGGGAGCGATGAAGACATCGCACTTTCGAAATCGTCAGGTCGAGGGCACAATGGGGAGAGTCATGCAGTCGAGCTCGTCTACCCAGGGGAGGGAGACAACGCTCATGTTCCACCCGGCTCTGTCCGATAGGGAGAGCGCGCGAGATCACGTGGCCAGAAACGATGAACACATGCGGCGTCGGGGGTCAGGCCCCGAGAGCGGCCAGGCCATGGTCGAGTTCGCGCTGATCCTGTTTCCGCTGCTCATCCTCGTCGCCGGGATCATCCAGTTCGGCATCGGCCTCAACTTCTGGCTCGACTCGAACCGCATCGCCAACCAGGGCGCGCAGGATGGCCGTCGTGAACCACTGGCCCGGGTGCGACCGGACCGCGGTTGGCACCTGCGCATCGACCGCGTGGTTCACGCAGGCGAACTCCTGTGCCGGCGCCCCTCCCGCCGGGACCTCACTCGCGACCTATCTCCGTTGCCAGGCAGCATCGAAGGGCCTCCACGACACCGCATGTGTGGAGATCGCCTGGGAGAACGACGGGGATGTGACCAACGACGGGAAGGCGGGCTCGCCGGTCCGAGTCCGTGTCAAGAGCGACTTCAACTTCTTGCCCATTCTCGAGATCGGGCAGATCGAGTTGAGAGGAGAGGCAACGATGAGGCTCGAGCAGGATGCCACGCACGTGGTCACGACGGTGTGTCCATGACGCCCTCTCGCCCGGATACGGCACGCGAGCGCGGCCAGGTCGTCCTCATCTTCGCACTCCTCATCCCCGTCCTCCTGGCGCTGTGCGCATTCGTGATCGGCATCGGGAACTGGTACGTCCACGGGAAGAAGCTCCAGACGAAGGCGGACGCGGGTGCCTTCGCCGGCGCGACCGGGTGGGGCTTCCCGTGCCAGAGCGAGATCGACACGAGGATCGAGGCGCTCGCGCGCGCCTACGCCGGCTCGAACAACCCGCAGGTGGGCGGCGTCCCGAACAGCAGCATCCATACGGTGCTGAACGGCAGCGCCTGGTACGACGACGACTCGAACCCCGCACCGGTCGAGAGGAACGACCCTCTGAACGCGTCGGTCTGTGCCGCGAACATCCTCGACGTCAAGGTCACCGAGGACAACTCGTTCCCGCTCGCGAGCCTCATCCCGCTCTTCCCGGACATCAAGCGAAGAGCCCGCGTCGAGATCCAGGAGGCGGAGGGCGTCACCGGGCTCCTCCCGATCGCCGTGCGCGCGCCCGTGCCGGACAGCATGGCGGCGGTGTTCTACAACCACCAGAACGGCAACATCCTCGGCCGTCAAGTACTTCGTGCAGAACAACGGGATCACCGGCCTCCCGGCCGGGCTCCAGGGCTGGTCGACGCTGAACAGCGAGGACATGGCGGGGAGCTGGGCGAACTTCGCGCCCCCGGCCGGGTCGAGCGTCGCGATCGCGATCAGCTTCCGGGGGGCGTGCAACACGAACCTCCCGAACGGGAACACGAAGATCAAGACGTCGGCTGCACCCTGCTTCGAGGACGAGGGCTTCACGACGGTGAACCAGCTCTGCAACCAGGGCAGCGCAGTCCAGATCGTCAACTGCTACTACTCGAACACGGGCACGTGGCCGAACGAGAACATCGCGTCGGGGCTCCAGTTCATCCGCGGCTACCCGACGCCGACGGTCTCGAACGGCCCCCCGCAGCTCCAGGACGCGTGGCTCGAGAACCAGGGCGACTGCCTCGTGAACGGGACCGCCGGAACCGGCTACTTCAACGCCCACCCGAGCAACGGCTGCCACGCCCGCCTGCGGGTGGTCGTGGACACGGGCAGCGTGATGGAGGACCCGCCGGGGAACCCGGTCCAGGTCGTGCAGACGCGCGTGGCCTCGAACGTCGAGGTGAAGTAGGCACGCTCGTGCGGTCGGACGGCTCCACCTTCTGCAACTACGGCAACAACTGCGAGCTCCAGCCCTCGAGCCCGAACGCGTCGGGCGACGTCACGTACTCGACGACGGGCGGCGACTCGTACCAGAACCTGGATCTGACCGCCGGCTCGCGCGCCAACGCCGTCGCGATCCAGATCCGCGTCAAGGGCTCGACCGTCAGCCCGAACCCCGGGAACTGCGGACCGGGCCTCAACGGCTTCAACAACAACTGCCGCTGGTACCACACGGGGACCGGCCAGTCTCGGAACGAGCGTGGCGCCGACGAACAACGCGCAGAGTCCTCGCGGCACCCGTGCAGCAGGCCTTCCGCGGGCTCAGCACGTACTCGAGCTCCGTCCAGTGGCTCACGCTGACACAGTCCTCCGGCTGTAACCAGCTTCCCGACCTGACCAACCCGCTCGCGGCGGCCGCGCGCACCGGCGGCAACCGCTGCTTCATCGTCGACCTCGGGCCTCAAGGGCGGCATCGCGGTCAGCGCGAACGACCAGCCGATCCTCTTCAACGACGGCACCGGCTCGAGCCAGATGGGCGCGCTCGACTGCGACCCGAACATCCCGCAGGGCCAGATCCTGGAGGACGGCGTGATCAAGGGCTGCAGCCCCTGGTACGCGCGCCACCTGTTCGACGTCACGCCGCTCTGCCCGTCGCAGAACTCGATCTTCCAGCAGCCGAACCCGGGGCCGCCCTGGACGAACTGGCCGCCGCTCCGCTGCATCAAGACCCGGCCGACGGGCTCGATGAACCAGCTCGAGAAGGGTCTCAAGGGCCGCTTCTTCGGCAACAAGAACGCGAACCAGTGCCCGGGCGGCGCGAACGGCGGGCCGCAGTTCATCAAGGGCCGCAACTACTGGGACAAGGACACGCCCAACGGCTATACGGGCACCCCGCCGTACGGGTACGCGGAAGGCACCCACGGCACGAACTTCAACCCGGGCGACCCGCGGATCGTGACGATCTTCCTGACGACGACCGAGGGGTTCACCGGCAGCGGCCAGAACACGTACCCGATCACCGGCTTCATCGAGGTCTACATCACCGGGTTCGGCCGGATCAACGGAAACGGGAGCCTCGGCATCGACGACCCCTGCCCGGGGAACGCGCCGCCGAACGACCTCGACCTCGGGGGCGGCAACGGCAGCGGCTACGCCGTCTGGGGCCACATCCTGAACTGGGTCATCCCGGCCCCGGGGGCGACGCCGAGCGGCCGGATCTGCAACCCCGGCAGGAGCGCACAGCCGTGCGTTGCCGTCCTGGTCGATTGATCTCCTGTAGGCGAGCAATTCGACCACTCATGTAGTCGCCCGTTCATGCCGACATAGAACGAGCCAGGTACAGCACAAGGAGAGAGGAAGTCATGTCCAACACACTCACCAGCAAGGTCTCCGGCAGGATGTCGTCCCGCGCCTGGGCGATCGCCCTCGGCATCGGCGCGATCGTCCTCGCCGCGATCCTGCTCGTCGTCTACCTCGACCGCTACCGCGCGCGCGTGGGCGGCGAGAACGCTCCGACCCCCGTCCTCGTGGCGAAGCAGCTCATCCCCAAGGGGACGCCGGGCAACATCGTGGCGAGCCAGTCGATGTACGCGCCCACCACGCTCCCGCGCAAGGAGGTCGAGGTCGGGGCGATCGCCGACCCGTCGTACCTCGCGGGCCGCGCGGCGTCGGCCGACATCTTCCCCGGCCAGCAGTTCACCGCGACCGACTTCGCGGCGAGCGACACGCTCTCCGTGGACTCGCAGATCACCAAGGACGAGCGCGCCATCTCGATCTCGCTGGACAGCGTGCGCGGGAGCACCTCGCAGGTGCAGATCGGCGACTCCGTGGACGTCTACATGGCCCTCGCCGGCGTCGTGAAGCTCTTCCGGCCGAACGTCAAGGTGCTCGCCATCCCGACGGTCGCAGGACCGAGCGGCGGCGGGAACCTCGTCGTCAAGATCAAGACCAAGGACGCGGCCGACTGGGCGTACGCCCAGGACAACACGCAGCTCTGGTTCGTCCTTCGCCCCGTCATCGGCGCGACGAAGACCGCGAACACGACCGCGAACTCCTCGACGGTAACCAGGTAGCACGAAGAGTCTGATGCCGAGCCGCCCGGTCACAGCACTTCTCGCCGTCGAGCCCGGGGTCGACCCGGAGGACGTGCAGGGTTCCCTGCCCTCCGACGCCGACTTCAACATCGCGGCGGTGGTCTCCGGGGCCGACGAGGCGCTCGGATGGCTACGCAGCCATCCGGCCGACCTGCTCCTCGTCGCCTGCGCCGGCTACTCGGACCGTGCCCTCCTGCTGTTGGACGCGGTGGCCCGCCAGAACCCGGACCTGAACGTCATGGTCCTGGGTCACGGGTCGCCGAACGGCTTCCTCAGGCGCGCGTTCGAGGCCGGCGCAGACGACATCGTCATGCTCCCGGCGACCCCGGAGCAGGTGCGCTTCGAGGTGCACAAGATGCTCGCGCGGAAGGAGGGCGACAAGACGCCCGAGGCCGCCGAGAACTCGCGCCTCGTCTGCGTCCTCGGGCCCAAGGGCGGCACCGGCAAGACGCTCACGTCGACGAACCTCGCGGTCTCCCTCGCCCAGCGCGGGCAGAGCGTGGCGCTCATCGACCTCGACCTCCAGTTCGGCGACGTCGCCCTCTGCCTCGGGCTGCCGCCCGAGCGGACGGTGTACGACCTGGCGCAGTCGCCGGGCACGCTCGACTTCGACAAGCTGGACTCGTTCCTCTCGACGCACTCCTCCGGGAGTCCGCACGCTCATCGCGCCGCGGCGCCCCGACCAGGCGAGCGCCGTCGGGGCCGAGCTCCTGCGCGAGATCTACTCGATCATGCGGGCCCACTTCGACTGGGTCGTCGTGGACACGCCTCCGGGCTTCACCGCCGAGGTGATCACCTCGATCGACAGCTCGACCGAGGTCGTCATGGTCGGGATGCTGGACTCCCTCTCCCTGAAGAACACGAAGCTCGGGCTCGAGACGCTCGAGCTGATGAAGTACCCCAACGAGAACATCTTCCTGCTCCTCAACCGCGCCCACAGCCGCGTCGGCATCAGCCAGTCCGACGTGGAGGCGGTGCTCGGTCGCACCCCCGACGTCTTCATCCCGTCCGACCGCGAGATCCCGCGCACGGTCAACGAGGGCATCCCGATCGTCGTCGCCCGGCCCCAGTCGGAGCCGGCGGAGGCGTTCGCGCGCCTGGCGAACCTGCTGATGGGCGAGACCGCGGCGGCCGAGGAGCACGTCCCCGTGGCGGCAGCGGCAGCAGCCGCCGCGTCGTCCTCGGGCGGCTCCAAGCGTCGGCTCTTCGGAAGGAAGGCATAGCCCATGGAACTCCACGAGCGAATCAGCGGCGACCGGCGTCCGACTCGCGAGCAGGAGCCCTTCGCCGAGCTGAAGAACCGCATCCACATGTCGGTCATCTCCGAGCTCGGACCGCAGCTCTTCAACGTCGCGATCGACCCGAACGAGCTCCGTGACCGCGTCACGGCGGACATCCGCCGGCTCCTGAACGACGAGGCCGGGATCGCCCGCGAGGACCGCGAGCGCCTGACGTCCGAGATCCTCGACGACATCCTCGGCTACGGCCCGCTCGAGCGCCTGATCGCGGACGACTCGATCACCGAGATCATGTGCAACGGCCCCGACGACATCTGGATCGAGCGCGGCGGCAAGCTCTACGAGACGACCGTCCGCTTCACGGACGAGTCGCACCTGCGCCGCATCATCAACAAGATCGTGTCGCAGATCGGCCGGCGCATCGACGAGTCGTCGCCGATGGTCGACGCGCGCCTGCCGGACGGCAGCCGCGTGAACGCGATCATCCCGCCGCTGTCGCTCTCGGGCCCGCTCATGACGATCCGGAAGTTCAGCCGGCGGCGCCTGTCGCTCGAGGACATGATCAACATCGGGTCGCTCTCCGAGGCGTCGGTGGAGTTCCTCTCGCGCTGCGTCGAGGCCCAGCTGAACATGCTCATCTCCGGAGGTACCGGCTCGGGGAAGACGACGCTCCTGAACGCGCTCTCCTCGGCCATCCCGAACAACGAGCGCATCGTCACCATCGAGGACGCCGCGGAGCTCCAGCTCCACCAGCGGCACGTCCTCCGGCTCGAGGCGCGCCCGCCGAACATCGAGGGCGAGGGCCACATCCCGATCCGCGACCTCGTGCGGAACTCGCTCCGCATGCGGCCGGACCGGATCGTCGTCGGCGAGGTTCGCGGCGCCGAGGCGCTCGACATGCTCCAGGCGATGAACACGGGGCACGACGGGTCGCTCTCGACCGTCCACTCGAACTCCCCGCGCGACGCGCTCCACCGCATCGAGACGATGGTGATGATGGCCGGCTACGACCTCCCGCTGCGCGCCATCCGGCAGCACGTCTCGTCCGCGCTCGACCTCCTCGTGCACATCGACCGCCTCGAGGACGGCTCGCGCCGCGTCGTCGCGGTCACCGAGGTCCTGCGCATGGAGTCGGACGTGATCCAGCTCCAGGACATCTTCGAGTTCGAGATCGAGTCGGTCGCACCCGACCGCACGATCACGGGCGGGCTCCGCTCGACCGGCCTGCGCCCGGTCTTCCTCGAGAAGTTCCGCAAGCGCGGCATCGAGCTCCCGCAGAGCGTCTTCGGAGAGCGCGTCACGTCGCTCGAAGAGCGCAGGGGTGCAGCAGGGTGAAGCGCCTCGTCCTGATCGGGCTCGCGAGCGCGGCGCTGGCCGCGCTCATCGCGCCCGTCGCGGGCATGGGGCAGAGCGCGGCGGCGATCCAGATCTCGGAGGCGCCGGGCTCCGCGTTCCCGGACCGCGCGTACGTCGTCGAGCTGCCGAAGACGCAGCCGCTGACGACCGAGCAGCTCACGATCACCGAGAACGGCGGCCCGGTCGTCGGGCTCGGCGTGCAGCCGCCCGGTGAGTCGAGCGGCGCCATCCTCCTCATCGACGCCTCCAACAGCATGGAGGGCAAGCCGATCGAGGGCGCGATGGCGGCGGCGAGGGCATTCCTCGCGGAGCGCAAGGAGGACCTGCCCGTCGCGATCGTCGTCTTCGGTCCCGACGACAACGTCCTCACCGGCTTCACCACCGACCCGAAGGAGCTGTCGGAGGCGGTCGCCGAGGCGCCGCCGCTGGCCGAGGGCACGCACATCTACGACGCGCTGATCAACGCGTCCGAGATGGCCAAGGACGAGGGGCTGGAGCGGACGACGGTCGTCCTCCTCTCCGACGGCACGGACGTACGGGAGCGACGCGGGCCGCGCCGACGCGCTCGCGGCGCTCGACGACGCCAACACCCGCGTGATCTCCGTCGGGCTCAAGTCGCCGCAGTACGATCCGGCGACGCTGAAGGCGGTCGCGCAGCGGACGGGCGGCTCCTACGTCGAGAGCTCCTCCCCCGCAGCGCTCGAGTCGATCTTCGAGGAGATCGGCCAGCAGCTCTCGCGCGAGTACGAGGTCACCTACCGCTCGTTGCTCCCGCCCGAGCGCGAGGCCGTCGTCAAGATGATCGTCGCCGGGTTTGCTCCCGCGACGGCCAGCTACACGACGCCCACGCTCGACGTCGAGCCGCGCGGGACGTTCGACCGCAGCTGGACGGACGAGGTCATCATCTCCCCGTACCTCATGGTGTTCATCGTGATCGCGGTGCTCGCGCTCATTGGCTTCGCGATCATGACCGCGCTCGAGGCGCGCAAGCGCTCGCTGCGACGACGGATGGCGATGTACGTGACCGTGCCGACCGAGGACGAGTCGCGCGCCCGCCGGGCCGAGGTGGCGGCGCTGCTCGCCCAGCAGGCCCAGCGCAGGATCGGCGGTCTCCGCTCCTGGCAGCGGTTCGAGAACGACGTCGAGGTCGGCGGGATCACGATCTCCCCGCTCGCGCTGCTCTTCTGGACGATCGTCGGCGGGATCTTCGCCTCGCTCGCCGCGGCGATCATCCTCCAGTCGCTGTGGGGGCTGCTCGTCGGCGTCGCGGCGCCGTTCGTGACGCGGTTCATCGTCTCGCACAAGGTGAAGAAGGTGAAGTCGTCGTTCGACGAGCAGCTGCCGGACAACCTCGACGTCCTCGCGGGCGCGATGCGGACGGGCCACTCGATCATGGGCGCGATGTCCGTCATGGTCGAGAGCGCCGACGAGCCTTCGAAGTCCGAGTTCCGGCGCGTTCTCCAGGACGAGCAGCTCGGCGTCCCGCTCGACGACGCCCTCATGGTGATGGCCCGCCGCATGGAGAGCTACGACGCGGAGCAGGTCGCGATGGTGATGAAGCTCCAGCGCGAGGCCGGCGGTAACACGGCCGAGGTGCTCGACCGCGTCGCCGAGACGATCCGCGGCCGCATGGAGCTCCGCCGTCTCGTGGTAGTGCTCACCGCGCAGGCCAGGATCTCGAGGTGGATCCTCACCAGCCTGCCCATCTTCCTGCTCCTCGTGCTGAGCTTCACGGGTGGGGACTACCTCGACCCGCTGCTCCACACGACGATCGGACAGGTCTTCCTGGCAATCGGCGTGGTCCTCGTCATGATCGGTTCGTACTCGATCAAGAAGATCGCGGAAGTGGAGGTCTGACGTGAACCTCACCCTGCTCGCACTCGCCGGCGTCCTGCTCCTCGGAGCGGGGATCGCGATCCTCGTCGTCAACCTCGGCCGCGCCCGCGGCTCCAACCTGACGATCGACCAGATCGGCACGTACGGCTACGTCGCCGAGAACACCGGCGGCTCGGAGGTCGACGCCTCCAGGCGCCCGCTCGACTCCCTCGCGGGACGGCTCGGCGACATCGTCGGCCGGAGGACCTCGCGGAGCGGCGAGCAGAAGGTGCGCGAGCAGCTCATCTCGGCGGGTATGTACCAGACCACGCCGCGGAAGATCCTCGGCTACCAGGTCCTCGCCGCCGTGGGCCTTGCCCTGCTGACGTTCTGGCTGGTCCCGGCGATGGGCGGCTCGTTCGTCATGGCGGTCATCCTGACCGCCGTCGTCGGCGTCGGAGGCTGGTTCGCGCCTCTCTATTACGTCGAGCTGAAGAAGCGCGCGCGCTTCACGCAGATCGACCGCCAGCTCCCGGACATGATCGACCTCCTCGTCGTCACGATCGAGGCCGGCCTCGGGATCCTCGCGTCGATGCGCGTCGCCTCGGAGAGCCTGTCCGACCCGCTCGGCCAGGAGCTCCGGCTCACGCTGCAGGAGCAGCGGATGGGCCTCACCGTTCAGCAGGCCGTCGAGAGCCTCGGCCGTCGCGCGGACGCGCCGAACATGCGCATCTTCGTCCGCTCCCTCACCCAGGGCGAGCGGCTCGGCGTCTCGATCGGCGCGACCATGCGGAACCTCTCGCTCGAGATGCGGAAGCGGCGCAAGGCGAGAGCGGAGGAGATCGCGCAGAAGATGCCGATCAAGATGCTCTTCCCGCTGATCTTCTTCATCTTCCCCGCGATGTTCATCGTCATCCTCGTCCCGATGGCGATCAACATCATCGACGCACTGGCCTAGCGGCATGGCGACGCTGACGCTCCGCCGGGAAGACGGTCGGATCGTCTGCGAGCGCGTCGTCGTCTCGGACCGCGCCCACCGCCGCATGCGCGGCCTCCTCGGGCGGCGCTACCTGCGCGAGGGCGAGGGTATGGTGCTGCGGCCCGGCTGGAGCATCCACACGGCGTTCATGCGCTTCCCGATCGACGCCGTCTTCCTCGACGCGGACCAGGTCGTGATGAAGATCGAGCACGACGTCCGGCCGTGGCGGACCGTGTCCTGCCGCGGAGCGCGCGAGGTGGTCGAGCTCGCGGCGGGTGAGTGCCGCCGCAGGGGCCTCGAGGTCGGCGACCGCGTCGCCTGGGCGTCACGGAGCGCGGCCGACGCCCGGCAGGACCGGAGGGTCGTCACCCCTCGACGCCGACGACGACGAGCCGCGCGCGCGCGTGCTCGTCGCCAGCCGCGACCCGCGGTTCATGCGGCTCGCCCGCTTCCTCCTCGACGGACGCGACCTCGAGGTGCAGGAGACGACTCCCGAGCAGCTCACGCAGGGCGTCCTCGACGACCCCACCCTCGACCTCGCCGTGCTCGACGGCGCGGATCGGATCGCCGACGCGCTTCGCACGGCGAACGCGGCGCGGACGGCCCGTCCGGAGGTGCCGATCGTGATCGCCGCCGACACCGGCGGTCGCACCCCGACGGGTGTGCGGGTCTTCGACCGGTGGAACGAGACGGAGGAGATGCTCCTCGACATCGAGCGACACCTCACCGAGAGCGCCCCGAGCGGCGCGCCGACGGTGGTGCAGTGACGCGCGCGACGTGACGCGCGCCGAGGGGAGGAAGTGTGAGTTGCGTCGTGAACGGATCCGGAGTCGCCGCGAGAGGGGCTGAATGACGTTCGACGCACGGACGGGCGTGGGCACGGGGGCCGGTGTTCCGCTCTCACGGCCGACGCTGCAACCGCGCCGCGAGCTGCGAGGCGAGTCGGAAGAGGCGCTGGCCCGGCTGCACGCGTACTTCCTCGAGGGATGCCCCGAGGAGGTTCGCGGCGTGCTCGAGACGGTGCTCGTCGACGCCCGCAAGATCAGGGACGGCTTCGGAGACGACGACATCGGCGACGGGCTCGCCTCGATCTGGTACGCGGCGTCCGCGATGGTCGAGCTGGCCTCCGCCTTCGAGCTCGACGGGGCGGACGTGCGCGGCGCCGCGGCGGTCGTGGCCGAGGCGTGCGCGCTCCCCTTGCCCGCCGCCCGCTTCGCGCTCTTCGGCCAGACGGTGTCGAGCGCCCGCCTGCTCGAGCTCCCGCCGCTCTTCGCCGTCGAGGTCCAGCTGAACCTGCTGCTCGCGTTCGACGTGCTCGGCGATGTGAGCCTCTGGCAGCGGACGACGAGCGCCCTGGACTGCATCATGTCCCTCGGCGACGGCGGCCGCCCGAGCCGGCGCGTGCGGGCCGAGGCGAAGGCGGCGCTCCGCCAGCGCTCGCGCCTCTCACTCCTCGGCGGGTCGCAGCTCCGCTCCGTGCCCGTGCTTCGCTACGGCAAGCCGTACGCCGCGATCGTCGGCCGCCTCGGCTCGGCGGAGCCCGAGATCGCCGACGCCTTCCTGGGCGTGGTCGCGACCGCGCTCGCGCCGGTCATCGAGCGAGAGCACCTGCTCGAGTACTCGGCGGACCGTGAGCGGACGCTCGTCCAGTCGTCCGAGCGGCGCCTCATGCGCCTCGGCTTCGACCTCCACGACGGGCCGATCCAGGACGTCCTCGCGCTCGCCGCCGACGTCCGGCTGCTCCAGGAGCAGGTCTATCCCTTCGTGCTCGAGCGCCACCGCGAGCAGGCGGTGGGACGCTTCGACGACCTCACGGCGCGCCTCGTCTCGCTCGACCACGATCTCCGCGAGATCGCGCACTCACTCGAGACGAAGAGCGTCATCAGCCGCCCGCTGGGCGAGATCCTCCACCGCGAGGTGGACAACTTCGCGGAGCGCACCGGCATCACGGTGAACCTCGAGATCCGGGGCGAGGCGGACTCGCTCACCTCGGCGCAGCGGATCACGGTCTTCCGGGCGATCCAGGAGGCGCTCGCCAACATCCGCGAGCACGCGGGCGCGACCACGGTCGCCGTCCTCGTCCGCGCACGACGGAGCGCGATCGAGGTGCAGGTGACGGACGACGGCATGGGCTTCGAGGTCGAGCGCGCGCTCGCGAAAGCCGCGCAGCGCGGCCGGCTCGGCCTGGTCGGGATCGCGGAGCGGACGCGGATGCTTGGCGGCACGTTCGACCTCGAGAGCGCGCCGGGCGGGCCGACGACGCTCCGGCTCACCCTGCCGCGCTGGGAGCCGCTCTCGACCTAGGAGCACGCCCGCGCCCGACGGCGAGCGGGCGCGGGCGCACACAGACGGAGGAGGCCTCTCGGCCTCCCCGTCTCTTCCCCCTACCGTCGCGATCTGCGGGCTCCCGGGGAGCCCGAACCTCGCGCCAAGCTTCCCGCTACGGCTTCGCGGGCTTGGGCTTGTCCTTCGCGTACTTGGACACGCACTTGCCGAACGCGTTCCGCTTGTTCGCGTTCGTGCCGTACGCGTCGGCGAAGGCCTGCTCGCCCATCTTGGCCCGCTCCGCCTTGCACTTCTTCGCGGCGTTGTCCTGCTTCTGGTCGTCCTCGTCGTCCTCGTCGTCCTCAGGCTTCGCAGGCTTGTCCTTCGCGTACTTGGACACGCACTTGCCGAACGCGTTCCGCTTGTTCGCGTTCGTGCCGTACGCGTTGGCGAAGGCCTCCTCGCCCATCTTGGCCCGCTCCGCCTTGCACTTCTTCGCGGCGTTGTCCTTCGCTCGTCGGCGTCTGCGAGACGGTGGCGGGTTGGCTCCCCTTCGCGTTCGGCGGGACCGCATGTGCCGCCGACACGACGACCGAGAGGACGACGGAGACCGCCAGGAGTCCTTTCAGGAGGATCCAGCGCATGCTCTGCTCGGAGTTCGCCATGGCATGACGGTAGACGTCCGCAAGCCGGCGACTCTTGCGCGGGAACGTGTTAAGAAACCCTGAAGAAGGTTGCGCGTCCGTGCGCCGGGGGCGACGTTGTGATCGTGGCCGTGACCGAGACGAGCCAGGCCGCTTCGCGCGCCCTCGACGACCTCTACCGCGAGCACGGAGCGGCGGTCTTCCGGTATGCGCTCGCGGTCCTCGGGAACCGCGCGGACGCCGAGGACGTCACGCAGACGACCTTCCTGAACGCCTATCGCTCGCTGGAGCAGGGCGTCCGGCCGCGGAAGCCCGCGAACTGGCTGCTCACGATCGCGAGCAACACGATCAAGCAGCGGTTCCGGCAGGAGAAGTCCAGACCGCACCACGTCGAGCTCGACGACCAGGTCGCCGGATCGAGTCCGGAGGACGACGGGCCCACCGTCGGCGAGATCCTCACCGCGCTCTCCAAGATCCCGCCGCAGCAGCGGCAGGCGATCGTGCTCCGCGAGTTCGAGGGCCGCTCGTACGGCGAGATCGCGGACATCCTCGGCGTGACCACGTCGGCGTTGGAGACGCTGCTCTTCCGCGCGAGGCGGTCGCTCGCCGAGGAGCTCGAGCACCACCTCAGCTGCACCGAGGCGCAGCTCGCCGTGTCCCGCGCGGCGGACGGCAGGCTCGGTCGCAAGGAGCGACGCAGGCTGCGGGAGCACCTCGACGAGTGCCCGGACTGCGCGAGCTTCGCGCGGCTCCAGCAGCGGCACCGGGGAGCGCTGCGAACGCTGCTCCTCGTGCCCGTGCCCCTCTCGCTCAGCCTGTTCAAGGGATTCGACGGGACGGCGGCCGCGGCGACGCTCCCGGCCGCAGGTCTCGGCGCAGCCGCTGCGACCACCGGAGTCGGAGCCGTGGCCACGACCGGCGTCGGAGCCGCAGGTGGCGCGGGCGCGGCCGGCGGCGGCCTGCTGGCCGGGCGGGGTCGCGCTGAAGGCCGCGGCGGTCGTCGACCGCGGCGACGGTCGCGACGGGCGGCGTCGTGGGCGCCTCGGAGCTGACCGCGAAGGAGGGAAAGAAGACACCGTCTCCCGCGCTCGTCAAGCCTGGGAAGAGCGCGGCCGCGCCCGGCCGCTCGGTGACGAACGGGAAGGCCGTGGGCAAGGCGACCGCTCCAGGGCAGGCGCGGGCGCGCGGAGGGCCGGCGCCGGGTCAGGCCCGGAAGCAGGCGACACCCACCGGCTCGCGCGGGAACGCGCGGGCGCACGCGAACAAGCCCGCCGCCAAGGTCAAGTCCTCCGCGCATCCGTCCGCCGGTCAGACGAAGCCGGCACGGCCCGTGAAACCCGTCAAGGCCAAGCCCGTCAAGGTCATCAAGCCCGTCGTCCCGAAGAGCTCGTCGGGACGCGCGAGCGGCCGCGGCGAGCCTGCGAACGGCGCGCCCTCCGTGACGAAGGGCCCGCCGACCGCCAAGCCCGGACAGGCCGCGGGCGCCGGCGCGCTCCGGATCGAACGGCAAGTAGCGGGATCCTCCAGCCCTCGTTCGAGGGACACCCCTCCCACCCGAAACGGCCGATGCCGTGTTCGGGATGCGCTTTCTCGTCGTACTCGCGGTCGGGCTGGCGATCGCCGCCGGACCGGTGTCGGCCGCGACGCCGCAGCGGGCGGCCGGCGTGGAGCGCCAGGAGTCGCTCGAGCGCGAGGTCCTGCGTGAGCTGAATCGTGTCCGAGCGGGCACACGACCTCCAGCCGGTGCGCCAGGTGCCCGGGCTGCGGATCCCGGCCGTCGCGCACTCCAGGGCGATGCTCGAGCTGGACTTCTTCGACCACGCGTCGGCTGACGGAACGAGCTTCGACAAGCGCCTGCGGCGTCCACTACACGAACCGTGGCTGGCAGACGTGGTCGGTGGGCGAGACGCTGCTCGCGACCTCCGAGGGCCTCGACGCGAGGCAGATGGTCGCCGAGTGGGTCAAGTCGAAGTCGCACCGCGCCATCATCCTCTCCCCCACCTGGCGCGACGTCGGGATCGGCGCCCAGTACGCTGCGGCTCCGCCGCCCACCTTCGGCGGCATCCCGACGACGGTCGTCACCGCCGACTTCGGGCTGCGGGCAGGGACGCCTCGACCGAACCGAACGGGTGAGAACGTCCTTCCGCGAGGCCGCGGAACGCGCCGCAGCGAAGCCGTCCCACTCGCTCACGCGTGCCCGGAGGAAGCCGCGATGCGGCTTCCTCGCCTGGGCTCCGTATCCGGCCTCTCTACGCTGCGAGCGGTCGGAACGGAGTCTCTTCGGGATCGATCTCGACTGCGATGCCACGATCCCAGGTCACGTGCACGAGGCCGCGAACGTCGATGTCCTCGACAGTGCCGCGATCGCCCGCGCAGAGACCCGAGTCGTCCTCCGCGTCGCGTACGAGCTCGATCCGCGTTCCGACGGACACACCCGCACGAATGCGGGCCGCAAGGAGGCGTGCGCCGATGGGATCCATGATGGGCATATCGGCTTCGACCCTCGTCGGCTTTACCCTCTTCGGGGGAGGCGCGGGAGGAGAGGCTGCGCGACCGGCGAACTCGCGCCTTGTCGGCGGGCCGCTCCGAACTCGACGGCTTAGGATCGGCCCGCCGGCAGCGACCGACCGAGCAAGGGAGCGCACAGTGACGAGCCCGGGCCACTACGAGCGTCGCCGAGACCGGCACGCGAACGACGAGCCAGACGACCAGCGCTGTCGGTGGATCCCGACGCGAAGCCGAGCGGCCTGAGCTCCGAGGAACGCCTCGAGGCGCTCCTCGCAGAGCGTCGGCACGAGCTCGAGGAGCACGCCCGCCGGCTCGAGGACACCGTGTCCGACGTCGCGCGCCGCGAGGAGAACGTGCGGGACGCACGCATCTCGGTCGAGCGCGTGCTGCGTGTCGGCGCGTCCGATCTCGAGGCCCGCGAGACGGAGCTCGCCGAGCTGGCCCACGAGCTGCAGGTGCGCGAGGCGCGAGATCCGCGAGGACGAGGCCGAGATCGCCCGTCGGCGCAGCGAGCTCGGAGCGGTCGAGCTCAAGCGCGCCGCGGTCGAGCTGCGCGAGCAGGCCGTCGCCACTCGCGAGTCCGAGGTCTCGGCGCGCGAGGGGGAGCTCGATGCCCGCGGAACCGCCACGGTCGACATCGCGACGGAGGAAACTGCTGCCGTCCCCACTTCTCCTGTTCGTCCCAGGGCCCGCGTACCGGCTCACCGAGATCGAGCACGGACCGCTCCGACGCGGAGACCCGCTCGAGCTCGACGGCGTCGAGTACCTCGTGGGCCGGGTTGGGCCGTCCCCACTCCCGGGCGACGAGCGGCACTGCGCCTATCTCGTGCTCGGCCCGCGACGCACGACGCCCTCCGACGGCAGCTCGTAGACAGGCGGCCGCCTGAGCGGCGGGTCGTTCGCCGAGACGATTTCGAGCCTGCGCTCTGCCTGGCTCACGAGAAACCGCGCAACGGAGACCTCGTCCTCGGTGAAGCGCCGAAGGCGCATCTCGTAGAGCTCGGCGAGGCCCCACGGCGCATCGCCGACGTGCAGCGGCATCATGAGCAGCGCGTTCATGCCCAGCTCGCGGAGGATGAACGCCTCGGCCGGATCGACGTCGCCGTCCGCGAACGAGATCGCCCGCGGCTCGGCCGAGCGGAGCACATCCGCAGTGAGTGGGAAGTCGGAGATGCGGTAGGCGGCGTCCCGTCCGAGCTTCACGTCGCGGAGCGCGTGCGAGGTCACGTCGACGACGTAGTCGCCGTCGACCCTCGAGGCGGAGCACGCCGTCGCGCCGACGACGAAGACGAGCGCCTTGCAGAGCCGGTTGCACACGCCCCGGGTCGTCTCCTCGGCCTCGATCGCCTCCGTGGCGGCGACGGCGTCGCGCAACACCGACCCGTCGCTCGGCGGGCGTCGCCTGCGCTCGCCCCTGGGCGCATCCTTCTGCGGCGACCGCTCTGACCGGATCACCTCCTGGAACGAGGCGACGCGATCCTTGCCGGCGTCCTTCGCGGCGTACAGGGCCTGATCGGCCGCACGCAGCAGCGCCGTGGGCCCCGCGCCGTCGAAGGGGTACGTGGAGATCCCGGCGCTGATCCGCAGAGGGAACCCTGCCTCGGTGAGGCCGTCGGCGAGGATCCCGCGGATGCGCTCGCCGAGCGCCTCGGCCATGTCGGTGTCCGCCTCCGGCAGCGTGACGACGAACTCGTCGCCGCCCAGCCGCGCCGCGTTGGCGCCCTCGGGGAGCGACCGCGTGAGCACGCCCGCCACCTCGCGCAGGAGCGCGTCCCCGAACTCGTGCCCCGCCCGGTCGTTGATCTCCTTCAGGTCGTCGCAGTCGATCACGATCACGCTCATCTGTGTGCGCCGCCTCTGGGCGGACGCGAGCTCACGCTCGAGCCGCTCCTCCAGGCCGCGGCGGTTCAGAACGCCGGTGAGCGGGTCGGTCACGGCGCTCTCGCGCTCGCGACGGAGGACGACGGCCGCGTCGAGCGACGCCGCGACGTGGGCAGCCAGGACGGCTGCGGTGTCGAGCTGCACCGGGTCGACGTCCGTCGTCGGTGCTCCGGTGCCCACCAGCGCTCCGATCTCCTCGCCGTTGGCACGGAGCGGCAGCCAGACGAACGGCCTTCCGCCTTCGTCGTCCTCAGGCTCCAGCAGCTGGCAGACGACCGTGTGCTCCACCCGTGTGCGCGCGCGAGCCAGCTGGCCGACCGTCAGCACGGCGGCGCCGCTGCCCGCCGCTTGCCACGACGCCAGCTCCACCGGGCTGCCGGCCTCGTCCCAGAGAAAGACCTGGCTCGCCTCGAGCGGCATGACCTTCGGCAAGGACGCCGCGGCGAGAGCCGCGATCTCCTCGGAGTCGCGAATGCTGCCGATGTGGACGAAGAGGCGGGCGAGCGCCGGGAGGTCGAGGGTTCTCTCCGTGACGTGAACGCTCGCGAGCGGAGCGAGCGCGGCGACCAGCGGCTCGACGATCTCGACCGCGTTCCAGGGCAGCGCGAGCTCGGACTCGACGTTCAGGACGCCGACGACCGAGCTGCCGACGAGCAGCGGTGCCGCGAGCTCGGACGTGATGCCCGGTCTGGCCGCGACGTAGTCGGAGTCGGTTCCAACGTCGGCGACGAGCTGCGCGCGAGCCAGGCGCACCGCGCGTCCCGTGACTCCCCCGTCGACGCGTATCCCGTCCGGGACGACGGCGTATCCCCGCTGGACGACGAGCCAGATCCGTCCGTGCTCGAGGACGAAGAGGGAGGGCAGCAGAGCGGGAGCCGTGTCGTGGAGGGCCGCGAGGGCCGCGTCGAGCGCCCGCAGCGCGCCGGTCTCGGCACGTGCCGCCTCCCACGCCGCGCCGACGGCGGAGGAGAGGAGCGCCGGGTCCAGCGCGGGGGGATCGCCGACAGGGCGGGATGCAGGTTCCACCACTGGATAATCGGCCCGCGGGCGGCGTCGCTTGACCTCGCCCGGGGCTGCGCTACTGCGAGCCGAGCTCGACGTACCAGTCGATGATCGCGTCGCCCGCGAAGAGCGCCACGACCGCGCCGAGCGCGAGGAACGGCCCGAGGGGGATCGCCTGCCTGCGTGCGGACTTGCCCCCTCGGAGGAAGATCACGAGCGCGGGGAAGAACGACGCGAAGAAGCCGAGGAAGAACGCGACGACGACGGTTCCCCCGAGCCCCGCACCGAGGAACACGGCGAGCTTCACGTCGCCCATGCCGATCCCCTTCGGATAGACGAAGACGACGACGAACAGCGCCAGGCCGGCCAGGAGGGCCGCGAGGATCCACTCGAAGCTCGGATCGTCGATCGCCCGTCCGACGAGCATCAGGACGGCTCCGGGCAGGACGATCTTGTCCGGGATGATGCGGTGCTCGAAGTCGGTCCGCGTGATGATCACGAGGATCCAGCAGAAGACCGCGCCGATCAGCGCCTCGAGGGTGAGGCCGAAGGCGAGCCCGCACGCCGCGCCGAGCAACGCCGTGCCGGCGGTCACGAGCGGCAGGGCCCGCGAGCGCGGAACGCGCTGGAGGAGCGGGTCGTGGAGCGGGGAGTTCGTCGCCAGCCGGTCGGCGACGGGCCCGACGACGAGCCCGACCAGCAACCCGACGAGCCCGGCAGCGAGGTCCACGACCCTCGATTTCCCCTATCGCCCGCGCGTTCCTCCCACCGCCCCGGACGGGCGAGTGCCCGTATCCCCCGTTCGGTGCATGCGCAGGCTCGGAAAATCCGATGATCGTGCGGTACGCGGTCGCCCGCGTTCCCTCGCGCGGGGGATCCCCGTCACTCGTTGCGGGGGCGATGACGTAGTAACCCCCGACTACGGTCGGAGTCCCTGCGGCGGGCCCCCGAACGGGGCGAGGAATCACGAGGACGAGTTGACGATCCGATCCAGGCGGCACTTGAGCGGCACCCTCGCATGGGCGCTCTCGCTCGCTGCGCTCATCTTCCTCGCCGGGCTCGTCTCCGGTGTCTTCCGGGACACACCCGATCGCGCGCTCGCCACGCTCTCGATCATCGCGTTCGTCGCGGGCGCGTCGGGCGTCATCCTCAACTGGCGGCTCGGGCGGGCGCATTCCTTCGCGCTCCGCGACCCGCTCACCGGGCTCCCGAACCGCGTGCTCCTCGAGGACCGGATCGAGCAGGCGCTCCGCCGCGCCCGGCGCACGGAGGAGCCGTTCACGCTCATCGCAGTCGATCTCGACGGCTTCAAGGACGTCAACGACGTGCGCGGCCACGGCGCCGGGGATACCGTCCTGCGCACGCTCGCGCGCCGGTTCGAGTCGATCCTGCGAGCCAGCGACACCGTCGCGCGGGTCGGAGGTGACGAGTTCGTGGTGCTCTCCCTCGGGACCCGGGACGACGAGCAGGCCTCGGCTCTCGTCGGGCGGCTGCGGCACGCCCTTCGCCGGCCGTTCCGCGTCGGCGGCGCCACGATCGAGATCGACGCGAGCATCGGCTGGGCCGTGTACCCGGCGGACGGCGCGACATCGGACGAGCTTCTCGCCCGGGCCGACGGCCAGATGTACGCCACGAAGCGCGATGCCGTGGACGAGGCGTTGCTCCTCCGCCGGGGAGTGGACGCCGGCGTCGTCCGCGACGTCGAGTCGGCGCTCGAGCAGAACGAGCTCGTCGTCGTGTACCAGCCGATCATCCACCTGGCGTCGGGACACCCCCGTGCCGCCGAGGCGCTCGTCCGCCGGCTTCTCCCCGACCGCACCCTCGTCCCGCCCGCCGACTTCGTACCGCACGTGGAGCGCACTCCCGTCGTCCGCGAGATGACGTTCCTCGTCGTCGCCGAGTCCCTTCGCGCCGCACAGCTGTGGCACGACGCCGGCCACGAACTCGGCGTGTCGGTGAACGTCCCCTACCGCCTGGTGGACGACCCGATGTTCGCCGACGGGGTCGCGCGGCTGCTCCGGTCGGCGAACGCCCGCCCCGGGCTGCTGACGCTCGAGGTCGTCCCGGCCGGCCCCGGCGCCGGCTCCGAGCTGGACGAGGAGGTCATGCGCCGGCTCGCGCACCTCGGCGTGCGACTCTCTCTCGACGACGGCGGTCGCGCAGCCTCCTTCGCCGCGCTCCGCGTCCTCCCGCTCGACGAGCTGAAGATCGACGCGGGGTTCGTGCACGGCCTGGGACGCAGCGCGACCGACGCGGCCCTCGTGCACGGGATGATCGACATCGGCCACGCGCTCGGGCTCACCGTCGTCGCCGAGGGCGTGGAGACGCGGCAGGCGTGGCACGTGCTCGCCGAGTGGGGATGCGACCACGCCCAGGGCTTCTACGTCGCGAGCCCGCGGAGCGCGGAGGAGCTCGTCACCTGGCTCGCGGGCGCCTGGCCCGCGGTCGCCTAGAAGAGCGCCTGCAGGGCGAAGGCCGACGCCGACGACGAGGAGCACGGCGCCGAGGACGAGGCGCAGAGCGTCCTCCGGGACCCTGCCCGTCGCCCGTGCTCCGAGCCAGCCACCCGGCATCGCCCCGGCGAGACCCGCGACGAGGACGGCCCAGTCGACGCCCTCCCCGCCGGCAGCGTGGACGGCGAAGGCGGCCGTCCCGAGCAGGAAACCCACGACGAGGTTCGTCCCGGCCGCCCGACGGACGTCGAGGCCGACCGAGCGGACGAGCGCCGGCATCCGCAGCGTGCCGAGGATGACGCCGGCCGCGCCGCCGAGGACGCCGATCCCGAACGCGAGCCCGCCTCCCCGGGCAACCCTGAGCCGCGCCCGGGGGCGAGGCGCGATCGGCCGGAGCGCGAGGTCGACGCCGCTCCACACGAGGATCGCCGCGATCAGGCCGTACAGAAGCGACTCCGGGACGTCGTCGGCGACCAGCGCGCCCGCGACCGCGCCCACGACGGACGGCGGCGCGGTCCACGCGACCACGTGCCAGTCGACGCGGCCCTCGCGCAGATGCCCGAGCGCGCCCGCTCCGGCGGCCGCGGCCGAGACCGCGATGTTCGTGCCCGCGGCCGTCAGCGGGCTTCCGGTCGCGAGGACGATGAGCGGGAGCCGCAACGTACCGAGGACGAGCCCGAGCATCGAGCCGAGGTACCCGGCGACGAAGGAACCAACGAGGGTTAGCGCGAGCTCCCAGGCTTCCAGAGCGGCTCCTCGCCGCCTTCCTCCGCGTTCGCGGCACGCGACAGGATGAAGAGGAGGTCGGAGAGGCGGTTCAGGTAGACGAGCGCGAGGGGGTTGACGTCGTGCGCACCGAACGCCTCGAGCGCCTCCCGCTCCGCACGGCGGCATACGGTCCGGGCGACGTGCAGGCGCGCGGCGGCCTCCGTCCCGCCCGGGAGCACGAAGCTCTTCAGCTCTGGTAGGCCCGCGTTGAAGCGGTCGCAGTCCCCCTCCAGCGCGTCCACGAGCTCCTGCGTGACGCGGAGCCGGCCCTCGCGCTCGAGGGGCACCGAGAGGTCTGCGCCGAGGTCGAAGAGCTCGTTCTGCACGCGCACGAGGACCGGGCGAAGCGCATCCGGGCATTCGCCGGCGAGGACGACTCCGAGCGCCGCGTTCAGCTCGTCGACGGTGCCGTAGGCGGCGATCCTCGCGTCGAGCTTGGAGACTCGCGAGCCGTCGCCGAGCGACGTCACCCCCGCGTCGCCGCCGCGGGTGTAGATCCGCGTCAGGCGAACCGGCTCGTCGCGATCGCGAGGCACGAGACGTACATTAGGCTCCATGCCCGTCAGGCCCGCGGAGAGCAGCGACACCGATCCGATCGCCGAGGTCTTCGTCACGTCGTTTCGCGGGCTCACGTTCCTTCCGACCATCCACTCCGACGACGAGATCCGCTCGTGGATCCGCGACGAGATGGTCCCTGCACACGAGGTCTGGGTGACGGACGTCGACGACCAGGTCGTCGGGTTCGCCGCCCTCCACGGAGACCTCCTCGGCCACCTCTACGTCCACCCCGACGCGCAGGGCCGCGGAATCGGATCGGAGCTGCTCGACGTCGTCAAGCGCGAGCGGCCCCGTGGCTTCCGGTTCTGGGTCTTCCAGCGCAACACGCGTGCGCGGCGCTTCTACGAGAGGCACGGCTGCCGTCTCGTGGAGCTGACCGACGGCAGCGGGAACGAGGAGCGCGAGCCCGACGCGCTCTACGAGTGGCTGCCCTGACGCGACTGACGTCGCAGGGCGGCGCTCGCGAGCGGGCCAAGGGCGAGCCGCGCAGGACAGTACGAGTGGTACGGCCAAGCGGCGCGCCCGCCGGATCGCGAAGCGAGCGTCGTCAGCCGGTCACGGAGGGCGGCTCTGCCGCCCGGGAGTGACCGGCGGCCTGCGTCGTCAGCTGCCTGCCGAGGATCGAGCGGGCGATGACGAGGCGCTGGATCTCGCTCGTCCCCTCGTAGATCTCCGTGATCTTCGCGTCCCGGTAGTAGCGCTCGACGGGGAACTCCTTCGTGTAGCCGTAGCCGCCGAGGATCTGGATCGCCTCGGCCGTCTGCCGGCGCGCCATCTCGGACGCGAAGAGCTTCGCCTTCGCACCCTCCGCCGTGTGCGGCCGGCCCTGCTGCTTGAGCCACGCGGCCCGGTACGTGAGCAGGCGCGCGGCATCGATCTCCGTGGCCATGTCCGCGAGCTTCCACTGGATCGCCTGGAAGTCCGCGATCCGCCGCCCGAACTGCTCCCGGTCCTGCGCGTAGACGCTCGCTACGTCGAACGCCGCCTGCGCGATCCCGAGCGCCTGGGCGGCGATGCCGATCCGACCGCCGTCGAGCGTCACCATGGCGACGCGGAAGCCGCGGTCCTCCTCGTGCAGGAGACGGTCACCGTCGACGCGAGCGTCCTCGAGCACGAGGTCCGACGTCGTCGAGGAGTTGAGCCCGAGCTTCTCCTCCTCCCGCGTCACGCGGACGTGCTCGGCGTCGAGGACGAAGCACGAGACGCCGCGCGCTCCCGCGGTCGCCGGATCCGTGCGCGCGAAGAGGACGAACGTTCCGGCCCGCGAGCCGTTCGTGATCCACTGCTTCGAGCCGTTGATCACCCAGCCGTCTCCGTCCCGGGTCGCAGTGGTGCGCAGGGCGCCGGCGTCCGACCCCGATCCGGCCTCCGTGAGGGCGAACGCGCCGATCCGCTCGCCGCGCGCGAGCGGCGGGACGAAGCGCGCCTTCTGCTCCTCGCTGCCGAAGGCGAGGATCGGGAGCGTCGTCGCGCTCGTGTGCACGGCGACGGTCACGCCGACCCCGGCGTCGGCGCGGGAGAGCTCCTCGAGGACGAGCACGTACGACAGGAAGTCCGCGCCCGCGCCGCCGTACTCCTCGGGGACGCAGGTCCCCATCAGCCCGAGCTCGGCGAGCCTCGGGTAGAGGTCGTCCGGAAAGCGATGGTCGCGATCCCAGGCCGCCGCGTTGGGGGCGATCTCCGCGTCGGCGAACGCGCGGGCGAGGCTCTGGATCTCGCGCTGGTCGGCGGTGAGCTCGAAGTCCACGCGCGGACTATAGGCCGCGCCGCGCGCGGTGATACGCCCGTCCAGCGCGGCGCCGTGCGGTCACGCGCGCGCCGCTCGGCGTGAACAGCCGCCGCAGCCGACCCGGGCGGAGATCCGTGCACAGAACCGCGGACGCCGCCGGACCGCGCTCTCCGTAGCGGACTCCCTGCGGGCGGAAGGAGCGCGTCGCACGCCAGCCCTCCGGCAGGAGCTCGTACGCCTCCGTCTCCTCCACGAAGAGCCCCGCCCGCGCGTACATCCGCGTCCAGCCGCGCTCGTCCTCCTGCCGGAACCAGCCGTGGTCGCCCGGCTCGCCGAGCGGCACGGTGACGAGCAGGCTCCCGTCCCGCGCGAGCACGCGCCGAAGCTCGCGCAGCGCGCGGACCCGCGCGCCCCCGTCGCTTCCCGTGTCGAGGCCGTAGACGGTGTTGTCCGCACCCACGTGCTCGAGCGTGGAGACGAGCAGCACCTGGTCGAAGGCCCCGTCCTCGAAGGGGAGCTCGCAGACGTCCGCGACGACCGTCTCCATGCCCTCGACCTCTCTCGTCGCAAGATCGACCCCCACGAGATCGACCCCGGAGCGGAGGAGGGCCCCGAGGTACGCGGGCTCCGCGAAGGCGTAGCCGACCTCGAGGACCCGCCCCTCTCGCCGGAGCCGCGACAGCACCCAGGGGATCTCCACCACGCGCTCGTCCGTGCCGGGCGGGGCCTGGAGCCACCGGATCGGCTCGTTCCGCTCGCGCGCGCCGAGCCCGAGGGCGACGGCGTCGTCGAGCTCCCGGACACGCGTGAACTCGTCGCTCGTCGTGAGCTCGTGGAAGAGCGTCGCGCGCGAGAGCGTTCCCTCGGACAGCTTCTGCAGGGCTCGAGCGCGCGCTTCCGGGTCGGGCGGGCGGCGCAGCACCTGCCGGAAGACGCGGTCGACGTAGCTCTCGTCCGAGTCCCCGTGCGCGAAGAGCTCGGCCTCGAGCCGCTCGTCCACGTCAGGAGTACTCGTAGAAGCCGCGACCGGACTTGCGCCCGAGGCGCCCCGCGGCGACGTACTGCCGCAGCAGCGGGCACGGCGCGTACCTGGGGTCGCCGAGGCCCTCGTGGAGCACCTCCATGATCGCGACGCACGTGTCGAGCCCGATGAGGTCGGCGAGCGCCAGCGGGCCCATGGGGTGCGCGAACCCGAGCTTCGCGATCGTGTCGATCGCCTCCGGCTCGGCGACGCCTTCCATCAGCGCGTACGCGGCCTCGTTCAGGAACGGCATGAGGATGCGGTTCGAGACGAACCCGGGGAAGTCGCGCGCTTCCGCCGGCACCTTCCCGAGGTCCTCGGCCAGGGCCACGATCGCCGCCGCCGTCTCGTCCGAGGTCTGCAGCGCGCGGACGACCTCGACGAGCTTCAGCACGGGGACCGGGTTGAAGAAGTGCATCCCGACGACCTGCTCGGGCCTGCTCGTCGCCGCCGCAAGCGACGTGATGGGGATGGACGACGTGTTGGAGGCGAGGACCGCCTCGCGCGGGAGCACCTCGTCCGCTCTCCGGAAGAGCTCCCGCTTCACACCGGCGTCCTCGACGACGGCCTCGATCATCAGGTCCGCGGCGACGAGGTCGTCCACCTGGGACACGCGCGCGAGTGTCTCCGACGGGTCCGCGCCGCCCTTCTCGGCGAGCTTCTCGAGGCTGCGGCCCATGGCCTCGAGCGCCCGGTCGACGGCGCCCGGCACCGCATCGTGGAGCGAGACTCGGCGGCCCGAGGCGGCGACGACCTGCGCGATCCCACCACCCATCTGGCCGGCGCCCACGACGAGGACGTGCTCGAACGTCATCGCGCGGGAGGCTAGCGTGACGGCATGCACACCGTCCGGCAGGCGACCTCACGGGACGGAGACGCGATCGGCCGCGTGCAGGTCGAGACGTGGCGCGCGGCCTATGCCGGCCTCCTCCCGGACGAGACCATCGCGGGCTTCGACGTCGCACACCGTCAGCGCCTCTGGCGTGAGGGGCTCACCAGGACGCCCCGCCCGGGAAGCGCGACGCTCGTCGCGGAGCTCGACGGAGACGTCGTCGGGTTCACCAGTCTCGGGGCGGCGAGCGAGGAGGACGAGGCGGGCGAGATCTACGCGATCTACGTCCATCCGTCGTGCTGGGGCCTGGGTGTCGGGCGCACGCTGATCGAGCGGGCCGAGGACTCGCTGCGGCGCTCGGGGTTCCGGACGGCGCTCCTGTGGGTTCTGGAGAGGAACGAGCGTGCGGAGCGCTTCTACCGCGCCGCCGGCTGGAGCCAGGACGGACGGAAGGACGAGGACTTCCAGGGCGCGGCCGTCGTCGAGCTGCGGTATCGCAAGGAGCTCTGACGCGAGCGTCATCCCGGCCCACCCGGGAGCTGCGGCCGCGCGCCCTTGCGGAGCCGGTACCAGGCGAGGAGGAGCACGAGCGCGAGGATCACGATCCCGATCACGACCTTGATCGCGCCGCCCCGCGGCTCCCCGCCCTCGGCCACGAGCTCGCCCGGGAGCGACGACGCTGCACGCGGTCGCCAGCCATCCGCCGTCGGGCGCGCGCGTCAGCAACAGCCCGACGGGCTCGTCCCTGGGAATCTCGACGTCGCAGTCCGTTCCCGAAGGGCTCCGCACCTCGAGCGTCCGCTCCACGTCGCCCTTCACCCGCTGCTCGACCTCCACGGTCAGCAGGCGTAGCGGCGCGCCCCTGAGCTCTCCGGGGCGCTCGGCGACGACCGAGCCCACGACCGCCGCGTCGGCGTCGTCGAGACGCGCCTCGAGCGTCGCCTCGACGCACACGCAGGCCGCGGCGTCGCCCGCGAGCGCGAGAGCGGTGAGCGCGAGCAGAACCGCGACGAGAGCAGGCCCGAGAAGCGCAGGCCGAAGACGCGCGCGAGTCATCCCAAGTGACACAGTGTCACTTGGGGCGCCGTCAGACCTCGATCAGGAGCGCGTCGCCCTGGCCGCCGCCCGAGCAGATGGCGGCGAGCCCGAGACCGCCGCCCTCCCGCCGGAGCTCGTGCACCATCGTGGCGACGATGCGACCGCCCGAGGCGCCGATCGGGTGCCCGAGCGCGACCGCGCCGCCGTTCACGTTCACGATCGCCTCGTCCGCGCCGAGCATCCGCGTCGAGTTCCCGGCAACCGACGCGAACGCCTCGTTGATCTCGATGCGCTTCACGTCCCCGATCGTCTTCCCCGCGCCGGCGAGCGCCTGCTCGCCCGCCCGCGCGGGCGTTCGCGCGAGATAGGCGTAGTCGTCCGCGACGTACCCCTGCGCGAGGATCGTCGCCAGCGGCTCGAGACCGCGGCGCTCGGCGAAAGCCTCGGAGCAGACGATCACGCAGGAGGCGCCGTCGTTCACGCCGGGCGCGTTGCCGGCGGTCGTCGTCCCTTCGGGGTCGAGCACCGGCTGGAGCGAGGCGAGCTTCTCCAGCGTCGTGTCGCGACGAATCGACTCGTCGGCGACGACGTCTCCGACCGGCACGATCTCGTCGGCGAACCGGCCTGCGTCCTGCGCGGCAGCTGCGCGCTGGTGCGAGCGGTACGCCCACGCGTCCTGCTCCTCGCGCGAGATGCCGAGCTCCCGCGAGACCAGCGACGCCTGCTCGACCATGTGCAGGCCGTCGAACGACGACGTGAGCCCGTCGAAGACCATGTGGTCGAGGACCTCGCCGTTCCCGAGCCGGTAGCCGAACCGTGCCTCGGGCAGCAGGTACGGGGCGTTCGACATCGACTCCATCCCGCCCGTCACGACGAGCTCGTGGCCGCCGGCCCGGATCATGAGGTCGGCGATCTCGAGCGCACGGATCGAGGACGCGCACACCTTGTTGATCGTGTCCGCCGGGACCTCCTTGGAGATCCCGGCTCCGATCGCGGCCTGACGAGCAGGCGCCTGACCTGCGCCCGCCTGAAGGACCTGGCCCATGATCACGTACTCGACCTCCGCCCCTTCGAGCCCGGCGCGCTCGAGCGCCGCCCGGACCGCGACGGCGCCGAGCTCGGTCGCAGGGAGCGCCGCGAGGCCGCCGCCGAGCCGCCCGAAGGGCGTCCGGACGGCGGAGACGATCACCGATCTCGACATGCGGCCAGCCTAGCGAAGGGCCCCGTGGCGGCCGTCCACCGGCGCGCGGATGGCACAGTGAGCGCATGCGGGTGCTGATGGTCGACAACTACGACTCGTTCACCTACAACCTCGTCCACCTCCTCGAGGAGCTGGGAGCCGAGGTCGTCGTCCACCGGAGCGACGAGATCTCACCCGAAACCGCGCGGGCCCTCGCGGCCGACCGCGTGGTCGTCTCGCCGGGCCCCGGGCGACCGGACCTGGCGGGATCCTCGATCGACCTGATCCGCGAGCTCGGGCGGGACACACCGACGCTCGGCGTGTGCCTCGGGCACCAGGCGATCGTCGAGGCGTACGGAGGCGAGACGGGGCCGGCGAAGGCGCTCCTGCACGGGAAGGCGAGCCGTGTGCTCCACGACGGGCGGGGGGTCTTCGAGGGTCTGCCGCCCGAGATCGGCGCCGGCCGCTACCACTCGCTGGCGTCGACGCGCGTCCCGGACGAGCTGGTGGTGACGGCGCGGACCGAGGACGGCGAGGTCATGGGCGTCCGCCACCGGACGCTGCCGATCGAGGGTGTCCAGTTCCACCCGGAGAGCGTCCTCACGCCCCAGGGCCCCCACATGCTCTCGAACTTCCTGTTCCCGCAGCCTGGAATCCGCTAGCGCAGATTCCAGGCGCGGAAGACCCCTGAAGGCGGCCGCTTTGCGGCCGCTGTCGCTGCGAGAACCCCGTCGTGCGCCTCACTCGGGCCGGGCATGCCCGGCCCCTACGAGCCTTCCGCCTCGCGAGCTCGCCGCGCTGAGAGCACACCCACATCAGCCACCGCGAAGCGGTGGCGCTTCAGGGGTCTTCGCGCGAGGGGACTCGCGCGAGCGAGTCCCCTCGCTGCGGACTAGGAGCCTTCCGCCGGCCCGACCTTAACGAGCATCTTCCCGATGTTCTCACCGGTGAGCAGGCCGATGAACGCCCGCGGCGCGTTCTCGATGCCCTCGACCACGGTCTCGCGATAGCGGAGCCTGCCGTCGCGCACCCACTCGGAAGCGCGCTCGTGGAACTCGGAGAAGCGGCCGTAGTGGTCGCTGATGATGTAGCCCTGGAGCAGGAGGCGCCGCGTGACGCAGAGGAACATGTTTCTCGGGCCCGGCTCCGCGGTCGTGTCGTTGTACCTGGACACGGACCCGCACGCGACGATCCGCCCGTTCGTCCGCATCGCGCCGATCGCCGCCTCCAGGTGGTCGCCGCCGACGTTGTCGAAGTACACGTCGATCCCGTCGGGAGCCACCTCGGCGAGCGCGTCCCGCACGGGGCGGTCGTGGTAGTCGAACACTGCGTCGAAGCCGAGCTCGCGCAGCCACGACAGCTTCTCCTCGGAGCCGGCACTCCCGATCACACGGCAGCCCGCGATCTTCGCCATCTGACCCGCCGCGCTCCCGACCGCTCCTGCGGCGCCCGAGACGAAGACCTCGTCGCCTTCCTTCGGGCTGCCGATCTCGAAGAGGCCGTAGTACGCGGTGAACCCGGGCATCCCGAGCACGCCGAGCGCGGTCGAGACCGGCGCCGCGGAGGGATCGATCTTGCTCGTCCCCGATCCGTCGGAGAGCGCCCACTCGCGCCAGCCGAGCGAGTGGAGCACCCAGTCGCCCTCCCGGAAACGCTCGTTGCGGGAGGCGACGACCCGGCCGACGGCGCCGCCCGTCATGGGCTCGCCGAGCGCGAACGGCGGAACGTACGAGCGGACGTCGTTCATGCGCGGCCGCATGTACGGATCGACCGAGAAGTACGCGTTGCGGACGAGGAGCTGTCCGTCGGCCGGCTCGGGAATCGGCACCTCGGCGACCTCGAAGAGGTCTTCCTCGGGGAGACCCTGCGGTCGCGCGACGAGATGGACCTCGCGGGAGACGCCTTCCATGCGACGATGATATTGAGAGGCCGATGCAGTCGTTGAAGGGACAGCTCCTCGTCGCCGGCCCGGCCCTGGTCGACGCGAACTTCCGGCGCACCGTGGTCCTCGTCGGCGAGCACACGGAGGAGGGAGCGCTCGGCGTCGTGCTCAATCGCGCGTCCGACACCACGGTCGAAGAGGCCGTTCCCGAGCTCTCGGCGCTGGCGGACGACCTGGGTCACGTGCACGTCGGAGGGCCCGTCCAGCCGTCCGCGATCGTGGTCCTCGCCGACTTCGTCGAGCCGGAGCGGTCGAGCGCGCTCGTCCTCGACTCGGTCGGGTTCCTGCCGGCGGAGGCAGACCCGGAGGAGCTCGGCGAGCTGCGGCAGGCGCGGGTCTTCGCCGGCTACGCCGGCTGGGGGCCCGGCCAGCTCGACGACGAGCTCGAGGAGGGGTCCTGGATCGTCGAGCCAGCGCTCGTGCAGGACGTCTTCACCGTCGATCCGGACGAGCTCTGGAGAGACGTCCTGAGGCGCAAGGGAGGGCCGTTCGAGGTCCTCGCGCTCATGCCGCTCGACCCGTCGTTGAATTGACTCGTCCGCAGCAGGAGGAATCCGCGGGAGCGGATTCCTCCTGCGCGGGAAATCCCTGAAGCGCCGCCGCTCTCGCGGCGGCTGATGCGGCTGTCCGCATCCACCACCCCACCGTGGTCGGAAAGGCCCGCCTTTCCCTCGGAAGGACGACGTCGCGGGTTTCTACGGATACCGCTGCGGAGCTTCGCCGATGCCCCCGGGCGCGGTGAGAAGTGACCATCGGTCGATGGCGGACCTCACGCGGGGCGAGCTCCTCAAGCGCGCGCTGGTCGTGGGCTCGGGAGCCTCCCTCGCGGACCTGTTCCTGCCCGCGCAGTTCCTCTCGAGGGCCTCGGCGCAGGGCGGTCCCACGGCTCTGCGGATCCAGAATCCGCTCGCCGAGATGCCCGCCGCGCGACTGGGAGCAGATCTACCGCGACCAGTTCGCCGAGGACAGCTCCTTCGTCTTCACGTGCGCACCGAACGACACGCACAACTGCCTGCTGCGCGCGCACGTGAAGAACGGCGTCGTCGTCCGGATCAGCCCGACGTACGGGTACGGCAAGGCCAACGGACCTGTACGGGAACCAGGCCTCGCACCGCTGGGATCCGCGCGTCTGCCAGAAGGGCCTCATCCTCGGCCGGCGCATCTACGGCGACCGCCGGGTGAAGGCGCCGATGATCCGGAGGGGCTTCAAGGAGTGGGTCGACGCCGGCTTCCCGCGCAACGAGGACGGCACGCCGAAGATGGACACGACGCTGCGCGGGTACGGACGACTGGGTCCAGGTCTCGTGGGACGAGGCGATGGCGATCGCCGCCGACGACGATCCAGAACGTCGCCGAGACGTACAACGGCGAGGACGGCGCGGAGAAGCTGCTCGACGCAGGGCTACGAGCCCGCGATGGTCGAGGCGATGCACGGCGCCGGGGTGCAGGCGATCAAGATGCGCGGCGGCATGCCGCTGCTCGGCGTCGGGCGCGTCTTCGGCTTCTACCGCTTCGCGAACATGCTCGCGCTGCTCGACCGCAAGCTGCGGCCGGACGTCGCCGCAGGAGGAGATCGTCGGCAGCCGCGCGTTCGACAACTACGCGTGGCACACCGATCTGCCGCCCGGCCACCCGATGGTGACCGGCAGCCAGACGGTCGACTTCGACCTCTTCGCCGCCGAGCACTCGAAGCTGCTCGTGATCATCGGCATGAACTGGATCTGCACGAAGATGCCGGACGCGCACTGGCTCGGCGACGCCCGCCTGAAGGGCACGCGGGTGGTCGTGATCAGCGCCGACTACATGCCGACGGCGAACAAGGCCGACGAGGTCGATCATCCTCCGCGCCCGGCACCGACACGGCGCTCCTCCTCGGCGTCGCGCGCGAGCTGATCTCCAAGAGCCTGTACGACCGCGAGGCGGTCGTCGAGCGCACCGACCTGCCGCTGCTCGTCCGGCTCGACACCGGCGAGCGCCTGAGCGCCCGGGACGTCTTCCCCGGCTACGCGGCAGGCGACGCTCGAGAACTACGTCGTGCTCAAGCCGGAGGAGGAGATCGTGACGGCGCCGCCGCCGCCGCCGTTCACCGTCGGCAAGCAGATCGTCCCGACCGAGCTGCGCGACGACGTGGGGCGACTTCGTCGTACTGGGATCGCAGAGCGGACGCGCCGCGGCCGTCGTCAGCCGCGACCAGGTCGGCGCGCGGTTCGACGGCGACCCCGCGCTCCTCGGCGACGTTCGAGGTCACGCTCGTCGACGGCACGACGGTGCAAGGCGCGCCCGGCGTTCGACCTGCTCAAGGAGTACCTCGACGAGAGCTTCGACCTGCAGACCACGTCCGAGGTCTGCCGCGTGCCGACCCGCAGGCGATCCAGAGCCTCGCGCGGCAGCTCGCGCGCGAACAAGGGCAAGGCGCTCCTCGCCGCCGGCATGGGCCCGAACCACTACTTCAACAACGACCTCTTCGGGCGCGTGCACTTCCTCGTCGCCGCGCTGACGGACAACATCGGCCACATCGGCGGCAACGTCGGCAGCTACGCCGGCAACTACCGCGGCTCGCTCTTCCAGGCGATGCCGCAGTGGATCCTCGAGAACCCGTTCGACATCGAGCCCGACCTGACGAAGCCGGCGCGCGTGAAGAAGTACTACAAGGCCGAGTCGGCCCACTACTGGAACTACGGCGAGCGGCCGCTGCGCGCCTTCAAGACTGGCACGACCCCACAGGGAGAGTCGATCACCGGCAAGACGCCACATGCCGACGCCGACGAAGCTGATCTGGTTCGGCAACTCGAACTCGCTGCTCGGCAACGCGAAGTGGTCGTTCGACGTCGTCAAGAACACGCTGCCGCGGCAGGACGCGGTCTTCTGCAACGAGTGGCACTGGACGAGCTCGTGCGAGTACTCGGACATCGTCTTCCCGGTCGACTCGTGGGCCGAGTTCAAGCTCCCGGACATGACGGCGAGCTGCACGAACCCGTTCCTGCTCGCGTTCCCGACGACGCCGCTCGAGCGGATCCACGACTCGCGCTCCGACTACGAGATCCTGGCGCTCGCGGCGGCGCGAGCTCGGCGAGCTCGTGCAGGAGCCGCGCATGGCCGACGTACTGGAAGGGCGTCCTCGACGGCGACCCGACCCCGTACCTGCAGCGCATCCTCGCCGGCTCGAACGCGACGCGCGGCGTCCTCTACGACGACCTGCACGCCAGCGTCGAAGCAGGGCGTCCCGCTGCTGATGAACCCGCGCACGTACCCGCGCGCACGCCGGCTGGGAGCAGCGCCAGGAGGACAAGCCCTGGTACACGCCGACCGGGCGGCTCGAGTTCTACCGCCCCGAGCGCGAGTTCCAGGAGGCGGGCGAGTCGCTGCCCGTCTGGCGCGAGCCGGTCGACGCGACGTTCTACGAGCCGAACGCGATCCTCTCGAACAAGCCGAGCACCCGTCGATCACGCCGCGCGGCCCGAGGACTACGGCGTCCCCGAGTCGCAGCGTCGACGTCGAGACGCGCCAGTACCGCAACGTCGTGCGCACCTGGGCAGGAGCTGCGGCAGATCGAAGCACCCGCTGCACGAGCGGGACCCGGCCTACCGGTTCATCTTCCAGACGCCGAAGTACCGCTGGGGCGCGCACTCGACCGCCGTCGACGCCGACTGGATCGCGATGCTGTTCGGCCCGTTCGGCGACCCGTACCGGCGCGACCCGCGCACGCCCGTGGACGGGCGAGGCGTACTTCGAGATCAACCCGCGCGACGCCGGCGGAGCTCGGCGTCAAGGACGGCGACTACGTCTGGATCGACGCCGATCCCGACCGACCGCCCGTACCGCGGACTGGAAGGAGGACGACCCGTACTACGACGTCGCCCGGGTGATGATGCGCGCCCGCGTCTACTCGGGCATGCCGCGCGGCGTGATCCGCACCTGGTTCAACATGTACGCGGCGACGCCCGGCACGGTCGCGGCGCAGAAGCGACGTGCCAGGGCGACCCCGCGCAGAACCCGGTGACGCGCTACGTGGCGCTCTTCCGCCACGGCAGCCACCAGTCGGGCACGCGCGCGTACCTGCGCCCGACGCAGATGACCGAGACCCTGACGCCGCAAGACCTACTTCGGCCAGGTCATCGGCACGGGCTTCGAGGCCGACGTCCACTCCGTCTCGGGAGCGCCGAAGGAGGCGTTCGTCAAGATCGAGAAGGCCGAGGACGGCGGCACGCGGCGCGGCGAAGCTGTGGCGCCCGGTCACGCTCGGCCTCCGGCCCGAGGCGCCCGTCCGAGGCCACTGCGTCGCGTACCTGGCGGGCGCCTACGTCACGCGGAAGCGGGGTGCGTGAGCCGTGCCGAAGGTGCGCAACTGGCAGCTCGGGCGCGAGATGGAGTACCCGTACGAGGCGCCCAGGCCGAAGCGCCAGTTCACGCATGATCATGGACACGAACAAGTGCATCGCCTGCCAGAGCTGCACGATCGCCTGCAAGAGCACGTGGACCTGGGGCAAGGGCCAGGAGTACATGCTCTGGAACAACATCGAGACGAAGCCGTTCGGCTTCTACCCGACGGGCTGGGACGTCAACGTGCTCGAGCTGCTCGGCGAGCAGCACGTGGGACGGCGACACCTACGCGGGGCAGACGATCTTCGAGGCGGCGCCGGACGGCGAGCGCGTGCTCGGCTGGACGCCCGACGAGGAGGACTGGAACCACCCGAACATCGGCGAGGACGAGCCGACCGGGGACGCCGACGACGACGCCCGTACATCCCGGAGGACAGCCGCACTCGATGATGTGGATGTACTACCTGCAGCGCATCTGCAACCACTGCACGTATCCCGCCTGCGTCGCCGCGTGCCCGCGCGAGGCGATCTACAAGCGGCCCGAGGACGGCATCGTGCTCGTCGACCAGGAGCGCTGCCGCGGCTACCAGGAGTGCCTCACGGCCTGCCCGTACAAGAAGACGATGTTCAACCTCGAGACGCGCGTCTCCGAGAAGTGCATCGGCTGCTACCCGAAGCTCGAGCAGGGGCTGCAGACGCAGTGCACGACCGCGTGCATCGGCCGCCTGCGCCTGACGAACTTCCTCTCGTCGCCCGGACGAAGGTCGACCCGCGCAAGCCCGCCGACTTCCTCGTCCACGTGCCGCAAGATCGCGCTGCCGCTCTACCCGCAGCTCGGGCTCGAGCCGAACGTCTACTACATCCCGCCGGTGCACGTCCCGGTCGACGTACCTGACGCAGATGTTCGGCCCGGGCGTCGAGCGAGGCGATCGAGACGTACCGGAACGCGAAGGACGACCCGGAGCTGCTCGGGCTGCTGATGCTGTTCGGCTCGACCGAGCGGATCATCGACACCTTCGACGTGAAGGACGGCGTCGCGCGCGGCTACGACGAGCAGGGCGAGGAGATCGTCGCCGTGCCGCTGCGCGAGCCGACGTTCGTGCGGCCGTTCGAGTTCGCCACCGAGGTCGCCGGCGAGCCCGCTGACCGGCTACCGCCACAACACGTGAGGTGACGATGAGCAACGCTCACCTTCGGTTCGCGTTCGCCAGGGAAGTGGCGAACGGAAACCATGTTTCCTCCCGCGAAGCCCCCTTCTTCTCGAGTACGTGGGGAACCTCCCGGTTCCCCACACCCCTCCACGCTCATCGACTGGTGGCCAGTCGATGAGCACCCCGACGAAGGTCACGCGCAAGGACGTCCTCGTCTACGGAGGCGCGGCCGCGGGAGCGGCGGTCGTCGCCGGCGCGGGCGTCGCGGGGGTCGCCGCCGTGGTCGGCAGCGCAAGGAGTCGCCGCCGCAGGAGGGTGTGCCGATCCTCGCTCGCCGCCACGACGGCGAGATCCCGCTCGACGCCGGTTTCTCCGGCTGGAGGGACGCGGACCGGGTCCTCGTCCCGCTCGCCGCACAGCAGATCGCGCCCCCGGGGCTCGAGAAGGCGGGAGTGTCGGAGCTCCACGTTCGCGCCCTGTACAACGCCGGCCAGATCGCCTTCCTCCTCGAGTGGGAGGACGACGAGGTGGACGACCTCGACGGGATCCGCCGGTACCACGACGCGGTCGCCGTCCAGCTCCCGGCCCGCGCGGGCGCGGCGCCGCCCCCGATCACGATGGGCGCGCCCGGAAGCCCCGTCCACATCCTCCAGTGGCGGGCCACGTGGCAGCGGGACCTCGACTCCGGCGGGAAGACCGGCGTCGACCAGATCTACCCCGAGGTCGTCCACGACGTCATGCCCGACGACGTGCTCCCGCCCGAGATCGCGCAGCTCTACTGGGTCGGCCGCGAGGCCGGAAACCCGCTCTCGCAGAAGGTGCAGGACGACCACGGTCGAGGAGGTCGTCGCGGAGGGATTCGGCTCCGTCACGCACCTCGGCGACCACCAGACCGCGCAGGGCAACGGCGTCCACGACGGAGGGGCGCTGGCGCGTGGTCGTCGGCTCCCGTCCGACCGGGCGGGCGTCGGCGACGCGCTCGCGCCGGGCACGTCGTGGCCGATCGCGTTCGCGGTGTGGCTCGGCTCGGAGGAGAACCGCGGCGGCAGGAAGCACTACGCGACCTGGCAGACGCTGGTGCTCGAGAGCACGTGACCAGCGTCCTCGTGGAGCCCTCTGCCGCCCGCGCCGTCGCTCTGGCGGCTCCTGTCGCTCGGCTTCGCGCCGCCGCGGCCGAGACCGTCTCGGAGGTCGAGGCGCTCGCGGAGGGCGTCGCAGGGGATCGGCGGACCGCCCGAGCTCGCCGGCCTCCGCGCCGCGCTCCGTGCGGCGACGTCCCGACGACCTCGCGCGCCGAGTACCAGCGCCTCTTCGGCGGCAGGGTCGCCGTCGCCCCGTACGAGGGCAGCTACGAGGTCGATCCGTTCCGGCAGGGACGGCAGATGGCCGACGTCGCCGGCTTCTACCGCGCCTTCGGCGCCGAGGCCCACGGCCCGGCCTCGGAGCGCCCCGACCACCTCGGGTGCGAGCTCGAGTTCCTCTCGTTCCTCGAGCTCAGGCGACTGCTCGAGTCGGAAGCGGGCGAGACGCCGGAAGCCGCGCTCGTCGACGAGATCGAGGACGCGTTCCTCCGCGACCACGCGGGACGCTGGCTGCCGACGTTCTTCGCCGACGTCCGGCGGGTGGCCGCCTCCGACTCGGTGTACGCGGCTCTCGCCGCGGTGGGAGAGCGCGTGGTAGCCGACGAGCTCGAGCGCCGCGCGCTCGAGCCGGCCGCGCTCCCACGGCGCCACGCCGAGCTCTCCGTCGAGCGCGACTCGTTCGACTGCGGCTCCTCTGGCCAACCCGTGCGCGAAGCCCGCGCCCGCTAGCGCGGGCCCGGGCCGCGCGGAAGACCCCTGAAGGCGCCCGCTGCGCGGGCGCTGGGTGGTCTCACCCTCCACGCCTCCCCTAGTAGGGTCGGCCCGGTGAGGATCGCGTACGTCGTGGACGTCCACGGGCGCTTCGAGGCAGTGGCGGACGCCGTGGCGCGCACCGGTGACGTAGACCTCCTAGTCGTGGGCGGCGACATCACTACCTTCGGCACGCCGAAGGACGCAACGCGGGCGATCGAGCTGTGGCTGCCGCTCGCCCCGCGACTGCTCGCCGTCGCGGGCAACTGCGACTCTCCCGCGATCGACGAGCGGCTGGTCGAGCTCGGGGTCTCGATCGACGGCCGCGGCGTGACGCTCGCAGACGTCGGGCTCGCGGGCGTCTCGGCCGCTCCGCTCTCGCCGCTGCACACCCCGCACGAGGTGCCGGACGAGGAGCTCGGGCGGAGAGGAGCCCGTGCGCTCTCCGACATCGCCGGCTGCGACGTGCGGATCTTCTGCCCGCACTCGCCTCCGCACGGAACCGCGTGCGACCGGCTGCGCTCGGGCGAGCACGTCGGAAGCCCTGCGCTGCGAACGCTGGTCGAGCGCGAGCAGCCTGATCTCGTCCTCTGCGGCCACATCCACGAGTCGCGTGGCGAGGACGACCTGGGACGGACAAGCGTGGTCAACCCCGGCCCGGTCGCCGCAGGCCACTACGCGCTCGTGGAGATCGCCGACGGCGTCACGGTGACGCTCGACTGACGTGGCCCGAGCCCGGACAGCGCTCTCCGCTCTCCCTCGCGCGGCGATCCTGCACGCCGCGGACAGTGCGCTGCTGCAGCGTCTCGTCCGGCGCTACGGCATGCGGCTCGGCGCCAGGCGCTTCGTCGCCGGCGAGACGCTGGACGAGTGCATCCGGGTGCTGCGCGAGCTCGACGACGCGGGCTTCCACTCGAACACGACGCTGCTCGGAGAGGCGATCCCGGGCGCCGAGGCGGCGGCCGAGGTCGTCGCCGCATACGAGGCCGTCCTCGACCGGATCGCGGAGGAGCGCGTGCGGGCAAACGTCGCCCTGAAGCTCACGCACCTCGGGCTCTCCTTCGACGAGGACGTCGCCCACGCGAACGTGGAGCGGCTCGTCGCGCATGCGGGCCGACTCGGGTCGTTCATCCGCATCGACATGGAGCAGTCCTCGCACGTGGAGGCCACGCTCCGGATCTACGAACGCCTCCGCGCCTCGGGGCACGGGAACGTGGGAACGGTCCTGCAGTCGTACCTCCGCCGCACGCCGGCCGACCTCGAGCGGCTGCTCCCGCTCCTGCCGAACCTGCGCATCGTGAAGGGCGCGTACCTGGAGCCCGCGGAGATCGCACTGCCCGACAAGCGCGACGTGGACGCCGCGTACGTTCGTCTCGTCGAGCGCGCCCTGCGGGCGGGCGCGTACGTCGCGGTCGCGACGCACGACGAGCGGATCATCCGGCACGTCCGGGGCTTCGCCGAGCGCGAGGGCATCGGCGGCGACCGGTTCGAGCTCCAGATGCTGTACGGCGTCCGCCCCGCGCTCCAGCGGCAGCTCGTCGCGGAGGGCTGCAAGGTGCTCGTCGCCACGCCCTTCGGCCCGGACTGGTACCCGTACCTCATGCGGCGGCTGGCGGAGCGACCGGCGAACCTCGTGTTCTTCCTCAGGAACCTCGTGCGCCGGTGAGCGGCCCACCCGAGCGAGCCGACGTCGTCGTCGTGGGCGGAGGGGTCGTCGGCACGAGCGTCGCCTTCCACCTCGCCGAGGCAGGCCTCGACGTAGCGCTGCTCGAGCGGAACGAGCTCGCATCCGGCTCGACGAGCCGCGCCGCGGGCGGCATCCGTGCACAGTTCTCGGACCCGTTGAACATCGCCCTGGGCCGGCGCAGCCTGGACGCGTTCGCCGGCTTCACCGAGCGGCCCGGCGAGGAGATCGACCTGAAGCAGGTCGGATACCTCTTCCTCCTCGAACGCGAGGAGGACGTCCGCGCCTTCGAGCGCGGCGTCGAGCTACAGAACGCGAACGGCGTCCCGAGCCGCTTCGTCCCCCTCGAGGAGGCGCGCACGCTGTCTCCGCTCGCCGGGACTCGAGGGCGTCCTCGCCGCCACGTACTCGCCGCTCGACGGCCACGCGAGCCCGGAGGCGGTGGTCCAGGGCTACGCGGCCGGGGCCAGGCGACACGGGGCGACGATCGCCACCGGATGCGCGGTCACTGCCATCACTGTCTCGGGCGGGGAGATCCGCGCCGTCCGCACGGAGCTGGGCTCGGTGGCGACCGGCACCGTCGTCTGCGCCGCCGGAGCCTGGTCGGCCGAGCTCGGGAGCATGGTCGGCCTCGAGCTTCCGGTGGAGCCCGTGTTCCGGCAGATCGGCTTCACCGCACCCACGCCCGATCTCCCCGCGGACCTGCCCATGACGATCGACTTCACGACCGGGTTCTACTTCCACCGTGAGGGGCCGGGCCTCCTCTTCGGGATGGCCGACCGCTCGCAGCCGCCGGGCTTCGACGCGCCCACCGACCCGTCCTGGCTCGACCGCGTGACCGAGGTCGCGGAACGCCGGCTGCCACGCCTCCTCGAGATGGGGATCGCAGGCGGGTGGAAGGGCTACTACGAGGTCACGCCAGACCACAACGCGCTGATCGGAGAGGCGCCCGGCGTGGCCCGCTTCCTGTACGCGACCGGCTTCTCCGGGCACGGGTTCCTGCAGGCGCCGGCAGCGGGAGAGATCGTGCGCGACCTCGTGCTCGGCCGCGAGCCCTTCGTGGACGTCGCGCCGCTCTCGGTGGAGCGGTTCGCGAGACAGGCGCTGCGCCCCGAGCACAACGTCGTCTAGACGACGCGTGCCGGGACGCCCGCGCTCCCGACGGCTCTACTCCACGCGTTCGGTGGTACGGCTCTTCAGCGTTCCCCTGAAGAACACGAGCCCGAAGAGGTCGACCTTGAACGGGTACGTCGCGCGCACGGTGACGTCACCGCTCGCCTCCCAGCCCGGAGTGACACCGTCGATGCGCACCGGCTCGACCGTGACGGTCATCTTGTTCGGGTCGAGGTTGACGCCGGCCTTGTGGGTGCGGGCGACGATGATCGGGACGCGCGCGGACGGGGGCTGGATGGACAGTGCGACGGACGCCTGTCGCGCACCGACGCGCGTAGCGTCCGTGAGCGCGATGTAGTCCCGGAACACCGTCCCGAACTGGACGATCCCGAGAAGGAGCAGGAGAAAGAGCGGGAGGACGAGCGCGAACTCGACCAGCGCCTGCCCGCCTTCGGCGCGAGAACGTGCCCTCATGTGTCTGGCTATCGGCATATCGGGCGAAGAGGCTGAGTGGCGAGCCGTCCGGTGTCCTAGGGGGAGATGAGGTTCGGGTTGTTGTTGTCGATCAGCCGTGCCCGGTTCTGGGTGATGTCCATCGCGATGTCCCCGAAGATGTCGGTGAGATCGCCCGGGTCCGGCTTGTTCCAGAACAGCGGAGGCGCACCGCCGGGCCCGTCCGGATCCGAGGCCATCGCCCTGATCGAGTCGTACGCCGTGCAGCCCCAGCTCCCGCAGAGCTCGTAGTTCGCGGGAGTGCTCGCCTGCTGGTGCCCGTTGGCGTCCGGCTTCAGGCACCGCTCGTAGTCGGTTCCCATGCCGTTGAGGTCGTAGCCGATCGTGTAGATGATCGTCGGCTTGGGCGTCCTGCTCTTCAGGCGGTTCGCCGACTCGACGGCGGACCCGCACGGGCGGTTGAACCAGCTGGTGGCCGAGCGTCCGTTGTTCGTCCAGTGGTTGGTCGGCACGTTGTCGTGCGTCGAGTTCGCGGCTCCGTCTCCGAGGAAGATGATGGTGTCCGGGACGTTCCCGCGCCCGTTGCGATCGAGCTCGCGCTGCGCTTCCTCGATCGCCAACGCATAGGCCGTGCTCCCCTCGGCGCCCGCGCAGCGCAGACGCTGGATGAGGTTCGAGCCCGTGTTGATCATGTAGTTTCCGAACTGGTCCACCTTCAGGTAGTCGTCCGGGGCGAAGCCGTCCGCGCCCTCGAGCTGGGCGACCGTGTACAGCGCCGGCGTCGAGCCGTTCGGATCCTTGACCCAGGTCGGCCAGCTCGGGTCGAATCCACCCCAGTGGTCGACGTCCGGCCAGTAGGCGTCGAGACCGTAGAACTTCCCGTTGATGTTCCGCTTCGGGTTGCCGCTCGGCACGTTGGGATTGGGCGTGCTGTTCCACGGGAGGTACCCGTCCGGGCTCGGACAGGACGAGATCCAGCTCGAGTCGAGCACCGGCGGCGTGAGCGCGAGACCGATCTTGTCGGTCGAGGGATCGAGGAAGGTCAGGAAGTACTCGATTCCGTCCCTCGCGTTCTTGAGATCCGGGCACACGGGGCGCTCGTACCCGCCACTCCCGGTGCGGCACATGGAACCCGTCCGGTCGAGGACGATCATGATGTCGAGCGGCTTGATCGAGCACGGCGAGCAGGCCGTCGACTTGGCCGAGACGGTCATCTGCGTGATGCCGATGATCCGCCCGAACCACGTCGGCACGTTCGAGCTCGAGTGCACGACGATCCCGTTGACGCCGCCGTCGCGGCGGTTGCACCCGGGGACGCCCGTGAGGCACTTGGCCTCGGCGGTGGTGGTGGCGTTGTCGACGGTGTTGACCGCGTTCTTGCTGCCCGGCGTGGCGCTGTACTGGATCGCCACGGCTTCGGCCTGCGCCTTGTCGGGAAGGTGCTGGACACCGGCGAGGGCCGCCGCGTCCACGCCCGCCTGGAGCTGGCGCTGGACGAGCATCGCGTGCCCGACGTCGACGACTAGGCCGACGCAGACGAGCAGCATGCTCGCGACGACCGCGGTGATGACGAGAACCTGGCCGCTCTCGTCCCTCGGTGAGCAGCGACGAGTGCGGCTCGTGCTCGTGTCGGACGTGACCACTCTCGCAGTCAACGGCACAAACGGGGGAATGGGAATCCCTCGAACCGGTATGCATTCGCCCTGGCACTCCCGGCCCTACCCGTTCGGCCAGGCCCGACCTGGCCATCCGTCCAGGTCCGTCCTCGAGCGCGCCCGCAGCGGCTCGCGCACCGGGGCGCGAACCTGCCACAGTCGGTAGCGTTCGGCCCGTGAGACTCGCATCCGCGCTCGCCCTGCTCGTCCTGTCGCTCGCGCTCGTCGCGGCGGGCTGCGGCGGGGACGACGAGGCGTCGGCCGATCCGACGGCGGAGTGGGCCGAGGGCTTCTGCAGCGCGATCACGACGTGGACGGGCTCGATCACGGACGCGACGGACGAGCTCCGCAGCCTCAGCTCGCTCTCGCGTGACTCGTTCGAGCAGGCGGGCGAGGACATCCGCACCGCAACCAGCCAGTTCGGCGACGATCTGCGCGCTCTGGGAGCGCCCGAGACCGACTCGGGCGAGGAGGCCCAGCAGGCGATCGACGACTTCGCGACGGCGCTCGACGAGGACAGCGCCGACATCGAGTCCGCGATCCAGGACGTCTCGGGGATCACCGACATCCCGAAGGCGGTCCAGGACATCACGGCGTCGCTCTCCTCCATGCAGGCCGCGTTCTCGACGATGCTGAAGACGATCCGGACGGACGACGCTCGGAACGAGCTCGAGACGGCCTTCGAGAACGCCGACGCCTGCGACGACATCGGCTGACCCCGAGCGGGTCAGCGCCGCGCCAGCGCGTCCTCGAGGTAGCGGTGCACCTGCTGGATCACGACCGACCCCTCGCCCACCGCCGAGGCGACGCGCTTGACCGACCCGGCTCGGACGTCGCCGATCGCGAACACGCCGGGAACGGACGTCTCGTACATGCGCTCACCCTGGCCCGTGACGACGAACCCGTGGTCGTCGCGCTCGATCTCCTCCGGTAGCCAGCCCGTGCGCGGCTGTGCTCCGATCAGGACGAAGAGCGCATCGGCAGGCACCGCTTCCGTCTTCCCGGACCCGTCGCGAAGCGTGATCCGCTCGAGCCGGTCGTCGCCCCTCGCCGTCCACGACCTCGGTCGAGAGCCGCACCCGGACGTTCGCCTTCGAGCCGATCTCGTCGATCAGATAGCGGGACATGCCCGCCTCGAGCGAGGGCCCCCTGTGCACGAGCGTCACCGAGGCCGCGTACCGGCTGAGGTGGACGGCGGCCTGCCCGGCGGAGTTCGCCCCACCGACGACGAAGACGTCGCCACCCGTGAACTGCCGCGCCTCCGAGGGCGACGCGCCGTAGAAGACCCCCGTCCCCGCGAGCGCCTCGAGCGCGGGGATCCCCAGGCGGCGGTACTCGACGCCCATGGCGAGGACCACGCTCCGCGCCTCGATCTCGGTCCCGTCCGAGATCGTCGCCACGTGCCCACCGGATGCACTGCGGAGACCCGTCACCTCGCGCAGGACGACGAACTCCGTCCCGAACACCCAGGCCTGCTGGTACGCCCGGGTGGCGAGGTCGCGGCCGCTGACTCCTCTCTGGAAGCCGAGGTAGTTCCGGATCCGGGAGCTCGATCCCGCCTGCCCTCCGATCGACTCGTGCTCCACCACGAGAGCCCGCAGCCCCTCCGACGAGGCGTACACGGCGGCCGCGAGGCCGGCCGGCCCCGCTCCCACGGTGAGGACGTCGAACGTGCCCGGATCGTCGAGCCCGGTGGGGACGTGGTAGCCACGCGCGGCGAGATCCTCGCGCGAGGGGTCGACGAGGACCGTGTCGTCCGGGAGCACGACCACGGGCTCCGGGGTCGAGCGCTGACCGCACGTGCGGAGCAGCTCCCGTGCCTCCTCGGAGTCGCTCGCGAAGAACGCGTGCGGCACCCCGTGGCTGGCGAGGACGTTCCGGAGCTCGTAGCCCTTGCGGGACCACGGGATCGGCGACGACGGTGAGCTCGAGGCGACCCTCAGTCGACCGCCTCCACTCCTGCAGGAACTCGGAGACCAGACGGTGGAAGAGCTCGTCCGGGCTCGTCCAGGGCTTGAGCGCGTAGTAGTCGATGTCGCCCGACGTCATCGCGCGGCGGATCGCCTGCGCCGTCTCGTCGTCCGCCCAGCCGCCCCAGGGGATCAGCAGCGCGCGTTTCGCGTGCGGGTGGATGTGACTCACCCGGGCGAGGAGGTCCTCGCCCGCCAACGCGTCCGAGCCGCGCGCCGCGAGCACGACCGCGACCTTCCCGGCGTCGTCGCGCACCGCCTCGAGCTCCTCGAGCGCGGATTCCGTCGAGGCGACGCAGACGACGCGGTAGTCCCGCTCGTAGCGGGACAGCTCGCGCGTGATGCGCTCGAGCGCCGTCCCGTCGGGATCGACGGCGTAGATCAGCGGTCGATCGTCCGGCAGCGCGCTCACGTGCGCACGCGCTCGGGCTCGGCGACGAACGCGGCGAGCCGCCACTCGCCCGTCGAGGCCCTTGAGCTCGCGTCTGCCTCGATCCTCGAAGGAGAGCCCCGAGGCGCCCGCGAGGGCGCGCGTGAGGTCCGACACGAGGATCTCGTCCGCGGCCGCCGTCGCCATGATCCGGGCCGCCTCGTGGACAGTGACGCCGCGAACGTCCTGCCCCACGAGCTCCACCTCGCCGACGTGTACTCCGGCCCGCACCTGCAGCCCTGCGCCGTGCGCGCGCCGCCGGATCGCGGCAGCGCAGTGGAGAGCGCGCGCCGGCCCCTCGAACGTCGCGAGCATCCCGTCGCCCGTGGTGGAGACCTCGCGCCCGCCGAAGCGCTCGAGCTCGCCCCGCGCGGCCTCGAAGTGGTCGGAGAGGACCTGCCGCCAGCGCGCGTCGCCCAGCTCGGCCGCGCGCGCCGTCGAGTCGACGAGGTCGGTGAAGAGGAGCGTGGCGAGCACCCTGCTGTGGATGCCGGTGGGGAAGCCGGCAAACGTGCGGATCCCCATCCACTCGACCTGGACGCACGGCTCGTCGCCGACCGTGTACCCGTCGTGCCCCGGCGGGATGTCGAACACGTCGCCGGGGCCGAGCTCGAGGCGGGAGCCGTCCGAGAACTCGACCCCGAGCCTCCCGGAGATGACGAACCCGACGTGGCGGGCCCGACACCACTCCCCGCCGACCGTCGGCCGCACGTCCGTCGACCACCGCCACCCCGGCTCCGAGACGAGCTCGCCGACCGTCAGGTCGCCGATGTCGACGATACGGGTCCTGATCCTCGGGAACTCGACGACCTCGTCGGGCCGCTCGAAGCTCTTCGACAGCGCATCCGCCATCTCCTAGCGGGCGCTGACCGTGTCCCCCACGTCGGCCAGCGCTCGGAGCGCCTGGGCGAGCGCGATCGGAAGCGTCGCCAGGAAGATCGCGATGGGGCCTCCGATGAGCAGGACGCCGATCGTCTGCCAGAAGCCTTCCACCTCGAACGCCCAGATGACCGTTCCGATCGTGGCCATGATCACGCCGAGGACCCCCATGATGGAGAGCACGAGGGCCCAGAACCGAAGCGTGCCGTACTGCGTCATGTCGACCTCCTGACCCGTGGTTCGCTCAGCGCGAGTCTACGCCAGCGGGATCGCGCGGGCCGTCCCGCGCGCCGCTCGGCGAAGATCAGATCGGCTCTCCCGCATGGATCGCGCGGACGGTGTCGATCGTGTCCGCCTCGTCGGCACGCTTGTCCGGTCGGTAGCCCTTGACGCGGGCGAACCGGAGCGCCACGCCGCCCGGGTAGCGCGAGCTCGTCTGCACGCCGTCGAACGCGATCTCGACGACGAGCTCCGGGCGAACGTGGACGACGCGTCCCTCCCGGCCGGTCTCGAGCCCGAGCAGGCGCTCGGTCTGCCACGCGAGCATCTCGTCGGTCAGCCCCTTGAAGGTCTTCCCGAGCATCACGAACCCGCCGTCCGGGTCCCGGGCGCCGAGGTGCAGGTTCGAGAGCTTTCCCTGTCGTCGCCCGCTCCCCCACTCGACGGCCAGCACGACCAGGTCGAGCGTGTGCGCGACCTTGACCTTGAGCCAGCCCGCACCGCGGCGTCCGGCCTCGTACGGTGCCTCGAGCGACTTCACCATGACGCCCTCGTGGCCGCGTGCGAGCGCGTCGTCGAGGAATCGCTGGGCGTCGCCGGCCTCCGTCACCTCCGCGCGAGGAACACGCATCGCCTCGGGAAGCAGCCCGTCGAGAAGGGCGACCCGCTCGCTCGCGGGGCGATCGACGAGGTCGGCGCCGTCCAGGTGGAGGCAGTCGAAGAAGAACGGGGACAACGGGACGTCGGCCCTCTGCCGCTCGACGTTCGCCCGAGTCCCGAAGCGGCTCATCGTCACCTGGAAGGGCAGCGGCCGACCGTCCTCCCGCAGCGCGATCGCCTCTCCGTCCAGGATCACGGCGCCGACCGGGAGCTCCCTCACGGCCGCGACGATCTCCGGCGCGCGCTCGGTGATGTCGGCGAGATTGCGCGTGTACAGGCGCACCTCGTCGTCGAGCCGGTGTGCCTGGATGCGGGCGCCGTCGAGCTTCCACTCGACCGAGGCGGGCCGGATGCGCTCGAGAGCGGCGCCGACATCGTCCGCGGTCTGGGCGAGCATGGGCTGGACCGGCCGCAGCACCGTGAGCCGGAACGCGGAGAGCGCGTCGGGGCCACCTGCGATGGCAGCCCCGGCCACCGCGGGCAGGTCGCCCGAGACCATCAGCGCGCGCCGGACATCCGTCAGCGGGACCCCGGCCGTCCTCGCCACGACGTCCGTCATCACGCCCTCGAGCGCGCCCTGGCGGAGCTCACCGAGCACGAGGCCTCTGAGGAACGCCTGCTCGGGCGCGGTCGCCCGCCCGAAGAGGTCGGCGAGCGCCCCACGACGTCGTGCCTGCGAGCCCGCGCCGGTCGTCGCCGCGATCGCGGAGAGCGCGGCGTCCACCTCCAGGAGCTCGAGCGTCGGCGCGGCCGCGGGCTCCGGCAGCTCGCGCAGCGCCGCCCACCCCACGCCGATCGTCCCCTGCGGCAGGACGCCGGACAGGTAGGCGACGGCGAGACCCACCTCCTCCGGGCGCGCGCCGGCAAGGCACTCGGTCAGGCGCGCGGTCTTGGCCAGCCGCGACGAGGTCTCCGCGACCTCAGCCGAGGCTCGTGCGACGTCGCTCAGGAGCATCGGCGCCATTCAACCGTTTCGGGACGGACACCCACACGTCCGCGCCGCCACTCTCCCGGTTCCGGGCGTGGGCGCGCCCGCCGTGCGCCGTCGCGATCGCGCTCACGATCGCCAGCCCCAGCCCCGTCCCTCCTCGCGTCCGCGCCGCGTCGCCGCGGCTGAAGCGCTCGAACGCGAGGGGCAGGAAGTCCGGAGGGAACCCCGGGCCCTCGTCCGCGACGTGCAGCTCGATCTCGCCGTCGCGCTCGCGCGCCGAGAGCCGGACGGTTCCCTCTCCGTGTCGGAGCGCGTTGTCGACGAGGTTGGCGACCGCCTGGCGGACGCGGGCAGGGTCTGCGCGGCACTCGAGCCCCGGCGTCGCCACGGTCTCGATCGACCGGCCTACCTCGCGTGCCTGGCGCTCGTAGCTCGCCGCGACCTCCGCGAGCATGGCATCCACGTCGAGAGCACGGGCCTGACCGGGAGCCCACCCCGATCGGCACGGGCGACGAGGAGCAGGTCCTCGGCGAGCCCGACGAGCCGGTCCGTCTCGTCGGCCGCGGAGCGCACGGCGCTCTCCAGCTCCTCCGCCGTGCGAGGACGGCGCAGGGCCAGCTCGAGCTCCGTTTGGAGCGCGGCCAGCGGAGTCCTGAGCTCGTGGCTCGCATCCGCGACGAACGCCCGCTCCCGCTCGAGCGCCAGCTCGAGGCGGTCGAGCATCTCGTTGAGCGTCTCCCCGAGACGGCGGATCTCGTCGCGCGAGCTCGGAAGCGGAAGGCGGCGCTCCGGATCCGAGCCGGAGATCGCCGACGCCTCGACGCGCATCGCCTCGACCGGGCGGAGGGCCGCCGTCGCCAGGGCGTAGCCGAGGAGCGAAGTGAAGAGGAGCGCGAGCGGCAGGACGACCAGCAGAACGGTGAGGAACTGACGCGCGGTCTCGTCCCGGTCCTCGAGCGAGGCGCCGACGATCAAGACACGTGCGCCCTCGGGCGTCGAGACCGCCGTGGCCAGCAGCCGTGCGCGACCGGCTATGCCGGGCACCTCGTCGAGCTGCCTGCGGACGAGCACGCCTGCCCGGGCCTGCTCGAGCTCGCCTGGGCCGAGAAGCTCCGCGCTGCCGACCTGCGACGTGCCGTCGACGACGTCGCCCGACTCGTCGACGAGCTGCACGAACCGCTCGTCCGGGTCGACGAGACCGCTCGAGCTCCCGAGGTCGAAGTCGGCTCCGCCCTCGGCGACGCGCGCGCCGAGCTCCAGCAGGCGGGCCTCGAGCACCTCGTCGACCGACTCGTCGAGCGACGAGGCGAGCCGCAGGTAGAGGAGGCCGCCGGACGACCGCCAGCACGGTCGCCATCGCGAGCGCGAACGCGAGCGTGAGCCGGAGTCGGATCGGGATGCGACTCACGCGCCGCCCTCGCGCCTCAGCCGGTAGCCGACGCCCCGGACCGTCTCGATCGAGCTCCGCCCGAACGGCCGGTCGACCTTCTCCCGGAGGTAGCGGACGTACACGTCGACGACGTTCGACCGGTTCTCGTACGCGTAGTCCCAGGCGTGCTCGAGGAGCTGCAGCCGCGAGAGCACGCGCCCCGGCCGGCGCATGAAGGTCTCGAGCAGCGCGAACTCCTTGCCGGAGAGCTGGATCTCGGTCTCGCCGCGCCAGACCTGCCTCGTCGCGGGGTCGAGCCGAAGGTCCCCGACCTCGACCGTCGCCGGCCGCTCCGCCGCGCCGCGTCGGCCGAGGGCTCGTAGGCGCGCGAGGAGCTCGGCGAAGGCGAACGGCTTCGTCAGATAGTCGTCCGCGCCCGCGTCGAGGCCCGCGACCCGGTCGTCGACGGCGTCCCTCGCCGTCAGCATGAGCACCGGGGCCCAGACACCGTTCTCGCGCCAGGTCCGACAGACGCCGGCGCCGTCCAGGCCCGGCAGCATCAGGTCGAGGACGATCGCGTCGTAGTCCGCCGCCTGGCCCATCCACACGGCGTCGTCACCGCTGCGCGCGACGTCGACGGCGTGCCCCTCCTCGCGCAGGCCGCGCTGCAGCAGCCCCGCCATCTTCACGTCGTCCTCGACGACCAGCACGCGCACGCCCGCATTGTCCCGCGCGAGATGAGAGCGAGATGAGAGGCCGGGCGTGGCCCGGCCTCTCAGGAGAGCGGTGCGGTCCGGCGCTCAGTCGTCCGCGCCGGACTTACCTTGATCCGAGTCGTCTCCGGCGCCGTCGTCGTCCGGGCCGGTCTCGTCCTGCTGCGAGTCCGCCCCAGCTCCGTCGTCGTCCGACGCCGCGCCGAGGACCTGGAACTGCGCGTCGAGGTGCACCTCGACCTCCGACCCGTCCGTCCGGCGCACCTCGACCTCGTAGGCGCCGGCGCCGTCCTCGTCCGCGCGCTCGACCTCGCGCACCGTCCCGCCCCCGACGGCGGCGAGCGCGGCGTCCCCGGCCTTCTTCGTCGCGGCCCCGGACACGGTGTTCTCCCCGCCGCTCACGGCCTGCGCAATCCCCGCGCCGAGGGCGGCTACCGCCACGACGGCTGCGGCTGCGATGGCCAGGATCCGACCGTTGACCTTCATCGTTCCTCCTTTCGTCTGCTCGAGCCCTCGGTCATAGCCGCGCGCGATGAGACGGCGATGAGAGGCTCAGGCGGCTACCCGCCCCGCACGTAGCGGAGGAGCTCCTCCCGATCGCTCCCACCGGACACGGAGACGGCGAGAACGGGCCCGACGCCGCGAGCGTAGAACTTGTACTCGAGGACCTCGGGCTCGAGACGGGTTCACCTCCTTCGTCATCAGGACCCGCCCTCTCCGAAAGTGCCCGAAGGGGACCTCCACCTGCTCTCGCAGGCTGAGCACCTCGGCCCGGTCCTCGGCGTGCCCGGCGTAGTACTCCTGCCGGTAGCGCATGCCCTCGCGTGGCTTCGCCGGCACGATCACCCCGGCCTGGGCGCCGTCGACGCCCGCCTCGAACGAGCCCTCGGTGGAGACGACCCTCCCGTTCTCGTACTCCTTCGTCGCCTCGCCGAGGTACCAGATGCTCCCGCACCGGTCCTGCGCGTACCAGTCGTCGGTGACCTCGACCGGGTCCCCGTCCTCGGTCGCCACGTCGTGGACGACGCGCGCGCGGATCCCGTTCGCGACGAGCTTCGTGCTCGTCGTGACCGTGACGACGACACGCTGCCTCGCGCCTTCCGAGTCCGTCTCGCGGTAGACCCAGCGGCTGCCGGCCCTCATCGGCCACCAGGGGTTCGTGATCCTCGTCGTGAAGTCGGCCGGGTCGAGCCTCACCCGCTGGCTCCCGGTCGGGAGCGGGCATGCCGCTGCAGTCGACGCCCGGCCCTCCGCCCCGGCAGTGGCTGCGACGAGCGACGCCGCGACGGCGGTCAGGAGGGCCAGGATCGCCGGTCTCGTCATCGGTGCTCCTCTCGGGGCGGGGACTTCCTCGAGCCGAACGTACGGCTCTCGGATGAGATCGGGATGAGAGCGGGTGCTAGAGCGCCGCGAGCGCCGCGAGGTCGTCCTCGCCCGGGCGCCAGCGGATCGCCGCCGCGTTCGCACGGACCTGCTCGGGCCGCATGGCGCCCGCGATGACGGACGTGATCCCGGGAGTGCTCGCGAGCGCGGAGAGCGCCAGGTCGAGCAGCCGGTGCCCGCGGCCGGCGGCGAAGCGGGCGAGCGCCTCGACCCGGTCCAGACGCTCCTCGTCGATGTGGCGCCCGGCGAGGCGCGTGCCCTCCGGCACCGGCTCGGCCGGCCGGTACTTCCCCGTCAGCAGGCCGCTCGCGAGGGGGAAGTACGGCACGTACCCGACCCCGAGCTCGCGACAGAGCGGAAGGACGTCGACGGCGTCGTCGGGCTTCAGGAGGTTGTACTCGTTCTGGAGCACCGTGAACCGCGCCGTTCCGAGCTCCCGGGCGACCCGCTCCGCCTCGTCGAGCTGTGCGGCGGAGACGTTGGAGCAGCCGATCGCCCGCACCGTGCCCGCGCGGACGAGCTCGTCGAGAGCTGCCAGCGTCTCGGCCAGTGGAGTGTCCGGGTCGGGCTTGTGCAGGTAGTAGAGGTCGACGTAGTCCGTCCGCAGCCGCTCGAGCGACCCCGCGATCGCGTCGCGTACGTGCTCGGCGCCTCCGATGCCGCGATCCGGGGCCCACCCGAACTTCGTCGCGAGGACGACTTGGTCGCGCCGCTCCTCGAGGATCTCTCCGAGCATCCGCTCGCTCCCGCCCCCTCCGCCGTAGACCTCCGCGGTGTCGAAGAAGGTGACGCCGACCTCGAGGGCGGCCTCCACGACCGCGCGGGTCCCGGCGAGGTCGAGGCGCGAGCCGAAGTTGTTGCAGCCGAGCCCGAGGCGCGAGACGCGCAGGCCGCTCGAGCCGAGGTCGACGAGCTCCACGCGGGCACCGTATCGGCGGCGTCTCGAGCCAGGCGTCGCTATCCAAAGTGAACCGATGACGTCGTAACTGACATGTCACAGCGCGCCCGATGGGCAGGCGCGCCTTCTGCGGACTGCATGCACCGCCGGCGGGAGGCGTCGAGAGGCGGCTCGAGATGAGCGACCGCTGGGTGGGCCTCGACTTCCGGCACCTCCTCACGCTCCGCGCGATCGCGGACGAGGGGTCGTTCAAGGCCGCTGCTCGCGCGCTCGGGTACACCCCCTCGGCCGTGAGCCAGCAGATCGCGAGCCTGGAGCGCGTCGTCGGCACGCAGCTCATCGCCCGCGAGCACGGCCGACAGGCGTTCGGCCTCACCGAGGCGGGGGCGATCCTCCTCCGCCATCTCGCCGCCATCGAGGCACGGCTGGGGGCCGCGAAGGCCGACATCGACGCGCTCGAATCCGGCTCGGACGCGACCCTCCGCGTCGGTGCGTACGAGAGCGTCGGGGCGCGCCTCCTCCCCGAGTTGGTGGCGCGCTTCCAGGAGCGCTACCCGGGGACTCGTGTCGAGGTCGAGGAGGCGCTCAGCGACCTCGACCACCTGCAGGCGCTCGAGCGGGGCTCGCTGGACGTGGCGTTCTCGCTCCTCCCGCTTCCGGCGGGCGCATTCCACGCGCGCGCCGTGCTGCGCGACCCCTGGGTGCTCGTCACCCAGGCGGGCTCGCGCCTGGCAGCGAGCCCGAGGCCCGCGCTCGATCTCGCAGCCGTCGGCCGGCTGCCGCTCGTCACCTTCCGTGCTCCACGGTCCATCGACGACGCCCTCGACCGCTTCCGCGAGGCCGGCATCGAGCCGAACGTCGTTCTGAGATCCGACTACAACGACGCCGTCCAGGAGTTCGCCGCCGCGGGCCGCGGCGTGGCGCTCATGCCGAGGCTCGCCGTCAACCCGCGCGACGACCGGACGGCCATCGTCGACCTCGGCGGCCTGATCCCGCCGCGGGAGATCGCGCTCGCATGGCACGGCGACCGCGCCCGCAGCGAGCCACTCGAGACCTTCGTGGAGCTCGCCGTCGAGCTCTGCTCGCGGCTGGCCGGGTTCCCGACCGCGCTCAGGGCCTCCGCCGCGAGCGAACACGGCACGCCTCTGCGTCGGGCAGGAGCGGCAGGGGCTGGAGGAGGCGCCTGAGCGGGCTCGGATGGATTCCTCGCCACGCTACCGGTAACGCGCGCGCCAGGAAAGTAGATTTCGTAACCACCGCATTTCGAAGTGCGAACACGTGTCGCGAGCGGAATTCCGGCCAAAAAGCCGGTGACGATCGCTGACCCGGAGTGAAGAGACGCTAATCACCCGACCGACGCGCGCTCCGTCTCAGTAGGTGAAGCGACGCTCGACGGAGGTCGCGCACGCCGACACCACGGTGTGCCTGCCACGAGGCGTCGCGACGCCGACGAAAGAGGGAGGTACACATGCGCAAACGCGCGATCGTGCTCGGGGCACTCGCCCTTACAGCGGCCGCGAGCCTCGTCCTGGGGCCCGCGGCGACCGCCGAGCCGGAGCGGGCGGCGGCCGGAACCGTCGTGATCGGGGCCGACCAGGAGCCCGCAACGCTCAACATCTTCCTCACCGAGGGAAACTCGTACACGACGGCCCTCGCGATCAACCCGGTGCTCGCGCCGGGCATGTACTACGACCAGAACGCGAAGCTTCGGCCCATGCTCTTCGACGGGGGCCCGAAGCTCCTCAGGTCGAACCCGCTGACCGTGACGTTCAAGTACAAGGCCAGCGCGAAGTGGAGCGACGGCCGGCAGATCACGGGGAACGACTTCCTGGCGACCTACCGGACGATCATGGACCCGCGGTGGGACATCACGTCCCGCGAGGGCTGGGAGGACATCGCGAAGGTGCGCGTGAAGGGCAAGGCGGTGACCGTGACCTTCAAGAAGGGCCGGTCGTACGCCGCCTGGGACGCGCTCGTGGCGAACGTGTCACCTATGCCCGCCCACAAGATCGCGGGGAAGAACTTCAACGACCTCTGGCGCGACTCGCTCGACATCGCCAGCGGGCCGTTCAAGTTCGTGAGCTGGCAGAAGGGCACGCAGCTCACCCTCACCAAGAACACCGCGTACACCGCGGGGCCGAAGGCGAAGGTCGACCGTGTCGTCTTCCGGTACATCCCGTCGACCGCGTCGCTGTTCCAGGCGCTGAACGCGGGTGAGATCGACGCCACCGAGCCGCAGCCGCAGCTCCAGATCGTCGACATCCGGAAGAACTCCCGGTTCAAGGTGCAGTCCGGGCCCGGGTACTTCTGGGAGCACCTGGACATCCAGTTCGGTGCCAAGGGTGCCCCCGCGCTGAAGCAGAAGTACGTGCGGCAGGCCCTCATCACGGGCATCAACCGCGCCCAGATCCGGCAGGCCCTCTACATCACGCCGGGCCTCGTGGGGTCGGCGAAGGAGCTGCCGGTCCTCCAGAGCCACATCTTCAAGCCGTTCGAGCAGTACTACCAGCCGAACTGGAAGAAGTGGGGCTTCGACCAGAAGAAGGTCATCACCCTGCTGCGCTCGCATCGCTGCACGGGCGGCCCGAGCCAGCCGTCGGCGAGCAACGACGACATCTGGAGCTGCCCCGGCGTCGGGAAGCTGTCGTTCCGCTTCACGACGACGAGCGGAAACCAGCTCCGTGCGCTGACGTTCGAGATCGCCCAGAAGCAGCTCAAGAGCGTCGGCATCGAGCTCCTGCCGCGGTTCGGCCCGTCGGGCACCGTCTTCGGGCAGGTGCTGCCCTCCGGTGACTGGGATCTCTTCCTGTTCACCTGGCAGGCAAGCCCGACGAGCTCGGCGACGAGCTTCGGCCTCTACGGCTGCGGTGGCGACCAGAACTACATGAACTACTGCAACACGAAGGCGTCCTCGCTCCTGCAGAAGGCGCAGTTCACGCCGGACGCGAAGCAGAGGGCGACCATGCTCAACCGGGCCGAGGCGATCATGGTGGACGACGTGCCCTCGATCCCGATGTTCGTGCGCCCCGGCTTCCTGATCAACAACAAGAGGATCTCCGGGACGATCATCAACCCGACGAACCAGGGGTCCACCTGGAACATCCAGAGCTGGGCGGTGGCCGCCTCGTAGGCGCGCTCCGCGAGCCCCGCCCCCGTGCCCGGGGCGGGGCTCGCCCCACTCGTCGGGTCCACGTACGCCGAATCCGTGGCGCCCCGGATGGCCGCCGACGCGGGCGGGCGTACGTTCGCCACGAAGGAAGGCCCCCCTCGCCACGAAGGAAGGCCCCGTGGAGCACGCGTCCAACCGGAGCCGCCGTCACGAGCTCCCCTGGGGCTGGGTTTGCGTCGCCGAGATCGCGATCCTGGCCCCGCTTGCCGCGATGGTCGTCCTCGGCGTCGTGCCGGCGACCTTCGACATCGAATGGGAGTGCGTCCGCGGCTACGGCGTCGTCCGGACCGTGGGCGACTCGTACCTGACGAGCTTCGCGGTGATCGGCGCGGTGGGTTGGGTCGGCGTGGTCGCCGCGACGATCTACGCCCACATCTCCGAGCGCCCCCGGGTCGCGGCAGCGCTGCCCCTGGCGTGGTTCGCCGCGCTCGTCGTCTCCTCGCTCGTCGCGGGCGCCGCGATCGGCCCCGCGACGTGCGTTCCCTGAGCAGCCGTCACACACATGCGCGAGAGTCGCAACCAACGCGACCCGAAGGAGGCCCGATCGTGACCCTGCTCTGGTTCGTCATCTGGTTCGTCTGGAACCTGGTCGGAGACGAGGAGCCGCTGATCTTCGACCCGGTCAACTGGTGGGCGGGCAGCCTCCTGTTCGTCGTCGCGCTCGACCTCGCCCGCCAGCACGCCCCGACGATGGTCAAGAGCCGCGGGAGCACGTAGGCGCGGTCAGATCAGTCGAACGCGCGGGTCGAGGTACCCGTACATGATGTCCGCCACGAGGTTGAAGACGATGATGGCCGTCGCGGTGATCATGAGCCAGGCCATGATCGGGTACGGATCGCCGGCGTTGAGCGCGTTCACGAAGTAGAGGCCCATCCCGTCGAGGGCGAACACGGTCTCGGTGACCACGACCCCGCTGATCAGCGCGCCGAAGTTGATCGCGACGAGCGTGACGAGGGGGATGAGCGCGTTCCGGAACGCGTGCCCCATCGTGACCCGCCGCTCGTTCAGGCCCTTCGCGCGCGCGGTGCGGACGTAGTCCGAGTTGACCACCTCGAGCATCGACGCACGCATGAAGCGGGAGTAGTTGGCGACGTTCGCGACCATGACGACGAGGACGGGGAGCGCGAGGTGCTGCGCGCGGTCCAGCACGAACGACAGGCCGCTGCCGGGGTCGACGCTGCTCAGGTTGGCGACGTAGAAGATCCTCACGTCGGTCCACAGGTAGACGTTCACGAACACGATCTGGAGCATCAGGGCGAGCCAGAAGACGGGCGTCGCGAGCCCGACGAAGCTGAAGGTCGTCGCGGTGTAGTCGAACACGCTGTACTGGCGGAGCGCCGAGTAGACGCCGATCGCCACGGCCAGCAGGATCGCGAGCAGCTCGGCCGCGACCACGAGCTGGAGCGTGTGGCCCATGGCCCGCTTCAGGTCGGGGAGGATCGGGCGGTCGCCGATGACGGTCGTCCCGAACCCGTCCGTCACCGCGTCCTTGACCCAGTAGGCGTAGCGCACCGGGATCGGCTCGTTCAGGTGCTTGCGCGCCTCGATGTTCTCGACCGTCTGCTCGGAGAAGCCGGGCTGCATCTTGACGAACGCGAGCGGATCGGCCACCGAGGAGACGCCGGCGAAGACGATGAAGCTCGCGGCGAAGAGCACCGCCACGCTGTAGAGGAGTCGACGAACCACGAAGGTCAGCACGAGACCGCTCGCTCGCTCGACGGGGTACCTGCTGCACGCATCGCCTGCACCTCCCGTGGGTCGTCGCCTCTTGGATGGTGAGACGCGCCCACACGGCGCTTTGTTGCTCACGTGACGAGCCAGACTCGCCTGTCCTGGAAGCAGCTCGCGCCGGTCGCGCCGCCCGCGTGGACCTCACTAGGATCGTCGCGTGCCTCTCGGCAGGAACGAGAAGGTCGAGCTGCTGAAGCGGACTGCGCTCTTCGCGGAGTGCACGAAAGCGGAGCTGGTCGAGGTTGCGCTGAGCGCAGACGAGCGCGAGGCACCGGCGGGCAACAGGCTGACGGAGGAAGGCACACGCGGTCGGGAGTTCTTCGTCCTCGTCGAGGGAGCGGTCGCGGTCAGACGCGGCGGCAGGAAGCTGGCCGACCTCGGCCCCGGAGACTGGTTCGGTGAGATCGCGATCCTGACGTACAAGCCGCGTACGGCCACGGTGACGGCGATCTCACCCGTCCGGCTGCTCGTGATCAGCGACCGTGCGTTCCGACGAGTCGTCGAGACGACGCCGCGGATCGCGCTGACCGTGCTTCGGAGCGTGGCAGAGCGCCTCGAACACGACGCGCGCAGCTAAGTACCGAGGAGCTCCGCACGTCACGCGGACGTTCTTCCGTGAGGACCACCCGCTCCACCTCTCGCCCATGCCGCTTTGACGGCCTACGGGAACGAAAGGCCCCTTCCGGGGCCTCTCTCGAGTGGCGGGGGGCGGATTCGAGCCGAGCACTTTCGGCTGCGCGAGTGATCAGACATGCCCCTTGAGCACTGATGCGTCGGGCGGTGTGACGTCTCGACGGAAGCGGAGTTCGTCGCCGATACGGCCCACGAGTACGAAGCCGCAGGTCTCCGCCACACGCCGGGACGCCGTGCTTTCGACTCGACGAGCTCGCCGGCTCGCTCAACGGCGGGCGCGGCCGCCGTTCGTGACCGGGTGTTCAGCCTCATCCGGCTGACGGCCGATGGCCGAAACACTCGCTCCGCTGTCTTGCGGTTCTCCGCCTCACCCAGCGGCGAGACCTGAGTCCGCCTCGCAAGAGGGGGACGGGCATGACGACCTCTGTTGACCCCCCAGAAAGACGAAGTTTCCCCCGTGTTCCCCCGTCGTAGGCCAACTTCTTCAGCGCCACGCCCGCCACATCACATCTAACGGCTCCTACGGCCGACATGTCAACCCGCTCGGTACGGATCGAGGAGCGCGAGCTCGAGGCGGGCAGGCTGACCTTAAACGAGCGCGCAGGCGTCTTACGAAAAGGGCGGTCTTACGATGGGCGCGGCTGCCATGAGACGTCGTAGCGGCCTGGCCATGAGTGTGAAGAATTGACTCGCACTCCTTGCACGACCGGCACGGTTTCGAAAGGGGCGTCGACGGACACCGCCAGCATCGTGAAGTTGAGGCCGCTGACGTCTTTCATCACGAGGAGCTTCCGGCCGTCCGGCGACCAAGCGGCCACCGCGTAGATGCCGAGGCAGCCTACGGGCAAGTGGCGACGATCTGAACCGTCAGGCCGCTCGACGACCAGGCCGCAAGGCGAGTCCGTTCGGCGCGCTACGAGATCGCCCGTGGGCGAGGCGAGCGAATCTGCGTACCTTCCGCCGAAATCCTGAATGACCGGGTCCCCCACACCGCGGCGAGGCGACAAGCCGTCAAGTCCGCGGACGATGACCCTGCCTCCACGCACATAGGCCAACCGCGAGCTATCTGCCGACCACTGAGGGCAAGGCGGTTGACGTCCCTCACGAACCTCCAGATGCGCTCTTCGCCCGGCGCGTGTCATTCGGACAACGGTGAGGGATAGCCCAGCCGGAGACCTGATGCCGAACGCCAGCATGGTTCCGTCGGGCGAAAACGCTGGACAGACATTCCAGGTCTTTCCATCCCCTCTTCCCGCGACGAGCATCGGTTCGCGTCCTTGGCGAACGACGAACACATCGCTTCCACTCGGGCCTCCGCGAGACAAACGGTCGCCCGGAACCGTCGAGTAGGCAATCCATTCGCCGTTGCGCGGCTGCGAGTCGCCCGTGGGCGTTGCGGAGGCTGCACTTACGGTCACCGCGACGAGGGCGAGGGCAAGCAGTCCGATAAGACGCAGACGTCTCTGCATCGCAGCGTTAGCCTCCCACACGTCTGCTGCACCCACAAGCGTGCAGGCATCTCGATTTCGTTGGGGACGCGCTACAAGAGGCCTGCTCGAGGTCATGGTCGCTCCAAGGGCTCCGGAGCTGCCTGAGAGCGAGCCGCTCGATTAGAGAAACCCGGAAGCCCCGTTTCCAGGGCTTTTCCAGTAGCGGGGGCAGGATTTGAACCTGCGACCTCCGGGTTATGAGACGTTGCTTTCTAGGTCAACTGGGGTCAATACGGCATGGTTCCGTCACGCTCGATCGGCTGAGGTGAGCTGAGGTCAGCTCAGGTGGGCAAAAGCTTGGCCAAAGGTTCCGCCCGATCGAGGGTGTTCATCCCGGGACATCCAGGACAGATCGTTCCGGACACGTCCCTGATGTTCCGGACACATCTCTGGCTGGCACCGCCACGCCGGCCCCAACGGCATGTGCGAGCGTGCCTTCGCTTGAGTTCATGAACGGATCACGCTTCCGTCCGGATCCGTGACTCGTGAGGCTCTTCGGTGTGCGGCAGATGGCGATCCGCCTGCCGATCCGGGAGGTCTGGGACCGCTGGCTCGCCTTCGACCCGGTTGTCAACGTGCACGAGCGTCTCGAGAACCTCAGGCAGCTGTCCGGCATCCTGCTCGATGCAGGCTCCGCTGACGACTACAACCTCCACTGGGGTCACCGCCTGCTCAGCCACTACCTCCACGAAGCGGGCATCGCGCACGAGCACAGAGAGAACCCCGGCAACCACGGCGGTCGCGCGAACGAGCGCTACCAGGTCGCGCTGGAGTGGCTTTCACACGTTCTCGAGCGCGACTGATTCGTCCTGCAACTGGGAATAGGTCGCCGCTGTGTGCGAGCGTTCACGAATGTCACTCGAGGCCCGGCAGTCGACCACGCGGCGACTTAGTCCTCGATCTGCGCCGCTCCGTTCCGCTGTAGCTCGTCGAGCGCGCCTCGCATGGCCTCGAGCTTCTCGGGCGAATGACCGACCCAGTCGACGAGCTCGCCGACGACGCGCAACGGCTCGCGGCTCCGGAAGGAACGCGTCGGATTCCCCGGGAACTTCTTGTCGGTCAGGTTCGGGTCGTCCTCGAACTCCCCGGTTGGCTCGACGATGTAGATGCGCCCGCGGGCCTCGCCGCCGGCGAGTTCGGCGCCCCAGACCGCGGCGTCGAGCGTTGCGGTGAAGTAGACGTAGTTCATCACCCGGCCGGCCTCGAAGTTCGATTCACGTCCAGGGGCCAGCAGGTCGCCCACCACGAGGTCTGTCTTCGTACCATGCAGGTACACGCCCTCCTCGTACACCTCGAAGGGCACCGGCGCACGCGAGATGCTCATGCGGCGATGCTAACGTCGCACACCTGCGGCGACTGGCCCGCCTCCTCCTGACATCCGGGCAGGCGCGGTCGCGTGCGCAAGTGTGCGGGAATGTCCCTTGAGCGCTAGGGGGCCGATCGTCGAGTTGAGCACTCGGATCGAACTTGGGTAGTGCCATAGGGTTGCGCCGTGCCGTTCACGCTCAGGAACATCAAGGAGGATCTGGAGGACATCGGCTCTAGGTTCGACGGTGCGCCGGATCTGGAGTTCCGCTCGGCGACCACGGCGCTCGAGCTTGAGACATCCGGCCTGAGCTACCAGCGCGTCCCGCCCGGCTATCGCTTTCCGTACGGCCACACGCACAAGAAGCAAGAGGAGGTGTACGTGGTCCTGCGCGGGAGCGGGCGGATGAAGCTCGATGACGAGATCGTCGAGCTCAAGGAATGGGACGCGGTGCGCGTCCCGCCCGGTACGTGGCGAGGCTACGAGGCTGGGCCGGAGGGCCTCGAGATCCTCGTCATCGGCGCGCCCAATCTCGGGGAGGCTCGGCGCGAAGACGTCGATGGCCAGCGCGACTGGTGGGCTGACTAGTAGAGCTGTCCGGAAGCGGAGGACACAGCCTGGGCCAGCGTTCTGGAATGTCCCCTGGCGAAGTGAACCCGGATCGGCCGGAGGAGCGATGAGTCTTCGGTGGTTTGTCAGTCTCTACCGCGTACGGAGCCAGGCTGAGATGCGGCCGGAGCAGGCCGCCATGAAAGGAGTCATGAGATGACGCGGTACCTGATTTCGTTCCCCAGCGGTGCGATGAACCACATCCCCGAGGAAGAGTTCCCCGCCGTGGGAGAGGCTGCTCATGCGGTCGTCCAGGAGGCCATGGACGCAGGCGTGTGGGTGTTCGGCGGCGGACTGGCCGAGGACGTGGATCCCGTCATGGTGGCCGGCGACGGGACGATCACCGCTAGCACGTACCCGCAGACCAGGGAGTTCAACGGAGGGTTCACCGTCCTCGACGTGTCCTCTCGGGAGGCGGCCCTCGAGTGGGCGGCGAAGATCGCGGCCGCCTGCCGCTGTGCTCAAGAGCTCCGCGAGTTCATGCCCGACCCAGCGGTGGGCAACTGAGAGGTTGATTGGTGATAGCGCCCACGATCACGCCAGTCTTCGTTGCCGACCTTTCGGTCGAGGGCGAGCGGATGCCCGTCTACGTGCACGTCATCGACCATCCCGATGCGCGCGTGCTGGTCGACACCGGCATGACGGAGCTGCACCCTGCGATGGCCGACATGGATCCCCGCCTCCGGCCGCTGAGCGAGCAGGACTTCGATCTCGCCGGCATCGACATCGTCGTCAACACACACCTGCACGCCGACCACTGCGGCGGCAACCACCTCTTCGCCGGCAAGCCGATCTATGTCCAGCGTCGGGAGCTCGAGGACGCGCGCAGCGAGGACGACTACACCATTCGCGAGTGGGTCGAGGCGCCCGGCGTGCGGTACGTGCCGGTCGACGGCGAGCACGAGCTGCTTCCCGGGCTCCGACTCGTCCCGGCGCCTGGCCACACACCCGGCATGCAGATGGTCGTCGTCGAAACTGGCGAGCGTCCGGTCATCGTCGGCGGCGACGTGGCGGTCTGGTTCGGCGAGTTCGACGAGCCGCCCACCGAAGGCCGGCATCGGGTCCTCGCGCTCGACCCCGAGCTCGTCTGGCTCACGCACGAGCACGAGCCGTGGCGACCCCGCACCGTCTAAGGCATCACGCCGGCCCCCGGGCAACTCGTCGGGCGACGAGTCGCTCGCCACGTTGACCATGTCCGACTCAGGTGACTGGGCGCTCGGCTGCCCGAGTGTTCGGGAATGTCCCTTGAGCCTTCACACGCCGCACTCTCACCCGAGCCGGCGTTCGGGAATGTCGCCCCGAACCCTGTTAGAAGTCGATGCGCATCACGGCCCGGCGGAGGCTCGGACGGCTGACCTCCGTGAACCCCGCCGCGGTGAAGATGCTTACGTGGCCGACGTGGAGCTCGCCCCAGGGAACGTCCTTCCCGGGCTCGGGGATCATCGAGTAGCCCTCGAGCGCGCGGGCACCGCGCTTGCGCGCGAAGTCCACCGCGGCGCGCGCAAGCGCGTAGCTCACGCCGCGGCGACGGAACCCTGAGCGAGTGATAAAGCACGGCACGGCCCAGATGCTCGAGTCACTTCTGTCCTCATCTCGCTTCCGCCAAGGCACGCTGCGGAAATATGGGTAGGCGGTACGCGGCTCCACGTTGCACCACCCGGCGGGCTCACCGTCGACATAGGCGACAAGGCCGCTCGTCGTGCCCGATCTCGGATGCCCGCAGTCGGTCTGCTCGCGCAGCATTTGAGCGTGTTCGAGATCGTCGCCCGGCCAGAGCGTTCCATGCAGCTTGAAGCGCTGGCAGTAGCAGCGTCCCCCATGACAGCGGGCGCCGCCGAGAACTGCGTCGAGGTCATCCCAGGACGCCTCGTTCGCCGGGAGGATCCTCGCCTCCATCGCCAGATCCGTCACGCCGACATCCTGCCGCAGCAAGGTCCCCCCACGCCCAGGCCACGAGCTCAGCGGGCGGCTAAGCGTTCGGCCATAAACGACCGCGTCGCTCGAGCCGAGCCACGGACCGGCTTCGTACACGATCGATGCCGGCGAGGGGTCGCCGGATTGCGCGAGTGTGCGGGAATGTCCCCTGAGGCGGTGTCCGTGCCGCTGCTCGTCATCTGGTGGCCGGGGATGTCGGCCGGCAGTTAGTCGGCTATTGGTTCCCAGATCAGCTCGGCGACGTCGAGGACGAGATCGGGCTCGGGCTGGTCCGGATCTGCCTGCGTGCGCACCTCGCCGATACAGACGCAGACGGTGTCGTTGAGTCGCCGGTACTGCTCGGCATCGCTGAGATGGAAGATCGCACCGACGATCTGCCGCCTTCCCGGCGGGTACGCGCGCCCGTACCCGTGCAACTCGAACATGATCGTCGCTCCGTCGTCGGCCTCGATCGCAGCGCGGAAGTCAGGCCGAAACGGACCCGTCTCAGTGCGCCGACGCGGGAAGTTCGCACCTCGGAAGCGGCCGGTGATCGAGCCCTCGCATCGGCCTTCCGCGAGAAACAGGTGCTGTTCCCACCCGCCCTCGAGCCCGATCATCCAGCTCTCGGGATACGTGAAACAGATCCGATAGAGGGGCTCGAGCCGCAACGATCCTCCTGCCGCAGAACCTTACGTCCCTCGACGTGCGAGCGGTGGCACGCGACAGGACGCTCATGTGCGCGAGTGTGCGGGAATGTCCCTTGAATGGCTGCTCGGCATCTCGCGATTCGGTCTAGTGATGCGGGGTTCGCGTGGGCGAGAATCGCACTTCTAGCCAGGATTCCGGCCACACCGCATGGCGCTAGACCCTGCGGAGGCCCTGGTAGCCACCCGAGACACCTCGTTGTTGGCCTTCGGCCGTGGCGATGTAGACGGTCATCGGGTTCTCTGGAACGTGACCGCGTAATAGCCCGGTCCAGCGACTCAGGCCGCGCCAGCGACCCGCTCGACGGCAAGCCTTCCGTCGCGCATGGCAAGTCGGCGAGGCGCCCGAGCGGCGAGCTCGGCGTCGTGCGTGGCCACGATGACGGTCGCGCCGTGGCTGCTGGCAAGACCGGCGAGAAGCTCGATCACGTCGGCACCGGTCTGAGAGTCGAGATTGCCGGTCGGCTCGTCAGCGAGGATGACGCGAGGGCCGACGACCAGAGCGCGCGCAATGGCGACACGCTGCTGCTCGCCGCCGGACATATGACTCGGCAGGTGCGAGGCGCGGTCCGCGAGACCGACCTCTTCGAGTAGGGCAAACGAGCGCGAGCGCAGCTCGCCTGAGGAGACGCCAACCGGAGCGAGACCGGACTCCACGTTTTCGAGAGCAGTCAGCGTTGGAATGAGATTGAAGGTCTGGAAGACGAAGCCGAATGCATTGCGCCGCAACTCGGCCAGCTCGGGCTCGGCGAGCGCTCCGAGGTCGCGGCCCTCGAAGAGGACGCTTCCGGCGCTCGGGCGGTCGAGTGCGCCGAGGAGCTGGAGCAGCGTCGTCTTGCCGGATCCGCTCGGACCCTCGAGCGCAACGAACTCACCCTCCCCGACCTGCAGGTCAACACCACCGACAGCCTCGATCGTCGCCGGACCGCGCTGAAAGAAGCGCTTGGCGCCTCTGACGTCGTAGAGGAAGGGCTCTGTCATTCGACCTGCCTGAGCGCATCTGCGGGGCGCAGCCTGGAGGCACGGAACGAACCGGCCCCACCGGCGATCAGGCCGCCGACGACGGCGAGGAGGAAGCCGGCGACCAGCACGCCGACCGCGATCGGCGCAGTGAGTGCAACCTGGTCGCTCACGCTGCGAGCGGTCACCTGTCCGAGCCCGAAGAAGCCGCTGCCCCCGCCAGTGTGCGAGTTCGCCGTGAGCGTGGGGCCGAATATCCCGATCGCTGCAGCAACGGCGACCCCGAGGACGACGCCGACGAGGCCGCCGAGGATCCCCTGCGCCAGCGATTCACCCATCACTTGGCGGACGACCTGCCACTGCGTCCAGCCGAGCGCCTTGAGCGTCCCGAGCTCTTGCACGCGCTTGCCCACGGAGGAGAGTGTCAGCAGGATCGCAAGCAAGAAGGCTGCGGCGGCCGCGAGAAGTGCGAGCGCTGTCCCGAGCCGATGCGAGAGGTTGGACGCGTCGACGAGCGAGCCACTGATCGAGTCTGCGACCTGCTTCGCGCTCGCGACCTGCGCCCGCGGGAACTGCTCCTCGATCTGCTTCTGTACCGCCCCGACGGAGGCACCGCTTTCTGCCCTGACGAGCACAACGTTGACGTTGCCTTTCTGGCTCGCCAGAACCTGCAGTTCGGGCAGCGAGATGTAGACGTCAGCCGTCTGGCCGCCGAGCGGGGGTCGAACGAGGCCGACGACCGTGAACACGGTGCCGTTGAGGTTCAACTTCGAACCGACTGTCAGACCGTGCTGGCTCGCGTACGAGTTCGCAAGCAGCGCCTGGTGGGAGCCGCCTCCCCCACTCGCGGTGATGAACTTGCCGCGCGAGATCAGGGACGCAGTCACGACGCCTATGCCCGGAGTTGTCGGGTCGACGCCTGCGATCGTGTACGCCGAGCTCGTGATGTTCGTCTGGGGCGGATTGACCACCTGCTGCAGGGTCTGCTCGGGAGTCGTGATCGTCTGTCGGAAACGCCTCAACCTCGCCGGCAGACACTTCTGAAATGCGCTGCGGTCGCCACCGCTGCCACCGCTCTGTCCGCCTCCAAGGCCGCCTCCGCCCTGGCCTGGGGCGAGCCCACCTCCGGCTCCCCCGCCCGCGCCGCCGCCTCCGGCGCCTCCGCCGAACTGAATTCCCGCCTTCGCAAAGCACGCCTGCATGGCGGCGAACTCGGCTGCCGTCGGCGGCGTGATCGGTCGATCGATGCGGAGCTGCTGGCCGCCGGCCTTGATCTTCGCAACGATCTTGGGCACCGTCCCCGACTGATGGACGGCTGCGAGGACGAGGCCGCTCGAGACCGATGCAACACCCGGAACCTTCGCGATCTGCGTCGCCGAGCTCTGCGGGAACGTGAGCTGCGTCCCCGGAAGGAAAAAGTCGTGGACGAACTTGTCGCCAGGCTTGCCCAGCTTCGAGAGATCCGTGATGACCGACTGGTTTGCCTGGATCACCTCACGGCCGCCACCGAAGCCACCTCCGGGGAAGCCGCCCCCGGCACCGCTGTCCTGGCTCTGCTGCGGCGCAAGGGTCACTGTCAGGTCGGTACCGATGCTCGAGAGGGGATCGAGTGCTTTTGCCTGCGCTCGATCGAGCCCACGCGAGAGAGCCGACACCGCTATGACGAGCGAAACGCCGACCGCCAGTCCGAGGACAGTGAGGATCGTGCGGGTCTTCCGCAATACGAGCTCGCTGCGCAGGTAGCGAAGAAAGAACACCGGATGCACATGAAAGCAAGGACGCGTGAGAGCGCTCTAAGAACGTATCCCCGCTTTCTGCCCGTGCCAGTCCGGGAAAAGGGGCGCTCGCGTGTGCGAGCGTACTCCTGCTGGACAAGACGGGCACGATCCGGGCAAAGGCGGACACATCGCGTCAGCCAAAGGCAGAGTTGGGCAAAAGTTTGCCTTGCCGATCACGATCCAGAGAACAGAAAAGCCCCGTTTCCAGGGCTTTTCCAGTAGCGGGGGCAGGATTTGAACCTGCGACCTCCGGGTTATGAGACGTTGCGTTCTGGGGCAGCTGAAGTGGATACAGCTTCCTCGCGTAACGCTGAGTCGGCTGAGATCACCACAGGTCAGCTGAGGTGGGCAAAGATTGGGCAAAACCCTCACACGGAAGCCGTCTAATTTTGACTCCTTGACCCCTAGGGCCACTCAAGTCCGGTCTTGCACTTGGCTCGGTTCTGCGTGAAGTTGATCAGGTTCATCCCGGTGTGCAGATCAACGTCGCAAGTCGCACTCCAGACGGGCGTCCGGGCCAACATGTGCCAGCGGCCCACGCGCATGTTCGGCATAGAGGCGCCCCGCACGACGCAGTACCACTTGTCCGCTGTGAACGGCGTCTCGTGCGCGGCGTACTTCGTGTCAAAGCTGAGCGGCGTACTGCGACCGACGCTCCCAGTGAGGTTGATCGGATCGAAGCGCCAGCTGACCGTGCCGCTGCATCCCTGAGGCGACAGCCCCGGAAACGGACCGATCCGCAGGTTCGGAGCGACCGTCGCGGTCGTCGTGCCCGATGGCGGTGCACTCCCCGACCAGACAAGGTTGATTCCGTTTGCTCGGCTGCCGTAGACAACGTACTTGCCCGTCTGTGCGTTCCAGAGGCCAATCGTGTCTCCCCACCGAACTGGCGCGCCAGTTGGACCGCCGCGGATCTCCCACTCGTACACCCGAGTCGCACTCCAAACGAGATCGATGCCGTTTGCCCTTCGCTGGTTCCTGAGGTATCCGCCGTCAGCGATCGCCAGCGCCACCCGCGCTCCATACTGCAAGACCTGGCTCGAGAGGCCCTGACGGGCCTACAGGGCTGAGTTGAAGTCTGTGACCTCCGGCTCGAGCGGTCGCCAGGCGTGGGAACGGGCGCTCGAGTCTGCAGCAAGCACGGGCTGCGCAGGAGCACCCCGTGGTGAGCGAATGTAGTCGCGTTCGAGCCGCCCCCCCATACAAAGCACTGGCGTGCCCCAGCGTGCGGGAATGTCCCTTGACGGGTCAGGCCGACGGGGAGGGGCAAGACCTAGCGCCCGCGGCACATGCGGCGCCAGACCTCGTCTGAGACACTCCGCCGCGTGGAGCCCTCTGAGGAGATCCGGCGCGTCGTCCACCGATGGCTCGTCGCCAATAGGGACGGAGACGCCGATGCGGTGATAGCGCGGATCTCTGAGCGGCCCGGACTGCTCGCAATCGGAACCGACCCTGGCGAGTGGTGGCACACCCCGGAGCGGGCTGTCTGGAGGCGCCAAATCGAAGAGTCCGGCGGCTTCCCGCTCGACTGGGGTGAGATCGAGGCCTGGGAGGAGGGCACCGTCGGTTGGGCGGGGATGATGATCACGCTCGGGAGGCCCGAGGGCGACGGAATGCTTTCCGAGCTGCGCGCGACGTACGTCCTCCACCTCGAGCACGGCGAGTGGAAGATCGTCCAAGTCCACTGGTCGCTGCCGGGGAACGCAAACGTGGAGATACTCGGCATGCAGCTCACTCTCACCCTCGAGCAGCTCGAGAAGACGCTCCAGCTCGAACGACCCGATCTTTCGGAGAGCACCGCCGCGGACGGCACCGTGACCCTCGTTTTCACGGATGTCGTGGACTCCACCGTGCTCACTGCACGTCTGGGTGACAAAGCGTGGATGGAGACGGTGCGTCGACATCACGAAGCGGTCCGAGAGTGCGCCGAAGCACATGGAGGCACGGTCGTCGAGACACAGGGCGACGGAGCATTACTTGCATTTGGGAGCGCTCGGCGGGCGGTTTCTTGTGCGAAGGACATCCAAGCGGCGGTTCGGCGTGACTTCGCAGATGCGTCGCCCCCGATCCGGGTGAGGATCGGCATTCACACCGGCGACGCATTGCACGAGGCGGACCGATTCTTCGGGACGACGGTGAACTACGCTGCTCGGGTTGCCAGCCACGCGCTGGGAGGAGAGGTGCTCGTGTCCAACATCGTGCACGAACTCGTGTCGGACTCGGACATCGAGTTCCTCGAGAGTCGCGACGTGGAGTTGAAGGGGATCGAGGGTTCCCACCGGCTCTTCGCCGTCGACCTTGCCTAGAAGGCGACTCGGCAACTTGCCGACGCCAAGTGCGCGTCGCGGCGCGCAGTCTTCGCTCGCGAGCGAGAGGTACCTCAGCTGCCCGAGTGTGCGGGAATGTCCCTTGAGCAGGTCTCCGGGCTAAGCGGTCAGTCGCGAGGAGCGGGCAGCGTGGCCCGACCTCACGGGCCTCAGTTCTCGGAGTCTTGCGGTGAGCGCCCTAGCGGGTGATGAGGTTGTGCACCTCGAAGATCTCGGGTGGTCCCGCGAACTCAACCCCAACATCTTCGAGGATCGGCATCATCGTCGCACCGAAGGCTTCGAGTTGTTCTCGCGAGTCCCAGATCTCGCTCACGCGCAAGTCGCCCTCCGACCCGAAGAGAACGTGCATCTGCAGTCCGTCAGGGTTCGGCCACGCTCCCGCCTCCTCAAGGCGGCGGACGCTCTTGTCGTACATCGCCTGCGTCACGTTCTTCGGGTTGAAACGGACAACGATGCTCATGGCCGCATCCTCCTGCTCGAAGACTCAACTAGCCCGGCAGCCTTTCACACCCGCCACTGATGTGAAAGGCATGCGAGTCGACCGCCGGATACGGCTCGCTCGCATGCGCGAGTGTGCGGGAATGTCTCTTGAACGTATTGCCGCGATCTGCCGCGGCTACCGCACTCGATCTCCGAGCGTCTCCGACACGAGCTCCTCCAAATCCAGACCGAGAGCCGCCTCACGCGCCGACGCTAGATCCTCGGGGTCGAGCTTCGCCTGGAGTTCGTCGAGGGTCGGCTGCGCCACCTGCCGATACGTGGCCGGCATGGCCTCGTGCCCTAGCGAGAAGAACAGAACCTCGGCTGCAGCCCGATCTTCCCCTTCCCGAGCAAGAAGAACGCCGACGCCACTAGTCGCGTGCAGGAGAAGTGACGTGGCCTGCATCTCCCGCGCGAGCTCCAGCGCGCGCCGCAGATGCTCTCGAGCCTCGTCGAAGCGTCCGAGTGCCGCGGCCGCGAATCCAAGCCGGCACAGCGCAGCCGTCATCCCCCAGCGGTGATTCGCCTGCTCGAATCCCTGGTAGCCCGCGAGCGCGTGCTCCATCGCCTGCTCGTAATCGCCGAGACAGTAGGCGCTCATGCTGGCGCGGCTCTGCGTGTAGCCGGCCCCAGCGTCGTCACCGGCTCGCGCGAAGAGCTCTCGAGCCTCCAGGTGAAGGCGGATCGCGGTCGCGTAGTCACCCTCCCCATCCGCGAGCAGCCCGAGCTTGCTTATTGCGAAGCCGAGCATCAACGGACCTCCGAGCTCTGCCGAAACCGTGCGGCACTCCTCGAACGCCTCTCGGGCGCCCATGAGGTCGTCGAGGAGCAGACGGACGAAACCGAGCCACGAGAGCGAACCCGCGACGATGAGGTGATCGCCGGCCGATCGAGCGACATCGACTGCCTCTTCCAGACTGACAGCCGACTCCGCGTAGACGTCGCGGTAGCAGTCGTTCGTGCCGACTGCCAGCAGGCAGACGCCGAGCTCTCTGGTCAACCGTCGCTCGCGCAGCACCGGCAGACACGCTCGCGCGATCGCATCCAGCCTCTCGTCATAGCCGAGCGCGCTGCCGAGATAGGTCTGGTACGCGAGAGCGCAGAGCAATACGTCGCTCGCTTTACCAGCATCGAGCGGGTCGCCAGGCGAGGGCTCGAGCAGCTCGACCAACTGCGCGAACGTCTGCGATCCCTCGTGCCAGTCGTGCGCCCAGAAGAACGCCTGGAGAGACGAGAGAGCCGCTCGCGCGTCGCTTTCACTCCAATGTGCGACGGCCCACTTCGCGGCGGCCCGCAGGTTGTCGATCTCCACGCGAAGCTCGTCGCGCGCCTCCATCATGTCCTCGCCGAGGAGCGCGTCGGCGCGAGCAGCGATCATCCCGACGTAGAAGCGCGCATGGCTCTCGCGCGCATCCGCGAGCTCCACTTGCTCAGCTGCCAGGCGCTCCGCCGCGTACTGCCGGAGCAGCTCATGCAACTCGAAGCGACCCAGGCCCGCTCGACGTACGAGTGACTTGCTCACCAGCGCGTGGAGTTCAGCCAGACCTGCTCCGGCCACCGCGGCAGCGGCATCCCGCGCGAAGGTGCCACGAAAGACCGCGAGGCGCGAGAACACACGCCGCTCGTCGCCCGAGAGGAGCCGCCACGACTGATCGAATGCGGCGCGGAGGCTGCGATGGCGTTCCGGGACGTCTTGCATCGACGTCTCCAGGAAGCCGAGGTTCCGCTCGATCTCGTCTGCGATCTCGCTGCACGGGAGGGTCGACGCCCAGGCCGCGGCGAGCTCGATGCCGAGCGGCATCCCGTTCACCAGGCGGCAGACACGCTCGCACGTGCGGGCGGTCGCTGTCGGTGAGCGCGTACGCGCCGTCGACCTGACGCGCACGATCGACGAATAGGCGCACCGCGGCACTGTCGCCAGCGTGCCCGTTCCCGCTCCCGTTCGCGAGCCCATCCACGTCGAGCACCCACTCGCTCTGCACCTGGAGGCGCTCCCGGGAGGTCGTCAACAGCTCCACCTGCGGAGCCTGCTCGATGACCTCGGTGAGCAGGTCCCGCGCGTCGAGCAGGTGCTCGAAGTTGTCGAGCACGAGCAGCGTTGCCCGTTCGCGCAGGAAGTCGACCAGCTGGTCACGAGCGGGGATCGCGCTGTGCGCGTTGTCGACCTGGAACTGCAGGCTCTCGGCGACGGCGGGCGCGAGCAGATCGGGTGCCGGGACACCGACGAGCGGAACGAAGTGGACACCGTGCTGGTAGCGGTCGATCCTGCGAGCGGCTGCCTCGAGCGCCAGTCTCGTCTTGCCGACACCGCCCGGCCCGACGAGTGTCAGCAGGCGGCAGTCGGGCTCGTCGAGCATGCGATCGATCGAGGCAAGCTCGTCGGTTCGCCCCACGAACGAGGTGCGCGGAGCCGGAAGGTTCCGGATCCCCGCTTCGAGCGTCTTCAGAGGCGCGAACTCGGAGGGGAGCCCGTCGATCTCGAGTTGGAAGATGCGCTCCGGGACACTCAGGTCCTTGAGGCGGTGCGGGCCGAGGTCGCGCACGTCGGCGTCCACGAGCGCCCGCGTGGCCTGCGACAGGAGCACCTGCCCTCCGTGACCGACGGCCGCGATCCGGGCTCCCTTGTGGACGGCGAGGCCGACGTACCCCTCGTCGGTGAGCCGGGGCTCGCCCGTGTGGAGCCCCATCCGCACCCTGATCGGGCCGCCCGAAAGCGCCAGCTGCGCAGCAGCAGCCGCAGCCACCGCATCCGATGCACGGCCAAACGCGACAAAGAAGGCGTCGCCCTGGGTGTCCACCTCGGCGCCGTTGTTCGCGGCAAACGCCTCCCTGAGCAGTCGCCGGTGCTCGTGGAGCGCGTTGGCGTACGCGTCCCCCAGCTCGTGCAGAAGCTTCGTCGACCCCTCGACGTCCGTGAAGAGAAACGTGACGACGCCGGTCGGAAGCGTGGCCGACACGCAACCATGATCACGGGACGGGACCCGCGTGTCTACTCCGCGTGCGGATGTCGGGGCATACACGACTCGACTACTACCGCACTACTTGAGAACACCTGGACGGCGCGAACTTGTAACGAACCGGATCAGCCGTGCGACAAGGCGCTCGCCTGGGCCAGTGTTCGGGAATGTCACCCGAACGGGGCGGTCATACTCCGCGCGTGGGTGGACGCTGCGAGAGCGACCCGCCGGGGCCTGACCCGGAAGGAACCAGTCTTCGAACGGCACGGCTGAGGCTTCTCCCGCTGACAAGCCGCGACGAGTCCGACCATGCTCGTGCATCGAGGAATGCAGCGGACGCCTTGCGCGACACCCGCGCGGCCGATGTCCAGTGGCGCGAGCACGGCTTCGGCCCGTGGGCCGTCCGGGACAAGCAGGGCAGCTGCTTCCTCGGCTGCGCCGAGCTGCGTCTCGCCGGCGAAGGCATCGAGGGCATCGCCCCCGACGAAGTCGAGGCGGGCTGGTGGGTGACCCAGGACCGGCGGAATGACGGCATCGCGACCGAAGCGATGGAGGCGGCGATCGACGATCTCTTCAGCCGCACCGACGTCGAGACGATCACAGCGTACATCTCGGACGGGGGAAACGAAGCATCCCGCCGCGTGGCAGCCAAGCTCGGATTCTCGGTACGCGGCCGAGGCCACGGGCGCTCGGGCGAGCCGATGACGGTTTACACGCTTCCCCGCGATGATTGGCTGCGACAACGGCCCTGAGGCAAGCGCTCGGAGTAAGGACCGTCTCGCCTGCGCGAGCGTGCTCTCGCTTGAAGCAACTCGCATGACCCCGTGATTTGGGCCGGCATCGCAATCCGTCAAGGCAAAAGTTGGGCAAAAGTTTGCCTTGCCGATCACGATCCAGAGAACAGAAAAGCCCCGTTTCCGGGGCCTTTCGAGTAGCGGGGGCAGGATTTGAACCTGCGACCTCCGGGTTATGAGCCCGGCGAGCTACCTGACTGCTCCACCCCGCGTCGCAGGGTCGGAGTATAGCCGCTCGACCAAGGCGAGGACGCTCACCCGGGCCGCGCCGAACGTCGCGGCGTACGCCGTCGGAGCCTCGGGCTGCCAGCGCGCCAGGCCGGTCTCGACGAGGATCACGTCGTCGTCGCCATCTCCGACGAGTGCCTCCACCACCGCACGCTGCCATTCGTACCGATGCGCGTCGCGCATCAGGACGACGACCTGTCGAAGGTCACACTCGCACGCTGATCTTCCGCAGGACCGGCGGGAAGACACCGCAGACGACAGCTTCGCGTCCGCTGCGCTATTGCGGAGCGGGCGGATCTCGCGGCTCGCAGCTCAGAGCGTGTAGGTCGGCTCGCGGGTCGCCGGATCCGGGGTCTGCGCCGCGACCTTGTCCAGGATCGCCTCGAGCAGGCGCCCCGAGGAGAGCACGTGCTCGCGGGCGAGCACCCGCGCCCCCTGCGGGCTGCGGGCGGCGATCGCCTCGCGGATCGCCCGGTGCTGGTGGTCGTTCTTCCGGAAGAGCTCGTCCAGGTCCGCTCCGGTCGCCCACACGGGCTTCGCGAGGAAGGTACGGCGAGCGGCCTTCGCCATGCGCTCGACGAGGGGCGAGTCCGCGGCCGCGTAGATGACGTCGTGGAACGCGTGGTTCGCGTGGAGCCAGTCGCGGGCGAGCTGGAGGTCCTGCCGTCCTGCGTGGCTCATCTCGACGAGCTCGTGCGTGACCGCGCTGAAGCGACGCTCCGCGGCCTCGAGCTCGGCGAGGTCGGCGGAGGACATCCTCGGGGTCGCGATCTCGGTCGCGAGCCCCTCCAGCTCGGCCCGCACGAGGAAGGCCTCGCGGAGCTCGTCCCGCTGGAGCATGCGGACGCGCACGCCCCGATTCGGCTCGAAGCTCACGAGGCCGAGGGCCGCGAGGCGCCGCAGGGCCTCGCGCACCGGCGTACGGCTCACCGCGAACTGCTCCGACAGGTGCTCCTGGCGGAGCACGCTCCCGGGTGGGATCTCGCCCGACACGATCGCCTCCTCGAGGGCGAGCGCGATGTCGTCTGCCTTCGTCCCGTCAGACATCCGTGAGCTCCAGGAGCCGATCGTACGCCGGAAGCGTGAGGAACTCGGTGAACTCCTCGCCGAGCGCGACCTGCTCGAAGACCTCCCGCGCCGCGTCGACCGCAGGCTCCGCCGGCAGCCCGGCGACGACGTCCGCGACGGCCGTCTCCACCTCGTCTCTCCGCACCCGTCCGTGACGGACCCACTGCCACACCTGCGAGCGTGAGATCTCGGCTGTGGCGGCGTCCTCCATCAGGTTGTCGATCGCCGCGGCCCCCACACCGGAGAGCCAGGCCGCGAGGTAGCGGATTCCCACGGAGACGTTGGCCCGCACGCCCTCCTCCGTGACGTCGCCGGGTGTCGCGGCGACGTCCAGCAAGTCGCTGCCCTGGACGGACACGTCCTCGCGCAGCCGGTCGAGCTGGTTCCGGCGCTCGCCGAGGGCGGCGTCGAACACCGCCGTCGCCACGGGCACGAGGTCCGGGTGCGCCACCCAGGTCCCGTCGAAGCCGTCGCCCGACTCGCGGACCTTGTCCTCGTGGACGCGCGCGAGCGCGAGGTCGTTGACCTCGGCGTCGCGGCGGCTCGGGATGAACGCGGCCATGCCGCCGATGGCGTGCGCGCCACGCTTGTGACACGAGTGAACGAGGAGCTCGGTGTACGCCCGCATGAACGGCACGGTCATCGTCACCTGCGCGCGGTCCGGGAGCACGAAGTCCTCGCGCTCGCGGAACTTCTTGATCACCGAGAAGATGTAGTCCCAGCGACCGGCGTTGAGGCCGCCCGAGTGCTCGCGCAACTCGTGGAGGATCTCCTCCATCTCGAACGCCGCGAGCACCGTCTCGATGAGGACCGTGGCCTTGATCGTCCCGCGCGGGAGCCCGAGCCGGTCCTGCGCGACGCAGAAGACGTCGTTCCAGAGTCGGGCCTCGAGGTGGCTCTCGAGCTTCGGGAGGTAGAAGTAGGGGCCGGTTCCTCGCTCGAGCAGGCGCTCCGCGTTGCGCTGGAGGTACACGCCGAAGTCGAAGAGGCTCGCCGAGACCGGGCGGCCGTCGACCTCGACGTGCCGCTCGACGAGATGCCAGCCGCGAGGACGGACGAGGAGCACGGCCACGTCCTCGTTCAGCCGGTAGCTCTTCTCGGGTGTCTCGACCGAGATCGTGCGCTCGATCGCGTCGGTGAGGTTCTGCTGGCCGCCGACGACGTTCGCCCAGGTCGGCGAGTTGGCATCCTCGAAGTCGGCCATGTACATGCTTGCGCCCGAGTTGAGCGCGTTGACGACCATCTTCCGGTCGCCGGCAGGCCCGGTGATCTCGACGCGACGATCCAGCAGGTCCGCCGGGACGGGCGCGACGCGCCAGTCGCCCTCCCGCACCGCGCGCGTGTCGGGGAGGAAGTCCGGGAGCTCCCCCGCGAGGAGCCGCTCCTGACGCTCCGCGCGCGCCGCGAGGAGCTCCTCGCGCGCTGCCGCCGAGCTCCGCCTCGAGCGCGGTGACGAGCGCGAGCGCGTCCGGCGTGAGGACGCCGGAAGCGTCGGGCGCGAGGACCGAGGCCTTCGCCGAGGTCGTCGAGCTCATGCCGTCGGAGCGACCTCGAACTGCGCTTCCTCGGTCGAGCCCTTGAGCGCCAGCGTCGAGCTCTGCCCGCCCGTGACCGCCTCGAGAACCGCGTCGAAGTAGCCGGCGCCCACCTCGCGCTGATGCCTTGTCGCCGTGTAGCCGTGTTCCTCGTTCTCGAACTCGTGCTGCTGGAGTCGCACGTACGCGGTCATGCCCTCCTCCGCGTAGCCGCGCGCGAGGTCGAACATCGAGTTGCACACGGCATGGAACCCGGCGAGCGTCACGAACTGGAACGTGTAGCCCATGCCGGCGAGCTCGCGCTGGAACGACGCGATCGTGCGGTCGTCGAGGTGCTTCTTCCAGTTGAAGGACGGCGAGCAGTTGTAGGCGAGGAGCTTGCCCGGGTAGCGGGCGTGCACGGCGTCGGCGAAGACGGCCGCCTCGTCGAGGTCGGGCGTCGACGTCTCGCACCAGAGCAGGTCGGCGTACGGCGCGTACGCGAGCGCGCGGGCGATCGGCGCCTCGATGCCCGGGGTGATGCGGAAGAACCCTTCGGGGGTGCGCTCTCCGGTCAGGAACTCGTGATCGCGCTCGTCGACGTCGCTCGTGAGCAGTGTCGCGGAGAGCGCGTCGGTGCGCGCGACGAGGATCGTCGGGACGTCCATGACGTCGGCGGCGAGACGGGCGGACACCAGCGTCCTGACGAACTGCGAGGTCGGCACCAGCACCTTCCCGCCGAGGTGCCCGCACTTCTTCTCCGAGGACAGCTGATCCTCGAAGTGCACGCCGGCGGCGCCCGCCTCGACGAACGCCTTCATGAGCTCGAACGCGTTCAACGGGCCGCCGAACCCCGCCTCCGCGTCGGCCACGATCGGGGCGAGCCAGTACGTCCCGTTCCGGTCCTCGGCGGCGTCGATCTGGTCGGCGCGGAGCAGCGCGTTGTTGATCCGCTCCACGAGCGCCGGGGCGCTCGAGACCGGGTAGAGGCTCTGGTCCGGGTACGTCTGCCCGGCGAGGTTCGCGTCGCCTGCGACCTGCCACCCCGAGACGTAGATCGCCTGCAGGCCCGCCTTGACCATCTGGACGGCCTGCGCTCCGGTCAGCGCCCCGAGGGCGGCGACGTAGGACTCGTCGTGGAGGAGTCGCCAGAGCCGCTCGGCGCCGAGGCGCGCGACCGTGTGCTCGATCCGGAAGCGACCGCGCAGCCGCTCGACGTCGCCCTCCGTGTAGGGCCGCTCGATTCCCGCCCAGCGATCCGGCGCTCCTGTTCCGTTCCCCTTCATCGTCCGCCTCCCCGCTCGATTGTGTCCAGTCCACTGACCGATTGGATCCTAGATGACTGTTCGGACGGCAGCAACATGGCCTATATACGGATGTCTCTCCGCGTTTCTGGATCCGAAACATTTGCACGCGTGGATCCACTGGGCCGCTGGTACGATCGCCGGCAGGCATGGTGCTCGCGTCCTTCCTCGCCGGGCTCGCGCTCGTCCTCGGCGCCACGATGTTCGCCGCCGTCAGGGGCCTCGGCCTGTTCCGGGCCGCGAAGGCGACCGGCCGGCAGTTCACCGCCGAGCTCGAGAAGTTCGAGGAGCGGAGCGCCCGAACCGAGCGGCTGCTTGCCGAGGCGGACGCGTCCAGCCGCAACCTCCAGCTGGCGCTCGAGCGCCTGCGCATCTCACAGGCACGGCTTCAGGTCCTGCGCGACGCGCTCGAGCGCTCGCAGGAGCGCGTCCGCTGGCTGCGCGTCTTCCTTCCCCTGTGAACCGGGTCGCCGCGGTCGACCTCGGGACGAACTCGACCCGGCTCCTCGTCGCGGACGTGGACGGCGACCGGCTCGACGAGGTCGTCCGGCGCCTGACCATCACGAAGCTGGGCGAGGGCGTGGACGGCAGGCGCCGCCTCCTTCCTCTCCCGATCACCCGGGTACGCAACTGCCTGACCGAGTACCGCCGCGAGCTGGAGACGCTCGGCGCGACGCGGACGCTGGCGATCGCGACGAGCGCCGTCCGCGACGCCGATAACGGGGAAGCCTTCCTCGGCGAGATCGAGTGGAGCTACGGGTTCACGACGCGCCTGCTCGACGGTGACGAGGAGGCGGCGCTGATGCTTCGCGGCGTCGCCGCCGGACGCCGGCTCGAGGTGGGGACGCTCCTCGTCGACATCGGCGGGGGCTCGACCGAGCTCGTGCTCGTGGGCGCCGACGGTTCCACGCGCTCGACGAGCCTCGACGTCGGCTGCGTCCGCGTCACGGAGAGGTTCCTCCACTCCGACCCGCCGGCGGCGGGCGAGCTCGCCGCGGCCGCGGCGCACGTGCGCTCGCTCCTGCCCACGCTCGACGCGCGGAGCGCGATCGGGGTCGCCGGCACCGTGACGACGTTGGCCACGCTCGACCGCGGCGACGACGAGTACGACCCCCAGAGGACGCACGGCCACCGGATCGCCCGCTCGTCGGTCGAGCGGGAGCTCGAGCGACTCGCGGCGATGACGCTCGAGGAGCGTCTCCGCGTGCCGGGCATCGAGCCGGGACGCGCGCCGGTGATCGTCGCGGGAATCGTCGTGCTGCGCGAGATCATGGACGCCTACGGTCTCGAGGAGATCGAGGTCTCGGAGCGGGACATCCTGCACGGCGCGGCGTACGCGGCGGCTGAGCTGCCGGAGCCCGAGGAGGGCGCCGCGCCCCCGGGCGCCTACACGTGCTGCTGACGCGGGCGAGGCAAGCCTCGCCGCTACGCGGCCTGCGCGACGACGGGCGACGCCCCGAGACCGGCGAAGATCGCCTGTCCCTCGACCAGCGCCTTCGCGTCACCACAGCGCCCGAGCCCGAGGAGCGCGTAGCCGCGCTCGACGAGGCTGCCGTACGCCTCCCACCGCTCGGCCACGTCCCGGTACAGATCGGCGGCCTCGTCGACTCGCCCCTCGGCCTCGGCGAGCACCGCGCGGCCGGTCACACGGGCGCAGCCGTTCCACGCCGAGTCGTACTCACCGGCATCGAGAAACGCGGCGACCAGCGTCGGGTCGCCCGCGGCGACGGCGATCCTGGCCGGCCAGACGAGGCAGTAGTCGCGGAACGTCGGCGTCGCGCGGGTCAGCTCTTCGAGCTCCCTGACGAGCGCGAGCGCCCGAGCGTCGTCCCCGAGCGCCGCCGCGACGAGCGCCGCCGCCGAGAGCCCGGGAACGAGCACCTGCGGATCGCCACTCTCGCGGGCCTCGGGGAGGAGCGTCTCCACGTGCGCACGGCGTCGTCCACCGCGCCGCAGTGGACGAGCACGTCCGCCAGATCGACACGGGCGATCGACGCCGAGCTGCCCGCCGCGGTTCGCTCGTCCCAGAGGAGGACTCTCGTCGGCCTCGCTGCGAAGCTCGTCCCACTCGCCCAGGTGATACAGCGCTCGCAGGCGCTCGCCGCGCTGCCACATCTCGGCTCCGGCAGCCCACGCGTCGCGCGAGAACTCGATCGCGTCGTCCCACTGCGCCCGGGCCTCGCGCAGCCCCACGAAGTACCCGAGCCCGTCGCCGAGATTGTTCTTCGCGATCGCGGACGATCGCCCGAGACCGAGCCGCAGGCCGATGTCGATCGCGTCTCGCATGTACTCGAGCGCCGAGCCGGATCACCCTGGTACCCAGCCACGCTCGCCCGTGCGCTCGAGCAGGCTCGTCACGTCCTGACGCCTAGCTCGTCCGCAAGCGAGAGCCCTTTCTCGATGAGCGGCTCCGCTTCTGGCGAAACGTCCGCCGATCGCATAGCGCATCGCGGCGGAGCCGTACACGGAGACCAGCTCCGGCACCGGCGGATGGCCGCTCGAGCATCGAGATGGCCTCTGGCCCAGGCGCCGGCTCCGCGCCACGTCGCCGAGCGCCCCATGATGGTCGCCAGCGCGTTCAGCGTCCTCGCCGCCGCGCGCTCGTCGATCGATCGGAGCGCCTCGATCGCCGAGCTCCAGCAGCTCGACGACCCGCACGACCTCGCCTCGCTGCACGAGGATGCGGCCGAGCCGCGCCCGCGCGGTCGCGCGAGCCTGCACGTCGTCGCCCGAGAGATCGAGTGCCCGCCGGAAGAACGCCTCAGCCGCGGAAGTGTCCAAGTGCGACGCGCGATCCCCGGCGAGCAGAGGAAACGGGTGAGCTCGTGGACGATCTCCGACGTCCTCGGTTCCAGCCGCGCGGGTCAGGTCGAACGCCTCGCCGTAGTGGTAGACGAGGATCTCGGCATGGTCGGCGACGCGCTCCTCCGCCGTCTGCTCCACCCAGCGGGCGGCTGCGAGATGCTTCTCGGCGCGCGGTGAGCGCGGGATCTGCTGGTAGGCGACGTCGCGGACGAGGGCGTGCCAGAACGCGAACTCCTCCTCGCCCTCGATCGCGGAGACGCGGACCGGCCGGACGAACTCGCGGTGCACGAGCTCGTTGAGGTCGCGGCGAACGCCGTCCCGCTCTCGCCCTCCCACCACCGCCGCCGCCCCCGACCAGAACACCCTGCCCACGACGGCCGCGTCGTGAAGGAGCGCCTTGAGCTCCGGACGGAGCGTGTCGAGGCGCGCGGCGACGAGCGCGTGGACGGTCTCGGGCACGGCCAGGCCCTCCACGTCCCCCCGCTCCGCGAGCATCCGCGCGAACTGCTCGGCGTAGAGCGGGTTTCCGCCCGCGCGCTCGAGCAGCGCCGCCTGAACCTCGGCCGGTAGGAGCGTGCGGTCGAGGAGGACCTGCAGAAGGCGCCCGGACTCCTCCCGGGAGAGCGGCGAGAGCGAGATCGTGGTCGCGTTGCGCTTGCCTCCTCCCCAGCTCGGCCTCCGTTCGTGGAGCTCCGGCCTGGCGGTGCAGAGCAGGAAGAGCGGGACGGGCATGCTCCAGTCGAGGAGGTGCTCGAGGAACTCGAGCAGCGCGTCATCCGCCCAGTGGAGGTCCTCGACGACGAGGACGCACGGCCGCTTCGCCGCCAGCGCCTCGAGGAACCTGCGCCACGCCGTGAACGCCTCGTCCCGAGAGACGGCCGCCCCGTCACCGCCGGCACCGACCAGCGGCCCGAGGCGCGAGTCGAACCACGCCCGTTCCGACTCGTCCTCGAACAGCCCCGCGACGGTCTCCCGGAGCTTCGAAGCCGCCAGGTGCTGGTCGTCGGACTCGAGGATCCCGGCCTCGGCCTTGACGATCTCGCCGAGCGCCCAGAAGGTGATCCCCTCGCCGTACGGGAGGCAGCGGCCGTGTCTCCAGGTGACGATGTCCGGCCGGTCGTCGAGCGTCGTGCGCAGCTCGGTGACGAGCCGGCTCTTGCCGATGCCCGGCTCGCCGACCACGGTCACGAGCTGGACCGAGCCCTCGCGCTCCGCGCGGAGGAACGTCTCGAGCAGCATCGTGCGCTCGTGCTCGCGTCCGACGAACGGCGTGTGCATCGCCGCCTCCGGCTGGCCCACACGGCTTCGCGCATGCGTCGCCCGCCAGACCGGGATCGGGTCCGCCTTTCCCTTCGCCACCACCGGGTCGAGCGACTCGTAGGTGATGGCGGTCTCCGTGGAGCGCATCGTGGCCTCGTCGACGAGGACGCCGCCCACCGGAGCGGCCGACTGCAGGCGGGCGGCGATGTTGACGACGTCGCCCGTGACGATGCCCTCGCCGCGCTCCGGGCGTGCACCGAGCGCGACGACCGCCTCGCCGGTCGTCACCGCGGCGCGCACAGAGAGCTCGAGCCCTTCCTCGCGGAGCTCCTCGATCGTCTCGAGGACCCGGAGCCCGGAGCGGACCGCGCGCTCGGCGTCGTCCTCGTGCGCGACCGGAGCGCCGAAGACGGCCATGACCGCGTCGCCGATGAACTTCTCGACGGTCCCGCCGAAGCGCTCGATGTCGGCCTTCACGCGCTCGTGGTAGGGCCGCAGCGTCGCCCGCACGTCCTCCGGGTCGGCCCGGTCGGAACGGCTGGTGAACCCGACGAGGTCGACGAACAGCACGGAGACGACCTTGCGCTCCTCGCCCGCGGGCGCGGCGACCTCGAGTGGCTGGCCGCACGCGAGGCAGAAGCGCGCACGCTCCGGGTTCTCCTCTCCGCACTGCGGGCAGGTCATCCGCGGATCTTCGCAGCGGCCCTGCGGGCCGTCTACGCCGCGGGTGGGAGGTCCGGAGGCTCGTCGAGCTCCTCCGGCGGCTCCTCGTCCTCGGCGAGGCGACGCTGGAGCACGCTTCGGGAGAGCACTCCGATCAGCCGGTCGTGCTCGTCCACGACCGGGACCCGCTCCGCGTCCTCCTGCTCGAGGAACCGGAATGCGTCCTCGAGCGCGACGTCCGGGCCGATCGTGTAGTGAGGCGCCTCGGCGATCTCGCCCAGGAACGTCCCCGCGGGATCGCGCCCGGGGGCGACGACCTCGCGCACGAGCGTCTTGCGGGTCACGACGCCGACGAGCCGCTCGTCCTCCGTCACGTACACGGCGCGCACCTCCGGCCGCTGCAGCAGCTCGGCCGCTGCCTGGGCGGACGCGTCGGCCGGCAGCTGGCCGGGGTGCGAGACCATCGCCTCGCGGACGGTGCTCACGGGCGGGTCTCCGTCCCGTGAGCGGGGAGGGGTGTGGGGAACCGGGAGGTTCCCCACACTTTCGAGAAGAAGGGGGCACGCGGAGGAAACATGGTTTCCCCCGCGAACGCGAGCCGAAGGCGAGCGTTGCTCACGGGAAGATCCCCCTCGCGTCGAGGGCGGCGGAGACCTCGCGGATCCCTGCCACGAGCGCCGCCTGGCGGAGCGTCACTCGCCGGTCCTCGGAGAGATCCCAGACCCGGTCGAACGCGTCGGAGAGCTTCTCGGCGAGCTTCGCCCGGATCTCGTCGCGCGTCCAGAAGATCCGCCCGAGATCCTGCACCCACTCGAAGTACGAGACGGTGACGCCGCCCGCGTTCGTGAGGATGTCCGGGAGGATCGGGATCCCGCGCTCGCGGAGGATCTCGTCCGCCTCGAACGAGGTCGGTCCGTTCGCCCCCTCCACGATCATCCGCGCCTTCACGTCTGCTGCGTTGTCGCCCGTGACCTGATCCTCGCGGGCCGCGAGGACGAGGATGTCGCACTCGAGCTCGAGCAGCTCCTCGTTCGTGAGCCGGCGCCCCGCGTCGCATCCCTCGAGGGAGCCGTGCTCCCGCGCGTACGCCTGCAGCGCCGGTAGGTCGAGACCGTGCTCCGAGTGAATACCTCCGGAGATGTCGGACACGCCGACCACCGTGGCGCCCTGCTCGTACAGCTCGTGCGCGGCGATGGAACCGACGTTGCCGAAGCCCTGGACGACGCAGCGCTGCTCCGCAACGGGCCATCCGAGACGCTCGCAGGCACGCGCCAGCACCATGACCACGCCCGCGCCGGTGGCCTCGTGCCGGAACACGGAGCCCCCGATCGCGATCGGCTTCCCGGTGACGATCTCCGGCACCGCGTACCCGAGCTGCATCGAGTACGTGTCCATCATCCACGCCATCGTCTGCTCGTTCGTCGCCATGTCAGGCGCGGGGATGTCCTCCTGCGGCCCGATGATCGGCAGCAGCTCCGAGGTGAACCGTCGCGTCAGGCGCTCGATCTCGCCAGGCGAGAGAGCGCGCGCGTCGCAGCGGACCCCGCCCTTCGCGCCCCCGTAGGGAAGGCGGAGCAGCGCACACTTCCAGGTCATCCACATCGCGAGGGCGGCGCACTCCCCGAGCGTGACCTCCGAGTCGTACCGGATCCCGCCCTTGGTCGGGCCGAGGACGCTCGAGTGCTGGACTCGGTACCCGGGGAAGACGATACGGCGCCCGTCGTCCATCCGGACGGGGATGCTGAGGATGACGGCCCGCTCGGGATACCGGAACCGCTCGGCGATCCACTCGGGGATGTCCGCGACCGCGACGGCCTGGTCGAACTGCGCGACCGCCATGCGGTAGAGCGGCGCGTCCCATTCGAGCTGGGTGCGCGCAAGCTCGTCGGGAACGCTCGCCACGGAGCGCCGAGTCTACCGGCGGCCGATCGCTCTACCCGGCCGCGAAGCGGCGGCCTTCGGATTAGCGCCCGAGGAAGCGAAGCGGGAGCGCAGTAGCCGCGAAGCGGCCGCTTCAGGATCCTTCTGCGCGGCCTCCTCTGGAGACCTCGCGAGTGGGCGAACCAGAGACACGGGGTCGCGAAGCGACCGCCTTCAGGGTCTTCCGCGCGGCCAGGATCCGCGAGAGCGGATCCTGGCTTCGCGCACGAACGGATGCCGGGGGCGGGACTCGAACCCGCACGCCCCCGAGGGGACACCCGCTTTTAAGGCGGGCGCGTCTCACCCGTTCCGCCACCCCGGCCGAACGAGTGTAGTGCCCGGCGGCCTACGTGCTCCCGGGGCGGAGGAGGTCGAGCGGCGTCCCCTCCGGGCCGCGGCCACGGTACGCGTCGACGAACTGGTTGAACGCGTCGGCGTCGACCTTCGTGCACCTGGCGAGATGACCCGTGCCGAACTCGCTGCCGCCCGTGCTCTCGGAGGTCCACGCGCCGAGAGCGATCGTCTTGCCCAGCTCCGGCAGCGGGGCGACGACGAAGCCTCGCGGGTCGCGGTCGTAGATCTTCCGCAGCGCCTCGGCGGTGCCGGCCGGGGCCTTCGGCCCGTAGAGCATGAAGACGCCGCCGTGCTCGAGCCCGTGGAGGACTCGGGCGAGCTCGACGGGCTCGTCGTAGAAGCCGTAGACGGCAGGCGTGACGAAGTGGGGGCCGGACGTGGGCGGGAACGAGTTCCAGGACTTGGGGCGCGCCGTCGGGTCGTTGATGTGGTCACGCGACACGCCGGGATAGCTCTTGAGCGTGCACCCGGCCGCCTCGAGCGCGCCGCGGGGATCCTTCCCTCCGCCGAACCCGACGAGGGCGACGACCGCCCCGATCGCGACGAGCGCCGCGCCGGCCGCGGCAACCACGTAGAGGACGCGGCGACTCCCGCCTTCTGCGCTCGACTTCGGGGCCGACCGCTGGGAAGGCGCCTTTACGCGGGGCTTCTGGGCCATGCCGCGTGCGAGGGTAGCAGCAGCCTGCGTTGCGTCCCGGTTGCGCCCCGGGCCTGCCCGCGGGGTAAGGGGAGCCGTCCGCCCGCCCGACTACCGTTCGTCGACCCGATGGTCATCTTCGCCCTCCTCACCGGTCTCGCAGTGGGCGCGATCGGCGTCCTCCTCCTCGTCCGACCTGCTCTGGTCGAGCGCCGCCGGCGCACGCAGGAGGTCATCGAGCTCCAGCGTGCGCTCGCCGGGGCGGAGGCGGAGCTGGCGGTCGAGCGGGGCGCATTCGACGACCGCCTGGCGGCCGCAATCACGAACCTCTCGACGCAGGCGCTCGACGCAAACAGTGCACGGTTCCTCGAGCTGGCCGACGCGCGCCTCTCGGGGCAGGTGCGGCCGCTCAAGGAGTCTCTGGAGCGCATGGACGTGCAGCTCCAGAGCGTGGAGCGCGTGCGCCAGGAGTCCTACGGCGAGCTGCGCACGCAGGTCTCGACGCTCGCGGAACGCGCGGGAAGCCTGACGAACGCCCTTCGTACTCCCCACGTGCGCGGACGCTGGGGCGAGGCGCAGCTTCGTAACGTTGTCGAGTACGCGGGGATGGTCGAGTACTGCGACTACGTCACGCAGGTGACGACGTCGACCGAGGACGGCACGCTGCGACCCGACCTCGTCGTGCGCATCCCCGGCGGGAAGCACGTCGTCATCGACGCGAAGGCGCCGCTCGTGGCCTACCTCGACGCCTTCGAGACGTCCGACGAGGCGGAGCGCCAGCTGCGTCTCGCCGACCATGCCCGACAGGTCCGCGACCACGTCGGCAAGCTCTCGGCGAAGGGGTACTGGCGCCAGTTCGACCCGTCGCCGGACATCGTCGTCATGTTCCTCCCGGACGAGTCGTACCTTCGCGCCGCACACGAGCACGATCCGTCGCTCCAGGAGTACGCGTGGAGCTCGAACGTCATCCTCGCCTCGCCGAGCACGCTGATGGTCCTGCTCCGCACCGTCGCGATGACCTGGCAGCAGGAGACCATCGCCGAGAGCGCGCGCGAGGTCAGCGAGCTCGGCCGGGAGCTGTACAAGCGGCTCGCGACGATGGGCGGCCACGTCACCCGGCTCGGCAAGTCGCTGGACGGCGCCGTGAAGGCGTACAACGAGACGGTCGGCTCCCTGGAGCGCCAGGTGCTCGTGCAGGCGCGCCGGTTCGAGCGGCACGGGATCACCGGCGTCGAGCCGCCGGAGCTGCAGCCGATCGAGCGTCAGGCACGTGCGGTCACGGCCGCGGAGCTCGTCGATCCCGAGCAGCCCGCTCTCGAGGTGCTCGCGAGCGGCGCCGACGCCGCGTGAGGGCGGGGAAGATCGCGCGGCGCCGGGTCGTTCTCATGAACAGGCCCCGCGACGCGGGGCTACCGTACGAAAGGCACCCATGAAGGACGTTCGAGACGTGATCATCATCGGCGGCGGCCCGGCCGGGTACACGGCCGCGCTGTACACCGCCCGCGCCAACCTCCGCCCCCTCGTCATCGAGGGCTTCAACTGGGGCGGTCAGCTCATGATCACGAGCGACGTCGAGAACTACCCGGGCTACGCGGACGGCGTCCTCGGCCCCGCGATGATGGCCGACTTCAGACGCCAGGCCGAGCGCTTCGGCGCCGAGTTCGTCACCGACGACGTCACCCGGGTCGACTTCACGGAAGCGCCGTACCGGGTCTTCGTCGGCGAGCGACGAGCACGTCGCGGACGCGGTCATCGTCGCCACGGGCGCGAGCGCCCGGCAGCTCGGGCTCCCCTCGGAGCAGACGCTCCAGGGCCGCGGGGTCTCGTACTGCGCGACGTGCGACGGCGCGTTCTTCCGGGACAAGATCGTCGTCGTCGTCGGCGGAGGCGACTCGGCGATGGAGGAGGCGGGCTTCCTGAGCCGCTTCGCGCGGAAGGTCGTGATCGTCCACCGCCGCGACGAGTTCCGCGCGTCGCCCATCATGGTCGACCGTGCGCGTGCGAACGAGAAGATCGAGATCGTCCTCAACGCCGTCGTGGACGAGGTTCTCGGCACCGACGAGGGTCGCGTGACCGGCGTCCGGCTCCGCGACACGGTCCTCGGCGAGACCCACGACGTCGAGGCGGACGGGCTGTTCGTCGCGGTGGGGCACGACCCGAACAGCGCGCTCTTCCTCGACTGGCTCGACCACGACGAGCAGGGCTACCTCGTGACGGAGCCGGGGTCGACGCGTACGAACATCACGGGCGTGTTCGCCGCCGGAGACGTCCAGGACCACACGTACCGGCAGGCGGTCACCGCAGCCGGGTCGGGCACGATGGCGGCACTGGACGCCCAGCGGTACCTCGAGGAGCGGCGGCACCAGCTCGAGCTGGCCGCGTCCTCCGCGTAGCCGCGCACCCCCGCGCCGCCTCTCCGACCGGAGCGCTCGCTACCCTCGCGGTTCGTGGCCGCACGCTGGCTCGACCTCGTCGATCCGAGCCGGGACGAGCTTCTCTCGTCGCTCCCCACCCACGTCGACCCGGACGTCGTCGAGGCCCTCGCCGCCCCGGCGGACGAGAGGTCTCGAGCGTTCCTGGAGGGCCACGGCGCATACGTGTTCGGCATGCTCGTCTCCTTCCTCCCGCTCCCCGAGGAGGACCGGGTCGTCGGCCGCGAGATCGGGATCGTGGCCACGGCCGAGCTCCTCGTCACCGTGCGGAAGACCCCGTCCGGCGGCGACCCGTGGGATCCCGGGCCGCTGCGCGCTGCCGAAGGAGCATCCGGTCGGACAGCTGGTGCACCGGCTCATGGACGACGTGGCGGAGCTCCTTCCTCGACGTCGTGGACGCGGCGGACGGCGAGATCGACGAGCTCGAGGACCACATCGAGGACTGGCCGAGCGCACAGGTGCGCCGACGGCTCTCGTCGCTCCGTCACGACCTCATCCATGCGCGACGGGCCGTCGGAGCCACGCGCTCGGCGGTCCGCCGCGTCGTCGATCGGACGCTCGACGTGAGCTCCGACACGCTCTTCCCGGAGCCGGTCGAGCGGCAGTTCGCCGACACGTACGACACGCTCGTGCGCGCGGCCGAGGAGCTCGACGTGGCCCGCGAGCTGCTCTCGAGCTCGCGCGACTACCACCAGTCCCTGATCGCCGAGAACCAGAACGAGGTCGTGAAGACGCTCACCGTCATCGCGTCGCTCCTGCTGCTGCCCACGCTCATCGTCGGCTTCTACGGGCAGAACTTCGTGGGCGCGTTCGACGACCCCTACTGGACGATCGGCGTGTCCCTCGCGCTCATCGTCTTCTCGACGATCCTGCAGCTCGCGGTCTATCGCTGGCGGCGCTGGATCTGAGCGAGTCTCCGGAGCAGGGCTTCGTCCCGGACCTCGGGCTCTGGGAGCCCTGGAGCCCACTCGAGGTGCGCGAGCGCCTCCACGCGCTGGACGAGCCGTGGTTCATCGCCGGCGGCTGGGCGATCGACCTCGCCGTGGGCCGGCACACGCGTCACCACGCGGACATCGAGGCCGCGATGAGCAACTCCGGCTTCGAGGCACTCCGGCACGCGTTGCCGGAATACGAGCTCGTCGTCGTCGGCGGCGGCCTCGCGAGGCCCGCGACGGAGGAGGCGCTGCGCGCGCATCACCAGACGTGGGTTCGAGACCCCGGCTCGGGTGCATGGCGCCTCGACGTCTTCCGCGAGCCGTGGGAGGGTGACATCTGGGTCTTCCGCAGGGATCCGCGGATCCGGCTCCCCATCGCGCGTGCCTTCGCCCGCAGCGAGGAGGACGTCCCGTACCTGCGCCCGGAGATCGTGCTGCTGTTCAAGGCCGGCGCCCCTGCGGAGAAGGACGAAGCGGACCTCGCGGTGACGCTTCCTCTGCTCGACCCTTCGCAGCGTCGGTGGCTCACGGAAGGCGCTGGCGCGCGCCCATCCCGGGCACGCCTGGCTCGACGTGCTGGAGAGCTGACGAGCGCGAGGCGGCTCGACGGACAGAGGTCCTCGAGCACGCAGTCCTCGCACCGCGGACGCCGCGCGTCGCAGACGCGCCGACCGTGCCAGATCAGGAGATGCGGGAAGCGAGCCCAGTCTGCGCGCGGGACGACCCGCTGCAGGTCGCGCTCGATCTTCACGGGATCGTCGTTCCTCGTGAGGCCGAGTCGCTGCGAGAGCCGACGGACGTGCGTGTCGACGACGATCCCCTGCGCGTGGCCGAGCTCGGCGGCGACGACGTTCGCGGTCTTGCGGGCGACGCCGGGCAGCCGGACGAGCTCGTCCAGGCGTCGCGGCACGCGGCCGTCGAACTCCTCGAGCAGCATCCGCATCGTCCCGCGGATGGCCTTCGTCTTCTGCCGGAAGAAGCCCGTCGCGTAGATGTCACGCTCGAGCTCCTCCTGGGGCACGGCGAGGTAGTCCTCGGGCCGCCGGTACTTCGCGAAGAGCGCGGGCGTGACCCGGTTGACGTTCGCGTCCGTCGTCTGGGCGGAGAGCATCACCGACACGAGCAGCTCGAGGTCCGAGCGGAAGCGGAGCGCGATCGAGGCATCGGCGTGCTCGAGCGCCAGCCTCTCGATGATCGGGACGATGCGCTCACGACGGCGGCCGACCCCGCGCCGGCGCGCCTCGCCGACGTAGCTACGCGCCACGCACCGACTCGAAGTACGCCGTGACCTCGTCGGGGTCCGGCGGCTCCAGGAGGTACCCGAGCTGCTGCTCGTCGACCGGGGCCCCGAGGCCGCGGATGGCCGCGACGGCTGCGTCCACGTCGTACTCCGTCCGGCGCATCTCCACGTCCGGCCCGAGCACCGCCCAGAAGGCTCCCCGCCGCCCCTCGTACGGCAGGCCGACGCTCCCGGGGTTGACCACGCGAAGGCCGGTCGGGAGCTGTCGGTCGTACTGCACGTGCGTATGGCCGCACACGAGCACGTCGGCCGCGACCGGCCCCAGGACCTCGGCGACCTGCTCGTCGGGAGTGATGCGCGTGTAGATCGGCTCGTCGGAGTACGGCGTCGAGTGACAGACGAGCGCCCGTCCGAGGCCCTCGAGCTCGAGCTCGAGGACGAGCGGCCACGCGGCCACCTCGGCGAGACGGTCGACACCGAGGCGCTGCTCGCTCCAGCGTGCCTGGTGCTCGTCGAAGCGCTCGACCTCCTCGATCCGGTCCGCGTTGCCTCGGACGAAGCGCGCCTCGACCGACCGGAGGAGGTCGAAGGTCTCGGCGGCGAACGGCCCGGTCACGCTGTCGCCGACGACGACGATCGCGTCGACGCTCCTCGCGCTCGACATCGGCGAGAACAGCCTCGAGCGCGGGCAGGTTCCCGTGGATGTCGGCGATCGCCGCGACCCGCACGACGCGAGGCTATCCGCTCGGTCAGGCGTGCACGAGAAGCCGCGGGCCTGCGCAGACGAGGTCGAGCGCGGGGCACCCCGCGCAGACGAACTCGCTCGGCGTCGGCCGGAAGTCGCCCGCCCGGATGCGCGCGATCGCGGCCGACAGCTCGGCCTCGAGACCCTCGAGGTCGGCGCGACGGAAGGTCGCGGACACGACGTCCTCCGGGCGCTCGAGGAACTGGTACACGACCTCGACCTCCTCCGCGCCGTCACGGAGGCACGCGATCGCGTACACGAGGCGCTGGAGGCGGTACTCGGCCTCGACGACCTCTGCCGGCTCGGCGCCGTCGAGGACGTTCGACTTGTAGTCGGCGACGAGCGCGCGGACGCCGTCGCGCCACAACACGTCGAGACGTCCGTGCAGGAGCACGCCGTCGTGCTCGAACGAGAAGGGGCGCTCGGGCCGAGCGCCTTCGAGAGCCGCGAGCCGCCGGGCGAAGCCCGGATGCCACGTACGCCTGCACGAGCGCCTCGATCCGGTCGAGCTCCGTCGCTGTCCGCAGACGGATACCAGCCGAGCACCGTCCGTTCGAGCTCCGGGCGCTCCGGGGCCGCCGGGTGGTCGAGCGGCACGAGCTCGAGGAGCCGGTGGACCGCGTCGCCGATCTCCGTCGCGGCCAGCCCGGCCCGGCCCGCGCCGGCGTCCACGGTCTCCGCGACCGGCGCCAGGCCGAGCACGCGCTCCGCGAAGTACCGGTACGAGCAGCGCTCGAAGAGCGCCAGCGCGCTGTACGACAGCCGGCGGACGTCGTGGAGCGGCGGATCGGGAGGAATCGTCAGCGGTGGAAGCTCGACGCCGACGGCGGCGTATCCGGACGGCGTGTCGCCGAAGAGCGCGAGCTGCGTCTCACGCTGCGCGGGCGCCTCCGCCTCGGCTCGCAGGCTCGTGCCGGCCGACGCGCAGGACGAAGCGCGCGTCTCCCCGCTCGATCTCGACCGGCTCGTCCGTCGCGGCCGCGACCGTGTCGTGCGCCGCGAGGCGATCGAGCACCCAGCCGATCGGCGTCTCGCGGTCGGCGCTGCGTTCGAGGTCGATCGCGCCGGACACGATCAGGCGATCGATCGCCCGCGTCATGGCGACGTAGTAGAGGCGGAGCCGCTCCGCGCGCTCTTCCCGCTGCTCCGCCTTGCGCACCTCCTCGAAGTCGAAGACCGGCCGGCGCTCGCCCCGGGTCGGATGCACCATCCGAAAGCCGAAACGCCCGTCGGAGAGCGCGACGATCTCGTCGCCGCTCCGCGGGCCGCCGACGTCCCGGCCGGCGTCCGCCACGATCACGACCTTGAACTCGAGGCCCTTGGCCGCGTGGATCGTGAGGAGGCGGACGGCGTCCGCGCCCTCCTCCTCTGCGACGGCCTCCAGCTCCCTTCCTCCGAGCGCTTCCTGCTCGCGGACGAAGCGCACGAAGCCCCCGATGTCGCCCCCGCGAAGCGCCTCGTACTCGCGGGCGAGCCGCCCGAGCTTGCGGAGGTTCGCGAACCGGCGGGAGCCGTCCCAACGCGCCAGCACGGCGAGGTCGTAGTCGTGCTCCGCGACGACCTGCTCGCACAGGCGCTCGAGGCCGACGCGCGTCGAGAGACGGGCGAGGCGCTCGTAGCGCTGGAGGAACGCCCGCAGCAGGCGCTCGTCGGCGGCCGCGAGGCCGTCGGGCAGACCCCGTTCGAGCGCCGTGAAGAGCGGTCGCCGGGGAGCCCCGCGCCGCACGAGGACGAGGGCGTCGTTCGAGACGCCGACGAAGGGCGAGGCGAGGACGGTGGCGAGCGCGACGTCGTCGTAGCGGTTGTGCAGAAGGCGGAGGTAGGCGAGCAGGTCGGCGACCTGCTGCTGCCCGAAGTACCCGCGACCGGTCGCTCGGTACGTCGGCAGCCCCTCCCGCCGCAGCGCCTCCTCGTAGCGCTCGGCGTCCGTCCCGGCGGCGAAGAGCACGACGATCTCGCCCGGCAGCGCCTCGCCCGCGTCGACGAGCTCACTCACGCGCGCCGCGATCCGCCTGGCCTCTCCCTGGCGCCAGTGCTCCTGCACGTCGCGATAGCTCGCTCTTGTCGGTCACGAGGAGCTCGACGGGATGCCCGAACACCGGGTCCGCGAACTCCGCCGAGGCCGTGAGGGGCTGGTACTCGTCCCCGAACGCACCAGCGAAGAGGAAGTTGACGGCGGCGAGGACCTGCGGGCGAGACCGGTAGTTGCTGCGGAGCGTGAGGAGGTTCTCGGCCCGCGGCCCGCCGTGCGCGGAACACCTCGACGTCGGCGTGCCGGAAGCCGTAGATGGACTGGAACTCGTCGCCGACCGTGAAGACCTCCGTCGCTTCCGGATGCGCGACGAGGTCGACGATCTCGCACTGCAGCCGGTTCGTGTCCTGGAACTCGTCCACCATGACGAGCCGGAAGCGCAGACGCACGGCGTCTCGAACGGCCTCGTCGTCGCGGAGGAGGTCGCGCGCCGCGAGCTGGAGGTCCTCGAAGTCGACGGCCGACTCGCGGCGCTTCGCGGCCGCGTACTCCTCCGCGAACCGCTCCAGGAGCTCCTGGAGGAGGTCGCGGTCGCCCGCGGCCAGGTCCTCGAGGGCGGCGCGCTCCAGCGCCTTGCGCGCCTGCTCGTACGACGCCGCGCGCACTCCGCGGCAGACGAGGCCCGAGAGATCGACGACCCGCTCCGGCAGTGCTCCCTCGGTGACGACGCGGAGAGCCTCCGTCGCCGTCCGCCGCTGGTTCTCGGTCGACGAGGGCTCGCCGGCCAGGCAGGAGGCCTCCTCGCGGAACCGCGCGACGGCATCCGCGACGCTCGGCCGGGGCCCGAGCTCGAGCACGAGCTCGCCTCCGGCGGAGCGAAGCGTCTCGTACACGCCGGTGAGCATCCGCCTGAGCCCGTCCGCCCGGTAGGTCGCCAGCAGGCGCAGGCGCTCCGGGTCGCCGGTGGCGCAGAACGCACGCAGCGCGCGCTCGAACGCCTCGCCGCGGAGCACCGCCGCGCCGGAGTCCTCGAGCTCGCGAAAGCGCGGATCGAGGCCGACCGCGAACGGGTGAGCCTTGAGGAGCCGGTTGCAGAAGCCGTGGATCGTCGAGACCCAGGCGCCGTCGAGCGCGCGGGCGAGATCGGGCCGGCCTCGCGCCACGAGCGCGGCCCGGATGCGGGCGCGCAGCTCCCCGGCCGCCTTCCGCGTGTAGGTGATGACGAGGATCGAGTCGACGTCGAGCCCCTGGTCGCACACGGCGCGCACGTAGCGCTCGACGAGCACGGAGGTCTTTCCCGTCCCCGCCCCGGCCGAGACGAACACGTTGCCCGTCGCCTCGACGGCGGCGAGCTGCTCCTCGTTCAGCCCGGGTGCCTGCTCGACGACCGTCATGCCCGCTGCACCCGGCAGATCGGCCACAGGTCGCACCAGGCCGGGCACTGGCCGTCCCAGCGCGGGTCGTGGTGGACGTCCCCGGCGCGAATCCGCTGGGCGTTCGTCGCGGCGCGCTCACGAGCCGTCTCGACCTGCGCCCAGAAGGCCTCCTCGTCCAGGTAGTCGTCCTTCGCGAACCCGGGAAGGTCCTCGCGCGCGGACTCCCGCAGCATTCCGCGCGTCAGGCGCTTGCCGGAGAGCGCCCGGTAGATGCCGCCCAGCGGCTCGAGGCCGACGAGGTCGCGGAGCGCGAGGACGTAGAGCGGGATCTGGAGCCTCACGTCCCGGTCGATGTCGCGCGCGGAGTGCGCGCCCTTGCCCGACTTGTAGTCCTGGACGATGCCGCGAGCGCTCCACGGGTCGACGTCGATCCGGTCGATCTTGCCGGAGAGCCAGAGACCGTCCCCGAGCGGCAGACCGCGCTGCAGCTCCGGCGCGGCCCGATCGGAGCCGAACGCGACCTCGAGCCGTCGCGGGACGAAGGCGACGTCCGACTCGGCCTCGTCGCGGACGAACCCCTCGAGGTCGGCGAGGAGGGACTGGCGGAGCTCGGCGGCCTGGAGGTCGGTGAGGTCGAGCCGGACTCCCGAGGCGAGCGCCTCGTCGAGGCAGGTGCGGACGAGACCGAGGGCCGCGTCCAGGTTCTCGGGCGTCACGCGCTCCGAGTCGAGCTCCCGCGGCAGGCTCGCGTAGAAGCGGTTGAGCGCGGTGTGCACGACCTGGCCGCGGAGGATGGGGTCGGGCTCCGCGTCGATCCTCCGCGGCGCGACGACCCGCTCGACGAGCCACGCCGAGGAGCAGTCGGCGAAGCGCTCGAGCTCGGTCGCCGAGAAGGTGGTCCGCGAGGAGAGCGCGTCGAGCACCGCCGGGCTTCGCAGGCGCGTCTGCCGGTCGAACGCCCCACGGGCCCGCTCCAGCCGCCGCGACCAGCCGTTGGCGGCCGCGAGCGCGGTCGCGCCGTCCGCGTCCTCCACGTCGAGCCGGGCCAGCGCACGCAGACGCTCGCGCTCGTTCGGCGCGCCGTCGAGAGGCCAGGTGAGAGCCGAGAGCGCGCGGCGACGGGTCGCGCGGCTCACCTCGGCCGGGTCGTACAGCGCGCGCACGTCGTCCCAGAACGGGCTCGGCTCGCGCGGCACGCCGTCGTCGCTCGCGGCCTCGCGCACGAGGACGACCCGACGGAGCGCGCGCGTGCACGCCGTGTAGAAGAGATACCGGTCTCGCTCCACGGAGTCCGGCCGCTCGAGCCTTCCGCCGAGCTCGCGACGGAGGTCGTCGTCGAGCAGCGGCGTCGGGCGGTTCCGGCGCGGAAGGCTGCCCTCCTCGAGCCCGAGCAGGAACACGACGTCGAAGAGCCTCGTCCTGGCGCGCGCGTAGTCGAGCACCGCCACGCGACCCGTCTCGCCCGGCTCCGACCGGCCGGACGCGCGTGCGCTCCAGCGCCGCGAGCACGTCGTCCGCCTCGATCTCGGCCCCGCTCGGCCCGACGAGCGCCTCGAGCTCGTCGAGCGTCCGCAACGCCGCCTGGTAGCGCGCGTGCGTCGGCGCGTGCGTCGGCGCTCGTCGGAGGGCTCTCGAGGCCCCACGCGTTCCGAACCATCGCCCGCAGGAGGGCGCGCGCCCCGGCGACCGGGCTCCGAGCGCTCCGAAGCTCGCCGAGCGCGGGGACGGGCGCCCCTCTCAGCCGCTCGCTCTCCTCCTCGACCCGGGCCGGGCTCGACGACCGCCCGGCCGCGGAGCCGCCCCTCGACGAAGTCGACCGAGCGGCGCTCGAGCCCGGAGAACGGCGACCGCAGGAACGTGAAGAGGTCGCCACGCGTGCCCTCCTGCCACGCGAAGCGGAGGAGCGCGAGGAGTGCCCTGCCGAGCGGCGCCTCGGCCATCCGCGAGCCGTGCTCGACGGCATACGCGATGCCGAGCGCGGGGAACACCGCGTCGAGGGACGCACGCCAGCGGTCGGGCGACTCGCACACGATCGCGACGCGCTCCGGCGGGATCCCGTCCTCGAGGGACTGGAGCACCTCGCTGCCCAGGAGCTCGACCGTGCCCCGCAGGCCGGCGCCCTCGAGGAACGCGACGGCACCCGTCAACGCGACGCCGGCGCCCGGGCTGTCGGAGAAGAGCTCCCGCTCGAGGTGGTCGAGCGCCGCCGGGACCGGCCGAGCGGAGAGCCGCGGCAGCTCCTCGACGTCGCCCGCCGCCAGTCCGGCGAGGTCCTCCACCGTGCGCCCGAGCGAGCTGAACACTGCGCGCCCGGGCTCGTACGGGATCGAGACCGTGACCTCCGTCCGGGCCGCGAGCGCCTCGAGCAGCCCCCACTCCGCGGCGGTCAGGTCCTCGAACCCGTACGCGAGCACCGGCGCGCCGTCCCACGCGTCGAAGTCCTCCGCGATGCGCCGCGCCGCGCGTCGCCGGAGCCCGTGGCGGTCCCAGAGCGCCAGCCGGTCGAGCTCCTCCGCATACGCGGTCGCGAGCGCACCGAGGTCTCCGCCGACCCGTTCGGGATCGACGAGCGCGGACTCGAGCTCGCCGAGGACTCGCGTGCAGCGAGTCCGCGAAGCCCCTCGACGCCGCGGACGCGGCCGATGCTCTCGAGCGACGTGCGGGCCACCGCGCGGCGCACGGCGATCGTGCTCTGCGCGTCCGTGGCGACAGGCCGCAGGTCGGAATCGCCGGCGGCGATGTGCGCGAACAGGTCGTCGAACGTCGCGATATGCCCGGCGAGGAGCGCCGGCCGCCGGCGCAGGAGGTCACGCTCGACTCGCTCGACGTCTCCGCGGTTCGGGACGATCAGCCAGGGATCGCGTTCGAGCGCGTCGAGATACCGCTCGAGGAGCAGGGCGACCTTGCCGGCGTGCGCCGGCCCGACGACGAGCGACAGGCCCATCCGTCCATCGTAGTCCTGCCCTCCGACGCGATTTCGTACGGCGCCGGACGACTCTGTGCAAAGAGCGGAGAACCCGGGGGACCGTCACCACCTTCCGGTGACTGTCCCCTGCATCGTCAGGCGGCCGCCTTCGGCCTGCGGCCGCGCCGCGCGACCTGCTGTCCCGGCATGCCGCCCGCGCAGTCGTCGCAGAGGTCGGCCTGCTTCGACGCACGCCGCGCGTCGGTGAAGGTGACACGCATCACGGCGCCCTTTGCCTCGTCGACTTCCTTCCCACAGTTGTCGCACACGAGAATCGTCTTTCTCGCCATGATTTCCTCCTCGGGTTCCCTCCGCAGGGAGCGGAACACTAGAAAAGTCGCTCCGAAAATGCAAGTGAGAATGTCGTGCGGGTTATTGCTCGCATAGTATCCCGCCGTGCGAACGATCGTCGTCCTCGAAGGCGACCAGACCGGGCAGGAGCTCCTGGAGGAGGCGCTCCGCGTGCTCGCTGCGGACGTCGTCGGAGTCGAGCTCGCCTTTCCCCGGTTCGACCTGTCCCTCGAGAACCGGCGCGCGACGGCGAACGCGGTCGTCCACGAGGCGGCCGCCGCGGTCCGCGAGCACGGCTTCGGACTCAAGGCCGCCACCGTCACGCCCGAGGCCGCCGGGAGACGTCGGGTCGCCCAACCGGATCCTCCGTGAGGAGATCGGCGGCAAGGTCATCGTGCGCACGGGACGACGCATCCCCGGCGTGGTTCCGCTGGGAGGCGTCCACGCTCCCATCTCGGTCGTCCGGATGGCCGTCGGGGACGCGTACGGCGCGAAGGAGTGGCGCGAGGGCGAGGGCGAGGAGGAGGTCGCGTTCCGGACGGAGCGCATCGAGCGCCGGATCTGCCATGCGGTCGCCGAGTTCGCCTTCCGCCAGGCGGAGCGGACGGGCGCGAAGGTGTTCGGCGGCCCCAAGTACACCGTCAGCCCGGTGTACGAGGGTCTCCTCAAGGAGGAGATGGACGCCGCGGCGGCCCGGCACCCGGACGTGCCCTACGAGCCCCAGCTGATCGACGCGACGTTCGCGCTGCTCGTCTCGTCGAGCGGCGCGCCGCTCGTCATCCCGGCGCTCAACCGCGACGGCGACATCCTGTCCGACCTCGTGCTCCCGCTCTTCGGCTCGATCGCCGGCTCGGAGTCGCTCCTCGTCGCCTTCGGCGACGACTACGTCCCGAGCGCACTCATGGCGGAGGCGGCGCACGGAACGGCGCCCTCCCTCCAGGGAAAGGACGTCGCGAACCCCATGGCGATGATCCTCGCCGGAGCAGCCCTGCTCTCGCACGCCGACGACGAGGCGTGCCAGACCGCCGGCCGCGCGATCCGCGAGGCGTGCCTGGAGGCGGTCGCCGAGGGTGTACGCACCGCCGACCTCGGCGGCCATCACGGCACGACCGCCTTCACGGACGAGGTGATCCGCCGCACGCGGACGAAGCTCGACGTCTGGGCGTCGCTCTAGGCCGCGGTTCCGGACACGTCCCGGCCCGGCCCGCAATAGAGTTGGGCTCCGCATGAGAGTCGCGGTACCGAGGGAGACGGCTCCTGGCGAACGTCGAGTGGCGCTCGTCCCCGAGACCGTCTCGAAGCTGCGTGGCGCGGGGCTCGAGGTGCGCGTCGAGCGCGGGGCGGGCATGGCGGCCGGGTTCCCGGACGAGAGCTACGCCGAGGCCGGAGCCGAGCTCGTGGACACCGGCTCGGCGACATCGGGCGCCGCGGTCGTGGTCCGCGTGGGGCCTCCCTCCGCCGAGGAGGCGAGTGCGCTCGACCGCGGCACCGTCCTCATCGGGTTCCTGCAGCCGCTCACGGATCCGGAGGGGATCGCCCGTCTCCAGGAACGGGGCGTCCTCGCCTTCGCGATGGAGTCGATTCCGCGCATCACGAGGGCGCAGTCGATGGATGCGCTCTCCTCGCAGGCGACGGTCGGCGGCTACAAGGCCGTGGTGCTCGCGGCCGACCGCGTGCCGAAGCTCTTCCCGATGCTGATGACCGCGGCGGGCACCATCGCGCCCGTGCGGGCGCTCGTCATCGGAGCCGGTGTCGCCGGCCTGCAGGCGATCGCGACCGCGCGGCGCCTGGGGGCAGTCGTGTCCTCGTTCGACGTCCGCCCGGCGGTGAAGGAACAGGTCGAGAGCCTGGGCGCGTCCTTCCTCGACCTCGGCGTCCGCGCCGAGGAGACCGCAGGCGGGTACGCCACCGAGCTCACCCCGGAGCAGCAGGCCCAGCAGCAGACGGCGCTCGAGGAACGGATCCCCGAGTTCGACGTCGTGATCACCACCGCCGCGGTTCCGGGCCGTCCCGCGCCGCGGCTCATCCCCGCGTCCGCCGTCGAGCGGATGCGCCCGGGCTCCGTCATCGTCGACCTCGCGGCCGAGAGCGGCGGGAACTGCGAGCTGACGATTCCGGGCGAGGTCGTCGAGCGCCACGGCGTGACGATCGTCGGCACGACGAACCTCCCCTCGACGATGGCGTACCACGCGAGCCAGCTCTACTCGCGAAACGTCGCCGCGCTCCTCCAGCACCTCGCGCCCGAGGGCGAGCTCGTCCTCGACTGGGACGACGAGATCACCGCCGGCGCGTGCGTCACGCGTCCCCGGGAGAGCACGTGACGGACCTTCCTCTCGTCATCGAGCTGACGATTCTCGTGCTCGCCGCGTTCCTCGGCTTCGAGGTCATCTCGAAGGTGCCGACGATGCTCCACACGCCGCTGATGTCCGGCGCGAACTTCATCCACGGGATCGTGATCGTGGGCGCGATCATCGTCCTCGGCGGGGCCGAGGACACCTTCACCAAGGCCGTCGGCTTCGCCGCGCTGGTGCTCGCCACCGCGAACGTCGTCGGCGGTTGGTTCGTGACCGACCGCATGCTCGGGATGTTCAAGCGCCGCCCCGAGCCGACGAAGAAGCAAGGCGGCAAGGAGTGATCACCGCTCACACCGCGGCCGCGAAGCGGCTGCGCTTCAGGGATGTTCGCGCGGCCGGGATCCGCGCGAGCGGATCCCGGCCGCTGCGGAGAGACCGGCCGTGATCTCGGACCCCGACGTCATCGCGATCCTCTACCTCGTCACGATCGTCTGCTTCGTCGTCGCGCTCAAGTTCCTCTCGTCGCCGAAGCACGCGCGGAAGGGGAACTGGGTCGGCGGAGCCGGGATGCTCGTCGCGATCGCGACGACGCTGCTCATCGACGGGATCGCGAACTGGGCGCTGATGGTCACCGGGCTCGTCATCGGCACCGTCGTGGGGCGTCTTCGGCGCCCGCACCGTGCGCATGACCGCGATGCCGCAGATGGTCGCGGTCTTCAACGGTGTCGGGGGCGGCGCCGCGGCGCTCGTCGCCCTCGCGGAGTGGCACAACGCGGTGGAGCTCGGGTCCGACGAGACGGTGTCCATCGTGCTCTCGGCGCTGATCGGATCGATCTCCTTCGCCGGCTCGGTCGTCGCCTTCGCGAAGCTGCAGGAGCTCGTCAGCGGCAGGCCCATCGTCTTCCCGGGCCAGAACGTCGTCAACGTGCTCGTCCTGCTCGCCGCCACGGGGCTCGGCGTCGCTGCGATCGCCGGCGCCGAGGACCAGTGGCTCCTGTACGCGATCATCGGGCTCGCGCTCGCGTTCGGCGTCATGTTCGTGCTCCCGATCGGCGGCGCGGACATGCCGGTCGTCATCTCGCTGCTCAACGCCTTCACCGGTCTCGCCGCGTCCGCGACGGGGTTCGTGCTCGACTCGACGGTCCTGATCGTGTCCGGGATGCTCGTCGGCGCGGCGGGAACGCTCCTCACGCTGCTCATGGCGAAGGCGATGAACCGCTCGATCGCGAACGTGCTCTTCGGCGCTTTCGGGCAGGTCCAGGCCGGGACCGGCGCCGCACGTACGGACGACGGGCGGACGGTGCGGGCGACCACCCCCGAGGACGTCGCCGTCCAGCTCTCGTTCGCGCGGAAGGTCATCATCGTCCCCGGGTACGGGATGGCGGTCGCCCAGGCGCAGCACGACGTCCGGCAGCTCGTGGACATCCTCGAGGAGCGTGGCGTCGACGTGAAGTACGCGATCCATCCCGTTGCGGGCCGGATGCCGGGGCACATGAACGTCCTCCTCGCGGAGGCGAACGTCCCGTATACGCAGCTGTTCGAGATGGACCAGGTCAACCCGGAGTTCCCGCAGACCGACGTCGTCCTCGTCATCGGCGCGAACGACGTCACGAACCCCGCCGCGCGGAGCGATCCGGCAAGCCCGATCTACGGCATGCCGATCCTCGACGTGGACAAGGCGGCGAGCAGCGTCGTCCTGAAGCGCTCGATGCGGCCGGGCTTCGCGGGCATCGACAACGAGCTCTACCTCGACCCGAAGACGACGATGCTCTTCGGGGACGCGAAGGAGTCGGTCCTCAAGCTCATCGCCGCGGTCAAGGCAACGTAGCCGTCACGGGGTTCGGCGCCTGAGCGTCCCGGCGCCGAGCGCGAGCGCGAGCACCGTCACGCCGAGGACGACGCCGACGTCGAACCAGAACCGGGCGCCGAGGGTCGAGTCGGTCGCCGCTCGCTCGAGCGCGTCGTAGGCATAGGTGAACGGCATGAGCGCGGACACCCACTGCAGCCACTGCGCCATCTGCTCGCGCGGGACGAGGAGTCCGCAGAGCAGGATCTGCGGAAGGATGAACGCCGGCATGAACTGGACGGCCTGGAACTCCGTCCGGGCGAACGCGCTCAGGAACAGGCCGAGGGCCATGCCGAGAACGGCGTTCGCGATCGCGAGGAGCACGATGACGACCGTCGGGCTCGCGGCCTCGAGCCCCAGCAGCCCGAAGCCGACGAACGAGACGACGAGCCCCTGCCCCGCGGCGAGGACGGCGAAGGCGATCGCGTACCCGAGGAGGAGGTCGAGCTTCGCGAGCGGCAGCGCGAGGAGTCGCTCGAGCGTCCCCGACGTCCGCTCGCGCAGCATCGTGATCGAGGTGACGAGGAACATGGACACGAGCGGGAAGAGCCCGAGGAGCGGCACGCCCACCTGCTGGAACACCTCCTCGCGGTCGGCGAAGAGCTGGTCGACGAGGAAGACGAGGACGCACGGAACGACGACGATGAGCGCGATCGTCCGCGGGTCACGGCGAAGCTGCTGGAGGACGCGCAGCCCGGTCGCCCCAGTTGCGCGGCGACTCACTGCCCACCTCCCTCGACGAGACGGAGGAACGCCGCGTCGAGCTCGTCGACCCCGGTCCGTTGGCGCAGCTCGTCGGGCGTCGCAATCGCGAGGACCGCGCCGTCGCGGAGAAGTACGAGCCGGTCGCAACGAGCGGCCTCGTCCATCACGTGGCTCGAGACGAGCAGGGTGGTGCCCGCGCCCGCGAGCTCGTGGAAGAAGTCCCAGAGGTCGCGACGGAGCAACGGGTCGAGGCCGACGGTCGGCTCGTCGAGGACGAGGAGGTCGGGGCCGTTCAGGAGCGCCGTCGCGAGCGACACGCGAGCTCGCTGCCCGCCGGACAGCGTCCCGACGACGCGATCCCGCTCGTCCACGAGTCCGACCCGCTTCCACGAGCTCGTCCACACGCGCCGCTCCGACGCCGACGATCCGCCCGAAGTACGCGAGGTTCTCGCGGACCGTGAGGTCGCGGTACACGGCCGGCTCCTGGGTCATGTACCCGATGCGCGGGCGGAGCTCCGGAGACCCCGCGGGAAGCCCGAGGACGGTGACGTCGCCCGCCGCGACGATCTGCACGCCGACGACGGAGCGGATGAGCGTCGTCTTCCCGCTCCCGCTGGGCCCGAGCAGCCCGGTGACCCGTCCCGGCTCGACGTCCAGGGAGACGTCGTGCAGCACCTCCTGACCACCGCGGACGACGCGCAGGCCGCGAATCTCGACCGAGGCGCTCACGCGTGCCCCAGGAGCCGGGAGGGCTCGAAGAGGTCGAGGAGCGGGTCGCGGTCGCCGAGAATCGCGCGTGCCACGAGCCGGCCGCAGGCGAAGCCGAGCACGTTGCCGTGCCCCGAGTACCCCCCGGCCACCCACAGGCCGTCACGACCCGGCACGGGGCCGACGACCGGGAGGAAGTCGAAGACCATGCCGAAGATGCCCGCCCAGCGGTGGTCGACGCGAAGCGGCCGTCCGGCGAGCGACGCGACGAACGCCTCGAGCGCCTCCTGCACGGCCGCCGTCGTCACCTCGTCCGCGGTGAACTCGTCCTGGAGCGAGACGTCCCTGAACCCGCCCGCGACGATGCGTCCCTCGGGCGTCTGGTGCCAGTAGTCGAAGCCGTGGCGGCCGTAGTGCGGGATCTCGAACCAGCGCTCCGGGATCGGCTCGGTCGCGATCACCTGACCGCGTGTCGGGACGATCAGGCCCTCGAGCTCGCCGAGCAGGCCGCTCGGATACCCGTCCGTCGCCACGACGACGATGCTCGCCTCCGTGTCCTCGAGCGCATGCGACCGCGTGTGCTCGCAGATCTCGACGCCGGCCTCCACCGCCGTCCCGGCGAGCCGGCGCACGAGCCGCGCCGGCTGGAGCACGCCGTCGGGAGGATGGAAGATCGCCGCGGGGTAGCGGCCGGCGAGCGGGCCCGCGAGGTCGCGACGCCACTCCGCCTCGAAGCCGTCCGCGCGCAATGCCTCGTACTCCTCCTCGAGCTCGTGGAGCTCCTCCTCGTCGGCGGCCAGACGGAGGCTGCCGCCGCGCCGGAGCGCGTCGCCGGCGACGTGCGCGAGGTCGTCGAGGGCGCGCTCGGTCCACGCCCAGAGCGAGGCGGCGCGCTCGCGCCCGAGCGAGGCGACCATCACCGGGTACGGAGCGGCGGCGCCTCGCAACGCGAAGCCGCCGTTGCGCCCGCTGGCGCCTCCCGCGATCTCACGCGCCTCGTACAGGCGGACACGGAGCCCCGCCTCGGCGAGAGCGAGCGCGCACGAGCAGCCGGTGATCCCACCGCCGACCACGGCGACGTCCGGACGCCCGTCGAGCCGCACGCGCGAGGGCCGCGGCGTGAGCCTCTGCGAGCCAGTAGGACTCCGTGGCACGCAGCGGCGATCCTAGTCCGATCGAGTACGCCTACCCCTCGTAGAGGCTGGAGCGGAACGCAGCGACCAGATCATGGTGCATGCGAACGCGGATCGGGCTCAGCTCCGCGTCGATGCGAGCGGACTCCGACTCCGTCATCGCTACCAGCCCCGGCTCGACAGGTCGCGCCTCGAGCAGTTCGATCCGCAGGCCCGTCGTCGGATGGGAGTCGTCGAGACGAGAGTCCTCGAGATGCGCCACGCGCCGCCGTCGCTCCACCTCCCGAGCGGGCGCCAACCGAATCCGGTCGTCGAGCTCGTCGAACAGGTCGACGTCCTGCGCCTCGCTGTGAGCCGCCCGTTGCAGCGCCGTCTCCAGCGAGGTCTCGAAGAGAGGAGCGCCTCATGGAGCCGCACGGTCGCCGCGGTGCCGGCGACGCGTGCTGCCAGAGCATCAGCCAAGTACTCCGCTCGGTGCGAGTCGCGCTGCGCAAGCTGGATCTGAAAGCGCAGCAGCAGGTAGGCCGGCCGGCTCAGAAGCCACAAGATCGGCTTGGCAAGTAGCGTGATGACGAGGTCCTCGTCCCCGGGCCCCTCGTGACTCACGAAGCCGTAGAGCTCCGCGAGCCCATTGATCGACGAGCCGACGACCAGCCCGCGAGTCGCATCTCCGTTCCGCGCATGGGCGAGCTCGTGGGCAACGAGGGCGACACGCTGCCCCGGATCGAGAACATGGAGGAGTGGCAACCCCAGAATCAGCACACGTCGCCGCCGGTATCCAGCAGCCAGCCAGGCGGCGTTCCAGTCCGAGTCGATCACGATTAGGTCGACGCGCGGAGTCCCGAGCGCGTCGGCGACACGATCGGCCAGCCCGTGAAGAGCAGGCATCTCGTCCCGTGACACGATCCCCTTGCGCGGTCCGGTCGGGGGTCGAGGCCGTGAGAACCACGCGATCCCGACGAGCGCCAGCCCGACGACGATCTCGACGACGTTCACCGTGAGTAGCCCGACCACCGCGAGGGCCGCGCCCACGAGCGCGAAGAGCGCTACGAGCCCGAACACGAACGCGGCGATGACATACGCGCCGACTCGTGGTGCCGTGAGACGCGGCTCGAGCGCGCTCTCGTCCGTGAGCTCGCGTGCGAGCTTCGCTCCAAGACGCCTGCCGGCTGCTGCGGCGAGCTTCTCGCGTACGCGGTCCGGTGACGCCACAGGGACGCGCGGCACGACGTTCCACCCGCAGGCATCGCACCACGTCGTGTAGCCGATGATCTCCGGGATCTCGTGGCCGCAAGATGGACACGCGCGCATCTCCGCTCTACTCGCCACTGTGGTCGGACCGTACCGCGCGCAGCCGACGTCCCACGGTGGGGCCAGTAGACACCACTCCCGTCGAAGCCTTCGCCCTGCAGCTCGTCTTCGTCGAAGGCTCCAAAGCCCGCCGGAGCGCGCCGCCCGCGACCCGCTCGAGGTGATCGAGCGCGTGCCTGGTCTACGACAAGAGCGGTAAGCGCGCGCTCGCGTCCGATCGAGGAGCCGACCGACGCAGCGATCTAGATCGCGCGCGGTAGACGCCGTCCTCGAGCGCGATCCTGCCTGCGAGCTCGAGCTCGATGAGCGCGGCTGACGCCTCGCCGGGCTCGATCTCAGCGAGCGGACGAGCTCGTCCGCCGTGAGAGCGCCGTCGCGGAGGCGTTCGAGGATCGTCTCGGCCGCGGCACCGAGACGCCGTCCCTCGATCACCGGCGAGGGCTCGATGCCGAGCGCCTCCAGGACGTCGTCGGCGCACGTGACCGGGGTCGCCCCGAGCCGCAGGAGCGCGTTCGTGCCCGCCGAGAGCGCGCTCGTGATCTCGCCGGGGACCGCGAGCACCTCCCTCCCCTCCTCGAGCGCGAAGTCGGCGGTGATGAGCGCACCGCTCCGCTCGCGCGCCTCGACGACGACCGTCGCGCGGCAGAGGCCGGCGATGATCCGGTTCCGCGCTGGGAATCGCCACGGCGCGGGCTCGACGCCGGGCTCGTACTCCGAGACGACGAGGCCGCCGTTCCGAGACCCGTCGCGCGAGCTCTCCGTGCGCCGCCGGGTAGTCGCGGTCGATCCCGCAGCCGAGGACCGCGACGGTGACACCCCCGGCGTCGAGCGCTCCCCGGTGTGCCTCGGCGTCGATCCCGCGTGCCAGCCCGCTCACGACCACGACGCCGGCGCCCATGAGCTCGCGGGCGAGCGATCGCGCGACGGAGCGCCCGTACGCGGAGCAGGCACGAGCCCCGACGACCGCGACGGCGAGAGCCGGCAAGGAGCGCCGGGTCTCCGTCTCCGCGCAGGTAGAGGCTCACGGGAGGGTCGTGGATCGCAGCGAGAAGCGCCGGGTACTCGCCGTCGCCGCGCCGGAGCCGCCGGATCTCACTCACGACGGCAGCTCGGACGGCATGCGGTACGAGAGCGCCTCGGCGACGTGCGCGGGCTCGACCCGCTCGGCCCCGCCCAGCGCCGCGATCGTGCGGGCGACCCGCGCCACGCGGACGCGGCCTACGCCCCGAGAGCGGCAGTCGCTCGACGGCGCTCGACAGGAGCTCCGACGCAGCCTCGGTGCGGCAGGGCCGGGCGTCCCGGAGTCGTTCCCGGGCGCCGTTGACGCGGGCACGTACCGCGGCCGAAGCCTCGCCGGGCGGAGCGGCCAGCTCGGCCGCACGGGGCCGCGGCATCGCCACCGCGAGATCGAACCGGTCGAGCAGCGCGCGGGACAGCTTCTCGCGGTACGCGGCCAGGCGCTGGGGCGTGCAACCGCATTCGACCGCCGGATCGCCCCGGGCGCCGCAGGGGCACATGTTCATCGTCCCCACGAGCTGGAACCGGGCCGGGAAGAGCGCGTGGCCACCGACGCGCGCGACCGCGACCACGCCGTCCTCGAGGGGCTGGCGGAGGGCCTCCAGCACCGAGCGCGTGAACTCCGGGAGCTCGTCGAGGAGCAGCACGCCCCGGTGCGCGAGCGACGCCTCGCCGGGCCTCGGGCTGGGTCCTCCCCCGACGATCGCCGGGGCGGAGGCACCGTGGTGCGGCGCTCGGAAGGGCGGAGCGGTCAGGAGCGGCCTTCCGGGCGGAAGCAGTCCTGCCACCGAGTGGATCCGCGTCACCTCGAGCGCCTCCTGGCGGGTCAGAGGAGGCAGCACGCCGGGCAGCCGGCGGGCGAGCATCGTCTTGCCCGTGCCCGGAGGCCCGGAGAGGAGGAGGTTGTGCGCGCCCGCGGCCGCGATCTCGAGCGCACGTCGAGCCCGCTCCTGGCCTCGGACGTCCGACAGGTCCGGGGTCGCGACGGGCTCGAGCTCGCAGTCGGTGAGCGGCTCGAACGACGGGGCGTCGATCTCGCCGCGGAAGTAGGCGACCGCCTCCGCGAGATGCCTGACCGGGATCGGCTCCACACCGGCGAGGGCGACCTCCGCCGCCGACTCGGCGGCACACACGACCTGGCCCAGGCCGGCACGACGTGCTCCTTCCGCGACGGCGAGTGCGCCGGCCACGGGCCGGACCCGGCCATCGAGCGCGAGCTCGCCGACCGCAGCGTGCCCGGCGAGGCGCTCCGGTGGGAGCTGTCGCGTCGCGGCGAGCACGGCGAGCGAGATCGGGAGGTCGAACCCCGAGCCCTCCTTCCGCAGCGCCGCGGGGGCGAGGTTGACGGTGATCCGCCGGTTGAGCGGCCACTCGAGCGAGGCCGAGACGACTCCGCTCCGTACCCGGTGCTTGGCCTCCTGGCACGCCCGGTCGGCGAGGCCGACGATGGCGAAGCTCGGTACTCCGGGCTGGAGGTGGGCCTCCACCTCGACCTTGCGCGGCTCGAGCCCGACGAGGGCATGGGTCACCGCACGAGCCAGCACCCCATCCACGGTAGGCGCGAAGGCCTCGCATCTCTGCGAAGCCTTCGCGCCGAGAGAGCTACTTCCCGGTCAGCCCGTGCGGCTCAGCCCGTGAAGCAGAGGGCGTACGCGGTGAACGTGCTCGACTGGCCGCTGTCGTTGAGGCCCGACGCCCTGAAGCCGACGACCCGGTTGTTCGGGTCGAGCACGGGCACGAGCCGTCCGACGAACAGCTCGAGGCCCGGGTTGCTGTCGCTCCAACCCGCACCACCGGACACTGCACGCTCGCCGGAGTTGCAGTTGGCCGTGGTCTCACCGGTCGTGAAGACGTCGTTGTCCGCCGCGTCGGTGACCGTGATCGACTGCGAGCGCACGGTGATCGCGCCGATCACGCCCGCCGGCCCGGCCGGGCCTGCAGGACCGGCCGGGCCTGCCGGCCCCTGAGGCCCGGTCGGCCCTGCCGGCAGCTGGCCGGGCGCGAAGTCCACGCGCTGCAGCGAGCTGTTGCGCACCTTCGACGAGGTGATCGCGTTGTTCGCGACCTTGCCGTTGTTCACGGCGGCGTTCCGGATCTTCGGCGTCGTGACGGCGCCGAACTGGAGCTGGGCCGTGCCCGACGCTGTTCCTCGCGAGCTGGCTCACCGCCGCGACGCTCGTGCCGCCGAGCGCGACGAGGAGAGCAAGACAGGCCACGACCATGGCCGGCGACGGCCGGCGTAGGAGCTTGCGCATTGGATTCCCCTTTCCGTTTGCCTTCGGACGAGGCTACCCAGGCGCTCCGGCCGTCCTCTGCGCGGCCCTCGGACTTCTTACGCATCCCTTACGGCCACGAACACGGACTCGAAGTACTCCCCCGCGCGCCTGCCCGTGCGACGGTTGACGTGCCGCTCGAGGCGCTCGCGGACGACCAGCCCGCTGCGCTCCAGGATCTCGGGGTAGAGCCCGCGGCGGTCGTTCACGACGACCAGCACCGGCGCGCCCGGCGTCAGCGAGCCGGCGCAGCGCCGGAGCACGTTCGAGACGCCTGTCACGTACTCGGCGAGGGCCGCCCGGCTCGTCCCGCGGTACGCGGCGCCGAGCTCGCGCTCGCGGCGGTCGTCGAGGCCGAGCAGCTCGTAGGCGTACCGGTGCTGCTCGTGGTAGTCGATGAGGCCGGGGTACGGCGGCGAGGTGAGGACGCCGTCGAGCGGCCCGTCGAGCTCGAGCTCGGTCGCGTCACCGTGGACGACCTCGGCTTCGCGGCCCTTGCTGCGCGCGCGCTGGAACGTCTTCAGACGGTCGAGCGTGTCGAGGAGGTAGCGCGCGAGGAACTTGTCCGCCTCCTCCACGGGTCGACACGTGCGGCGGTGCTTGTGGCACCAGTACGGCTCGCGCTGCGGCACGCGCGGGAAGTCGAGGTCGAAGTGGGTCGTCAGCCTCGCCGATCGCGCGGCGCGGGCCAGCACGACGCGCAGGACGTCGCCGTGCTCGTAGCCTTCGAGGAGCGAGCGGAAGTGGAGGAGCTCCTGGACGGCTCGTGGCGCGAACCACTCGGCGACGTAGCCGCGAGGTCGCTCGCGGGAGCGACCGCGCTTCGCCAGGGCGTCCCGGAGCTCGCTCTCCAGGCGGAACGCGTCGTAGCGAGCGGTCTTGACGCGCATGAGCAGGCAGTTGAAGGCGGCGACGTCGACGCCGACCGCGTCGTACCCCGACTCGAGCGCCTGCACGAGCGTCGTGCCCGAGCCGGCGAAGGGGTCGAGCACCCGTCCCCCGGGGCGGACGTAGCGACCGAGCAGCGCCTCGACGAGCTGGGGCACGAACTTGCCGAGGTAGGGGTGCAGCCGGTGGACGTGCTTCGTCCGCTCGCGCTCGGGGAGCTCAGCCTCGGACCACGAGAGCTGGAGGTCGCTCCCGAGGTCGCGATACAGGGCTGCCTGCGTGGGAGCCACGGCTCCCTGTTCGCCGCGGTGGCGCCCACTCCTGGTCCGAGCTGCCCTCAGCCGAGCGGAACCCGCTCGACGCGTCGGCCCCGCACTCCCGCGGCCTCCAGCACGACGTCGAGACCGGCGAGCTCGGGATGTCGAGCGAGCCAGCCGGTCGCTGCGGCCCGCACACGGCGGGCCTTCTCGCAGTCGACCATCTCGAGCGGGTCGCCGTAGTCCGGGCCGCCCTTCTCCTTCACCTCGACGACGACGAGTCGACGCCCTCGACGAAGCACGAGATCGAGCTCGTAGCCGGCCGCGCGCGGGTTGGCGTCGACGAGCCGATACCCGCGCAGCCGGTAGTGGCGGAGCGCACGGCGCTCGCCGCGGTTCACGCCGCGTAGGAGGGCCTGGCGGAGCGGGCCTCGTCGGTGGGCTTCCGCCGGTCGCCGGGAGGCAAGGACGCAGGGAGCGCCCATGCTTGACGCATGGGTGCGACCGAGGACGCCGCATCGCGGCGACCGGCGCAGCCCACCGGCATTGCGTTTGCTTCGCCAGGCCCTCCTTGGTAACAGGCGGCCTGGAACGAGCGGCGGTGCAGCTCCGACGGCCCGAAGGCGCGCACCGCGCGAGAGTGGGCCGGCGTGATGTAGCCGACGTGCGACACGAAGCCGTAGCGCGGGTAGAGAGCGTCAAGCCTGCGCATGAGCCGGTCGCGCACGACCTTCGCCACGATGGAGGCAGCCGCGATCGCTGCGCTCCGGGCGTCACCGTCGACGAGCGCCCGGTGCGGGGGCGCGGACGGCCCGAGTCGGAAGCCGTCAACCAGGCACGCGTCCGCCGGCGGATGGAGGTCGTGGAGGACCGCGCGGAGCGCGGCGAGGTTCGACCGGTGCAGCCCGTTCCGGTCGATCTCCCCGACGGGCACGACGCGCACGCTGATCCCCGACGCGCACTCGGCGACCGCGTGGAAGAGCGCCTCGCGCTCGTCGTGGGGCACCTGCTTGGAGTCGTTCAGCAGCGCGAGCGGCCGCACCCTGGCGCCGCGCAGCTCCTCGTAGTCGAGGAGCACGCCCGCAACGACGAGCGGCCCCGCGAGCGAGCCCCTGCCCGCCTCGTCCGCGCCGGCGACGTAGCGGGCACCGAGCCGTCGATCGAACCCGAGGAGGCGCTGGCCGGTGGAGCGAGCCACGCGGCCGAGGATAGTCGCTAGCCCTGCCGGAGCTCGCGGACGCGCGCCTTCTTGCCCACTCTCTTGCGCAAGTAGTAGAGCTTGGCGCGCCGGACGTCGCCGATCGCGGCGACCTCGAGCTTCTCGATCTTCGGCGAGTGGAGCGGGAACGTCCGCTCGACCCCCACCCCGAACGACTGCTTGCGGACGGTGAACGTCTCGCGGAAGCCGGAGCCCTGCCGCTTGATGCAGATCCCCTCGAAGACCTGGATGCGCTGGCGGTTCCCCTCGATGACCTTGAAGTGCACGCGCAACGTGTCCCCGGCCTTGAACTGGGGCAGGTCCGTGCGCAGCTGACGCTGCTCGAGGCTCTCGATCGTCGTGTTCATCGGAGAGGAAGGCCGGGACGGCCGGGTGAGAATGCTAGCGGAACACGTCCACCCGCTCCTTGGCGACACGCAACGAAAAGTCCATGGAGATGGACGGGCAACGATCAGCGGCAGCGAAGCTGCCGCGCTTCAGGGATCGTTGCGCGGCGGGGATCCGCGAGAGCGGATCCCCGCCTTGCGCAGACTCGGACTCAGCGGAAGGAAGTCCGTTGCGGCGGCCAGTAGGTCATGAAGACCTTCCCGATGAGGTTCTTCTCCGGTACGGAGCCCCACACCCGCGAGTCGCACGACTGCGAGCGGTTGTCGCCCATGACGAAGTAGTGGCCCTTCGGCACCCTGAACGACTCCTCCGGGCCGATGTCGCGGCGGTCGTGCTCGATGTAGGGCTCCTCGAGGCGCCGTCCGTCGATGTAGACGAAGGCAGCGCCCTGGTTGAGGCGGATCTGCACGCGCTCTCCGGGGAGGCCGATGATGCGCTTCACGAACGTCCCGCCGGCGCCGCACTTCACCCGCGCTTGCGGCGGCGTCTCGAAGACGACGACGTCCCCGCGCTGTGGGTCGGTGAAGTGGTAGATGAACCGGTTCGCGAGCACCCGGTCCGAGAAGCGCGCCTCGCACCCGGGCGCCGGGCGGGCGCAGTGCAGCGTGGGCTCCATCGACGAGGACGGGATGCGGTAGGGATTGACGACCCACGCCTTGATCGCGAGCACGATCGCGATCGCGCCGACGATCGTGAGCACCCAGTCCACGATGATCCGCACGCGGCGGGGAAGGCGGCCCGTGACCCGGTCGAGCGGGTGGTGGAACTCGTGCTGTGCGGACGCCGGCCCGGCGTGATCCGGAGGCGGCATCGGCCAGGAGAAGGGCGGTGCCGGAGGCGGAGGTTCGTCGCGCTCCGCGCCCGGCCAGGGGCCGCCCGCCCGGCCGTCCTCGGCTCCGGTCGCCGGGTCCAGCATCCGGCGGCGTTCCTCGGTCTCGCTCACGTCGCGCTCCTCACGCGCTCGCGCCTCCAGGCGTCGATGCGGCCGTGGTCGCCCGACAGCAGGATCTCGGGGACGCTCCACCCGCGGAACTCGGCCGGGCGCGTGTAGTGCGGGTACTCGAGGCCCCGGTCGAGCGCGACCGAGAAGCTCTCGAGCTCGACCGATTCTTCGGTGAGCGCTCCCGGGAGCCGCCGGGCGACGGCGTCGACCACGGCGAGCGCGGGAATCTCTCCGCCCGACAGGACGTAGGGTCCGATCGAGACGACGTCGGTGCAGAGGTGGTCGAGGATGCGCTGGTCGAAGCCCTCGAAGCGCGCCGAGAGGAGCGTAAGTGCCGGCTCGGTGGCGAGGTCCTCGACGAGCTCCTGGTCGAGCTGCCGTCCCGCCGGGGACAGGGCGACCACTCGGTGGTCGGGCGGCCCGCCGTAGACGGCGTCGAGCGCCGCAGCGACCACGTCGACGCGGAGCACCATCCCTGGCCCGCCGCCGTACGGCTCGTCGTCCACCTGCCCTGCGGAGAGCGGCGTCGAGTCCCGGTAGTTCAGGACCCGCAGCTCGAGCTCCGTACCGAGGACGGCCGCCAGCGGACGGCGTTCCCGGATCCACGCGAACGCGTCCGGGACGAGGGAGAACACGTCGATCCGCACGACTCGTGCGAGGTTACCCGTCGCCCCTGAAACCAGGGGCCACGAGCACACGGCCCGCCTCGACGTCGATCTCCAGGACGCAGTCCTCGACGAGCGGCAACAGGAGCCCGTCTTCCAGCTCCAGGGCGTCGTTCGCAGGCCCGGGGAGCACGTCCCGCACCGTGCCCAGCCGCTTCCCTCCGACCTCGACGACCTCGAGGCCGACGAGGTCGGCGACGTAGTAGGAGCCGTCGTCGAGCGGGACGAGGTCCTCGCGCCGCACGGCGAGCTCCGCACCCCGCTGCACCGCGCGATCGAGCCTGACCGCGACGCGCCCCTTGCCGACGCGGCGCAAGACGATGACGGTCGCCGGCTCCCCGCCCACGAGGAGCGAGGCGCCGACCTCGAACCGCCGAGGGTCCTGGCTCGCGCCCTCGACGACGAAGGCCCCGTCGGTTCCGTGCGGGCGGCCGACACGGCCCACGGTGACGAGCACGGGCTCTCAGTCGACGATCTCGAGCAGGTACCGCTCGTCCGCCCGGGCCCCCGCCGCCCTCACGATGCTCCTGAGCGCCCGGGCGATGCGGCCCTGCCGGCCGATGACCTTGCCGACGTCGTCCGGCGCGACGTGGAGGTGGAAGACGACGGCGTCGTCCCGCTCCTCCCTCTCCACCCGAACCGCCTCGGGGTCGTCCACGAGACGCCGCGCGATCCACTCCAACAACTCAGTCATTGGCGCAGGATCGGGATCCGCGAGCGCGGATCGCGCCTCTTGTCTGCGCAAGAACGAAATCCGCTAGCGCGGATTCCATCGCGCAAGATCCCTGAAGCCGCCCGCTGCGCGGGCGGGTCGCTGCGCGGTCACGTCTGCGGCATTGTGAGCCGCGTACGGACGGGTCGTTGCGTACGGCTGCTCGGGCATCGGGCGTCACCCAGTGATGCCCGCGGCCTTGATCAGCCGCGACACGGGCTCGGTCGGCTGGGCGCCCTTGCCGAGCCAGTCCTTGACCTTCGCCTCGTCGAGCTCGATGAGCGACGGCTCGGTCTGCGGGTTGTACCGGCCCACGATCTCGATGAAGCGGCCGTCCCGCGGCGAGCGGGAGTCCGCGACGACGACGCGGTAGATCGGGTTCTTCTTCGAGCCGATCCGCGTCAACCTGATCTTTACTGCCATCCGTCTCCTTTTTCTTGGACGCTGGATTGTGCCGATTTCAGCGTCGTCCCGGCGGAGGCATGCCCGGGATGGCAGGCATCTTGCCCTTCCCGATCTGCTTCATCATCTTCGCCATCTGCTTGCGGGCGGCCATGAGCTTGTTCACCTCGTCGAGCGACGTCCCGCTCCCGGCCGCGATCCGGCGGCGCCGCTGCGTCGAGATCAGGTGCGGCAGGCGACGTTCCTGCGGCGTCATGGAGAGGACGATCGCCTCGACCCGCGCGAGCTGCTTCTCGTCGAGGTCGAGACCCTGGAGCTGCTTGCCCATGCCCGGCACGAGCTTGAGCACGCCCTGGAGCGGGCCCATCCGACGCAGCATCCGGTAGCTCGCGAGGAAGTCGTCGAACGTGAACTCCCCGGCACGGAGGCGGCGCTCCATCTCCTCCTGCTCGTCGAGCTCGACGGCAGCCTCCGCCTTCTCGATGAGCGTGAGGACGTCCCCCATCCCGAGGATGCGGGAGGCCATACGGTCCGGGTGGAAGTACTCGAGCTGGTCGAGCTTCTCGCCCACCGAGGCGAGCTTCACAGGACGGCCGGTGACGGCCCTCACGGAGAGGGCGGCACCGCCGCGGGCGTCGCCGTCCAGCTTCGTCAGAACGACGCCGTCGAACGCGATGCGCTCCTGGAACGCAAGCGCGACGTTCACCGCCTCCTGCCCCGTCATGGCGTCGAGCACGAGCAGGACGTTCGTCGGCTTCGTCGCGTCGCGCACCCGCTGGAGCTCGTCCATGAGCTCCTCGTCCACGTGCAGGCGGCCCGCGGTGTCGAGGACGACCACGTCCAGCCCGTCGGACCGGGCGGCATCGACGCCGAGACGCGCGGCCGCGACCGCGTCCTGTGGGTCGGGCGCGAAGACGGGAATCTGGATCTGCCGCCCGAGCTGCCTGAGCTGCTCGATCGCCGCCGGGCGCTGCAGGTCGCATGCAACGAGCCCGGGACGCTTCCCCTCCTTCCTCAGCAGGAGGGCGAGCTTCGCCGCCGCGGTGGTCTTGCCCGACCCCTGCAGGCCGGCCAGCAGGATCACCGTCGGCGGCCGTCCGAACGCGAGCCGGGAGTCGCCGGAGCCCATGAGCGTGGTCAGCTCCTCGTGGACGATCTTCACGACCTGCTGGCCGGGCGAGAGGCTCCGAAGCACGTCCTGGCCGAGGGCACGCTCCTTCACCGCCGCCGTGAAGTCCTTCGCGACCTCGAAGTTCACGTCCGCCTCGAGCAGCGCGAGACGGATCTCACGCATGGCCTTCGAGACGGCCTCCTCGTCGAGTCGGCCGCCCCGGCCGAGGCCGCCGAGGGCGCCCTGGATCCGGTCCGAGAGTGTGTCGAACATCGGCCGTCGCAGTGTAGAGACGGGTCGCCGTCTGGAACTGCGCGGGTGACGCTCGTACACTCGCTGGACATGTCCGAACGTGCCGATCTGCGCAATCACCTGCCCAGCGGGACGGTCACGCTGCTCTTCGCCGACATCGAGGGGTCCACGCGCCTCCTCAACACGCTGCGCGGGGACTTCGCTCCGGTGCGGGCGCGGCTCCGCCAGCTCGTCCGGGACGCCGCCGGCGCCCACGGCGGCCGGGAGGTCGACTGGGCCGGCGACGGGGTGTTCCTCGTCTTCGCGCGGGCGCGGGACGCGGTGTTCGCCGCGACGGAGCTCCAGCGCTCGCTGGAGAGCGAGGCGTGGCCGCCCGACGGCGTGGTGCGGCTCCGGATGGGGATCCACACCGGGGAGCCCGACCTCGGGGACGAGGGGTACGTGGGGATGGACGTCGTCGTCGCAGCGAGGATCTGCGCGGCGGCCCACGGCGGGCAGGTCGTCGTGTCGCGCGCGACGCGCGACTTCGTCGGGGACGAGCCCGCCACCGGGGTCTCGTTCCGCCCGCTGGGGAGCCACCGCCTGAAGGACGTCCCTGCGGCCGAGCAGCTCTTCCAGCTCGTGGCGCCCGGCCTGCAGGAGGGGTTCGCGCCGCTCCGGACGCTCGGCGGCGCCTCGCTGCCCGCGCTCCACCACCGCCTCGTCGGACGGCGTCAGGACCTCACGTCGACGCTCGGTCTGCTCGCGCGCACGGACGTCCGCCTCGTCACCATCACCGGGCCCGGCGGCGCCGGGAAGAGCCGACTCGCGCTCGAGATCGCGGCACTCACGGCGCTCGAGAGGCCGGTCCACCTCGTCGGCCTCGCGCCGGTGTCGGACCCCGAGCTCGTGCCCGCTTCCATCGCGCACGTGATCGGCGTGCGCGAGCAGGCGCGACCGCTCGTCGAGTGCATCGCCGAGGCGCTCGCAGGCACGGGGGCACTCCTCTTCCTCGACAACTTCGAGCACCTCGGCGCTGCGGCGGGCTACGTCTCGACGCTCCTGAACCTCGCTCCGGACATCGACGTGCTCGTCACGAGCCGCGCCCCGCTCCGCCTGTCGAGCGAGCACGTCGTGCCGCTCGAGCCCCTGTCGATCCACGACGCCTCCACGCTCTTCTCCGAGCTCGCGGCCGCGCGCGGCGTCGTGCTCCGCGAGGACACGCTCCCGGCCGTGCGCGAGATCTGCCGCCGGCTGGACGGTCTCCCGCTCGCGATCGAGCTGGTCGCCGCCCGCCTCGCGGTCCTGCCGCCGGCCCAGCTGCTCGTCGCGCTCGACGAGGGCCTCGCGCTGGACATGGAGGGCCCGGTCGACCTGCCCGAACGCCAGCGCACGCTTCGCGCGGCGATCGACTGGAGCTACGGGCTCCTCAGCGAGAGCCAGCGTGACCTCCACCGGTCACTGGCCGTGTTCACGGGCGGCTGCACCCTCCAGGACGCGCGCGCTCTCTCAGGGGCGACCACGTTCCTCTCGGATCTCGAGGGGCTCGTCACCGGGAGCCTCCTCCGGAGCGACGTCTCGGACGGCGAGGTGCGGCTCTTCATGCTCGAGACGGTGCGGGAGGACGCGCTGGCGCGCCTCGAGTCGGACGGGACGCTCGACGACCTTCGCCGCCGCCACGCCGAGCGCCTCGTCGGGCTGGCCGCATCGGCCGAGGACGGCCTCGCCGGCCCCGAGCAGGCGCAGTGGCTGGAGCGTCTCGAACGGGAGCTCGACAACATCCGGGCGGCGCTCGACTGGTGCCTGTCGTCGGGCCGGGTCGAGGATGCGCTACGGGCCGCAGCTGCGCTCGACCGCTTCTGGCGCGCCCACGGGCACGTCACCGAGGCCCGCAGCTGGCTCTCCCACGGGCTCGCGGTGGCCGGCGAAGTCGCACCGGAGGTCAGGGCGCGCGCCCTGTGGGCCGCCGCGAACCAGGCGACTGCGCAGAGCGACTGGGAGCGCGCCGTCCCGATGCTCGTCGAGGCCCGCGAGCTCTTCGAGCAGACCGGCAACGCCCGTGAGGAGGTGCTCGCGCTGTCGAACCTCAGCTTCGTGTCGCAAATGCGAGACGACGCCGAGGCGGCCGAGCGGTTCGCGAGGCAGGCGGTGACGGTCGCGGAAGGGCTCGGCGACGACCGCGCGTCCTCCGGGGCGCTGATGGCACTCGGCGACGTCCACTCGCTGAAGGAGGAGCACGACCTCGCGCTCACACGGTACGAGGAAGCGGTGGCGCTCCGCCGCAGGCTGGGCGATCCGCTGCTCGTCTCCGACGCCGTCTACAACCTGGGAGTGGCCGCGTTCCGCGCCGGCGACCACGTGCGCGCGCGCCGCGCGTTCGAGGAGGCGCTCCCCGGTGTGCGCGAGCTCGGCGAGGCTCCGCACATCGCCGCCGCCCAGTTCATGCTCGCCGAGCTCGACGTCCTCGAAGGCGACTCGGCCTCCGCCAGCAAGCGGGCGCGGGAGAGCCTCGCGCTCTACACCGACCTCGAGGACTCGCGCTCGCGGGCTCGCTGCCTCGTCGTGCTCGCGTGCGTCGCGGCAGCGGAGGAGTCGCCGGAGGAGGCGGCGCGCGCGCTCGGCGCCGCCGGCGCGTTGCGCCGCGACGAGCCGCCGGACGACTTCGAGCGGCCCCTGCTCGACCGCCTGGTGCCCGAGCTCGTCACGGCGCTCGGCGAGCACGGTCTCGCGGACCTCGCCGCCGAAGGTGCACGACTCAATCCCGACGTGCTGCTTCCGACGGTTGTAGCGGCCCTCTCATCGGAGTAGGGTTGCCGCGCGGCGGACACTCGAGAGAGGAGTCGGGATGGGCAAGGCATCGAGCAAGGTCGTCAAGGCCTTCGAGGGGAGGTCGACGTTCGTCTCCGAGAAGAACCCGGCGAACCTCGAGCAGGCGATCGACGCGGCGCTCGGAGCGGCCCGCAAGGCAGGCCACAAGCCGGGCGACCGGTTCGACGTCGAGATCTGGGTGGAGCTCCGGGAGCACAACCAGAACGTCAAGGTCTACGGCGCCACCGCCACCTCCCGGCCGAAGACGTAGCCGGCCGGGGCGACGCTCCCCGAGGCGGCTCACCGCCGCAGGATGGGCTGCGCGGCGGCACTGTCACGGCACGCGTCGGGGATCGGCGCGCCAGCACGCCACAGTGGCGCAGCGGGCGCGAAGCGGGCGCGTTCAACGGTCTTCCCCCCGAGGACCGGGATCCGCTCTTGCGGATCCCGGTCCTGCGAAAGGAGTAGGGTCACGCCGTCACGAACGGCATGCGGCGAACGAGAGGGGACGAGATGGGCAAGAAGACGCGTGGTCGCTACCGCGGCGTCAAGGGATCCGGGTTCTACGGCACGTCGGAGTACGACGGGCTGGAGAGCGAGGCCTCGCTGGACGAGGCGTTCGAGGAGGCGGCCGCTGCGGTGCAGGACGCGATCGACGACTCCGGCGATCCCGAGGACGAGAGCCTCTTCGATGCTGAGTTCGACGCGCACATCGAGATACAGCCTCGCCGGTACAACCAGAACGTCAAGGTCTACAAGGTCGTCATCACGACCCCGCCTCGGTAGAACGTGACGGCGGCGCGGCCACACAGGCCGCACCGCCGTCACATGCCTAGGTGGCCCAGGACGCGATCGCCGCCGGAAGTGAGACGGCGCCGATCCGGTCGATCATGTCCGGATCGCCGGCGTAGAGGTTGTGGAGCGGGACGACGGCGATCTCGGGCTCGCCCGAGATCTCCAGCTGTCCCACGACGGGCAGCAGTCGCTGCTGAAGGAAGCCCTGGAAGGCTTGCTCGGTCTGCCACACCTCACACACCTCGAGGCCCTCGTCCGTGACGGCCGCCAGGTGGAGGACGCCGCCGGCAGCGGGGTTCGCATCGAGCTCGAGCCTCGCCATGACGGAGTCGTACTGGTCGGATGTCATCCCCGGCCAGTGCATGAACATCGCGACAGCCATTCCCCAGCCTCCTTCCCTGTGTCGCATCAGGGTATCGGGCACAGCGTACGCGGGCGCCCGGCCGGGTGCAACGGAGTTACCCCGTATGAGGTATTCAGCCGGCGACCAGCGCGCGCGCGTAATCGTGCGCGTCGAACGGGCGGAGGTCGTCGACCCCCTCCCCGACGCCGACGAGCTTGACCGGCAGCCCGAGCTCGAAGGCGATCGCGATCGCGACGCCGCCTCGGGCGCTGCCGTCGAGCTTCGTGAGCGCGACGCCGGTCACGTCGACGGCCTCCCGGAAGAGACGCGCCTGCTGCAGGCCGTTCTGGCCGGTGGTGGCGTCGACCACGAGCAGGGTCTCGTGCGGAGCGCCCTCGATTCGCGTCGAGATCACGCGGCGGACCTTCTCGAGCTCGGCCATGAGGTTCGTCTGCGTGTGGAGCCGGCCCGCCGTGTCGATGATCGCGACGTCGTGTCCTCGCGCGCGGGCCGCTTCCACGGCGTCGAAGGCAACCGCCGCGGGATCCGCTCCTCGAGGGGAGCCGACGAAGTCGGCGCCCGCGCGCTGCGCCCAGATCTCGAGCTGCTCCTCCGCCGCGGCCCGGAAGGTGTCGGCTGCGCCGACGAGCACGGAGCGACCGTGCTCCCGCAGCTTCTGCGCGAGCTTCCCGATGGTCGTGGTCTTGCCGGTGCCGTTCACCCCCACGACCAGGACGACGCTCGGGCTCCCGCCGAGTGCGAGCGTGGGCGGCCCACCGAACAGGACCTCGGCCTCGGCCGCCAGCGCGTCCTCGAGCGCGCCGGGCTCTCCGCGCGCCTCGAGCCTCCTCACGAGCTCCGCCGTTGCAGGCACGCCGACGTCGCTGCGGATGAGCGCCTCCTCGAGGCGCTCCCACGCCTCCTCGTCGCCGGGGTCGAACGCCGCCGACGCGAGCTCGGCGGTCAGCGCCCGGCGGCTCTTCGCGAGGGACTCCCGCAGCCGGCCGAAGACGCCCGTGCGCTCGGGCTCGTCGGCTGCGGTCGGCTCGTCGCCGAGGAGCTCCGTCCAGGTGTAGCTCACGTGAGGACCCTATGCAGCGGCGTGCTGGTGCTGGGGCAGACGGCGCGAGACGACCTGCGAGATGCCGTCCGGACCCATCGTGACGCCGTAGAGGACGTCCGCCGCCTCCATCGTCCGCTTCTGGTGCGTGACGACGACGAACTGCGCGCGGTCCGCATACCGGCGGAGGAGCTCGACGAAGCGGGCGATGTTCGTGTCGTCGAGCGCGGCCTCGACCTCGTCGAGGAGATAGAAGGCGCACGGCCGCGCGAGGAAGAGCGCGAACAGGAAGGAGATGGCGCCGAGCGCCTTCTCGCCGCCCGAGAGGAGCGACAGGCGCGTGATGCGCTTCCCAGCGGGACGCAGCTCGACCTCGACGCCGGGCTCCGCGGCCTCGTCCTCCCCATCGACGAGCCGCAGGCGCCCTTCGCCACCGGGGAAGAGGGTTTCCGCGACCTCCTGGAAGTTCTCCGCCACCGAGGCGAACGTCTCGGCGAACCGCCGCTCCACCGTCTCGGACAGCTCCTCGCGGAGCCGGTCGAGCTCCTCGAGGCTCCGCTCCAGGTCCTCGCGCTGGACCCTGAGGTCGTCGAGGCGCTCGCGCTCCGCCTCGTACTCTTCGCGCGCAAGCGGGTTGACCTGGCCGAGCGCGGTCCGGCGAGCCTCGAGGCGCTCGACGCGCGCCGCGAGCTCGTCCCGGTCATCGCCCTCCGCGGGTTCCACGCCGCCCGCGGACTCGAGCCTCCGCCGCGCCTCGGCGCTCTCCGCGTCGATCCGAGCGAGCTCGACCTCCGCCGCCGTCGCCTTGGCGCTTGCCTCCTCGAGCTCCTGGCGAAGCCCGACCTCCGCGGCGCCCAGCCGCCGCAGCTCGTCGCCGAGCTCACCCGCCCGCACCGAGCCCGCGTCCACGCGCGCGCGGAGGGGAGCGTCGAACCGCACCCCTGCGTCCCGCGCCGCCGAGAGAGCCGCCTCCAGACGGGATGCCGCGTCCGCCAGCCGGCGCACCAGCACGCGGTCGACGGCCGGACGGCGTAGCGCGGGCACGACGCGCGCCAGCGCGGCGTCCGCGGCTCGGGCTCGCTCGGCCGCGACGTCGGCGTTCCTCGCCGCCTCCACGGCGCGCGGCTCGAGATCCGCCACCTGCGCGGTCAGCTCTCCGCGCCGCGCCTGGAGCTCGAGCAGGACCGCCTCGGCCGTCTCACCCGCGAACCAGAGCTCGCCGCGACCGGGGTCGAAGCCGTACCCGTCGCGGGTCACGGACGGAGCGGTCACGTGGAGGAGCTGCTCGAGCTGGACGACGGGGTACTCGCGGACGAGCTCCTGTGGATCGCGTCCCGCGAGGACCGTGAGGCTTCCGAGGCCACTCTCCCGCGCGCGCTCGAGGAGCCGGAGCGCCTCCGAGGGGGAGTCGGCGAGGACGGCCGACGCGCGGGAGCGAAGGGCGGCCGCGACTGCCCGCTCGGAACCGGGCTCGACGTCGAGGGCGCCCAGGGCGAGCCGTGCCCCCTGCTCCGCGAGCGCCCGGGCGGCCGGCGGCAGGCCTTCCAGCTCCGCCAGCACCTGCTCGAGCGCGCGCAGGCGCTCCGCGGCGAGGCGACCCTGCTCGGCCAGGTCGTCGCGCTCACGTGCCGCGGTGCGGGCTGCCAGCGCGGCCTCGGCTGCGGCCCGCTCCAGCTCGTGCGGATCGACGCCCGGGTCGTGCGACTCGGGCAGCTCGCCGAGATCTGCGGCGAGCCGGTCACGCAACTCAGTCGCCGACTCGGCGCGCAGGCCGATGCGCTCGAGCGCGCCCTGGAGGCGGTACAGCGCCGCGACGGCGGACTCACGCCGGCCGGCGGCGTCCGAGAGCTCGTCCTCCGCGCGGGTTCGGTCGCCGAGCAGGCCCTCGAGCCGGGATTGCGCGCCCTGCTTGGCGAGCGCCGCGCCGTCCCGGGCCGCCTCGGCGTCCGCGCGTCTCGTGTCCACGTCCGCGAGATCGAGCTGCGCCACGCGCGCCTCGAGGGATGCGATCTCCACCCGCAGCTTCTCGGCGCGCTCGGCCGCTGTCGCCTGCAACGCGAGCGGGCGGAGACGCTTCCGCACCTCCTCCTCGACGTCGCGGGCGCGCTCCACCTGAAGCGCCACGCGTGCAAGCTTCAGCTCGGCGCGATGTCGCCGGCGCTTGAACTTCCCGAGGCCCGCGGCCTCCTCTACGAGGGCTCGCCGGTCCTCGGGCCTGGACGCCAGCACCTGCTCGACCTTGCCCTGTCCGACGATCGAGTGCATCGCGGCGCCCAGCCCCACGTCCGCGAGCAGCTCGACGAGGTCGGTGCGGCGCACCGCCGCGCGATTCACGAGGTACTGCCCCTCGGCACCCCTGACGAGCCGGCGCGCGACGGCGATCTCGCTGAAGTCGAGCTCCTCGAACGCGCCGTCCTCGTTGTCGAAGACGAGCTCGACCTCGCAGTGCTCGGCACGCTTGCGATCGCCGCCGCCGGCGAACAGGACGTCGTCGGGCTTCTCCGCGCGCAGCTCCGACGGCGTCAGCGACCCCGCGGCCCAGACGATCGCGTCGGCGATGTTCGACTTGCCGGAGCCGTTCGGGCCGACGACGACGGCGACGCCCGGCTCGAGGCTGAGCTCGAGCGGGTCCGCGAACGACTTGAACCCCCTGATCCGGATCGACTTCAGGTGCACCGAGGCGGCATTCTCGCCGTCGTCCCGGACGGTCCGCACGTGCAACGGAGGCCCGCGGTGCGGGGCCTCCGTTGCATCCGGCTCGCGGAGCCGCAGCCCGCGAAGCTCCTACCCCGCGGCTCAGCGCGACGTCACGGTCACGCTGCGGGTCTCGGTCGTCGGGCGTCCGTTCGTCTTGAGCACGATCTTGAAGGTGGCCTTCCCGCTGCCGGCTTTCGAGAACCGCATCTGGATGGTGTTCTTCGCACCGGCCTTGAGCTTGAGGCCCGTCGCCTTGCCCGAGATCCCGGGGCCCGTCACCGTCGCGGTCGCGGCGACCTCGGCCGGGCACGCGACGCCGCTCAGTGTGTACGCGATCTTGGAGACGCCCTTGGAGACCTTGATCGCGCCGGAGACGTTCGCCGTCGCCGGCTTCGCGCGATCCTCGGCGAAGTGGACGATGCTCCGGTCGCCGTTGTGGGACGCGTAGACGTCTCCCTTCGGAGCCGTGCCGACGTCGATCGCGATGAGGTCGGGCGAGGTCGCCATGGCCAGGAGCTTGCCGCTCGGCGAGCGCTTCTCGATGCGCCGCTGTGTGATCACGGAGGCCCAGACGTTGCAGTCCGGATCGACGGCGATCCCGATCTCACTGGACTGGCCGGCGCCGAACGAGCTCAGCCGCTTCCCCGCGCTGTCGTAACGCAAAACCCGAAGCGCAGTGGTGTCGACGACGTAGATCGACCCGTCGGGCGAGACCTCGAGGTCGCCTCCGCGCGCGGCCCCTTTCCAGGAGGGTCCGGCGGCGAAGTTGGATGCCTTCTCGTAACGGGTCACGGTGCCGCCCAGCTCCACGACGTAGAGATTGCCCTCGGCATCGACGCCGATCCCCGTCGGTTGCAGGTTGCCCATCGAGATCTCCTGCTGAAACCCCCCGCTCCCGCTGAACCGCTGGATGCGCCCGTTCCCGCGGTCGGCCACCCACACCGTCCCGTCCGAGGCGATCACAACGTCCTCTGCGCCCTGGAACTCCCCGCTTCCACTCCCCACACTCCCGAACTTGCTCCTGAAGGCACCCTTCGCCGAGAAGATCTGGACGCGGTTGTTGTCTGTGTCCGCCACGTAGAGGTCTCCCGCCCGGTTCGTCGCGAGACCCCGGGCGTTGTTGAACTGGCCGTTCCCCGCTCCGGCCTTACCCCACTTGCCGACCTGCTTGTAGCCGCCCGCCGTCGCCGCCTGCTCCGCCGCGGTCGCACCCGCGACGAGGGTTGCGGAGGCAGCGAGCGCCGTGATGACCATGACCAAGCGTGCACCGCTCACGGTCGCTCCTTCCTCGTCTGGTGACTGGTTCCGACGAGGGTAGGGAGGCATGCACGACCCTCGCACCAGGGGTTTCCCTAGGCTTGCGGTTTCAGCTCAGCTGGGCGGCGAACGACCGGACGAGTTCCGTACGCGACCGGACGTCGAGCTTCCGGTACACGTTCGCGAGGTGGAACTCGACGGTCTTCGGGCTCACGAAGAGCGTCGCGGCGGCCTCGCGGTTCGTCGCCCCGGCCACGACCAGCCTCGCCACCACGAGCTCCTGCTGGGTCAGCGCCTCCACCGGAGTGGAGCGGCGGCGCGCTCGCTCGCCGCTCGCGCGGAGCTCCGCCCGCGCGCGCTCGGCCCAGGGCGCGGCACCGAGCGAGTCGAGGACCTCGACGGCGCTGCGCAACCGCTCCCGTGCCTCGGCACGCCTCCGGGCTCGACGCAGTCGCTCTCCGTAGCAGAGCTCCGTGCGCGCGCGCTCGAACGGAGTGGGTACCCGGTCGTGCAGCGCGAGCGCACGCTCGAAGGAGTCCTCCCAGCGGTCTTCGTCGACGATGCCCGAGCACCGCGCTGCGGCCGCCGTCGCCGAGACTCGCCCACGTCCCTCGATCCGAGCTTCGAACCCGCGAAGGACCTCACGGGCGCGTAGCTCGTGTCCGGCGCGTGAGAGCGCCTCGACGAGGTCGGGTGCGGACATGAGCAGCCACGGCTCACCGACGGCCCCGAGCTTCGTGATGCGCTCGACCGCCTCGAGCGGGGCGATGGCCTCCTCGGGCCGGCGAGCACCGAGCTCGAGGAAGCCGAGAGCTGCAAGCGCGTGGGCCGACGAGCTGCGCAGGCCGAACTCGACGTCGCTTGCGAGGGCGCGCTGCGCGAGCGCTCTGCAGCCCTCCGCGTCACCACGCGCCGCAAGCATGCGAGCCAGCACTCCCGCGGCCGCCGCGGCCTCGGCCGGTTGCCGTGTCTCCTCGAACAGGTCGAGCGCCTCGTTCGCGGCGGAGATCGCAGCGTCCCAGTGGCCGATCCGGAACTCCAGCTCCGCGCGCGGGAGGAGCGACTGCGGAAGGTAGAGCAGGAATCCGGCCTCGCGCTGGACGGCTATCGCACGATCCGTGACCTCGCGCGCCAGGTCGTAGTCCTCGAGCCACACGAGAGGCCAGGCGATCCCGAGCGTGTGCGCATGACCGTGCGGTGCCCGTGCCGCGGCGGCTGCGGCTGCATGTGCCGCCTCTCGGGCACCGACTCGGCCGGCCACGGTTCGGGTCATGCTCAGCGCCGCGAGATGAACGAGGTCGTGCTCCCCGGAAGGAAGCAGCGCGAGCGCACGCTCGACCTCGTCGACCGTGACCTGCGCTTCGAGGCGGTAGATGCGGAGCTTCGAGGCGAGCAGCAGCATCGTCGCGGCACGGCGCCGGTCGATCTCGACGAGTCGCGCCCCGTGCTCGGTGAGCGCGCGATGCGCACCCTCGAGGTCTCCGTCGCGCATGCGGAGATCCGACTCGACGAGAAGCAGGTCGGCGAGCGTGACCGGATCCGAGGCGAACTGGCGCGCTGCGGTCGCGTGACGAGCGGCACCTCGGACGTCGCCGGCTCGATGCGCTGCTCGCGCCGCGAGCGCCAAGCGCTTTCCGCGTGCCTCGTCGACCACCGAGAACCGCGCCGCGACTTCGAACGCACGAACTGCGGAGCCCGGCGCGCCGCGCGCAAGCGCGCGGCCCGCCGCTGCGTCCAGCTCGGCTGCGACCGTCTCCTCCGGTGCGATCGAGGCCGCTGCACGATGCCACGCGCGGCGATCGACGTCCTCGTCGACCTCCGCGAGCAGCGCGTGCGCGTCACGCCGAGAGGCCTCGCTCTCGCCCTGATGAACGACCGAGCTGACGAGGGGATGGCGGAACGTGACCGTGCCGGCCTCGAAGGCCATGAGGCCGTCCTTCTCGGCCGCCCGGAGATCCTCGAGGTCCAACCCGGCCATTCGAAGCGCGCCGACGAAGGGGGCACCCGCGTCGGAGCCCGCGGCGGCGGCGAGGAGCAGTGCTCGCCTCGTCCGTCGGGGAAGGCGTGCAACGCGAGCGCCGAACGTGCGCTCGATCCCGCCGTTCACCGGGATCGGCTCACCGAGCTCGTCGATCCCCTGAAGCTGCGCGTCGGAGAGCGCGGTCGGCAGCTCGACGAGTGCGAGCGGGTTCCCGGCCGAGAGGTCGAGGAGCCGCCGCCTGACTCCCCGATCGAGCGGGACGCGGGCCGAGTCTGCGAGCAGCTCGCCCGCATCTCGCGCGCGCAACCGCGGCAGCTCGAGCCGAGGCATGTCGCCGACCGATTCCGAAAGCTCACCCTCTCGCCCCGCGCACAGGAGCGCGATGTGGAGCTTCGCCACGCGGCGCGCGACGAACGAGATCGTCGCACGAGACGGCTCGTCAGCCCACTGCAGGTCGTCGACCACGGCGAGTACCGGCCGTCGCAACGCCAGAGTGGCGAGGACGCCGAGAGTCGCCACCCCGACGGCAAGACCGTCGACGAGGCCATCCGCGTCTTCGAGCCCCAGCGCACGCTTGAGAGCCCGGGCCTGCGGCCCGGGAAGCGCGTCGATCTCGCGCACCCCAGGTCGAAGAAGCTCGGCGAGCACGGCGAACGGGAGGTCCGCCTCCGACTCGCGCCCGGATGCGTGGAGCACCGTCACGTCTGCCCTGGTGGCAGCGATGTCGTCCAGCAGAACGCTCTTGCCCATCCCCGGCTCGCCCGTGACGAGCAACGCGCCGCCATGGCCGTGCACTGCGCTTTCCACGAGCGCCTGGAGCGCCGCTTGCTCGGCCTTGCGCCCGATCAGCACCGTCTCATCCTGATCGATCGCACCGCCGAAAACCTAGGGATCTCCCTGGTGCGCTCGAGCCTGCTAGATCCGCTCCGGCACGACGCCGAGAGCGTCGAGCGCCTGGGCGGCGGCCTCCTGCTCGGCGGCCTTCTTCGTCGACCCGCGGCCGATGCCGAGCTGCGCGCCGGCGACGTGCGCGGCGCAGACGAAGCGGCGGTCGTGGGGCGGCCCCTCGATCTCGAGCACGGTGTAATGGACCTGGCGCCCCGAGCGCGCGAGGGCCTCCTGGAGCTCGGTCTTGTAGTCGACGTGGCTCGAGCGCGCGAACTCGATCTTGTCCGCGAACGCGTCCACGATCGCGGGCTCGATCGCCTCGAACCCGTGCTCGAGGTAGAGGGCCGCGATCGCCGCCTCGAGGACGGCCGCGAGGACGTTGCGGCTCCGCGAGATGCGCTCCAGCTCGTCCGGCGAGATGCCCTCCGCGTACTCGACCAGGCGGTTCCCCAGTTCGAGCTCCTTCGCGACGACCGCGCAGCTCTGGCGGGAGACGACGTGCGCGCGGACCTTCGCGAGCCTGCCCTCCGCGGCATCGGCGAAGCGCTCGTAGACGGCGTGGGCGATCGCGAGCTCGAGGACGCTGTCCCCGAGGAACTCGAGGCGCTCGTACGAGGCCGCACGGTCCTCGGCCCACGAGGCGTGGGTGAAGACCTGCTCGAGACGGTCGTCCGGGAGCTCGGCGATCAAGCGTCCGAGCGCGCTCGGCCCGCCGCCGCCGTCCCTACTCCTGGTGTGCGATGACGTAGTCGATCGCCTTGCCGACGGTCGTGAGCTCGCGAGCGTCGTCGTCCGGGATCTTCAGCCCGAACTGGTCCTCGAGGTCCATGACGACCTCCACCAGATCGAGCGAGTCGGCGCCGAGGTCCTCCTCGAAGGACGCAGCCTCCGTGACCTCGCTCTCGTCGATGCCGAGCTTCTCGCTCAGCGCCGTCTTCATCTGCTCGAGGATCTCCTCACGCGAGTGTGCCACCTGAAAACCTCACCTCTTTGCCGTCGGGTCGTCTTGGCGCGCGATGCTAACACCAATCGCGGCGATCTCCGTGCTCGCTCGACGCGGTGTGGTCAGCGCGCATGAGACGGGACGTCGTCGCCGCGGCCGGAGAGGGCCGGAAGACGCTCCTGCAAGCGCTCGACGACGCGATGCTCGACCCCCCGGGCGGCGAGCCTCACGGCGCTCCCGATCGCGACGCGCGAACTCGAGCCGTGCGCGATGACGACGAGCCCGCGGAGCCCGAGGAGGTACGCGCCGCCGTACGTCTCCGGGTCGAGACGCGTCCGGACCCGCCGAGCCGCGGGACCGATGAGGAGCCCGCCGAGGCGCCCGCGTACGGAGGCGTCGAGCTCGACGCGGAGCGAGTCGAGCAGGGTGAGGATCGTCCCTTCGAGCGCCTTCAGCGCCACGTTCCCCGTGAAGCCGTCGGTCACCACCACGTCGGCGTCGCCTTCGAGCAGGCGCCTGCTCTCGGTGTTACCGGCGAACCGGAGGCCGCTCTCGCGGAGGAGCTCGTGCGCGTCGAGCGCGAGCTGGCTGCCCTTCTCCGCCTCCTCGCCGATCGAGAGCAGCCGGACCTCGGGCTCGGCGACTCCGAGAATCTCCTCGGCGAAGGTCGCGCCCATATGCGCGAACTGGAGGAGATGCTCCGGACGCGCGTCGGCGTTCGCGCCGGCGTCGATGAGGACGCTCGGCCCGCGCCGCGCGGGGAGCACGACCGCGATCCCTGGTCTGAGCACCCCGGGCAGACGGCGGACGTGGAGCAGCGAGGCCGCGAGCATGGCACCCGTGCTCCCCGCGGAGACGACGGCCTGCGCCTCTCCGTCGGCCACCGCCCGAACGGCCCGGACGAGAGAGGACTCCGGCTTCGCCCGCACGGCGTCGACGGGCGGCTCGTCCATGCCGATCGCACCCTCGGTCTCGACCAGCCGGAGACCCCGTGTATCGAGGCCCCGTGGGCCGAAGAGAACCGGTTGGATGTCGTCGGAGGCGACCTCGAGCGCGCCCTCGACGATCTCCTCCGGACCGCGATCGCCCCCGAGGGCATCGACCGCGACGCGGATCGCCATGGATTGGGAGGCTACGGAGCCTGGATGCGCAGCGGCTCCACGTCCCTGCCCTTGTACGTCTTGCAGTTCGGGCAGACGTGGTGCGCGCGCTTCGGCTGCCGGCAGGTCGGGCAGACCTGGACGCGCGGCGTCGAGAGCGCATGCTGCGCCCGGCGCTTGTCGCGCCTCGACCTCGACGTCTTTCGCTTCGGGACGGCCATGAGCGGCTGCGGAGTATAGCGGGCGAGGTGCGAAGAACTTCAGGTGACGTGCAAGCGGCGAAGTTCGTGGCCGCATGCCCCTTTCGGGGATCTCAACGGGAAGTTAGCGTCCCGTAAGGCATCGAGCTCCCGCCGAGTCCGGGAGCGCGAAGTCGGGTATTGCCTCCGAGTACCCACCCGGAAAGGAAGGCGAACATGAGATCGACGACACCTTCGCGGGGCATCACTAGGACCTACCTCGCGATCCTCGGCGGCGCCACGCTCGTCGCAGCGATCGCCGCGACGTTCGCGGCGACCCTCTCGGGGACGTCCGCGGCCGCGCCTGCGGTCGCGCCCAACAACGTCGCGGAACCGCAGATCACGGGCACACCGAGGGTCGGCCAGATCCTCCGGACGAACCGCGGAACCTGGACCGGCACCCAGCCGCTCCAGTACGAGTTCCGCTGGTTCCGGTGTCAGGGGCCCGGCGCTCCCGACGCCTCGGACTGCCGCCGCATCTCCAACGCGAACGACAACACCTACGAGCTTCGCCAGGCGGACGCCGGGTTCCGGATCCGCTCGCAGGTCGTGGCGCGGAACGGCGACGGCCAGGACACGGCGACCTCGAATCCGACTGCGGCGATCGCGTCCGCGGTCCCCGCGAACGTCGAGCCGCCGGTGATCTCGGGGACCGCGGCGGTCGGCAGCCGGCTGACCGCGAGCTCGGGGGAGTGGGTCGGCACCAAGCCGATCACGTACGCGTTCCAGTGGCTCCGCTGCAATGCGCAGGGCGAGAGCTGCGCCCAGATCCGCGGTGCGACCGACAACGCGTACACGGTCGCCGACGCCGACGTCGACCGGACACTGCGCGTGAACGTCACTGCCGAGAACGCCCGCGGGAGGACGTCGAAGCGATCCGCCCCCACGGGGGTCGTCGGCGGGCAGCAGCCGCCGCCTACGGGCTCGATCCCCGCGGGTGACCTGAAGGCGGCGGGCGACCGCCTCGTCGTCGCCTCGGTCAGCTTCAGCCCGAACCCCGTGACGAGCCGGACGGACCCGATCACGGTCCGCGTCCGGGTCACGGCCAGGGGAGGCCGCCCGGTGAGCGGCGCGCTCGTCTTCATGCGGGCGACGCCGCGTGTCGTGCAGGGACAGACGGTCGAGACGCAGTCGGACGGCGTGGCGAGGCTCACGCTGGTCCCGAACGCGCAGTTCCCGCAGCCGCGCTCGGGCTTCAACGTGCAGTTCTTCGTGAAGGCCTACCGCCAGGGCGATCCGGAGCTCGGCGGGGTCGCGGGCTACCGTCTCGTGCAGGTCCGGCTGGCAGGCTGAAACGCGAGTCGAGGAGCTGCGAGCGCGGAGGGCGGCCCTGGGCCGCCCTCCGCGTCTCCGTGAGAAAACAGGCGTTCGGAGCCTGTAAGGGCCTGTAAGGAGTGCGCAAGAGTTGGTGGCGCGGATCGCCCGCCGGCGTCATAACCGATGCAGGCATCGATGGAAGGAGGGGTCATGTTCCCGTCCAGAATCCGACGCGGCCGTACGGCGCACCCGAGGCTCGGGGCGACCGTGGTGAGCTCCGCTGTGGCGCTGCTCGTCCTGCCGTCGGCACAGAGCATCGCCGCGCCGGCCGCACCACCGCGCTCGACCGCCGAGCCCGTCGTCACCGGACGGGCCGAGCAGGGCCGGACGCTCTCGGCGACCCGCGGGTCCTGGTCCGGCACGGGCCCTATCACGTACAGCTACCGGTGGGTGCGCTGCCCGCAGAGCGGCGGGCGGCCGGACGGCGCGGACTGCGTGTTCGTCCAGGGCGCGACGCGCTCGGGATACCAGCTCGCCGCCGCCGACATCGGCTTTCGGATGCGGGTGCGAGTGACGGCGACGAACGCCGAGGGCTCGCAGACGGTCGCCTCGAACCCGACCGCCGTCGTCGTCGGCCCGCCCGTGAACACCTCGCTGCCGCTCGTCGTGGGGACGCCGCTGGTCGACTCGGTCCTGAGCGTGCAGCCCGGGAGCTGGAGCGGGCGTCAGCCCATCTCGTACGCGTACGCGTGGCTGCGCTGCAACACCGCGGGCGGTGAGTGCGCCGCGATCGCCGGTGCGAGCGGTCGCAGCTACCGCCTGACGGCGAGCGACGTCAACCACAAGCTCCGCTGCAACGTCACGGCGCGGAACGCGGTGGGCTCGACGACCGTCCTCTCGTCCGAGTCCGGCCTCGTGACCGTGCCCCTTCCGCCGGGCGCGATCCGGCTTCCGAGCGGCGAGGTCTCGATCCCGGCGACGAGCGTGCCGGCAGATCAGCGTCTGGTCGTGTCGAGGGTCGTCTTCTCCCCGAATCCGGTTGCGAGCCGTCGCGGCCAGATCACCGTGCGCGTGCGGATCGTGGACACGCGAGGGTACGTCGTCCGGGACGCCATCGTGTTCGTCCGCTCGACGCCGCGCGTGACGACCGGGACCCGACTGCTGACGACGGTGGACGGCTGGATGACGACGCGGCTCCTCCCGCTCGGGTCGTTCCCGCTCGCGCGGCGCGGTCACGTGCAGTTCTTCGTGAAGACGTACCGGTCCGGTGATCCCGCGCTGGGGGGCGTCGCCGGCTACCGGCTCGTGCAGGTGCGCACCGCACCGGCGCCTGCATGAGGGCGCTCAGAGTCGATCGCGGAGCTCTTCGAGGGCCGACCAGCGCGGATCGAGGTCGGCCCTCGCGTGCTCGTGCGGCTCGGCGTTCAGGTCTTTCCCGCAGACCGGGCACAGCCCCGCGCAGTCGGGCCTGCAGAGGATCTGGTCGGGCAGCGCGAGGGCGATCGCGTCTCGCGCCCACGCGGAGACCTGGAGGCGATCGTCGACGACGTAGTCGGAGCGCAGCTCGTCCGCCCGTGGCGCCTGCGGATCGTGCAGCTCGCGGGCGCGGACGTCGACCTCGAGCTCTGCGTGACCGAGACAGCGCATGCACGGCCCGGAGAGACGGGCGCGCAGCCTGAGGTCGAAGACGGTGGCTCCCGAGGCCTGCGTGATCTCGAGCTCGATCGGGACCTCGTGAGGCGCGGCCTCGTACCGCTGCCCGCCGAGCACGAACGGCTCGACCTCGACCTCGAGCCGCTCGTGGCGCACCTCGCCCGGCCGAAGCCGAAGCCGGCGGAGATCGATCGTCGTCACACCCGGAGCCTAGCGCCTCTTCGATTAGGGGAAGTGGGCCTTGCTACGCTTTCGATCATGGAAGCTGATCGGTGGCACGGGCTCGACCTTCGGCACCTGGTCGCGCTGAAGGCGATCGCCGACGAGGGCTCGTTCGGTCGCGCGGCAGAGCATCTCGGGTACACACAGTCCGCGATCTCCCAGCAGATCGCGACGCTCGAGCGCATCGTCGGCCTCCGGCTCGTCGAGCGCCCCGGCGGGCCGCGCCCGATCTCCCTCACCGAGGCGGGTCGCATCCTGCTCCGGCACGCGGACGCGATCCAGGCGCGCCTCCTCGCGGCGAAGGCCGACATGAGCGCGCTCGAGGCGGGCGACGCCGGCCGGCTCCGCGTCGGCACCTTCCAGAGCGTCGGGGCCCGCGTGCTCCCGTCGCTCCTCCGCGGCTTCTCCGAGGCGCGACCGACCGTCGAGATCGTCCTCAGGGAGACGTCCGACGAGCGCGAGCTGCTCGAGCTCATCGAGCGCGGCGAGCTCGACCTCACCTTCTGGACGCTTCCGGTCGCCCCCGGCCCCTACGAGTCGGTGGAGCTCCTCCACGACCCGTACGTCCTGGTCGTGCCGGCCGGGTCGTCTCTGGCCTCCCTCCGGCGTCCGCCCTCGCTGAGGGAGATCGCGATGCAGCCGCTGATCGGGTTCAACCACTGCACGGCGATGGACCACGTCGAGGCCCAGCTCGGTTCGAGCGGGCGGGCGCCGGCCTTCGTGTTCCGCTCCGACAACAACGGGACCGTCCAGGGGCTCGTGGGCGCCGGGGTCGGAATCAGCGTCGCACCGCTCCTCACGGTCGACACGGACGACGACAGCGTCGAGATCGTCGATCTCCAGGGCCGCATCCCACCGCGCGTCATCGGGCTCGTCTGGCACGCGGACCGGCACCGCAGCCCGGCCGCCGAGGCGTTCGTGGAGTCCGCGGTGGCCGTCTGCCGCGAGCTGGGCGCCGAGCTCGCGGCCGCGTGAGCGCCGCGCACCGAAGCCGGTGACTGTCACCGCAGGTGACAGCGAGATCGGACACCTGAGCGCGTGGGGTCGTCGCTCACGCAGCGGCCGCGAAGCGGCCGCCTTCAGGGTTTTCGCGAGCGGGTGTCCGCGCGAGCGGATGCCCGCTCTGCGGACTAGGCAAAGCGCTCGAAGTCTTCGGGCTGCTCGAGCGGCTCGGGGCCGATCCCCGCGACGACGGTCTCCTGCGAGCGCTCGTGGAGCCGCTCCCGGCCGCGCTTGACGGCCGTCAGGAACTTGTCGAGGTTGACCTCGAGCGTCGAGAGGATCGAGTCGGCCCAGTCCTCCATCTCGAGCCGCGTCTCGCGCGCCTTGCGCCGGGCGTCGTCGACGATGTCCTCGGCCTGGTTCTCGGCGATCTTCACGATCTCGGTCTGGGAGGCCTCACGGACCGCCTGCTCACGCGCCTCCTGGACGATCCGGTCGCCCTCCCGCTTTGCCTCGGCGAGCATCTCCTGCCGCTCCTTGACGATCCACCGGGCCTGCTTGATCTCCTCGGGGATGGTCGCCCGCATCTGATCGAGGATCTCGTAGATCTCGTCCCGGTCGAGGCGCACCTGATCGGTGAGGGGGACGGCCTTCGCGTTGTGCACGAGGTCGTCGAGCTTGTCGATGAGCACGAGTACGTCCATGGGTCGGAAAGTCTACTCCTGGGGTGAGACAGTCTGCGCAGCGGGACCGCGGCGGACGCTCGTGCGCGCAGGCCGGACCTGCGAGGGAACCGCTCGCGCGGCCCCCGGCCGCGCGAAGATCCCTGAAGGCGGCCGCTCCGCGGCCGCGGCGTGGCGCGGACGCTATTCGGACGGTGAGACAGGCGCGCCGGGTCGACCGTCGGGGTAGAGCTCGGCGAAGCGTCTCGCAACCGCCTCGGGCACGAGCTCGTCGACCTTGCCGCCGAACGACGCGATCTCCTTCACCCCGCTCGAGGAGACGAAGCTGTACTGCGGGCTCGCCATCACGTAGACGGTCTCGATCTCGGGCGCGAGCACCCTGTTCAGGTGGTTCATCTGGAACTCCCACTCGAAGTCCGAGATCACCCGCAGCCCCTTCACCATCGTTCGCGCGTTGTGCTTGCGCGCGAACTCGACGACGAGCTCCGAGAAGACGTCGACGACGACGTTCCCGCACGAGGCGAGCGCCTCCTCGAGGAAGGCGACCCGCTGCGCCACGGGGAAGAGCGTCTCCTTGTGCTGGGGGTTCTGGACGACGCCCACCACGACCCGGTCGAAGATCGACGCCGCCCGGCGGATGACGTCGACGTGCCCGTTCGTCACGGGGTCGTAGCTCCCTGGGCAGATCGCGGTAATCATCGGCTGAACACCGTAATGCGTGCGGAACCGTAACGGCGCGTGGTGACGAGGTCGAGGGGAAGCTCCGGCTCGACGCGGGCCGACGTCTCGACGACCGCGAGCCCGGTCTCCTCGAGCAGGTCGGCCAGGAGCTCACCGAGGGGCGTCTCGTAGCGCTCCCACTCCTCGTACGGCGCGTCCACGAGGACGAGGTCGTACCGGCGGCTTCGGGCCCGCTCCTCGCGGAGCGCCAGGACGGCGTCCTCGCACCGCACGACGGCGCCGGTGAGGCGGAGCTTCTCGAGGTTCCGCTCGATCACGCGGCACGCCTCGCGGTCGCGCTCGACGAACACGCACCGCCGCGCCCCGCGCGAGAGCGCCTCCAGCCCCATCGCCCCCGAGCCGGCGAACACGTCGAGCACGCTCGCCCCGTCGACCGGGCCGACGATGGAGAAGGCCGCCTCGCGCACGCGGTCGCCGGTCGGCCTAGTGTCGACACCCTTGGGAGCGACGATCCGGTGCCCCTTCCTCGATCCGGCGACGATGCGCACCTAGGACTCGCCGAGGTGCTCGGCCTCGCCGAGCAGGCGGTCGACCTCGTCGGCGAGCAGTCCTTCGTCGGGCAGGTCGCGCGCGATCTCCCGCGCGCGCTCGAGGAGCCCGTGGTCGCGGCGCAAATGGACGAAGCGCAGGTCGGAGAAACCGGACTGGCGGGCACCGAGCAGCTGGCCCTCGCCGCGGATCTCGAGGTCGCGTTCGGCGAGCTCGAAGCCGTCGGTCGTCGCGACGAGGGCCTCGAGGCGCTCGACCGCGCCCTCGGTGAGCTCCTCCCGCGGCCGCGACACGAGGAGGCAGTAGGACTGCTCCGCGCCGCGGCCGACACGCCCGCGCAGCTGGTGGAGCTGCGCGAGCCCGAAGCGGTCCGCCTCCTGCACGATCATGATCGTCGCGTTCGGGACGTCCACGCCTACCTCGATGACCGTCGTCGCGACGAGGACGTCGAGCTCCCCGGCCTTGAACTTCGCCATGAGGTCGCGCCGCTCCGCCGTCTTCAGCCGTCCGTGGACACAGCCGACGCGGTACCCCGCGAGCTCGGCGCCGCGCAGCCGCTCGGCCTCCGCCTCGGCGGCGCGCGCGACCTTCGTCTCCGACTCCTCGATGAGCGGGCAGACGACGTATGCCTGCCGACCCTCGTCGAGGTGCCGTCGCAGCCTGCGATAGGCCTCGGAGCTCCGGTCCTCGGTGACCCAGGCCGTCACGATCGGCTTCCGGTTCGCAGGTGGCAGCACGAGCTCGCTCACGTCGAGATCGCCGTACACGGTGAGGGCGAGCGTCCGGGGTATCGGCGTCGCGGTCAGGTGGAGCACGTGGGGGCTGCGCCCCTCGACGAGGGCGCTCCTCTGCCCCACCCCGAAGCGATGCTGCTCGTCGACCACCGCCACCGCCAGGTCCGCGAAGTCGACCTCCTCCTGGATGAGCGCGTGGGTGCCGACGACCAGCTGGGCGTCACCGGAGGCGATGAGCTGCCTGACGGCGGCGTGCTCGCGTGCGCGGACCGAGCTCGTCAGCAACGAGACGCGTACGCCGAGCGGCGCGCACAGCTCGTCGACGGTGAGGAAGTGCTGCTCGGCGAGCGTCTCCGTCGGGGCCATGAGGGCTCCCTGGCGGCCCGTCTCGACCGCGCGCAGGAGCGCGTACAGCGCGACGACCGTCTTCCCCGAGCCGACGTCCCCCTGCAGCAGCCGCTGCATCGGGACGGAGCGCGCGAGATCCACGTCGAGCTCGGCCATCGCCCGCTCCTGGTCGGGCGTGAGCGCGAAGGGGAGCGTCGCGCGATACCGGCGGACGAGCTCGCCGGGAGGGTCGAGAGGCTCGGCGAAGGCCTGCTCGCGCAGCGCCGCGGTCCGCGCGAGCGCGAGCTGCAGCACGAGCAGCTCGTCGAACGCGAGGCGCGACCGACCCACTTCGGCCTCGGCCGGCGACGCCGGGCGATGGAGGGACGCGAGCGCGTCGCAGCGGAGCGGCAAGGCCTCGCGCGTCCGCAGCTCGGCCGGGAGGGGCTCACCCGCGTCGCGCACGAGGTCGAGAGCCTGTGCACGGAGGTCGCGGAGCCGCTTTTGCGCCACGTCCTCGCCCGAGGGGTACACGGGCGCGAAGTCGGCCGTCTCCGCCTCTCCCTCCAGGTCGTAGGACGAGACCGCGAAGCCGAACCTGTTCGCCCGGCCTCGTAGCCTGACTCGGGTGCCCGGGATGAGGCGCGACTCGAGCCACGGCTGGTTGAACCAGGTCGCCTTGATCTCCCCCGTCTCGTCCGCGACGCGCGCGGTGAGGATCTTCAACCTTCCGCGACGCCGGCTCGATACGGAGCGCACCGCGACCTCGAGCACGGCCTCCTCGTCCCCGAACAGGTCGCAGATCCTCCGCGCCGGGACCGGCGACTCGTACCGCCGCGGCCCCTGCCACAGGAGGTCGCCCACGGACTCGAGCCCGATGCGCGCGAGCTTCCGTCGTAGCGCCGGTCCGACGCCCTGGAGCGTCTCGAGCGGAGCCTCCAGCCGCTCGGGGCGGGGAGCGCCCGCGGGACCGGGCCACGTCTCGGGCACGTCGGTACCCGTGAATCCGATCGGGAGACGGACGGCGGCCTTCGTCGCCTTCACCACGCGTCAACTATAGGTCCAGGGACGGCGTCCCCAGCGAGCTGGGAGCGGCGAGCGGCCTCAGTCGTCCTGGAACCAGAAGAAGCCGACTGCGCCGGGCCCGGCGTGCGTCGAGACGACGGCGCCGAGCGTCGAGGTGAACTCGATCTCCGCCTTCGGACGCACGCGCCAGACGAGCTCGCTCAGCGTGCCCACCCACTCGGCAGCGTCGGCGTGCGCGATCGCCACGCGCAACCCCGCCCGATCCTCCGTCGACGCGATGAAGCGACGCTCGAACTCGGCGAGCGCCTTCTCCCGCCCGCGGACGCGCGCGACCGCGACGACGGTGCCGTCCTCGACGGAGAGGATCGGCCGCACGTTGAGCAGCGAGCCGGCGAGCGCCGCAGCGCGCCCGATACGCCCGCCGCGCTGCAGGTACTCGAGGGTCTCGACCGTGAACACGACCGCACACTCGCGGTGGAAGCGCTCGACGAGCGACGCGATCTCCGCATCGGTGGTACCGCGCGTGAGCCGGCGCTGGATGGCGTGCGCGAGCATCGCGATCGCGAGCGACGCGGTGAGCGAGTCGACCACCCGCACGCGGTCGCCACCGAGCTCCTGCGCGGCGAGCTCGGCGCTCTGGAAGGTCCCGGAGACCTTCGACGAGACGTGCAGCGAGTAGATCCGCTCGTAGCCCGCGAGGTTCTCGTAGGCGGTGAGAAAGTCCTGCGGCGTGGGCTGGGACGTCGCCGGGAGGACCGGTGACGACCGCAGCTTCTCGAAGAACGCGTCGGGGCTCAGCTCCACGTAGTCGCGGTACGTCTCGTCGCCGAAGCGCACGTAGAGCGGGACGAAGCGCATGTTCGAGAACCGCGAGGGGGCATCCGGATAGTCCGACGTCGAGTCGAGGACGATCGCCGTGTTCTCGACGGACAGGTTCACGCAGGCGCTCCGCGAGCGGCGCGAATCGCAGCGACGAGCGCGTCGAGCCCCTCGTCCTTGCGAACGAGCGCGACGCCCGCGTTCCGCGCGACCGCGGCCTCGTCGTCGCCGACCGACGCGCTCAGGAAGACCACACCGGTCCCGGGACACCGCGTCCGCACGTCCGCTGCCGCCTCGGCCCCGTCCACGTCCGGGAGACGGTAGTCGATGACGGCCACGTCCGCCGCGAGCTCGAGGCAGGCGGTCGCCGCGGAGCTCCCCGTGGAGACTCCTCCGACGACCTCGACACCCGGGACGCGATCGAGCAGGAAGGTCAGAGAGTCCCGGTAGACGTCCGAGTCCTCGACGAGCAGGACGCGGATCGGGGTCGCCGTCATTCGGCGACGACGAGGAGCGGGTAGTGCGGCTGGCCGCCGTCGTGCACCTCGACGTCCACCTCCGGATGCGACCCGCGCAGCTCGGCGAGCAGCGACTCGAGCTCCGGCGCGTCCTGGCCGGTCAGGATCCCGAGCCAGGCTCGATTCCCGTCGAGTACGCGGGAGACGACCTCGAGCGTCACGCGGACGACGTCGTCGTCCGCCGCGACGGCCCTCCCGTCGACCAGCCCGAGGTATTCGCCCTCCCTGATCGTCACGCCGTCGAGCACCGCGTCCCGCGAGGCGACGGTGACCTCGCCGGTTGCGACCGAGTCGAGGGCGTCGCGCATCTCCTGCTCGTTGTGCTCGGGCGAGTTCGTCGAGATGAACCGCCCGATCGCAGCCAGGCCGGCCTGCACCGACCCGGACGGGACCACGCGCACGGGCTTGGACGCGAGCGCGATCGCCAGCTCGGCGGTGAGGATGACGTTCGAGTTGTTCGGAAGGACGATCACCTCCGGCGCCGGGACGGACTCGACGGCGTCGACGATGTCGGCCGTCGACGGGTTCATGGTCTGGCCACCTTCGATCACCCGCGTGGCGCCGAGGCTCTCGAAGAGCCGCCGGTTCCCCTCGCCGGGGCAGACGGCGACGAGGCCCGTCTCGAGGGTCGGGAGCGCCATCGTCCCCATCTCCAGGAGGCGCTCCTCCCGCTCGACCGTCTGCCGGTGCATGTTCGCGATCTCGATCCCCTCCACGAAGCCGACGGCCGTTCCGGCCGACAGCGCCGCGCCCGGGTCGTCGGTGTGGACGTGGATCTTCAGCGCGCTGTCGTCTCCCACGACGAGCAGGGAGTCGCCCATGGGCTCGAGCGCCTTCTCGAGCGCGACCTGGTCGAGATGCTCGCCCTCGACGACGAAGACGGTGCAGTAGCGGAACTTCGAAAGCTCCAGATGGATCGCGTCCAGGCCGAGCGCCTCGCTCTCGAGCGGCGCCTCCGGCAGCGGCTCGCCCGACAGGGCGAGCACGAGCCCCCGCGTGATCTCGACGAGACCCGCGCCGCCGGCGTCGACGACGCCCGCGTCGCGCAGGACGGACAGCATCTCCGGCGTGCGGGAGAGCGCATCCTCGCCACGTGCGAGGACCGTCGCGAGGAAGTCGACGGGCGACAGCCTGCGGTTCTCCTTTTGCTCGCCCTCCTCGGCCATCTCGCGGATGACCGTGAGCATCGTGCCCTCGACCGGGCGCTTCACGGCGCGGTAGGCGGCGTCACTCGCCGCGCGAAAGGCGCGGCGCAGCCGGGGCGTGCTCATGTCCTCCGCCTGGCCGAGCACCTCCACGAACCCCCGCACGATCTGCGAGAAGATCACTCCGGAGTTCCCGCGGGCGCCCATCAGCGCCGCTCGCGAGAGGTCGCGCGCGACGTCGGCGCTCGCCACGGCGGTCGAGCGGTCGAGCGCCTCGACGATCGAGCGCAGCGTGAGCACGAGGTTCGTTCCCGTGTCGCCGTCCGGCACCGGGTACACGTTCAGGTCGTCGATCCTCTGGCGGTGGGCTTCGAGGTTCGTCAGCGACGCACGCGCGAGCTCACGCACCGGCTCGAGCTGCATCAGCGACCCCGGACCCGGTCGATGTGCACCTCGAGCGCGGAGACGGGAAGCCCGACCATGCGCTCGAGCTCGTACAGGATCCGCTCACGGACGGTGGTCGCGACCTCGGCCAGCTTCAGACCACGCTCGACGACGACCCGCACCTCGATCGCGAGCCCGTCGTCGCGCATCGCCACGTCCACTCCCTTCCTGATCCCCCAGGGTAGGAGCCGCGAGAGGCGATGGCGTCCGGCGAGCCCGACGACGCCGTAGCTCTCGGCTGCGGCGTGGGCGACGATCTCCGCGATCGCGTCGCTCGAGATCGCGACGTGCCCGAGCTCCGTGGACGCGATCTCGTATTCCCGCTGGCTCACGGCGCGAGCTTATCTCCGCGCAGGACGGGAATCCGGTCGCGGATCCCGGCTCGCCCGCCGCGAGGCTCCCGCGGCCAGGCGCGTCAGACGGCTTTCTGGACCTTGCCGGCTTTGAGGCAGCGCGTGCACACGTACGCGCGCGTGGCCCGGCCGTCGAGCAGCACGCGGATGCGCTGCAGGTTCGGGTTGAAGCGCCGCTTCGTGGCGACCATGGAATGGCTCCGGCTGTTGCCGAAGCCCGGCTTCTTCCCGCAGATGGCGCAGACCTTGGACATGCGACCCGGCATGGTAGCGGTTCACATCGAACGCCAGCATCGCTGACGTTCGGGGGCGCTCGCGAGCGAGCCAAGGGCGCGCCGCACAGGACAGTACGGATGGTACGGCCAAGCGGGGCGCCGGCCGGATCGCGAAGCGAGCGTCCTCAGCCGGACGCGGAGGGCGGCTCCGCCGCCCGGGAGCGGCCGGCGGCCGGCGTCAGCGAGAGGCGGCGGCGCGGAGGTGGGAGAAGACGTCGGCCATCTCGAGGGCGCTCCTGACCGCCTCGGCCCCCTTATCGATGCGCACATCCGCCTGCTCGACGCGCTCGAGCGTGAGGACGCCGAAGGAGACGGGGACGCCGGTCTCGAGCGCCGCGAGCTGGAGGCCGCTCGCGGCCTCGCTGGCGACGTAGTCGAAATGCGGCGTGTCGCCACGGATGACGCAGCCGAGCGCAACGATGCACGCGAAGCGTCGCGTCTTTGCCAGCGCCGTGGCGGCGAGCGCGAGCTCGAAGGCACCGGGCACGACCATGATCGTGATCGCGTCGCGCCGGACCCCCGCGGACTGGAGCTCCGCGAGCGCCCGCTCGAGGAGGAGCGACGTCACCGCCCCGTTGAAGCGGGAGACGACGACCCCGACCGCGCGCCGCCCTCCGTCGGCCTCGCCCTCGAGCACCGCGTAGCCGTCCGGAATCTCGAGCTCGCCCGCCGCGTGCTCGTGGGAGAGCTCGATGGCCATCGGCGCGACCTCGGCGACGTCCTCCACCCCCGCGCCGGGCTCGGACTCGGGCTCGAGCTCGTCCTCCGCGGCCGGCTCCTCCACGGCCGGCTGCGGCTCGAGCTCCGGCTCCTCGACGGCCGGCTCCAGCTGGACGTCCCGGACGGCGATGCTCTGTGGCTCGGACACCTCGTCGGGCTCGAGGCTCGCCGTTCCCCAGGCGGCCGGCTCGTTCACCTCGGCGTCCTCGTCTTCAGGGTCGTCCGCGACCTCGTCGCGGCCCCATTCCGAGAGGACGTTCTCGCTCGAGTCGTCGATGTCGCGGCTCATTCGGTGTCGTCGCTCTCCGCGTCCGGCTCCAGACGCATGCCCTGGTGGTGGAGCCTCGTAATCGTATGGCCCAGCTTCTCCCGCTTCGCGGCGAGGTAGTCCGCGTTCTCCGGCTGCGGCTCGACCTCGAGCGGCACCTGCTCGACCACGGTGAGGCCGTAGCCGTCGAGGCCGGCCAGCTTCCGGGGGTTGTTCGTGAGGATGCGGATCGTCGTCAGGCCCAGGTCGGCCAGGATCTGGTTGCCGATCCCCCACTCCCTCGCGTCGGCCGGGAAGCCGAGCTCGAGGTTCGCCTCGACCGTGTCGAGCCCCGCCTCCTGGAGCTCGTACGCTCGCAGCTTGTTGAGGAGCCCGATGCCGCGGCCCTCCTGCGCCATGTACAGGACGACACCGGCCCCCTCGGCCTCGATCCGGGCGAGCGCCAGCTCGAGCTGCTCGCCGCAGTCGCACCGGAGCGAGTGGAAGACGTCGCCGGTCAGACACTCGGAGTGGACGCGAACGAGGACGTTCTCGGCTTCCACCACGTCCCCCTTGACGAGCGCGACGTGCTGCTTGTCGGTCAGGAGCTCGCGATAGGCGTGGGCCTGGAACTCGCCGAACTCGGTCGGGAGCCGCACCGAGACGACACGCTCGACGAGCTTCTCGCGGCGTCGGCGGTACTCGATCAGGTCCGCGACCGTGACCATCTTGAGCCCGTGCCGCTCGCAGAAGGCCGTCAGGTCCGGCACGCGGGCCATCGTCCCGTCCTCGTTCATGATCTCGCAGACGACGCCCGCCGGGTTCAGGCCAGCGAGCCGTGCGACGTCGACCGCGGCCTCGGTCTGGCCTGCGCGCTGCAGGACGCCCCCTGGCTTCGCGCGCAGCGGGAACACGTGGCCGGGCTGGACGAGGTCGGCGGCCGTCGACCGTGGGTCGATGGCCACCTGGATGGTCCGCGCGCGATCCTGTGCGGAGATGCCGGTCGAGACCCCTTCGCGCGCCTCGATGGAGACGGTGAACGCAGTCCCGAGCGGCGTCTCGTTCCGCTCCGTCATCGGTCGCAACCCGAGCTCGTCGCAGCGCTCCGGCGAGAGGCACAGGCAGATGAGCCCGCGCGCGTGCGTCGCCATGAAGTTGATGGACTCCGGCGTCACGAACTGCGCGGCGATCGTCAGGTCGCCCTCGTTCTCGCGGTCCGCGTCGTCGACCACGACGACGAACCTCCCCGAGCGGATGTCCTCGATCGCCTCCTCGATGGTGGCGAACGGCGACGACGTCTCGGGTGCCCGCAGGTCCACGCTCACCGTCGGATCGTAGCCCTCAGCGCTCTCGTGCCCGCAGCAGGCGCTCGACGTACTTCGCGAGCACGTCCGCCTCGAGGTTGACCTCGCGGCCGGGCACGAGCGTGGAGAGCGTCGTCGCCTCGAGCGTGTGCGGGACGAGTGCGAGCGCGAACGCGTCGTCGGCGAGCTCGGCGACCGTGAGGGAGACGCCGTCCACCGCGATCGAGCCCTTCTCGACGCAGTAGCGCAGCACATCGTCCGGGGCCTCGACGAAGACGCGCAGGCCCTCGCCCTCCGCCTCGACGGACTGCACCCGCCCCACCGCGTCGACGTGACCCTGCACGTAGTGCCCGCCGAGCGGGTCGCCGGCGCACACCGCCGGCTCGAGGTTGACGTGGTCACCGGCCGCGAGCGCGCCGAGCGTCGAGCGCGCGAGGGTCTCGGGGACGGCGTGGAACGAGAGCCGGCCAGTGTCGACCGCATCGACGGTCAGGCAGACGCCGTTCACCGAGACCGAGTCCCCGACACCCGTCGCTGCGGCGGTCACGGGCGCGTCGAGCGTCAGCCGGAGGCCGTCGGCGCCGCCCTCCACCGAGGCAACGCGCCCGAGCTCGCGCACGATCCCCGTGAACATCCCCGGAACCTAGCTCAGGGCTCGTGGACGTAGGCCTGGAGCAGCACGTCGCGACCGACGGACCGCGCCTCGAGGCGGGTGAGGGCGACCGGGCCGGGGAGCCCGGCGAGCATCCCGGCTCCCTCCCCCGAGAGCGTGGGTGCGACGAAGACGAGCAGCTTGTCCACGAGCCCCTGCTCGAGGAAGGCGGCAGCGAGCGTCGGGCCGCCCTCGAGGAGGAACGACTGGACGCCGTCGGCGCCGAGGGCGGCGAGCTCGTCGGGAAGAGGCCCCGAGCGGAGCTCGAGCCCGGAGCCGTCCGGGAGCGGCCCGCGCCCGAACGCGAGCCTCCGCGGCTGTCTCGTGACCGGCACATCGCGCGCGTCGAGGCTCGGGTTGTCCCAGCGAACCGTCCCCATGCCGACCGCGACCGCATCGGACTGCGCGCGCAGGAGATGGACGAGCCGGCGCGACTCCTCGCCGGACACCCAACGCGTCCCCGGCACCGTGACGCGGCCGTCGAGCGTGGCGGCGACCTTGTACGTGACGAACGGGCGCCGCTCGACGACCCACGTCCGCCACTCCTCGATCTGCTGCCGGCACCGGAACGCGAGCTCGCCGTCGGCCAGCTCCACCTCGACGCCGGCGTCCTGCAACCGCTCGAGGCCGCCGCCCTCGACCTTCGGGTTCGGGTCGCGCTGACCCGCCACCACACGGGCGACCCCGGCCTCGATCAGCGTGTCCGTGCAGGGCGGCGTATCGCCGTGATGCGCGCACGGCTCGAGCGTGACGTGCACCGTCGCCCCCCGCGCGCGCTCACCGGCTGCCGCCAGCGCGACCACCTCCGCATGGTCGCCGCCCTTCCGCTCGTGCCAGCCCTCGCCCACGACCTCGTCCCCCGCGACGACGACCGCGCCGACGACGGGATTCGGGTGCGTCGTGCCGCGGCCGCGCTCGGCAAGCTCGATCGCGCGCTCGAGGTGGGTCCTGCTCATGGCGTGATCCTAGGAGCGCGTAGGGTCGCGCCGTGCTCGTTCCGGACGCTCTCGCCCGAACCTGGGCTCACGAGGGGGACTGGCTCCAGGCCCTCCCCGGGCTCGTGACGGAGCTTGCCGAGCGCTGGGGCCTCGAGCTCGAGACACCGATCGAGACGCCGCACTCGCTCGTCGTGCCGGCCGGGGACGCCGTGCTGAAGCTGAACGCCCCTTCCCACGTCGAGGCCGACCGCGAGGCGGACGCGCTCGAGCGGTGGGCGGGCTCTGGCGCGGTGCGGCTGCTCGCACGGGACGACGAGCTCCGCGCGCTCCTCCTCGAGCGGTGCGTGCCCGGAACGAGGTTGTGGGACGCGGACGTCGACGAGGCGGCCGTCGTCGCCGGGCTGGTGCCACGCCTCCACGTCGAGGTCGGCGGCGCACATTCCTTCGCGTTCCTCGCCGACGAGACGGACCGGTGGCAGGAAGACGTGCCGCTCTGGTACGCCGAGGCGGGCGAGCCCTTCGAGCGCGCGCTGCTCGACTACGCGCTCGATGTGTACCGCGCGGTCGACCGCTCTGCGGCCACCCTCGTGAACCAGGACCTCCACGGGGGCAACGTCCTCCGCGCGGAGCGAGAGCCGTGGCTCGTCATCGACCCGAAGCCGCTTGTCGGCGAACGGGAGCTCGAGGCGAGCGGGCTCCTCCGCAACGCAGACTCCGTGTCCCGCTGGCTCGACGTCCTCGCCGAGCTCGGCCTCGACCGGGAGCGCGCCCGCGGCTGGGGTGTCGCCCACAACCTCGCCTGGGCGTGGGACGACCGCGGCGGCTGGCTCGCGGAGCACGTCGAGGAGGCGCGCCGCATCCTCAGGGCACGCTGAGGCGCGCGACGAAGAAGCCGGCCGTTCCGTGGACATGCGGCAGCGTCTGCAGGAACTCGGGGCGCCGGCGGTCCCGAAACCGCGGCCATTCGTCCCCGAGGGACGGGTCGACCTCGAGACCCGACGCGTCGACGACCGCCGGCCCCTCGTCGGCGTTGACCGTGCACACCGAGTAGACGACCGTCCCCCCGGGGCGAACGCGTTCGGACGCGGCACGGAGGAGCTCGAGCTGAAGGTCGGGCAGCGGCTCGGCGCGCCAGCGCAGGTCGGGGCGCCGGTTCAGGACACCGAGGCCCGAGCACGGCGCGTCGACGAGCGCGCGGTCGAACCCGGAGAGCTCGTGCGGCAGCGCACGGCCGTCGGCGACGACGACGCGCACGTTCGCCGCGCCCAGGCGCCTCGCCGTCTCCTCGAGCTCGCGGGCACGGGCCTCGTTGACCTCGACCGCCGTCACGTCGCCGGCGAGCATGGTCGCCTTGCCGCCCGGCGCCGCGCACAGGTCCAGCGTTCGCTCTCCCTCCCGGGCGCCGACGGCGAGCCCGACGAGCTGCGACGCCCGGCTCTGCGGCCAGACGCGCCCCTCGGCGAGCGCGGCCTCGTCCACCCGCTCGACGTGCCAGGCGCCGGGGACCTCGGCATCCGGACGTCCCTCGATCTCGCCGCGCACGAGCCGGACGACCGTCTCGGCGGGCTCGTTCTGCGCACGCATGAGCGCGATCGCCTCCTCGAGACCGAGGTCGCGCTCCCACGTCGTGGCAACCCAGTCCGGGTAGGAGTGCCGAAGCGCCGCTTCGCGCGCGCTCCCCTCCGGGAGCGAGCCCACCAGGTCCTGAATCCCGTCGGCCAACCTCCTGAGGACGGCGTTCGTGAACGGGACCGCCCGCTCCAGCCCCGCCCCGCGGACGAGCTCGACCGACTCGTTCACGGCGGCGTAGCGGGGAACGCCGTCGACGAAGGCGAGCTGGTACGCACCGAGCCGTAGCGCCGCCCGCACCGGGGGGTCAAGCTTGCCCACGCTGCGTCGGCCGAGCGTCTCGATCGCATGGTCGAGCGTCCGGGCACGCTGCACGGCGCCGAACGTGAGGCGCCGCGCGAGCGCGCGGTCGCGCTCGTCGAGGCCCTCCACCGCCGAGCCGAGAGCGCGGTCCGCGTAGGCGCCGTCCTCGAAGACGCGAAGGAGAACCTGGAACGCAGCCCTGCGGGCGGCGCTTACCTGAGACCCCGAAGCCACGCGTCGTACTCCATCCTGCGGCCGCCGTCAGGCTGCACCTCGAGCGGGACGAATGCGCCGTCGTCGCCGACCCGCGCGCGCCAGACGGTGACGCCGCGGCCGCGCAGCTCGGCCCGGGCGCCGATGTGCGGCGAGAGAGCACGGACGACGTTCACGAGCTCGGGGGCCGGACGCGAGAGGTCGAGCAGTCGATCCTCGGCCGTGATCTTGTCCGCGTAGGTGGCTCCGTCGTCCGGCTGGGCGGTGAACGTCGGCGAAGCGAGCACCGAGTCGAGGAGGTCCACCGCGACGGGGGCGGCCCTCGCATACACGGCGCCCGCGTCCTCCTCCGGTCCGACGACGAAGGCCTGCTGGGCTGCGATCGGCCCGGCGTCCAGCTCCTTCACGAGCCGGATGATCGTGACGCCCGTCTCCGCGTCGCCGGCCATGAGCGCCCGCTCGACGGGCGCGGCGCCACGCCAGCGGGGCAGAAGGGACGGATGGACGTTCAGCCAGAGCCGCTCGTCGAGGAGCTCCTCCGGCACGATGCGGCCGTACGCGACGGCGACGACCGTCGGCGCGTCGACGTCGAGCCCGGGCTCGAGGCGCTCGGGCTGCAGGATGGGGATGCCCAGGCGCTCGGCCGCCTCCCGCGCGGGAGGCTGCGCGAGCCTCCGACCCCGTCCCGACGGCGCGTCGGGGCGCGTCAGCACGCAGGAGACGTCGTGGCGCGACGACAACCGCTCGAGCACGTCGGCCCCGAAGGGCGCCGTGGCGGCGACCGCGATCCGCGGGCTCAACGCACGCCGAGAACGGGCTGCGGCCGGAGCTTCGCGAGCGCGGCCCGCCGGGACTCGTCGTCCGTCCGGTCGATGATGAGGACCCCGTCCAGATGGTCGAGCTCGTGCTGGACGATCCTCGCCTCCGGGAGCTCGAGCTCGAGCTTCACCGCAGCGCCGTCGAGATCGACGCCCTCGATCGTGACGCTCGTCTCGCGCTCGACCGGCACGAGCACCTCGCGCAGGGACAGGCAGCCCTCGTCCTCGACCTCGGTGTCCTTCGAGCGCTTCGTGATCGCCGGGTTCACGAGCACGCGGTCCTCGCCCTCGTCCACGAAGACGAACAGCCGGCGCAGGACGCCGACCTGCGTCGCGGCGAGCCCGACACCCTGCGCCTCGTGCATGAGCGCTGTCATGCGCTCGGCGAGCCGCCGGAGGTCGTCGTCGAAGTCCTCGACGTCGCGGGCCTTCATGCGGAGAACGGGGTCGCCGTACTGCCGGACGCGGGAGAGCGCGATCAGGCGCCGGGCCTCGCGCTCGAGCTCCTGCTCGTGCTCCTCGTGGTCGTGATCGTGGTCGTGATCGTGCTCGTGACCGTGGTCGTGCTCGTGGTCGTCGTGCATCGCGCGGCGAGTCTAGCCGAGCACCTCGTCCGGCCCCGGCATGGCTAGAGGGATTGCGGGTCCACGTCCACGACGGCGGCGAGCCCGTCGCTGCGCATCGCCGGCGCAGCGGCGGAGAGCAACGCCGCGGCCCGGCTCGCGAACGCACGCGGAGAGCCCGTCTTGGCGACGAGCTGCGCACGGTGTCGGCCGCGAAGGCGCAGCAGCGGCGCGGGTCCGAGCAGGCCGACGCCGGGCAGGACGGCGAGCGCGTCGCGCAGTTCGGCGAGGGCGCGGCGCGGCGCGTCCGGCTCGGGGCCCGACACGACGATCGACACGAGATGCCCGAACGGTGGGTATCCGAGCTCCTCCCGCCGCGCGAGCTCCCGGGCGAGAAACCCCGCGACGTCGTGCCTCGCCGCATAGGAGAGCGGCGTCGCGTCCGGCTGGAAGGTCTGCACGAGCACCTTGCCGGGTGCATCCCGCCCGCTGCGGCCGGCGAGCTGCGTGACGAGCTGGAACGTGCGCTCCTCGGCGCGGAAGTCCGGGAACGCCAGCCCCGTGTCGGCGTCGACGACGGCCGCGACCGCGACGCCGGGGAAGTGGTGCCCCTTCGCCACCATCTGCGTCCCGAGCAGCACCGCCGCGGGCGACGTGGCGAAGCGCTCCAGCGCTCCCCTCATGGCGCCGGGCTTCGCCGCGATGTCCGCGTCCAGCCGGATGCGCTCGAGCCCGGGCACGCGCTTCGCGAGCTCGGCCTCCAGCCGCTGCGTCCCTGCTCCGATGCGGGCGAGCTCGACCGACCCGCACTCCGGACAAACCTCGGGCAAGAGCTCGGAGTAGCCGCAGTGGTGGCAGTGCAGGCGACCGTCGGCGTGCAGCGAGAGCGTGACGTCGCAGCTCCCGCAGCGCCGGGACACGCCGCAGGAACGGCAGTGGATCGCCCCGGAGACACCACGCCGGTTGAGCAGGAGCACCGCACGGCCGCCGCGCTCCGCGACGGAGGCGAGCTCGGCCAGGAGCGGCGCCGAGAGCGGGTAGCCGGCCTCGCGCCGGAGGTCGACGAGACGCACCGTCGGCAGCGGCGCGCCGATGCGGGAGGGGAGCTCCAGCCGGTCGAGGCGCGCCCAGCTCTCGGGCCTCGGCGTCGCACTGCCGTAGACGGACACCGCACCCTCGAGCGCGGCGCGCTTCGCGGCCACGGTGCGTGCGTCGTAGCGCGGGTCCGACTCCTGCTTGAACGAGGAGTCGTGCTCCTCGTCGACGACGAGGAGCCCCAGGGCCGGGACGGGCGCGAACACGGCGGAGCGAGCCCCGACCACCACCGGCGCCTCGCCGGCGGCGATCCGCTCCCGCTCGTCGCGGCGCTCGGCATCGGTGAGCGCGGAGTGGAGCACCGCGACGCGGTCGCCGAAGCGCGCCCGGAAACGCCCGACCGCCTGCGGCGTGAGCGCGATCTCCGGAACGAGAACGATCGCCCCCCGCCCCCGCGCGAGTGCGACGGCGCACGCCTGGAGGTAGACCTCGGTCTTCCCGCTCCCCGTCGGGCCGTGGAGGAGCAGGTGGCCCCCACCGCCGTCGAGCGCCGCCACGATCCGATCGACGGCCTCGCGCTGGGCGGGTGTGAGCGCCTCCGGCTCCGGCTCTCCCGCGAGCGCGTCGCGACCGGACGGGTCGCGGCGCGCTCCTCGCCTCACGCGGGTGCGCGGCGCGACCAGCGCGAGCGCACGCGCAGGCGTGGAGCCGTAGTAGTCGGCGAGCCAGAGCGCGAGCTCGACGAGAGCCACCGGAATGCGGTCGACGAGCGCGCCCGCCGACGCGATCTCGACCCCCTCCGGCGCATCGACTCCCGTCCGCACGACGATCCCTCGCACCTGCCGGGACCCGAGGCGCACCGACAGGACGTCGCCGCGGGCAACGCCGTCCGGGACCTCGTACGTGAACGGCCGCGCGAGCGCGCGTGCCGTGACGAGCGGGTAGACCTCCGCGAGGGGCACGCCGGCGAGCGTAGCCGGGCGCGCAGCGGGCGCGGCGCTACGCGGTGGCGGGCTTCGGCTTCCGGAAGAAGAGGTAGAGCGTCGGGGCGGCCAGCGCCACGAACGCACCGACGAGAAGCACTTCTTGCTCCGGGATGACTCCCGCCTCCGCGAGCTCGTGGAGCCCGCTCGCGAGGAGGTAGCCGGCGAAGACGAGCAGGAGCGCGCTCGTCGCGGTGAAGAAGGTCTTCAGGTTGAGCCGGTGCGAGCCCCGGTAGAAGAGGTAGCCGAGCCCGATCGCCGCGACTCCACCCACGATCGCCCCGACGATCGAGATGCCGCGGCTGGAGCCCTCGACGGAGCTGAAGAGGAAGAGGGCCGTCTCGACGCCCTCGCGCGCCACTCCGACGAAGACGACGAGCGCGAGGCCGACGGCGGAGCCCGCGTCGAGCGCGGCCTGGGTGCGGCCTTCGATCTCCCGCCGCATCGAGCGTGCGCGGCTCCGCATCCAGAAGATCATCCACGTGAGGAGGCCGGCCGCGGTGAGCATCACCACGCCCTCGAAGATCGCCTCCGAGCGGCCCTCCAGCTCTGCGCCGACGGCGAAGAGCGCCGCTCCGACTGCGACGCTGAGGACGAGCGCCGCGGCAACCCCCACCCACACGGCGGCGAACCCGTCACGCCGGCCGGTGCGATCGAGGAAGGCGAGCACGATCCCGACAACGAGCGAGGCCTCGAAGCCTTCACGCAGTACGACGACTCCCGCACCCATCGACTCCCGAACTCTCCTCCGTGTGCTCCTGGTCGATGTAAGGCAGACCTTACATCTGTGGTGCGGGACTATAGTGACGTGCGGTCGACGCCGTCAAACGGGGAGGCGTAGTTGGCACAGCCGCACGGACATTCCGTCGACGAGTACCTCGAGACGATCTACTTCCTCGCGTTCCCGATCGGGGAGTACCGGCCGTCCACCGGGTCGACCGCGATCGCCGCGCGTGTCGCCGAGATGCTCGGCGTCTCGCGCGCGTCCGCCGGGGAGATGCTGAAGCGGCTCGAGGCCGAGGGACTCGTCGAGCGCGGCGAGCAGAAGGAGGCGATCCTCACGCCCGAGGGAGCCGAGCGCGCGAAGCGCGTCGTGCGCAAGCACCGGATCATCGAGCGCTTCCTCACGGACTTCATGGGCTACACCGCGGCCGAGTCGCACGTGCACGCCGACGAGCTCGGCGACACCTTCACCGACGAGATGATCGAGCGCATCAACGAGCGCCTCGACCATCCCGACCGGTGCCCGCACGGCTGGCCCGTCGACCCCGAGTTCGAGCAGTCGGAGAACGCGGAGCTCGTCTCCCTCGCGGAGCTCGGGCCTGGACAGGAGGCGGAGATCGTCCGCCTCGCCGAGCACGACGGCGACCTCCTGCACTGGTTCTACGACGAGGGCCTCGTCCCGGGCACGCCCGTGAGCGTGCGCAAGGCGCAGCCCGCGGCGGGCGAGCTCACGATCGTGCTCGCGGGAGCCGAGCGGCCGATCACGGAGAAGGCCGCCGACGGGATCTACGTCCGCACCGCCGCCTGACCCCTAACGGAAAGCTCAAAGTCCGCTTGCGCAGCCCTCAAAGGTCGCTGCGACGATGTGCACGAAATCGGGGGAGACCGAAAGGAGAAACGGGAAGCATGAGATTCGATCGCAATGCACTCGCCGCGCTCGTCGGCGGAGTGGCAGTGCTCACCGGGGGCGGCACGGCGCTCGCCGCGCAGGGCGACGGCGACCGCGCTGCGCGGTGCGAGGCACGGCTGGCCAAGATCGCCGAGCGGCGCGGGATCTCCGTCGAGCAACTCGAGGCGAACGTCGCGGCGCGGCTCACTGCACGCGTCGACGCAGCTCTCGCCGCCGGCAAGATCTCCGCGGAGCGCGCGGCCAGGCTCAAGGAGCGGATCGCGCAGGGCGTGCTCTGCAAGGGCACCGTCGTGAAGGTGAAGCTCGCCCGGAAGGGCACGGTGCGCGCCGCCGCCGAGTACCTCGGGCTGAGCCCGCAGCAGCTTCGCGCGCAGCTCCCGGGGACGTCGCTGGCGGCACTCGCGCAGAAGCAGCAGGGCAAGAGTGTGGACGGGTTGAAGGCAGCGATGCTGGCGCCCGCCAAGGCGAGGCTCGCGAAGGCCGTCCAGGCGGGGCGGATCCCGCAGGCACGGGCCGACCAGGCGCTCGAGCGCCTCGCGAAGCTCGTGGACCGGCTCGTGGTCAAGACCTTCCCGGCGAGATAGCGCCCGTCACAGGCGCCGGGAGAACGCACGAGGGCCCGCTGCGCGGGCCCTCGGTGTCCTTACCGAGCTCTTACGCTCGTCTCAGGTTCGTCTCAGAGTCGTGCGCTTTCATGGAAGGCGCACTTCCTCCCTCTCACGAGTAGCCCTCCATCCGAAGGCCCGCGCGGCGGGCCTTCGGCGTTCAGACGGTCTCGGAGACGAGGCCTGCGGCCGCGCGAAGCGCATCCGCCTTGTCGGTGCGCTCCCACGTGAAGTCGCGGTCGTCCCGCCCGAAGTGCCCGTACGCCGCGGTCTTCGTGTAGATCGGGCGAAGGAGGTCGAGGTCCCGGATGATCGCGCCGGGCCGGAGGTCGAAGTGCTCGGAGACGAGCCGCTCGATGGTCGCGAGAGGGACGCTCTCGGTGCCGAAGCAGTCGACGTTGACACTCATCGGGTGGGCGACGCCGATCGCGTACGCGACCTGGAGCTGGCAGCGGTCGGCGAGACCCGCCGCGACGACGTTCTTCGCCACGTAGCGCGCGGCGTAGGCCGCCGAGCGGTCCACCTTCGTCGGGTCCTTGCCCGAGAACGCGCCGCCTCCGTGGGGTGCGGCGCCGCCGTACGTGTCCACGACGATCTTGCGGCCGGTGAGCCCGGTGTCGCCCATCGGCCCGCCGATCACGAACTTGCCGGTCGGGTTCACGTACAGGAAGTCCTTGGCGCCGAGGCGCGCGGGATCGAACAGGTCGCGGAAGTCCGCGTGGAGGATCGGCTCGACCACGTGCTCGAGCAGGTCGGGCTTCAGCATCGTCTCGACGTCGAGGCCGTCCCGGTGCTGTGTCGAGATCAGGACGCGCTCCACCTCGACGGGGCGCTGGATCCCGTGCTCGTCGATCTCGTAGCGGACGGTCACCTGCGACTTCCCGTCGGGCCGGAGGTACGGCAGCACGTCTGCCTTCCGCACCTCCGCGAGCCGCTTCGTGAGGCGATGGGCGAGCAGGATCGGGAGGGGCATGAGCTCCTCGGTCTCGCGCGTCGCGTAGCCGAACATCATCCCCTGGTCGCCCGCGCCGAGGTGGTCGAGGGGATCCGTGTCCCCGTGCTGCGCCTCGTACGACTCGTCGACGCCCATGGCGATGTCCGTCGACTGCTCGTCGATCGCGACGACGACGCCACACGTCTCGAAGTCGAACCCGTACTTCGCGCGCGTGTACCCGATCTCGGCGATCCGCTCCCGGACGATCGCGCGTATGTCGACGTACGTCTCCGTCGTGATCTCCCCGGCGACGACGACGAGCCCGGTCGTCACGAGCGTCTCGCAGGCGACCCGTCCGCCGGGGTCGTCCGTGAGCACCGCGTCGAGGACCGAGTCGGAGATCTGGTCGGCGATCTTGTCCGGGTGGCCCTCCGTGACCGACTCGGACGTGAACGAGAACGAGCGCGCTGCCATGGCCCGGAAGGCTACACGCGCCGAAAGCCAGCCCTCCGGAAGACGGCCTCGGACGGCAGGTTCCCTTCGGTGATGACGGCGCGCACCTCCGTATGGCCGGCCCCCGCGAGCGACGCGAGCGACTGCCCGAGGAGCTCCGCCGCGAGCCCCCTGCTCTTCCAGGCCGGAGCCGTCATGACGTAGCTGACGATGGGACAGCCGCGCTCGCCCCAGTGCGAGACGAGGCAGGCGGCGACAGGTTCGCCGTCGGCGATACGCAGCCGCGAGTGCTCGAGCAGCGGCGTTCCCGCCAAGTAGCGCGCGACCTCGTCGCGCGCCTCGACGATCGTCTCGCCCTCGTAGTCGATGGTTCCCAGGTACGCGTCGAGCATGAGCTCGGCGAGCGCGTCGGCGTCGACGGGAGTCGGGTGACGCATCGAGTCGTCCTCTCGAGCTGGCGCGGCGGCGACGTGGAGCTCGTGGAGGTACTCGAGCCGAGGCACGCTCATTCCGTCGTCGGCGCGCGGCTCATCAGCTGCTCGACGAGCGCCGTCAGCGAGGTGCCCTGGAGGACGGCGCAGACGCCCTCGGTTATCGGAAGCTCGAGCCCGAGACGGTGCGAGAGGTCGCGCAGCACCGGAGCGGTCGTGAGCCCTTCGACGACCATGCCGATCTCCGCGACGGCCTCGTCCGCGGTCGCGCCGCGGGCGATGAGCTCGCCCGCCCTCCGGTTGCGCCCGGACGGCGACCAGCACGTGACGATGAGGTCTCCCATCCCCGCCAGCCCCGCGAAGGTGTCGGGCCGCGCGCCTGCGGCGTCGGCGAGGCGACGCATCTCCGCGAGCCCACGCGAGACGAGGGCCGCCTTCGAGTTGTCGCCGAGCGCCAGCCCGTCCGCGCCGCCGGCCGCGAGCGCGATCACGTTCTTCGCCGCCGCGCACAGCTCGACGCCCACGATGTCCTCGTTCACGTACACGCGAAAGACGACCGAGTTGACGGCCACCTGGAGCCGCACCGCGAGCTCGAGGTCGTCGCTCGCGATCACGGCCGCGGCGGGAAGACCTCGAAGGATCTCGTCCGCGATGTTCGGCCCGGAGAGAACCGCGACGGGCCGGCCGCGGACGAGCGTCGAGAGCCGCTCGCCGGTCGCGGGGTCGAGCCCCTTCGTGAGGATCAGGAGCGGCGCGTCCCCGGGAAGCGTGCCGATCACCTCGCCGAAGACGCGGCTCGGCACGGCAGCGACGACGAGCTCCGCTTCCGCGATCGGGGCGTCGGCGAGCACCGCGGCGGAGACCCCGTGGAGGTCGGCGTCGCGCGCGTAGCGCGGGTTGCGTCCCGTCTCGTTGATCGCCGCGACCTGCTCGGGGTCGCGGGCGGCGAGCGTGACCTCGTGCCCGCGGTCGCGGAGCACGCAGGCGAACGCGGAGCCCCACGACCCCGCGCCGACCACGAACGCTCTCATGTTTCTGGGGCGTCGCTTGCAAAGGAGGCGAGCGCCCGGCGCGCAGGACAGTGCGGGTGGTACGGCCAAGCGCCGAGCGCGACGCATCCTGCCGCGAGCGGCGCCGGCCATGGGCGGAGCCCGGCTTCGCCGGGCGGGAGCCGGAAGAGGCCGGGGACGTAAGTCACGTCGAGGTGACGAAGTCGATGGAGACCGGCACGCCCTCGAGCCTAAAGCGTCGGCGCAGCTCGTTCTCCACCCAGTACGCGTAGTCGCGCGTGACGAGCCCGCGGTCGGAGACGAAGATGCGAAAGCGCGCCGGGCGAGAGCTCACCTGCGTCCCGTAGAGGAGGTTGAGCCGGCGCCCGCGGCGAGCGGGGGGCTGGCGCTCCTCCCGGAGCTCCTGCAGCGTCCGGTTGAGCTCCGCCGTCGGGATCCTGCCCGCGTAGCGGGTGAAGACCTCCTCGATCATGTCGAGAAGGCGCTCGAGCCCGCGTCCCGTGAGCGTCGAGATGGCGATCACGGGCGGGCGCTGGCGCAGGCGCGTCTCGATCCGGGGTCGCACGTCCTCGATCCGGACCTCCGTGACGTCCCACTTGGAGAGGACGACGATGGTGGCGCAGCCGGCCTTCCGCGCGACGTCGGCCACGGCCAGGTCCTGGTCGACGATCCCCTCGCTCGCGTCGACGAGCACGAGCGCGACGTCGGCACGCCGCGCGGCCTCGAGCGCGCGGAGCTCGGAGTAGTACTCGATTCCCTGTCGCTGCTTGCGCTTGCGGCGGAGCCCCGCGGTGTCGACGAGGACGAAGGTCGTCTCCCCTCTCCGGAGGACGGTGTCGATCGAGTCGCGCGTCGTCCCCGGCACCTCGGACACGATCACGCGCTCGCGGCCGACGAGGGCGTTCAGGAGGGACGACTTGCCGACGTTCGGCCGGCCCAGGATCGCGACCCGGATCGCCTCGCCGCCGGGCGGCCGCTCGCCGCGGCCCGGGAGTCGGCTCACGACCTCGTCGAGGAGGTCGCCCGTCCCGTGCCCGTGCAGAGCGGAGACGGCGATCGGCTCGCCCAGGCCCAGACGGTGGAACTCGAGCGCCTCGGCGTCCCGCCGCGGGTCGTCGAGCTTGTTCGCCACGACGAGGACGGGGCGTCGCGAGCGACGCAGGATCTCGGCGAGCTCCTCGTCGCCCGGCGTGATCCCGGCTCTCGCGTCCACCGCGAAGAGCACGAGGTCGGCCTCGTCGACGGCGGCGCGCGCCTGCGCTGCGATCTGCGGGCCGAACGGGCCCGTGTCGGCCTCGTCGACGCCGCCCGTGTCGATCAGGCGGAACGTCGTGCCCGCCCACTCGCAGAGGAGCTCCTTGCGGTCGCGCGTGACACCCGGCGTCTCGTGGACGACCGCCGTCCGCGTCGCCGACAACCGGTTCACCAGGGTCGACTTCCCGACGTTCGGAAAGCCGACGACCGCCACCGTCCCGGCGATCTCGACGTCCGCGACCGGCGTCTCCTCGGTCATCTCGGCGGCGCCGCTTCGCTCGGCCGGCCGAGTGCGTGCACGTCCACGAGCCACTCCCACAGCTCGCGGAGCTTCCGCTCGATCTCCACGGAGGCCTCCCGGTACCCCCGGCCGCCTCGCGGCAGGCCCTCGAACGTCAACGGCTCGCCCCACGCGATTGAGACGGGCGCGAAGTTGCCGAGCCGCCAGGTCTGGCTGCCGTGGATCGCGGCGAGGCTCACGGGCGCCTCCTCGTTGATCGCGACCATCGCCGCCCCGGGCTGCACGGCGCCCGGGACTCCGCTTCGCTGGCGCGTCCCTTCCGCGAACATCCCGAGCGCGTGTCCCTCCCTCACGATCTCGCGCATCGTGCGCACGGCGTCGCGATCCGACTCGCCGCGCCGCACCGCGAACGTGCCGAAGGCTCGCATGAGCTGACCGAGGCCGGGAATCCGGTGCGCCTCGACCTTGGCCATGAAGTACAGGGTCCGTGGGCACGCCGCGCCGAGAGCCGGTGGATCCACCCAGCTGAAGTGGTTCGCAGCGACGACGAGCCCGCCCGTCAGGGGGACCCGGTCCGCACCGTAGACCTGGAGGCGGGTCAGCAGGGTGGCGGCGGCGCCGATGGTCGGACGGCCGACCGCCCAGGCGACGTCGGTCCGGTTCATCGTGCAGCCTCCACGAGCTCCGCGATGCGCGTGACGACCTCCTCGACCGACAGCTCGGTCGAGTCCAGCCTGACGGCGTCCACGGCCGGCTGCGTGTTCGCGGCGTCGCGCTCGTCCCTGCGCCGGAGCTCGGTTGCGAGCGCGTCGGCGTCGATCCCCTCCCGGTCCGCGAGACGCCGTCGCGCGCGCTCGTCCTCGGCTGCGACCAGGAACACCTTCACTTCAGCAGCCGGCGCGACGACGGTCCCGATGTCGCGCCCTTCGATCACCGCGTCTCCTTCGGCTCCGAGGGCGCGCTGCCGCTCCCGCATGAGGTCGCGCACCGCGCCGTGGCGCGCGACGGACGGCACGAGGCGATCGATCTCGGGCGCCCGGATCTCCGTCGACACGTCGCGCCCAGCGATCTCCACCGCGCCCGCCGCGTCGAACGTCACCGGGTACTCGAGGGCGAGGCGCGAGAGGGCCTCGCCGTCGTCCGGGTCGACACCGTCCTGGAGCGCGAGCCAGGTCAGCGCCCGGTACATCGCCCCGGTGTCGAGGTAGAGGAAGCCGAGGCGCTGCGCGAGCGCGCGCGCCACCGTGCTCTTCCCGGACCCGGCAGGGCCGTCGATCGCGACGATCATCGCGACATTTCTACTAGGTCAGCTGCGCGAGCACGTCGAAGAACCCCGGGAAGCTGACGTCGACCGCCTCCGAGCGGCGCAGCTCCACGCCCTCGCGCGAGGAGAGCCCGACGACGGCTCCGAGCATCGCCAGCCGGTGGTCGCCGCGCGAGTCGAAGACGCCGCCGCGCAGCCTCGCCGGGACGCCACGGATCCGAAAGCCGTCGCGGGTCGCACGGATGTGAGCGCCGACCCGGCGGAGCTCCTCGGCCACGGCCTCGATCCGGTCGGTCTCCTTCGCGCGCAGCTCCGAGGCGCCCCGCACGACCGTGTCACCCCGGGCGTGGCAGGCGGCCAGGGCGAAGAGCGGGAGCTCGTCGATGAGCGCCGGCACCTGCGCCGCGGACACCGAGGCGCCGACCAGCTCGGACGAGCGCACCTCGACGTCGCCGGCCGGCTCGCCGCCGATCAGCCGTCGGTTGTACACGGCGATGCGCGCACCCATGTGCTCGAGCACGTCCAGGAGCCCCGTCCTCCGCGGGTTGAGCCCGACCCCGTGCACCGTCAGCTGCGAGCCCGGCACCGTGACCGCCGCGACGAGGAGCGGCGCGGCCGCCGAGAAGTCGCCCGGGATCTCGACGGAGCCGAGCGTGAGTCGCTTCGCCGGGCGCACCGAGACGCTCGTCGGCCTGCGCCGGACGTCGGCTCCTGCCCGCTCGAGCAGCCGCTCCGTGTGATCCCGGGTCGGGAGGGGCTCGACGACCGTCGTCTCGCCGTCGGCCAGGATCCCGGCGAGAAGGACGGCCGACTTGACCTGCGCCGAGGGCACGGGGAGCTCGTACGAGATGGCGCGCAGCGGACCGCCCTCCACGACGACCGGCGCGTGGCCGTCGGAGGTCGTGATCCGGGCGCCCATGCGGCGGAGCGGCTCCGCCACGCGCTCCATGGGACGAGCGGAGAGCGACTCGTCGCCGACGAGCTCGAAGCGCCCGCTCTGCCCCGCCAGGATCCCGGACAGGAGCCGCATGAGCGTGGCGGCGTTGCCACACTCGATCGGCACCGCCGGCGCTGCGAGCCCCCGTAGCCCGACCCCCGAGACCGTCACCGTGTCCACGTCGTGCTCCTGCACGTCCGCCGCGAGAGCGCGGACGGCCGCGAGCGTCGCCTCGGTGTCCGCGGAGCGGCCGAAGCCCGAGATCCTGGTGTCCCCCTCCGCGACCGCGGCGACGAGGACGGCCCGGTGCGAGATCGACTTGTCCCCCGGGACGGCGACGTGCCCCTCGACCGCGGGCACGGGCTCGATGCGCATCGCGCTACCCGACGGTCTTGCCCATCAGCGCGACGATCGTCCTCATCTCGTCGGCGAAGCGGGCGAACTCGCCGACGCGGATCTGCTGGGGGCCGTCGCAGAGCGCGTCCTCGGGCTGCGGGTGGACCTCGACCATGACGCCGTCGGCGCCCACCGCCGCCGCGGCGCGAGCGAGCGGGAGGACGAGGTCGCTACGGCCGGCCGCGTGCGAGGGGTCGACGATCACCGGCAGGTGCGTCTCTCGCTTCAGCACGGGCACGGCCGAGAGGTCGAGGGTGTAGCGGGTCGAGCGCTCGAAGGTCTTGATGCCGCGCTCGCAGAGGATCACGCGCTCGTTCCCCTCCTTCGCGACGTACTCCGCCGCCATCAGGAGCTCCTCGACGGTCGCGGACGGGGCTCGCTTCAACAGCACTGGCCGCGGGACCCGTCCGACCTCGGCGAGGAGGTTGAAGTTGTGCATGTTGCGGGCGCCGATCTGGATGACGTCGGCGACCTCGGCCACCTCCTGGACGTCCCGCGGGTCGAGCAGCTCGGTGACGACCGGAAGGCCCGTCTCCTCGCGAGCCTCCGCGAGGATCTCGAGCCCCTTGCTGCCGAGGCCCTGGAACGCGTAGGGGGACGAGCGCGGCTTGAACGCCCCGCCGCGGAGCATGGTCCCGCCGGCGGCCGCGACGGCGCGCGCCGTCTCGAGCGTCTGCTCCCTCGTCTCCACCGTGCACGGTCCGGCGATCACGCCGAAGAACCCGTCGCCGATCCGACGGCCCCGGACCTCGATGACCGTCGAGTCCGGCGTGAGCCCGCGGGCGACGAGCGGATACGCGAGCAGCTCGGGAGATCCGGCCGTGTCCATCGACGCGAGTGTAGACGTGGGCCCGCGCCGGCTCGCGGGTCCAGCGACAATCTCGGCCGTGAAGATCTTCTCGGGCATCCAGCCGACGGGCGACCCGCACGTCGGCAACTACAGCGGCGGCTTCCGCCAGTACGCGCAGACGCAGGAGCAGGGAGACGCCTACTTCTGCATCGTCGACCTGCATGCGATCACCGTCGACTTCGACCCCGCGGAGCTGCGGGAGGCGACGCTCGACATCGGCGCGATGCTCTTCGCGACAGGCCTCGACCCAGAACGGTCGACGGTGTTCGTGCAGAGCCACGTGACCGCGCACGCGGAGGCTGCGTGGCTGCTCTCCGCGGCCACGAGCTTCGGCGAGCTGCGCCGGATGACGCAGTTCAAGGAGAAGGCGGAGCAGCAGGAGTTCGTCTCGACGGCACTCTTCGCCTACCCCACGCTCATGGCCGGCGACATCCTCCTGTACCAGACCGACATCGTTCCGATCGGCGACGATCAGCGGCAGCACCTCGAGCTCACGCGCGACGTCGCGGAGCGCTTCAACGCGCGCTTCGGGGAGACGTTCACCGTGCCGCGCGGCGTGTATCCGGAGGCCGGGGCGCGCGTGATGGACCTCCAGGAGCCGACGAAGAAGATGTCGAAGTCCTTCGGCACCGACCAGGGCAAGGTCCTCCTGCTCGACGAGCCGGACGTCGTCGCCCGCAAGATCAAGCGCGCTGTCGCGGACTCCGGGCGCGAGGTGCGCCACGATCCGGAGTCCAAGCCAGGCATCTCGAACCTCATCGAGCTCATGACCGTTACGACTGGCGAGACGATCCCGGAGGTGGAGGCCCGGTTCGACGGCCAGGGCTACGGTGCGTTCAAGGAGGCGGTGGGCGAGGCGCTCGTGGAGCTGCTCGCGTCCCGATCCAGGCCAGGTACCGCGAGCTGCGCTCTGACCCCGCCGAGCTCGCGCGGCTCCTCGGCCATCGGCGCGGACAAGGCAGGCGCCGCCTCGGCGCCGACGCTCGCGGCGATGTACGAGCGCATGGGCTTCGTCCGGTAGGCGCGCGGGCCGTCAACGCTCCGCCGGAGCGCGAGAACCAGGTGACTCGCACCTCCGATGAGAGTCACACACGGCCGGTGGCCGCGCGGAGAACCAGGTGACTGTCACCTCTGGTGACAGTCACCTGCGGCTGGCCGGCCGGCGCGCGGGCGGCGTCAGCGCTCCGCCGGGGCACGGCGGAGCGCCGCGACCTCGTCTGCCGCCAGCTCGCGCCAGTCGCCGGGCCGGAGCCCGTCGAGGCCGAGCCCCGCGTACGCGCTCCGGTGCAGGCGCGTCACCGGGTGACCGACCGCGGCGCACATCCGCTTGACCTGGTGCTTCCGCCCCTCGTGCAGGGTCAGCCGCAGCGTCGTGGAGACGGCGTCCCGCCCGAGGACGCGCACGTCCGCCGGTGCGGTTCGCCCGTCCTCGAGGTCGACGCCCTCCCGGAGCGTCCGGAGCTCCTCGGGGCCCGGAGAGCCCTCCACGACGGCCTCGTACACCTTCGGGACGCCGTAGCGCGGATGGGCCAGACGGTGCGCGAGCGGGCCGTCGTTCGTGAGTACGAGGGCTCCGGTCGTGTCCGCGTCGAGCCGGCCGACCGGCACCACCCGGGCATCGACGGAGACGAGGTCGACGACGGTCGGCCGGCCCTGCGGATCGCGGGCGGTCGTCAGCACGCCGGCGGGCTTGTGGAGGAGGACGTACCGGAGTGGCTGAAGCTCGACGGCGCGCCCGTCGACCTCGACGACGTCCCCCGGCCGCACGGCGGTGTTCAGCCGCCCGACCTCTCCGTTCACGCGCACGCGACCCGCTTCGATGAGCTCGTCCGCTCGACGGCGGGAGGCGACGCCGGCGCGCGCGAGGTACGCGTTCAGCCGCATCGCGCCATTCTCGCCACGGTAGGGTGCCGCCCGTGAGCCGGATCGAGGAGTGGGCCGAGAAGCTCGCCGAGCTCGCGGTCTTCGGAGCGAACGTCCAGCCCGGGCAGCTCGTGGCGGTGACGAGCTACATCGGCAAGGAGGACGTGACCCGCAGGATCGCCCGCGCCGCCTATGCGCGCGGCGCGAAGTACGTCGACGTCCTCTACTTCGACCAGTGGCTCAAGCGCGAGCGCGTCGCGGGCGCAGCCGACGAGAGCTCGCTCGACTACGTCCCGCCGTGGATGTCGGAGCGGCTGCTCCATCTCTCGGACGAGAACGCGGCCCGCATCTCGCTCTCGGGGCCGCACGCGCCGCACGCGCTCGAGGGCCTCGACCCGGCGCGGGCGGGGCGCGATCTCCTCCCGTACCTCCCCGAGACGGGCGTCGTCGTGAACCGCATGACGACGAACTGGACGATCGTGCCCGTGCCCACGCCCTCGTGGGCGGAGGTCGTGTACCCCGACCTCTCGCGCGAGGCGGCGTACGAGCGCCTCTGGGAGTCCGTCGCGCACGTCTGCCGCCTCGACGCCGACGATCCCGGGGCGGCGTGGGTCGAGCGCGTGGAGACGCTGAAGGCCAACGCGAGCCGCCTCACGGAGCGCCGGTTCGACGCGATGCGGCTCCGGGGCGAGGGGACGGACCTCACCGTCGGGCTCCTCCCGTCGTCGCAGTGGCGCGCGGGCGACCAGGAGACCGTTGCCGGCGTGCGCCACTACCCGAACCTTCCCACGGAGGAGACCTTCACGACGCCCGACCCCGGGCGCGTGGACGGCCACGTGAGCGCCACGATGCCGCTCGAGCTCTCGGGCTCGGTGATCGAGGGGATCCGGGTCGAGTTCGCCGGCGGCCGGGCCGTCCGGATCGACGCGGACCAGGGCGCCGACGCGCTCCGCGCGGTCGCCGACAAGGACGAGGGCGCGGCGAGGCTCGGCGAGCTCGCGCTCGTCGACGGCGCGGGCAGGATCGGGCCGCTCGGGACGGTGTTCTTCGACACCCTGATCGACGAGAACGCCGCCTCGCACATCGCGCTCGGGAACGGCTACGACCACCCCGTCGAGGATCCCGCCGACAAGGCGAGGGTCAACACGAGCCGAGTCCACGTCGACTTCATGGTCGGGAGCCCCGAGCTCGAGGTGGACGGGATCACCCGCGACGGAGACGCGGTGCCGGTGCTCCGCAACGGCGCCTGGCAGATCTGACGGGGAGCGCTACGAGGCGCGGGCGGATGCGACCTCGAGCAGGCGCTCGCGGATCGCGCCCTCGTCCTCGCCGAGGTCGTCCAGGCGGGGCAGCGCGGCGAGGCTGTCGAGACCGAAGACGCGCTCGAAGAGCGGCGTCGTGCGGTAGCGAACCGCTCCGCCCGGGGCGCTCTCGCGGCCGGACTCCGTGATCAGCCCCCGCTCGACGAGGCTCGCCACCGCAGAGTCGGCGGCGACGCCGCGGATACGTGCGATCTCCGGGCGCGAGCACGGGCCCGAGATAGGCGACGATCGCCAGCGTCTCGAGCGCAGCCTGGGAGAGGCCTCGCTCGACCGGGCGCTCGAAGAGCCGCGCGCACGCGTCCGACGCCTCCCGGCTCGCCCGGAACGCGTAGCCACCCGCCACGCGCTCGAGGACGATCCCACTGCGCTGATCCGTGTAGCGCTCGCGCGAGCAGCGCGAGCGCGGTCTCCACCCGCTCGACGTCGTCGACCGCGGCCTCCGCGAGCTCGGCGGCGGAGAGCGGGGCCGACGCGACGACGAGGAGCGCCTCGACCGTGCGGGCGAGCCGGTCGACCGGGTTGGACGCGATCAGGCGGAGCGGGCTGTCCATGTGTCCATCCTTTCGCTGTCGAGCGGGGTCACACCTTCCTCGGAGGACGCGGCCGGCCGCGAGCGCTCGGCCCGGGCGATCCGGATCGGGGCGAACGGGGCCGCCTGCGCGAGCTCGATCTCGCCCGTCTTGCGGAGCTCGAGCAGCGCGAGGAAGGCGACCGCCTGCTCCACGCGCGACAGGCCGCCGACCTCCGCGTCGAAGTCGAAGCGGCGCCGCCGGGCGAGGAGCGCGCGGAACCGCTCGAGGAACTGCGACACGGGCGGGAAGCGCAGCGCCATGTGGCCGAGCGAGACGTTCGGCGGCGGGACGGCCAGCAACCGGATCGCCGAGGCCAGGGCGGCCGGGTCCTGCGGAGCCAGCCGCCGCTCGCCCCGTGGAGCCAGCGGCGCGGGACCGAGCCGGAACCAGCGGTCCTGCTCGCCGCCGAGGCGCTCGAAGAGCCAGGCCGCGGCCTCCTTCATGCGGCGGTACTCGGCGAGTCGGCGAGCGAGCTCCTCGGCGGCCTCCTCCGGCTCGAGCTCGCCGAGCTCGGCCGCCTCGTCCGGGAAGAGCACGCGCGCCTTCAGCTCGAGGAGCGCCGAGACGAGGACGAGGAACTCCCCGCACGCGTCCAGGTCCAGCTCGCCACGCTCCGTGGCGTGCTCGACGAACGCGAGGACGATCGCGGCGATGTCGACCTCCCGCGGCTCGAGCTCCTCCTTGAGGAGCAGCGTGAGGAGCAGGTCGAACGGTCCCTCGAACGCGTCGAGGGCGAGCTCGAGCTCCCGTACCGGGGTCGGGGCCACGCGCGGAGGCTAGCCAGGCCGCCGGACGCGGCTAGATGGTCGGGCTCACCGAAGCGACCGCGCCAGCTCGAGCGCCTCGTCACGCTCGAAGTCACCTTCGAGCCGGTAGCCGACCCCGTCCTCCGCCCAGAGGAGCACGTCCCGGGCGAGGCGCGCGCTGTCCTCCACCGGATTGCCGAGCTCGTCGAGGAGAAGCAGGAAGTGAGCCTCGCCACCCAGGTAGACGCCCGGCGCGCCACCGACGCTCACCGGCTCGACTCTCGTCCCGGGGCCGGAGAGCTTCTTGACCAGGAGCCCCTGGTCGACCGAGCGGAGCGGCGTCTGGGCGACGAGCAAGCCGGACGCGCTCCGGCGAGCCGAAGAGGAACCAGACGGTGTCGTTCAGTCCCACGTACACCCGATCCGGCTCGTCGTCGAGCTCGCGGAGGTCGAAGCCCGCGGTCTCACGAGCCTCCTCGAGCGACACGCGGTTGCCGAGCGAGAGCTCGAGGTCCGTCTGGGCAGGCACAGGGGGAAGCTCGTCGACGAGCTCGATGCGCGCACCGCCGACGTGGAGCACGCGGAAGAGGGCCGAGCGCGCCTCGGGGATCGCGAGCGTCGCGGCGAGCGCGGCGAGCACGACGACGATCGCCACGACGAGGGCCGCCCGCCGCGGGAGTCGTCGCACCGGTCGCGTCCGTCGCCCCTCGATCGCTTCGAGCACCGCCGGCACCAGGTCCGGCGCCTCCGGGACATCGAGCTCGCCTCCGAGCGCCACGAGTGCCCGCTCCAGCTCGTTCACGCTCCCACCTCCCGCCGAAGGCGCTCGAGGGCCCGCGCCGTCCTCGACTTCACCGTGCCCCGCCGGATGCCGAGCACGGTCGCCGTCTCCTCCTCGGAGAGCTCGAGGAAGTAGCGACACGCGACGATCTCACGGTCTCGCTCCTCGAGCCGGCCCACCGCGGCCAGGAGCTCCTCCCGCTGCCCGCGGGCGAGGACGGCCCCCTCGGGAGACGGGACCGCGCCTCCCGGGGAGCCGGCGGCGTCGGCCCGCAGGCGAAGGGCCTCACGACGTCCCGCCGAGCGGCGGCGGTTGTGCGCCTCGTTGGCGACGATGCGGAGGAGCCACGGCTTGAACGGCGCACCGGCTCGGAAGCGCGGCAACGACGCCCAGGCCTTGACGAACCCCGCCTGGGCCGCGTCCTCGGCGTCGGCCGCGGAGCCGGTGAGGAGATATGCCGTCCGAAACGCGATGCGCTGATACATGCGCACGAGCTCCTCGAATGCACGCTCGTCTCCGTCCCGTGCGCGCTCCGCGAGCGCGACGTCGTCCGGCGGTCGGTCCTCCACCGCCCCCTTCTACACCGCGGGGGCGGTGGAGGTTCCACCGTGGAGGGATCCGTGTCAGCGCCCGGCCGGCGCGAGCCTCCGGAGGCGCCGCGTTCCGAGCACGAGGACGCTCGCGAGCGCGGCGGCCGACAGCAGTACGACGAGCCAGGTCGTCGGGAAGGTGCCCGGCGCGCCCTCGGTCGGCGCGCTCGTGATGCTCACGGGCCCGTAGGTGAGCCTCGAGTCCCCGAAGCCGCTCTCGACCGCGATCCTCCACTCGCCCTGCTCGGGGAACACGACGTCGGCGTCGTACACGCCCGCCTTCCCCGTCGGCATGGCGAGGAACTCGCGGGACGCACCGTCCGTCGTCGGTGATCCGCACGACGGGCGCCAGGCCGTCGAGCGGCGTGCGCCCGTGCTGGAGGACGGTGATCTCCGGTCGCCACGTGGCGCCGGGCTCCGTCCCGTCCGGGAGCGGTGCGATGCCGACGGTCGCCCAGCCGCCGGCGGTGGCCGTGGCCGTCGCGATGAGGGCGAGGGCGAGCGTCGAGAGCACGACGAGAGCACGCATGGATCCTCCTTTGGTCGTCTGCGCCACGGATACACCGCGCGACGCAGGAAGGTTCCACGTCGCCGGGATCGACGCGGATCGTCCGCGCCGAGCGGGCGGAGCTCAGCGCTCCCTGGGGATGGCCATCGCCTCCACCTTCGGAGGCGGGCCGGTGCCGCGCTTCCACGTGCGCTGCCACCACGCGAAGAACGCGGCGGAGAGCACGATCGCGAGGCCGGCGACCCAGACGTTGAGGCGGACGCCCGCGATCTCGTGCGAGGGGTCGATCCGCATCGTCTCGATCCAGAAGCGGCCGATGCTGTACAGGAGCACGTAGAGCGCGAAGAGGCCGCCCGGGCGGATCCGGAAGAGCCGCTCGACGGCGAGCAGCACGCCGGCCGCTCCGAGGCACCAGAGCGCCTCGTACAGGAAGGTCGGATGGAACGTCTCACGGTCGACGTACTCGATCGGCCGGTTGTCGACGCCGATCTCGAGCCCCCAGGGAAGGTCGGTCGGGCCGCCGAAGAGCTCCTGGTTCCACCAGTTGCCGAGACGCCCGATCGCCTGTGCGACGAGGAGCGCAGGGGCGACGCAGTCGGCGAGCTGCGCGACGCTCACGCCCGACCGCTTCGCGACGATCGCGCCCACGATCACGCCGAGGCCGATGCCGCCCCAGACGCCGAGACCGCCCTTCCAGATCGCGAACGGCCCCCACCACTCGTCGGGGAGCTCGTCCCAGCTCGTGATCACGTGGTACAGGCGGGCGCCGATGATCCCGAAGGCGACGCCCCACACGGCCACGCGGAAGATCAGGTCCCAGTCGCCGCCTCGCCGCGTCCAGCGAATCCCGCTGATCACGACCGCCGCGGCGATCGCGACGAGCAGCGTCAGCCCGTAGAAGTGGATCGAGATCGGCCCGAGCTCGATCGTGCTCGAGTCGGGGGACGGGATCGAGGCGAGAGCCGCGTGCATCGCCGCGACATTCTGCCGATCCGCCGGGTTGAAAGCGCGAGAACCGGCGGCGTACGAGCGGGAGCCGCGGACACCGCGGCCGCGAAGCGGCCGCCTTTAGGGATCTTCGCGCGGTCGAGATCGTGCGCGAGCGCGATCTCGACCTTGCGCAAACCGATGGGGCCGGTCCCCGAATCCCACTCGCTGCGGGATCCGGGGCCGGCCCCGTCCTACAGGAGGATCTGGAGCGCGAGCTCCACCGTGCAGCCCCGCCTCAGCAGGTTGACGGCGGAGTGGAGGTCCACGTCGTGGCTCGCTGCGAGAACGAGCGCGCTCTCGGGGTCGTAGCCGGCCCGCTCGAGCTCCTCGTGGCGCCACCGCTCGATCCGGTCGATCTCGGAGGTGAACAGGGTTTCGAGCTCTGCCGCAGACATACCGCCGCCCTTTGCCGTGGTGATGGTGCTCTGATCGCTATTCGTCCAGTAGGACGTATCGGACGTCCCCTTTCTGGGGGGATTGGGTTCAGGGTCCGTAAGCGTTTGATGAAGGGGCCATCAGGCGTACGTCCGCCGTGAAACCAGGCAAACTCGTCGGATGCCCTTCTGCACGCAGTGCGGGACCGAGAACCCGGACGTCGCGAAGTTCTGCCTCGCGTGCGGCACGCCCATCGTCGCGGCGCCGCCGTCCACGGCCGTTTCCTTCCGCGTCCGTGCGTATTAGGATCGCCGGGTGCGCCTCGGCAAGGACGCGAAGATCGAGCTCCTCAAGAGCACCCCGCTCTTCGCGGGCTGCACGAAGAAGGAGCTCCGCGAGCTGGCGTCACGAACCGACGAGATCGACCTGCGCGACGGCTACGTGCTCATGCGCGAGGGCCGCCCCGGCCGCGAGTTCATCGTCCTCGTCGAGGGGACGGCGGCCGTGACCCGTGACGGGAGGAACGTCGCCGAGCTCGAGGCGGGCGACTGGGTGGGCGAGATCGCGCTCCTCACGAACGTCCCGAGGACGGCCACGGTCACCGCGACGTCCCCCATCCGCGTCCTCGTCGTCACGGACCGAAGCTTTCGGAGCCTCGTCGAGACCATGCCGTCCATCGCGCTCAAGGTGCTCGCGAGCGTGGGCGACCGCCTGGCCCGCGACACGAAGAGCTGAGCTCTCTCGCAGCTCGGAAGTTCGCGCATGCGAACTTCCGAGCGCGGAAACCCCTAAAGGCGGCCGCTGTCACGGCCGCTGCGTCGGCTTTCGGCGTCGAGCGGAGCCGGTGGCGCCCGCCATCAGAGCGCTGCTTCGCCGAGGAGGGCGCGTGCCTCGGCGAAGAAGTCGGCGTCGGGCTGGACGCGGTAGTCGGGCCCGAGCGCGAGGGTGCGCTCTCCGAGAGACGTCTCGAGCGCGACGTACACGGGCGCGTCGCCCGGGAAGTCGCGCACGAGGGCCGCGAGCTCGCGGATCAGGCCCGCGGGCGCCTGGCGGGCGTCGATCCGTAGGCGAACCTCCTTGCGAGCCGCGACGGACTCGAACGGCCTGACCTCCATCGCGACGAGCTTCGTCTCCCCGGCCTGCTTGTGGTCGACGCGACCCTTCACGACGAGGATCCGGTCCGGCTCGAGGTACTCGCGCGCCGCCGCGTAGGTGGAGTTGAAGACGACGACCTCCGCGCTTCCCGTCGGGTCGTCGAGCAGCGCGAACACCATGGGCTCGCCGCGCTTCGTGGTCACCTGCTTGAGCGCAGACACGATCCCGCCCACGGTCACGACCTCGCCGTCGCGTCGGCGCTCGACGTCGGCGAGCGCGCAGTCCGTCTTACGGCGCAGCTCGGCCCGGGACTTCTCCAGCGGGTGCTCGGACACGTACAGCCCGAGCGTCTCCTTCTCGAGCCGCAGGAGCTCCCGGTCGTCGAACTCGCCGGAGGGAATCGTCGGATGATGTCGATCCACGGGGGCCTCGGCTTCGCCCAAACCCCCGTCGAAGATCGAGGCCTGGCCGGCGATCCGGTCCGCGGCCTGCCGCTGGCCGTGTGCGAGGGCCGCGTCGAGGATCGACTCGACGAGCATCCCCATCCGCGTCGCGCCGGTCGAGCCGAGCGCGCCGCACTTGACGAGGGACTCCAGCGCGCGCCGGTTCATCGCCTGGGGGTCGACGCGCTCGGCGAAGTCCCAGAGCGAGGCGAACGGGCCGCCCTCGTCGCGCGCCCGCACGATCGCATCCGCGGCCGACTCCCCCACGTTCTTCACGGCGTTCAGGCCGAAGCGGATCTTGCCCTCGACGACCGCGAAGTCCTGACGCGAGGCGTTCACGTCCGGCGGGCTCGACCTCGATCCCCATCTCCCGGCACGCGTTCACGTAGTACGGGCACGCGGTCCTTCGTGTTCATCACCGACGAGATGAGCGCAGCCATGTACGCGTGGGGATGGTTCGCCTTGAGCCACGCTGTCCGGTAGGCGATCAGCGCGTAGCAGGCCGCGTGCGCCTTGTTGAAGGAGTAGTCCTGCGAGGACTCCATGTCCTTCCACAGCTGCTGGGCGACGGCCGGCGTGACGTCGTTCGCCGCGCACCCCTCGAGGAACTTGTCCTTCAGGGAGGCCATGAGCGAGTGGATCTTCTTCCCGATCGCCTTGCGCAGCGTCTCCGCCTCCGCGGGCGTGAACCCCGCGAGCTGCTTCGCGATCTCCATGTACTGCTCCTGGTAGATGCAGATCGCATACGTCGTGCCGGTGATCGCCTCGAGGCGGGAGTCGGGGTAGGCGACGCGCTCGCGGCCGTTCTTTCGCGCCGCGTAGGTCGGGATGTACGCCATCGGCCCCGGCCGGTAGAGGGCGACGAGGGCGATCAGGTCCTCGAACTCCGTCGGCTTCACCTGGCGCAGGGCGTCGCGCATCCCCGACGACTCGAACTGGAAAACGCCCGTGGACTCGCCGCGGGCGAGCATCTCGTACGTCGCGGCGTCGTCGAGCGGGCAGGCGGGCGATGTCGACACCGCCCACGAGGTCCACCGCCTTGTCGATCACGTCGAGGTTGCGGAGCCCGAGGAAGTCCATCTTGAGCAGGCCGAGGTCGACGACGTCCCACATGCCGAGCTGGGTCACGACCTCCTGGTCCGCGCCCTTCTGCTGGAGCGGGACGACCTCGATCAGCGGCTGCGCGCCGATGACAACGCCGGCGGCGTGGATCGAGTCCGCCCGGGTGAGCCCCTCGAGCGGCCTGGCGAGGTCGACGATCTCCTTCGCCACGGGGTCCGAGTCGACGGCCTGCCGGAGCTCGGCGCCGGCCTTCAGCGCCGCGTCGAGCGTCTGCCCGGGGCCCTCGGGGACGAGCTTCGCGATCCGGTCGACGACGCCGTACGGGACGTCCAGCACCCGCCCTGCGTCGCGGATCGCCGCACGCGCGGCCATCGTCGAGAAGGTGATGATCTGGGCGACGCGGTCCCGACCGTACTTCTCCGCGACGTAGTCGATGACGCGGTCCCGCCCGGCCACCGAGAAGTCGATGTCCATGTCCGGCAGGTCCTTCCGAGCCGGATTGAGGAAGCGCTCGAAGAGGAGCCCGTAGCGGATCGGGTCGACGTCGGTGATCTCGAGGCAGTACGCCGCGAGCGACCCGGCAGCCGACCCGCGGCCCGGGCCGACGCTGATCCCGTTCCGCTTCGCGAAGTGGATGAAGTCCCACACGATGAGGAAGTAGTCGGCGAAGCCCATCTCGCGGACGGTCTTCAGCTCGAAGCGGAGACGGTCGGTCAGCTCGGGAGTGACCTTCTCGTACCGTCGCGCCAGGCCCTTCTCGCACAGCTCGACGAGGTAGTCGAACGCGTCCCTCCCCTCCGGCACGGGGTACGTCGGGAGCAGGACCCGGCCGAGCTCGAGCTCGACGTTGCACCGCTCGGCGACCTCGAGGGTGCCGCGCCATCGCGTGCTCGAGCCCCTGGAAGTCGAGGGCCATCTCCTCCGGCGTCTTGAAGTAGAACTCGTTCGTGTCGAAGCGCCAGTGACCCGGGTTCTTCAGGGTGTCCCCGGACTGGATGCAGAGCAGCGCCTCGTGCGCGTACGCGTCGGAGGCGTCGAGGTAGTGCACGTCCCCGGTCGCGACCACCGGGAGCCCCGTCTCCTCGGCGAGCGAGAGGAGCGCGGGGTTGACCCGCTGCTGCTCGGAGAGGCCGGCGTTCTGGATCTCGACGTAGGTCGAGTCGCGCCCGAAGATCTGCGCGAGGCGGTCGAGGTCGGCTCTCGCGTCCCTCGGCCGGTCCTCGACGAGCGCGCGGGAGACCCGGCCGGAGAGGCACCCGGAGAGTGCGACGAGACCCTTCGCATGACGCTCGAGCAGCTCCCAGTCGACGCGCGGCTTGTAGTAGTAGCCCTCGAGGTAGCCGAGGGAGCTCAGCTTGATGAGGTTCGCGTACCCCTCGTTCGACTCGGCGAGGAGCGTGAGGTGCGCGTACCCCTTCGTCAGCGCCCGGCGATCGTCCGCGACGTACACCTCGCAGCCGAGGATCGGCTTGACGCCGGCCTTTCGAGCCTCGCGGTGGAGCTCGACCGCCCCCGCGAGGGAGCCGTGGTCGGTCAGGGCGACCGCGGGCATCTCCAGCCGCGCCGCCTTCTCGACGAGCGCGGGGATCCGGCACGCGCCGTCGAGGATCGAGTACTCGGAGTGGACGTGGAGGTGGACGAACGGCGGCGGAGCGCTCACGGGAGGGCCATCGTACTTTCCCCGGGTGACAGAACGATCGTCGACTTTTGTCATCGAGGAGACGCGTCTCGTTGCTCTCCAGGGCTCGTATCGGAGGCTGGATTCGAGCGCGGTACCTCGTCCGAGGGGACGACTCCCAGACGGACCTGCCGATAGCTCTCGCATGGTGCAGACCCGGACGGAACGGGAGATGCTGCGCGAGCGGGCGCTCGTGCTCGCGGCGGAGCTCGGCCTCGACACGTCGGCCTGGTATTTCCTCGTGCTCTCGGAGAGCAAGAGCGCCGGGGAGCCGGCCGACCTCGGCGCCCTCGTCCGCGCCTACTGGGAGCTGCAGCGCGTCACCGGACGAGCCGACCTGCGCGACGACTGGCGCCGGCTCGCGGACGCGTTCTGGGGCAGCGACGCCGCGTGAGCCACTCGCGCAGCGGCGGCGATCCGCTCGCGCGAATCCCCGTCGCTGCCTGAGCTCAAGCGGGCATTCGTCAACCGAGGCCGAGGGTTGCACTACGACCGCGGCCGCGAAGCGGCCGCGCTTCAGGGATCTTCGCGGTCGGAGCCCGCGGGAGCGGGTTCCGACCTGCGCGACAATCCCCTCGTGCGCCCGCCGACCGTCATCGAGCCGGGCCGGCTGATCGCCGGACGTCATCCGTGTGCGTGGGGTCCCGAGAACGCACCCGCCGAGGTTCGCGACCTGCTCGCGGCCGGGGTTACGCTCTTCCTCGACCTCACGCAGGAGCACGAGCTCGACCCGTACGACCACCTCGTCCCCGCGCCGGCCCGGTACGTACGAATGCCCATCCGGGACTTCTCGGTGCCGTCCAAGGAGACGCTCGAGGCGGCGCTGGACGAGATCGACGGCGAGCTCGCGCTCGGTGGGCTCGTCTACGTCCACTGCTGGGCAGGCTGCGGCCGCACCGGAGTCGTGGCCGGCAGCTGGCTCGTGCGCCACGGCATGGATCCGCGGGACGCACTGACGCGGATCGCAGAGACGCGGGGCCTCGGCTGCCCCCAGACCATCGAGCAGCGCCTCCTCGTGCTCGACCAGGTGCCCGGGCGGAGGTAGCCGCCCGCGCGACCGCACCGCGGCCGGCCCTCGCGACCCGACGGAGCCGCATCCCCCAGAAGGGTGAGCGAGCGGGCGACATTCGGCTCCGATAGGCGTCTTGAGCATGTCTGCCGGCTGCCTGGACCCTGCAGCTCTCCGTTCGACGGAACGCGTGCGTGTTCCCGACTCCGGATAGCGACGACGTCCGCGAGGGCGAGGTCCTCGCGGACCGCGTCGAGGCCCTCGCCGCCTGGTTGCAGGAGCTCGACGTGCGGCTACGCACCGCGGAGGTGGCGACCGGCGACGAGAAGACCGCCAAGGAGCTCCGCAAGGCGATCCAGGCGCTCGCCAAGCACGACCCGAAGCTCGAGGACCGCGTCAAGGACAGCGTCGACGTCGTGAACGACCGTCTCGCCATGCTGGCGGAGACGGTCGCGACCACGTCCGCGGCCCTCGCGGCGAAGGACGGCGAGATCGTGGGCATCCGGCGCGCCCTCGAGGCGGGCCAGGCACGGCTCGACGAGCTGGCTGCCGACATGCGCACCGCGCCGAGCCCGGTCGGCCTCGACGAGCTTCGCAAGGAGATCGCCGCGCTCTCGGCCCAGCCGCGAGCCACCAGCGAGCACGACCTGGACGGCAAGATCCAGGCGGTCGGTCAGCGGCTCGACATGCTCCACGAGACGGTCTCGACGACTGCGGCCGGTCTCGCGAGCCGTGACGGCGAGCTTGCCGCGCTCAGGCGCCAGCTCGAGGAAGACGTCCACAAGATCGCGGACGCCGTCGCCGAGCTCCGGATCGCGAAGGATCCCGTGCACGTCGCGGAGCTCAGGCTCACGGTCAAGGAGCTCACCGAGCGCGCGTCCGGGCTCGAGCAGAGGACCGGCCAGGGGCTGGGCCAGGTAACGACCGGCCTCCAGGAGGTCTCCGCGCGCCTCGACTCGCTTTCCCAGGCGGTCGAGCACGAGCGCGCCGCCTCCGCCCACGAGCTCTCCCAGGCGCTCGCCGCCTCGGCCGAGGAGCGGGAGGCGGCGCTCGCCGCCCTGCGCTCGGGCCTCGAGGCGGAGACGGGCAGGCTCGACACCCAGGTCGCCCGCATCGAGCTGGCGCTCACCGAGGCGAGCTCCCAGCTCGCCCAGCTGGAAGGCCTCGCCGAGCGAGACGCCGTCGAGGCACTGCAGGAGCGGGTGCAGGGCTTCGCCGAGGGAGTGGACGCCCTCTCCGGTCGCCTGGCCGCTCTCTCCCGCGCGGTCGAGGAGACGGGACAGGGCGCCGACGAGCGAGCAGGAGCGCTCTCCCAGGCGCTCGCCGAGCTCTCCCAGAGCGTCGACGAGGAGAAGGCCGGCTTCGCGCGTGCGCTCTCGGAGATTCGCTCCGAGCTGCGCTCGCTCGCCGAGGCGGGCCCGGGCGAGGAGCTGGAGGCACGACTGCAGGATCTCTCCGGGCAGATGGAGGGGATCGGGCACCGGCTGCAGGCGCTCGACGCCCTGAGCAGCGGTGCCCGGGAGGAGGCTTCGGGCATGCGCGCCGAGCTCCAGCAGGGGCTCGAGCAGGTCAGCGGCCGCCTGGAGGCGGTCGAGCACGAGCGCGCCGCCTCCGCCCACGAGCTCTCCCAGGCGCTCTCGTCCTCCGCCGAGGAGCGGGAGGCGCTCGCCGCCGGCTCGCGCCTGCTCGAGGAGCGGGTGCAGGGCGTCTCCGAGAGCCTGGACGCGCTCTCCGGTCGCCTGGCCTCCCTCTCCCGCACGGTCGAGGAGACCGGGCAGGGCTACGAGGCGCGCGAGCAGGAGCTGGGGGCGCTCGCCCGCCGCTTCGAGGACGGGCGCGCGCACGTGGACGCACTCATCGCCGACCTGCGCGTCGCGCTCGAGACGATGCCCACGCCCGATCCGACGCTGCCGGGACGGCTGGACGATCTCTCGCGGCAGGTGACGGGTATCGGGCACCGGCTGCAGGAGCTGGACGCCCTCAACACGCGACCGAGACGCTCTCCCAGGCGCTCTCGTCCTCCGCCGAGGAGCGGGAGGCGCTCGCCGCCGGCTCGCGCCTGCTCGAGGAGCGGGTGCAGGGCGTCTCCGAGAGCCTGGACGCGCTCTCCGGTCGCCTGGCCTCCCTCTCCCGCACGGTCGAGGAGACCGGGCAGGGCTACGAGGCGCGCGAGCAGGAGCTGGGGGCGCTCGCCCGCCGCTTCGAGGACGGGCGCGCGCACGTGGACGCACTCATCGCCGACCTGCGCGTCGCGCTCGAGACGATGCCCACGCCCGATCCGACGCTGCCGGGACGGCTGGACGATCTCTCGCGGCAGGTGACGGGTATCGGGCACCGGCTGCAGGAGCTGGACACACTGAGCAGCGGTGCCCGGGAGGAGGCTTCGGGCATGCGCGCCGAGCTCCAGCAGGAGCTCGAGCAGGTCAGCGGCCGCCTGGAGGCGGTCGAGCACGAGCGCGCCGCCTCCGCCCACGAGCTCTCCCAGGCGCTCGCCGCCTCGGCCGAGGAGCGGGAGGCGGCGCTCGCCGCCCTGCGCTCGGGCCTCGACGAGGAGACGGGCAGGCTCGACTCCCAGGTCGCCCGCATCGAGCTGGCGCTCACCGAGGCGAGCTCCCAGCTCGCCCAGCTGGAAGGCCTCGCCGAGCGAGACGCCGTCGAGGCACTGCAGGAGCGGGTGCAGGACTTCGCCGAGGGAGTGGACGCCCTCTCCGGTCGCCTGGCCGCTCTCTCCCGCGCGGTCGAGGAGACCGGGACAGGGCGCCGACGAGCGAGCAGGAGCGCTCTCCCAGGCGCTCGCCGAGCTCTCCCAGAGCGTCGACGAGGAGAAGGCCGGCTTCGCGCGTGCGCTCTCGGAGATTCGCTCCGAGCTGCGCTCGCTCGCCGAGGCGGGCCCGGGCGAGGAGCTGGAGGCACGACTGCAGGATCTCTCCGGGCAGATGGAGGGGATCGGGCACCGGCTGCAGGCGCTCGACGCCCTGAGCAGCGGTGCCCGGGAGGAGGCTTCGGGCATGCGCGCCGAGCTCCAGCAGGGGCTCGAGCAGGTCAGCGGCCGCCTGGAGGCGGTCGAGCACGAGCGCGCCGCCTCCGCCCACGAGCTCTCCCAGGCGCTCTCGTCCTCCGCCGAGGAGCGGGAGGCGCTCGCCGCCGGCTCGCGCCTGCTCGAGGAGCGGGTGCAGGGCGTCTCCGAGAGCCTGGACGCGCTCTCCGGTCGCCTGGCCTCCCTCTCCCGCACGGTCGAGGAGACCGGGCAGGGCTACGAGGCACGCGAGCAGGAGCTGGGGGCGCTCCGCACGGAGTTCGACGAGGAGACGGGGCGGCTCGACTCGCACGTCGCCAGGATCGAGCAGGTCGTGGCCGAGCTGACCTCGAAGCTCTCGATCCTCGAGACGAGCTTCGGTCCCGACCCTGCGATCGTGACGCGCCTGGAGATCCTCACGCAGGCCGTCGAGGCCCAGGCCGCAGTCGTCGCCGCAACCACCGACGGCGTCGAGACCGGAGGCCGCGAGATCGCCGACCTGCGAGCGAAGACGGCCGATAGCGAGCAACGCCTGGAATCCGTCGCCGCCGGCCTGCGAGGCGCGATGGACGCCCTCGCGGTCCAGCTCGACGACCTCGCCGAGAGCGTCGAGCGCTCGAGCGACGGGCGGGAGGAGAAGGACGCCCGGCTGGACGGGCTCGACGCCCGAGTCGCGGAGTCCGGCGCACGCGTCGACGCCCTCGCAGCCGAGCTGCGACAGGCGGTCGAGGCAGCGTCCGCGCAGGCGGGCGTGGCGGAGCCTTCGGAGAGGCACGACCTCCTCGAGCGGCGCCTGGACGCCCTCGCGGCCGACCTCGAGGCGAGATCGGCGAGCAAGGAGACCGACCTCATGCTCGGCAAGATCCTCCTTCGTGTCGACGACCTCGCCCGGAGGCTGGAGGAGGTCGAGCAGTCCGGGGGGACCGCAGCCGCACCCGACCTCGTGGAGATCGAGGCCCGCATCGAGCAGGCGGAGGCGGTGGCGCGTGAGAACCGCGAGTCGGTGCTCGTGCAGCTCGAGCGCCTCGCCTCGCGCGTCGAGTACCGGCTCGACCGGCTCGAGTCCGAGCAGCCCGCTCCGACGAGCGCCCCGGCACCCGGGGACAAAGGATCGGGAGCGCGAGTCGTCCCCCTTCGCGGGAACGAGGCCTGACGTGCGGCTGCTCGACGGCCTGCTGCTCCAGCTCGGCCCTCGCTCGTGGGTGCGCGGGCGGCTCGCCTACCGGCTGCTCTTGAGCATCGTCGTCACGACGAGGCGCTAGCGCTCCGGCGCGTCAACCGCGTAGGCCATCAGGATCGCGTCGACCCACTCGCCGTCGCGCTCGTAGTGGCGCTTCCGGTACCCCTCGCGCTCGAAGCCGAACGCCTCGTACAGCCGGAGGGCGGGCTCGTTCCACGGGAAGACGTGGAGCTCGAGCTTGCGTACCCGCGACGCTCGTGCCCAGCTCACCGCCTCGCCGAGGAGCATCCGGCCGATTCCCCGCCGCCGTGCCCCGGCTGCGACCATCAACCCCAGGTCGGCGACATGCCGGCTCGCCGGGTGAGGATCCCGCGCGAGCGAGAGCCTCGCAAGCACGATCCCGTCCTCCTCCGCGACGAACACGGCTGCGTCCGGATGGCGACGAACGGTCTTCAGGTACCGACGTTCGTCGCGAGCGGAGCGCCAGCTCTCCGTCGTCAGGATCCAGCGACCGTCCTCGCGCGAGACCGCCTCGGCGAGGGCGACGAGGGCTTCCGCGTCCGTCGCCTCCGCGTGGCGCACCCGGATCACGGGACAACCAGCCCGGAGCCGCCGCGGCGCGGGTCGCCAGCAGCCTCGAAGACGCCGTCCGAGCACTGCACCGCCTGCACCCCGCCGAAGAAGAGATTGAGGGCGTCCCACCGCACGACGGCCCAGTCACTCGCGAGCTCTTCTGCCGCGTGGTCCGCCCAGCCCCCCTCCAGGTGCAACGTGGAGCCGTCGGCATGGATCCGCGGCGCACGGATCGCGGCGGAGACGTGCGTGCTCCACCGGAGGATGCGCCAGATCACCTGCGCGATCGCGCCTGCCAGCCGCACCGACCCGGCGCTGCCGATCACCAGCTCGGCACGGCCGGAACGCAGCACGAGCGTCGGCGTCATCATGCTCGACAGACGGTCGCCCGGCGCCTTTTCGTGGGGGCCGATGACGTCGAGCTCGCCGAGCATGTTGTTGAGCTGTGTCCCGCCGCGGAACACACCCGATCCGGACCCGAGGGTCGACGACAGCGCAGCTGCCATGCCCGCGTCGTCGATGACCGAGACGTGGGTCGTCCCCGGCAGCGGCCCGTGCGCGTGCTCCCCGTACGCGACGGCGACGGCCCGGGCTTCGTCGTGGAGCGACGGATCTCCCGCCGCCTCCAGCATCCGGAGGATCGCCAGGACGATCTCCCCGCCCAGCGACGGCGCCGGTGTCGTCAGGACGCGTCGGCCCAGGATCTCCCCCTCCAGGGGCCGGGGCGCGTTGACGCTGTAGGCACGAAGGTCGTCCGCGTACTCGGGGAGAAGCTCGGCGACCATCCCGGCGCCCGCGTCGCGTACCCGTTCGAGCGTCGCGATCGCGTCCTCCGTGCGCACGCGCGCCTCGTCGCCGTAGATGCGGCGGCCACCGTCGTCCCGCGAGAGGATGTCCGCGAGGATGCGGTGCAGCGTCTCGCGCGGCTCGTCGCGCACGTAGCCGTCCTTCGCGAGGGCCACCGCCGGCTCGACCAGCTCGTGCCCAGTCCCGCGTCGCGAAACGATCGTGGAGTTGCTCGAGCCCGGCGAGGAGGCCGGGCACGGCGACCGAGCCCTCGCCGACGTGGAACACCTGCGTCCCCGAGTCGCCGAAGTCGATCAGGAGCTCCTCCATCTCGCCGAGCGTGCGGAGTGGGACCCCGAAGAAGCAGTCGAGCATCGTCGTGGCGCCGCTCGGCTCGTGGACGAGCGCGAACCCGCCTCCGGCCGGCCCCGTGAGCGGGCCCTCCGTCACGAAGGCGGTGAAGGCGGCGGCGAGGAGCGCGTCGACGGCGTTCCCGCCGTCGCGGAGCACGCGCGCACCCGCCTCTGCGGTCAGCGGATGTCCTGCTGCGATCGCGCCGCGCATGCGCCCGAGCCTACTAGCGCCCCGGTCCGCTCGAAGCCCGGCGAGCTAGTTCGATTCGAGGAACGACGGGAGCTCGGGGCCGGACGAGCTGCTCGAGCGGGACGGCTCCTCGAACGACGGGCGCGCCGACCGGCGACGCACGCCACCGAGGCCGGTCGCGACGACAGTCACCCAGACCTGCCCCGTCAGCCGCGGGTCGACGGTCGCGCCGAAGATGATGTTCGTCTCGTCGGTCGCGGTCTGGCGCACGACCTCCGCGGCCTCGTTGACCTCGTACAACGAGAGGTCGTCGCCGCCCGCGATCGAGAGGAGAATGCCGCGCGCGTTCACGATCTCGGCGTCGATCAGCGGCGAGCCGAGCGCCCGCTCCGCCGACTCGCGCGCGCGGTTCTCGCCGGTCGCGTAGCCGATGCCCATGAGCGCCGAGCCCGCGTCCTGCATCACCGTGCGCACGTCCGCGAAGTCGAGGTTGATGAGACCCAGGGGTCGTGATGAGGTCGGTGATGCCCTGCACGCCCTGGCGCAGGACGTCGTCGGCGATCTTGAACGCGTCCACCATCGAGGTCGAGCGGTCGAGGACCTCGAGCAGCCGGTCGTTGGGGATCACGATCACCGTGTCGCAGGCAGCGCGCAGCTCCTCGACGCCGCGCTCGGCGGCGGACCGGCGGCGGGTTCCCTCGAAGCGGAAGGGCGTCGTGACGATGCCGACCGTGAGCGCGCCCAGCTCCCGCGCCACGCGCGCCACGACGGGTGCTGCACCGGTTCCCGTGCCCCCGCCCTCGCCGGCCGTGACGAAGACCATGTCCGACCCGCGGAGAGCGGTCTTGAGCTGGTCCTCCGCCTTCTCGGCCGACTGGCGCCCCACCGCGGGGTCTGCACCGGAGCCGAGACCGTGCGTTACCTCCTCGCCGATGGCGATCTTCGTGGGGGCGTCGGAGACGGCCAGCGCCTGCAGGTCGGTGTTCACGGCGACGTAGTCGACCTGGGCGATGCCGGCGTCCATCATGCGGTGCAGCGCGTTGAGGCCGGCCCCGCCGACGCCGACGACGCGGATGACGGCGATGTACGCGGCGCCCTTCGGCGGCGGCACCCGGTGCAATCTCGGCGCCGGCTCGAGCATGGTCTGGAAGTAGCGCGCGGCGGCGCGCGCCGCGGTCGCCTCCGGCGCGGGGTCGGGAGCGGGCGGCGGCGCGAGCTCGGGCTCGGGAGCCTCCGCCGGTGGTGCCGCTGGCGCCGCGAAGTCGTGCACGTGCTCGACCGTCTCCTCGAGCGCAACCTGCGCGCGCCGCGCGGGGTCGAGGCCCTCCTCGGGCGGCTCCTGCGCACCCTTCCGCGCGGCGCTCTCCGCGCGCTGGGCGGCCTCCGTCTTGCGGAAGAGCTCCGCGAGCGGGCCCTCACGCATGCTCGCGCGCTTTCGCGCCATCGAGCACCTCCTTCGCGAGGTCGCGGTAGGCCTGGGCCGCCGGGCCGGACGGCTCGTAGCGCAGCACGGAGCTCCCCTTCACAGGAGCCTCCGCGTAGCGGACCGTCTTGCGGATCCTGGTGTCGTAGACGAGGTCGCCGAAGTGCTCCTCGAGGATCTCGATCGCCTCGCGCGCGTGCAGCGTTCGCCGGTCGTACATCGTCGGGACGATCCCCTCGACGTGCACCTTCGGGTTCAGGTTCTCCCGCACCATCGCGAGCGTGTTCTCGAGCTGAACGAGCCCGCGCAGGGAGAGGTACTCGCACTGCACCGGGACGATCACGCTCCCGGCCGCGACGAAGGCGTTGATCGTCAGCAGCCCGAGTGACGGCGGCGTGTCGATGAGGATGAAGTCGTAGCGGTCGCGCACCTCGACGAGCGCCTTCTCGAGCGCCCGCTCGCGGCCGATGAGCGCGGAGAGCGCGAGCTCCGCTCCGGCGAGGTCGATCGAGGCGACGGCGATGTCCACCTCGACCGTGTGAATGATGTCCGAGATCGGTACGCGGTGCACGAGGACGTCGAACATCGACCGCTCGATCGCATCGGGGTTCATGCCCTGGCTCATGGTCAGGTTCCCCTGCGGGTCGAGGTCGATCAGCAGAACGCGGTTGCCCATCTCTTTCAGCGCGACGCCGAGGTTGAGCGTCGTCGTCGTCTTCGCGACGCCGCCCTTCTGGTTCGCGAACGCGATGACCCTCGCCATCAGCCGCTCCTCGGGAGCGGGCGGCGCCTCCGGCACGGGGACGGCCTGGAGATGGCCGCTTCCTGCCTGGCCAGCGGGCTCGGAGGCGGGTTCGTCGGCCACCGGCTCGGGCCGCGAGCTGGACCGCGGGAGGATGCGTGAGAGCCCCATGACCGCGTCACCTTCAAGTCGCCCACCCGTTCTCCTTCATGCGCAAGGCGCGAAAACCCCTGAAGGCGCCCGCTTCGCGGGCGCTGCCTCACGTGCCGCCCGAGCGGGTCGGCAGTCGTCACTCCTCGCCCTCCCAGTAGTCGAGCGGCTCGATGCGGCCGGCGAGCCCGATCCCGCGGAAGAAGACCTTTCCCGAGCGCGGGTAGAAGCAGACGTCCCCCGGGTTGCGTGTCCCGTACAGGAGGAGCGTGAGGCCGTCGTCTTCGCCTCTGAATGCGTGCGGCACGGCGGTTCCCGGCGGCCTCACGACGACCGAGCCGCGGCGGACCTCGTGCTCGACCACACCGTCCGCCTCCCACAGCAGGACGTGCCCCGTCCCGTCGAGCACGACGAAGATCTCCTCCTCGAGCGAGTGGCAGTGCGGCGGCGAGCCGAGCTTGCCGGGTCGGACCTCGGAGTAGCGGAGCCCGGTTCGCTTCGACCCGGCGGCACGCGCGAGGTCGCGGATCCGCCTCCCGACCGTCTGGCCGTCGCGCTCGACCGCCTCGACGTCGTCCACGTTGACGATGTTCGCGGGCCGGGGCGCGACGTCACCGACCTCGGGCGGGCCTGCCGCCGCCTCACGCGCCCACGGGTGGTCCTCCTCGGCACCGACCGGCGCCCAGGTCTCGCCGAGCCAGGCGACACCCGCGCGCGGGAGCCAGGTCGCGCCGGGAGCGAACGTGCGCTCGCCGAACGCGAGGACGTCGAGGCCGTCCTCGCCCGCCCGCAGCGTGTGGGCGTTCTCGAGCGGGAGATGGACGATGCAGTCCCCGGGGCCGACGTCGTAGGCGAGGGTCTCGTCGCCCTCCCACTGTACGGATACACCCGAGCCCCCGAGGACGTAGAAGATCTCCTCCTCGGCGCCCTCGAGGTGGAGCGGCGTCGACCACATCCCGGGGTCGACCTCGATGCGCTTGACGCCGACCGTCTCCGACGACCTGCCCGTCAGGCTCCGCCACGTCCCCGCGATGTGCCCGCGCTCGCCGCGCCAGGTCCGTGCGTCGTCCCAGTGCGAGATCACCCGCCGATCATGTCACGACCGAACCACGCCCGCGCGCCCCGGGCCGGGTGCGCTATGCCGCCGGCATCCGCGCGCTCGAAACGCTCGCGTCCGCCCGCTCGACCGCGGCCCGGAGCTCGGCTGCGGCGCGCGCTCCCGCATCACCTCCTTCGGCCTTCGCCCACTGCTCTGCCTCGACGAGGAGCGCTCGCAGCTCGGCCACGATCTCGGCGGGCTGCGCACGGCGCCGGTCGAGCAGCCGGATCCGCTCGAGCCGCCCCAGAAGCGCTCGCGTCTCCTCCACGGGACGACGGTAGACGCGCTGCGCGCACGGATGGCGTACGTCTTCGCGCCGGGACCGCGTCAGACCGCGACGGCCCGGACCGCGCCCCGCCGCGGCAGCCCCAGCAGCTCCCGGTCCAGGTCGTGCACGAGCTCGGCCCGGTCCCGCGCCTGGAGCGCCGCGACGATCACGCGGCGGGCCGCGTCGAGCGCGCTCGGGCTCGCGGCCTCGCCCTCCGAGAGCGCCGTCAGCTGCCCGTACAGCTCCTCGCGAACGCTCCCCTCCCCCGACAGGAGGACGGAGCAGCGCAGCGGCCAGGTCTCCCCGAGGAGCGCCCCGAGCGCGCCGCGCAGCTGCTCCGACCGGAACGGCTCGTTCTGGAAGAGGGAGAGCTCCCAGCGGTCGAGCGCCTCCGCGAGCTCCGGATCGCCGTCGGCGCGTGCGAGGACGGCGAGCACGTCGATCGCGATCGGGGCGCGAAACGCATCGAGCCGGGAGGGCTCGCCGGGAGGCTGCGTGGCGGCGATGGGGAGCACGGTCCGGATGCCGAACGGGCGGCCGTCGAGGGTCTCGAAGAGGACGGGCCCGGCGGCGAGGGCGGCGGCGGTCGTCAGCCGGATCGCGCTCACCGCGTCGGCGATCTCGGCCGGTGCGTCGGGCGGCTCTTCGCCGGCGCCGAGATCGCGGCGGAGCTCGAGCACGCCCGAGCGGTCGAGCTCGCGCCCGAACCCCGGTGGCAGCAGCCCTCGTGCCTCGGGCCAGTGCTCGGAGAGCTCCCCGGGCAGGAACGCGCGGACGACGAGTCCCGGGCCGAGCACGACCGACTTCGAGACAGTGAGCCCGACGAGCGGCGCGACGGCGGTGTACCGGCGCGCCTCGCCGTACAGCGACAGCTCGAGGCGCGCGTACGCACGCTCGAAGGACTCGTCGTCCCAGTCGAAGCCCCCGCAGGCGTCCGCGGTGGACACGAGCAGGCCGAGGAGGACGGTTCGGAAGAGCGCTTCCTCCTCGTTCGCGTGGGGACCCGCGTGCGCCCGCGCGAAGATCTCGGCGGCGGGCTCGCGCAGGAGCTCCTCGACCGCGAGCCGGGCGTCCTCGCGCTCTCGCAGCACGGGCTCGCGGTCCTCGATGAACGCCCGTACGAGGGGGCGGAGCTCGTAGAGGGCCGGCCCCCCGCGCTGCACGTGCTCCTCGAACGCGAACGGGAGCTCGGCGCCCTCCTCGAGCTCGCGGCCGAGCACGACGAACGAGCCGAGGACGAACCCACGGAGGAGCGGGTACAGATGAGGCGCGCGCACGGCCACGGGTCCCGGTACGCCCCGCGCGGCTCCTCTCCTCCCGCGTCCGGGACCTCGCGCGCTCGACACGCGCGGCGAGGAGTGAGCGCGTGACGCCCAGCGCCCGCGAAAGCGGGCGCTGCTGAGGGTCTTGCGCGATCGGAATCCGCGCGAGCGGGTTCCGATCAGCGCCCGAGCTATGGCCGCAGCACGGCGCGGCGCGGTCCCGCGAGGAAGCCGGCGTCGACGAGGAGCGGCATGGCGTCCGACTCTGCGACGGGCAGGCCGTCGAAGCGCTCCACGGCGAGCCGCTTCGCGCCGCCCGCCCGCACGTGCGCGACGAGCGCCCGGAACGCCGGCCGCAGCCACTCCGGGATCCGGCTCCCGCAGCGGGACGAGCGAGCGTCCTCCCCGCTCCACGAAGAGCACGGCGCTGCCGTCCTGCAGCACGACCCACGCGCCGGCGACCCGCGCCGCACGCGCGCCCGCGCGGCGCGGCCACGGAAGCGCCGCCCCGTACGGCTGCGCAGGGTCGGCGGCCGCGAGAACGAGGAGCTCGGGCTCGTCGGACGCGCGTCGCTCGCGCAGGCGCTCGACCGCGCCGGGGAGGGCGAACTGCGCACCTCCGAGGCCCTCCACGAAGTAGCCGCGGCGACACACGCCGACCGTCTCGAGCGCACGCAGCTCGGCGTAGACGGCGCCGTAGCCTCCCCGCACGCCCTCTCCGCGCACGCCGTCGCGGGTGACGATGCCCTGGCGCTCGAGCAGCAGCTCCGCGAGCGCGCGCCGGTCGGGCTCGCCGGCGAAGAGCCGTGCGGTCGACGACCAGCGCCCCTGGGTCGGTGAGGCGACGGTCGCCCGCGCCCGGGAGAACCGTCGCGGGCGGCGCTCCGGACGCGGCGACTCGTATCGCCGCGACGCACGCAGCGGCGCCCAGGCGTCGTTCGTGACCTCGCCCGCCCAGACGAGGTCCCAGAGCGCCGGCAGCGCGTCCGAGGCGTCGAGCTCGGTGACCTGCAGCAGGTCGTCCCAGAAGAGGGCCCCGCCGGTCAGAGCGGCGCGCACCGCCGCGTGCGCCGGGCCCTCGGGAGCCGCCTCGGCGGGAGGAGCACCCAACGCGGCGGCATCCTCGCGGAAGTACACGGCGACCCGGTCGAGCCCGGCCCCGACCCAGACGACGTCGCCCGGACGCGCACAGCGCGTCGAGGTCGGCCGGGCGGTATCCGGGCACGCGCCGCGGAAGCACGTCGCTCTCCCAGAGCGGAACGGGAAGCGCGACGGCCTGGAGCGGGACGAGGGCCTCGCGGAGCGTCTGGCGCCGCCCGATCCCGTGCCACGAGGGGAGGAAACGTCCGAACGCCGCCTGCTCGGCCGGCTCGACCTCCCTGCGCAGCACGGCGAGCGTCGCGCGCCGGATGCGGCGGAGCACGTCCGGGTCGCACCACTCGCGCTCGCTGCCTCCTGGCCGGATCTCGCCGCGGACCAGCTTCTCGATCCGCTCGAGGGCGTGCAGCTCCGCCTCCAGCTCGGCCGGGTCGAGCGCGAACCGGGTCGCGACCTCCGCGGTCGTGAATGGCCCGTGGGTCCTGGCGAAGCGGAGGAGGATCACCTCGAGCGGGCCTGGCACGGGCTCGAGGAAGACGTTCGGGACGCCACCGGGAGGCACCGTCCCGAGCGCGTCCCGGAGGAGTCCCGCGTCCTCCACCGCGGCGAGGAGCTCCCGCTCGCCCACGCGCGCCCGGAAGGCGCGCCGCTCGCGCACGAGCGTCTCCGCGAAGCCAGGGTCGTGCTCGCCCTCGAGCAGCGGCCCGGCGCGGCGCAGGAGGTCGTGGAGCTCGTCGGCGTTCCGCGGCACCAGTCGCAGGGAGGACTCGACCTGCTCGATCGCGCCGGCGTCGAGCAGCTCGCGCAGCTCCTCGACGCCCATGAGCTCGCGGAGGAGGTCGCGGTCGAGCGAGAGCGCCTGCGCGCGCCGCTCCTCGGCCGGCGTGTCGTCCTCGTACATGTAGGTCGCGACGTAGTCGAAGAGGAGCGACGACGCGAAGGGCGACGCGGACGCCGTCTCCACCTCGACGAGGTCGAGCTCCCGCGTCCGCAGGCCGCCCAGGATCCCCCGGAGCGCCGGCAGGTCGAAGACGTCCTGGAGGCACTCGCGGTAGGTCTCGAGCACGATCGGGAACTGCGGATAGCGGCGGGCGACCTCCAGCAGGCTCTGCGCCTTGAGACGCTGCTGCCAGAGGGGAGTGCGCTGGCCGGGCCGGCGGCGCGGGATGAGAAGCGCACGGCCGGCGTTCTCGCGGAAGCGGGCGCCGAAGAGCGCGGACTGCCCGAGCTCGGCGATGACGAGCTCCTCGACCTCGGCCGGGTCGAGCTGGAGGTCGTGGAGCGACGGCGGTGCGTCGGCGTCCGGGAAGTGGAGCGCGATCCCGTCGTCCGACCAGAGGGACTGCGCCTGGACGTCGAGCGTGTCGCGCAGCCGCGCGGCCAGCGCCATGGCCCAGGGCGCGTGCACGCGGCCGCCGAAGGGCGTGAGCACGCAGACGCGCCAGTCGCCGATCTCGTCGCGGAAGCGCTCGACGACGATCGACCGGTCCGAGGGCACGACGCCCGTCGACGCCTCCTGCTCGCGGAGGAACGTGACGAGGTTGCGCGCGGCCCGCTCGTCGAGCCAGTAGTCGCCGGTGAGACGCGCCGACGCCGCCTCGTCGTCGAGCGCGACGAGCTCGCGGGTCGCCGCGCCGATCCGCGCGCCGAGCTCCGCCGGGCGCCCGACCCCCTCTCCCTTCCAGAAGGGAGCGACCCCGGGCACGCCGGGAGCCGGAGACACGAGCACGCGGTCGCGGGTGATGTCCTCGATCCGCCAGGTCGAGGCGCCCAGCACGAAGGTCTGCCCCTCGCGCGCCTCGTACACCATCTCCTCGTCGAGCTCGCCCACGCGCCCGCCCCCGTCGACGAGGTAGACGCCGAAGAGCCCGCGGTCGGGGATCGTCCCCGCGTTCGTCACGGCAAGCCGGCGGGCGCCGGACCGGCCGCGCACGACCCCCGCCGTGCGGTCCCAGACGATCCTCGGCCGGAGCTCGGCGAACTCGTCCGACGGGTAGCGCCCGGCCAGCATGTCGAGGACGTTCTCGAGCTGCGCGCGGGAGAGATCGGCGAAGGGGTACGCGCCGCGTGCGAGCTCGTGGAGGTCCTCGACCGAGACCTCCTCGTCGGCGCACACCGCGACGACCTGCTGCGCGAGCACGTCGAGCGGGTTCCGCGGGATGCGCGTCTCCTCGATCGCGCCCTCGCGCATCGCCCGCGCGACGACGGCGGACTCCAGGAGGTCGGCCCGGAACTTCGGGAAGATCCGCCCCTTCGAGACCGAGTGCAGCTCGTGCCCCGCTCGCCCCACGCGCTGGAGGCCACGCGCGACCGACTTCGGGCTCTCGACCTGGACCACGAGGTCGACGGCCCCCATGTCGATCCCGAGCTCGAGGGACGACGTCGCGACGAGACACGGGATCTGCCCCGCCTTCAGGAGCTCCTCGACCACCATCCGCTGCTCGCGGGCGAGCGAGCCGTGGTGGGCGCGAGCCAGCTCCTCGCCGGCCAGCTCGTTGAGGCGCAGCGCGAGCCGCTCGGCGAGCCGTCGGTTGTTGACGAAGACGATCGTCGAGCGGTGCGCGCGGACGAGATCGAGGATCGCGGGGTAGATCGACGGCCAGATCGAGCGGCTCGACTGCTCGACGCCAGGCCCCATCTCGACGCCGTCTGCGAGCGGCGGGACGGAGAGATGCGCCGTGGAGCCGAGCTCGCGCATGTCCTCGACCGGGACGACGACCTCGAGGTCGAGCTCCTTGCGGATCCCGGCGTCGACGAGCTCGATCTCCCGGCCCGTGCCCGCGACGAAGCGCCCGATCTCGGCGAGCGGCCGCTGGGTCGCCGACAGGCCGATGCGCTGGAAGGGCGCCTCGACGAGGCGCTCGAGCCGCTCGAGCGAGAGCGCGAGGTGCGCGCCGCGCTTCGTGCCCTGCGACGGAGTGCACCTCGTCCAGGATCACGGTCTGGATCCCACGCAGGTTCTCGCGCGCCTGCGAGGTGAGGAGCAGGAAGAGCGACTCCGGGGTCGTGATGAGGATGTCGGGCGGCGTGCGGAGCATGCGCCTGCGCTCGTCGGCCGGCGTGTCCCCGGTTCGCACGGCGACCGAGAGCTCCGAGCGCAGCCCCGCGAGCGGGCTTCGCAGGTTCCGCTCGATGTCGTAGTTGAGCGCCTTGAGCGGCGAGACGTAGAGCAGCCGCAGCCCCTCCCCCGGCGCGCCGTTCAGCCGGTCGATGCCGATGAGGAAGGCCGCGAGCGTCTTCCCCGAGCCGGTCGGCGCCTGGACGAGCACGTGCCCGCCGCGCGCGATCGCGGGCCAGCCGAGCTCCTGCGCGGGCGTCGGCGCCGCGAACGCGCGCTCGAACCACTCTCTCGTCGCGGCCGAGAACACGTCGAGCGCCCCCACGTCACCGAGAGTACCGACGCCGTCGTATCCTCGGCCCGTGCGCTACGACGTCGTCGTCGTGGGCGGTGGGACCGCCGGGTGCGTCGTCGCCGCGCGGCTGAGCGAGAACCCGGACCGGACGGTCTGCCTGGTCGAGGCCGGGCCGGACTACGGACCGCTCGAGGAGGGTCGCTGGCCGCCGGAGCTCCTCGACCCGCAGGCGCTCCCCTCGACGCACCTCTGGCCGGAGGCCGGCGAGGATCGGCGCACGCTCGGCGGGCGGGTGCTGGGCGGGTCGTCCTCGGTGAACGCCTGCATGCTCGTGCAGGGGACTCCCGAGGACTACGACGAGTGGGGAGGGCACTGGACGTACGAGGGGCTGCGGCCGTACCTCGAGCGCGCTCGCGCGACGCTGCGCGTCGCACCGCGGAACGCCGAGGCGCCCGGGCCGTTCCACGCCGCGTTCGCTGACGCGGCACGCGAGATCGGGTTCCCGTCGCTCGCGAGTCCCGACGACCCGGCGACGCCCGTAGGCGTTGCCCCCTTCCCCGCCAACGTCGTCGAGGGGCGCCGTTGGAACGCCGCCCACGCGTACCTCGACCCCGCCCGCAACCGGCCGAACCTGGAGATCGTCGGCGACGTCGTCGTCGACCGGGTCGAGCTCGACGATGGACGGGCGACCGGTGTCGTCTGCGCGGACGGGTCACGCATCGACGCGGGAGTCGTGCTCCTCGCCGCCGGCGCCTACTTCTCGCCCGCCATCCTCCTGCGGAGCGGGATCGGCCCCGCGGAGGAGCTCGCGCGCCACGGGATCCCGCCGGTCAGCGCGCTGCCCGTGGGCGAGCGGCTGCTCGACCACTACGGGATCTCGGTCGCCTGGGCGCTCTCACCGTCGCTCGCGGAGGACGCGGCGGCCCGCGCCCGCGAGGGGCGGCTCGTGCAGCCGCACGTGCTGCTGAAGGCCGCCTCGCGCACCTGCCCACCCGGGAGCTGGGACCTCCACCTCCTCTCCTGGATCTACGAGGTCGACGCGCCGCCCGGCCACGAGGCGTGCGCGATCGTGTTCCACGTGAAGCCACGCTCGCACGGCCGCGTCCGGCTCAGGTCGACCGACCCGCACGAGCCCCCGCTCGTCGAGCGGGGCTACCTCGCGGACGAGGAGGACCTCGGCACGCTGCTCGAGGGCATCGACCTCGCGCGCCGGCTGGCCGCGACGGACGCGCTCGGGCCGCTCCTCGGCGGAGAGGTGAGCCCGGCGGGCGTCGACCCCGCCGAGCACGTACGGACGACCGCGCGCAACTACTTCCACCCGGCCGGCACGTGCCCGCTCGGCACGGTGGTCGACACGCACGGCCGCGTCTTCGGCGTCGACGGGCTCCACGTCTGCGACGCCTCCTTCATGCCGACCATCCCGCGAGCCAACACGAACCTGACGACGGCGGCGATCGCCGAGCGGATCGCGGAGAACCTGTGACGGCAGCGCGCGACTAGTATCGAGGCCATGCCCGACGCTCTCTACTTCACGGAGTCGGAGGCGGCGAACGAGCTCATCGCGCGCGAGCCGCTCGCACTGCTCATCGGGTTCGCGCTCGACCAGCAGGTGCCGGTGCCGACCGCCTTCTCGGGCCCGCTGAAGCTGAAGGAGCGGATCGGCGGCCTCGACGCCGCGCACATCGCCGCGATGGACCCCGCCGAGCTCGAGGAGGCATTCCGTCAGAAGCCCGCGATCCATCGCTTCCCGGGCGCGATGGCGCGCCGCGTGCAGGAGCTCTGCTCGCTGGTCGTCGACGAGTACGACGGACGGGCGGAGCGGGTCTGGACGGAGGCCGCGGACGCCGACGACCTACGCAGGCGTATCGGCGCGCTCCCCGGCTTCGGGGCGATGAAGATCACGGGTCTCGGCTCGGTGCTGGCGCTCCGCTTCGGCGTCGACGCGGCCGCCGAGCTCGTGCCGGACCACCCCTGCCTCGGCGCCGTCGACTCGCCGCAGGCGCTCGCGGACTACCAGTCCGCAAAGCGCGCCTACAAGAGCGCCCGTCGAGAACAAGCGCGAAGCGCCTGATCTCCGCCTCGGGCCCGCGATGTCGCCACATTCATAGGCGGCCCACACCGGGCGCCGCAGGTCGAACGTGCGCATCCGGTCGTAGACTCGGCTCGTGCTGACGTGCCCGCAGTGCGGTGAGGAGAACCCCGAGCGGGCCAAGTTCTGCCTGAACTGCGCGACGCCGCTCGGAGTACGCGCGGCCGCTGCGAAGGAAGTGCGCAAGACCGTGACCGTCCTCTTCTGCGACGTGACCGGCTCGACCGAGCTGGGCGAGAGGCTCGACCCCGAGGCGCTGAGAGCCGTGCTCTCCCGCTACTTCGAGCGCATGAAGGCGATCGTAGAGCGCCACGGCGGCACGGTCGAGAAGTTCATCGGTGATGCCGTCATGGCGGTCTTCGGGGTTCCCACACTGCACGAGGACGACGCGCTGCGGGCGCTGCGGGCCGCCGTCGAGATGCGCGAGGCATTACCCGAGCTGGGCGTCGAGTGCCGCATCGGCGTGACGACGGGCGAGGTAGTGACTGGGACGGAGGAGCGGCTCGCGACGGGCGATGCAGTGAACACCGCCGCGCGGCTCGAGCAGGCCGCCCAGCCGGGCGAGATCCTGGTCGCCGACGAGACCTATCGGCTCACCCGTGACGCCGCCGAGGTCGAGCCGGTCGAGGCACTCGAGCTGAAGGGTAAGGCCGAACCGGTCGGGGCCTATCGGCTGCTCTTCCTCCGTTCGGAGGCGCTTGCCAGCGATCGTCACCTCGAAGCGCCCATGGTCGGTCGCTTCGATGAGCTCGAGCTCCTCACGCGTGCCTACGAGCGCTCGATCCGGGAGCGCGCCTGCCATCTGTTCACGGTCCTCGGGCCGGCCGGGGTGGGCAAGTCCCGGCTCGCGGCCGAGTTCCTGGCGTCGCTCGAGAATGCGGTCGTCGTTCGGGGACGCTGTCTTCCGTACGGCGAGGGAATCACCTACTGGCCCGTAGTGGAGATCGTCAAGCAACTGCCAGAGGCGGACCTGGACGAGCTGGCAGCTCGGACGATCCGCGGGCTCATGGGCGACGAGACGATGGTCACCTCGAGCGAGGAGATCGCCTGGGCTTTTCGCAAGCTGCTCGAGGCGGTGGCGGCCGAGCGTCCGCTCATCTGTGTCTTCGACGACGTGCACTGGGGCGAGGAGACCTTTCTCGACCTCGTCGAGCACGTGGCCGACCTCTCTCGCGACGCGCCCATCCTGCTGCTCTGCATGGCCAGGCCGGACCTCCTCGACCGCCGGACAGGCTGGGGTGGCGGCAAGGTGAACGCGACGACCGTGCTGCTCGCACCGCTCGCGCCCGAGGAGACAGAGCGCCTGGTCGACAGCCTGGCCGCAGTGGACGACGCCATGCGCGCCAGGATCAGTCAGGCGGCCGAGGGCAACCCGCTCTTCGTCGAGGAGATGGTGGCCCTCGTTCGCGAGTCGGGCGACGGTGAGGTGATGGTGCCGCCGACGATCCAGGCTCTGCTCGCCGCCCGCCTCGACCAGCTCGAGGTGCAGGAGCGGGAGGTGCTTCAGTGCGGCTCGGTCGAAGGACGGGTGTTCCACCGAGGCGCGGTGCAAGCGCTGGCGCCCGAGGATCCGCAGGTGATGGCACGGCTGACCACGCTCGTTCGCAAGGAGCTCGTCCGTCCAGACAAGACGCAGCTCCCCGGCGAGGACGCCTTCCGCTTCCGCCACTTGCTGATTCGAGAAGCCGCGTACGACGCACTCTCGAAGGCGACGCGGGCTGAGCTGCACGAGCAGTTCGCTGCCTGGCTAGAGGCGCACGGAACCGAGCTCGTCGAGCTCGAGGAGATCCTCGGCTACCACCTGGAACAGGCGTGGCATTACCGGCACGAGCTCGGCGACGCTCGCGGCGGGGAGCTGGCAGACGCCGCCCGACGACGACTAACAGTGGCGGGGCAGCGTGCTCTGGGACGGGAGGACTTCCCCGCCGCGCTGAACCTCCTCGACCGCGCTCTCGCGCTCGTGCCTTCGGGCGAGATCGACACCGCGCTCGCGTCCGATCGTCTCAACGCGCTCTTCTCCTCCGGCCAGATTCGTGACGCCTACCTCGCTGCGGGGGCGCAAGCCGAGCAGGCGGCGGAGGCGGGAGATCGCGTTGCCGAGCTCAGCGGGCGGATCGAGGAGAGCATGCTACGCCTCTTCGTCGAGCCTGAGGGTGCAGCCGAGAAGTTGGCCGTCCTCGTCGACGCGGCGCTGCCTGTGCTCGAGGATGCCGGCGACGAGTTCGCGCTGTGCATCGCATATCGCGGGCTCGGGATGGTGGACTTCTATCGCGCTCGGATGGATGCGTCCCTGGGGGCCTACGAGCGAGCGCTGGTCCACACACGGCGAACAGGCTTGCCGCACCTGGAGGCGTCGCTCTGGGTCTGGATCGCTGCAAGTCGCCACTTCGGTAGCACCCCTGCCCCGGAGCTCCTCGCCTGGCTCGACGAGCAGGAGGCCGCCAGTGTGCGGAATCCGATGCTGCGGTCGTTTCGCGCCGGTGGGCTCTCGATGCTCGGCCGCTTCGAGGAGGCGCGCGCGATCCTGTCCGACCTGTGCGCGGAATATGCCGACCGAGGCTCGACGACCGGCCTCGCGATGGTGACTGCTCAGGGACGCGCCGGCGTGGAGCTGCTCGCAGGGAAAGCCCGCCGCCGCCGCCGAGTTCGGTGAGGAGGGCTGCAGGCTGCTCGAGGAGGCCGGCGAGCGGGGATGGCTGTCGACCGCGTTAGGGATGCTGGCGCAAGCGCTACTATGCGCTCGATTCGGCTCGACGAGGCCGAGCGGCGGGCTGTTGAAGCGGCGGAGCTCGGTGCCAGCGACGATGCCATCACGCAGATGCTGTCGAGGCAGGTGCGGGCGAAGGTGCTCGCGCGGCGCGGCGAGCACGCCGAGGCAGAGCACCTCGCCCGCGAGGCGGTTGCCATCGGCGACGAGGCCGAGATGATCAACTCGCTGGGCGATGCGCTCTCAGATCTGGCCGAGGTGCTCGAGCTAGCCGATCGGCGCGAAGATGCAGCCGGCGAGCTGGAGACGGCCCTTGGGCTCTTCGAGCGCAAGGGCAACGTCGTCATGGTCGGGCGGGCGCAGGCAGCGCTGGCAAAGCTTCAGGGACCCCTCACGGACTCGTCCAAGGAGTCCTGATGGACGCAGAAGCGCGCGCACAAGGCTTCGGTCCGGGCGGCGCAGACGGCGTGACCGACCCGCCCGCCGCGCGGGCGGTCGAGCTCGTGACGCTGACCGACGGCGGCCAGCGGCCCGCAGACGTCGCGCGTGGCATCGCCGGCTTCCTCGCCGCGGCCCAGCGGACGCTCGACATCGCGGTGTACGACGTCCGGTTCGAGACGGACGCCGGCGCGCTCGTCCTGGCGGGCCTGCTGGCCGCGGTCCAGCGCGGCGTCGCCGTCCGGTTCCTCTACAACGTCGCCCACCCGGGGCCGATCCCGGTACCGCCCCCGCCGGAGACCGCGCCCGAGGCGATCGAGGCGCTCCCGGTCGAGACGCGGGGAGTCGCGGGGATACCCGACCTCATGCACCACAAGTTCGTCGTCCGGGACGGGAGCGCCGTCTGGACGGGCTCGACGAACTGGACGGACGACTCCTGGTCGCGGCAGGAGAACGTCATCGTCACCGTGTCGTCGCGCGAGATCGCGTACGCGTACACGCTCACCTTCGACCAGCTGTGGGAGCGGGGCATCGTGGAGGGGACCGGGGACGCGCAGCCGCGGCCCGAGGAGGTCGACGGCATCCGGGCCAGGGCGTGGTTCTGCCCCGAGTACGGGGAGGCGCTCTCGCACCGGATCGCGAAGCACCTCGGAAAGGCGCGCGAGCGGATCCGGATCGCGTCGCCGGTGCTCACCTCCGGCCCGATCCTCGGCACGCTGGTCGAGGTCGTGAACGAGAACCGCTGCGACCTGGCCGGCGTCGTCGACGACACGCAGGTCGACCAGGTGTTCGAGCAGTGGCGGACGAACGGCGTCAGCGAGTGGAAGATCCCTCTCCTGCGGCGCGTGATCGAGGGCGCGCCCTGGAGCGGGAAGGTGACGACGCCCTGGACACCGGAGTCCGTCCACGACTTCATGCACGCGAAGATCGTCGTCGCCGACGACACCTGCTTCGTCGGGAGCTTCAACCTCTCGCGCTCGGGCGAGCGGAACGCCGAGAACGTCCTCGAGCTGCGCGACGCGGAGCTGGCGGACCGCCTCGCCGCGTACGTCGACGCCGTGCGGGAGCGCTACCCGGCGGCGACGCCTCCGGGAGGATGATCGCGCGGTGATCGACCCGCTCGAGCGCTGGCGCGAGCTCGGCCTCCCCGACAAGCCCGACTACGCGGGCCTGCTCACGTTCGCCGGCATGCCCTACACGCAGGACCCAGCGGAGCTGGAGGGCGTCGACGTGGCGGTCGTCGGCGCCCCGACCGACGATCTCGTCTCCGACCGTCCGGGAGCGCGGTTCGGCCCACGCGCGATCCGTGCGGCGAGCTGCCCTCCCGGTCCGCATCTCGAGGCGAAGGTCGACGCTTTCGCCGAGCTCCGGGTCGTGGACTTCGGGGACGCGGCGGTCATCCCGGCCGACCCCGCGCGCACGCACGAGCAGATAGAGCTCGTCGTCGGGCAGGTCGTCGCCTCGGGAGCGATTCCGGTCGTCCTCGGCGGCGACCACTCGATCACGGAGCCGAGCATCCGCGCGGTCGCGGCGCGCCACGGGCCCGTCGGGCTCGTGCACTTCGACACGCACACGGACACGGGAACCGAGGTGTTCGGGGTCGAGCGCTCCCACGGGACGCCGATGTACCGGCTCGTGCGCGACGGGCACGTCGACCCGACCCGCTACGTGCAGATCGGGCTCCGCGGCTACTGGCCCGGCGACGCCGAGCTCTCGTGGCAGGACGAGGTCGGCATCACGTCGTTCTTCATGCACGACGTCCGCGACCTCGGGATCCGCGAGATCGTCGAGCGGACGCTCGCCGCGGTCGGCGACGGGCCTGCCTTCCTCACCGTCGACGTGGACGTCCTCGACCCCGCGACCGCACCCGGCACCGGGACACCCGAGCCCGGCGGGATGACGTCCGGCGACCTGCTCTGGGCGTGCCGCGAGCTCGCCCGAGGACTCTCCGTCGTCGGCCTCGACGTCGTCGAGGTGCTGCCCACCGCGGTGGGCTCCGCGGACGTCACGGCGCTCGTGGCCGATCGCGTCGTCCGGGAGGCGCTGACCGGGATCGCGCTCGCACGTCGCGCATCGGCCGACGGCTGACCCGCCTGCGGCCGGGAGATCCCCTCAGTTGCCGGTCTTGGCGATCACCCCGCGCATCTCGTCGGCGGAGAAGGCGCGCATCGTGGTCGTGCGCACGTTGCCCTGCGAGCCCAGGGCGAGCGCGAACGCCGTTGCGCTCTCGTCGTCCGGCGCCTCGGAGATCGCGACGATGTCGTACGGGCCGATCGTCCAGTAGATCTCCTTCAGGGCGCCGCCGAACTTCCCCGCGAGCTGCTTGCCGGCCTCCGCGCGGTCGACGGTGTCCGCGAACCCAGCGATCCCCTTCTCCGTCCAGTTGATGAGGCTGATGTACGTCGGCATCGCTCCTCCTTCGGTGGACCAGAGCGATTCAACTCCTCGTCCGGTGACTCCGCAAGCGCATGACCGGGGGGCGGGCATACCCGCCCCCCGTGTCGAGCCGGGCCTACCGCTTCGTCGGGTTGTGCATCTGCGCGCGCAGCGCGCCGGCCGGATGGCTGGGGGTCGTCGTGTGCAGGTTGACGTAGTACCCCCGCGGGTTGTCCAGGATCGCCTGCAGCGTCGCGGGTGCGCCGGCGACGACCTTCGTCACGTTGCCCACGCCGTCCGCGTCGGCGGGCTCGTTCGTGCCGGAGTCGACGACGATGCCCCCGTTCGCCCCCTTTGCTCCCTGATGGATGTGGAGCCCCGAGATCGTCACCGAGCCGGGGAACGCGTAGTTGAACGAGAAGATCACCTCACCCGAGGTGATGACTCCCGAGCTGTTCCGCGTCAGGTCGAACGTGACGCTGCCCACCGCGTCGGCCTTCAGGCCCTTGATCGCGGGCACCTCCTGGCTCGGCTTGAGCCGGAGCTTGAACACGGGCGTCGCCGAGCGCGAGGGCTTGCCCGCCGTCGGCGGCTTCTTGGACTGCGCCGCGCCGACCCCACCGACCACGGCGAGCGCGAGCGCGCCGGTGAGCGCAAGCGAGGCGAGCAGCATGGACTTCCTCATGTCGTCCCTCCTTCGTCCAAGGGTGCATAGCCGTGGATCACGGCTCTACGAGAGAGGATTCCCTGCGCGGCCGGAACTTGCGTCCCCCGAGCGCATCCGTACCGAATGCTTACGCGCGCGTGACAATTCGCTCAAGGAATGACAACGGTTCGGTGTCTGACTTCGCGCGGAGTCATCGATCTCGGGGAGGTACACCGACGTGAGAGCACGAGCCCTCTTCATCGCCCTCGCCGGCCTCGTCGTCGTCGGCATCGCGTCCACCGCACTTGCGAAGCCGCCGGCCGGGGACGTGACGGGCGACCTCCGGCGCGCCGACCTGCGCGGCGTGAACTTCGTGGAGAACTGCCGGTTCAGCCACCAGGGGCCGGACGACCCGATCGTCTTCCCCGGGAAGCCGGGCGCCTCCCACCTGCACACGTTCGTGGGCAACCGGACGACGAACGCGTCCTCGACGTTCGGCTCGCTGCGCTCGGGCGGGACGACGTGCCTGCGCTCCGACGACACGGCCGCGTACTGGGTGCCCGCGCTGTACCAGGGCACGAGCCTCGTCCTTCCGCAGGCAGCCACGATCTACTACCGGCGCGCGAGCCTCGCCCCGGTGAACACGTTCCCGAACGGGCTGCGGGTCATCGCGGGCGACGCGGCGGCCACCAGCCCCGCAGGGGATGGGCGTGACGTTCTGGAGCTGCGGCGCCGGGAGCGGCGTCGCCCCGTCCAGCACGGTGCCGACGTGCCCGGCGCAGCGCGGGTCGTTCCTCCGACTGCACATCCGCTTCCCGAGCTGCTGGGACGGCCGTCGCCTCGACAGCCCCGACCACAAGAGCCACATGGCGTACGCGATGCGCGGGCGCTGCCCGTCGACGCACCCGGTTCCCGTTCCCGCGCTCGCGCAGATCTACCGCTATCCGACTCGCGGCGGGGAGGGCTTCTCGCTCGCCTCGGGCGGGCAGTTCAGCGCGCACGCCGACTTCTTCAACGCGTGGAACCCGGGCGCGCTCCGGCGGCTCGTGGACGGCTGCCTGAACGCGCTCGTCCACTGCGGCCGCGCGTAGGAGGCTCAGGGGTGGGGCGCCGGCCTCCCGGGGCCGGCGCCCCCGCGACCCGCGCTCCCCGATGACGGCGTTTACGAGCCGCTCACAGCCTCCAGCTAGCGTCGCGCCATGCCCGGCCCGCGGCTGTCGCTCTCGCTGCTGCTCGCGCTCGCGGTCGCGCTGTCGGCGGCCAGCGCGGGGAGCGCGGACTCTCGCAGGCCCGCCGAGCCGGAGCCCGTCCCGTCGCTCGCGCCGGCGCGAGACGGCTGCGCTCTGGGCCCGCCTCGTCGCCCGGCGTGCGCCGCGCGCGCAGGCGACGGCTGCCTGCCGCCCGCTGCGTGCCGTCTTCTACGCCGCGACCGACTGGCTGCGCCTGGCGACGAAGCTCGCTGCGAGCGCCTCGCCCTGCGCCGACTACTACGTCTCGATCCCGCCGGTCGTCGCCGACAAGACGCAGCCGCGCGCCGACCAGGCCTGGCGCATCCGGGCCCTCGGCCCGCGGTTCCATGCCCTCGCGGAGATCCACTTCGCGACCTGGAGTCGCTGGGTCGCGAGTACCGGGAGCAGCTGGCACACGGCCGGGGTGACGGCGCGCGAGCGGATGGCGGCCGCCGGGTACGACGTCGCCAGGGGCGACACCTGGGTGCTCAACGAGGTCGGCTCGGCCGTCCGCAGGGGAGACGGCGAGGCGCGCGCGAGCCTCCGCGAGTTCCTGCGCGGCCTGTACGAGGGAGGGGTCGGCGCTCGGCCCGCGCCGGGCGCGGTCTTCGTCATCGGGCTCGGCCAGCGGACGGCCGACCTCTCCACGTACCAGGGCACGGTCCAGAGCTGGCTCACGGACGCGTCGTTCTGGGCCGAGGTCGCGACGTACGTGACCGACTGGTCCCAGGAGGTGTACGGGGACGTCCGCAGCTGGGCCGTTCCCGGCGCGGCGACCGAGGTCCGCCGCGAGTACCTGACCGACTACCTCCAGCACGTGCGCGTGCTCGCGGACGCAGGCCCGGCGGAGATCGAGGTCGCGCGCTCGTACCTGCGCGACGCGTACAGCCCCCTCGCGAACGCAGCCTGGCAGCGGGACTCGGGCTACGGCTGGACGATGGTGCCGGCGGAGCAGATGGCGGCGTACGTGTCCGCCCAGGTCGACGCTCTCCGCTTCCACACCGCGACGACGGGACAGGCCCGCGACCACTGGGGCTTCGCCTGGGCCCCGCGGAACGCCTCGGGGACGCCCGCCGCGGACTTCGCCGCCCAGACGAGCTCCGTGCTCGACCGCTTGGCCGCGGCCGTGCGCGACTCGGGCGAGCCTGTCGACCCCGAGGTTCCGGGCGGCGGTGCCTGCGGGCCGCCCGGGCAGAACGCTGTGGTGCGTCGGGGACCTCGCCGACGCGAGCCCGAGCGAGGCGTGGAGGTCGTTCCGGGCGTGGAGCCAGCCGCTGCTCGAGTTCACGACGCCCTCGCAGACCCTGGCGGCGGGGACGGCTTCCGCCCCGATCGGCCTCCGGCTCGTGACGAGCACGGGCCTACCCGCGCCGCCGCGGGCGCCCCTCGCCGTGACGCTCCGCTCGAGCTCCGCGACGGGGACGTTCTCGACCAGCCCGACCGGGCCCTGGGTCCCGGCGCTGACGGTCACGGTCGCGGCCGGCGCGAGCACCGTCGAGGGCGTCTACTACCTCGATGCCGGGGCGGGGAGCCACGTGCTGACCGCCTCGGCGCCAGGGACGACGAGCGCGACGCAGCAGGTGACGGTGACTCCCGGCCCCGTCTCGCGCGTGGCGGTGTCCCCCACGTCGCGGATCCGTACGCGCGCGGGGATCGCTCCGACTCCGGGCGACCGCGACCGACGCCTTCGGGAACGCCGTACCCGCGACGTTCGCCTGGCGGGTCGTGCCCGCGGGGCTCGGCACGGTGGAGCCGACGAGCGGTGGCGGGACGGCGTTCACCGCCGGTCGCCTCGTCCGGCAGGGCCGCGTCGTCGCGACCGCCACGGCCGCCGGCTCGGCCGCCGCGTCCGTCACCGTGCTCCCCGGGACGCTCCGCATCGCGGGCATCGACTCCCGGCGGACGGCGACCGGCGCGCGCCTCGCGGTGCCGGCGATCGACGGTGCGGGACGGCCCGTGTCGGGAGCCGCCCTCCGCGTCGAGGTGCGATCGGGCGGGCGGCTGGCGTCGGCGAGGCGCGTCGCGACCGGCCCGGCAGGGCGCGCGCTCCTCCGGATCTCCGTGCGCAGCGGCACCTGCGCGGTGACGACGGTCGCGCGCGCGTCGGCAGCCGGCTTCAGCTGGGACGGCCGCACGCCGCGCAGCCGCGTCTGCCGGTAGGGCTACGCGACGCCGGCGAGGAGGAACGCGCGCGACTCCTTCAGCATCTCGCGCGCGATCACGAGGCGCTGGATCTCGTTCGTGCCCTCGTAGATCTGCGTGATCTTGGCGTCGCGCATCATGCGCTCGACCGGGTACTCCTTGATGTAGCCGTAGCCGCCGAGGACCTGGACGGCCTCGGTCGTGACCCACATGGCCGCGTCCGTGCAGGCCAGCTTGGCCATCGCCGAGGCCTTCGTGAGCTCGGCGTCCGCCGCGCCCTCGTCGACCATGCGCCCGAAGCGGTAGAGGAGCCCGCGCGCGCCCTCGCAGCGCGTCTCCATGTCGGCGAGCTTGGCCGCGATGAGCTGATGCTCCGCGATGGGCTTCCCCATCGTCTCGCGCGTGCGGGCGTACTCGAGCGCGTAGTCGGTGGCGCCCTGGGCGATGCCGAGCCCCTGGGCCGCGACGCCCGGCCGCGAGCGGTCGAGGACGCGCATCGCGATCTTGAACCCCTCCCCCTCCTCGCCGAGCAGGTTGGCCGCCGGCACGCGGGCGCCGTCGAACACGAGCTCGCCGGTGGTCGAGCCCGCGATGCCCATCTTCGGCTCGAGCCGCGCGACCTCGAAGCCCGGCGTGCCCGCCTCGACCACGAACGCCGAGATCCCGGAGTGGCCCGGCGTCGGGATCGGTCTTCGCGAACACCGTGTACAGCCCGGCGACCGACGCGTTCGTGATGAACCGCTTCGAGCCGTCGAGGACGTACTCGTCGCCGTCCCGCCGCGCGGTCGTCCGCATCGCGGCCGAGTCCGAGCCCGAGCCCGCCTCGGTCAGGGCGTACGCGGCGAGCACCTCGCCCGAGGCGAGCGTCGGCAGGAAGCGCGCTCTCTGCTCGTCGGTCCCGGCCAGCTTGAGCGCGAGCGAGCCGAGCTCCTGCACCGCGAGGAGGAGGCCGCTCGTCGCGCAGACCTTCGACACCTCCTCGATCGCGACGAGCGAGGTGAGCGTCCCGGTCCCCGTCCCACCGTACGCCTCGTCGAAGAGGAGGCCGAAGAGCCCGTGCTCGCGAAAGAGGTCGACGACGTCCCAGGGAAACTCGTGGGACTCGTCGATCTCCGCCGCGCGCGGCGCGATGCGCTCGCGGGCGAGCGTTCGGACGAGCTCGCGGATCTCGAGCTGCTCGTCGGTCAGCGGCTCCCAGGGCACGGTCGCAGTCTAGGCCGAGAGCGCGGTGCGCAACGCCTCGCGCGCGTCCTCGGATACCGGGTCGCCGTGGGTCGGGAGCAGCAGCTCGACCGGCAGCTCGAGGAGCGGCCGGAGCCGCTCCAGGCGCCCCTCCGGCGTGAGCCCCTCCTCGAGCCAGGAGTCGGGCTGGAGACGGAACCCCTGCGGGCCACGCGTGAAGGTGTCCCCGGACACGAGCGCGGCATGGCCGCGGATCCAGAGCGTGGCGTCGTCCACGTACGCCGCGGGCTGGGGCTCGACGTCGCCCGGGAGGTCGTCGCCGAGGGAGTAGGACTCGACCGCGAAGTCGAACTGGCCCACGGCGGACGCGGGCGCGTGCACGACGGCGCCCAGGGCAGCGACGAGCTCCGGCGTGCTCCGACGGTGCCAGTAGTTCGTGAGGAGGACGACGACGGGGCGTCCACCTGCGAGGGTCTCGACCTCGGAGGCCTCGACGAGCGGGTCGAAGAGGACGAGGCGTCGCCGGCGTCGAGCGCGTACGAGCGAACGCGCTCCTCCCACCCGTCCGGGCCGCCCTGCTCCGGCGTCCAGGACGGGTGCGGCGCGGTCCACGTCCAGAGGCCGGGCCGGAGCTCGTTCACGCTGCGGATGTGTGGCAGACCGCCTCGACGTTGTTGCCGTCCGGATCGCGGACGAAGGCGGCGTAGTAGTGCTCGTGGTAGTGAGGTCGCAGCCCGGGCGCTCCGTTGTCGGCACCACCTGCCGCGAGCGCCGCCGCGTGGAAGCGGTCGACCGACGCGCGGTCGGGGCTGACGAACGCGACGTGGACGTCCGTGTGCGGCTCGCCGCGGCGCACGATCCAGAAGTCCGGCTTGCCCCTCCGCCCGAACCCGCAGCCGTCTTCCCCGAGCTCCAGCACGACCTCGTACTCGAGCGGCCGAGCGCCTGCTCGTAGAACGCTTGCTGGCCGCGTAGTCGCGCACGTTGAGGATCACGTGGTCGATCATCTGCCACCCTCCCGCGTCGTTACAGTCGCGCCGGATGATCCTAGAGAACGGCGTCGTCCGCACGATGGACTCGTCGCTGCCGATCGCCCGCGCGCTCGCGATCGCGGGCGACCGCGTGGCGGGCGGCGTCGGCGACCCACGAGACGGCGCTCCCCTCGCCCGAGATCGTCGACCTCGGTGGCCGCTGCGTCGTCCCCGGGTTCACGGACTCGCACGTCCACTTCCCGACCTGGTCGCTCGCTCGGCGCGACGTTCGGCTCGAGGGCGTGTCGCGGCCTCGACGAGGCGCTCGAGCGGGTCCGTTCGCATCCCCGGCAGGGCTCGTGGATCCGCGGGACCGGGTGGCGCTCGGCCGACTGGGCGACCCAGCCGACGAAGGAGGCGCTGGACGAGGTCACGGGCGAGGTTCCGGCTCTGCTCTGGTCGAAGGACTACCACTCGCTCTGGCTCAACTCGGCGGCGCTCGCGCTCGCGGACGGCGAGCTCGAGGTCGACGGCGGCGTCGTCGAGCGCGACGGCCGGGGGGAGCCGACCGGAGTCCTGCGCGAGGAGTCGGCCTGGCAGTTCCGCGCGCGCTTCGCGACGGTCCCCGAGGACGAGTGGGTGGAGGCGACGCGCGAGGGCCTCGCGGTCGCCGCGAGCCGCGGCGTCGTCGCGATCCACGACAAGGACGGCTGGCTCGGCGCGCCCGCGATCTTCCGGCGGATCGCCGCCGAGGGAGGGCTGACCCTGCGCGTCTGGCAGTCGATCCCGTACGAGCGGCTGCCCGAGCTCGAGTCGCTCGGCCTCCGCTCCGGCATCGGCGACGACTTCCTCCGGATCGGCTACCTGAAGGCCTTCATGGACGGGACGCTGGGCTCCCAGACCGCGTGGCTGCTCGACGGCACGGGCGTGTGCATCACGAGCGGCGAGCAGCTCGCCGACGTCGTGCGGCGCGCCGCGCGGGCCGGGTGGCCCGTGGCCGTCCACGCGATCGGCGACCGCGCGAACCGGGAGGCGCTCGACGCGTTCGAGGCGACGCGCGACGAGTGGCAGCCGCGCGGGCTCCGCCAGCGGATCGAGCACGCCCAGTGCCTCGCGCCGGAGGACGTCGGCCGCTTCGCGGAGCTCGGCGTCGCCTGCTCCGTCCAGTTCAGCCATGCCCCCTCCGACCGCGACCTCGCGGAGCGATTCTGGGCCGACCGGATCGACGGGACCTACGCGTTCCGGTCGCTGTGGGGCTCGGGCGCGCTCGTCGCGAACGGGTCCGACGCGCCCGTGGAGGAGCTCGACCCGCTCGCGGGCATCCGGGCGGGCGTCCGGCGGACGATCGACGACCGCGCCGCCTGGCGTCCGGAGCAGAGCGTGACGGTCGAGCAGGCGCTCCTGGCGACGACGGTCAACCCCGCCTGGCTCACCGGCGACGAGCGGCGGCGCGGCAAGCTGCTCCCGGGGTACCTGGCCGACCTGGTCGTGCTCTCGCGCGACCCGCTCGAGTGCCCATCCGACGAGCTGGAGACGGTCGAGGTCGTGGCGACGATGGTGGGCGGACGCTGGACGCACAACCCTCCGCCCTGGGACTGAAGCCGAGCGGCGCGCCTGTGGACACATCAGCGCCAACTTGTGACCTTTACAGTGCCAGGCACTTGGACGTGTCCGCCTGGGCCTAGCCATGGAGCGTGAGATCCTCGGCCGCGACGCGGCGCCGTGCTCTTCGGCCAGGATCCCGCCGGCTACGACGCGGCGCGCCCCGGGCACGCGGAGGAGGTGTACGAGATCCTCCGCGAGCGGTGCGGGCTGCGCCCCGGGTCGAAGGTGCTCGAGGTCGGCCCCGGCACGGGCCAGGCGACCCGCCGGCTGCTCGAGCTCGGCGCCGATCCCCTCGTCGCACTGGAGCCCGATCCGGGCCTGGCCGCGTTCCTCCGCACGGGCCTCGGAGACGCGCATCGAGATCCGTCCGACCACGCTCGAGGCTGCCGAGCTCGAGGACGACTTCGACCTGGCCGCGGCAGCGTCGTCCTTCCACTGGGTCGACGAGGAGGTGGGCCTGGCCAGCTTCCGCGACGCGCTCCGCCCCGGCGGCTGGGTGGCGATCTGGTGGACGGCGTTCGGCGACGCGAGGCGCCCGGACCCCTTCAGGGACGCGGTGGATCCGCTCATGCGCGATCTGCTGCGGAGCCCGTCGCAGCCGAAGGACGGACGGACCTCCCTTCGCGCACGACGGCGAGGCTCGCGTCGCTGCGCTCGAGCGCGCCGGGTTCGACGCGATCGAGCCGCGCCGGATCGAGTGGATGCACACATGGGACGCCGCGGGGATCCGCGGCCTCTTCGGGACGTTCTCGCCGATCCGTGCGCTGGCTCCCGACCGGCGCGATGCCCTCCTCGACGAGATCCGACGTATCGCCGACGAGGAGTTCGGCGGCAGGGTCACCAAGCCGCTCGTGACCGCCCTCTACACCGCCAGCAAGCCGGCCTGAAGAACGCGCCCTACAATCAGCTCGTGGCCAGTCGCACGATGCTCCCCGTCCACGAGGCGCCGACCTGCTCCGTCGCGGGCGCCGCCGAGATCGTGGGCTCGAAGTGGACGGTCCTCATCGTCCACGACCTCTCCGAGGGCCCGAGGCGCTTCACCGAGCTCGAGCGCTCGTGCGCCGGCATCAGCCCCCGGACGCTCGCCGAGCGGCTGCGCTGGCTCGAGGCCGAGGGCATCGTGGTACGCGAGAGCTATCCGGAGTCGCCGCCTCGCGTCGAGTACGGGCTCACGCCGAAGGGCGAGGCGCTCCTGCCGGTCGTGCGCGAGATGCGCCGCTTCGGCCACGAGTGGCTCGGCTGCGGCGTCCACGAGACGTAGCGCGCACGGGTCTCGTGACGGGCGGCGGGTCCGCGATACCCGAGGTGCACGCGCTCCTCGCCACCCTCGCCGCAGGAAAGCGCTGCGCCGAGGCGGGCACCGCGTTCGGCGAGGGCGCCGCGTCGATGGCGACGTCGGCGCGCTCCGTCGTCACCGTCGAGCTCGACGAGAGCCGCGTCGAGCTCGCCCGCGCACGGCTCCGCGACGTCGAGAACGTCGAGCTCCTCGCCGGCGACTGGCGCGAGGAGCTCCCTCCGCGGGCGCCCTTCGATCTCCTCTTCCTGGACGCCGGCGGCTTCAAGCAGCGAGCCCGAGCGAGAGGGCCGACCGGCGCTCGCGCTGCTCGCGCCGGGAGGCATGCTCGTGATCGACGACCTCACGCCGGGTCGGGGCGAGCACGACCCCGCTCGCGCGTACCTCCTCGGGCATCCCGACCTCGTCGCGGCCGAGATCCTCACGACCGCGGACACGGCCGCGATCGTCGCCTCCGTGCGCCCCTCCTAGCCGGTCAGGATCTTCGCGAGAACGCGGTCGCGGAGGCGCGTCGGCAGCCGCTCGATCCAGGCGCGGAGGTGCGCGTCGCGGCCGACGAGGTAGCGGGCCTTCGGCCGGCGCGCGGTGAGCGCGTGCTCGACGGCCTTGGCGACGTCGTCCGGGTCGGCCCCCGGCCCCCTGGCGAGCGCGACCTGCCGGAGGCGGGCCATGCGGTCGGCGTAGAGGCCCAGGGCCTCCGGCGGAAGCCCGTCCCGGAGCTCGTCCGCACGCGTCGCGCCCTTCTCCCAGATCGCCGTCCGGATGCTCGCGGGCTCGACGATCGACACCGCGACGCCCCAGGGGCGGAGCTCGACGCGGAGCGAGTCCGCGACCGCCTCGAGCGCGTGCTTGGAGGCCGCGTACGGGCCCAGGAAAGGAAGCGCACTGCGGCCGCCGATCGAGCCCATGAGGACGACCCGTCCGCGGGTGCGCCGGAGCGCCGGCAGGAAGGCCTGCGTCACCGCGACCTGCCCGACGACGTTCACCTCCAGCTGGCGGCGCAGCTCGTCGAGCGGGACGAGCTCGAGCGGCGCGGCGATCGCGATCCCCGCGTTGTCGACGAGCCCGTGCAGCTCGTCGCCGACGACCTCGGCGGCGGCCGCGATCTGCGCGGCATCGGTGACGTCGAGCGTCGAGCGGCTCGACGCCGTTCTCGCGGAGCGCGTCCGCGGACGCAGCATCTCGCACGCCGCCGTAGACCCGCCAGCCGGCCCAGACGAGCCACCGGGCGCAGGCCTCGCCGATCCCCGAGGACGCTCCCGTGACGACGACCGTTCTCACGGGCACGATCGTCGCACGTCACATGGCCCCGGCACGAGCCGGAAGCTCGTCGTCGAAGGCCGCGAGCCGGACGTCGACCGGGATCCCCGCGCCCTCGATGCAGCGTCCCTCCCTGTCGTAGGTCAAGGCCGTGCTCACCGTGAGCGTCCAGCCCGGGAGCAGTCTCAGCGAGCGCGGGCGGCCGCTGCCCCCTCCCGACGGCTCACCCACGACGGTCACGTGCTCGAGGCCCTGGAGCCCGAGCAGGAAGTCCTCGCTCGCGGAGAACGTGAGCGGGTCGGTGAGGACGACGAGCCGACCAGGCCAGCGCTGCTCGCTCGGCGCGGGCTCGGCGACGAGCGGGAACGGCTCGGAGAGTCCGGCCCTCGCCGACGCTGTAGCGGATCGAGCCGAGGGTCGTCTCCTCCCGCAGGAACCGTGCGCGCGTGCGGCACGCGAGGACGAGGTTGCCGCCCGGGTTCCCGCGGAGGTCGAGGACGAGCGTGTCGCAGCCCGCGAGCGCCGCGAGCGCCTCGTCGACCGCCTCCTCGACCCCACGCCCGACCGCCCACACCCCGATCCGCACGTACCCGCTGCCGCCCCGGAGTCGGCGGAAGACGACGATCTGCCCTTCCGGGAGCGAGCGTCGGCGCCTCCTCCCACGTCACGCGCTCCCCGGTGGGCGCGACGGCCTCCAGCGCGCGAGCGGTCCCGGCAGGCCCGGCCAGGAGGCGCCTGCCGGCGATCAAGGCGCGGGAGTGAGCGGGCGCGGCGGCTCGCGCGACCCAGCCGTCCGCGTCGACCGGAGCCGCGTCGATCTCCACCAGGCTCCAACCCGGTCGCACACCGGCGGCGAACGCGGCGGTGACCTCGGGGACGCGCACGAACGTCGCCGCGCCGTCGGACACGCGTACCGCGTACGGGAGGTTGCCGACCGGCGCCCAGGCCCACGTGTGGCCGTCCCGGAGCTCGGCGAGCCAGCGCTGGAGGGCCGCGAGCGGATCGTCCGCGGCGCGGACACGGTCGGCGTGCCGCGCACAGATCGCCGGGCCAGTCGAGCCCGTGGAGCCCGAAGGACGGATACGTGTCGGCGACCTCGACCTCGACGCGCTCGATCGCCTCGTCGAGATCCGCGCAGGTCGCCCACCGTGAGCTCCCCGGCGCACGTGCGACCAGCGTCCGCCAGAGGTTGACCGACTCGAAGAGACCCGCCGACCTCGGCCGCGCGGGAGACGATCAGCCCGGCTCTCGTGAGTCGAAGGCGATCGTCGCCGCCGACCCGGGCTCGCGATCGAGGAGCAAGGAACCAGCGCGGGCCCTCGCCCGGATCGGTCGCGGAGATCTCGACCGCGGTGCCGAGCTCCGCTTCGAACTCGGCCTTCTCGAGCTCGAGCAGCTCCGCCTCGCCGCCGAGGGTGGGGTCCTCGCGCGGCAGCACGACGACCGCCCGCGCCTCGCCGGCGAACGGCTGCCGCGCCGGCGGGGTCAGTCCGCGAGCCCCTTCGCCCGCAGCTCCCCGAGAGCGCGCTCGGACTTCTCGAGCCCGCCGAGGCCCATTCCCGTCGAGGATCCGCGGTGCCTTCGTGAACTGGATCTCCCGGTAGTCGACGACCTGCCAGCGATTCCCCCACGGGTCGAGGAAGTCGTGACCGCCGACGATGCGGGCGCCGGCCTCGCGGGCGCGCCGCACGGTCTCCTCCCGGTCGTCGACGACGAGCCCGTAGTGCCCCGCCGCCGTGGGCTGCGCCGCCTGCTCCAGCGCGATGAACTGGTCGCCCAGGTCGACGAAGGCCATCCTCCCGCCGCGACCGCGCAGCTCGAGGCCGTCGAAGATCCGCGCGAAGAACGCGACCGCCTCGTCGAGATCGCCGACCTCGACCGCGACGTGGTTGATCCCGACGAGCCGGGCCACGCCGGGATCAGCCCCCGGTCGCCGGCTCGGACCAGACGGCGGCCAGGTGCGACGATGGTCGCGGCCGCAGCGGCCATGTCCTGCACACTCGCCCACTCCCGGACCGAGTGGTACTCCTGGCCCCCCGTGAAGACGTTCGGGGTCGGCAGGCCTTGCGCGGAGAGCACGGCGCCGTCCGTCCCGCCGCGCGTGAGCGCCATCCTCGGCGCCACGCCCGCCCTGCGGATCGCCTCGAGGGCCGCCTCGACCACGCGGGGGCTCTTCTCGATGTACGGGCGCATGTTCCGGTAGGAGTCGCGCACCTCGACGTCGATGTGGGCACGCGGCTCGCGCGCCGCGATCTCCGCGACGAGGCTCTCCAGGAGCGCGACGTGCTGCTCGAGCAGGGCGTCGTCGTGGTCGCGGGCGATGAAGTCGACGGTCGCGTCCTCGGTGCTCCCGGAGATCCGGTGGGGGTGGACGATACCCCTCGCGCTCCTCCGTCGTCTCGGGCGAGAGCCGGTCGGACGGGAGCAGGTCGACGAGCTGCGCCGCGAGCTTCACCGCGTTCACGAGCTTCCCCTTCGCGGTTCCCGGGTGTACCGAGAGCCCGCGGATCGTGACCCGGATCGACTTCGCGGAGAAGGTCTCGATCTCGAGCTCGCCGAGCCCGGACCCGTCGAGCGTGTACGCGACGTCCGCGCCGAACGCCTCGAGGTCGAAGTCCTCCGCGCCACGGCCGACCTCCTCGTCCACCGTGAACGCGACCCGGATCGGCGCCCGCGGGCGACTCGGGGTGGCGCACGAGGTAGGAGACGGCGGCCATGATCTCCGCGATCCCCGCCTTGTCGTCGGCTCCCAGGAGCGTCGTGCCGTCGCTCGTCACGATGTCGTGCCCTACCCGCGCGGCGAGCGCGGGGAGCCGCTCGGGGTCGAGCACCTGCCGGCCGTCTCCGGGGAGCTCGATCGGCTCGCCTCCCCAGGCCCGGTGCACGATCGGCGAGACGCCCTCGGCGGTGACGTCCGGCGTCGTGTCGACGTGCGCGATGAGCCCGAGGACGGGGACGCCCGGCACACCCGGCGAGGCTCGCGAAGACGTTCGAGTCCTCCCTGCAGCCGTGCGTCCGAGAGTCCGAGCTCGACGAGCTCCTCGACGAGGAGGCGCGAGAGCTCGAGCTGCTTCTCGGTGCTCGGCCGCGCGGGCACGCGATACGCGCCCTGGGTGTCGATCCGCGCGTAGCGAAGGAGCCGCTCGAGCACGTCCTCTGCGAGCTCCTCGGCGAGCGGGCTCGCGAAGGGCGCAGCGAGCGTCCCCGGCCTAGCCAAGCTCACCCAGCCGCGTGAAGACCTCGCGCATCGTCGCGACCCCGAGCTCGATGCTCTCCACCGGCACGTTCTCGTTCGGCGCGTGCACGTTGCACTCGCTCTCGATGCCGAACCCCGTCGCGAACGTCGGAAGGCCGCGGTCGACGAGGCTCGCGTAGATCGGGAGCGTGCCCCCCGACCGCACGAGGTACGGCCGCGCGCCGACGACCTGCTCGAACGCGTCGGCGGCGAGGCGGACCGCGTCGGAGCCGGTCGGCGTGAGCGCGGGTCGCGCGCTGTTCCTGGGCGTGATCTCGAGCTCGGCGCCCGCAGGGAGCGCCTCGCGCACGAGACGCTCGAACGCGGCCAGGATCGTCTCCGGATCCTGTCCCGGCGCGAGGCGCATCGAGACGTTGGCCCGCGCCTCGACGGGGAGGACCGTCTTGACGAGGTCGGGAGACCCGCCTGCGATCCCGTTCACGTCGAGCGAGGTGTCGGCAAAGGTGCGGACATAGAAGTCCTCGGCGGCTCCGGGCACGATCGGCACCGCACCCTGGTGCTCGAGTTGCTCCGCGCCCGGGGGCAGCTTCGACCACGTCTCGAGCTCCTCGGCCGACGGCGGCACCACCCCCTGACGGAGCTCGTCCGGGAGGCGCCCGTCCGCATCGGGCAGGACCGGGGCGAGCGCCGACATCAGCGCGTGCGTCGCGTTGAGGGCGGCGGCGCCGAACATGCCCGAGTGCATGTCCGTCGCGCCCGTGCGGACCCGGAGGTGGAGGTAGACCATCCCCCGCACGCCCACCATGAAGCCCGGCAGGCCGCGCCGGATCATCGCGCCGTCGAGGATCATCGCCGCGTCCGCGCGTCCCTCGTCGGCCTCGACCCACTCGACGATCGAGGTACCTCCTATCTCCTCCTCTCCGTCGAAGGCGAAGCGGACGTTGACCGGAAGGGCGCCTTCCTCGGCGAGTTGCCGAACGGCCTCGACGAGGACGAACATGTTCCCCTTGTCGTCGGCGACGCCGCGTGCGTACAGGCGTCCGTCCCGCGACGTGAGCTCGAACGGAGGCGATTCCCAGAGGTCGAGCGGGTCCGGTGGCTGGACGTCGAAGTGGGCGTAGCAGAGGATCGTGGGGGCGGATTCCGCCCGCTCCGACGCGGGAACCTCACCGATCACGAGCGGCCGCGCGCCCCAGGGGACGAGCTCGGCGCCGCCTCCGCTCGAGCGGATCAGGTTCGCGACCCACTCCGCGGCCGCGGCGATGTCACCCGAGTGCGCTGCGTCCGCGCTGACCGACGGTATCGCGATCAGCTCGGCAAGCTGGGTTCTGAGCTCCTCGGCGGTGGGCGCCACGGGCGGGGAGTGTACTCGGGGCGAGTCTCCCCCCGCCCGCGCCTGCGACGCCTAGCCGAAGCTCTCGTCGAGCGCCACCTCGTAGATCTCGACGCCGGTGCGGCTGCCCATCGCGTCACTCGGCGGCGACATCGTGTTCAGCGCCTCGTCCGCGCGCCGCATGTCGTCCTCGCTCTTCGAGAACGCGAGGCCGAGCGTGACGCCGTTGTCTCGATCGACGAGCTGGACGAAGCGACTGACGGTCTCCATCAGCGTCTGCAGCTCCGCCGGCGCGTCGGCGGGAAGCTCGCCCGACGTCATCTGTCGCCGCATCTCCTCCACCTGCGTGTCGATGCTGCCGACGTCGACTCCCTCGAACCGTGCGATGCGTACGTGCATCTCTTCTCCTTTCGCGTGTAGGCCTAGCCCAGGCCTTCGGGGTCGAGAACGGGATATGCGGCCCGCGCCTCGAGGCAGTCCGCCGCGTACACCGCGGTGCCGAGGTCGCCGGTCCACAGCGAGTAGCGGCCGCGGCCGCGCTCGGCGCGCAGGCGCTCCACCTGGCCGAGCGCGTGCACGGCGAACCGCCGGGCGCGCTCGAGCCAGTGCTCGTCGCCCGTGCGGGCGAACGCCTTGAGGAACGCGTACCCGTTGCCCGCGGTGCCGTGGCAGATGGACGCGCCCTTGTCGAGCCCGTGGGGACCCGCCTTCCAGCAGAGCTCGGCGCCGGCGAGCAGGAGCTCCTCGTCGAGGTAGCGCGCGGCCGCGACGACGACACCGGGAGCGCCGGCGCACCACTGCAGGCGGATCTGCCCGTCCGGTCCGGGCAGCGTCGGGCGGTCGCGCGGCGGCCAGCTCGCGAAGCCGTCCTCGACGATGGCCGTGCGCGCGAGGATCGCGGCGCTCTCGCGCTCGAGCGCGGCGCGACGCCCGGCGTCGAGGAGCGGGTGGAGCGCCTCGACGTTCCCGACGAGGCCGTGCGGCGGCGTGAGGCTCCGGAGCTCATGGCCGTACAGCCGCTGCACCCAGAGCCCGTCCTCGCCGCGCCTCGCCAGGAGCGCCTCCGCGCTCTCGTGCCAGGCGTCGCGCCAGCGCTCCTCGCCCGTCCACGCGAGCATCGCGCGGGCGGCGATCAGCGTCCCCGGCGAGCCCCACATGACCTCCTCCGCCTCGTTCGCCACGTTCGCCCGCACGCGTCGGTGGAGCTCGTCGGCGAGCTCGCCGCTCGGCGCCAGCCGCCAGGCGACGAGCAGGATCCCCGCCTCCCCGCAGAGGAGCGCCGACTCGGGTGGGTCGGGCAGCTTCATCCCCTTCATGAAGTCGGGTCGCGCTCGAAAGAGCGCGACGTTCCGTAGCGCGAGGTCGGCGAGGTCGAGCCGCGTCTCGGCATGCCCCCGGCGGCGCAGCTCGTCGAGCGCCCACAGAACCCCTGCCGCACCGACGTAGAGGTTCTTCATCGGGCTCGTCCCGTGCCAGCCGTCCCACGGGTCCGCGCGCCACAGGAGCTTCGGCCCGCGGAGCGCGTCGTCCGTGTCGGCGACGATCTCCCGGATCCGCCCACGGACGCGCTCCGCGTCCCAGGGCTCGTCCGTCAGCGGCTCGAATGCGTCCGCCCGGTAGAGCACGTCTGAAGAGTACGGGGTGACTGTCACCGAAGGTGACTGTCACCGGCTGTTCTCAGGCGACGTCGCGGACGCGCTGGGCGTCGGCGAGGGCCCTCAGCTTCTTCAGGCCCTGGTGCTCGATCTGTCGGATGCGCTCGCGGGTGACGTTGAACGTCCGCCCGACCTCGTCGAGCGTCCGTGGCTGCTTCCCGTCGAGCCCGTAGCGGAGCTCGAGCACCATGCGCTCCCGCTCGGAGAGCGCGCCCAGGATCGACCGCAGCGCCTCGCGCTGCATCGCCGTCTCGGCGAGCTCGTCGGGCAGCGGGGTCGAGTCGTCGGCGAGGAAGTGGCCGAACTCGGACTCGTCGTCGTCGCCCACCGGCTTCTCGAGCGAGACCGGCGTCTGCGCGCTCCGCCGGATCTGCGCGACCTCCTCGGGCGACATGTCGAGGTCGCGGGCGATCTCCTCGGTCGTCGGCTCGCGGCCCCGCTCGGCGCGCAGCTTCCGCTCGGCGCGGAGGATGCGGTTCAGCTTCTCGACGACGTGGACGGGCATCCGGATCGTGCGGCCCTTGTCCGCGATCGCACGCGCGACCGCCTGCCGGATCCACCACGTCGCGTACGTGGAGAACTTGAAGCCCTTGCGGTAGTCGAACTTCTCGGCGGCGCGCACGAGGCCGATCGTCCCCTCCTGGATCAGGTCGAGGAACGGCAGGCCCTGGTTGCGGTAGCGCTTGGCGATCGACACGACGAGGCGAAGGTTCGCCTCCACCATCGACTGCTTCGCACCGTGGTCGCCGCGCTCGATGCGCTTCGCGAGCTCCACCTCCTGGGCCGCGGTGAGGAGCGGCACCTTGCCGATGTCCTTGAGGAAGAGCTGCAGCGAGTCGGTCGTGATCTCCGCCGCGGCCTCGACCTCGGCCTCCACCTCGACCTCGGCCTCGTCGGCGTGGACGACGGCGATCTGCGCCTCGTCGAGGGCCGCGTAGAACTCGTCGAGCTGCCCGGGCTCGAGCTCGAGCTCGTCGAGCGCGAGGGCGACCTCGTCGGCGTCGAGGCGTCCCGTCTGGAGACCGCTCTCCAGCAGCCGCTGCGCCTCGTCCGTGGCGAGCACGTCCTCGACCGGCGGTCGAGTCGTCGTGCCCTCCGGTTCGCGTGCGGCCAGACCGCCCCCCTTCCTCGTGGCGGTCACACGGTAGTCGGAGCAGCGGCGGTCGTCAAAGCAACCCGCCCCACGCTCAGGAACGCGCCTTGCGGATCGTCTCGAGGTAGCGCGCTGCCTCCTGCGCGAGCGGCGAGCCGGGCTGCGTGCGCGAGGCGAGGCGGAGCTGGCGCTCGGCCTCGTCGATCCGCCCCGTCCAGAGGAGGAGCACGCCGAGGTGGAAGCGGACGGACGGCTCGTTCGGGAACCTGCGCGTGAGCGGGCCGAGGCGGCCGAACGCGATCGCCGGCTCCGCCTTGTCGAACGCCCCCACCGCGGCGGCCACCTGCGCCTCGGCATTCGCGGGCGACTCGCGCGCGCCGCCTCCTCGAACGCCGCGCGCGCGGACACGGGTCGCCCGACCCGCTGGAGGCCGACCCCGTAGAGCAGCCGGTCGCGCACGCCGCCGCGCTCGGCCCGCGCGCGCAGCGCGGCGAGCTGGCGGGCCGGGGGCAGGCGGGTGACCTCGGCCGACGCGCCGAACGAGGGGATGAACGCCGGAAGCCCTCGCGGCAGCTTCGGGTAGAGGACGTTCCCGGCCAGGATCGCGTACGGCGTGTCGGGCTCCGCCTCGGCCGCGGCGCGCCACGCAGCGACGGGGTCGCCGCGGTTCGCCCACAGGCGCGCGAGCCCGAGGTTGAGCTGGACGACGGCCTCGTCCGGGTAGAGCTTGCCGAGCTGCTCGAGCCGGTCGAGCGAGCCGTCGGGCCAGGACGCGAGCGCGGCACCGACCTTCGCCTCGAGCGAGTCGTGCCTCTCGAAGAGCGCCGCCGCCGCCGCCGTCTTCCCGTCCTCGTAGAGCGCGGCGGCCCGGACGAGGTCGCGCGCCTCGGCGTCGGTGCGGAACCCGAGCGCGAGGGAGAGCGGCGGGCGCCCCTCGCGCGGAGCGGCCTCCTCGGTCGTCGGCGTCGCCGACTCGCCGTCCGAGGAGACGATCGCCGCGGCCACGACCGCCACGGCCGCGGCAGCCAGCGAGGGCGACGAGCAGGACGACGCGGCGTCGCGCGCTCAGGTGCTGGCCTCCAGCCTCTGAGCGGGGAGGGGTGTGGGGAACCGGGAGGTTCCCCACGCTTTCGAGAAGAAGGGGGTTCGCGGGCGAAGCATGGTTTCCCCCGTGAACGCGAGCCGACGGCGAGCGTTGGTCACCGCGCAACGGTAGCCGTGAGCCCGCCGCTATAGTTCGGAAAGTAATGGCCGGCTATCGCGAGCTGCTCGCACGTGTGCGCTCAGAGATCGACGAGATCTCCTCCGTCGACGCGCACGAGCTCCTCGGCCGTCCCGACGCGCCGCTCTTCGTCGACGTCCGGGAGCCGGACGAGTGGGAGGAGGGCCACATCCCCGGCGCCCTGTACACGGGCCGCGGGCGGCTCGAGCAGCGGATCGAGGGCTTCGTCCCCGACAAGTCGCGGGCGCTCGTCGTCTACTGCTCCGCGGGCTCCCGCTCCGCGTTCGCGGCGAAGACGCTGGGCGAGCTCGGCTACGAGAGCGTCGTCAACCTCGCGGGCGGGTTCAGCGACTGGAAGCGGAACGGCTTCGAGGTCACGATCCCCCGCGTCCTCTCCGCCGAGCAGCGCACGCGCTACAGCCGCCACCTGCTCATCCCCGAGGTCGGCGAGGACGGCCAGCAGCGCATCCTCGACGCGCGCGTCCTCCTCGTCGGCGCCGGCGGGCTCGGCTCGCCGGCCTCGCTCTATCTCGCCGCCGCGGGCGTCGGCACGCTCGGGATCGTGGACGCGGACGTCGTCGACGAGTCCAACCTGCAGCGCCAGATCGTCCACGCGACCGACCGGCTTGGCGAGCCGAAGGTGCTCTCCGCGAAGCGCACGGTCGAGGCGCTCAACCCGGACGTGCGGGTCGTGCCGTACCAGGAGCGGCTGACCTCGGAGAACGTCGAGCGGATCCTCGCCGACGGCTGGGACGTGATCGTGGACGGCGCGGACAACTTCCCGACGCGCTACCTCGTGAACGACGCCTCGATCTGGCACGGCATCCCGGTCGTGCACGGCTCGATCTTCCGCTTCGAGGGCCAGGTGACCGTGTTCCACCCGGGCGTCGGCCCCTGCTATCGCTGCCTCTTCCCGAAGCCGCCGCCCGCCGAGCTCGCGCCGAGCTGCGCCGAGGGCGGCGTCCTCGGCGTGCTGCCCGGGATCATCGGCTCGCTCCAGGCGAACGAGGCGCTCAAGCTGATCCTCGGCCGCGGCGACTCGCTCGCGGGGCGGCTGCTCCTCTTCGACGCGCTCGGGACGACGCTCGACGAGGTGACCGTGCGGCGCGACCCCGAGTGCCCCGTGTGCGGCGAGCACCCGACCATCACCGAGTACGTCGACTACGTCGAGTTCTGCAACGCGCCGATCGGTCTCGACTGATGGCCGCCGTCCGCATCCCGCCCACGCTGCGCGCCGAGGTCGGCGGCGCCCGGCAGCTCGAGGCTCACGGCGAGACCGTGGCCGACGTGCTCGAGGACCTCGTCTCGCGCCATCCGGCGCTCGGCCCGCAGCTCCTCGACGACGGCGAGCTCGCCGCGTTCGTGAACGTCTTCGTCGACGGCGAGGACATCCGCACGCTCGACGGCACCGAGACGCCCGTGCGGAACGGCGACAGCCTCATCCTCCTGCCGGCGATGGCCGGCGGTGCGTAGGCCCGCGCTCGCACCCTCGCTCCTCGACCTCGTCGGGTCGACGCCGCTCGTCGAGCTGCCCCGGCTCTCGCCGAGGCCCGGCGTCCGCCTGTACGCCAAGCTCGAGGGCCAGAACCCGACCGGCTCGATCAAGGACCGGGTCGCGAAGGCGATGATCGAGGCCGCCGAGGCGGCGGGCGAGCTCGAGCCGGGCCGGCGCCTGCTCGAGCCGACGAGCGGCAACACCGGGATCTCGCTCGCGCTCGTCGCGAAGCTCCGGGGCTACCCGCTGACGTGCGTCATGCCCGCGAGCGTCACCGAGGAGCGCCGCCGCCTCCTGCGGCTGTACGGCGCGGAGATCGTGGACTCGCCGGCGGAGGAGGGCTCGAACGGCGCCGTCCGCCTCGCCCTGGAGCTCGCCGAGCGCGACCCCGCGCTCTTCATGCCGTTCCAGTACGCGAACGAGGCGAACCCGCGCGCCCACTACGAGGGAACCGGGGCCGAGATCGCCGAGGCGCTCGACCGGGTCGACGTGCTCGTCGCGGGCCTCGGGACCGGCGGGACGCTGATGGGCGCGGGCGAGCGGCTGCGCGAGACGTTCCCCGACGTCGTCGTCGCTGCCGCGGAGCCCCTCCCCGGCGACGAGGTGATGGGCCTGCGGTCGCTCGCGGACGGCTACGTCCCGCCGATCCTGGACGTCTCGAGGCTCGACCGGAAGCTCCTCGTCTCGAACGCGGCAGGCCGTCTCCGGGCTCAGGCTCCTCCTCGAGCGCGAGGGCGTGTTCGGCGGAGTCTCCTCGGGGGCCGTGATCCACGCCGCACGGCGCCTCGCGGAGGAGCTCGACGAGGGCGTCGTCGTCTGCGTGCTCGCCGACGCCGGCTGGAAGTACCTCTCGGCCGGGTTCTGGGACGCCGAGGACGTCGAGGCCGCGATGGAGCGCTCCGTCTGGTGGTAGTCCCGGCCTCGGTGCGGCGGGAGCTCGAGCAGCACGCGCGCGAGGAGGAGCCGAACGAGGCCTGCGGGCTGGTCGTCCTCGAGGAGGGCGTCGCGACGCGCTACGTCCCGGGGAGGAACGCCGCCGCGTCGCCGTACCGCTTCGAGCTCGACGTCGACCCCGAGACCTGGTTCCTCGAGGACGAGGGCTACGAGCTCGCGGTCTTCCACTCGCACCTGTCCTCGCCGCCGCGCCCCTCGCGCACGGACGTGCAGAACGTCGGCCTGTGGGCCGGGCGGCCGTATCTCATCTACACCGTGCGGACGGGCGAGCTCGCCGCGTGGCGGATCGACGACGGGGCGATCGAGCCGCTGCCCCTCGGCGGACGCTGAGACTGCACCAGCACAGCGGTCGCGAAGCGACCGCCTTCAGGGGTTTCCGCGACGGCAGTCGCTTCGCGAGCGGCGTCCGGTCATGCGTGGCGTACCGAGGGCGACGGACGCGCCGCTCTCGGCTGCGCGGTAGAGGGCGTCGATCGCCCGCGCCTGCCCGAGCGCGTCGTCGCGCCCGAGGAGCTGCGGGACGCGGCCCTCGACGGCGCCCGAGAAGTTGTCGAGCTCGAGGACGAACATGTCGCCGGGCTCCACCTCCACCTCCTCGATCTCACCGCCTCGCCGGAGCAGAACGCGTACGCCCCAGTCGGCGCGCCACGGCGCCTCGACGAGGATCGAGCCCTCCTCGCCCACCGCCTCCAGGCGCTGGCGCGACGCAACGAGGAAGGAGGCGTCGAGCTGCGCGACGACGTCGTCCGCGAAGCGGAGCGTGCCGTGGAAGCCGAGGTCCACCCCGGTCGGGCCGAGCACCTGCTCTCCCTGCGCCCGCTCGGGCTCGCCGGCGAGCAGCGCGCGACCCGCTCACGCAGTAGCAGCCGACGTCCATCAGGGCGCCGCCGTCGAGCTCGGGCCGGAGCCGCACGTCGTCCGCGTTCTGCAGCCGGAACCCGAACGTCGCGTGGATCGAGCGGAGCCGGCCGATCGCCCCGTCCGCCACCAGCTCGCGGACGCGGCGCCACTGCGGGTGGTGGCGGTACATGAACGCCTCCATCAGCACGAGGCCCGCCCGGTCGGCGAGGTCGAAGGCCTCCACCACGTCCGCGGGGCGGCGCGAGTACGGCTTCTCGCAGAGGACGTGCTTGCCCGCCTCGAGCGCCCGCACCGTCCACTCGTGGTGCGAGGCCGTTCGGGAGCGAGACGTACACCGCGTCCACCTCGGGATCCTCGAGGAGCGCCTCGTACGACCCGTGCGCGCGCGGGATCCCGTGCTCCCGTGCGTAGGACTCGGCGCGCCCCTGCTCGCGACTGGCCACAGCCGAGACGACCACCGCGTCCGTCCTCGCCGCCGCTGCGAGGATCTCGCCGTTGATCCTCGCGGTCGAGAGCAGGCCGAGCCGCGTCACGGTCACGTGCCGATCGCCCGCTCCGACTCGGGATCGAAGAAGTGCAGCCGGCGGACGTCCACCGTCACCTCGACCTGGTCGCCCATGCGGATGCCGGCGCGAGGCTCGAACGTCGCGCAGAACGGGGTTCCCTCCCTGGTGATGAGGGCGACCTCCTCGAGCCCGCCGCCGGTCGCCTCGGCGATGGCCGCGCTCGTCGCCGGCGGGGCGTCCATCGTGAAGAAGCCGAGCAGGTTCGATCCGAGCGCTTCCACGCGGTCGATGGTGGCGTCGAGCTTCGCGCCCACGATCTCGCCTCCGTCCTCGGGCAGGCCCTCGATGTCCTCGGGGCGGATCCCGACGATCGACTCCCGCCCGACCCATGCGTCGAGCCCGCGTTCGCGCGCGAGCTCGGCGGGGATCGGGATCGCAGAGCTGCCGAGACGGACGGCGAGGCCGCCCGTCCGCGGCCTCGAGCGTCCCGCGCGCGAGGTTCATCGGCGGGGAGCCGATGAACCCGGCGACGAAGAGGTTCGCGGGCCGGTCGTAGACGTTCGTCGGCGTGTCGATCTGCTGCAGCTCGCCCGCCCGGAGGACGGCGACGCGGTCGCCCATCGTCATCGCCTCGACCTGGTCGTGCGTCACGTACACGGTCGTGACGCCCGAGGCGCTTCTGGAGCGCCTCGATCTCGCCGCGCATGTGGACGCGGAGCTGCGCGTCGAGGTTCGACAGCGGCTCGTCCATGAGGAAGACCTGCGGCTTGCGGATGATCGCCCTCCCCATCGCGACACGCTGCTTCTGCCCGCCGGAGAGCTGCTTGGGCCGGCGGTCGAGCAGCTCCTCGAGCCCGAGGAGCTTGGCCGTCTCCTGGACGCGCTCGCGGATCTCCTGCTTCGGCCGCTTGGAGAGCTTGAGGCTGAAGGCGATGTTCTGGGCGACCGTCATGTGCGGGTAGAGCGCGTAGTTCTGGAAGACCATCGCGATGTCGCGGTCCCGCTCGAGGACGTCGTTCACCCGCCTGCCGCCGATGTAGAGGTCGCCGCTCGAGATGTCCTCGAGCCCGGCGATCATGCGCAGCGCGGTCGTCTTGCCGCAGCCGGACGGACCGACGAGCACGAGGAGCTCCGCCTCGGCGATCTCGAGCGACAGGTCCTTCACCGCCTCGAACCCGTTGGGGAAGCGCTTCGCGAGCTTGTCCAGCCGGATGTCAGCCATCGGTCGGGGTCATCCTTTCAGCGCGCCGGCCATCAGGCCGCGCATGAAGTAGCGCCCGAGGAGGATGTACACGATGAGCGTCGGGAGCGACGCGAGCAGCGCCGCGGCCATCTGCACGTTGTAGGGCGTCACGAACGACCCGGTCGTGTTGTTGAGCGCGACCGTCACGGGCCACTGCGCGGGGTCGTCGACGATGAACACGGCGAACAGGAAGTCGTTCCAGATCGAGGTGAACTGCCAGATCGCGGTGACGACGAACGCGGGAGCGGACAGGGGGAGCACGACCGACCAGTACGTCCGCAGCATCCCGGCCCGGTCCATGCGTGCGGCCTCGATCAGGTCCTCCGGGATGGTCGCGTAGTAGCTCCGGAAGATGAGCGTCGTGATCGGGATGCCGTAGACGATGTGCGCGAAGGCGAGGCGCGGGATCCCCTCCGGGAAGCCGACGTCGATGAAGATCTGGGTCAGCGGGATCATCACCGCCTGGTAGGGGATGAACATCCCGAACAGGAGGAAGAGGAAGACCAGGTCGGCTCCCGGGAACCGCCACCGCGAGAGGACGAAGCCGTTCAGCGAGCCGAGAACGGTCGAGATGAGCGTCGCGGGGATGACGAGCTTGAGGCTGTTCTGCAGGAACGGCAGCAGGCCGTACTGCTCGCCGTTCCACGCCTCCCGCCAGGCGTCGAGCGACCACGCGTCCGGGAGGGCCCACGCCCGGCTCGGATCTGCCTCCGTCCCGCTCTTGAAGCTCGCGACGAGGAGCACGTAGACCGGCAGCAGGACGACGAGCGCGACGAATGCCAGCGCGACGTACTTGACGATCTGCGCCCGTGTCCGCCTGCGGCGCCTGCGCTTGACTCCGGCCTCGACGGCGACGGTGGTCACCCGGTCACACCTCCCGCTCCGAGCGGACGGTGTAGACGAGGTACGGGACGACGAGCACCGAGATCCCGACGAGGAGGAGCGTCGCGATCGCGGCGCCCTTCGCGTAGTCGCGCGCGTCGTAGATGAGGATCCACATGTAGACGGCCGGAGTCTGGGTGATGAGCTGCTTCCCGCCGATGGCCACGATCAGGTCGAACACCTTGATCGAGATGTGGCCGAGAATGATCAGCGCGGAGAGCGTGACCGGCCGCAGGTGGGGGAAGACGACGTGCCGGTACACCCGCCACTCCGAGGCGCCGTCCATGCGGGCGGCCTCCCGGAGCTCCTCGGGGACGCCGCGAAAGCCGGCCAGGTAGAGCGCCATGATGTACCCGGAGAGCGCCCAGACCGCCGGGATCGCCAGTGCGGCCGCACCCCAGTCCGGGCCGAGGTACCACTCGTTGGCGAGGAACCCGAGCCCGAGCTTGTCGAAGAGGAGGTTGAAGCCCGTCGAGCGGTCGCCGGGCGCGGGGTTCATCAGCCAGCGCCAGACGACGCCCGCGGCGATGAACGACACGGCCATCGGGAAGAGGTAGACGGCGCGGAAGAACCCTTCCCCCTTCACGCCCTTGTCGAGCAGGAAGGCGAGGAACGCGCCCATGAGCAGGGCGCCGAGGACGAACACGAGCGTGAAGAGGAGCGCGTGGTGGAGGTCGACGATCCAGGCCGGGTCGGTGCTCAGGCTCTCCGGCTGATCGCCGGTCGCCACCGCCCGCACGAAGTCGTCGGTCTGCCCCGCATCGCCCGGGAAGAGCTCCGCGTACGCGCCGGTGTCGAAGCCCGACGTCTCCTGCGCCTGGCGCCAGTCCGAGAAGGAGACCTTGACGTTCCAGCCGATCAGCCCGTAGACGAAGACGGCGATGAGCAGAATCGACGGGGAGACCAGGAGCAACCCTGGTCCCCACCGTCGAATCTTCCTCACGACATGCCTCCGGCCATCCGGGTCGTCGGTGTCGTGGTTCTGCCTCGGTCCTTCCTAGTCCCTTACGAGTTCTTCTTCGCTGCTGCCACGAGCGCCGTCTGGAACCTGCCGACGTTCTTCGTCTGCAGGAAGAGACCGAGCGCCGTGTCGATGTCGGCGTTCCACGCGTTCGACGCCACGACGCCGTGCGTGAGGGAGCCGGCCAGCGCGTCGGACTTCCAGTCCTTGAGCGCCGACTTGAGATACGGCCCGTAGAGCTTCGCGTTCGCGTCCTTGCGGGCGGGAATCGAGCCCTTGACCGGGTTGAACGTGTCCTGCGCGACCCTGCTCCCGAGGAACGTCAGCCACTGGACGGCCGCGGCGCTGTGCGGCGCGCCCTTCGGCAGCGTGAAGCTGTCGGAGAGCCAGTCGTACACGTTGTCCGTTCCGGGCACCGGAGCCCAGCCGTACCCCGTCAGGGGCTTCAGGGCGAGGTTGCCGCCCTTCTTCGTGCCGCTGAAGTACCCGTCCTGCCAGTCGCCCATGACGTTGAAGGCGGCCTTGCCGTCGGCCACGAGCTTCCCGGCGTCCTGCCAGATCAACGACCCGGCGTCGGAGTTCGTGTAGCCGAGCAGCGTGTTGTAGCGGTTGAGCGCGTTCGTCACCGCCTTGCTCGACCACCTGGCCTGCGAGTTCGGCCTCCACAGCGCCGCCCAGCCCTTCGGCCCGAGAGCGCCGATCATCACCGTTTCCAGCAGGTGCTTCGCCGTCCACTGCTCACCCATCGCGAGCGGGATGAGACCTGCGTCCTCGGCCTTCTGCAACGCGGTGATCCACTGCCCCCACGACTTCGGGACGGCGATGCCGTTGGCCTTGAGGGTCTTCGGGTTGTACCAGAGGACGTTCGCCCGGTGGATGTTCACCGGCACCGAGTAGATCTTGCCGTTGTACCGGATCTGGTTGATGAGGGACGCGGGCATGACCTTGCCGAACCCGGCCTGCTTGTAGATGAAGTCGATAGGCAGGACCTGGCCGGCCTTGATGTAGTCGCGGAGCTCGGCGCCCGCGTGGCCCTGGAACGAGTCGGGCGGGTTGCCGGCCGCGAGGCGCTTCGCGAGAACGGCCTTGGCGTTCGATCCTGCGCCGCCTGCGACCGTCTCGTTCTTGAACTTGCAGTCGGGGTGAGCCTTGTTCCAGATGGCGATGAGCTTCGTCGAGCCCGGCGGCCTCGCCGCCGCCCGTCCACCACGAGAAGACGGAGAGCTCGCACGCCTGGTTGCTCTTCCCCTCCACGCCCAGCCCGGAGGCCGGGAGCGCCAGCGCCGCGACGACCGCCACGAGCGCTGCAGCGAGCACCGTCGGACGTGCTCGCCTGAGTCTTTCGGACATCATTCCTCCTCGTCTCGTTTCGACGTTGTCGGGGAGAGTCAAGTGGACGGGTCGAGGAGTGTCAACAGGACTTTCCCGCAGAGCGCGAACGTGGGTTCCGGGTCGGCCGCCGGGGGGTGTGATCACGGGATCAGCGGGACGAGCGGGCCGGCGCCGTCGACCGCCCGGCAGCGGAACGGCGTGGGCACGAGACCGGTTCGGTCGGCATAGCGCGTCGTCGCGAGCCGCGCGATCGCGTCCGCCTCCGTCTCGTCGCACACGGCGACGACGCATCCGCCGAAGCCACCGCCCGTCAGCCGGGCGCCGCGGGCGCCTGCGCGCACGAGCTCGTCGACGAGGACGTCCAGCTCCGGCGTCGAGACGCGGAAGTCGTCCCGGAGGCTCGCGTGGCTCGCGGCGAGCAGGTGCCCGAGGCGGTCGAGGTCGCCCTGCTCGAGCGCCTCCGACGCCTGGAGCACGCGAGCGTTCTCGCTCACGACGTGCCGCCCGAGCGGCTCGTCGGCCACCTGGCTCTCGGTCGCGTCGCGGAGGGCCGGGACGCCGAGGCGCCGCGCGAGATCCTCGCACGCCCTGCGCCGCTCCGCGTACGCGCTCGCGTCGAGCGAACGGGCGACGCCCGAGTGCACGACGAGCACGGCCAGCCCGGCGGGAAGGCGGACCGGGCGCACGTCGAGCGTCCGGCAGTCGACGAGCAGCGCGTGGCCTTCCACCCCGGCCACCGAGGCGAGCTGGTCCATGATCCCGCAGGGGACGCCCGTGGCGAGCTCCTCGGCCCGCCGGCAGGCTTCGGCGAGGACGGGAGGCGCGATCGTCCAGTCCGCGAGGGCCGCGAGTGCAACGGCGCAGGCGACCTCGAGCGCCGCGCTCGACGAGAGCCCGGCGCCGAGCGGCACGTCGGAGGCGAGCACCGCTTCCATGCCCACGGCGGGCCGGCCGAGCGCGGCGAGCTCGTGCACGACGCCGGCCACGTACCGCCCCCACTCCGGGCGAACGTCGGCGGGGTCGAAGCGCCCGTCGGGCTCGATGTCGACCACGGTGCCCACGTCGAGTGAGCGGACGCGAACCACCTCCGCCGGTCGCACCGCGACGACGCACGAGCGGTCGACGGCGACCGGGAGCACGAGCCCGTCGTTGTAGTCGGTGTGCTCGCCGATGAGGTTCACGCGGCCGGGTGCGCGGAACCACCGCACGCCGGAGCCTTCGCCGAGCGCGGCGGCGACGCGCGCAGCGGCGTCGAGGCCGGTCGCTCCCGGCTCGCCGTCCGGATCGGGCAGGCCCGGCCCCACCGGGCCGAGCCTACCCGCCGGGACCGGCTAGCCCGTGACCTCGAAGCTCCCGTTCATGGAGCTCGCGTGGGGGTCGCACTGGAAGGTGTACGACCCGGCCTCGAGCGTGATGTCGAACGTCTCGTCCTCCGTCCCTCCCACGTCGCTTGCGACGTCGACTCCCGGGACCGGTGAGGTGGAAGTTGTGGATCGACGACGGATCGTCGATCTCGAGCGTGTAGTCGCCCGGTGCGAGCGTCGACACGGGCGACCCGTCCTCCGTCGTCAGGCTGATCGTGAAGGCATCCGGGTCGTCGCTGGTACCGACGCTGCCGACGAGCGTTCCACCGGCCGCGGGAGCCCCCGCCGTGGTCGTGGTCTCCGTCGTGGTCGTGTCCGTTGCGGCCTCCTCGTCGTCGCCGCCGCACCCTGCGGCGACGAGGACGCCGATCGCGAGGAGCGCTGCGAACGCGAGGCGGATGGATCTCATGCGTCTACCTCCCTTCGTGGGTCGAACCGACCATACGCGACGCAGGGGCCAGGCGGTTTCGTCCGCTCGCCCCTCCGTAGAATCGCCCCGTGGACGTCGTCGAGGTCGCACCGGGGCTCTGGAGGTGGACGGGCCACCACGAGGAGTGGGAGGAGCATGTCGGCTCGGTCTACCTCGAGACGGAGGACGGGATCGTGCTGATCGACCCGATCGTCCCGCCGGAGGACTCCGACCGCTTCCTCGAGACGCTCGACCGCGAGGTCGCCGGCAGGCAGGTCCACGTCCTCGTGACGGTCTTCTGGCACACGCGCGACGCCGCGGCGATGGTCGAGCGCTACGGCGCCCACGTGTGGGCGCCGGCGAGAGGGAAGTCCGCGATCGCCCGGCGCGCAGGCGCGGTCAGCGACCCCTTCCGGGCCGGCGACCCGCTGCCCGGAGGGGTGCAGGCGCTCCCGACGGCGCGCGCGGCCGAGGTCGTCTACTGGATCCCGCGGCACGGAGCGCTCGTGCCCGGTGACGTGCTACTCGGGGAAGGCGCGAAGGGCGGCGGCACCCGGCGGGCCGGGCCTGCGGGGATCCGCATGTGCCCGGAGTCCTGGCTGCCCGAGGGGAAGAGCCATGCCGAGCTCGCCGACTCGCTGCGCCCGCTCCTCGAGCTCCCGGTCGAGCGCATCCTCGTCTCACACGGCGCGCCCGTCCTCGAACGCGCGCGCGACGCGCTCGCGAAGGCGCTGGCCGGCTAGTGCCCGCGTGGCTCTGGATCGTGCTCGCCGCGGTCGGCGTCCTCGTGCTCGTCGCGGCGTACGGCTACAACCGCCTCGTCCGCCTGCGCAACGAGGCGGGCACGGGCTGGGCGAACATCGACGTGCAGCTCCAGCGGCGCGCCGACCTGATCCCGAACCTGGTCGAGGCCGTGAAGGGATACGCGGCCCACGAGCGCGGTGTCTTCGAGGAGGTCACCCGCGCGCGGGCGGCGTTGCAGCAGGCCTCGACGCCCGGGTCCGCCGCCACCGCGAACGAGGCGCTCACGACGGCGCTCGGCCGGCTCTTCGCCGTCGCCGAGGCGTACCCGGATCTGAAGGCGTCGGAGAGCTTCCTGCGGCTCCAGGAAGACCTGACGGACACGGAGGACAAGATCAGCGCGGCGCGCAGGTACTACAACGCGACCGTGATGCGGTTCAACACGGCCGTGCAGAGCGTTCCCTGGCTGCTGCTGGCCCGCCCGCTCGGGTTCCGGGAGCGGGAGTTCTTCTCCGCCGAAGGCGACACCGCGCCGCCCGAGGTGTCGTTCGCCGCGTGACGCTCCAGGAGCAGATTCGCGCGAATCGCTTCCGGAGCGCGATCGTCGTCTTCGGCTTCGCCCTCCTCCTCGTGCTCGTCGCGGGCCTCATCGGGCTCGCGCTCGACCTCTCGCTGGGCGCCGTCGCCCTCGCGGCGGCGGCCGTGTACGGGATCTTCGCCCTGATTCGCTCGCGGAGCATGGTCGCGCGGTTCACCCGGGCGCAGGAGCTCTCTCCGGGCGAGCTCGTGCCACTTCGCAGGCTGGTGGAGAACGTCTCGATCGCGGCAGGCCTCCCGGTGACCCCGGAGGTGCGGGTCGTCGACGACACCGCCCCGAACGCGTTCGCCGCCGGCCTCCGTCCCGAGACGAGCTACGTCGGTGTGACCACGGGCCTGCTCTCGACCATGCCCAAGCGCGAGCTCGAGGCCGTCCTCGCGCACGAGATCTCCCACATCCGGAACCGAGACACGTACCTGATGACGATGGCGACCGTCTTCGCGGGCGCGATCGCGCTCGTCGCCGACATCGGGTTCCGCACGCTGGCCTACGGCGGGCGGTCGCGCAAGGCCAATGCACTCGTGGCCGTGCTCGCCGTCGCAGGGCTGATCCTCGCTCCGTACGCGGCGCTGCTGCTCCGCATGAGCCTCTCCCGCCGTCGCGAGTTCCTCGCCGACGCGGGTGCCGCCGAGATCCTCAGCGATCCCGAGGCGATGGCGCTCGCGCTCCGCCGACTCGAGGTCGACACGACGACGATCCGCTACGCCGAAGCCTCGACGGCGCACCTCTGGGTCGAGAGCCCGACCGAGCGGGTGGGCTCGCACGGAGCGGGGATCCTCGAGTTCTCGAGCTGGTTCAACACCCACCCTCCCACGCGCTCGCGCATCGCCGCGCTCGAAGAGGCGGGAGGGTTCAAGCTCCCCGAGCGGCTGCCCGCGGACGAGCCGTTCGCGGCCGAGCTGGCCCGTATCCGGCTGAGTTTCGGCGAACGGGGGCTACAGGTACCGGCGTTTGCAGCCGAAACAGGTCGATAATGGGCGTTGCCGTGAAAAGGCTTCGCATCGGTCGGCGTCGCTCTCAGGTCGCCGAGCCGAGCTCGCCGCTCGAGCTCGCGACGATGCCTGCCCTCGTCGAGGACCGCTGGAGGGTCCCCGACCGCTTCAACTTCACACGCGACGTCGTCGAGGCACTCGCCCAGGACCCGAAGCGCCGCGCGCTGACGTACTCGGGACGCGACGGCATCATCGAACCGCGCACGTTCCTCCGGCTGGCCGAGGGCGGAGCGGCCTGGGCGGCGCTGCTTCGCGAGCGAGACGTAGGGCCGGGCGACCGCGTGCTCGTCCTGCTCGGCAGCAGCGCAGCGTGGCTCGAGGTCGTCCTCGGCTGCATCAAGGTCGGCGCCGTGACCGTCCCCTGCTCGCCGCGCTGCTCGCCGGCGGCCCTCGAGGCCCTCGTCGCCGCGACGGGTGCAGCGCTCGTCGTCACCGACCGCGCGTCCGACCCGCTCCTGTCGCAGATGACCTTCACCCCCGAGGTGCAGCACGTGGACGACGCCGTCCTCGACCGCTCCACGGAGACGCTCGCCGCGACGTCCACGCACGACACCTCCTCGCGCGACATCGCCTTCATCCTCTCGGCGTCGCGCCCTGGGAGCGACCCGCGGCTCGTCAGCCATACGCACGGCTCCGCCTTCGCGGCCCGCGTGCAGGCGGAGCACTGGCTCGACGCCACGCGTGGCGACGCGGTCTGGTGCACCGCGGACACCGGTTCCGCCCCGGCCGTCTGGACCGGCATGCTCGGACCATGGGCGCGTGGGGCGGAGCTCGTGCTGCACGAGGGCACGTTCGACGCCCAGGAGCAGCTCGACCTGCTCCACCGCCTCAGCGTGACCGTCCTCTGTCAGACGCCCGCCGAGTACCGCGCCCTCGTCGAGCTGCCTCGCCGGCACCTCGAGCGCTTCCGATCCAGCCGCCTCCGCCGGCTCGTCTCCACGGGTGACTACCTCGAGCCGGACGTCGTCGCAGTGTTCGAGGAGGTCTGGGGCTTGACCGTCCACGACGGGTACGGGCAGACGGAGACGAACATCGTCGTCGCCAACAGCGCGGACGCCGGCTTCAAGCCGGGTTCGCTCGGTGTCGCGCTCCCCGGACATCACGTCTCCGTGGTGGACGCCCAGGGGAACGAGCTGCCGCCCGGGATCGAAGGCGAGCTCGCCGTTCGCGGCCGCCCTCCGACGCTCTTCGCCGGGTACTGGGAGTCGCCCGAGGAGACGAAGCAGGCGTTCTCCGGCGACTGGTACCTGACGGGCGACGTGGCGGTGCGCGACGACGAGGGCTTCTACTGGTTCGTGGGACAGTCCGAGAACGTGATCGCCAGTCGCGGGCGCACCTTCGGCCCGCACGAGGTGGAGCGCGTGCTGCGCACTCACGAGGCGGTCAGGCTCGCCGCGGTCGTCGGCGTGCGGGACCTCGAGCGTGGCGGGCACTACGTCCGGGCGTTCGTCGTCCTCGAGCCTCGGGTAAGAGCCACGGAGCAGCTCGGAGCGGAGCTTCGCCAGCACGTCGCCGACGCGCTTCCCGAGCAGCACGTGCCGCGCGAGGTCGATTTCATCGACGAGATCCCGACCACGGCGGCCGGCAAGATCCGCCGCGACGAGCTCCGCGAGCGACCGGGGTGGGCCGGCCGCTCTGGGAGGCCCCTCCCACCGTGGCGATCGTCGAGACAGCCGCGCCGGCGCCGGCACCACTGGTCGAACAGTTCGTCGAGCCGCCCGTGGTCGAGCCGCCGACGGTTGAGCCCGTCGTCCAGCAGGTCATCGAGCAGTCGTCGAGCCCAGGTGGTCGAGCCGGTCGCGCCGGAGCCCGTCGTCGAGCCGGAGCCCGTGGTCGAGCCGGAGCCATGGTCGAGCCCGTGGTCGAGCAGGTCGCCGAGCCGCCCCGTGTGGTGGAGCCCGTCGCGGCCGCGGCCGCCCCCGCCCCTGAGGTCGTGACCGAGCCGGAGCCCGCACTCGTTCCGGCCGACACCGGGCCATCCGCGGAGCCCGCCGAGTCCCCGGCGCCCGAGCCCGAACCGGAGCCCGTCGACACTCCGGCGACCGAGTACGCGCCCGCCGCCGAGCCGGAGCCCCTGCCCGAGTACATCGTGACACGCCGTCACCTACGCCGGAGCCGATCCCGGTCGCGCCCACCGAGCCCGAGGAGGAGCCGGAGCTCGGCCCCCTGCCGGACTACGTCGTCGACCCGGATCACCCGAGGACGCTGGAGCCGGTCCCGACCGCGTCGGTGCAGCAGCCCGAGATCTACGACCCTCCGCCGCCCGAGGCCGAGGACCCGCTGGCGGGGCTGGGCCTGAAGCCGGTGACGGAGTTCCCGAAGGTCGAGTCCACCGCGGAGCGAAGCGCGCCGCCCGGCAGGCGCCGCCCGGGCGGGCCTCTGCGCGACACGAAGCCCGAGAGGCCGTCCGAGGGCGAGCCGGGCGACGAGGGGGAAGAGATCGGGTGGATGCAGGGCCTGTCGAACCGTCTCAGCGCGTACAGCCTGGACGCCGAGCCGGAGGCGCCCGACTCGCCGGCAGCGGACGAGGACGAGCCCGAGGATCCCGAGCGCGCGTAGCGCCGACGCGGGCTACGCGATCTCGGCGTGGATCCGCTGCGCCGAGTCCCTGAGCCGCCCGCCGTCGCGGTCGGCCCGGACCGCGAGGATCTCGGCCAGGATCGAGAGCGCCGTCTCCTCCTGGGTCCCCGCGCCGACGTCGAGGCCGCAGGGGCCGCTGACCCGCGCCAGGTCGTCTTCCGAGACGCCTGCTTCGAGAAGGCGCTCGCGGCGCCGCTCCTGGTTTCGCCGCGATCCGAGCGCGCCGATGTAGAAGGCCTCCGTCGCGAGCGCGCCGATCAGCGCTGGCTCGTCGAACTTGTCGTCGTGCGTGAGCACGACGATCGCCGTGTGCGCGTCCGGACGGACCTGGGCGAGCACGTCCTCCGGCCAGCCGACGAGCAGCTCGTCCGCGGACGGGATGCGCTCGCGCGTGGCGAACTTCTCCCGGGCATCCGCGACGATGGTCCGCCAGCCGAGGAGCCTCGCAACCGCGCAGAGGGCCTCCGCGGTGTCGACGGCGCCGTAGACGAGCAGCCGCGGCGGCGGGCCGTACCACTCGGCGAAGACACGGGCGCCGTCGACGTCGAGGAGCCGATTCCGACCCATGCGGAGCACGTCGCCGGCGAGCTGACGGAGGCCGTCCGGACCGTCGCCGCGCGTCTCGCCGCTCTCGAGCACGAGGAGCTTGCGGCCGGCGTCCTCCCCCTCGAGCACCGTGAACAGCACCGCGCGCTCGCCCTCGACGGGAGCGAGCGGCTCCCGGTCGCCGCGCTGCTCGAGGAAGACGTCGATCTCCCCGCCGCAGGGGAGCCCGACGCTCCACGCCTGGTCGTCCGAGATCCCGTACGTGACGAGCTGCGGCGAGCCGCTCTCGAAGACCTCCTGCGCCTTCTCGTAGATGTCGCTCTCGACGCAGCCGCCGGAGACGGATCCGCAGAGCGCGCCGGACGACGAGACGGCGAAGCTCGAGCCCAGGGGTCGGGGAGCGGACCTGCGCGTGGCGACGACGGTCGCGACGACGACGCTCTCCCCGTCCTGCTCCCAGCGCTCGACGTCGGGCAGGATCTCCTTCACGCGGCGTGCCTCCTTTCGATGCCGGCGAGGACGCCGGCGAGCCCCTCGAGACTGTCGAGATTATGCCCGGGGAGGAATCGGTCGACGTACGGGAGCGCGGCGCGCATCCCCTGGGCGAGCGGCTCGTAGCCCGGAGTGCCCTTGAGCGGGTTGATCCAGACGATGGAGTAGGCGGCGCGCGCCAGGCGCGCCATCTCGCGGGCGAGGAGCTCGGGATCCCCGCGCTCCCAGCCGTCGGAGGCGATCACGACGACGGCGCCCCGCGAGAGCGCCTGCCGGCCGTACTCGTCGTTGAACTGCTTCAGCGACGCGCCGATCCGGGTCCCGCTGCCCCAGTCGACGAGGTTCCTCGAGATCCGGGCGAGCGCCGCGTCCGGATCGCGCGTGGCGAGATCCGCGGTGAGCCGGTGGAGGCGCGTGCCGAACGCGAACGCCTCGACGCGGCCGGCCTGCGCCGTCGCGTGCAGGAAGAGCAGGAGCGCACGTGCGTACGGCGCCATGGAGCCGGACACGTCGCACAGGACGACGAGCTTCCGCGGCACGACCTTCCGCGCCCTCGTGGGAAGCTCGACGAGATCCCCGCCGGAACGGAGCGACCGCCGCACGACGCGCCGCAGGTCGAGTCGCTGCCCACGGGCGTGCGGCCTCAGCCGCCGGGAGACGCGACGTGGCCGCACGCGGCCGACCTCCGCGAGCAGCCGCGTCATCTCGGCGAGCTCCGTCTCGTCGAGGAGCGCGAAGTCCTTGCGCCGCAGCACCTCGACGAGCGACGCACCCAGCGCCTGCTTCTCCTCGTCGCGGCTCGGCCCGTCCGGTCCGTCGTCTCCACCGGAGGCCCTCGTCGTCGTGGGCACGAGCCTCGCCTGCGCCTCCTCCTCGAGGACGTCGAGCCCGGCGCCGGACACCCACGCGGCGAAGGCCCGGTCGAAGAGCGCGAGCTCCTCGCGGTGGGAGACGAGCGTCTGGCGGAGCGTGAAGTACACGTCGCGGCGGTCTCCCGAGCCCGACCGCGTCGAGCGCGCGGAGGGCGTCGGCGATGCGCCCCGGGACCGACCTCTGCTCCCCCCGAGCGGAGCAGGCGGCCGAAGGCGACGAGGTCGCCGACGAACGCCTCGCCGCTCACGGCGCTCACGTGCGGGCGACGGCGAGGGCCTCGGCGACGAGGGCGCCGAGACGCCCGTCGCGGAGCGCCTCCAGGTCCTCGCGCACCTTGAGCAGGGAGCCGAGCGTCGTCTCCACCACCTCCTCGTCGAGGTCCTCGTGGCCGAGGATCGTGAGCGCCTGCGCCCAGTCGATCGTCTCCGCCACGCCCGGGCGGCTTCTCGAGGTCCGCCCCCTCCCGCAGCGCCCGCACGAACGCGGCGGCCTCGACGGCGAGCCGCTCGGCGACGCCGGGCACCTTGAGCCGGACGATCTCCACCTCGCGCTCCAGCGACGGGTGGTCGATCCAGTGGAACAGGCAGCGCCGCTTGAGGGCGTCGTGGAGCTCGCGCGTGCGGTTCGAGGTGAGGACGACGACCGGCCTCCGGCGCGCCCGCACCGTTCCGAGCTCGGGGATCGTGATCTGGAAGTCGGACAGCACCTCGAGCAGGAAGGCCTCGAACTCCTCGTCGGCGCGGTCGATCTCGTCGACGAGCAGGACGACGGCGTCGTCGGCCTCGATCGCCTCGAGCAGCGGCCGGCGGATGAGGAAGTCCGGCCCGAAGAGCTCCTCCTCGGAGACGGTGCCCTCCTGCGCGGCCCGGATATGCAGCAGCTGACGCGTGTAGTTCCACTCGTAGACCGCGTGCGCGACGTCGAGCCCCTCGTAGCACTGGAGCCGGATCAGCCGGGCATCCCGTGCGTGCGCGAGTGCCTTCGCCGCCTCCGTCTTGCCCACGCCCGCCTCGCCCTCGAGGAGGACGGGCTTCTCGAGCGCGGTGGCGAGGAAGAGCGCCGTCGCGAGCCCGCGGTCCGGCAGGTAGTCGGCGCCGCGCAGCGCGGCCTCGAGCTCGTCCACGGACCGGAAGTCCACGCCGAGAGGGTAGTGGCGGGACGCGGTAGCGTGCATGCGTGGCCGATCAGGCGACCGTGAGCCTGCTTCGCTGGCTGCGGCGTCAGCTGCGACAGCCCACGCCCCAGCGGGAGCATCTGGAGGCCGCGGTGGCGAACGACGACCCGGAGGAGGCGCGGAGGCTCGTCGCCCTCGTCCCGTTCACGGATGCGCAACGTCGCCACGTCGAGGGCCTCCTCGCACGTTGGGAGGAGACCCGTGGCCGAGGCTGAGCGGGCGAACGAGGAGGTCGTGAGGCATATCTTCGACGCGTTCGCGCGGAAGGAGGGCCTGGCGCTGCGGGGGCTCTTCGCCGAGGACGCGGTGTGGAGCGTCCCGGGCCGCGGCATCATGGCGGGGACGTACCGGGGGCGGGAGGAGATCTTCCGGTTCCTCGGTCGACTGCCGAAGGAGACCGGCGGGACGTACGGCTCGGAGCTCGTCGACGTGCTCTCGAGCGAGGCGCATGCAGCCGCGCTCTACCGCGCACGCGGCACGCGCAACGGACGCGCGCTCGAGCTCGACCAGCTGCTCCTCTTCACGATCGAGGGCGGTCTCGTGACACGCGTGCTCGCGCTCCCGAGCGATCCCGAGGCCTTCGAGGAGTTCTGGGCGACGGACACGTGACCGAGCCCTACGCTTCCGCCATGACCGGGCCGGACGACTCGACCGACCCGACCCCGCGGGAGGAGCGTCGCGTGATCACGGTCCTCTTCGCCGACCTCGTGGGGTTCACGGAGCACGCGGAGAGCCTGGACCCGGAGGACGTTCGGGGGCTCCTCACGGCCTACTACCGCGAGCTGCGCTCCCGGCTCGAGCAGCACGGCGGCGTCGTGGACAAGTTCATCGGCGACGCGGTGATGGCGGTCTTCGGCGCTCCGATCGCCCACGAGGACGACCCCGAGCGCGCCGTCAGGGCCGCCCTCGCCATCCGCGAGTGGGCCCGCGGACGGGACGACGTCCACCTCCGGATCGGGGTCAACACGGGTACGGCGCTGGTCGCGCTGGACCCGTCCTCCACGGGGGTCGGAATGGTCGCGGGCGACATGGTGAACACGGCCTCGCGCATCCAGTCCGCGGCGCCGACGGACGGGGTGCTCGTCGGCGAGGCAACCTACCGCACGACCGCGGGGGTCTTCGACTACGAGCCGCACGAGCCGGTCGAGGCGAAGGGGAAGTCGGAGCCGCTCCACGTGTGGGAGCCGGTGCGGGCCCGCGTCGCGGTCGGTGGCGCGCGACGGATCGGCGAGACGCCGCTCGTGGGCCGCGAGGACGAGCTGGCAGCGTCTCCTCGCCGCATTCGCGCGGGTCGTGGAGGACGGTCGCTCCCGTCTCGTGACGCTCGTCGGCGTCCCGGGTATCGGCAAGACCCGGCTGGTGCGCGAGCTGGAGCGGCGCCTGCGAGAGGGCGGCGCTCCGGGGACGTGGCTCGCCGGGCGCTCGCTCTCGTACGGGGCAAGCGGCTCGCTCTCCAGCCTGGCCGAGATGGTGAAGTCCCTGGCCGGGATCGTGGAGACGGACGACGGCGCCCGGGTGGAGGCGAAGCTCCGCGCCGCGATCGACGCGCTTCCCGTGGGCCGTTCCGACGCGACCTGGCTCCTCGGACATCTCCGCCCGCTCGCGGGCGTGGGAGGGGACGGCGCGTTCCGCGAGGACGGGCGGGCCGAGGCGTTCGCGGCCTGGCGCCGGTTCTTCGAGCTGCTCGCCGACGGCGGGCCCGTCGTGCTCGGGCTCGACGACCTGCACTGGGCGGACGAAGCGGTCCTCGAGTTCGTGGACGAGCTCGTCGAGCACGCGCTCGTCCCGATGCTCGTCCTGGGCACGGCGCGCCCGGAGCTGCTCGACCGTAGGCCGGACTGGGGATCCGGCGACCGTCGCGAGACGATCGCGCTCGAGCCGCTCACCGACGAGGAGACGATGGTGCTCGTCCACGAGCTCGCGGGGACGGAACCGCTTCCCGCCGAGCTCGTGCCCACGCTGCTCGCCCGGGCGGCGGGCAACCCCCTCTACGCGGAGGAGTTCGCCCGGATGGCCGCCGAGGGCGGGAGCCCGGGCCTCTCTCTGCCCGAGTCCGTGCGCGGCATCGTCGCCGCGCGACTGGACGTCGTCCCGCCGGAGGAGAAAGAGCTGCTGCAGGACGCCGCCGTGCTCGGGCAGACGTTCTGGCCGGGAGCGCTCGCCCACGTCGGCGGCCGCGAGCCGGCCCGCCTCGACGAGCTGCTCGCCCGGCTCGAGCGCAGGGAGTTCGTGCGCCGCGCCTCGCAGTCCGAGGTCGAGGGGGAGCGGGAGTACGCCTTCCGTCATCCCCTCATCCGCGAGGTCGCCTACGAGCAGATCCCACGCTCGCGGCGCGCGCGGATGCACCTGCTCGCGGCGGAGTGGACGGCGTCGCTCCCCGCCGACCGCGCGGAAGACCGTGCGGAGCTCCTCGCCGAGCACTACCTGGACGCCATCGCTTACGGCCGCGCCGGGGAGGACCTCGGCGACCTGCCCGAGCGGGCGTGGCGGGCTCTCTCGGAGGCCGGAGACCGCGCCCGCGCGCTCCACTCCCTCGGCCACGCCGCCGACCGCTACCGTCGCGCGCTCGAGCTCGCCGAGGAGCACGGCGGCGACGTCGACCCGATCGCGCTGTCCCTCGCGGAGCTCGAGCTCCGAACCGGGTCGCTCGAGCAGGGTCGGGCGCGCCTCGAGGCGGTCCTCGACCGTGCCCGCTCCTCGGGACGGCACGAGCTCCAGGCCCGCGCGACGCTCGCCCTCGGCGGGGTGGGCTCGGAGGTGGGAGACAGCGACGACGCGTTCGTCGCCCTGCTCGAGGAGGCACTCGAGAAGCTCGGCGACGGCGACCGCGGCCTGCGCTCCCGACTGCTCGCCCGCCTCGCGGTCGAGCTCTACTACGTGCCGCCCCCGAGCCGGCGCGAGGAGCTGAGCGACGACGCCGTGCGCCTGGCCCGTGACCTCGGCGCGTCCGCTGCGCTCGCCGACGCTCTGAGTGCGCGACACGCGGCTCTGTGGAGCCCGGAGCGCCTCGCCGAGCGACTTGCCGTGGCCCACGAGCTCGTCGCCCTCGCCGAGGAGATCGGCGACCGCGAGCGCTCTCTGGAGGCTCGCACCTGGCTCGTCCTCGATCTCGTCGAGTCCGGGGACGTCGACGGGGCTCGGGCCGCGATCGCGAACTACGCCGAGCTCGCGGAGCCGCTCGGGATCGCGGCGTACTCGTGGTGGGTCCCCGCCTGGAACGCGATGCTCGCGGAGCTGGAAGGACGCTTCGACGATGCGCGCGCGCTCGCTGCCGAGGCCCGGGACATCGGCGCGCAGGCGTCGGACCGGAACGCGGAGCTCTTCGCCACGCTCGTCGAGTGGTGGTCGGACGTGGAGCAGGGACGCGGCTACGAGCGGTGGCTTCCCGAGATGGACCGGGGCATCGCCCGCGGCAACCCCGCGACGGCGTACCGGTGCGGGCTCGCCTTCCACCACGCGATGGCGGGCGAGCTCGACGCCGCACGGCGGACCCTGGACGAGCTCGGGGACCGAGGCTTCACCAGCGTCGCGCGTGACATGAACTGGTTCACGGCCGCCGCCGAGTTCTCCCAGGCGGTTGGCATCCTCGGCGACGCCGAGCGCGCACGGGCCGCCTACCCGCTCCTCCTTCCGTACGCGGACCGCACCTTGCTCATGGCCCGGGCCGCCGTCTGCCACGGGCCGGCTGCCTCGTTCCTCGGCCGTCTTGCCGCAACCGCCGAGGACTGGAACGCCGCGGAGGCTCACTTCGAGGCGGGCCTCGCCGCGTCCGAGCGCCTCGCCGCGCGGCCGCTCGCGGCCCGCACGCGAGCATGGCATGCGGAGATGCTCCGAGCGCGGGGAGCGCCCGGCGACGCGGAGCGGGCAGCAGCGCTCGAGCGAGCCGCTCGCGACGAGGCGGAGTCGCTCGGGCTCGCCCTCTCGCCTACGGAACCCGGGAAGGGCACGACCAGCCCGTGAGCCTGCCCGCCGCCTTCGTCGCCGATCTCCGCGCGGCCGTCGGCCGCGAGCACGTCGTCACCGAGCCCGAGCAGCTGCGCGTGTACGAGTGCGACGGGCTCACGGGGCATCGCGCGATCCCCGAGGTCGTCGTGCTCCCCGGGTCGACGGATGAGGTGCAGGCAGTGCTCCGCGCCTGTCACCGGGAACGGGTGCCGTTCGTGGCACGCGGGGCGGGGACGGGGCTCTCCGGCGGCGCGACGCCGATGGCGGGTGGTGCGGTCGTGTCGCTCACGCGCATGAACCGGATCCTGGAGGTCGACCTCGAGAGCCAGCGCGTCGTCGTCGAGCCGGGCGTCGCGAACCTCGACGTCACGCGCGCGGTCGCCGGAGACGGCTTCTTCTACGCCCCGGACCCGTCGAGCCAGCAGGTCTGCACGATCGGAGGGAACGTCGCCGAGAACGCGGGCGGGGCCCACTGCCTGAAGCACGGCTTCACGGTGCACCACGTCACGGGGCTCACGCTCGTGCTCCCCGACGGGGACGTGGTCGAGCTCGGCGGCAAGGCGCTCGACCCCGACGGCCCGGACCTGCTCGGGCTCGTCGTCGGGTCGGAAGGCACCCTCGGCATCGCGACGCGCATCACGCTCAGGATCGTCCGCGCGCCCGAGGCCGTGCGCACCCTGCTCGCCGGCTTCGAGACGACGGACGCCGCCGGCGAGGCGGTCTCCGGGATCGTCGCGGCCGGGATCCTGCCCGGGGCGCTCGAGATGATGGACCGCCTGACGATCGAGGCCGCCGAGCAAGCGGTCGCGCCCGGCTATCCCGCGGGTGCCGGTGCCGTGCTCCTCGTCGAGCTCGACGGGGTCGCCGAGCAGGTCGAGGAGGACGCGGAGGAGGTGGAGCGGATCTGCCTCGCGGCCGGTGCCTTCGAGCTGCGGGCCGCTTCCGACGACGCAGCGCGCGCGTTGCTCTGGAAGGGCCGAAAGTCGGCGTTCGCCGCGATGGGGCGGGTGGCGACGGACTACTACGTCCAGGACGGCGTCGTGCCGAGGACGCGTCTCCCCGACGTCCTGCGGCGCATCGAGGAGCTCTCGGCAGCGCACGGCCTCCGGGTCGGGAACGTCTTCCACGCGGGCGACGGCAACCTCCACCCCCTCGTCCTCTACGACGCCGAGGCGGGCGAGACGGAGCGCGCTCGCGCGCTCGCCGAGGCGATCCTCGAGGCCTGCCTCGACGCGGGTGGGTCGCTCACGGGCGAGCACGGCGTCGGCATGGACAAGGCCTGCTCGATGCCGAGGATGTTCTCGGAACGCGACCTCGAGACGTTCGGGCGCGTGCGCCTCGCCTTCGACCCGGACGGCATCTGCAACCCCGGCAAGGTGATCCCGACGCCACGCCTGTGCGGCGAGGTCCCGGGTCCCTACCGTCCGCATGCACTCGAGAGGACGGGCGTTGCCGAGCGTCTCTAGCCTCACCGAGGCGTCCGAGCTCCTCGCGTCGGCGTACGCGGAGGGTCGAGCGCGTGCGAATCGGCGAGGACGTGACGACCGAGGGGCTCGACGCGATCCTCGAGCACGAGGCCGGCGACCTCACGTGCACGGTCGAGGCCGGGATCCGCCTCTCGACGCTGAACGCCGCCCTCGCGCGGCACGGCCAGCGGCTCTCCCTCGACCCGCCCGGCGACCCGACGGTGGGAGCCCTCCTCGCGGGGAACGCGTCCGGACCCGCTCCGGCACCGGTTCGGTGCACCGCGCGATCTCGTCCTCGGCGTCACGCTCGTCCTGGCCGACGGGACGATCACGAGCTCGGGAGGGAAGGTCGTGAAGAACGTCGCGGGCTACGACCTGGCTCGGCTCGTCTGCGGCTCGCACGGGCGGCTCGCGCTGATCGGGCGGGCGAGCTTCCGTCTCCACCCGGTCCCCCGCGCGACACGCACGCTCGTCGTCCGAACCGACGAGCCGGCGACGGCGGTCGGGGCCCTCCACCGCTCCCAGCTCGAGCCGAGCGCCGTCGACGTCCTCCACCCCGGCCGTGTCGCCGTGCTCTTCGAGGGCGCCGAGCGCGCGGTCGAGGCCCAGCTCGCCCGTGCGCGTGCGCTCGTCGGCGGCGACGAGGTCGACGGCACGGTCTGGGAGGAGTCGCGCAGACGACAGGGCGACGCTCGCGGCCGGGTGCGGTTCGAGCCCGGCCGCCTCGCGGAGGAGCTCGCGGCGCTGCCCGAGGCCGTCGTCCGCCCGGCAGCGGGGATCGCCTTCACGCCGGAACCCCCCAGGCCCAGGTGACACCGTGTCACGAGGGAGCTCGACTTCCGGCGACGCGCTCGGCCGGCTGGTCGCGCGGCTCGAGGCCGAGCTCGACCCCAGGGGCGTGCTCGGGTGATCCGGGAGCTGACCGCCGACTGCGTGCACTGCGGGTTCTGCCTCCCGACCTGCCCGACGTTCGTGCTGTGGAGCGAGGAGATGGACTCGCCCCGCGGCCGCATCCACCTCATGGACGCGCGTCTCGACGGCACGGTCGAGCTCAACCGCACCGTCACGACGCACTTCGACCGCTGCCTCGGCTGCATGGCGTGCGTCTCGTCGTGCCCCTCCGGAGTGCGCTACGACCGTCTCATCGAGTCGGCGCGAGCAGCGGTGGAGGAGGAGTACCGCCGCCCGCTCGGCGAGCGCGTTCTCCGTGGGGCGCTCTTCCAGCTCCTCCCCCATCCGCGACGCATGCGGGCCGCTCTCCGACTGGCGCCCGTCGGACGGTTCGTGCCTCTGCCCCGCCGCCTCCGCCCGCTCGTGGAGGTCGCACCTCGCTGGCGCGGCCACGGTGACGTCGCTCCCGTCACGCCGGCGCAGGGACCGTCCCGAGGACGTGTCGGGCTCCTCACGGGATGCGTCCAGAGCGCCGTCTTCCCGGACGTGAACACGGCCACCGTCCGCGTGCTCGCGGCGGACGGGCTCGAGGTCGTCGCCCCCCGCCAGGGCTGCTGCGGCGCACTGTCCGTGCATGCGGGCCGCATCGAGGAGGGCAGGGCGCTCGCCCGCGCGCTGGTCGCGGCGTTCGAGGACGTCGATCTCGTCGTCGTCAACTCCTCGGGCTGCGGGTCGCACCTGAAGGAGCTCGGGTGGCTCCTCGGGGACGAGCGCGCCGAGGCGTTCGCAGCGAAGGTGCGCGACGCGGGCGAGCTGCTCGCGGCACTGTCGCCGCGCGCGCCGCGCCACTCCGTCGCGACCAGGGTCGCTCTGCAGGACCCGTGCCACCTGCGCCACGCGCAGAAGCTCCCGCTCTCGTACCTCCCGTCGCTCGGGCGCATCCCGGGGCTCGAGGTCGTCGAGCCGGCGGAGCAGGATCTCTGCTGCGGGTCGGCGGGGATCTACAACGTCGTCCAGCCCGACGCCGCCCGCGAGCTCGGCGACCGCAAGGCGGCGCACGTGCTCGCGACCGGCGCGAGCGTCTACGCGAGCGCGAACCCCGGCTGCCTCGTCCAGGTGTCGCACGCGCTGCACCGAGCGGACCGGCCGCTCCCCTCGCTGCACCCGATCGAGCTCGTCGACGCCTCGATCCGGAACGTCGGCGCGGGCAGGCTGCTCAGCCGGGCGCGACGCTGACCGGACGGAGGTCGTCCAGGCGGTCGACGCCCGCGAGCTCCGGGAACAGGCGCCACCAGAGGACGGCCACGACGACGGTGGCGATCCCGCCGAGCACCACCGCAGGAACCGCGCCGATCAGCGCTGCCGCGACGCCGGACTCGAAGGCGCCGAGCTCGTTCGACGCGCTGATGAACACCATCTCGACGGCGTTCACGCGGCCGCGGAGCTCGTCCGGCGTGACGAGCGGCAGGATCGTCGCGCGCAGGACCATGCTCACGAGGTCGAACGCGCCCGCGAAGGCGAGCGCGAGCATCGAGAGCCACATCTCGCGCGAGAGCCCGAACACGATCATCGAGGCGCCGAAGCCGGCGACGACCACGAACAGGATCGGCCCCGCCCGCCGGCGGACGGGACGACGAGCGACCAGGATCGCCGAGACGAACGCACCGGCCGGCGCGCTGGCACGGAGCAGCCCGAGGCCGGTCGGCCCGACCTCGAGGATGTCCTTCGCGAAGATCGGCAGGAGCGCGACGGCGCCGCCGAGCAGCACCGCGAAGAGATCGAGGGAGATCGCGCCGAAGAGGACACGCGTCCGCCGGATGAGGCGCACTCCCGCGAGCACGTCGCCGAGATCGGCAGTTCCCTCCGCGAGCCGGACACGGCCGGACCGGATGGAGAGGGCGAGGCCCAGCGCGACGAGCGACATCGCGATCCCGACGCCGTAGACGAGCTCGCCCTGGATCGCGAACAGGATCCCTCCCACCGCAGGCCCGGCGACGACGGTCAGCTGCATCCCGATCGAGCGCTGGGCGAGGGCGGGCACGAGCAGCTCCTGCGGGACGAGCGAGGGGAGCAGCGCGCGGCCGGCGGGAGCGCCGATCGCGCTCCCGATGCCCTGGATGAAGGCGAGCACGAAGAACGGCCAGACCTCCGGCGCCCCCGAGGCGGTCACGGCGAGGAGCCCGCCCAGGACGCCGAGGTCGAGGAGGATCATGAACACGAAGAGCCGCTGTCGCGGCAACCGGTCGGCGAGATGGCCCGCGGGGAGCGCGAGCAGCGGCAGAGGGAGGAACTCGGCGAGCGCCACGAACGCGAGGTCGAGCGGGCTCTCCCGGACCGAGTACACCTGCCAGCCGACGGCGACCGTCGCCATCGTCAGCGCGAAGGCCTCGACGACCTGCGCCGAGAAGTACAGGGCGAAGTCGCGGTGGCGGAGGGGCGATCCGCTCGGTTCCGTCACGCCGGGAGGCTAGATGGCTAGGCGGCTTCGGGCTCGTCGGCGGTGTGCTTCTCGACGCCGAACTCGACCTCGATCCGCAGGATGCGCGACCCCTCGATCTCGAGCACGGTCAGCGCGAGGCCGTTCACTGCGACCGTGTCGCCGACCTCCGGAGCGCGTCCGAGCGCGCCGAAGACGTAGCCGGCGAGGGTGTGGAAGTCCTCCTGCTCGATCTCGGTCCCGAACTGCTCGTTGAAGTCGTCGATCGTGTACGTGCCGTCCACGCGTACGTGTCGATCGTCGATCCGCTCGATCGACGTGTCGGGGAGGTCGAACTCGTCCTCGATCTCGCCGACGATCTCCTCCAGGAGGTCCTCGAGCGTCACGATGCCCTCCATCGCGCCGTATTCGTCGATGACGACCGCCATGTGCTGCTTCTCGCGGCGGAAGTCGGCGAGAAGGGCGCCGAGGTCCTTCGTCTCGGGGACGACGTACGCCGGCCGCGCGATCGTCTCCAGCCGGACCGCCGCGATGCCGAGGTCGTGCATCGCGGCGAACAGGTCGCGGACGTGGAGGACGCCGACGATCTCGTCGAGCGAGACGCGGTAGACGGGGTAGCGCGTGTACGGGGAGTCGACGACGATCGTGAGCACGTCCTCCGGCGGCATGTCGACGGACAGCCCGACCACCTGGGGACGCGGCACCATGACCGCCGAGACCTCCTTCGAGGCGAAGTCGAAGACCTTGTAGAGCATCTCCTCCTCGGCCGTCTGGAGCTCGCCCACGTCCTCGGCGGCCGCGACGCTGTGGCGGATGTCCTCCCGCGTGTAGGCGATCATGCCCGCCGGCGCGGGCTTCACCCGCAGCAGGCGGAGCACGGCGTTCGCCGAGAGCTCGAGGGCCCAGACGACCGGGTGCGCGATCCGCGCGAGCCAGTCGAGAGGCACTGCGAGCGCGACCGCGAGCGGCTCGGCCTTCTGCAGCGCGACCGCCTTCGGCACGAGCTCGCCGAGGGTGACGGAGAGGTACGTCAGGATCGCGAACGAGACCAGGAACGCGACGGTGGTGGAGAGCGGCGGCTCCATCAGCCCGGAGATCAACGGCTCGCCGATCGCACCGAGCAGGATGGCGAAGATCGTGATCCCGACCTGCACGGTCGAGATGAAGCGGACCGGGTCGTCCATCAGACGCAGCGCCGTCTTGGCGCCACGCCCGCCGCGGGCCGCGCGCTCTTCGAGCCTGCTCCGCCGTCCCGGTGACGAGCGCGTACTCGGCCGCGACGAAGATCGCGTTGCCGAGGACGAGCAGGAGCACCACGGCGATGCGGAGGGGCGTGCTCACGACGACGCCTCGCCGCGGAGGCCGGTCATCCTGCTGAGAGACGGCAGCGCCCCTGTCGGGGCGCCGGTACTAGGCGGGTGGTCGTCCACCATCTATCAGGCCGCAGTATAGGCGACCGCCCCGACGCTCTCGTCCCGGGCGGCGGCTCCCTGCCGCACCAGGCGCTCCAGGTGGGACAGCGTCTCGGCGATCGCGAAGCGGCGGCCCGCCGGCTTCAGGTCGGCGCCGAACAGGGAGTACGACAGCTCGTAGCCCGTCCTCGGCTCGGGACCGAGCGCCACGACCGTCTCCTCGAGCCGCAGGCGATGGTGCTCCTGGAGCTCCCGCGCGCGCGCCACGGGATCCTCGACGACGTCCCCGTGCCCGGGAAGGGCGACGTCCGGGGCGAGCTCGACCGTGCGCTCGAGCGCCTCGAGGTAGTCGCCGAGCGGGTCGGCGCGACTCGCCGGCCAGAGCCCGACCGTCGGCGTGATCCTCCCGAGCACGTGGTCCGCGGCGACGAGGACGCCGTCCTTGAGGAGGCAGAGCTGGCCGTCCGCGTGGCCCGAGGCGGCGACGAGCTCCCAGCCGTCGAGGTGCTCCCCGGCCTCGATCAGGATCGGGTCGCGCTGGTAGCGGATGTACGGCCGGTACAGCGAGCTCTGACCGACGAGCTCCTCCGTCACGTCGTCGGGCGCTCCGTGCAGCCGGAACCACTCGACGATGCCGCTCCGACCACGCCGGGTTTCCCCACACGAGCTCGCACTGCGCGTAGTCGAGCGCGCCCTGGTACACGGGCGCCCCGGTCAGCTCGTGCAGGTCGGCGGCCGCTCCGACGTGGTCCGGGTGGAAGTGCGTGACGAAGATCGCCGCCACCCGACCGCCCGCCCGGTCGAGCTCGGCGGCCCAGGCCTCCTTCGCCTCCGGAATCCCGACGCCGGTGTCGACGACGATCCATCCCTCCGAGCCCGGCAGCAGGTAGGCGTGCACGTGCCCGGGCCTCGTCGGGAGGGGCAGCGTCACCCGCTTGATCCCGCCGACGAGGTCGTCCATCGGCCGACTCTAGCCGCGGGTTCTAGGATCGGCGCATGTCGGGTGCGGTCCGGATCCGCCCGTATCGGGACGGCGACGAGCGCGGCTGGGTCGTCTGCCGCGTCCTCTCGTTCCTCGACTCGGCGTTCTTCGACGACGTCCGCACCGCGAAGGAGCGGTACGAGCATCCTGCGATCGAGCTCGTGGCCGAACGGGCGGGAGAGATCGTGGGGCTGATCGACGTCGAGTGCGACGACACGCCGGGAGCCGTGTGCGAGTACCGGCCGGGCCTCGGGGGGATGATCTGGCACCTGGCCGTACATCCGGGGCATCAGCGGCGGGGCGTGGCGACCGCCCTCCTGCACGAGGCGGAGCGTCGCGCACGCGAGCACGATCTCGTACGGCTCGAGGCGTGGACGCGCGACGACGCGGCGGCACGTTCGTGGTACGAGTCGCGCGGCTTCGAGCTCGTCGAGGGCTACCTCCACGTGTACATCGAGCTCGACGAGGGGCTCCGCGACCTGTTCCCGGTCACGTCCGACGGGATCCGGCCGGTCAAGGTCTTCGCCCACTACCTCGGTGACGACGAACAGGCCGTGCGCGAGCGGTTCGCCCGCGTCCACGAGGACGTCCTGTACGAGCGGCGCCTCCGCTAGTGGGCCCGGATCTCGAGCTCGTCCGGACGGCGGTGGGAGAGGCCGCGCTCACCTGGGAACCGCTCGACACGGGCGGCTACACGCGCTCTCGAGCGTGGCGCGTCGAGACCGGGGACGGCCCCGTATTCGTCAAGCAGGCGGACGACGAGGACTCGCTGTACATGCTCCGGCGCGAGAGTGCCGTCTATCGGGGCGTGGCCGGCTCGTTCCTTCCGTCCTTCGTCGGGTTCGCCGACTCGGGGACCCGGGCCGTGCTCGCCGTCGAGCTCCTCGAAGGCGCGAGTTGGCCCCCGCCCTACCCCGAGGACGTCCGCCCGCTGTTCGACGCCCTCGAGCTCGTCGCCGCCGCCACACCGCCGCCGGCGGCGGAGCCTCGGCGACTACCCGCGCGACTGGCCAGCCGAGCTATCCGCCCGCAACGCCGATCCCTTCGTCCGCGCACAGCGCGGCGGCTCGCTCGCCGAAGATGAAACGAGGGTGCCTCGCGCCTGACGCCTCAGAACCACGCATACGCTCGCTTGGCGAGCTGAAGGCGTAGGCCTGCGTTCCTCGTCGCCACAAGCGGTTACGGCGATTACACCGAGCCAGATCGCCAGTGATCCTCGCCAAGAAGGGGCCGAGAGGTAACCAGATCACGCGCCTCGCGCCTCCCTCCGGCCGTCGGAGGGGCCAGCTCGCGTTGCCGCAGAGAGGCCGAAGTGTGACGACCAGGAGAAGAGTTCACCGAGCCGGTGGCGCTTTCGTCCACTTAGCCCACTGACCGTCCGCTTCCGCGTAGAGCCCTTAGGCTGAGCTTCGACCTAGTCGCGCTCCGTGCTCGGTGCAGGCAGGACGCTATGCGATCCGCTGGCGCGCTTCAAGCGCAGAAACGCCGCAATCTCTGCAAAGTGCGGACTTTCTCCATCACACGCCTCGTCGGAGACGAGCACGTCTTCCGTCATCCATACTCGTACGCGTGAGTCCGACCTTCCAGCTGGGCCGGATCGCCGGCATCCGGATCGGTGTCAACTGGAGTTGGCTGATCGTATTCGCGCTTATCGTCTGGTCGCTTGCGGCTGCCGTCTTTCCGTCGCAGAACCCCGGCTTCTCCGATGGTGAGTACGTTGCGATGGCCGTCGCGGCCGCGCTCCTCTTCTTCGCTTCGCTCCTGCTGCACGAGCTCGGACACGCACTGCAGGCGAGGCGGGAAGGAGTCGAGATCGAGGGCATCAACCTCTGGCTCTTCGGTGGCGTGGCGCAGTTCAAGGGCAGCTTTCCGAGCGCCGGCGCCGAGTTCCGGATCGCGATCGCCGGGCCGCTCGTCTCGCTCGCGCTCGGGATTCTCTTCGTCCTCGTCGCCGTCTTCGCAGGGCTCCCGAACGCACTCGACGGTGTCGTTGCCTGGCTCGGCTTTACGAACCTCATCCTGCTCGCGTTCAACCTGCTGCCCGCGCTGCCGCTGGACGGAGGCCGCGTGCTCCGCTCGGCACTCTGGCACTTCAGGGGCGATCTGCAGTGGGCGACGTGGGTCGCGTCCGGAGTCGGGCGCGGGTTCGGCTTCCTCTTCATCGGTCTGGGGCTCTTCATGCTCATCGCCGAGGGAACGTTCAGCGGAGCCTGGCTCGCCTTCGTCGGCTGGTTCCTGCTCCAGGCTGCCACCGCCGAAGCCCGCTACGTCGCGACCAAGCAGGCTCTTGACGGAATTCGTGTGCGTGACCTGATGATCCGCCAGCCGTTGTCGTCGACGCCGACCTCAGCCTCGGCCAATTCATGGATGAGGTCGCCTGGTCACAGCGATACACGACATATCCGGTGCTCGAGCAAGGGAGCCCGATCGGGCTCCTGGCCTTCCGCTCGGTCGCGAGCGTGCCGCGCGACGAGTGGAACGCGCGCCGCGTGCGCGACGCGATGATCCCCCGTGACCACGTCCCGGTATTCAAGGAGGACGAGCCGGCAATCGACGCGCTCGCCGAGCTCTCTGCAAGCGAGGTGAATCGCGGCCTCGTCGTCGACAAGGAACGTCTCGCGGGATTCCTGTCGATCACGGATCTGGCCCGGGCGCTCGAAGTGGGACGGCCGTCCCGGTCTGTTAAGGCGAGGACGCCTGAGCGCGCACGGTAGGCGGCGCTGGCACGGGACGTCCACGCCTGGCGGTGAAGAACCGTCAGGTTGCGGTGGCAGGCACGAGGCGGGGAATGCGGACCGCCCGGTGGCCTCGACGCCGCCTCGCAGGACGTCGTGATCGCACACTCCGTCCTCGTCGTCACGCCGGGCGTCGGTGGCCGGTCGCGTTGCCCTCGTCGTCGGCCGGTTCGGGCGAAGGCGGCTGCCCGATGGCACGGGGCAATCTGCCGGCGGGGACGTTGAACTGAACGACCGTCACCGGCCCTGGTGCTGAATCGATCTCGACTCCTCCCGGCTGGGTCCGAGCTCGTACGCCCGAGGAGGCGATCGAGCTTCTGCGGTCAGGTCGCGTCACCGACCTGTCGCCCGACCACGATCTTGGACTCGACACTCCCGATGCAGAACGAAGCGGCTACAGCGTCCTCGTCTGGCTCGAGCTCGAGGTGGGGGAGGGGCGTTGGCCGTTTCTGTTGCCGACCATCACGATCCACAGCGCCAACCCGCCCGGGCGCGACCGCATGCGACGGGCCCTCGCCGCGATCGTTCGGCTTCACGCCCGCGGGAGGTGATGGGTCCATCAGATCGAGGCAGCGGTGGCGGCGGGCGACGCGATCGAATTCATCGAGCAACGAAAGACCGGCCTCTTCCAGGCATTTTGCTGAAGCCCTCCGACGGTGAGCGTCCTGCGGCAACCGTAGTCTGAGTGGCGTGACGGAGATGCTCTCCGGACTCGACGCCGCCGAGCGAGAGCGTGTCGCTGCGCTGCGCGGGGAGGGGCGCTTCTTCTGGCTCGACGTCTCGCTCAGCGAGACGAGCCGTGATGATCTCGTCGATGCGCTGGGGTTTCCCGAGCGCGCCCTGCGGGCTCTGGCCTCTTCCGGCGACGCCTCCGCCTCACGGACGTTCCACGCCGACCGAGAGTCCGTGGTCTTCGCGCTCCGCTGCTATATCGAGTCTGAGGCGCCTGCCGAAGAGGCCGCGTACCGACTACGACCCGTTGAGGTCCATGTCCTGGTCACCGGCGACTACCTGTTGACGCTTCACGAGGAGCGAATCTCGCTGCCTGCAGTCCTCGCTCCCGAGCTGCCGGAGGAACGGAGCAAACCATACGTCGTCTACGCGGTGCTCGAGGCGATGCTCGCGACTACCTCTGACGCGCTGGCGGAGATCGAGCGAAGGCTGGACGCCATCGGCATCGCGTGGGCCGAGGAGGGCGGCGGGCGCGTACCGTCGAGGACGACGCTGCGCGAGACCGGCCCGAGGCTCGCGACAATGCGGCGCCGGGTCAGTGCCGAGCCGGCCGTCCTCGCGCGAATCGGCGTGGAGATCGGAGCGCTCCGCGGCTTCGACACGCACGACGAGCCTTACTTCGACCGTCTGTACGAGCAGGTCAATCGCTTGCTGGCCTCGATCGACGCCGCCCTGAACGCGATGGCGATGCTGCTGGATCTGCAGCTGAACGAGCGTGCGTATGTGGTGAGCGTCGTGGCGACGATCTTCGTGCCGCTCACATTCATCACCGGATTCTTCGGCATGAACTTCGGGTGGATGGTCGATCAGATCGACACCCCGATCGCCTTCTGGCTGCTCGGGTTCATCGGCCCCGTCGCGGTAGCCCTACTCTGCTGGCGCTTCTTGGTGCGCCGGTTTCTCATCGGTGACTAGCGGAGGCAGGGAGGTGCCGGTCGATGACCGGAGCCTCGTTCCCGCAAGCCTCTGACGGACTCGACCGTCGACCCCTCCTTACGATGCCGACACCGGCGGCAACCGGTGTCGTCGGTCGCGACGGTCCTGGCTCGTTCGAGCCGTTCTCGAGCGCGGCAAACCGCCGCATGGCTTCACGGTAGGCCTCGACAAGGGCGAGCACTGCCTTGTGGCGCTGGGTCGAAGTAGAGTTGCGGTCGCGCCCGGCGACCTCGAAGCTGGCGGCGAGCCGCTTGACGTCCCACTCGAACGGGCCGGGGAGGGTCTCGTCGAAGTCGTTCAAGTCGAAGACGAGCGTGCGCCCGGCGACGCGTAGCCTCCGAAGTCGCCGAGATGCGCATCGCCGCACAGCTGCGCCTGGAGCCCGGAGCGCGGCGTGGAGGCGAGATCATGCGCCATCACAGCTGCGGCCCCGCGGAAGAACGTCAACGGCGAGACGAGCATCCGGCCGTAGCGGACCGGAACGAGCTCCGGGATGCGGGACTGTGCCTGCGCCTCCAGGATGGCGACCGGATCTCGTTCCGCGGGGAGTTCGACCGCCGCGTGAGCCGTGCGGGAGCACTGTGCCCGTGCATCGCGGCCGCGGGCTACCCGCTCCGCGACGGTGGGATGGGGGTCGGATCCGCCGCGGGGAAGCCGCGAGCGGCTCTCTCAACCGTCTCCGTCGTCTCTTCCATCACTCGCCTCGCTCCTGGTCACGCGACGGGTAGGTCAGGTGCTCGCGAGCTTGCTACGCATGCACGCGGCGCTGTGCGATGGCGAAGACGAGGAGGGAAATGCTGCTGCCGAGGAGCGCGCCGGCCATGACGTCTGTCAGCCAATGAACTTGCAGGTACGTGCGGCTCCAGGCCATGCCGGCGACGCCGAGAGTGGCGAGTGCCCACCACCATCTGCGCCGTGCTCCCGGTGTCGTGAACAGCAAGACCAGCGCGACGCAGGTCGCGCCGGCGTATGTGGCGTGGCCAGACGGGAAGGAGGCGCCCATCGGGTGGACGAGCCCGTCGGGTGGGCGGGTTCGATCGACCCCAACCTTGAGGAGCGACGAGAGGAGCGGCGCCAGCGTCTCGACGGCTAGGAGCGCGGCAAGCGCGAGCCAGCGGTGCGCGCGTACCAGGAGTAGTCCGATGACCGTGATCGTGAGTATGCGGCCGAACCCGCGCCCGAGCCAGTTGAACACGAGCGCGAGGTCGGTGAGCAACGGCGTCTCGAGGTCGTACATCGCCTGCGACCAGCTGCGCTCGAGGGCAAGTGGTTCCGCGGGCGCGAGTATGGCCATCAGCACGACGAGCGCGAGCATTCCACTGGCTGCCCAAAGAGCGTGAGTCGGGTGCGCGAGGAACGATTCAGTTCGCGTACGCGGTGTCCGTTGAGGCTGTTTCCTGGCCGGAACGCCGCAGGCATGACGGGCGTCATGCGCGACGTAGCCGTCGTCATCCTCGGCTGGTTTGCCCTCGGTTGCGACCACGTCGCTCCCTGGTACCTCATCCGCTGCTTATCAGCATTGATTACACACCTTGTCAGAGCCCGGGTCGTTGCAGATCAGTGCTCATACATGCGCGCAAAGACCCACCGCAAGACCTCGACCTCGGCAATCAGCGACGCGAGCATCCAGAGGGCCACCACGAGCCCACCATCATGGGGCGGCTCCGGCTCGTTCCTCGTCCATCGCTCCCGATCGCGGCCCGCCCCTCCCGCGCCGAGATCGTCTTCGGGGTCAGGCGCGCCGTGGGTGCGGGCTCGGTGATTGATCACGCGTTTCTGCTCGGAGACCGTCTGCGTCATTGTCTCCAGCTCATTCGTGGTGTCGAATTGTGCCGACGCGTCCAACGTGTGGATGCAACACAACCATGCCGGGCGGCGCTGCCAGTCGGCTGCCGCGTCTTTGACTCGCGCTGCCAACGGCGTGGGTAGTAAAGGCACTCACGGCGGCCGGCAGTGTCTAACGCCAGGACGCAGCGCGTGGCGAGAGATCCGGACGCCCGCGACGGTGCGCGTGAACGGAGGCTCGGTCGAGTCATCGCATGCCGTGGTGGCAGCGGCGCGCCGCGGCGTGGCATCGAGTTGGCAGCGACGCGCGCGAGAGTGCCGTCGATAGGAGTATTCGAGCGAAGGGAGGAGCAATGGTTGAGGAAAACGTCGTGGTCGTTCGGTTCACGGAGCCGAGCAAGGCCTATCAAGCCATGACTGTCCTGAAGGAGTGTGACGCTAGTGGCCGCATCGGACTGGAGTCCGCGGCGGTCGTGGAACGCACGGCGGAGGGCGAGCTGCGCATCGCGGAGAGCACGGACAGCTTCGGTCTCGGCACGGCGAGCGGCTCGCTGATCGGGATGCTCGTCGGCGTCTTGGGCGGGCCGCTCGGTCTTCTTCTCGGCTGGGGCGCCGGCGCCATGATGGGCGCGGCGTTCGACATCGGTCGCGCCGAGACCTCCGGTGAGGCGCTGGTCGTTCTCGGCAGGGCGATTCCGCCGGAATCGACCGCCGTGATCGCGAGCGTGGAGGAGCCGGCGGTCGAGGTGATCGACGGCGAGATGACCAAGCTCGACGGCGAGGTAACGCGCCGGCCGGTCGCTGAGGTCATGGACGAGCTCGAGGTGGCGGAGGCGGCCGCTGACGTCGCTGCGCGCGAAGCGCGGCGAGCGCTGCACGAGAAGCGCAAGGCCGAGCTGACCGCCGGCGTCGATGAGCGCGTGGGAAAGCTGAAGGAGAAGCTGCACGTCTCCTGACAACGCGGGCCGCCTGCCGGTGGTCGAGAAACCCGCCGACCGTACGGTCGGCGGGTTTCGACGTCTCTGGGAGCACGAGCCCGCTGGTTGGCTCGACCACGAGCCCGCTGGTTGGCTCGACCCGTCGAATGGTCAGAACGGCGAGGACGCTCCTTACAGGAGCCGTGCCGAGGGCGATCTGCCGGGGTGGCTGGAAGAGATCCTGACGCGGAGCGCGCCAGGCCGGATGACGAACTCGAGCGGCGGGGTGAGGTCGACCGCCTCGCCATCCACTCCGGCGTGGACCGGCGCGGGGGCGGTCAGCTCGAGCCGCACGGCGGTCCAGGTCCGTCTCGGGCTCCGGCCGGCGCGTGGCGGGTCGAGGACGACGACGCCGAGCTGTCCGCTGTCGAGCGTCGGCCGGGTGCCGGGTGCATGCGTGGGTTCGAGCGAGTAGGGGTTGTTCGACACGAGCACGACCGCAGGGTTGCGATGCGGGCGGCCCCGGTTGTCCACCAGCTGCATTTCGGTTGCAGACTCGCTCGGTCCGAGGACTTCCGCTGCCGTCTCCAGCAGCGTCCGCGCCTTGGCGTCGCGGTACGTCGGCTGTCGAACCGCGTCACCATAGATCCCGAGCGAGACGTTGTTGAGGAAGAGGCGGCCGTTCACCTCCGCCACGTCGATCCGGCGTTCGACGCCCTCGGCGAACGCGTCGAGCGACCCGAGCAGATCATGCCGATCGATGCCGAGGTCGAGCGCGAAGTGGTTGCGGGTGCCGGCGGGAACGCAGACGAAAGGAAGCTCGTGTGCTCGAGCGGCGGCCGCCACGACGGCGAGGGATCCGTCGCCCCCGGCGACGCCGAGCGCGTCGGCGCCTCGCGCCACGGCGTCAGCGACCAGCGTTGCGAGGTCGTCGTCCGGGCGCACGACGATGACGTCGATGCCGCGGTCACGCGCGAGCCCCGCGAGGCCGGCGCGGGCGGCCTTGCCGCCACCTGACTTCGGGTTGACGAGCAGCACCGGCCGCTGCGGCGGATCCGCCGCTCGCCAGCCGGAACGCCTCTCAGAACGGGGCACGGGCGGAGTTTCTCACCGTGGCTTGCGCGGGCGTACTCATCGCGAGCGACGGAGCCGGAGCGAGCGGCGAGGGTTGCGCGGTGGGCGGGTCGTGGCCGAGCACGAGAACGTCGCTGAGCCTGCTTGTCAGCTTCGGGCCCGCGCTTCTCTTCGTCGGGCTCTGGATCTGGCTGATACGCCGCTCGTCGCAGGGCTCATCCTCAGCTGCGGCTTCTTGCTCGTCCGACCTTCCGAACTCGCGCGGTCTCGAGAGGAGCAGACACGCTGACAGCACAGACAACGAGCCACGCGGTCGCGGAGGCCGCACGGCCGCTGCTCCTCGGCACGCGCTCTGGGAGCGCCAAGCACCGGTGGCGACGCCCTCGCGACCGGCTCGTCGCTTCCTTCTGCCTCCAACTTGCACTCGCCTGCGTTCTGACTCAGGTCGCTCAGACAACGGCGATCGCGGCGATCTGCTTTGCACTTGCCTCCGAGGATCGCGTGAGCCCGATCGTTCCGCATCTCCCCGGTGGCGTCGAAGACCCGTCCGGCGACGACAACCTGTCGGCGCGCTAAGACCGATGGCCGAGGGCGCGGGCAGTGGCCTGCGCGAGCGCCGTGCCCAGGATTGCTCCGGCGATGACGTCGGCCGGATAGTGAACCCCGGTGTGGACGCGCGAGTAGGCGACGGCCGCTGCGAGCGCACGGATCGGGATTGCCTCGCAAGGCAGGACACTGCCGACTCCAGTGGCGAAAGCGAAGGCGGTCGCCGAGTGGCCGGACGGAAACGAGGTGCTCGGGGGCATGACGGCGTGACGGGCCGCAGGGACGTCGCTCGTGTCCGGCCGCCGGCGACCAACGAGCCGTTTGAGCACGAGATTGGCGACGGCGGACGAAACCGCGACCGACGCGAGCCCAGTGACGGCGGCGCGCCGGCCGCGAGCGCCGCGGGTCAGGGCAAGAATCGCAGCGGAGCCCAGCCACAGCCGCCAGTAATCTGCCGCCTGCGTCAGCAGGCGCATCGCCCGGTCGAGGCTGGGCGTCGGGGTCTGGGTGATCGCCGCGTAGACGCCGACGTCCACGCGTTCGGCGTCGCGTAACCAGGCGGGGAGTGGCCGCCTGGGCAAAGCGGGAGCGACGTGGGTGGCGAAGGGGGACATCACCGGCGATCCTTGGTGCGACGATCATGACGCGCCATGGATACTCCTGCGCCAATTGGCGACGTGTGTCCCGAATAGTCCCGGTTTGCACAGTCGAGATCTCACCGAGCGGTGGGGAAGTGCGCGAACGCGCTCGACCTTGCCGTCGGTGCGCGGTCGGTAGGGCTTCGTCTTGAGGTGGAGATGTGCCGATTGACGTATTCGAGCAGACGCGATATACCCGGGCTTCACGCCGACGTTCGGGAGGTCTCATGTCTTCGCTTGCCGTGGCTCAGCGGTCCCTCGGACGCACGCTGCCACCATGGTGGGTGTTCCTGCTCACGAGTATCGGCTGGATGCTCGTCGCGTTGATCGTGCTCCGCTTCGACTACACGTCGGTGTCCGCGATCTCGATCCTCTTCGGCATCGTCGCGATCGCAGCGGGTGCGCTCGAGATCGGCGTGCTGATCCTCGCCAACGGCTGGTGGAAGCTGCTCCACGGTCTCTTGGCGCTCGTCTTCATCGTCGCCGGAATCGTCGCGTTTATCCACCCGGGCGACACCTTTCTGGCGCTGGCTGCCGTCTTCAGCTTCTTCCTGATCTTCGCCGGGACGTTCGACATCATCATCTCGATTTCCATCCGGCGCGAGATCGAGGTGTGGTGGCTGCAGCTGATCGGAGGCATCGTCGAGCTTCTCCTCGGCTTCTGGGCGGCCGGTTACTACGGGCGCAGCGCAGTCCTCCTCGTCGCGTGGGTTGCGGCGATCGCCATCATCCGCGGGGTCAGGGACATCGTGCTTGCGTTTCGCGTGCGCGAACTACAGCACGCGTGAGCGGGTCCATCCCGCACCGCCGTGGCGCCTCCGGCGGCTTTCAGCTTGAGGTTCATGCCTCATCACGCGGCGGGCACAAGTCGTTCCGGCCGCTACGTGGCATGGCGTAATGGCTTTCCCTTGCGGTGTGATCCAGCACCACCCCAAGAGTCCGTCTGCGAAGGCCGAATAGGGCTGGCCGCTGAGCCGAGTCGATTTCCGCGAACGCGGCGTTCACGCGTATACACCGGTCCTCTCGGGCCGCTGGACACTCGACGTGCTCTACGTCGCGATCGATGCGGACGTCCCTAGTCGGCATCGTTGAGGCGGAAGGATTCGGCATCCATCGGAAAGACGGCGATGTGAACCTCACGACCATGGGTGAGAACTACGTGAGGATCGTGAACTTCCTGCGAAGCCCGTCTAACGCAGCCTGAGGGACGCCTTGTCTCTGAGCCCCGGGTTGGTACGTCGACGCTACGAGCCGCGATAGCGGCGCAGTCCTGGCGATCCAGCCGGGCGGGAACCGCGCACTGCAGCGCCTCGCTTATGCTGGTGGGCTCCTCACTGATTCTGGTCCGGCATGAGCGCCTGGCAGGTGTCGGAGTCCTTGACCGCCTTTTCGAATGGGCCCTCCACGGCCTCGAGGCTGCTGACGGTCGCCTTCGCATCGGCCACGAGCTTGGTCAGCTGCGCGGCGATCGGGACGACGACGGTTGCGACGTTTGCAGCGCCGGTTCCGAACGACCTGATCTGCGTGATACCCGCCTCGATCGTGCTGATGACCGACTGCGCGCTCGTCACGAGCTCGTCCACGTTCTGCTTCGCTTCGCCGGCGCCGTGGACGTCAGGAACCGGAAGCGCCTGGATCTCACTCACGAGACTGACAGTCGCCGCCTTTGCCTGCTCCAACTTCGTCAGCGCCACCTGCGTCGGGATGCCCGGGGTCAGATTCGCGACGATGCTCGTCACCTCTTGCTCCCAGTCCGAGATGCTCGTGCAGAGGCTGTCCGCATATTGGTCTGCCTGCTTCTGACTCTCACTCTTGCCGCAACCAGCCGCGGCAAGCGCCAGGAGCATCACGAGCACCACCGCGCACACGCGCGAGATCGACGCTCGGCTCGCCGAGGAATCGCCGTGCGCGGGCATGGCGAGACAATGAACGACGGAGGCGTGATTGTCCAATGTCCCGGACTTCATTCCGTCGCCGGGCAAGTTGACGACGTCATCGTTGTTGCTCTCGTGCTTCGCAGCCTTCTTCGCGCCAGGGGGCGAGCCGGTCATTCGAGAGCTATGGCCGCGGCCGGAACGGACAGTCGGATGATCTTGCGCCTTGCCCGGCGGCTGGCTGCGGAAACCGTGCGGGCTCGCCCTTGTCGTCGAGCAGCGAGCCCGTCCAGGGTTAGATCGGCTCGAGTGCGCTGGTCAGTTCAGCGCGCAGCCCGAGGTCAGACGGCGGCAGCCATGACGTCGGCCTTCCTTCGCGCCCACACGGCATCGAGCACGGCGTACTGGGCCTCCTCGATCGCAGCCGACGCGAAGTCGACGGCGTCGATAGCGTCTGCCTCGGCCCACTCTGCGTCGTGCTCGGCGACCTTGGCGTCGAGCTCGTCCTTCTTGGCGTCCATTCGCTCGCGAATCCGCTTGACGTGCTCGTCCCAATCGCTTTGGACCTCATGCCACTGACGCTCGGCGCTGTCAGAAACCTCTTCCGACTTGGCACGCAACACCGCAGTGCGCTCGTCGGCCTTCTTGCGCGCGTCGTCGACCATGGCCTTCAGCTCCGCCTCATCCTTTGCGGCAGCTGCCCGAATGCTCTGGTCGGCCTTGTCGACCTTCTCCCTGAGCTTGGTGAAATCGTCTGGAAGAGACATACTCGCGGCCTCCTTTGGCTCGTCGATTCGTTTACGTCTCCGACGTCTACGTCCCGCGTTCCGAATCAGGCCTCTAAGGGAGCGGCGAGCGCGACGCTCTGCTTCGCGTTCGTCGTCAAGGAGCATAGCGCCGTGGGCAACGCTTCACACCTCGACGACGATGGTCACGGGTCCCGCAGTCCCTCACCCGAACTACGGGATCTGCACGGGATCGGCGGTCGTCCGCTCCAGTGTAGGAGCTGAACGGTCACGGATTCGGACGAAAGCGCGACTGAATTCAGCCGTCGGGCCACCCTTTACAACGGAGCCTCGGTTCAGGAAGCCGGCACTCGCAGGTACCGCGTTGCTGCTCGATTTGCCTCCCTTGCCTCGATCGAACGTATGTTCTATTCTCGCTCGATTCAGGTCGTATAGGCGGATCTGCTCGAACTCCCTCCGCTTGACTGAGCCGTCAGGCGGGCGCGGTACGCCGCTGGCGGAGGAGGATCGCGATGCCCGCGCTCAGCATGAAGACGAAGAACGCCAGGAACCCGATGATGCTGATCCCCTCGATCACCGACGAGGCCTGCGACAAGAGGCCCAGCCAGCCGGCGAATACGGCCGCGACGAGCCCGACCCAACCGATCCACCGTGGCAGGGCACGAGTCTTCAGGATCGCGAGCGCGAAGAGCGGCACCGCGACGCCCCAGCCGAGGGCGTTCCCCGTGTAGTTCAGGATCAGGCTCAGGTTCGCGAAGGTGTCGAAGGTCACGGCGAGCGACGCCTTCGCTGCGTCGTCCGCTGCGACGTAGCCGGGCACGAACTCGTATGCAAGCGCGATCGGTATCAGGTGCGAGATCGTCACGAGCACGAGGCCGACGACGCCCACGATGGGCGCGACGATCATCACGGGCCCTGCATCCTTGAGCACCTCGTACAGACCGACCAGCGCCACTGCTCCAACGAGCGTCGTGGCGATAATCAGCCAGGCGCCTGCGAAGAACAGGTTTCCCGCGTCGTCGATGTCGGCGATCCAGTCGAGCCCGTCCGCGCCGGTCTGCGGAATGAGATCCTGACCGTTCGAGCTCGAGCCTAGGAGCACGCCTCCGACCACGAAGCTGACCGTCGTCAGGATCGCGCACGCCGCGCCGACGGTCGACAACCTCAAGCTCCACATCGCGCGAGCAATCATCACACTCCCCAGGCCCGCCCTGAACACGAACATATGTTCTATGCTGGCGCGATGCGGGTCGAATGCCGGATCGAGCCGTGCACGACCGCGCTCAATCCCGTCCGTGGCATGCCGTTCAAGTGGTCGCTCAACCCCTACATGGGCTGTGCGCACAGATGCACGTTTTGTTACGTCCGCCACTTCGAGCAGCGGGCCGACCGCCCGTCGGACGATCGCTACGGCCGGTCGATCCGCGTGAAGGTCAACGTCGCAGAGGTGCTCCGCGCCGAGCTCGCGAGGCCCGCCTGGCGGCGCGAGAGCGTGTCCCTGGGAGCCGCGACCGACCCGTATCAGCCGGCGGAGGGAACGTTCCGGCTCACGCGCGCGTGCCTGGTGGAGCTCGCCGAGGCGTGGACGCCGTTCTCGATCATCACGCGTGGGCCGCTCGCGGTCCGCGACGTCGACGTGCTCCAAGACGCCTCGTCCCGCGCCGAGGTGAGCGTCTACTTCTCACTCCCCACCCTCGACGAGCACGTCTGGCGCACGACCGAGCCCGGCACCGCTCCGCCGGGGAGCCGCCTCCGGGCGATCCGACGGCTCGCGGACGCGGGGATCGCCGTCGGCGTCGGCATGGCGCCGATCCTCCCCGGCCTGTCCGATCGGCCCGGGCAGCTCGAGGCGGTCGTCAGCGCGGCCCGGGAGGCAGGTGCCCGGAGCATCTGGGCGAGCCCGCTCCATCTCCGACCCGGGACGCGCGAGCACTTCCTCGAGACGCTCGAGCGGGACTGGCCGGAGGAGGTCGCCCGCTACGAGCAGCTCTTCGCGGGACGCGCCTACCTCCCCGCGTCCCTCGCCGAACCACTCCGGGAACGTGTGCGCGGGAGCGCCCGAGCGACCCCCGTGAGGCACGTCCCGTCACCGACGCGACGCCCCGCGCCGCCAGACCCGCCCCAGCTCCGCCTCGCGGTGTAGGACGTCCGAGGAAGGAGCCTGCCGGGGCACCCCGTAGAATCGCGGCGTGGCCGACGAGATCACTTGCCTCATCGCCGACGACCACGAGGTCGTGCGGGAAGGGCTACGCCTCGCGCTCTCCCGCTCGCCGCGCATCCGCGTCATCGGTGAGGCGAGCGACGGCGCCTCGGCGGTCGCCCTCACGGAGCGGCGGCGGCCGGACGTCGTGATCATGGACCTGCGGATGCCGGACATGGACGGCCTCGAAGCGACGGAGACGCTGCTCGAGCGTGTGCCGGACACGGCCGTGCTCATCTTCACGGCGTACGGCGAGCGCTCGCTCCTCCAACGCGGGCTCGAGTCGGGCGCGCGCGGGTACATCCTGAAGGAGACCCCGCACGAGACGCTCCTGCGCGCGATCGAGAAGGTCGCCGCGGGCGAGACATTCGTCGACCCGGGCCTCATGGCCGAGTTCATCGCCGGTCGCGGCCAGATGGACGTGCTGACGCCCCGCGAGCGCGAGATCCTGCAGCTCCTCGCCGACGGCATGTCGAACGTCGACGTCGCCCAGAAGCTCTTCATCAGCCAGGAGACCGTGAAGAGCCACGTGCGCCACATCCTCGCGAAGCTCGAGGCGGACACCCGAACGCAGGCCGTCGCCATCGCGCTGCGCGAGGCGATGATCGATTGAGCCAGGACGACGCCGAGCGAGCGCTCGTCGCGGAGCGGATCCTCGCGGAGCAGGAGGAGCGGCGTCGGCTCGCGGAGCTTCTCCACGACGGGCCGGTCCAGCACCTCTCGGCGATCGCACAGATGCTCGACACCGCGGTCGCGGCGGTCCGAGACGACCAGGGCGACGGCGCGGAGGAGCTGCTCGCCCGCGCGCTCGAGCTCGCCCGGACGACGTCCCGGGAGCTCCGGGCGCTGTGCGATGACCTCGAGCCCCGGACGCTGCACGAGCTCGGGTTCGCCGCGGCGGTGGACACGCTGGCGCGCCGCATAGCCGCGACGCGCGAGGTGGAGTTCGACCTCGACCTCGCGCACGCCGCGGAGCTCGGCGACAACGCCCTGATCGCGCTCTACCAGATCGTGCGGGAGGCGATCGACCAGTCCCTCCGCCGCGGGTCGAGCCGCGTCACGATCTCGCTGCGTCCGCTCGCCAACAAGGGGGCAGAGCTCGTCGTGTCGGACGACGGGCTCCCCGAGCGGCGCAGCGCAGTGCTCGAGGCGCTCGCCGAGAGGGCCGCGACCCTCAACGCGCGCTCGAGCTCGGAGGTCTCGGAGCCGCGGGGCTCCACCATCAGGGTCGAGCTCCCACCCTCTGCGGCCCGCCGCTAGATGGTTGATCGGTAACTGCCGTCGAGGCGAGGAATTAACATCCGCAGCGATGGACGGGAACGGCAGAGTCGGGTACCTCGTCTTCGTCTGGTCCCCCGCCGGCTACACGCTCGAGGAGCGAAGTGGCGACCCACCACAGGTCGGCTCCCAGGTCGAGGAGGGCGAGCGCAGGCTCCGCGTGGTGAAGATCGCGCCCTCGCCGCTGCCGGGCGATTCGCGCCCCTGCGCCTACCTCCTGCCCGCCTGACGCCCCTGGCCGCGTGAGCCTGCGGCGGGCAATGCCCGCCTCCGGCCCACGCTGACGCCGCTGGCTGCAGGATGCGTCGGCCTCGGGCCTTGTCCGTACTACTCGTACTGTCCTGCGGCCCTCGGCCCTCGCCTCCTTTGCCAGCGGCGCCCCAGGAGCGTCAGGGTGTTCGTCCCTTGCCCCCCCTAGCGAGCGGCACCCAGCGCTGCCCGCTCCCGGGCTACTCGGGCAGGACGTTGTGGACGTCGTGCTCGGTCGCGTACGCGTCCGTGAGCGCGTTGATCTTGTCCGCGTCCGGGAACGCGTAGTTGATCTCGACGAAGGCGTTCCACTTGTCCGGGTTGGCGTCCTCGGGAAAGATCGCCTCCACGGGGCATTCGGGCTCGCAGGCCCCGCAGTCGATGCACTCCTCGGGGTCGATCACCAGGATCCGCTCGTACTCGTGGATGCAGTCGACCGGGCAGACGTCCACGCACGAGCGGTCTTTGATGTCGATGCAGGGCTCGGCGATGATGTACGTCACGCGCGCGAGTTTAGCCGGATGGCCAGACCCTCCCGCAGGCGTAGGGGCGCCTAGGTGGTGAGCTCGGCGACGAGCTCGGGCGCTCGCTCGACGAGGGCGGACTTGACGATCACCTGGTCGAATCCCGCGGTGTGGGCGCGCTGGAGGCCGGCCCGGTCGGTGTGGTTCGTGAACCCGACGATCGGGACGTCGGGCCACGCATCGACGACTTCCTCGGGCTCGACCCTCGCGATGTCGGCGATCACGAGGTCGGGCGCGTCGACGCTGTCGCTCGTGACGAAGCGATGGCCTGGAAGCAGGGTCTCGAGCTTTCCGCGGAAGAAGAGATCGACCCCGACGAGCAGGATCGTCGGCACCGTCCGACAGTAGCAAGCCCGGCTGTCGACGGATACTTCGCGCCATGGCACTCGAGGAGGGCCTCGAGCTCATCCGGGCGGGCGCGTACTTCGAGGCTCACGAGGAGCTCGAGGACGAGTGGCGCGACGCCCCGGCCGAGGAACGGGACTTCCTCCAGGGGCTCGTCCACGTCGCGGTGGCCTGGCTCCACGCGACGCGAAGCAATCGCCCCGGCTGCGAACGCCAGCTCGAGAAGGCCGCCCGGCGCCTGGGCCCGTACCGACCGACGCATCGAGACGTGGACGTCGACCGCGTCCTCGAGGACGTGGAGCACGCGCGCGGCCTGGTTGCGGGCGGGTCGTTGGCGCTGCCCCCGCCACGGGTCTGATCCAGAACGATGCCAAGCCCAACGTGCAACTCGGCCTCCCTCCGGCCGTCTCAGAACGCCGGCTCGAGCCCGACCCACTCGAGGAAGCGGTTGAGGTAGACGCGCAGCACGTAGAACCGCTCGAAGAAGAGCAGTAGCCCGAGCGCCACCATCGTCCCGCCGCCGACGACCTGGACGACGCGGTAGTGGTCCCGGACCCAGCGAAACGCCCCCATGGCGCGCGAGAAGACGGCGCCCGCGAGCACGAACGGCACCGCGAGTCCGAGCGAGTAGAAGGCCAGGAGCACGGCACCCTCCGCGGCGGTATCGGACGAACCGGCGAGGACGAGCGTCGCCGCGAGGACCGGCCCGATGCACGGCGCGGCGCACACGGCGAACGCGCCGCCGAGCAGGAACCGCGAGCCGCGGTCCTGGGCTCCCTGGAGCAGGCCGGCGCCGAGGAGACGGTCGGGCCAGGGCAGGAGCCCCATGAGGGCGAGCCCGAACACCACGAGCACGAATCCCGCGATCCGCTCGAGAAGGAACTGGTCGGCGAACAGACGGCCGCCCACGAGCGCCGCACCGGTGCCGAGGAGCACGAAGAACGTCGTGAAGCCGAGGACGAAGGGGACGCTGGCCACCACCACGCGCCGGGCGTTGCCCGGCTCGCCGAGCTTGTCCGCATCCACCGCGGAGACCGCCGAGAGGTAGCCGGGCACGAGCGGGAGTACGCAGGGCGCCAGGAACGAGACGAGCCCCGCGAGGAAGGACACGGGTATCGCGGTCGGGCTCACGCCCGGCAGGGCCGGGCTCGGCCCGAGCCGGCGAGGTAGGGGCGGTCGTGCGCGGCGGACAGGAGCGGACCCATCAGCCGTCGAAGCGTGCGAGCTCCTCGTCGATGCGACGTTCGAGCTCGGGGTCGAGCGAGCCCTCCTCGGGCCTCCCCTCGCGGGACCGGCTCCACCTTCGGACGAGCAGGCCGACGACCACCGCACCGACCGCGAGCACCGCGAGCGGGACGAGCCAGGCGACGAGCCCGAAGCCGCTCTTCTCCGGCGTCGCGAGGACGCCCGGGCCGAACTCGCGGACGAGCGCGTCCTTGATCTCCTGCTCCGTGTCCCCGGCCGCGATGCGCTCGCGGATGTAGAGCTTCATCCGCTCGGCAACGGGGGCATTCGACTGGTCGAGCGTCGTCTCGCAGACGGGGCAGACCACCTCCGCCTCCAGGTCGGCGGCGTTCGGCGGCGCGGGCCGCGCGCCCGCCGGCATGATCGCGGCAGCGCACAGCGCGACGAGCGCGGCGGCAGCGACCCGCGTCACGACTCGAGTGCGCTGTCGACGGCCGCCGCCAGGTCGGCGCGATCCTCCTCCGAGTTGACCGCGCCGATGAAGGTCTCGATCACGCGTCCCTCCCGGTCGAGGACGAACGTCTCCGGGAAGCCCGTGACGCCGTAGCGCCCGGCCGTGTCGCCGGGACCGTCGAAGACGACGGGGAACGTGAGCTCGTACCTGCGCATGAAGCGCCGGGCGTCGCGGCGGAAGTCCTTCGCGTTCAGGCCGACGACCACGAGGCCGCGCGCACGTCTCTCGCGCCAGACCTGCTCCAGGAACGGCGCCTCCTCGCGGCAGGGGACGCACCACGAGGCCCACACGTTGAGGACGACGGCCTTGCCGCGCAGCGACGCGAGCGCGAGCTCGCCGTCCTCGTCGAGCCGCTCGAGCTCGAACTCGGGAGCCGGGGGCCGCTCGCCGCGCGCGGCGGCCGCGGCCAGGTCGCCTCCCTCGTCGGTGACGAGGGCCCAGACGAGGAGCGTGAACAGGAGGGCGACGAGCCCGATGGCCACGCCCTGGACGACGAGCCGCGCGCGGCGGGCCATCGACGGCTACCGGGCGACGATGAAGACCGGCAGCCCGATCTCCACGTGCCGGAACAGCCACTCCGCATCGGAGATGCGCATCCGGATGCACCCGTGGGAGGCCGAATAGCCGATCGACGCGGCGTCGGGGGTGCCGTGGATGCCCACGTACGGCGCCGAGATCCCCATCCAGCGTGTGCCGAGCGGGTTCCCCGGCCCGGGCGCCACGGGATCCGACTCGACGGCCCAGGGCGACGGCGGCGGATACCACCACGGGTTCCGTTGCATGTTCACGATCTCGTAGTCGCCGAGCGGGGTCGGGTAGGCCGCCTGCCCGGTGGCGACGCCGAACCTCCTGACCAGCTTCACTCTGTTGTAGTAGAGGAGCCGGTTCGAGCTGCGGAGGATCACGATCGCGCCGTCGTAGTCCACCGACAGCACCTTCGGCTTGCGGACGTCCCACGCGAGCGGAATCGCGGTGCGGGCGTTGCGCTTGATGGCGAAACGGATCGCGCGCGAGTTCGGGAGAAGCTCGAGATGCCGTCCCTCGTGCGCCTCCACCGCCCGCGGTCGGACCCCACGGAGCACGACCCGCGCATCCGCGGGCTCGCGGTCGAGGTCGCGGGCGAGGCGCGCGATGTACGTCCGGATCCGCTCGACGGACACCGCGACGTCGAGCGGGACGATCCTCCCCGGCCTCGCCTTCCGCGCGCGGAGGATGGCCTTCGGGAAGTTCGGTCGCGCGCCGAGGGCGCCCGGCGCGAGGCGGATCGTCCGCGTGTCGCTGACGACGAGCGGCAGCGGGTGCGCGTACGCCTTCTTCACGGCCTCGGCGGCCTCGGACGGGAACATGCCGCCGACGGACACGCCGCCAACCGTCACGCCGAACGCGATCGGAGCGGGGCTGGGCGCCGGGGGAGGCTCGCTCGGGGGATCCGTCGGAGGAGGCTCGGTCGTCGGAGGAGGCTCCGTCGTGGTCGTGGTCGTCGTCTGCCCCGGCCCCGCGTCGGCAGCGGCCGCCAGGCCGAACGAGGCCGCCAGGCCCACGGCGGCGGCGGCCACGAGCAGCCCAGCCACCAACGCGCGCGCTCCCGTGCTCACGCCATCAGTGTAGAGACGAAGATCGTCGGATCGTCAGCAACCACCGCGTCGACGCCGGCGGAGTCCATTCGCGCCAGGTCGCGGGGGTCTCTCACCGTCCAGGCGACGACCGCCGAGGAACGGGCGTGTGCCGCCCGCACCGCCGCGGGGCCGATGAGCACGTGGTGGGCGACGAGGGCGGTCGCGTCGGCACGGGAGAGCAGCCGCCCGACGAGAAGCGGCGTCGCGACGCGGAGCGCCCGGAGCCCCGTCCAGACCAGGGGAGCCGTTCCTCGCCGCGCCTGGATCCCCATCCTGTCCTCGGGGAACGAGACTCCGATGCGCACGCCTGGCGCGAGGACCCCGAGCCGACGGAGCGCGCCCGCGTCGAACGAGCTCACGAACGTGCGGTCCCGGAGCCCGAAGCGACCGAGCGCAGCGGCGACCTCCGGTACCGCCGCCTCCGACTTCAGGTCGACGTGGACGCCGACCTCCGGCGCCTCCTCGGCGAAGAACGCGAGCGCCTCGTCGAGCGTGGGAAGGTCGGGACAGGTCCCGCGCAGCTCGGCGAGCGACCTGTCGCGCACCGTCCCCCGCGCGGCCCCGTGGCTCACCTCGTGCAGGTCGTCGGAGTGCGCGACGACGACCTCGCCGCCGTGCAGGTCGAGAACGTCGAACTCGACGAGGTCGACCCCGGCCTCGACCGCGGCGCGGAACGACGCGAGCGTGTTCTCCGGGGCGAGCGCCGCGGCGCCTCGATGGCCGATGCGGAGCGGGCGGCCGTCCCGTCGCTCCAGCGAGATCACGGCGCCGGGGGGCGTGTCGGCAGGTAGTCCTCGTCGAGGCGTCCGCCCTCCGCCGCGTACGAGACGATCATGCGGTCGGTCAGCCATTCGACGGGAGCGCGGTCGTCGGTCCACGGCCGGCCCGAGGCGGCGAGGGGCCGCGCCTCGCGCGCGAGGAGCTCGCGCAGCGGGGCGAGGTCCTCGGGGCCGGAGCGCAGGCGCCGCGCGAGCTCGTCCCGCTCGAGCGCCGCCGTCAGGCCGAGGACGATGGTGTTGAAGCGGAGCGCCGGCCACTCGAGGACCTGGGGGAGCTCCGCCATGAGCGTGCTGCCGATCGCGCGGACGAGGCGGTCGTCGTCGGGCACCCTGGCCACGTTCAGCGCGACGATGCCGCCGGGCGCCAGGTGATCCCGGACGAGCCGGAAGAACTCGCGCGTTGCCAGGTAGAAGGGGACGTACGGCTGGTGGTACGCGTCGACCACGATCAGGTCGTAGCGCGTGTCGGTGGAGCGCAGGAAGGGGCGCGCGTCGGCGTCGTGGACGGTGAGGCGCGGGATCTCGTCCATGCCGAAGTAGCGACGCCCGACGCGGCTCACCGCCGGGTCGAGCTCGACCCCGTCCACCCGGGCGTCCGGGTAGTAGACGCCGAGCGCACGAGCCGTCGTGCCTGCAGCGTTGCCGAGGATCGCGACACGCTCGAGCGGCCGCCCGAGGAGCGGCGGCAGGGCGAGGAACGCGTCCCAGACCCCGCCTGTCAGTACGGAGTCGGCCTGCCACACCGAGTGCACGGCGACTCCCTCGTTCAGCTGCAGGACGCGGCGCCCGTCCGGACGCTCGACGACCTGGATGTACTGGTGGTACGAGGTCTCCTCGTGCAGCAGCCCCGCCTCCGGCTTCACCGCGCCGGGAGGCACGGCGACGAGCGCCGCGAGCGCCGCCGCGACCACGAGGTAGCGGGCGCCGAGGAGGAAGCACGAGGAAATCGCGAGCAAAGCGGCGATCACGAGGAACGTCCGCTGGGTGCCGATCGCCGGGATGAGCACGAGCGCCGGGAGGAACGTGCCGAGGAGCGAGCCGGCGGTCGAGAGCGCGTACAGCCTGCCGGCGACGGCGCCCGCGGTCTCGACGGAGGTCACGGCGAGCCGGATCGCGAACGGCGAGACCATCCCCAGCAGGACGACGGGCGGCGCGCAGAGCAGGAGCACGCCGAGGAAGCTCCCCACGACTGCCCCGGCCGATGCCTCGTCGAGGCCCTCCACCGTCAGGTCGAGGAGCGGCTTGGCCACGAACGGGATCGCGGCCACGCACACGGCGGCCGCGAGGACGATGAAGCCGAGCAGCGCCGGCTCCGGCCGCCGGTCGGCAAGTCGCCCGCCCAGCCAGTAGCCGAGCGCGAGCGCGGCGAGCACGATCCCGATCAGGTTCGCCCACACGATCGTCGACGAGCCGAAGTACGGCGCGAGCAGCCGCGACGCGCTGATCTCGGTCGCCAGGGCGCCGATACCCGCGCCGAACACGAGCGCGCCGAGAGCGAGGCTCCCGGGTCTCCCCTCGACGCCCCTGCGGAGCACGGGTGCTAGAGCCCGAAGAGTCGCTCGATCTCGCCGAGCGTCTGCGCCGCCAGGAGTAGCACCCCGGCGACGACCAGCAGCAGGACGAGCCAGAAGCGCACCCCCGCCCAGCGCCGCTCGCGGTGCCGACGCTCGCGCGCCGCACGACGTGCGCGATGGAAGCGGTAGGCGCGCTCGACCGCCCCGGGATCGAGCGGTGGCGCCTCCTCGGAGGCCGTGGTGGGCGCCGACTTCGCCACGGTGAGATTGTAAGGGGGCACGGACGGATCGGCAGTCGAAGCACGCCGCGCGGGGCCGCGCGCCGGCCGCCCGTCGGCCCGCCGCACAGCCGCCGAGGAACCCATACTGTTCCCGCGATGGAACGCGGAGGTCCCCTCGCCCGCGTACGGATGCCCTTCGGCGCTGGGCGCTCACCGGACCTCGGCGAGCGGCTGACGTTCCTGTTCGGGTTGCTCCTCGCGCTCTCCGCCCTCACCGGCTGGTACACGGGCGAGGGGGAGAACACCACCGTCTCCGTCATCGGGTGGCACACCGGCACGGTCGGCAAGATCGTGCTCTTCGTCGGGCTCGCCGCCGTGCTCCTCGTGGTCCTGCGGGAGGTCGGCGTCGCGCTCCCAGCGGCCGTGCCCGAGAGCCTCGTCACCATCGCCCTCGGCGCGCTCGGGACGATCCTCGTGCTGGTCCGTCTCGTCTCGATCCCCGACACGTTCTTCTTCGCGCACCGTGGCGTCGGTATCTGGATCAGCCTCGTCTGCGCGCTCGGGATCATCGCCGGCGGTCTCCTCGAGGCCTCCGAGGAGCTCTAGGCGCGGCCGAGCGGGCGCGCCGGCGCGCGTCCGACGAACATCGTTCGCCTCTCGGCACGAACCCGTGTCCCACGCGTGCCGCTTCCGGCGATACGCTGGCAGCGGGTGGTGGGCTGGGGTGCCCCGACGAAGACGTCGCGTTCGCTACGGCGATCAGGGCGAGGTCACGGTCACCGTCACCGTCCGCGCTGGTGGCTCCTGGGGAAGGGGCTCGAGCGTGCGCACCTCCGTGACCGCGCCGCCCGGCCTCGGACGCTCGTCCAGCGTCCGCGCGAAGGCGATCCCGAGGAGGAACGCGACAGCGGCGACCACCACGACCAGGACGGCACGGGCGATCC
>CAVPJY010000003.1:0-190514 GCA_963705535.1 uncultured Actinomycetes bacterium
CCCTGCTATCGGGCGATTTCTAGCTCCCGGGTGGGCACCGGGGTGGGCACCGTGCGAGCACAACCCTACGCTTCGGCGTATCGACGTTCCGGCGGTCATCAGTGACGTCGCGTCTGTCCTCAGCGCTGGCGACTGCCTACCCGCTCGGACGCAAACGGACAAGACGCGGGCAACACGCGCCCGACGAAGTCATGAGATGACCTGGCAGCGCATCATCTGGACGGTCAGTGCACTGGATGCGCTGCTGTTGCTCCGAGCTGAACTCGTCGAACGAGTTGGAGAGCTAGGCCGAGAGATTTTGGCTTCGGAGGACCTCGACGAAAGCGTCGACATCCGATTGGATCGCATCGAGCGGCTTACCGTCCGTCACGAACAGCTCCGCGAGGTTCTCATCGCGTACATATCGAAGGCTAAGGTGCTGCTGGACCTCCTTTCCAGTGCGATGGCCGCCGCGCTGGGTTCGAGAGGGTTCGCGGACAAGCACGGCGGACGGAACGGCCTCGGTATGCACCTCGACGAGTACGCGGCGTCGCTCGGTGTTCCGGCGCCTGACGAATCGGTCGTGAGTCTCGCGCGAGCACTCGACGCGCGCCTCGATCTAGTGCGCGACAAGCTCGCTACTCATCCGAGGAGGGATGGAAGGTTCGCGCGTGCCTGGTTGGAGGCGGGCCCGGCAGGGAACCTCGAAATCAGGAAGTTCGGGGAGCCGGTCCCCGACCCTACGATTGAGATCGACGCGCTCGATGACGACCTCGCCACCTACACGCGTGCTGTTGCTCTGTGGGTCGCCTCCTCGATGAGCGCGTCGTAGTCGATTTCCGTCTCGTCGCCCATGACGTGCGTGTAGACGTTGGCCGTGACCGCCAGGTTGCGCTGGCCGACGTGCTCCCCGATCCGCGCCCACGGGACACCGCCGAGATGGAGGAGTGAGATACGGCGGTGCCGGAGGTCGTGGGGGGAGAAAGCCGGGATGCCCGCCGCCCTGCAAGCCCGGGCGATGGCCGTCCGCAATCTGTCGGCGCTGAACCCAGAGAAGACGGGCGCATCCAGTACGCGGTCGTCGCGAGCCTGGAGGCCCGTAACGGGGCGGGGCCTCGACCGTACCCCCCTCGTCAGTAGCGGCCAGGTTTGCAGCCGTGCGCGCGTGCCCACCCCCGTGTCCATCCACGGGACAGAAACCCTTCATTTGCAGGGCGGTTCGAGTCCGTAGCGGACGTGAACGGCGAAACGCTGCGAGCCCTTCTCCGGTGCCGTCAGTGCTGCCCATGTCGAGGGCTGGGGAGCCAGCTATCGGGGCGGGAGAGGGCGTCTTGTATCGCTCCCGGTATCTCCATCGACGAGTCGGTGACGGGCTCGACGAGTCGGCTGGCTTCGTCCGAGACAAACCCCGGCGTCTCCTGCGATTGGCACTTGGGCGAAGGGTTTGATCGATGTGACAAGACGCACTAGCATGGCCTCACTGACTTCGGGAGCACGATGCGCAGCGTGATTGCCAACATGAACAACGTCGCCAAGGTCGCTGTCGCGGCCACCGCCGTGACGATCGCCGCGATCGTCGGGATCACTCTCCTCTGGCCTCCGTCTTCGGCCTCAGCGACGGCTCAACCCGGTTCGTCGCCGACCGGTGCGAGCGTCGGTCTTGCCTTGGATGCTCGCCTCGTAAGGGAGACGGTGACCGAGATGGGAGTTCGGTTCTCGTTCAAGGTGCCGGGCTCGGGGGGCTGGGAGAGATTCAGCAGCATCTCGACTAGGAACTCCCCTGGCGGCCCCATCTCGCTCAACAAGTCCATCTCCGGACCACAAGATGCAGAGGCAATCATCTATTGGACGAGCTTCCCTGTCGGCGACTACGCCGATCCCTGTGCCCGCCTGCTGCAGCGGTCGGATGGCCGATCTTCGGCCGTTCTCGCGGCTGCGGTCGCGGCGGCGCCCGGTACCCAGCTCCTCAAGGTGCCCTCGGACGTCATCCTGGGCGGGCACCCCGCGAAGCACGTGGTGCTGAGGGTTGACGGAAACGTCGGCTGCGACCCAGGGTTCTTCTACAGCTGGAACGACGTGAACGGCGGTGCGTTTTGGACGACGCACAGGAGCGACACGATCCGGGTCTGGATCGTCGCCGTCGACGGGACGCGGCTCTTCATCCAAGCCGCGACAAGCGTCGGGGTCAACGCGAGGTTGAAGAGAGAGGTGAAGCAGATCGTCGAATCGATCCGCTTCCACTAGCCAGTCTGTTTCAGCCCGCCCGTCTCCAACGCGACGCTCGTCGATCCGCACGTATCGAGTTCGGTCGGAGTCGCGTCGAACGAGTCAAGAAGATTGTGTCGGTAGAGAGCTGCCGTGGGAAAAGCGCGGGCGATTTTACGCTGGGCGTAAACCCGGCTAATGCATTCCGGTGATGCCCGCGTCCCTGCGTACACTGGCGGTATCTATTGAGGAGGAATGCAATGGCACGCGGAATGAATGTCGCCGAGAGATACATCGTCGAGCGCCAGCTTGTTGCGGCTCGTCAGAAACGCGGGACCCGACTATTCGAGGGTGACCGCGAACGGGCAGTTCGCAAGCTCGAAGCACTAGGTGGCGGACAGCGCCATCGAGCGCCGCGGATCCGTTACGACGGCGGCAACAGGTAGCCGCCGACAGCCCAGAGGTTCAGGGGCCGGGAGCGTTCGAGACCGAATACGCCGCGTCGTTCGGCTCATAGCGCAGCGCCTCGTGCAGGAAGTACGCGAAGGCCGCAAACGCGACGATCCTGACTGTGATGCCGAGGACGGCATCGCGCCAACTCTCGCGCAGGTTGTATCCCGCTAGCCCCAGGACGGCGACGGTCAGGACGACGACGACGCTCGTGAGGAAAGCGGCCATGCCCATGAAGACGAACAACAAGACCACCACCCCCGCGACGACCCCGCCGACAACGCCGATGAGGATGTGGATCCAGCGCGCGGGCATGCCCCGAACTGTATGGGTCGCGCAGGGCCGACGTCCTACCTCGTCGGCTTCACTGTCTGAGAGGGGGCCGGTACGAGAGCACCGGTCCCCACTCGTTTCTTGCAAGGTTCACAACGTGCTAGAGGGGCACCGGGCAGGGCACGGGGTGAGCTTTCGCGGCCTTCCCGTCACGCATGACACAAGCGCGGTAAGCGCCGCAAACGGCTCAACCACGCACAAAACCCCGGTTTCGCGGGGTTCTGTGCCGACCTTGCCAGACAGGCCAGGAGGCCCATACGGGATTCGAACCCGTGCCGCCGCCGTGAGAGGGCGGTGTCCTAGGCCACTAGACGAATGGGCCGTGACGCGAAGGGTAGCGAACCGCTGCGGGCGCTAGACGGCGGGGTCGGGCTCGCGCGTGTCGAGCCGTTCCTCGAAGTCCTGGCGTATCGACTCTCCGCTCGAGAGCACGGTCTCGTAGCGTGCGCGCCGGGGCGGGAGCTTCACGATGCGGACGTTCTCGTCGCGGTCACCGTGGCAGCGGGCGTACGCCGACGCCTCGTCGAGGGGCCGAAGGCGGTCGCGCTTCCGCTGTCCCCACACTACGCTGGAGACCTAGCAGAACCGCCGGGGAAAAGAAACCCCGGGCGGCCGGCCGTCGTGCAGTTTGCGACGAAAACCGTGCCCTTCGAGCACGTGGACGCGGTGAGGACAGCGCGGCCTCAGGAGGCCGCCCAGCGGCAGCTCCACGGGCTCCAGTCACGCCCCGAGCGCACGAAGTAGCGGTGCGCGGCGAGCGCCTGCTCGTGTGCCGTGTCGCCGTGGCCGAAGAGCTTCCGTTCGCTCGTCCCCATCTGGAAGAGGCCGAGGTACTGGCCGTTCTGCGCCGTCGTCGTCAGGCGCGACTCGCACCATGCCACGTCGACGGCCTGCTCGGCGTAGCGACCGAAGACGGCGCGGATGGCCACGCGCGGCGGCGCCTGCGCGAGCCTGCGCGCCTCCCGCCTCGCGTCCCGCCGCTGGATCAGCCGCCGGTAGTACGCGACCCCTCTCGTCGCCCTGGGCGAGCCTGCGCGTCGCGTTCACGAGCGCCTCCCGGGCGATGGCACGCTGGTCACCGGAGCTGAGGAGAGACCGGTGCGTCTCGAAAAAGTGGATCGCGCCGCGGGATCGGCGAACCACCGCGAGCTTCTGCTCGAGACGACGCTCGAGGGACGCGGGGCGGTCCTTCCGCTCCGCGCTCGGGGCCGTGGGCGACCCCTGTGCTCCGCTCGTTGCCGCAGCGGCCAGTGTCACGATGAAGAGCGCGCACAGGCCAACGAGTAGGGCTTTCAGTTCGTACCTCCTGATCGGGGACAGGGGCGCGGGCTCCCACGGAGCGCCGCTCGTGTCTCACGGGTGGAAGGAAGGTACCTGAAGCGCCACGATCTGCGCCGGAAAGGCTTACAGAACGCTCAACAAGCGTGTCACGATCGTAATCTCGTAAGAGAACGGCAACGTGCCCGGCGCCGTGACGCAGGAGAGTGGCCTCCGCCGGGCGGCCGAAGGCTGCGGGGCAGGGATTCGAACCCCAACTTCCTGGTCCAGAGCCAGGCGTCCTACCGTTAGACGACCCCGCAACGGGCGTCTGGAGTGTAGATGACGCCCGGTCAGCCCTTCGACGCGTCCGACTCGCCGATCTCGAGCCGGTACACGGGAACGAGGCGCTTCTCCGCCTCGGTGTCGATCCGGGCGACGACCTCGACGTACTGCTCGAGGCCCGAGCCTCGCAGCTTCGCCTTGAGGAGCCCGTCCACCTGATAGATGCCGGACGAGTTGTTCATCACGATCTCGACCATCACCGGCCGCGTCTGCCCGTCGCCGATCCGTACCTCGTCGATGGCGGCGGCGGACAGGGAGTGGATGGAGACGGAGCCACGCTCGAACGGGATGCGCGAACGGCCCTTCGCCATGTCCAGCGCGTCCGCGACGCGCAGGATGCCGGCCTCCAGGGAGAGCGGCTGCCCGTCGGCGCGGTGGCTCGTGATCGCCTGCAGGACCTCGGAGACGATCACCGTCCGGTCGGGCTCGTCGTACAGGTCGGCCAGGAGCTCACGGAGCTTCGGCTCGGCGAGGAACAGGCTCCAGTCCTCGTGGTCGCGCCGGTGCACCGACATCCCGATGTCGTGCAGCAGGGCGGAGAGCACGACGACGATCTCCGAGTCCTCGGTCGTCAGCCGGTAGTCCGAGACGAGCGAGGGCTGGACGCCGTTCTTCGTCAGCTGGCGCAGGAGCTTCGAGCGCGATGTTCGTGACGATCTGGATGTGCACCCAGGAGTGGTCGTTGATCTCGAGGCGGAGGACCGCGTTGACGTTCGCGACGTGCCACCAGCCCTTGATCTGATCGTCGTCGCCGACCGTCTCGAGGAGCCTGCGGAGCTTGCGGTTCCCGCGCGCCGGCACGCGCAGGTGCATCGCGGCGACGGCCTCGGCGGGGGTGAGGAGCGTCGTGTACGCGCTGTCGAGCGCGAGCGACTCCTCGAGCACCTCCTCCGCGTCGTGCTCGGTCGCCATGCGGGAACCCTAGACGCGCGGCCGTGCGCGGCGTCAGGCGACGTCCGCGGCCCAGTCGCCGTACAGGCGGGTGTACGTGCCCTGGCCCGCGATCAGCTCCTCGTGCGTGCCTCGCTCCACGACCCGTCCGTGATCCAGGACGACGATGACGTCGGCCCGGCGGATCGTCGAGAGCCGGTGCGCGATGACGAATGCCGTACGTCCCGCAAGGAGCGTGCGGAGCCCCAGCTCGATCCTCCGCTCGGTCCCGATGTCCACGGACGACGTCGCCTCGTCGAGGATGAGGATGCGCGGGTCCGCGAGGAGCGCGCGCGCGAACGCGACGAGCTGCCGCTGGCCGAGCGAGAGCCGGAAGCCGCGCTCGCCGAGCTCCGTGTCGTAGCCCTGGGGAAGCTCGTCCGACGAACGCGTCGGCGCCGACGGCGCGGGCGGCGGCCTCGATCTCCGAGCGGCTCGCGCCCGGCCGACCGAAAGCGACGTTCTCCGCGACGGTTCCCGAGAACAGGAACCCTTCCTGGGGGACGATCCCGAGCTGACGCCGGAGCGAGGCCTGCGTCACGCCGCGCAGGTCGTGCCCGTCGATCGTGATGCGCCCCTCGCGCGGGTCGTAGAAGCGGGCGAGCAGCTTCGCGATCGTCGACTTGCCGGCGCCCGTGTGCCCGACGAGCGCGACCGTGGTCCCGGGCGGGACGTCGAGGTCGAGGCCGTGCAGGACCTCGGGCAGGTCGCCGTACCCGAAGCGAACGCCTTCGAAGCGGACGTGACCCTCGATCCGGGGCAGCGCGACCGCCCCGGGCGCGTCGGTCACCTCGGGCTCCTCGTCCAGGACGGCGGTGATGCGGTCGAGGGCCGCGGCCGCCGACAGGAAGGTGTTGTAGAGCTGCGACAGCTGCTGGACGGGGTCGAAGAAGTTCGCGAGGTAGAGCGTGAATGCGAGCAGCGTGCCGACCGTGAGGCTCCCCTCGACGACGAGCGCCCCGCCGAAGCCGAGCACGATCGCGGTCGCGACCGAGGACAGCACGTCGACCGCCGGGAAGTAGAGGCCGTTCAGCACGACCGTCTCGTAGTTCGACTCCCGGTACCGCTCGTTGACGCCGCGGAAGGTCGACTGGCTGGCCGGCTCGCGGGTGAAGGACTGGACGACGCGCATTCCCGAGATGTCCTCGGCGAGCGTCGCCGTGACGAGCCCGAGCCGCTCGCGCACCCGTCGGTAGGCGCGGTTGGAGCGCGAGCGGAACCAGGCGGTCGCGCCGGCCATCAGCGGGAGGACGACGAGCGTCGCCAGGGCGAGCCGCCAGTCGAGGAGGAAGAGGACGACGGCCGTCCCGACGAGGAGCGAGCGAGTTCTGGACGAGGCTCGAGAGGCCGTCGGTCACGAGCTGGTCGAGCGCCTCGACGTCGTTCGTGATCCGGCTGATGATCGCGCCGGTGCGGTTCCGCTCGTAGTACCCGAGCGAGAGCCGCTGCAGGTGCGCGAAGAGCTGGATGCGCAGGTCGGCGAGCACCGCGTTCGCCCACCCAGCCGGTGAAGTACGTCTGCACGCCGGAGAGCGCGAACGCGGCGATGCCGGCGGCGACGAAGGCCACGACGACGACGGAGAGCGTCTCGAGATCGTGCGCGGCGATCCCGTCGTCGACCGCGAGCTTGGCGAGGTACGGCGGAAGCAGGGCGACGAGCGTGAAGCCGAGGAGCGTCACGACGGCGAGCGCCGTCCGGGCACGGTAGGGCCGGGCCAGGCGGACGAGCACGCCGAGCCGGCGCCGGGTCTGGCGCCATGACCAGTCGTCGACCCGGGCTCCGCGCGCGTCCGTCAGGTGGCTTCCCGCCTGCCAGACCTTCACGAGCCGCGTCCCCTTCCCACGGGGCACCCCGGCCCACCACCCGCTGCGAGCGTAACCCGCGAACCGGCACGCGGGGGACACGGGAACGTGCCGAGTCGGTGCCGACGTGTCCACCGGAGATCTCGGCCACGGCATGCCCACGACGGCACTCATCCCGCCACCACCTGCTGCAGGAGGCCGTGCTCGTGGATCTCCCGGAAGAGCGGGCTCTCTTCGAGCAGGTCCGCCTGCGTTCCCCGGGCGGCGACCCGCCCCTGGTCGAGGACGACGATCTCGTCGGCCAGCGCGATCGTCGAGAGCCGGTGGGCGATGATGATGGTGGTCCGGCCGCGCATCACCTCGCGCAGGCCGGCCCGGATCCGTGCCTCCGTCGTCGCGTCGACCGAGGCGGTCGCGTCGTCGAGGACGAGGATGCGGGGGTCGATGAGGAGCGCGCGGGCGATGGCGATGCGCTGTCGCTGCCCGCCCGAGAGCGTGATCCCGCGCTCGCCGACGACGGTGTCGTAGCCGTGCGGGAGCTCGAGGACGAAGTCGTGCGCCTGCGCGGCCCGGGCGGCCGCCTCGACCGCGTCCTGCGGCGCGTCGGGCATCCCGAACGCGATGTTGTCGCGGATCGACGCCGAGAAGAGGAAGGGGTCCTGCGAGATCACGCCGATCTCCCGACGGAGCGAGCGGCGCTCGAGGTCGCGCACGTCGAGCCCGTCGACGAGGACGCGCCCCGCGGTCACCTCGTAGAAGCGGGGAACGAGGGCGGCGAGCGTCGTCTTGCCGGATCCCGTCCTCCCGATGAGGGCGACCGTCCGCCCGGCCGCGATCTCGAGGTCGATGTCCTCGAGCACCGGTCGGTCGGGGTCGTAGCCGAAGGCCACGCCCTCGAACGCGACGGTGCCAGGCCCCGGCGGCAGCCTGCGGGCATCCGGCGAGTCGGCGATCTCCTCCGGCTCGTCGAGGAGCTCGAAGATCCGCTCCCCCGCAGCAGTCGCCCGCTGTGCCTGACCGACCCACATCCCGAGCATGCGGAGCGGCATGACGAGCATCGCGAGCAGGAGGTTGAACGCGAAGAAGTCGCCGATCGAGAGCGAGCCGGAGACGACCATGCGCCCGGCCACGAGGAGGACGGCGGCCTGGGCCACGAGCGGCAGGAACGTGAGGAGCGGGACGTACAGGGCTCGCTGCCGGTTCGCTGCGAGCGTCCGGTCGAAGACCGCGTCGGCCGCCTCGGCGAAGTGCGCCTCGCGCCGCTCCTCCTGCGAGAACGACTTCACGACGTGGACGCCCGCGATCGACTCCTCGGCCACGATCGCGACCTCTGCCAGCTTCTGCTGGACGTCACGGAGCACCGGATGCGAGACCTTGCTGTAGCGGTACGCGACGAGCACGACCGCGGGCGTGATCGCGAGCGCGACGAGCGCGAGCTGCCAGCTGTAGACGAACAGCACGGCGGTGACGACGACGATCGTGACCACGTGCTGGGCGAAGAAGATCAGCCCGTAGCCGAGGAAGAAGCGCACGGACTGGAGGTCGATGGTCGCGCGCGACATCAGCTGCCCGGTCTGGCTGCGGTCGTAGAAGCCGAAGGACAGGCGCAGGAAGTGCCCGTACAGCTCGTCGCGGAGGTCGTACTCGACCGCGAGGGCCTGGCGGCCGGAGATGAGCCGCCGACCGAGCATGAGCGCTCCGCGGACGAGCCCGAGGCCGACGATGGCGGCGATCTCGAGCACGAGGAGCCGTCGTGTCCGGATCGTCCGAGAGCTCGTCGATGACGATGCCCGTCAGGACGGGCACCAGGATGCCCGCGACCTGCGACCCGATCGCGAGCAGGGACGAGACGGCGAGGGAGACCCGGTACGGGCGGAGGAAGCCGAGCAGGCGCACGAACGTGCGCCGGCCGGCGCGCGGCCGGCTCCTCTCGTCCTCCCAGTCCGTCACGCCTTCGTAGGGTACGGATCGTGCTCGAGGCCGTGCCGAACGTCTCCGAGGGGCGGGACCGCGCGTCGATCGAGGAGATCGGGCGCTCGTTCGCGACGGGCGTCTCGCTGCTCGACGTCCACTCCGACGCCGACCATCACCGCTCCGTCTTCACGCTCGCGGGCGACGAGAGGCGTCTCGTCCAGGCCCTCGTCGCGGGAGCTGGCCCGTGCCCTCGACCTCGTCGACCTGCGGGAGCACGATGGTGTCCATCCACGCGTCGGCGCCGTGGACGTCGTGCCCGTCGTGCCGATCGAGCCGGGCGACCTCGAGCGTGCGTCGGCCGCGGCGCTCCTCGTCGCGGACCGGCTCGGGGCCGAGCTCGGAGTGCCCGTGTTCCTGTACGGCGCCGTCGGCCGCGGCCGGCTCCCTTCCTTCTTCCGACGCGGGGGTCTCGACGAGCTCGGGCGGCGCATCGACTCCGGCGAGCTCGTCCCGGACGCCGGCCCGCGACGAATCGACCCGCGGATCGGCGCCACGCTCGTCGGCGCGCGCCCTCCGCTCGTCGCGTACAACGTCGAGCTCGTCACGGACGACGTCGACGTCGCGCGTGAGATCGCGTGCGGTCGTGCGCGAGAGCGGGGGCGGGATGCCCGGCGTGCAGGCGATGGGGCTCCGCCTCCCGCGGTCGGGCGTGACCCAGGTGAGCATGAACGTCCTCGACCTCGAGCGCTCTCCGCTCCACGAGGTCTACGCGCGCGTCGTCGCCGAGGCCGCCCGTCGTGGCGTCGCCGTGCGGGGCGGCGAGCTGGTCGGCCTCGTGCCCGCGAGCGTCCTCGAGGCCGCGACCGCGGCCGGGGCGCCGGTCCCCGGCGTCGACGAGACCCGGGTGCTCGAGCACGTGCTCGGGCTGTAGATCAGCCATCTAGACTCGGGCCGTGCCGCGGTCGATCGTCCTGACGGGAGAGGACCTGACCCTCGCGGACGTCTGGGACGTGGCCGTGCACGGGCTCCCCGCCGAGCTCGCCGACTCGCGCGCGGGAGCGCATGCGGGCCGCGCGCGAGCTGCTCGACTCGATGCACGGCGAGCACACCTACGGGGTCAACACCGGGTTCGGCCGCTTCGTGTCGGAGCACGTGCCCGACGAGCTCGCGGAGGAGCTGCAGCTCCGGCTTCTGCGCAGCCACGCCTGCGGTGTCGGCGATCCCTATCCGGAGGAGGTCGTCCGCGCGGCAATGCTCCTGCGCGCGAACGCGCTCGCGAAGGGGTACTCGGGCGCGCACGTGACCACGGTGGAGCTCCTCGTCGAGTGCCTGAACCGCGGCGTGCTCCCCGTCGTCCCCTCGCGCGGCTCCGTGGGCGCGAGCGGGGACCTCGCGCCGCTCGCGCATCTCGCGCTCCCGCTCGTCGGCGAGGGCGAGGCGGTCGTCGAGGGCGAGCGGCTGCCCGGGGCCGAGGCGCTCGCCCGGGTCGGGCTGGAGCCGATCCGGCTCGCGAGCAAGGAGGGCCTCTCGCTCGTCAACGGGACGCAGTTCATGGCCGCGATGGCTGCGCTCGGCGTCGTCCGCGCGCGCCGGCTCGCCCGCACTGCAGACCTCGCGTGCGCGCTGTCGCTGGAGTCGCTCCAGGGATCGCGCACGAGCTTCACCCCGGCCGTGCACCGCTCGCGCCCGCTGAAGGGACAGGGCGAGGCCGCGGGGAACGTGTGGCGGCTGCTCGAAGGCTCCGCGATCATCGAGTCGCACAAGTGGTGCGACAAGGTGCAGGACGCCTACTCGCTGCGCTGCGCGCCCCAGGTGCACGGGGCCTGCAGGGACCTCCTCGACTACGCCGAGGCGACGGTCGCGGTCGAGCTCAACAGCGCGACGGACAACCCGCTGGTGCTCCTGGAGGAGGGCGAGATCGTCTCCGCGGGCAACTTCCACGGGCAGCCGCTCGCCTTCGCGCTGGACGTGCTCGCGATGGCCGCCGCCGAGCTCGCGAGCATCTCGGAGCGACGGACCGAGCGAATGGTGAACCCGAGCCTGTCGGAGGGCCTTCCGCCGTTCCTCGTGCAGGAGGGCGGGCTCAACTCGGGGTTCATGATCCCGCAGTACGTGGCCGCATCCCTCGTCTCCGAGAACAAGGTCCTCGCCCATCCTGCGAGCGTCGACTCGATCCCGACGAGCGCAGGCCAGGAGGACCACGTCTCGATGGGGAACGCCGCGGGGCTGAAGGCTCTCGTGGTGCTGGACAACGCCGAGCGGGCGCTCGCCATCGAGCTGCTCGCGGGCGCGCAGGCGATCGAGTTCCTGGCGCCGCTCCGGCCGGGCGACGGCGTCCGCGCCGTGCACGCGCTCGTGCGAACCCTCTCCGAGCGGCTCGTCGAGGACCGCTCGCTGAGCGCGGACATCGAGCGCGTCGCGGACGCGATCCGCTCGGGAGCGGTGCTGGAGGCGGCCGAGCGCGAGATCGGAGCGCTCGCGTGAGCAACGCTCGCCTTCGGCTCGCGTTCGCGGGGGAAACCATGTTTCCCCCGCGTGCCCCCTTCTTTCTCGAAGACGTGGGGAACCTCCCGGTTCCCCACACCCCTCCCCGCTCATCGGCCGACGGTGGTCGGCCGATGAGCGGCGTCGCGTCCCTCGAGGGCGTCGTCGAGACGCTCTGCGGTGACCTCTCGCGGATCGCCGCTCCGCGCGGGACGACCCTGAACGCCCGCTCCTGGCAGACGGAGGCTCCGCTGCGGATGCTCCTGAACAACCTCGATCCCGAGGTCGCGGAGCATCCCGAGCGGCTCGTCGTCTACGGCGGGACCGGGAGGGCCGCGCGGAGCCACGAGGCGCTGAAGGCGATCGTGCGGACGCTGCTGCGACTCGGCGGCGACGAGACGCTCCTCGTCCAGAGCGGGAAGCCGGTCGGCGTCTTCCGCACCTCGGAGTGGTCGCCGCGCGTCCTCATCGCGAACGCGCTCGTCGTCCCGCGCTGGGCGAGCTGGGACGAGTTCCGCCGGCTCGAGGCCGAGGGCCTGACCATGTACGGCCAGATGACCGCAGGGAGCTGGATCTACATCGGCACGCAGGGGATCCTGCAGGGCACGTACCAGACCTTCGCCGCGGCCGGGGAGAAGCACTTCGGGTCGGCGGACCTGTCCGGCCGGACCATCCTCACCGCCGGCCTCGGCGGGATGGGCGGCGCGCAGCCGCTCGCGGCGACGATGGCCGGCGCGGCTGCGCTCTGCGTGGAGGTCGACCCGTCCCGGATCGAGCGGCGGCTCGAGACGCGGTACCTGGACGAGGCGACGGAGTCGCTGGACGACGCGCTCCGGCGCGTGCGGGCGGCAGCGAGCGAGGGGCGGGCGCTCTCGGTCGGCCTCCTCGCGAACGCCGCCGACGTCGTGCCCGAGCTCGCGCGCCGGAACGAGCCCTTCGACCTCGTCACGGACCAGACGGCGGCGCACGACCCGCTGAACGGCTACGTGCCGCAGGGGCTCGACGTCGAGGCGGCGGACGCGCTCCGCGAGCGGGATCCCGACGAGTACCTCCGCCGGGCACGGGGCTCCATCGCCGCGCACGTGCGGGGCCTCCTCGAGCTCGCGCGGCACGGCTGCCACGTGTTCGACTACGGGAACAACCTGCGCGGCGAGGCCCGCGACGCAGGCGTGGAGGACGCGTTCTCGTACGCGGGCTTCGTGCCGGCGTACATCCGGCCGCTCTTCTGCAGCGGCACCGGGCCCTTCCGGTGGGCGGCCCTCTCCGGCGATCCGGCGGACATCGCGGAGATCGACCGCGAGCTCGGCGTCGCTCTTTCGCCGACGACGTGCTCCTCCGCCGCTGGCTCGAGCTCGCGCCGGGGCGCGTCGCGTTCCAGGGTCTCCCCGCGCGGATCTGCTGGCTCGGCTACGGGGATCGCGCAAGGGCGGGGCTCGCGATCAACGAGCTCGTGCGCTCGGGCCGCGTGTCGGCGCCGGTCGTGATCGGCCGCGATCACCTGGACGCGGGCTCCGTCGCCTCGCCCTACCGCGAGACCGAGGCGATGCGGGACGGCTCCGACGCGATCGCGGACTGGCCGATCCTGAACGCGCTCGTGAACGTCGCCGCCGGCGCGACGTGGGTCAGCGTCCACCACGGAGGCGGGGTCGGGATCGGCAACTCGATCCACGCCGGCATGGTGGTCGTCGCGGACGGCAGCGACGCGGCAGCCGAGAAGCTCGAGCGCGTCCTCACGTCGGACCCCGGGACGGGGGTCATGCGGCACGCCGACGCCGGGTACGAGGAGGCGCTCGCGGTCGCGCGGGAGCGCGGGCTCGACCTCCCGTCCGTGCCGGACGCCGGCGCATGAGCGCTGCCGGGGAGGAGCCCGGCAGGCTCCTCGTCCGCGACCTGGCCCAGGTCGCGACGCCGGCAGGAGCGAACGCACCGCTGCGCGGGGCCGAGCTCCGGGCGGTCGAGGTGCTCGAGGACGCGTACGTGCTCTGCGAGGGAGCGCGGATCGTCGAGGTCGGCGCGATGCGGCGGTTGCGGGCGAGAGGGGAGGTCGAGGAGCTCGACGGGCGCGGGCTCTCGGCGATCCCCGGGCTCGTCGACTGCCACACGCACGCCTGCTTCGCCGGCGACCGCGTCGAGGAGTTCGCGCTCCGCTCGGGGGGCGCGACGTACGAGGAGCTCCACGCGGCGGGTGGCGGGATCCTGTCGACGGTACGCGCGACCCGTGCCGCGGGCGAGGCGGGGCTCGCCCACACGCTCGAGCGCCACGTGGGGTGGATGCTCCGTGCCGGCACGACGACCTTCGAGGCGAAGTCCGGCTACGGGCTCGACCGGGACACGGAGCTCGCGCAGCTCCGCGCGATCCGCGCGGCCGGCGGCATCGCCACCTGGCTCGGCGCGCACGCCGTGCCCCCGGAGTACGCGGAAGGCGGCGCGGACGCGTACCTCGACTTCCTCCTCGCCGAGGTCCTCGAGGACGCAGCGGCGCTCGCGGACGCGGCGGACGTGTTCCTCGAGCGCGGCGCGTTCGACGCCGGGCAGGCCCGGCGGTACCTCGAGGCGTGCCGGAGCGCCGGGCTCGCGCTCCGACTCCACGGCGACCAGTTCACGGAGATGGGCGCGATCCCGCTCGCGATCGAGCTCGGGGCGCGGTCCGTCGACCACCTCGAGGCGACCGGCCCGGAGGGCGTGGCGGCGCTCGCCGGCAGCGAGGTCACCGGCGTCCTGCTCCCGGCGAGCGCGCTCTTCCTCGGGCGGCCGATGCCGCCCGCCCGCGCGCTCGTGGACGCGGGCGCCTCGATCGCGCTGGCGACGGACTTCAACCCGGGGAGCGCCTTCTGCGAGAGCCTCCCGCTCGTGTGCTCGCTCGCGTGCACGCAGCTCCGGCTCGCACCCGAGGAGGCGCTCGCGGCCTGCACCGTGAACGCCGCCCACGTCCTCGACGCCGCCGACCGGAAGGGGCGGCTCGCCGCCGGGTTCGACGCCGACCTCGTGCTCGTCGCGGCCGACGACTGGCGGCACCTCGCGTACCACCTCGGCGGCCCGGTCGTCCACACGGTGGTCCGAGGCGGCCGGATCGCGTGGAACGGCCGGGCATAATCGACGCATGGCCACCCGCAAGCAGCGTCGCCGCCGGGCGAAGGAGCACCGCCACGAGTACGTCTGGGAGGACGGCGAGGGCAACGAGCTCGACGCGGACGAGGTGCCGAGCAACCGGTCGAACGGCAGCGACCGCGCGCCGAAGCGCCGCGCCGCGGCCGCCGGGCGTCAGGCACAGCCGCCGTCGTGGCCGCGCACCTTCAAGCGGGCGCTCGTCTTCGCGCCGATCATGCTCGTCACCGTGATGCTGCTCTCGAGCAACCTGACGCTGGTACAGCAGCTCACGCAGACGGCGTTCATCGTCGCGATCTTCGTCCCCTTCAGCTACTTCCTCGACGGCGTCTTCTGGCGCTCGTACCAGAAGCGGGTGGCGCGAGAGCAGGCGGGCCGCGGCCGCTCGGGCTGACGCGGCGAACGCGATGGCGCTCCTCGTCGAACAGCTCCCGCTCGGACCGATCGGGACGAACACCTACGTCGTCCGCTCCGGCGCGTCGGCCCCTGACGCCGTCGTGGTCGACCCGAGCGGCGACGTGGCCGAGCTCCGGCTGCTCCTGGCGCGGCTCGGCGCGCGCTGCGCGGCGATCCTCGTCACGCACGGGCACTGGGACCACCTCGTCGGCGTCGCCGACCTCGCGGAGGGGACCGGCGCCCCCGTCCACATGGCGGAGGGCGAGCGCCTGCTCCTCGAGAGCCCTGCGGGCTTCACGCCGGCGGCGGTGAACCTCCGTCCGTACACGCCGGACGTCCTCCTGCAGGGCGGCGAGACGCTCGAGGTCGCCGGGATCTCGTTCGACGTGCTCTCGGTGCCCGGCCACTCGCCCGCCCACCTGGCGTACCACGCGGACGGCTGTCTGTTCTCCGGGGACGTGCTCTTCGCCGGCTCGGTGGGGCGCACCGATCTCCCCGGAGCGGACTGGGACACGCTCGTCGCGTCGATCCGGTCGCTCGTCGACGCGTATCCGCCCGAGACCGTCGTGTACCCGGGCCACGGCCCGGTGACGACGCTCGGGGCCGAGCTCGCGCGCAACCCGTTCCTCGCCGACCTCCGCGCGGAGCGGGCGGGATGAGCGCCCGCCCACGGATCGAGCGGCCGCGCGGGACGCACGACGTCCTGCCGTCGGAGCAGCCCCTCTGGCGCCACGTCGTCGCGGAGGCGGAGCGCCTGTGCCGTCTCTACGGCTACCGGCCGATCCTGACGCCGCTCTTCGAGGACACCGCGCTCTTCGAGCGCACGTCGGGTGCGGGGTCCGACGTGGTCCAGAAGGAGATGTACACGTTCGAGGACCGCAGCGGCCGCTCGCTCACGCTCCGTCCCGAGGGAACCGCACCGATCTGCCGCGCGTACGTCGAGCACGGGATGCACCGCGAGCCGCAGCCGGCGAAGCTCTACACGCTCGGCCCGATGTACCGGTACTCGGCGCCGCAGCGGGGCCGGTACCGGGAGCACTGGCAGCTGTCGGTCGAGGCGATCGGCTCGGACGAGCCCTCCCTCGACGCGGAGGTCGTCCACCTCTACCACACGCTCCTCACCCGGCTCGGCGTCGCCGAGTTCTCGCTCGCGCTCAACTCCATCGGCTGCCGCGAGTGCCGTCCCGCCTACGTCGAGCGTCTGCGTGGCTGGCTCGACGAGAACCTCGACCGCCTCGACGAGGGGACGCGCGAGAAGGCCGCGACCAGCCCGCTGCGGGTCTTCGACAACCTCGATGCGAAGCCGGGGGCGGTGCAGGACGCGCTTCGCGAGGCGCCGACGATCGGCGAGTCGCTCTGCGCCGCGTGCCGCGAGCACTTCGCCGCCGTCCGCCGCGACCTGGACGCCTACGGCGTCGAGTACGAGCTCGTTCCCACGCTCGTCCGCGGCCTCGACTACTACACCCGCACGACGTGGGAGTTCTCCGGGCCCGACGAGGGCGCGCAGAGCACCCTCTCGGGCGGCGGGCGCTACGACGGGCTCGTGGAGGCGATCGGCGGCCCCCCGACCCCGGGCGTGGGCTTCGGGGCCGGCGTCGAGCGGTTGCTGCTCGCGCTCGAGCACGCGGGCGTGGAGGTCGCCGCCGAGCCGATCGACGTCTTCTTCGCCCTCGACGGAGAGGCGAGCCGCGAGCGCGTCGCCCGCTGGCTCCGGGAAGCTCGCGACGCCGGGCTCGCCTGCGACACGGACTACGCCGGGCGCTCGCTCAAGGGCCAGCTGACCCAGGCGGCGCGGCTCGGTGCGGCGAGGGTCGTGGTCGTGCGCGCGGACGGTGCGACGATTCGTCGCGCCGGGGCTCCCGACGAGGACGTCCCGCTCGACGACGTCTCTGCGAGGCTCCTCTCGTGAGCTGGCGGGACGTCATGTGCGGCGAGCTGCGCTCGGAGCACGTCGGGCGACGGCTGACCGTCGCGGGCTGGGCCGCGCGCCGGCGCGATCACGGCGGGCTCGTCTTCGTCGACCTCCGCGACCGCACCGGGATCCTGCAGCTCGTCGTGAACCCCGAGCGCAGCCCGAGCGCGGCCGAGCTCGCGAAGGAGATCCGGAACGAGTTCGTGCTCCGCGCGACGGGCGAGGTGGTCGCGCGCTCGCCGGAGACGGTGAACCCGAAGATGGCGACCGGCGAGGTCGAGCTCCTCGTCGACGAGCTCGAGATCGTGTCGCGCTCGACGCCGCTCCCGTTCCAGCTGGACGAGGAGGGGGTGGACGAGACCCTGCGCCTCCGGTACCGCTGGCTCGACCTCCGCACCGAGCGGATGCAGGAGAACCTCCGCCTGTCGGGCGCCGTGGTGTCGGCGATACGCCGTCGCATGGAGGAGCTCGGCTTCCTGGACCTGTGGACGCCGAGCCTCACGCGGGCGACGCCCGAGGGCGCGCGGGACTTCCTCGTGCCGGTGCGGCTGCAGCCCGGGTCGTTCTTCGCGCTGCCGCAGTCGCCGCAGGTCTTCAAGCAGCTCTTCATGATCGCCGGCTTCGACCGCTACTACCAGATCGCGACCTGCTTCCGGGACGAGGATCTCCGGGCGGACCGGCAGTTCGAGTTCCGCCAGCTCGACGTCGAGATGGCGTTCGCCGAGCGCGAGGACGTGCTCGGGGTGCTGGAGCAGGCCGTGGTCGCGTCGTTCGAGGCGCTGGGACGCGAGCCCCCGATCGCGCCCTTCCCGCGGGTGACGTGGGGCGAGGTCATGGCGCGGTACGGGTCGGACAAGCCCGACCTCCGCTTCGCGATGGAGATCCAGGACGGGACGGAGGCGACCCGCGGCTCGGGCTTCGGGGTGTTCGCGAACGCGCCGTGCGTGCAGGTACGTCGTCGCGCCGAAGGCGTTCTCGCGCGGCGAGCTCGCACGACTGGAGGAGCTCGTCAAGGAGTGGGGAGCAGGTGGTCTCGCCTACCTGATCTTCGACGAGGGCGGCGAGGTGCGCTCTCCAATCGCGAAGTTCCTGTCGGAGGGCGAGCTCGAGGCGTTCCGCGCCGAGCCGGGGTCGACCGTCCTCTTCGCCGCGGGCACGCCGGGCCTCGTCGCGCGCGTGCTCGGGTTCCTGCGGCTCCACCTCGGGCGAGAGCTCGGGCTCGTCGACGAGAGCCGTGACGAGTTCCTGTGGGTCGTCGACTTCCCGCTCTTCGAGTGGGACGAGGAGAACGAGCGCTGGACGTTCAGCCATCACCCGTTCACGGGGCTCGTGCCCGGGCACGAGGAGCTGATCGAGAGCGATCCGGGAGCGGCGCTGAGCCAGGCGTACGACCTCGTGTGGAACGGGTGGGAGCTCGGGTCGGGCTCGATCCGGATCCACCGCCAGGACGTCCAGCAGCGGGTCTTCCGCGCGCTCGGCCTCGGTGAGGACGAGGCGAAGGAGAAGTTCGGGTACCTGCTCGAGGCGCTGCAGATGGGCGCTCCGCCGCACGGCGGCTTCGCGCTCGGGCTCGACCGCTTCATCGCGCTGCTCGCAGGTGAGCCGAACATCCGCGAGGTCGTCGCCTTCCCCAAGGTCTCGAGCGGCGCCGACCCGCTGACGGGCGCCCCGGCGCCGGTCCCGGCCGCCCAGCTCGAGGAGCTCGGGATCCGCGTCGTCGAGCCCCCGGCGTAGCGCTCGTCACGTCGACGCTCCGGGTCAGGGCGTCTCTGACGATGTCGGCTCGAAACCGTCACCCACGCGTGATCGACGACTCGATACGCTGACAGCAGGGATCTCGGGGATCCCCTGGGGGCCGTTTGGGTCGCTTCGTCGGCTTGCGAGGCTGTCGGACGAGCACTCTGGAGGCGACTCACTCCCGGACGAGTGCGTCGAGGTCGCGGAGGCCCATGCCGGCGAGCCGTCGCATCCCGAACCGCTCGTAGAACGGCACCAGCTCCTCGTCGCAGCAGAGGTCGACCATGTACGTCCCTTCGAGCAGCGCGAGCATCCTCGCGCACGAGCTCGGACCCGATCCCCTGCCCCTGGTATCCGGGGAGCACCTCGAGCAGCGGGATGAACGCGCTCAGGACGCCGTCGCCGACGGCCGTCACGAAGCCGACGACGCGCCCGGTCTCTTCGTCACGTGCGACGACCACGTGGTCGCTGCCGCGCAGGAGGCGGAGGTGGAGCTCGGGCGACGGCTTCGCGGGCCAGCCGGCGAAGAAGCCGTCGAGCTCCTCGGCGCCGAGATCCTCGACCGAGCTCACGTACGTGATCACGGTCCGAACCGTAGCCGCCGGATCCGCAACACTTCCTGCGCGTGACCGACACGCTCCCCCAGCGCCTCCTCGTCCTCGGCGCCGTGGCGCTGCTCGCCGCGGTCGCGACGCTCGCCGCGGTCGAGCGCCTTCCCGGGCGGGGCGCCGACGGCATTCACGAGCGCCCCGGCCCCGGCCGGCTGGAACACGGCGTTCGCGGGCTCGCGCGGCCCCGTCGGCGACGCGCAGCGCACGACCTGCGGCCAGGTGCTCGCGCCCGAGTCGGTCGGCGTCACCCACCCGGTGCTCCCCTGCGGGGTCAAGGTCGTGCTCCGGTACGGGGAGACACAGGTGCTGACCGAGGTGATCGACAACGCGCTCGTCGAGCCGGGCCGCCAGCTCGAGGTCACCGAGTCGCTCGCACGGACCCTCGGGATCGAGGACACCGTCGAGCTCGAGTGGCGCTTCGCCACCGAAGCCCGCTGAGGCGTCGCTCACGCGTCGCTCGAGCGGCGAGCAGTCGCCGGGATCCCGGGGCTGTAGGATGCGAGTGCTCGACCCTGTACGTGGCCCCGGCTCCTACGTGAACCAACACACACGCGAGGGGAGTCGGAGTCGGAGTGAGGCGTTGCCGAAGCTCCGCACGGCACCCACCTGGCTTGCCAGGTTCGCAAAGGCCGGGGCATCACCGGCAGGGTGGAGCACTTCTTTGGCGCAAGACCGGAAAGCGCTCGCGCGCTTTCCGGTCGCGCAAGACCCCTGAAGCCGGTCGCTTCGCGACCGGGTCGCTCCGCAGGGCGTTCCCGTCGCGCGAAGTCCCTGAAGCCGGCCGCTTCGCGACCGGATCGCTGCGCAGAGTTCCTCGATAGCCTGGTCCGGGCATCGTCTAGCCTGATCCGATGAGCGCGATCGACGTCCTCGGCGACGCGACCCGGGGCGGGGACTGGGCCGTCGCCCGGCTCCGCGTGGACGGCTGTCGGATCGTGGACGCCGACGTCCACGGGCTCGACCGGCCACTGGCCGGGCTGACGCTGCTGGAGGCCGCCGCGGTGGGCGGTGAGCCCCTCGCGGTCGAGGCTCTCGCCGCCGCGCTCGGCCAGGTCTTCGCGGCCGAGCCCGAGCCTGGTCGTGTGGCCGTCGCGATGAGCGGGGGGGTGGACAGCGCGGTCGCTCTCCTGCGAGCCGGCCCGCGGGCGATCGGGGTGACGCTCCGGCTCTGGCAGGATCCCGCCGGGCCCTCGGCCGAGCGCGCGTGCTGCTCCACCGAAGCGGTCGCCGCAGCCCGCGCGACCTGCCACGCCCGCGGCCTGCCGCACGTGACGCTCGATCTCCGAGAGGAGTTCCGCGGCGCCGTCGTCGACCCGTTCACCGCCGGCTACGCAGCCGGCGACACGCCGAACCCGTGCACCGCGTGCAACGGCGCGTTCCGCTTCGACGCGCTCGCTGGCCTTCGCGGCACGCGCGGGCGCGGAGAGCCTGTGGACCGGTCACTACGCCCGGATCGTCGAGCGGGGCGGGCGCCTGCTCGTGGGCCGTGCGGTGGATCAGGACAAGGATCAGTCGTACATGCTCTCGACCCTCGACCCGAGGCTCCTCGAGCGCGTGCACTTTCCGCTCGGGGACCAGACCAAGGGCGCGACCCGGGAGGAGGCCGCCCGGGCGGGCCTGGCGGCCGCGACCCGGTCGGAGAGCCAGGAGGCGTGCTTCCTCGCCGGGGGCGACTACCGGTCGTTCCTCGAGCGCCAGGGGCTCCGCTCGGCGAGCGGCGCGATCGTCGACGCGGACGGCAACGTGCTCGGCACCCACGACGGCTACTGGCGCTTCACACCGGGACAGCGGCGCGGGCTCGGGGTCGCCGGCGGGCGTCCGCTGTACGTGCTCCGCACCGACCCCGGCGCGAACGAGGTGGTGGTGGCGCCGCGCGAGGAGCTCGCGGTGAGGCGTGTCGAGGCGCGTGGACGCGTCCACGTCCGGGCGGCGCGGGTCTCTGGCGAAGCTCCGGTACCGCTCCGCGCCAGTCCCGGCGACGGTCATGATCGCGAACGGTGGCTTCGTGCTCGAGCTCGAGGAGCCGGCGCACGGCGTCGCGACGGGGCAGGTGGCTGCTCTGTACGACGAGGACGCCGTTCTCGGCGCGGGCGTCATCACGCTGACCGCCTGATCTCCGGCGCTGGGACGCCGAGCATCTAGGATCCGACCCGTGCACGTCCTCGCCTCGACCTCCGGCGACGTCCTCGACTACGCGCTCGCGGTGTTCTTCCTCGCAGCGGGCGCCGCGCTCGCGTACATGCTGATCCGGCTCGGGGGCACCTTCGCGCGGCTGTCGTCCTTCATCAAGGGCACGGAGCGTGACCTGCTCCCCGTGATCGTGAAGTCGGGTGGGACGGTCGACCGGGTGAACGACCAGCTGGACAAGATCGATGTCGTCACCGACAGCGCCGTCTCGATGGCCGAGAGCGCGGACACCGCGGTCCGTGCGGTCTCGACCGCGATCACGACACCCGTCAAGAAGGTGTCCGGCGTCGCATCCGGGATCTCGCACGGGTTCGCTGCCCTCCGCGCCCGCCGCGACGTCGGCGACGCGGTTTCGGTCGCGAAGGAGGCCGCCGCCCGGCGGGAGACGGAGATCGACGACGAGCTCCACGCCGCGGGCCAGCCGGGCTCCGACGCGGCGCCGCCCGGGCCCTGAGCTCCCGGCCCGAGCGACCGGCCCCGGTGGAACGCCGCTCGTAGAATCACCGCGTGCGTACCACGGCGGAGCTCCGCGAGGGCTTTCTCTCGTACTTCGAGGCCAAGGGCCACCTTCGTGTTCCCTCCGTGTCGCTCGTCCCGCGTGCGGACGACCACTCCACGCTGCTGACGACGGCCGGCATGCAGCCGCAGATGCCCTACTTCCTCGGGCGCGAGGCGCCCCCGGCGCCGCTCACGACGACGGTGCAGAAGTGCTTCCGGACGCCCGACATCGACGAGGTCGGGCTCGACGGCCGGCACCTCACGTTCTTCGAGATGCTCGGGAACTTCTCGTTCGGGCAGTACTTCAAGGAAGGGGCGATCGAGCTCGCCACGGAGTTCGTCCGGGACCATCTGAGGCTCGACTGGGAGCACGTGTGGGCGAGCGTGCACGCCGGCGATCCCCAGCTCGGGCTCGGCCCCGACCAGGTCACGATCGAGCTGTGGGAGCGGATCGGGATGCCGGTCGAGCGGATCGTCCCCCTGCCGACGTCCGAGAACTTCTGGTCGGTGGGCGGCCCCGGGCCGTGCGGGCCCGACTCCGAGCTGTACTACGACCGGGGGGAGGAGCAAGGCTGCGGGGAGCCCGATTGCGCGCCGGGCTGCACGCGCTGCGAGCGCTTCCTCGAGTTCTGGAACCTCGTCTTCATGGAGTACGAGCAGCACGCGGACGGGACGCTCACGCCGCTGCCCGCGCAGAACATCGACACCGGCATGGGGCTGGAACGCACAGCGGCGATCCTCCAGGACGTGATGTCGGTCTACGAGACCGACGGGTACCGCGAGATCATGGACTGGATCGCCGCCGAGTCGGGCGTCGCCTACGGCGACACGCCCCAGGCGACCAAGGCGCACCGCGTGCTCGCGGACCACGGCCGGGGGATGACGTTCCTCGTCGGCGACGGGGTGACCCCGTCGAACGAGGGGCGCGGCTACGTCCTCCGCCGCATCATCCGGCGTGCCGTCCAGCAGGCGCAGCGGATCGGGCTCTCCGACGTGTACCGCCTGCCGGCCGTCGTCGTGGGGCAGATGGCGGAGGCCTACCCGGAGCTCGGCGAGCGCGCCGACGAGATCGAGGCCGTCGTGCGGGCGGAGGAGGAGCGCTTCGGGGAGACGCTCGAGCGCGGCCTCAAGCTCTTCGAGGGGCTCGCCGGCAACGAGTCGATCTCCGGTGAGGAGGCGTTCACGCTGGCCGCGACCTACGGGTTCCCGCTCGAGCTCACCGTCGAGCTCGCCGAGGAGCGCGGGCAGCCGGTCGACGTGGACGGCTACCGCGTGCAGATGGAGCGTCACCGGGAGGTCTCTCGCGCTGGGGGAAGCTCGGACCTCCAGCGGGCGGCCGACTTCGCGCGCGGGGCCGGGTTCCGCACGGAGTTCGTCGGCTACGCGAAGACCGACGTGCTCACGCAGCTCGGGGCGCTCGAGGAGCTCGAGGACGGCCTCTTCCTCGCGAAGCTACGCGAGTCCCCGTTCTATCCCGCGGGTGGCGGCCAGGTCACCGACCAGGGGACGGTCGAGCTGGACGACGGCTCCGGGACGCGTGCGGACCTCGTCGAGGCGCACCGCTTCGAGGACGACCAGGCGCTCCTCCTGCGCGGCGCCGGCTTCGCCGAGGGGGATCGCGTGCGCGCCGTCGTCCCCTGGAACGTGCGCTTCCCGACGATGGCGAACCACACGGCGACGCATCTCCTCCACCGCGCCCTCCGCGACGTGCTCGGGGAGCACGTGCGGCAGGCCGGGTCGGCCGTCCGGCCCGACAAGCTGCGCTTCGACTTCACCCACGAGCACGGGCTCACCGCTGACGAGCGCGAGGACGTCGAGCGGCGCGTGAACGAGAAGGTCTTCGCCGGGCTCCCCGTGCACGTCTTCGAGACGCCCATCGACGAGGCGCGGAGGCTCGGCGCCACGATGCTCTTCGGAGAGAAGTACGGCGACATCGTCCGCGTCGTCGAGGTGCCCGGATACTCGGTGGAGCTGTGCGGGGGGACACACGTCACGACGACCGCGGAGATCGGCGCGTTCGTGATCCTGTCCGAGGGCTCGGTCGGGTCGGGCGTGCGCCGGATCGAGGCCCTCACCTCCGGGGACGCGTGGGCGCTCCTCGACTCGCGCTCGAAGGAGCTCGACGGGCTTCGCGCCGAGCTCGAGCGTGTGCGAAAGGACGCGAAGAAGCGGCCGGCTCCCGAGGCGACCACAGCGGACGCGACCGCGGAGGTGCGGGTCGAGGCCGGCGTGAACGTCATCGTCCAGACCGTCGAGGGCCTCGACGCGGACGAGCTGCTCGACCTCTCGGACCGCTTCAAGCAGCGCCATGCCCCGGCGGCGGTCGTGCTCGGGTCGCGCGAGGACGGCAAGGTGCACCTCGTCGCGAACTTCGACGACTCGGTCGCGGAGCGGGTGAGCGCGTCGGACGTCGTCCGTCGGGCCGCCGCGATCGTCGGCGGGGGCGGCGGCGGCCGACCGACGATGGCGCGCGCGGGCGGCAAGGACCCGGAGAAACTGCCCGAGGCGCTCGCCGAGGCCGAGCGGCTCATCCTCGCCGCGCTGTGACCGACGCCACCGCTGCGTCCGCCTCTCGCCCGGCGAGCGCGGGCGACGTCGAAGACTGCCGCCGGGAACGTGAGGGTCATGGCTCTGGACTACGGCTCCGCGAGGACGGGCGTCGCCGTCAGCGACGCGACGGGCGAGCTCGCCCGCCCGCTGACCGTCGTGGAGCGTGCTGCCTCGTCCGACGGTCTCGATCGCATCCGCGAGCTCGTCCACGCGCACGACGTCGAGCTCGTCGTGGTCGGGCTGCCGCTGACCCTCCGCGGGGAGCGCGGACGCCAGGCGCAGGAGACGGACGCCTTCGTCGACGCGCTCCGCGGCGTCCTGGACGTCCCCGTCGAGACGTACGACGAGCGGTTCACGACGACGCTCGCCGCGGGCGGCGAGGGCTCCGCGCCGGAGGACGCTCGTGCCGCGGCCCACCTGCTCGAGAGCTACCTGCGATGGTCGAGCGCGACCCGGGGCTAGACCCGCGCGACGGGCGGCCCGGCCGTCGCGCGATCCTCCTCCGCCGGACGGCTGCCTCCGTCGTTCTCCTCGGCATCCTCCTCGTCGTCGGTCTCGCGAGCGCGTCGATCCTGCGGGACGACGACCCACCGCCACCTCCCACCGAGACGGCGCCTCCGCTCGCGCGGTTGCGGATCATCTTCCCGGAAGGGTTCACGCGCCGCGAGATGGCCGATCGCGTCGCCGCCGTGCGCGAGATCGCGATCCACAAGCGAGACGTGACTCCTCGCCTGACGCGCTCGGGGTACCTGCTCGCGAGCGCGGCCGCGAAGCCGCCGGCCGCCTTCCTCGAGGACTGGGCCGGAAAGTCGATCGAGGGGTTCCTGTTCCCGGCGACGTACGAGTTCAGCCAGTTCACGCCCTCGACCGGCCTCGTCCGCGACCAGCTCGCGCACTTCCGGCGGCAGTGGCGGAAGGTCGACCTGCGCTACGCGCGGTCGAAGAACCTGACGCCCTACGACGTCCTCATCATCGCGTCGATGATCGAGAAGGAGGCCGTCGCGCCCGAGGAGCGACGGCTCGTGGCGGCGGTCGTCTACAACCGGCTCCGGCAGGGCATGCAGCTCGGGATCGACGCGACGATCCGCTACGGGCGGAACGTGCCGGGCACGGAGCCCCTCAAGGCAGTCGGACATCAGGAGCGACGACCCGTACAACACGAGGAACCGCGTCGGGCTGCCGCCGACGCCGATCTCGAATCCCGGGCTCGCGTCGATGCGCGCGGCGGCCGCGCCCGCGAGCGTCGACTACCTCTACTTCGTGCGCAAGCCGGACGGCGTGCATCACTTCTTCACCGCGAGCGAGTCGGAGTTCTGTCGAAAGTCGCTCGAGTACGGCTTCGGCGGCTGCTGACGACGAGAGCCCGCTGGGTGTCACAGCGGAGCCCGGAGACCGAGTGAAGCGCGTTCAGGTCTTGCGCGATCGCCGAAACGTGCCGACAACAGTGGTCGATGGACGGTCGGACGGCTGCGGCGTTCGCCTGCCTGAGCGTGGGCGTGGTCTTCCTGCTCATGTGCGGCAGCCTGCTCGGCCGCCGGCTCCGGCTCGAGCGCCGCCGGCGCCGCGAGCCGCTGCAGCTCCCACCCGTCCTCGAGGTTCATCGCGCGCCGTGGGCGGAGCTCGAGGAGTGGCGCGACGGGCTCGCCATCGCGCGCGAGCTCGAGGAGATGGCCGAACGCGGAGACCCCGACGCGCAGGCGCCGTTGCGCGAGGAGCTCTGGAGCAGCGACCCCGTCGTGCGGCAGGCCGCGGTCGCGGCGCTCGGACGGCTCGGCGAGCGGCACGACTGGGCGATCGACGGGCTGGTCGAAGCGCTCGCCGAGCACAGGGACGCTCCGGCCAGCGTCGCCGCTCAGCTCGATCGGCTCGCGCCCAGGGTCGGGATGCGGCTCGCACCGCTTCTCGAGCATCCGAGCAGCGTCGTCCGCTTCTACGCCGTGCGCCTTCTCCGGCCGTACGGGGACCTTGCCCGCGACCTCGTCCCGGAATCGACGGGCGACTCCTCGCCGAACGTCCGCGCCGCCGCCCTGGAGACGCTCGCGTCGGCTCCCTCCGGAAACACGCTGCGCCGGGCGTTCGACCTGCTCGACGATCCGCATCCGCTCGTCCGCGCACAGGCGTGCCGGACGGCGGCTGCCGTCTCCGCGCGGGCGGCCGCGCCGTTCCTCGTCCCGTTGCTCGCCGACACCTCGTGGTGGGTCCGTGAAGCTGCCCGCGAGGCCCTCGTCGCGGCCGGCCGCAGCGCGGCCGACGTCGTGGTGCCCGTCCTCGGCGCTTCCGACCCGAACGCACGACTGGGCGCGGCCCTCGTGCTCCAGGATCTCGGAGTCGTGGACGACCTCGTCGCCGACGGCAGCGATCCGCGCCTGCTGGGGTCGATCTTCACGGCAGGGGGGAAGGGGATGCGCACGGCCGCCGTCGAGCGCGCGCGACGCGGCCTCCGCCTCGGCCGGCCGACGCTCGTCCCGGAGACGGGCGGATGAGCCTCCAGGCGCTCCTCCAGGCATGCGTGCTCGCGTGCGCGGTGTACCTGTGCGTCGTCTACGTCGCGTACTTCGCGCTCATGCTCGTCGGGTTCGTCGAGTCGCGCCGCAGGAAGCGGGAGCTCCAGGGCGCGGACCACGAGGCGATCGACTCGCGCTTCGCGCCCCCCGTGAGCATCCTCGTGCCGGCGCACAACGAGGAGACGACGCTGGCCGACGCCGTCCGCTCCCTCCTCGCTCTCGACTACCCGGAGCACGAGGTGATCGTCGTGGACGACGGCTCGACGGACCGCACGCTCGAGCGGATGCGAGAGGAGTTCGGTCTCGTCCCCGTGGCCATGTCGTCACGGGGGATCGTGCAGACGCAACGCATCGAAGGCCACTTCCGGAGCAGCGCCGAGCCGAGGCTCCTCGTCATCGCCAAGGTGAGTGGCGGCAAGGCCGACGCGCTGAACGCCGCGCTGAACCACTGCCGCTACCGCTACGTGTGCGGCGTCGACGCCGACATGGTCTTCGCGCGCGACGCGCTCTCGACGACCATGCCCGCGTTCATGCGCGACCCCGGGAGCGTGGTCGGTCTGACCAGCTTCTTCGAGACCTCGGCGAACCCGGCAGCCTCGCTGCTGGCCGGGGTCAGCTACAGGATCCCCGATCTCCGGCCCCTGATCCTCTTCCAGGTGCTCGACTACCTGCGCGCCTTCTTCAACAACCGGATCGCCTGGTCGCGCTACGGGTTCATGCTCTGCGCGGCCGGGGCGTTCCAGGTGTGGCGACGCGACCTCGTCGACGAGCTTCGCGGCTGGTCGCCCGCCTTCACGTGCGAGGACATCGAGTTCACGTTCCGCGCGCACAGGTTCCTGCGCGAGCGGGGAGCCCCCTATCGCATCCTCTCCCTGCCCGGGCGCGTCGGCGTCACGGAAGGCCCGGACGACATGCACAAGCTCGTGGCCCAGCGCGAGCGCTGGCAGCGCGTGATCGTCGAGACGTGGTGGGCGAACCGGGAGATGTGCTTCAACCGGCGGTACGGGACGGTCGGGCTGCTGGGCATGCCGTACTACCTCGTGTCGGAGATCGTCGCCCCCGTCTTCGAGGTCCTCGCCGTGGTGACTCTCACGGTCGGCGCCCTGTCGGGGCTCGTCGACTGGCAGGTCTACCTCCTCGTGGTTCTCCTCATGTCGCTCGTGAACAGCGTCCTCAGCGCAGGCGCCCTGCTGCTGGCCGACCTCGAGTCGCCGGCGTATCGTCTCGCCGGAGTCGTGCGGCTGCTCGCGCTCATGCCGCTCGAGCTCCTCGTCTACCGGCCCTTCATGTCATGGGCCCGCATCAAGGGAACCTGGCGCTTCCTCCGAGGGGACAAGGGATGGCACAAGTTCGAGCGGAACGTCCACGCGGAGCCCGCATGACGTCGATGCGGACCAGGCGCACGAAGGAGGAGCTGCTCCTCCTCGTCGTGTCGGCCGGAGCGGCAGGGGTCGCCGGCTCGGTGTTCCTGCGAGACGCGCCTCCGTCGCCGACGCTGCGCTGGGCGGCGCTGGCGGCGTTCGTCCTGTCGCTCGTCGCCGCCTTCGCCTTCTGGTTCGCGGGGGCAGCACGGCGAGCGCTCGTGGAGGCCGTCCGCGCCGAGAAGGACGCCACGCGCGCTCTGCTCTCCGCACTACCGGAAGGCCTCCTCGTGGTGGACGAGGGGCGCGTGGTCTCCGTCAACCGCCGTTTCTGCGAGCTCCTCGGGCTCCGGCGCGGGGAGCTCGTCGGGACCACCGCGCCGTATCGCTTCTGGCCGCCGGAGCACCGGCACGAGATCGAGCGCTGGCACGCGGTCCTCGCGGAGCGAGGGAGCCACACCGGCTCCCTCGTGTTCCTCACCCGCGGGGGGCGCCGGGCTCGTGTCGTCGTCGCCGGGGCTGCGCTCGGCGGCTCGGGCGACACGCGGTACGTCCTCGTCGTGCGGGACGTGTCTGACAGCTACCGGCAACGCAGGCGGCTCGCCGAGCTCGCGACCCACGACCCGGTCACGGCCCTGCTCAACGAGCGCGGCTTCGAGGGCCGGCTGCGGGACGCCACCAGGCGCGCGATCGCCGGCGGCTCGGAGCTGAGCGTCGTGTGCCTCGACCTCGGAGGCGTCACGCTCGATTCTCCCGAGGGGCTTGTCGCGATCGACCGGCTCCGGAAGCTCGTTCGGGCCGGCGAGGACCTCGGTCGGATCCGGGACGACGCGCTCGCGTGGATCCTCCCCGACACGAGCGCCGAGGGCGCGGCCGCGGCCGTCGAGCGGGTACGGCGCGAGCTCGCCGAGGAGGCCGGGACGACCCTGGCGGCCGGTGTCTGCGACCTCGCCGAGGCGGGAGACGGGCTCGCCCTGTACGTGCTCGCCGATCGTGCGCTCGTCGCGGCGAGGCGTCACGGCCCCGGATCCACGGTGCTCCATTCCGCGGCTTCGCGGGCGCTCGTCGCCGTGGACGAGCCGCAGGACGAGCGCGAGGACGAGCAGACGCGCGTCATGCACGCCTGACCGGCCCCGTCGGCGCGGCCGTCGTCCGCTCGTGCATGCTCCCGGCGCCGTGCAGGCGCAAGCGATCTCCGGAGCGACCCGCCTCGTCGGCATCCTCGGTTGGCCGGTCGACCACTCGCTCTCACCGCAGATGCACAACGCGGCCTTCGCGGCGCTCGGGCTCGACTGGGCGTACGTGCCGCTGCCGACTCCGCCCGACAGGCTGGAGGAGGCCGTCCACGGCCTCGTGGCGCTCGGCTTCGCCGGGGCCAGCGTGACAACACCGCACAAGCTCGCGGTGACGGCGTACTGCGACACGGACACGCCGTCCGTCAACACGCTCGTTCTCCGCGCCGACCGCGTCGAAGGAAGCACGACGGACGCGGCCGTGCTCGATGGGCTCCGGGCGGACCACCCCGTCGTCATCGGGGCGGGTGGGACGGCGGTGGCCTTCATGCAAGCGCTCCCGCACGCGCGGCAGTTCGCGCGCCGCGGGGCCTGGCCGCCCGACGCGAGGGGCGCGGACCTCGTCGTGAACGCGACGTCCGCCCGCGACGAGGTCGTCGTCGAGCTCGGGCCCGACCAGGTCCTCGTCGACCTGCCGTACCCGGAGACGGCGACGGCCCTCGCAGCGCGGGCGGCGGGCGCGACCGTGGTGAGCGGTCTCGAGGTGCTCGCGGCGCAGGGGGCCGCCTCGTTCGAGGTCTGGACCGGCATCCCGGGGCCGATCGGGGTGATGCGGGCGGCACTAGGCTTGCCCTCGTGAGAGGTCGGCGACACGGAGCGGCCGCCGCGCGCGAGGGCGGATGACCCTCGAGCTCGTCACCGCGGGCGAGTCCCACGGCCCTGCGCTCGTCGCGATCGTGACGGGACTCCCCGCGGGGCTTCGGCTCGACCGTGACGCCATCGACACCGACCTGCGCCGGCGGCGCGAGGGCTACGGGCGCAGCCCGCGTCAGCAGTTCGAGCTGGACGAGGTGGAGGTGCTGGCGGGCCTGCGGCACGGCACGACGCTCGGCTCGCCGCTCGCGCTCGTCATCCGCAACGTCGACCACGAGAGCTGGGCGTGGGGGATGAGCCCGTGGCCGCCGGGAGGCGAGCCCGAGGGGAAGGGCGCCTCGCCGGTGACGCTGCCGCGTCCGGGTCATGCCGACCTCGCAGGCACGCTCAAGTACGGGCACGACGACGTCCGAGACGCCCTCGAGCGCGCCAGCGCCCGGCAGACGGCAGCGCACGTCGCCGCGGGCGCGGTCGCGAAGGCGCTGCTGGGCGAGATCGGCGTGTCGGTCGAGTGCCGCGTGCTCGAGATCGGCGGCGAGACCGCCGAGGAGAGCTGGAAGCGTGCCACCGAGGCAGCCCGGGAGGACCGTGACACGCTCGGAGGGGTCGTCGAGGTCGTCGCGAGCGGCGTGCCGCCCGGCCTCGGCTCCTTCGCCCACAGGCGCGACCGCCTCGACGCCCGCCTCGCGGGCGCCGTCATGGGGATCCAGGCGGTGAAGGGTGTCGAGCTGGGTGACGGCTTCGCGCTCGCGCGCCTGCGCGGCTCCGAGGCGCAGGACGAGATCGAGCCTGGCCTGCGGCGGTCGACGAACCGCGCCGGCGGCCTCGAGGGCGGGGTCACGAACGGGGAGGCGGTCGTCGTGCGCGCCGCGATGAAGCCGCTTTCGACGCTCATGCGGCCCCTGCGCTCCGTCGACCTCGCGAGCGGCGAGCCCGCCCCGGCGCTCGTCGAGCGGAGCGACGTGCAGGCCGTCGAGGCGCTCGCCGTGGTCGCCGAGGCCGCCGTCGCCTGGGAGCTCGCGCGGGCCGCGCGCGAGAAGTTCGGCGGCGACGCGCTCGCGGACTTCGTCGGCGCCCACCGCGCGTACCTGGAGCGGATCCCGTGGCGGGGTCGCACGCGCTAGGCAGGCACCTCGTCCTCGCCGGGTTCATGGGGGCGGGGAAGAGCACCGTCGGGGTGGAGGTCGCACGCCGGCTCGGCCGGCCGTTCCGGGACGTCGACCGAGAGGTCGAGTCCGAGCACGGCCCGATCCAGGAGCTCTTCGAGCGGGAGGGCGAGGCTGCGTTCCGCGAGGTAGAGGCGCGTGTCGTTCGCGAGGCCTGCGCGAGTCGCGAGCCGAGCGTCATTGCCGTCGGCGGCGGAGCCGCGGAGACCCGGGGACTGCTCGAGGAGGAGGACGCGCTCGTCGTGCTCCTCGAGGTCGATGCGGACACCGCGTGGGCGCGTGTGCGGGGAAGCGCGCGTCCGCTGGCCCGCGACGAGACCGAGTTCCGGCGCCGCTTCGAGCTTCGGGCGCCGCTGTACGAACGGGTGGCCGATCGCCGCGCCCGGGACGCGGACGAGGTCGTGCTGGCCGCGGCGGGGATCCGTCTGGCGCCTCACCCCGAAGCCCGCGGCGACGCCCTCGTCGCCGACGAGCGGGTGGCGGCGCTCCACGGCGTCGACGCGACGCACCTCGTGCCCGCGGGAGAGGCGGCCAAGACGGTCGAGCAGGCCGAGCTGCTCTGGCGCGCCCTGCGCCTCGAGCGTGGGTCGAGGCTCGTCGCGCTCGGCGGCGGCTCGACGACGGACCTCGCCGGCTTCGTCGCCGCGACCCACCTGCGCGGGATCGACTGGGTGGCGGTGCCGTCGACGCTGGTCGGCCAGGTGGACGCGGCGATCGGCGGCAAGGTCGGGATCGACCTTCCCGAGGGCAAGAACCTCGTCGGGGCCTTCCACTGGCCCGCGGAGACGCTCGTCGACACGGCCCTCCTGGAGACGCTTCCCGAGGAGGAGCGCACGAACGGGCTGGCTGAGGTGGTGAAGACCGGCCTGCTCGCTGGAGAGCCGCTGTGGGAGCTCGAGACGGCGGAGCAGGTCGCGCGCTGCGCTGCGTTCAAGGCCGCCGTCTGCCTGCGCGATCCGCTCGACCGCGGCGAGCGGGGCCAGTTGAATCTCGGGCACACCTTCGGCCACGCGCTCGAAGCCGCTTCGGGCTTCGAGCTCCCCCACGGGCGCGCGGTCGCTCTCGGCCTGCTCGCTGCGCTTCGCCTGTCGGGGCTGGAGGACGAGGCGCGCTCGGTGGAGGAGCTCCTCCGTCCGCGCCGCGTACGGGTGGACCGCGACGCTGCCTGGGCGGCGCTCCAGCGCGACAAGAAAGCCGAAGGTGGACGCGTGCGCCTGGTGCTGCTCGAGGCGCCGGGCGCCCCACGGGTCGGGGTCGCGGTGGCCCCGGACGAGGTGCGGGCAGCCCTCGACGGGCTTATCGAATAGGGTCGGGACCGTGCGGATCGTCGTCCTGAACGGCGTCAACCTCGACGTGCTCGGCCGGCGAGACCCGGAGACGTACGGTGGGTTCACGCTCTCCGAGCTCGAGACGCAGATCTACGAATGGGCGCGGGAGCTCGGCTGCACCGTTCGCTGCCGCCAGACGAACTCGGAGGGCGAGTTCGTCGACTGGTGCCACGACGCGCTCGACTGGGCAGACGGCGTCGTCGCGAACCCGAGCGCCTGGACGCACTACTCCTGGGCGATCCGGGACGCCGTCGAGCTCTTCACCGTGCCACTCGTGGAGGTCCACCTCTCGAACGTCGACGAGCGCGAGGAATGGCGGCGCTTCTCCGTGCTCGAGGGCATGGCCGCCGCGCGCTTCGTGGGGAAGGGGCCGGAGGGCTACCGGGAGGCGCTCGAGTTCCTCGTGAAGGGCGGGGCTTGACGAGGATCGAGCGGCTCGCCGCGCTCCTCGACGAGCCGCTGCTCGTCGCGGGGCCTCCGTACGTGCTCGGAGGGCAGGCGAACGTGCGCTACCTCACAGGGCTCGCGAGCTCGAACGCGGCGGTCCTCGTCGAGCCGGACGCGACGGCGACGCTGTACGCGGACTTCCGGTACGCCGCGCGGGGCCGCGAGGTCGAGGGCGTCACCTTCGTGGAGACGCCGCGGAACCTGCTGTCCTCCATCGCCGAGCAGCTCGCCGGCATGCGGATCGCGTTCGAGGAGCAGCATCTCTCGTACGCGGGCTACCGCACCCTCGTGGACGCGGGCGTCGAGGCTGTCCCCGTGACGGGAACCGTCGAGTCGCTCAGGGCCGTGAAGGACGCGGACGAGCTCGCGACCATGCGCCGCGCGGGGGCGCTCTCCGACGAGGTGTTCGGGGCCCTCGCGACCGAGCGCTTCAGCGGCCGGACCGAGCGCTCGCTCGGCTGGTGGATCGAGCGGAGCTTCCGCGAGGCGGGCGCGGAGGGGCTCTCCTTCTCCACCGCCGTCGCCGCCGGCGCGGGCGGAGCCTCGCCCCACAGCGAGCCCGGCGACCGCGTCGTGGAGGAAGGCATGCTCGTCACGGTCGACGCCGGCTGCGTGCTCGACGGCTACTGCTCCGACTGCACCCGGACGTTCGCCGTCGGCGCGATCTCCGACCGCCTGTCCGAGATCTACGCGCTCTGTCTCGAGGCCCAGCTCGCCGGGCTCGCAGCCGTAAGTCCGGGCGTCCACGGTCGAGACGCCGACGCCGCGTCCCGCGAGCCGATCGAGGCGGCCGGGCTCGGCTGGGCGTACGGCCACGGGCTCGGGCACGGCGTCGGCATCCAGATCCACGAGGCGCCCGTGCTTCGCCCCGAGTCGACGGACGTGCTCGAGCCCGGCAACGTCGTCTCGGTCGAGCCCGGCATCTACCTCCCGGGCGAGGGCGGAGTGCGCATCGAGGACCTCGTCGCGGTGACGAGCGAGGGCTGCGAGCGGCTCACGCAGTTCACGAAGGAGCTCGTGACGGTCTCGTAGTGGGCCGAACATGCCCGGCCCCTACAATGCCGCGGTCATGGCGGAGACCGTCTCGACCAACCAGTTCCGGAACGGCATGCACATCGAGCTCGACGGCGGCGTCTGGCGCATCGTCGAGTTCCAGCACGTGAAGCCCGGTAAGGGCGGCGCCTTCGTGCGTACGAAGCTGAAGGCGCTCGAGACCGGGGCCGTCGTCGACCGGACGTTCCGTGCGGGCGAAAAGTTCTCCCGGATCCACACAGAGGTCAAGAGCGTCCAGTTCCTCTACGACGACGGAGCCGAGGCGCACTTCATGGACGAGGAGACGTACGACCAGTTCGGGCTCGCGCACGCCGAGGTCGCGGACGCCCTCGCGTACCTCGTCCCCTCGAGCTCCGTGCAGATGCTCGCGGTGGACGGGAAGCCGGCGGGCATCCAGCTCCCCGCCTCGGTCGAGCTCGAGGTGACGGAGACCGAGCCCGCGGTCCGCGGCGACACCGTCACGAACGTGACGAAGCCGGCGACGCTCGAGACGGGCGCGGTGGTGCAGGTGCCGCTGTTCGTCGACCGCGGCGAGAAGATCAAGGTCGACCCCCGCGAGGGCCGCTACATCAGCCGCGCCTGACGCCTGACGCCGCCGGCCCCTGCGACGCCAGGGGACATGTCGCCGAAGCCCGACACAGCGGGCCGCCGCTCGCTGCCGGTGCCCTCCACGCTCGCGGGCCCGTCGATAAGGTCCAGGGCCGTGCCGAAGCTCGTCGACACGACGATCCGGCTCCTCTCGCAGGAGCCGCTCGCGGGGCGTCTGCCGACCGCCGAGATCCTGCGCGTGGCCGAGATCCTCGACCAGGCGGGGTTCGCCTGCCTCGAGGTCTCGGGCGGAGGCGTCTTCGACGCCACGGTGCGCCGGCGCGTCGAGAGCCCGTGGGAGCGGATACGGGCGATCAAGGCGCGTGTCTCGACGCCGCTCGGGATCGCGCTCCGCGGCCGCTTCCTCGTCGGCTCGATGCCGGTCAGCACCGACATCGTGAGCCGCTTCGTCGCCTCGGCCGCGGACAACGGGATCGAGGTGTTCCGTCTCCACGACCCGTTGAACGACGTGTCCAACCTCGCCGAAGCGGGTGCGGCGATCACGAGCGCGGGCGGAGCGTTCCACGCCGGGCTCGTGTACAGCCCGGGGCGCACGGGCGAGACCGAGACGCTCGTCGAGCAGGCGCGCAAGCTCCCGGATCTCGGCGCGACGCGCGTCATCGTGAACGACCCGGTTGGCGCGCTCGTGCCGCATCGTGCCCAGGAGCTCGTGGCCCGGATCGCCGAGGCGAGCGGCCTGCCGGTGGGGTTCTACGTGCAGGGCGCCGGAGGAATGGGCCTCGCGGCCGCCCTGGCTGCCGTCGACGCCGGGGCGGACCTCGTCGCGACGACCGTGTATCCGCTCGCGCTCATGCTCCACCGGGTCTCGGGCGAGTCGTTCGCCGAGTCCCTCGAGGGTCTCGGCCGTGCCGCCGGGCTGGAGCCCGAGAAGCTGTGGCAGGCCTCCGACCTGATCGACGAGTACATCGGGGACGAGCCCGTCTCCCAGGTCGCGCCGCGGATCGCCGTGCGCGCGGCCGAGTACGACCTCCCCGCCGGGCTCGTGGCGGCGCTCGACGTCCACCTGCGCGCCAACGCGGCCGCCGACCGCCTGCTCGAGGTCCTGGAGGAGGTTGGGCGCGTCCGCGCCGAGGCGGGGTGGCCACCACTCGCCGCCCCGATCGGGCAGATCCTCGCGTCCCAGGCGCTCCTGCATGTGCTGGAGGCGCGCCGGTACGGCACGGTGATCGACGAGTTCCGCTCGCTCGTCCAGGGGGGCTACGGCAAGACGCCCGAGCCGGTCGACGCGTCCGTCGAGCGCGCGGTCGAGCTGCTCGCTCCGCGGGCAACCCTCACGGCGGACCCCCCGACCGCGGAGGACGTCCGCGAGCAGGCGGAGGGGCTTGCCGCGAGCGAGGAGGAGCTCGTGCTCCTCGCGATGTTCGGCAGCGACGCCGAGGAGCTCTTGCGGAGGATCCGCGCGCGTCACTCCCGCGAGACGGTGCTCATCGCAGAGGACGCCGACGCCGAGCGGTCGGAGCGCATCCGAGAGCTCGTGGAGATCGTGCAGGAGTCGGGCGTGGGCGAGATCGAGATCGAGGACGAGGGGATGCGCGTCGCCGTCCGCCGCGCCGACGAGCCGGCGGTGGCCGGGATGCCCGTCGGGATCGCGGCCGTCGAGAGTGCCGCGAGCGCGACGGGGCCTGCCGAGGAGACCGCCGGGAACGGCGCCATGCGGGTCGAGTCGCCCATGGTCGGCGTCTTCTTCCGCGCGCCGAACCCGGGCGCGCCCGCGTTCGTGGACGTGGGCGACACCGTCGTCCCGGGCCAGACGCTCTGCATGCTCGAGGCGATGAAGCTCTTCAACGAGCTCAAGGCCGAGGTCGGCGGGATCGTGCGCGCGATCCACGTCGAGAACGCCCAGCCCGTCGAGTACGGGCAGCTCCTCTTCGAGATCGACCCCGTCCTCTCGCCGCCGGCGGTCTAGGGGGTCAGGTCTTGCATTCCGAGACCTGTCCGTTCCGCATCGAGGCCGCAACCTCCGCTGTCGGAATGCAAGACCTGACCCCCTGATGTTCTCGCGGGTCCTCGTGGCGAACCGGGGCGAGATCGCCGTCCGCGTGATCCGGGCGCTCCACGAGCTCGGAATCGAGGCCGTCGCCGTGTACTCGACGGCCGATCGGGACGCGCTCCACGTGCGGCTCGCCGACCAGTCCGTGTGCATCGGCCCGCCCGCGGCCGCGGAGAGCTACCTCAGGATCCCGAGCGTCGTCGCCGCGGCGGAGACGACCGTGTGCGAGGCCGTCCACCCGGGCTACGGCTTCCTGGCCGAGAACCCCGCGTTCGCCCAGGCGTGCGAGAGCTCCGGCATCACCTTCATCGGCCCGCCGGCGGACGTCATGGAGCGGATGGGCGACAAGGTGCGGGCCAAGCTCGAGCTCCACGCCGCGGGCGTTCCGCTCGTTCCCGGCAGCGACGGTGCGGCGACGCTCGACGACGCGCGCCGTGCCGCGGCGGAGGCCGGCTACCCCGTGCTCCTCAAGGCCAGCTCCGGCGGCGGGGGGAAGGGCATGCGGATCGTGCGCTCGGACGACGAGCTCGAAGGCGCCTACGCGGCGGCGGCCCTCGAGGCGGACGCCGCCTTCGGGGATGGCTCGCTCTACGTCGAGAAGGCGCTCTCCCCCGCGCGCCACGTCGAGATCCAGGTCCTCTGCGACACGGAGGGCGGCGTGCTCACGCTGGGCGAGCGCGAGTGCTCGATCCAGCGGCGCCACCAGAAGCTCGTCGAGGAGTCGCCCTCGCCCGCGCTCGACCCGGAGACGCGGGAGGCGATGGAGCTCGCTGTCGAGCGGGCGTGCGCGACGATCGGGTATCGGAACGCGGGCACGTTCGAGTTCCTGCTCGGCCCCGACGGAGCGTTCCACTTCATCGAGGTGAACTGCCGGCTCCAGGTCGAGCACCCGGTCAGCGAGCTCGTGACCGGGATCGACATCGTGCGCGAGCAGGTTCGCATCGCCGCGGGCGAGCGCCTCGCGTCGATGGGCCGGGCGCCGCGACGTGGGCACGCGATCGAGGTGCGCATCAACGCGGAGGATCCCGGGAAGGACTTCGCCCCGGCGCCCGGGAGCATCACCGCGTTCAGGCCGCCCCTCGGCGCGGGCGTCCGCGTCGACACCGCGATGTTCGACGGCTGCTCGATCCCTCCGTACTACGACTCGCTGATCGCGAAGGTGATCGTCTGGGACGAGAACCGGACGGCTGCGATCGCGCGCACCGTCAGGGCGCTGACCGAGCTCCACGTCGAGGGCATACCCACGACCCGCGAGCTGGCGCTCGACGTGCTCGGCTCGTCAGAGTTCCGGCGAGGCGAGTACTCGACCGGGACGCTCGCGGAGCTCGGCGGCCGCGTGCCGTCGCTCACCACATGAGCCCGCACGTCGGCCGACGCGCCGGGCGCCGGCAGGCGCTCTTCCTCCTCTACCAGTGGGATCTCACCGGCCAGCCGCTGGCGTCGCTGTACGAGGGCGAGCCCGACGAGTTCGCCTCGACGCTGGCGCAGGCCGTCGCCGACCGCGCCGAGGAGCTCGACCGGCGGATCACCTCCGCGTCCGAGGACTGGCCCGCCGACCGGCTGGGTACGCTCGAGCGGAACGTCCTGCGCATCGGCGTCTACGAGCTCGAGGAGGGGACCGTGCCGCGCGAGGTCGCGATCAACGAGGCCGTGGTGCTGGCGAAGCGCTACGCGTCCGAGGACGCCGCCCGGCTCGTCAACGGGATCCTCGGCAGCATCGCCCGCGGCGAGGAGGCGGCGTGACGACCGAGCCCGGGGACCCGCTGGGCCGTACCGAGGAGCTGCTCGCCCGTCTCAACGAGCGGCGCGAGGAGCTCGAGCGGCTGGCCGCCGCGGACGAGATCGACGGAGAGGCCGCCGTCGACGTCCTCGGAGAGCTCGCGGAGCTCGCGAAGGAGATCGAGTCGGAGCTGAACCGGGCACGGGCGCTCGCCGATGCGGACGGCTGAGGAGCTCCGGGAGGCGGTCGAGATGTATCTCGCCGCGCTCGAGCTCGCGCCCGAGCTCGGACGGCTCGAGGATCCGATCCGGTACGCGCTCGAGCCGGGCGGGAAGCGCATCCGCCCGATTCTCTGCCTCGCGGTGGCCGAGAGCGCCGGAGGCGACGTCGACGAGGCTCTGCCTGCCGCGGCCGCGATCGAGCTCGTCCACACGTTCTCGCTCGTGCACGACGACCTGCCGGCGATGGACGACGACGCCGAGCGGCGCGGGCGTCCGAGCGCCCACGTCGCGTTCGGCGAGGGCCCGGCGCTGCTCGCGGGGGACGCGCTCCTCGCCGAGGCCGTCCGGCTGGCGCTGACCTACGAGACGACGGGGATCGCGCGGGAGCTCGTCGAGGCGACGCTCGGGATGATCGGCGGCCAGCATCGCGACATCACGGGCGGCGCGGAGGACCCGACCGAGCTCCAGGCCCTGAAGACCGGGAGACTGTTCGCGGCGGCGGTCGGGCTCGGGCTGCGGGCGGCGGGGGTTCCGGAGGCCGGCCAGGCACCGTGGCGCGCGTTCGGTGAGGAGCTCGGCCTCCTCTTCCAGGCCGTCGACGACATCCTCGACGGGGACGGGATCGTGGAGCGTGTCGGCCCCGAGGCCGCGCGGGAAATGGCCGAGGGCGCTGCGACGAGGGCCCGGGAACGACTCGTCGCCGTCCCGGCGGACACGTCGGTGCTGCGGGACCTCGTCGACGGGCTTGCGGTGAGGACGAGCTAGCCGGTCTACCGGCGCGTTTGCCAGTCGGGAGCGACCGCCGGGACCGGGAGCTGCAGCCGTCGCAGGTTCGTCCCGTCCGCCTCCAGCACGTAGCTCCCGTCGCCGAGGCGCAGGTACGAGGCGGCGGAGAGCGCGATCAGGTGCCCGTCAGGAGACCAGTCCGGGACGTCGACGGTTGGGGGGTCGACAGCGTCGAGGTTCTGAGTACCATCCGACCTTCACGAACAACGCCAGGGTCGCGTGCCACCTCTCTCCTCGCGCTCGCGGTCCGCACCTCTCCTTCTTCCGATGTCCCCCCGTCTCCGACGACTCCTGCCTGCGCTCGCGCTCGCCGCCCTGGCGGCCGCCCTTGCTGCCTCGTCCGCGGCGACTGCCGGCGAGCCTCGGCCCGCCCCGCCGGTCGCGGATCGTCCGGACGCGCGCCCGCCGGTGCCGCGGCCTCCCTCGAAGGGCGAGCGCGCGGCCCGGATCGCACTCGAGGCGGTCGGCATTCCCTACCTCTGGGGCGGGGAGTCCCCGTCGAGCGGCTTCGACTGCTCGGGGCTCGTGCGCTGGGCGTACGGGCGCGTCGGCGTCGACCTCCCGCACAACTCCTACGCGCTCTACTCCGTCGGTCGCAGGGTTCCGCGCGACGACATGGAGGTCGGCGACGTGCTCTTCTTCGAGGGCCTCGGGCACGTCGGCCTCTACCTCGGCGAGGGCAAGATGGTGCACGCGCCGCAGACCGGGAGGGACGTCGAGGTCGTCCGCCTCGCCACGACGAGCTACGGCAGCCGGCTCATCGGCGCGCGCCGCATGGCCGCGGCCTGAGCTCGAGCGAGGGGCGGGCCTCGACGCCGCCCCTCGCTCGGGGTGCCTAGAGGGCGAGGGAGACCTCGCCGGGCGCGGCCGGCTCGTAGGTCGGGCCGTGCCCGAGCAGCCGGCCGAGGGGGCGAACCGAGCGCCAGGCCGAGCCTCTGCAGCCAGGCGGGCGGGAACGGAAGCCGGACGACGTCGAAGTGCGCCTTCGCGATGACCGCCAGCCGAAGCGGGTTCGGCATGCCCTTCCCGTTCGTCCTCCCGTCGGCGGCGAGGGCGAACATCGTCTCGAGGAGCGACTCGAACTGGAGGGCGGGGCGGACCTCGCAGCGGAAGCGGGCGTCCGTGTCGCCGTCGTTCCAGAACTTGTGCGCCGTGCCGGGCTCGACGCGCACGGTGTCGCCGGCTCGCGCGACGATCGTCTCCTCACCTGCCCGGAACGTCACCTCGCCCTCGAGGATCTCGAAGGTCTCGGTCTGGTACGGGTGGACGTGGGCCGCCGCGACCGCGCCCTGGGGCTCGACCACGACCTCCACGAGCACGTACTCGCCGTCCGTGTCCGCGGCGGCCTTCACGAAGCGGACGAGCTCGCCGGTGACGGGGTTCTGCAGGGTGTCGCCTGAACGGATCATGGTGCTCCTCCTCGTCTCGTTGGAGTGCGGTGCGATGCGACGATGGTCGCGCGGTCGAGGGGCGCTGTCGTCGGCCGCGACGACGATTTCGCCTGACGTGGGCGCCGATCTCGCCTCGTCCTCGCGGATGAGGCCCCGTCGTCCGCCCGGCCGATGACGGCGACGGGGACGCCCGATACCGTGCAACCCATGAAGCGCGTTCGCGAGCTCTGGGAGACGGACCGAGGACGACTGGCGCACTACCTCGTCGCGGTCTCGCTCGGAGTCTTCCTCGTCATCGAGTTCTCGACCCTGAAGGACATCGCCGGCGACCCGCTCGACAATCGCTGGTGGATCACGGCTCTCGTCGTCGTTTCGGCGATCGCACTTCTCTTCACGCGCAGGTACCCGTTCGTCGCGCCGCTCGTCGCATCCGTCGCGATCGCAGCGACCCTGCCGATGATGGACGCGTACGTCGCGCGCGACGCCAATTCGCCTTTCTTCGTCGTCGTCCTCTTCGTGCCGTGGTGCATCGGCACGTACAACGAGCGCCGGCGTGCGGTCGCGGGCCTCATCGCCTGCGAGGCGATCGGCTTCTACGCGAACTACGTCTTCGCGGAGGGCACGGGCGACTACCTGTGGGTTAGCGCCTTCATCGCCCTGGCTTGGACGACCGGGTTCGTGCTCAGCCGGCGTGCCCAGCAGACGCGCGAGCTCGTCGACCGGGCGCGGCGCCTCGAGCGCGAGCAGATCGAGGCCGCCGAGCGCGCGGTTATGGAGGAACGCCAGCGCATCGCGCGCGAGCTCCACGACGTGATCGCGCACTCGGTGTCGGTCATGACCGTGCAGGCCGGAGCAGTGCGCCGCCTGCTGCGCCCGGAGCAGGAGAAGGAACGCCAGGCGCTCGAGACGGTCGAGGCGACCGGTCGCGAGGCGCTCACGGAGATGCGCCGGCTGGTCGGGCTCCTCCGCGAGCAGGGAGCGATGCCGGAGTTCTCCCCGCAGCCGGGGATGGGGACGATCGACTCGCTGCTCGACGGCGTCCGCGCCGCCGGCCTCCCCGTCGACTTCGACGTGGACGGGACGCCGCAGGACCTGCCGCCTGGCGTCGACCTCGCCGCGTACCGGGTGGTCCAGGAGGCCCTCACGAACGCGCTCAAGTACGCGGGCCCCGCCCATGCCTGGGTGGGAGTGCACTGGCACGACGACGAGCTGGAGCTCGAGATCGCGAACGACGGGCGCGGCGACGGCGACGGGTCCGGCGGCGGGCACGGGCTCGCCGGCATGCGCGAGCGCGTCTCGCTCTACGGAGGCGAGATCGAGAGCGGCGAGCGCGACGGCGGCGGCTACGTCGTGCGCGCGCGGCTTCCGATCGAGGCGGCCGCCTGATGGTGCGCGTCCTGATCGCCGACGACCAGTCGCTCGTCCGGGCGGGGTTCCGCATGATCCTCGAGTCCGAGCCGGACGTGGAGGTCGTCGGCGAGGCGGCCGACGGGGCGGAGGCGATCGCCGCCGCCGAGGAGCTCGCCCCGGACGTCATCCTCATGGACGTCCGCATGCCGAACGTGGACGGGCTCGAGGCAACGCGGCGCCTGCTCGAGGGCAAGGACCAGGGCCCGCGCGTTCTCATCCTCACGACGTTCGACCTCGACGAGTACGTCTACGAGGCGCTCAAGGTCGGCGCGAGCGGCTTCCTCCTGAAGGACACCCCGCCCGAGCAGCTCGTCGAGGCGATCCACGTCGTCGCCAACGGGGATGCGCTGCTGTCGCCCGTGATCACGCGGCGCGTCATCGAGGAGTTCGTCAGGCGGCCGCCGGACTCCATGCGCAAGCCTTCCGAGGCGCTCGCGGAGCTCACCCCGCGCGAGCTCGAGATCCTCCGCTTCGTCGCGCGTGGCCTGTCGAACGCCGAGATCGCGAGGGAAGCGTTCGTCTCCGAGACCACCGTGAAGACGCACGTCGCGCACATCCTGCCGAAGCTCCGCCTGCGCGATCGCGTGCAGGCCGTCGTCTTCGCCTACGAGAACGGGGTCGTCTCGCCCGGCGAGGCGGGTTGAAGGTGGCGCGACCGGAGCCCGCTCACGCGGGCCCGGTCGCACGACGTCAGCGGCGGCTGTACCCGAACCCGCCGAAGAGGGCGAGGACGAGCAGCACCACGAGCAGGACCACGAACCATGTCGGCATCTGTTCACCTCCTGGCTCGGGCATGCCCGAACGCAGGCACGACGCCGAAACCCACTAGCCTCGGTCCATGCGGAAGCGACTCGATGTCCTGCTGGTCGAGCGAGGGCTCGCCGAGACGCGCAGTCAGGCGCAGGCGCTCGTCCTCGCCGGCCTCGTGCCCGGCTACCACAAGCCCGGTCAGCAGGTGGACGACGAGGCCGAGCTGTCCGTGGACCGTCCTCCGCCGTACGTGTCCCGGGGAGGGCAGAAGCTCGCGAACGCGCTGGAGGCGTTTGCCGTCGATGCGGCGCGACGCGACTGCGCCGACGTGGGCGCCTCTACCGGCGGCTTCACCGACTGCCTGCTCCAGGCCGGAGCCTCGCGGGTGATCGCGATCGACGTCGGGTACGGGCAGCTCCACCCGCGGCTGCGCGCCGACCCTCGGGTGACGGTGCTCGAGCGGACGAACGCGAGGACGCTCACCGAGCTCCCGTTCGCGCCCGAGCTCGTCGTCTGCGACGTGTCGTTCATCAGCGTCCGGAAGGCTCTGCCGCCGGTGCTCGCGCTCTCGAGGCCGGGCTGGGAGGCGCTCGTCCTTGTGAAACCGCAGTTCGAGGCCGAGCGCAAGGACGTGGCCAAGGGGGTCGTCCGCGACCCCGAGGTGCAGCGAAGGGCAGTGCGGAGCGTGATCGAAGCGGCTCGGGAATGGGGTGGACAGGCGGTCGGCGTCGTAGACTCGGGGCTGCCCGGCCCGAAGGGGAACCGGGAGTTCTTCGTCCACCTCGTCGACCGCCTGGATACCGCGAGCCCCGATGACATCGACCGCTGGATCGACGAGGCCGTCGGTGCCGCCTAGGGCGGTCGGAAGAGCCGCGGTCGTGACCCACGGCCGGGCGGGCCAGATCGGCGCTGGGCTCGCGCGGCTGCAGGCAGTGGCGCACGAGCACGGCGTCGAGCTCCTCTTCCCCACCGACGAGACGGACAAGCACGCGATCGGCGCCGCGGGCGACCCGGCGACGGCGGACATCGCCGTCGTGCTCGGCGGCGACGGGACGATGCTGCGCGCGCTTGCGCGCTTCCTGGGGACGGGCGTGCCGGTCGTCGGGGTCAACTTCGGCCGCGTCGGCTTCCTCAGCTCGATGGGCCGCCGAGACCTCGAGACGGGGCTCGCGCGCGTCTTCGCCGGCGAGTACGAGGTCGTCGACCTGCCGACGCTCGAGCTCGAGCACCCCGGCGGACGGGCGATCGCCGTCAACGACGTCGTCGTCGCGAGCGGCTCGCTCGGCCGGATGATCGAGCTCGACCTGGCGGTGGGGGGAGAGGAGCTCGGACGGCAGCCGTGCGACGGCGTGATCTGCGCGACGCCCTCCGGGTCGACCGCGTACAACCTCTCGAACGGCGGGCCCGTGCTCATGTGGGGCCTGGAGGCGATGGCGCTGACGTACATCTCCGCCCACTCCCTCCACGCGCGCCCGCTCGTCGTGCCGCCCGGCTCCGACGTGATCGTGTGGAACCGGACCCAGGACGTGGAGGCGGGCGTGCTCGCGGACGGCCACCGCATCTCGTCGCTCGAGAAGGCGGATCGGGCCGTGGTCCGCATCGGCCCGGAGCGCTCGCTCCTCGCAACGCTCCCCGAGGCGACCTTCGTCAGGCGCTACCGCCAGAGCTTCGCGTCGTAGCGAGGTCGCCTCCGGCGGGCTCCTCCGTCGGCTCGCGGATCAGTCGAGCGATGCCTGCGACGACGACGACGAGGTAGACGGCGAACAGTGGCAAGCGATAGAGCGTCAGTCTCTGCGGGTCGTCGAGATGCTCGGAGACGTCTCCTATCCAACTCGCATCCGGGGCGATCTCGCTCGCGTACGAGCCGAGCCAGGGAACGAACGCGTACTCGACCGCATAGGTGAGCGCGGCGACGACGTAGCCGACGAGCAACAGCCTTCGCCACCCGTCGTCGAGGAGCACGTACGTCGCGACGAGCGCGGGAAGGAACCAGTAGGCGTACTGCGGGCCGTAGCCGGGCCCCAGGGCGACGACGGCCATCAGGACCACCGCGACGAGTAGGAACAGTCGCGCGGGAGATAGCGGCGCCTCGCGCCACAGCCGCCACCCGAGCCAGACGACCAGCGCGACGACACCCAGCGTGAACACCGTTCCGTACGTCCTCCGGGCGTCGATGCCCGTCAGCTCCCCGAGCTCCCCGGAGAGATCGTCGAAGAAGTGCTCGTCGAGGAAGCCCGAGACGCCGAAGAAGCCGCGCGTCGACCGATACCGGATCACATGCTCCATGACCGCCTGCGGAGCCAGGGCCAGGATCACGCCCACGCCCAGCGCCGCCGGCCCGAGGAAGAGGGCGGCACCGAGCACCTTGCCGGCCGTCGTCGCCAGTCGCGCCCCGGGAGCCAGCACGGGCGCGAGCACGAGCGGGACCGTCTTCGCGAGGACGCCGACACCGAGCAGGAGGCACCCGGTGAGCCAGAGGACGACGTCGCGCGATCGCCCGTGCGCCAGCAGCGCGGCGACGGCCAGCGTCACGAGCAGGCCGACCTGGACGTCGCTGTTCCCGTGCTGGCAGACGAGGAGGATCGCGACGGGGTTGAGCGCGATCCCGACGAGCAGTGCCCGCCGGACGGAGCTCCGCTGCGCCCCCGCCCGCACGAGCGTGAGGTAGAGAGTGACGACGAGCGCCGACTCGACCAGGACGAGATAGAGCCGGAGCATCGACAGGAACGAGACGTCGACGACGTTGGCGGCGTAGTCGAGGGTCACGATCACGACGAGCCAGAGCGGAGGCCAGTTCAGCACCCCGCTCTCGTACGGGTTGCGGCCCTCGTCCTGGTACTCGAGAGCACCCAGCCAGTGCCCGACGTCCGAGGAGCGCGCGTCGCCGATCACGAGGACGAAGGCGGCCCTCGCAAGCAAGGACGTCGCCAGCACGACGGCAAGATCTCGTACGCTCGGGCGCAGCATCGTTCGGAAGCGGCGAGCCTACAGCGCGCTCCTGTCGGGGGCACGTCGCCGCGTGATCGATGCTCGGCTCCGCAACGAGGGCGTCGGTGCTCGAGCCGCTTCGCAGACTCACCCATAGTCGTCCCGGGCTCAGTAGATCCCCGCTGCACGGCTTCGGGCGGGGCACGATGACCTCACGCCTGCCCTCGACCAGGATCCGCTCGACCGGCCACTGCGGCCACACCTTCGTCGGGAGGAGCGCTCTCGGATGAGAACCACGTACCAGCTTCGCTCGGGGAAGCGGCAGATCGGCGCCCGTGAGGCATGGTCGGCCGATGACGCCGTCCTCGACTACGTTCGCGCGCTCGGCTGCCCCCACGACGAGATCGTGTGCCTCGGAGCCGGCGCCGTCTCCTGGCGGGGTGCGGTGTACAGGGCGGAGCCGGCGCCGGACGAATCGATCGAGAGCCGACAGCTCGTCGGGACGCGCTAGCCCTTCGCCGACTCCGCGAAGATCCGCGCCGCCGTCCCGATCGGCGCAGTGCGTGGGGTAGTGTCGGCCCGTGCTTCGTCGGCTCCGGATCGAGAACCTCGTCCTGATCCGCGAGGCGGATCTCGACCTGCACCCGGGCCTGAACGCCGTCACCGGCGAGACGGGGGCGGGGAAGACGATCTTCGCGCAGGCGATCGGGCTGCTGCTCGGGGCGCGGGCGGACGCCTCGCTCGTCGGCAGCGCCGGCGCCGAGGCGTACGTCGAGGCCGAGCTCGACGTGCCCGAGGGGTTCTTCGACGACGAGGACCTCGCCGCCCTCGCCGAGCTCCGCCCCGAGGACGAGGCGGGCCTCGTGCTCGCGCGGCGGGTCTTCGGGGACGGACGAACCCGCGCCTACGCGTGGGGCCGCGCCGTCGCCCGCGAGGACGTGGCGGCGGCCGCCGAGCGCCTCGTCGCCATGTCCGGGCAGTTCGAGCAGCGACGTCTCGCCCGTCCCTCGTTCCAGCTCGACGTCCTGGACGCGTTCTGCGGGGCCGAGCAGCTCGAGCGGCGCCGTGACGCGGCTCGGGCGTGGCAGGAGCTTCGCGGGGCACGGAGGGCGCACGAGGAGCTGACCCGGGACGCGGACGCCGCGGCCGCCCGCCAGGCCGAGCACGAGGCGCTCGTCGAGGGCGTGGAGGGGCTCGAGGCTGGTGAGGAGGACGAGCTGCGCGCGCGGCGCGAGCGACTGCGCCACCTGGCGGAGCTCGCCGAGGCCGCGGCCGCGGCGGCGAACGCGGTCGCGCCCGAGGAGGGCGACGGCGCTTCCTCCCTCGCCTCACGTGCGGAGCGGGCGCTCGCCCCCCTCGAGCGGATCGCGCCCGAGGTTGCATCCGCCGCCGCGGAGCTCCGCGACCTCTCGCTTCGTCTTCGTGAGGTCGGGAGCGACCTGCACGCGTTCCTGACCTCGCTCGAGTCGGAGCCCGGGGCGCTGGACGACGTGGAGGGCCGGCTCGAGCGCATCGCGGACCTGAAGAGGCGCTTCGGCGCCGACTCGTTCGACGAGCTCCTGGCGACGGCGGAAGCGGCCCGCCGGGAGCTCGACGAGGTCGCAGCCGGCCACGACCCCGTGCAGGCGGCCGCCGACGCCGTGGCCGCGGCCGAGGCGCGCGTCGGCGCCCTCGCCGAGGAGCTGCGCGCCGTCCGCCGCTCGCAGGCGCACCCGCTTGCCGAAGCGGTCGCCCGCGAGCTTCGCGACCTGGGGATGGGGGAGGGCGAGTTCGCCGTGGAGCTCGAGGCGCGCGATCTCGGCCAGAGCGGGGCCGACGTCGTCGTCTTCCTCGTGCGGCCCAACGCCGGGCTCCCGTTCGCGCCCGTTGCGGAGACGGCCTCGGGCGGCGAGCTCTCTCGCATCGCGCTCGCCCTCGCCGCGGTCGCCGGCGGCGAGACGCTCGTGTTCGACGAGATCGACGCCGGGATCGGCGGCGTGACCGCCCACGCGGTGGCCGCGACTCTTCACCGGCTCGCCGAGCGAGCGCAGGTGTTGACCATCACGCACCTTCCGCAGATCGCGAGCGTCGCGGACCGGCACTTCCGGGTCGAGAAGGTCCCGGGCGACCCGACGCACACCCGGCTCGAGGAGCTCGACGAGCTCGTCCGGCGCGAGGAGCTCGAGCGGATGGCGGGCGGCGCCGAGTTCATCGCCTCGCTCGCCGACGGGTAGCGGATGCCGTGGCGCGGGTGCTCGTGACCGGGATGTCCGGCACCGGCAAGTCGACGGCGGTGCACGAGCTCGCACGGCGGGGCTACCGCGCGGTCGACGCGGATTTCTCCGACCTGAGCGTGTGGGACGCCGGCTCGGACGACGGGGCCGGCGAGTGGCTCTGGCGGGAGGACCGCATGGCCGAGCTGCTGGCGGAAGCGGGCGGAGACATCCTCTACGTCGGCGGGTGCGCCTCGAACCAGGGAAAGTTCTACGACCGGTTCGAGGCGATCGTCCTGTTGAGCGCGCCCGTCGAGGTGCTCCTCGAACGGGTCGAGTCGCGGACGACGAACGACTACGGCAAGCAGCCGGACGAGCGCGAGCGCATCGTTTCCGACCTCGAGCGGTTCGAGCCACGGCTGCGGGCGACCTCGACCCACGAGCTCGACGCGACGAAATCCGTGGCAGCGGTCGCGGACGGCCTCGTCGCGATCGGCCGAGCGGTCAGTGCGGGTGCCCGAGAAGCCGGTGACAGTCACCTTCGGTGACAGTCACCATGATCGAGGCCCCCGAGTCGTCCAACCATGCCGCCTGCTACGGTGAGACCCCGTGGCCAGGTTCGTGTTCGTCACGGGTGGCGTCGTCTCCGCGCTCGGCAAGGGGATCGTCGCGGCGTCGCTCGGACGCCTGCTGAAGTCCCGCGGACTCTCGGTCAGCGCGCAGAAGTTCGACCCGTACCTGAACGTCGATCCGGGGACGATGAGCCCGTTCCAGCACGGCGAGGTCTTCGTCACCGAGGACGGCGCGGAGACCGACCTCGACATCGGCCACTACGAGCGCTTCATCGACGAGAACCTCTCGCGCAACGCGTCCCACACGGCCGGGGCGATCTGGGACACCGTCCTGCGCAAGGAGCGCAAGGGCGAGTTCCTGGGCGCGACGGTGCAGGTCATCCCGCACATCACGAACGAGATCAAGGCTCGCATCCGGCGCGCGGAGAAGGTCGCGCCGGCGGACGTCGTCATCTCGGAGATCGGCGGGACGGTGGGCGACATCGAATCGCTGCCGTTCCTCGAGGCGATCCGCCAGTTCCGGCGCGAGGTCGGGCCCGAGAACGTGCTCTATCTGCACGTCACGCTCGTGCCGTTCATCCAGGCAGCGGGTGAGCTCAAGACGAAGCCGACCCAGCATTCGGTCAACGAGCTCCGCCGCATCGGAATCCACCCCGACATCGTCGTCTGCCGCTCGACGGAGCCGCTCTCCGACGACATCCGGGACAAGATCGCGCTGTTCGCCGACGTCGACGCGCATGCGGTGATCGGCTGCCCCGACGTCCCCGACGTGTACTTCGTCCCCGAAGTGCTGCAGGCCGAGGGTCTGGACGGGCTCGTCTGCGGGAAGCTCGGGCTCGACTGCCGGCCCATCGAGCTCGGCGAGTGGCAGGAGCTGACCGACCGCAGCCGCGAGCTCGAAGGTGAGGTCGAGATCGCGCTCGTCGGCAAGTACGTCAAGCTCCACGACGCGTACCTCTCCGTCCACGAGGCGCTGAAGCACGCGGGCGTCCACCACGGGATCCGCGTCCGGGTCCGCTGGGTAGACGCGGAGAACATGTCGTACGAGGAGGCGGCACGGGAGCTCGAGCAGGTTGACGGCGTCCTCGTCCCGGGTGGCTTCGGGGCGCGCGGCTGGGAGGGGAAGATCCTCGCCTGCCAGGTGGCTCGCGAGCGGGAGATCCCGTACCTGGGTATCTGCCTCGGCATGCATGTCGCGGTCTCCGAGTTCGCGCGACACGTCTGTGGGCTCGAAGGAGCGAACTCCACCGAGATGGACCCCGAGACGCCGTTCCCCGTCATCGACCTGCTCCCCGAGCAGAAGGAGATCGAGGACCTCGGCGGCACCATGCGCCTCGGCGCCCAGGCGGTCGAGCTGGCCGAGGGGACGCGGGCGCGGGAGACGTACGGCGAGCCCGTGATCCACGAACGGCACCGGCACCGCTACGAGGTCAACAACGAGCTGCGCCAGCAACTGGTCGACGCGGGCCTCGTCGTCTCGGGGACGTTCCAGGAGGGGCGGCTCGTGGAGATCGTCGAGCTCCCTGACCACCCGTGGTTCGTGGCGAGCCAGTTCCACCCGGAGTTCAAGTCCCGCCCGACTCGCCCGGCGCCGCTCTTCCGCGACTTCGTCGGTGCCGCGCTCGAGCGGGCGCGAGTACGCATCGGCGCCGCCGTTCGCACCGCTGCGACCTGAGCTCCGCCCGTCCGGCCCTTCGGCACGCTCTGACCGGGTGAAGCTTCCTCCGTGAGCGAGGCGGAGACGTACCTCGAGGCGCTGCTGATTCGCCTCCGCGAGCTGCTGGGCGACGACCTCGTGGGCGTCTACGCGGGCGGCTCGTATGCCCTCGGTGGGTACCTCCCGGGTCGGAGCGACCTCGACGTCGCCGTCGTGTCCCGTAGCCCGCTCGCGGACGAGATGAAGGCCGAGATCGTCGAGGCACTCCGCCACGAGGCGCTGCCGTGCCCGGCGCGAGGGCTGGAGCTCGTGGTCTACGCGGAATCGACGGTTCGCGCGGGAACGGGCGAGCCGGGCTACGAGCTGAACCTCAACACCGGCCGGGCGATGCCCTTCGTTGCGTCGTTCACGCCCGAGGGGGAGCCGCACTGGTATGCGATCGACCGGGCGGTAGTACGGGAGCACGGAATCGTGCTCTCCGGGCCGCCTCCGTGCGAGCTCTTCGCAGCGATCCCCCGCACGGTGCTGCTCGAACGCGTGGCCGAGTCGGTGCGCTGGTACGCGCGCCACGCGTGGGCCGGAGACGACAACGCCGTTCTCAACGCCTGCCGGGCGTGGCGCTTCGCCTCGGAGGGTGTGTGGTCGTCCAAGCCCGACGCGGGCGAGTGGGTACGCGATCGACTCGACGACGACGGCCTCGTAGCGGAAGCGCTGGCGGCACGTTCCGGGGAAGGACGGCTCGATCACGTACGTGTGGAGGCGTTCCTGGTCGCCGTGCAGGGGCTGCTCGCAGTCCGCGGCGGAGAGCGCCAACGGGCTGTCACATTCTTGACATGACCTTCCGACAGCCTCTAGGTTGGCTCTGCCTCATGTGGTGTGTGAATCCGTTGCGGCGCCCCGCGTCTAGTGGCGGGCTGAACGCGAGAGCGGTGGGTTATCGACGTCCTCGCGGGTGCAGGTCCGACCGACCCGCAGTCGACGTCGTCGTCCCTTGTCGAGAAAGGATGTGGGAGAGGTGAAGCATCGTTCTGTGCTCGTCATCGCAAGCCTGGCGGGAGCCCTGGCTCTCGTCGTCGCGGTCAGCATCGCGGCGGCAGGGACCGCCGGCAGCGCGGCGGTCAAGCCGCCGAAAGTAGCGAACGCCGCAGCCATCAAGGCCAAGTACGGCGGGACGTCGATCACGTTCCTCGGTGACGGTCCCGTCGGAACCAGCCACACGCGCGACAAGATGCTCGTGGCCCAGTTCTCCAAGGACACGGGCATCAAGGTCAAGCTCGTGCCGCACCCCGTCGACTCGTCGGCGTCGTACTCGCAGCTGGCGCGGACGTTCTCGTCGAAGTCGTCCGCATTCGACGTCGTCATGCTCGACGTCGTCTGGCCGGGCGCCTTCGCGCCCTACCTTCTCAATCTGAAGCCCGCCCTCGCGAAGGAGGCGAAGCAGCACGCCCCCGGCATCATCCAGAACAACACGATCGGCGGGAAGCTCGTCGCGATGCCCTGGTTCGGCGACTTCGGGATCCTCTACTACCGGACCGACCTGCTCAGGAAGTACGGGTATTCCTCGCCGCCGAAGACGTGGGCCCAGCTCGGCGCGATGGCGCAGAAGATCCAGGACGGCGAGCAGGCGTCGAACCCGAACTTCTACGGGTTCGTCTACCAGGGGAACGCGTACGAGGGCCTGACGTGCGACGCGCTCGAGTGGCTCGCGTCGAGCGGCGGCGGGCACTTCGTCGACAACGGCAAGGCGTCGATCGACAACCCGAGCGCCGTCGCGATAATGAACCTGCAGCGGAGCTGGGTCGGCAAGATCACGCCGCGCGGCGTGACGACGTACCAGGAGGGTGAGGCCGACCAGGCGTTCGGCGCCGGGAACGCGGCGTTCATGCGCAACTGGCCCTATGCGTACTCGAAGAGCCAGTCCGGGCCGATCAAGGGCAAGTTCGACGTGACGGTGCTCCCGCACGCGGGGAAGAACGCGTCCGTAGGCACCGTCGGCGGCTGGCAGCTCGGGGTCTCGAACTTCTCGAAGAACAAGGGAGCCGCGATCGAGCTCGTCCGCTACCTGACGGGCGCGTCCGTCGAGAAGTTCAATGCCATCTTCAACACCAACGTCCCGACGATCCCCAAGGTCGCCGCGGACCCGGCCGTGCGCAAGGTGAACCCGTACCTCAAGCCGGAGATCGCGAACGTGGCGCGCGTGACGCGTCCGACCATCCTCGGCACGGACTACGCGCGGGGCTCGCAGATCATCTACCAGGGCCTGAACCAGATCCTGAACGGCCAGGACGCGAAGAACGTCCTGCCGGGAGTCGAGCAGCGACTGAACCGGCTGCTGCGATAGTCCGAGCAGTCGGGTTGCGGGAGCGAGGACGGGAGCGGCAACGCTCCCGTCCCCTGATCCTTCGGAGGCCGGCGTGAGCGCGATCCAGTCGACGACCGAGCGGCGACTCCCGCCCAGGCGGCGGAGGTCGACGCGCCTACAGCGGAAGCAGACCCGCCTCGCCTGGGCCATGCTCACTCCGGCGCTCGTGCTGGTCGCGCTCGTCGCGATCTACCCGCTCGGGCGCACGGTCTTCGACAGCTTCACGAACCGGCAGTTCCTGGCCGGGATCGAGCCGACCGAGTTCGTCGGGCTGCAGAACTACCGCGACCTCCTCGACGACACCATCTTCCGGGACTCCATCGTCACGACGGTGAAGTTCACGGCGATCACGGTCTCGATCGAGCTCGTGCTCGGGATGATCATCGCCCTCGCCGTGAACTCGGGCTTCCGCGGGCGGGGCGCGATGCGGGCGATGATGCTCATCCCGTGGGCCATCCCGACGGTCGTCGCGGCTCAGATGTGGAAGTGGATGCTCGACGACGTCTTCGGGGTCGTGAACGACGCCGCCCTCCGCCTGCACCTCGTCGATCACCCCGTCGCCTGGATCTCGCAGTCGAGCACGGCGCTCGCCTCGGTCTGCATCGTCGACATCTGGAAGACGACACCCTTCGTTGCGCTCCTCCTGCTCGCCGGCCTCCAGGTCGTTCCCCGCGAGCTCTACGAGGCCGCCGACGTGGACGGCTCGAGCAAGTGGAGTCAATTCTGGCGGATCACGCTTCCCCTGCTCCTGCCGACCGTGTTCGTCGTCGTCATCTTCAGGACGCTCGACGCACTGCGCGTTTTCGACGTCTTCTACGTCTTCTTCGGCTCGCGTCTCGACACGCAGACGATGGCCATCTACACCCAGGACACGATCATCACGGCGGGCGAGGTCGGCTACGGCGCCGCGTTGAGCGTCGCCATCTTCCTGATCATCGGGATGTTCGTCGCGGTATACGCGACCCTCATGAGGCTGCGCGCCGAGTGACGTCCGTCGCGGAGAGAGTCACAAGGACGGAGGCGCAGGCCCGCGTTCCGCGAGCCGCGACGGCGCGGCGGCGCAAGCCGCGCGCTCTGCTGCGCCGCATCCCGTTCTACCTCCTCATCGCGGCGATCTTCGTCTACGCGGTGTTCCCGTTCTACTGGGCCCTGAAGTCCGCCTTCACCGTCGAGGCCGACCTCTTCCGCACACCCTCCGAGTACGTCCCGAGCGACCCCACGCTCGCGAACTTCCGCGCCGTCCTCGAGAACGACCAGTTCCTGAAGGCGCTCCGTAACTCGACCATCGTCGCCGGGTCGGTCACGCTCGTTGCCGTCGCCGTCGGTGCCCTCGCCGGCTACGCCCTCGGCCGCTTTCAGTTCCGCGGACGGTCGGCGACGCTCTATCTGATGCTCTCGATGACGATCTTCCCGCAGATCGCGATCCTGGGAGCCCTCTACACGATGATCAACCGGTTCGGGCTCTACGACAGCCTCGGCGCGCTCGTCTTCAGCTACATGGTGCTCGTGCTTCCCCTGACGGTCTGGATCATCACGACCTTCATGGCCGGCCTCCCGAAGGACCTCGAGGAGGCAGCGTACGTCGACGGAGCATCGCCGCTGCAGACGTTCTACCGGGTGATGCTGCCGCTCGTCGCGCCCGGGCTCGTCACCGCCGGCCTACTGGCGTTCATCACTGCGTGGAACGAGTTCCTCTTTGCACTCTCGTTCACGCAGACGCCGGACAAGTACACCGTCCCGGTCGCGATCACCAGCTTCACCGGGGAGACCGGGAGCGCTTTCGACAAGCCGTGGGGGCAGATCATGGCGGCGACGATCGTCGTCACCGTCCCGCTCGTCCTCCTCGTGCTCGTCCTCCAGCGCCGCATCCTCGCCGGTTTGACCGCGGGCGCCGTCAAGGGCTAGCGACTCGAGCGAATCGAGCTCCGCGGCAGCGGCCGCGAAGCGGACGCCTTCAGGGGTCTTCCGCGCGCCAGGAACCCGCGCGAGCGGGTTCGTGGTTGCGCACAACTCAGATCGCGAGGCCGGTGTCCGGGTCGAAGAAGTAGAGGCGGGTCGTGTCGACGGCGAGCTCGACCGGGCTCCCGTTCGCCGCGCGTGTGCGCGGGCTTACCCGGGCGACGAGGCGCGACGCACGCTGGGTCCTCCGTGCGCTCGGCTCGGACGCCTGAGCCGCGTCGCTGTCGGGGTCGGCGTCGACCGGGACGACCCCCGGCGCCTGGACGTCGAAGTAGACGAGCACGTCTGCGCCCAACGACTCGCTCAGAGCGCACTGGGTCTTCAGCCGATGGTCGGGCGGCGCCTCTGGGGCAACTCTCGCGTCCTCGATGTCCTCCGGCCGGATCCCGAGCAGGATCGTCCGTCCGACGTAGTCCTCGAGCGCAGGTCGGGCCGGGGGGATGCTCTCGTCCACGGCGAGCCGGTGGCCGCCGAAGCTCACCGTCAGCGACCCGTTCGAGCGTGCGAGCTCCGCCTCGACCATGTTGATCGACGGCGAGCCGATGAAGCTCGCAACGAAGTCGTTGACGGGCCGCTCGTAGAGGCCCGCGGGAGTCGCGACCTGCTGCAGCCGGCCGTCGAGCATGACGGCGACGCGGTCGCCGAGGGTCATGGCCTCGATCTGGTCGTGCGTGACGTAGATCGTCGTCACCCCGAGGCGCCGCTGGAGCTCGTGGATCTCGGTCCGCATCTGCACGCGGAGCTTCGCGTCGAGGTTCGAGAGAGGCTCGTCCATGAGGAACGCCTGCGGCTCGCGAACGAGCGCGCGTCCCATCGCGACGCGCTGGCGCTGCCCGCCGGAGAGCGCCCGGGGCTTGCGCTTGAGGAACTGGGCGATCTCCAGGGTCTCCGCGGCGTGCCGAACCCGCCGGGTGACCTCCTCCTTCGGAAGCTTCCGGTAGCGGAGGCCGAAGGCGAGGTTCTGCTCGACCGTCATGTGCGGGTAGAGGGCGTAGTTCTGGAAGACCATCGCGATGTCGCGTTCCTTCGGCGTGAGGTCGTTGACGACCCGGTCGCCGATCCGGATGGTCCCTTCGCTGATCTCCTCGAGCCCCGCGAGCATGCGCAGCGCGGTCGTCTTCCCGCACCCCGAGGGGCCGACGAGGACCATCAGCTCGCCGTCCTCGATCTCGAGATCGAGGTCCTCGACGGCCCACGTGCCGTCGTCGTAGACCTTCGACACCTTGTCGTAGACGATCCCGGCCATCTCGACTTCCCTCCGGCACGAGTCTAGTGACTCCCTCATGATCCGGCCATGACCGGGAGCTGGTGGCGCGAGGGCGTTCTCTACCAGGTCTACCCCCGCTCGTTCGCGGACGGGAACGGCGACGGGATCGGCGACCTCGGTGGCCTCGTCGAAAGGCTCGACTATCTCGAGTGGCTCGGCGTCGACGGGATCTGGCTCAACCCGGTCCACCCGTCGCCCAACGTGGACTGGGGCTACGACGTCTCCGACTACCTCGACGTCCATCCCGACCTGGGGACCCTGGCCGACCTCGACCACCTCGTCGAAGAGGCCGCGCGGCGCGGGATCCGGGTGCTCCTCGACCTCGTCCCGAACCACACGTCCGACCGGCACCCCTGGTTTCGCTCCCGGCCGGAGCTGTACGTGTGGTCGGACGAGATCCCGAACAACTGGCAGGCGATCTTCGGCGGAGGGCCGGCCTGGAAGCTCGACCCCGAGCGCGGCCTCTACTACCTGCACAACTTCGCCCCCGAGCAGCCAGACCTCGACTGGTGGAGCCCCGCGGTCCGCGCGGAGTTCGAGCGGATCATCCGCTTCTGGCTGGACCGGGGGGTCGCGGGCTTCCGGATCGACGTCGCGCATGCACTGATCCACGACCCGGAGCTACGCGACGACCCACCGGCGACGAGCCGGGACCACCCCCGCATTCGCGCCGCAGGCATCCGCCGGGTGCACTCGATGAACCGTCCCGAGGCGCACGACATCCTGCGCGCGTGGCGGCGGATCGCCGACTCCTACGAACCGGGCCGTGTGCTCCTCGGCGAGGCGTACGTGCTCGACGTCACGGCCTGGGCGCGGTACTACGGCGCCGGCTCCGACGAGCTCAACCTCGCCTTCAACTTCGCGCTCGTCCACTCCGCTTTCGAGGCGGAGCAGCTCCGAGCCGTCGTCGCCGCGACGGAGGCGGCGCTGCCCGAGAGCGCGTGGCCCTGCTGGATCGGCTCCAACCACGACGCAGGACGGCTCGCGACGCGGTGGTGCGCCGGCGACGAGGCGCTCGCCCGCTGTGCCTTGCTGATGCTCGTGACGCTCCGCGGCACGCCGTGCCTGTACTACGGAGACGAGCTCGGGCTCGCCGACGGCCGGGTACCCCGTGAGCGCGTGCGCGACGTCGCCGAGCCGTCGCGCGATCCGTGCCGTACACCGATGCCGTGGACCGGGGAAGGAGGGTGGACGGACCCGTGGCTGCCACTCACGGACACGGATCGCAACGTCGAGGCGCAGCGCGCGGACCCCGGCTCGACGCTGCGTCTCACCCGCGATCTCATCGCGGCGCGCCGGCGCCTTCCCGACCTCCGTCACGGGGCGTACGCCGAGCTGCCCACGCCTGCCGGGGCCTGGGCCTGGCGGCGGGGCATCGGGGTGGTGGTCGCGCTGAACCTGGGCGCTCGTGCGGTCGAGATCGAGCGGGTCACCGGGACGATCGTGCTCTCGACCGACCGCGGTCGCGAGGGTGAGCCGGTCACGGGCCGACTATCCATCGACCCGGCGGAGGGTGTGATCGTCGAATGCTCCTGAGGCCGCGTCGGCGGTAACGTGGCGGCGTGGCATCCGCGCAGCAGCAGCTGACGTCGCCGTTCGTCGACCTCTTTCTCGAGCTCTGCGCGATCCCCAGCCCGTCCGGGAGCGAACGCGCCGTGGCCGACCGCGTCGGCGACTACCTGACCGAGCTCGGGCTCGAGTGGGACGAGGACGGGACGGCAACCGAGCTCGGCGGGACCGCCGGCAGCATCTACTGCCGCCTGCCCGCGACGAACGGTGGCGGCACGCCGATCTTCCTCTGCGCGCACACGGACACGGTTCCCCCACAGGGGCCGATCGAGCCGGTCGTCGGCGAGGACGGGATCGTGCGCAACGCGGCCGGGACGATCCTGGGCTCGGACAACAAGGCCGCGGTCGTGGTCATGCTCGAGGCAGCCCGGCGGATCCGGGCGGAGGAGAGGCCGCACGCCGGCGTCGAGCTCGTCTTCACGCCGCAGGAGGAGGTGTCGTTGCGCGGCGCAGCCGCGTTCGACCAGACGCGGCTCGTGGCGACCACGGGCTTCGTGTACGACCAGGGCGCCTCCATCGGGGAGATCGTGCTCGGCTCGCCGCACGGCCGGATCCTCGACTTCCGCTTCCACGGCCGGGCGGCGCACGCGGGGATGAACCCCGAGGACGGCCGCTCGGCGGTCGCGGCGGCCGCACGCGCGATCGCCGACTTCCGCCTCGGGCGGATCGACGAGGAGACGAGCGCCAACGTCGGGGTCGTCTCGGGTGGCACGGCGCGGAACGTCGTGCCGGAGTGGTGCATGTTCCAGGCGGAGGTGCGCTCGCATGACGCGCGGAAGGCGACGGAGCTCGTACGGGAGATGCTCGAGACGGCGGCGTTCGCCGCGAGCCTCGCCGACTGCGAGGTCGAGAGCGAGGTACGGCCGAGCTTCCCGGGGTACCGCTTCGGGGAGGACGACCCCGTCGTGCGGCTTGCGTCGGAGGCGCTCGCCTCCTGCGGCTTCACGCCGACGTACGCGCTGAGCGGGGGCGGCGCCGACGCGAACGTGTTCAACGCGCGAGGGCTCACATGCCTCAACCTCGCGAACGGCATGACAGAGATCCACACGCCCGACGAGCACATCGCCGTCGCCGACCTCGAGGCGATGGTCGAGGTCACGCTCGCGCTGCTGGACGCCGCTGCGACGATGGGCTGAGCGTGGAGCACCGCAGGCTCGGGCCTGTCGTCGGGCTCGGGACGTGGGCCACGTTCGACTCGGACGCGCAGCTCGCGGGCGACGTCGTCGCGTCCTCGCTCGACGCCGGAACGACGATCTTCGACTCCTCGCCGATGTACGGCGGCGCCGAGCGGTCGCTCGGGCAGGCGCTCCGCGCGAGGCGCAACGCGGCGACCGTGGCGACGAAGGTCTGGGCGCCGCGCGTGGACGAGGGCAAACGTCAGCTCGAACGACAGCTCGGCTTCTTCGGTCGTGTCGAGGTCGAGCAGGTGCACAACCTCGTCGCGTGGGAGGAGCACCTGCCCTGGCTCGAGCGCGAGCGGGAGGAAGGACGCATCCGCCTCCTCGGTGTGACGCACTACTCCCCTTCGGCCTTCGAAGAGCTCGAGCGGGCGCTCCGAACAGGCCGCTTCGACACGGTCCAGATCCCGCTCAACCCGGCCGAGCGGGAGTGCGAGCGGCGCCTACTGCCGCTCGCGGCGGAGCGGGGGATCGCCGTCGTCGTCATGCGCCCGCTGGGCGGCGCCGGGTCGAGGCTCGTCCGGGCAACGCCTTCTGCGGGCGCGCTCGAGCCGCTCCGCCCCTTCGGCGTCGAGACGTGGGCGCAGGCGCTCCTCAAGTGGGCGCTGTCCGACCCGCGCGTCGACGTCGTGATCCCCGCGACGTCGAAGCCGGCGCGTGCCGTCGAGAACGCGCGGGCGGGCGAGCCCCCATGGCTGCCGGAGGCCGAGCGCGCGCTCGTCGAGCGGCTTGCGCGCGGCTAGCCGAGGCTGATCGAGCCGTCGTCCCCGAGCGTCCAGTGCGGGTTGTGGGCGACCTCCCACGGATGCCCGTCGGGATCGACGAAGACACCGGAGTAGCCACCCCAGAACGTCTCCGCGCCCGCTCGTCCGATCCTCGCGCCCGCCTCGCGCGCCTCGGCGAGCACGGCGTCGACCTCCTCCGGCGAACGGACGTTGTGCGCGAGCGTGACGCCGCCCCAACCGCCCGTGTCCGTCACGCAGCTGTCCTCGGCGAGCTGCGCCCTGCCCCAGAGCGCGACGACCGCCCCGCCGGCCTGGAAGAAGACGACGTCGTCCTCGGCGCGCGCGCCCGTGATCCAGCCGAGGCGCTCGTAGAAGGCGCGCGAGCGCGCGAGGTCGGCGACGCCGAGCGTGATCAGGCTGACGCGCTGCTCCACCGGGCTCAGCTGACCTCGGCGACGAGGTCGAGCGTCGAGATCTCGCCCGACTCGAGCACGCGCCACACGGCCGCCATCGAGTCCTGGTAGCTGGGCATGGCCCTTGCCGCCTCGATCTGCTCGTGGTTCCGCCAACCCTCGACGAGGCTGACGAACCGGCGCCGGTCGTCGTGGTCGCGCAGGAGCATGAACTTCACCCCTGGGAAGTCCAGGGAGAGGTTGTCGACACTCTCCTGCCAGCGCCGCTCGAACTCCTCCTCCCGGCCGTCCTTCACGATCCACACGCCAGAGGTGTACACGGCTCCTCCTCTCGGGATACTCCGCATGCATACCACTTCCCGGAAGCCGGTACAGTCCTCGCGCGATGCGGATCGGTGTCGCCAAGGAGATCAAGCCCCAGGAATACCGCGTCGCGTTGACCCCCGCCGGAGCGCGCGAGCTCGTCCAGCGCGGCCACGAGGTGCTCTTAGAGGCGGGAGCAGGGGCGGGGAGCGCATTCCCGGACGACGCGTACGAGCGCGTGGGCGCCGTGATCGCGTCCGTGGACGACGTCTGGGAGCGGGCCGAGCTCCTGCTCAAGGTGAAGGAGCCGATCGCCTCCGAGTACCCCCGGCTCCGCGAGGGATTGACGCTGTTCACGTATCTCCACATCGCCGCCGACGGGCCGCTGACGCGCGCGCTCGTCGAGTCGGGGATCACCGCGATCGCCTACGAGACCGTCGAGACGGAGCGTGGCGCGCTGCCGTTGCTCGCGCCGATGAGCGAGATCGCGGGGCGGCTCGCGCCCCAGGCCGGCGCGCACTACCTCGAGAAGCCGAAGGGGGGCCGCGGAGTCCTGCTCGGCGGCGTCGCGGGCGTGGCGCCGGGAAAGGTCGTTGTCGTCGGAGGCGGGATCGTCGGCTACAACGCAGCCGTCATCGCAATCGGCATGGGTGCGCAGGTGACCATCCTCGAGCGCTCGGTCGACCGCATGCGCTACCTCGAGCAGATCCTCAGCGGGCGTGTGACGCTCCTCATGTCCTCGAGCCTGCAGGTCGAGGAGTCGATCAAGGACGCCGACCTCGTCATCGGCGCCGTACTCATCCCAGGCGCCCTCGCCCCGAAGCTCGTCACGCGCGAGATGCTGGGCGCGATGACGGAGGCCTCCGTGCTCGTCGACGTGGCGATCGACCAGGGCGGCTGCGCCGAGACCTCGCGGCCGACGACGCACGACGAGCCCGTCTACACGGTCGAGGGCGTCGTCCACTACTGCGTCGCGAACATGCCCGGCGCGGTCCCGATCACGTCCACGCGCGCGCTCACGAACGTCACGCTGCCGTACGTCGAGGAGATCGCGGAGTACGGCGTGCTCGGGGCAATCCGACACGACTCCGAGCTCGCCGCGGGCGTGAACGTCATGGGCGGGCGGATCACGTACGAGGCCGTCGCCGAGGCACACGGGCTCGACTACACGCCGCTCGACGACGCGCTCGCCGCCGGCGTCACGTAGTCGCTAGCGACGCGCCGGCTGCCACGAGGGCGCCGCGGCGTACTCCACGAACGGGCGATTGCCGCCGCCGTCAGGGCGCATCACGCGGATCGAGGTACCGCTCGCATAGGCGATCAGGCGCCCGTCGGGCGACCAGGCCGGGTAGGAGCCGCTGCGGCTGCCGGCGGCGAGCTTGCGCAGCCCGCTGCCGTCGACGTCGACGACCATGATCTCGCTGCCGATGCCTCGAGTGAGACGGAGGAAGGCGATCCGCCTGCTATCCGGCGACCACGCCGCGTGGAGGCCGCCGCCGCCGGGCGCGCCGGGAACGTGGGCGAGCCGGCGGTTGCCCGAGCCGTCCGGGCGCATGACGGAGATCGCGTAGCCGCATCTGCCTGCGAGGCAGACGTAGGGCTCGTACAGAAGCCAGCGGCCGTCGGGAGACCACCACGGGAAGGACTCCTCTCGACCGTCGGTGAGCTTTCGCAGGCCGCTGCCGTCGACCCGGACGGTGTAGATGCTGTTGAAGTTCGAGTTGGCGCTCGTGAAGGCGATCGCAGACCCCCGTGGCGACCAGGACGGCAGGACCGGCGTAGGCACGGAGCGCGTCAGCGCGTGCGGTCGTCCTCCCCTGACATCGAGGACGAAGACGTTGACACTGCCTCCCCGGGCCGCGGAGTAAGCGATCCGCCGCCCGTCCGGGGCCCAGGTGATCCCGCCGAGTATCGAGCGCTCGGGAAGGCGGCGAAGACCGGAGCCGTCGGCGTCGACGACGTGCAGGACGCCGGAACTCGTGAACGCGATTCGCCGGCCGTCGGGGGACCAGGAGTACGTCCCGACGTCATGTGCTCTCCGGAGCGGCTTCTGGACGAGCCCGGTCGTCGTCAGCGAGAGCGTGCCGGTGAGGGTGCTGACGAATGCGAGCGTCGTCGGCGCCGGCGCGGACTGGGCGCGAGCGGCCGACCCAGCGGCGAGCAGCGAGGCGACGACGCAGGCGAGCAGTCCGAGCGCCCGACCCGTCACACGTGGATGCCTAGGCCGCGCCGCGCTTCGCCCGGCGGAACAGGCGGCCCGCGCCGGTGCCGTCCCCCGACGGCGTCTCCGGCTTGTCCGGCTTGTCCGGCGTCCGCTTGGTCGGGAAGAGCTTGATGACCGCGTACGTCACGAGCGCGGCGAGGCCGACGATCGCGGTGATGTACACGGCGAGCAGGATGAGACCGAGGAGCTCGTTCAAAGCCGCCGTAGAATAGCGACGTGCTCGACCTGCGACTCACGCACGCCCGGACGGCCCCCCGCTGATGCCGCGCGCGTGCGTGATCGTCCTCGACGCCGTCGGGGCCGGCGAGTTGCCCGATGCCGACGACTACGGGGACGTAGGCTCGAACACGCTGGGCAACGTCGCCCGTGCCGTCGGGGGGCTCGACCTGCCCAACCTGGAGGCGCTCGGCCTGGGGAACGTCATGCCGCTCGAGGGATGCCCGCCGCAGCCCGGCGCCCCCGCCGTCGCCGGTCGCCTCCTCGAGCGCTCGAAGGGAAAGGACACGACGACGGGCCACTGGGAGCTGATGGGCGTCCTCACCCCGACGGCGTTCCCGACCTACCCGCACGGCTTTCCCGACGAGGTCATCGACCCGTTCATGAACCGGACGGGGCGGGGTGTCCTCGGGAACAAGCCGGCCTCGGGCACGGAGATCATCCAGGAGCTCGGGGAGGAGCACCAGAAGACCGGGAAATGGATCGTCTACACGTCGTCCGACTCCGTCTTCCAGATCGCCGCGCACGAGGAGACGATCCCCCTCGAGGAGCTGTACGAGGGGTGCCGCGCCGCGCGCGAGATCCTCACCGGTCGGCACGCCGTGGGGCGTGTCATCGCGCGGCCGTTCCGGGGCGAGCCGGGGCACTACGAGCGGACGCCGAACCGGCACGACTTCTCGCTCGAGCCGGGTCGGCCGAACTACCTGACGAGCGTGCGCGAGGCCGGGACGACGGTCCACGGCGTGGGCAAGATCGGCGACATCTTCGCGGGCTGCGACATCGACGAGTCCCATCCGACGAAGTCGAACGTGGAAGGAATCAACACGACCGTCGACCTTCTCCAGCACATCGACTCCGGCCTGATCTTCGTCAACCTCGTCGAGACCGACATGCTCTGGGGCCACCGGAACGACCCCGAGAACTTCCACCGATGCCTCCAGGACTTCGACCGGCGCCTCTCCGACATCCTCGAGGCGCTCCAGCAGGGTGACCTGCTCGTCCTCACCTCGGACCACGGGTGCGACCCGACGACGCCGTCGACCGACCACTCGCGCGAGCACGCACTTCTTCTCGCCTATGCGGCTGGCCGCAACGCCGCGGGCCGGATCCACGAGGAGGGCGAGTTCGCCGACGTCGGCGCGACCGTGAACGCGTGGCTCGGAGGCAAGCAGCCGGGGCGCAAGCTGCCCGGGCGCGTCATCGAGCTGTGACGCTCGACGAGCGTTGCGTTTCGTCACGGTCTGCGCCCGCTCGGCACGCAGGACGGCGTTACCCTGTGGCCCTGGAGCGCAGCGCCTGGACCGACGAGCGACTGGACGATCTCGCGAACCGGATGGACGCGGGGTTCGCGCGTGTCGACGCCGACATCCGCGAGCTCCGGGCTGAGATCGGTGGCTTGCGTCTGACCCTCCTGCGCGTGGGCGGCGGCATCATGGTCGGCCTCGTCGGTGTGATCGCCGCGATCCTCGTCGGTCCCGTCGGCTGAGGGACCTTCGGCCACGGTCGCCGCGGCGAGTAGCCTGCGACGACAGGATGACCGGAGGAGACACGTGATCCGCGTCCCGGAGCTCATCGAGCGCAAGCGGGACGGCGGCGAGCTCACGGAAGAGGAGATCTCGGCGCTCGTGCTCGGCTACACGCGCGGCGACGTGCCCGACTACCAGATGTCCGCGTGGTGCATGGCCGTCTTCTTCCGGGGCCTCAACGGGCGCGAGACGCATGCGCTGACGGACGCGATGATCCGCTCCGGGGAGACGCTCGACCTCGGCACGGCGCTCGGGAGACGGGTCGTCGACAAGCACTCGACGGGCGGCGTGGGGGACAAGACGTCGCTCGCAGTCGGCCCCATCGTCGCGGCCTGCGGCGTGCCCGTGGGGAAGATGTCGGGTCGCGGGCTCGGCCACACCGGCGGGACGCTCGACAAGCTCGAGTCCATCCCCGGCTACCGCGTCGAGCTGACGACCGAAGAGTTCGTCGCCCAGGTGCGGGAGATCGGCCTCGCGATCGTGGGGCAGACGGCCGACCTCGTGCCGGCCGACAAGAAGCTCTATGCGCTCAGGGACGTGACCGGGACGGTCGACATCGTCCCGCTCATCGCATCGTCGATCATGTCGAAGAAGCTCGCCGGCGGAGCCGACGCGATCGTCCTCGACGTCAAGGTCGGCGACGGTGCGTTCATGAAGACCCTCGACGACGCACGGATCCTCGCGGAGCAGATGGTCGACCTGGGGCAGAGGGCCGACCGAGAGGTCGTCTGCCTCCTGACGGACATGGATCAGCCGCTCGGGTACGCCGTCGGACACGCCCTCGAGGTGCGCGAGGCGGTGGCGACGATCTCCGGCCACGGCCCCCCGGACTTCGACGAGCTCGTCGTCGACGCGTGCGCCCGACTTCTCGCTCTCTCGGACCTGGGGATCGACGAGCACGAGGGGCGCCTGCGTGTGCAGCACGCGCAGGCCGACGGCTCGGCACGGCAGGCCTACGAGCGCTGGATCCGCGCACAGGGCGGTGATCCCGACCTCGCGGCCCTGCCCACGGCGCCGGTCGTGAAGGAGGTGAGCGCGACCCGGGACGGCGTCGTCACCCGCCTTCGCGCGCACGACGTCGGCGTCGCGGTGCTCGAGCTCGGCGGTGGCCGCCGGACGAAGGACGACACGATCGACCACGCGGTCGGTGTGGTGCTGCACGTGAAGCGCGGGCAGAAGGTGTCTCGCGGCCAGTTGCTCGCCGACGTCCACGCGCGGGACGAGGAGTCCGCCGGGCGCGGCGTCGTCTCCGTGCTCGACGCATACGAGATCGGCGACGACGCGCCGCGGGAGCACGGGATCCTGCTCGACGTCATCTCGTCGTCGTGAGGACGCAGGCGCGGCCTCGCGGGCGGATTCCGACCCTGCGGAGCTGACGGTGCCCGAGCTGCCGGAGGTCGAGACGATCCGGGCGCAGCTCGCGCCACGGCTGGAGGGTCGCGTGCTCTCACGCGTCGAGATCCTCGATCCGCGGCTGACGCGGCCGCACGACCTCTTCGAGGTGGTCGAGGAGCTCGAGGGCGATCGCGTCGCATCGGTCGGACGGCGCGGCAAGTACCTCGTGCTGCGCCTCGCGAGCGGCCTCGCCCTGCTCGTCCATCTCCGGATGACCGGGAGCTTCGGCTTCGAGCCCGCGAGCCACGAGCGTGCCGTGGTCGAGCTCGACGACGGCACACGGCTCGTGTATCGCGACGTCCGCAGGTTCGGGACGTGGCTCGTACTCGAGGACGTGGAGCTCGACCCGTACCTGTCGGCGAAGAACGGGCCAGAGCCGCTCGGCCCGCGTTTCACCGCGGGCTGGCTCCGCTCCCGGCTCACGGCGCGGAGCGCGCCCGTCAAGGCCGTCCTCCTCGACCAGCGCGTCGTGGCCGGGCTCGGGAACATCTACGCGGACGAGGCGCTCTGGCGAGCGCGCGTGAGCCCCCTACGGCCCGCGAACGAGCTCGACGCCGAGGAGGTCGGTCGCGTGCACCGCGCGATCCGGGCGGCACTCCGCACCGGCATCGAGCGCCAGGGCTCGACCCTCCGCGACTACGCCACGCCCGAGGGAGTCTCGGGGACGATGCAGGACGAGTTCCGCGCGTACGGCCAGGGCGGCGAGCCGTGCCCGCGCTGCGGCACGCCGATCGCGAAGACCCGCGTCGGCGGTCGCGGCACGTGGTACTGCCCGCGCTGCCAGCCGTTTCCCGAGACGCGCTAGCCTCGACGCGATGGACGAGCCACCGGCTCACGCGTTCACGGCGGTCGACGAGCAGGACGACCCCTCCGCCTGGATCGAGGTCCTCGATCGGGTGCGCCAGGAGACCGCGTACGCGGCCTACAAGGGACGCGTGGCCGAGCTGCTCGAGCCGGTGAAGGGCGGCAGGTACCTCGAGGTGGGGACGGGGACCGGGGCGGACGCACTCGAGCTCGAGCAGCGATTCGAGGTTCGGGTCGCCGGCGTGGACGTGTCGAGCGCGATGGTCGAGGAGGCCCGGCGGCGGGGGCTGGGCGACGTCCGCGTCGCGACCGCGGAGGCGCTCCCCTTCGAGGGCGAGAGCTTCGACGGCTGCTGGGCGGATCGCGTGCTCCAGCACCTCGCCGATCCGGAGGCGGCCATCGCCGAGATGCTGCGCGTGACGCGACCGGGCGGCCGTCTGGTCGTGGCCGACCCCGACTACGACACGCAGGTCGTCGACGTCGCCGACCAGGGGCTCGCGCGAACGGTGCTGCGCTTTCGCGCCGATCACCTCCTCCGGCACGGGACGCTCGCACATCGCATGGGAGGCGTCTTGACGAGAGCCGGCCTGACCGACGTCGTCGTCGAGGCCGTCCCCGTCGTGCTGCGCGACCCCACGTCCCTCGACAACGCCATGGGGCTGCGCACCTGGGCCCGCGTCGCCCACGAGCGCGGCCTGCTCGGCGAGGCGGAGGCCGAGCGCTGGGAGCGGGCGATCGACGACGCCGTCGCCGGCGGGCACTTCCTCTATGCGTTCAGCGTCTTCCTGACCGCCGGACGCGCTCCCTAGACTGATCGGCGTGGGCAGGACGTACAAGACCGAGGCCGTCGTGCTGCGCTCGTTCCGGTTCGGCGAGGCCGATCGTGTCCTCCACCTGTACACGCAGGACCGGGGCAGAGTCGGGGCGGTCGCCAAGGGCGTCCGCAAGACGAAGTCGCGCTTCGGCGCGCGGCTCGAGCCGCTGTCCCACGTCGAGCTGCTGCTGCACCAGGGCTCGGGGGAGCTGCACACGGTGACGGGCGCGTCGCTCGTCGACCCGCACCGCCCGGCCCGCGAGGATCCCTACCGCCTCTCCGTCGCTCTCGTGGGCGCGGAGGCGATGCTGCGCCTCTTCGTCGAGGAGGAGCGGAACGAGCGCGCCTTCGAGGCCCTCGCGCGGTTCCTGGCGACGGTGGACGGGATCCCTGCGGGAACGAGCGGGCGTGCCGGGCTCGACCCGCTGGCGCTCGCCTTCCAGCTCAAGCTCCTCTGGCTCTCCGGCTACGTCCCGCACCTCGAGAGCTGCGTCGAGTGCGGGGAGGCCGCGGGGCTCGTCGGCTACCTGCCGCGCGCCGGCGGCGCCGTCTGCGCGGACTGTGCGCCCACGGAGACGGTGGTTCTCTCACCCGAGGGATTCCGGGGCATCCACATGCTCCTCCGGAGCCCGCTCGCAGCTGCGCACGGGCTGGGGCTGGGTGAGCGCGCCGCCCGCGACGCGCTCGCCGTCGTCGTCGCGGCCTACGAGTACCACGGCGGGTTCCGGTTGAAGACGCTCTCGGCGTGAGACGCGACCTCGGCGACGGGTACGAGCTCGACGACGATCCCGCGCGGATCGATCGTGCCGCCGTGCACGCCTATCTCACGCGCTCGTACTGGGCCGAGGGGCGTACGCGAGAGGTGCAGGACGCCCTCGTCGAGGGAGCGCAGCGCGTCGTCGGCGTGTACCACGACGGCCAGCAGGTCGGCTTCTCGCGCACGCTCTCCGACGGGTACACGCAGTCCTACCTCGCCGACGTCTACGTGCTCGAGGAGCACCGAGGACGCGGCCTCGGCGTCGAGCTCGTCCGCTTCACGGTCGACGAGGGGCCGTTCGCGCGGACGAAATGGTTCCTCCAGACGCGCGACGCGCACGACCTCTACCGGAAGTTCGGCTTCGGAGCGCCGGGTGACCGCGTGCTCGACCGCCGAAGCCGCTAGTCCGGCTTCGGCGTCGTCCAGTCGGCGGCGAGCTTGTCATGCACGAAGGCGCGCGCGCCGGAGATCGAGATCCGCTCCTGGGCGAGCGAGTCGCGGTCGCGGATCGTCACCGTGTCGTCCTCGAGCGTCTGCTCGTCGATCGTGAGCGCGTACGGCGTGCCGATCTCGTCCTGGCGCCGGTAGCGCCGGCCGATCTGGCCCGAGTCGTCGTACTCCGCGACGACGGCGCGCCGGAGCTCCTCGTAGAGCGCCCGCGCCTTCGAGGCGATGTCCTCGTTGCGGGGGATGAGCGGCAGGACCGCGACCTTCACCGGAGCGAGCTGCGGGTGGAGCCGCAGCACCGTGCGCTCGCGCTCGGCGACGATCTCCTCGTCGTACGCGTCGATCATGAACGCGAGCATCGAGCGGTTCACGCCGAGGGCCGGCTCGACGACGTGCGGCGTGTAGCGCTCGTCGCCGTCCACCCACTCCAGCTTCGTGCCGGAGCCCTCCGTGTGGGAGCGAAGGTCGAAGTCGCCCCGGTAGGCGACGCCCTCGAGCTCCGACCAGCCGATCGGGAAGAGGTACTCGATGTCGCTCGTCATCGTCGAGTAGTGGCTGAGCTCGTCGGCCTCGTGCTCGCGCACACGGAGGTGGCTCTCGCGGAGGCCGAACCGGCGGTGCCAGGCGACGCGCTCGTCGACCCAGAACCGGAACCACTCCTCCGCCTCTGCGGGCGGCACGAAGAACTCCATCTCCATCTGCTCGAACTCGAGCGTGCGGAAGATGAAGTTGCCGGGCGTGATCTCGTTCCGGAACGCCTTCCCGATCTGCGCGATCCCGAACGGCGGCTTGCGACGCGCGATCTGGGCGACGTTCTTGAAGTTGACGAAGATGCCCTGCGCCGTCTCCGGGCGGAGGTAGGCGTCCTGGCCCGTCTCCTCGAGCGGCCCGATCCGCGTCTCGAACATGAGGTTGAACTGGCGCGGCTCGGTGAGGTCGCACTTCTCGGTCTCGCCCGGATGCTTGCTCGGCCTCGCGCCGCACTCCGCCTGGTCGAGCTGGTCCGCGCGGTAGCGCCGCTTGCAGAAGCGGCAGTCGACGAGCGGGTCGGAGAAGCCCTCGACGTGCCCGGAGACCTCCCACACGCGCGGGTGGAGGATGATCGACGAGTCGAGCGCGACGATGTCGTCGCGCTCGCGCACCATCGCCTCGAGCCAGCGCGCCTTGACGTTCTCCTTGAGCAGCACCCCGTAGTGCCCGTAGTCGTACGAGGAGCCCAGCCCGCCGTAGATCTCCGAGGACGGGAACACGAACCCGCGGCGGCGTGCGAGTGAGACGATCTTGTCCATCGTGACCGTGTCGGGCATCGGCGAGACGTTACTCGACCGCATCGCGGCGCTAGCCTGCCGCGGATGAGCGCCCAGCCCGAGCATCCGCCGGTCGAGCTCCACATCGTCTCGGACGCGACGGGCGAGACCGCGGCGCGTCTCGTCCTCGCGCTCGAGGCCCAGTTCCCGGACCAGGAGTTCGTCGAGATCCGACACCCGCGCGTCGAGAACGCCGAGGATCTCCTCATCGCGGTCCAGCAGGCGCGCGGGCGGCCCGCCGTGATGGTCTACACGCTCGTCGAGCCCGGGCTCCGCGACGCGATGCGCCAGCTGTGCCGCCGCGCCCGCGTCCACTACTGCGACCTCCTCGGCCACCCGATCGACTCGATCTCGCGCGTCGCGGGAGTCGCGGCGAGGATGACGCCCGGCGTGCGGGCGCCGCTCGACGCCCAGTACTTCAAGCGCATCGAGGCCATCGAGTTCGCCGTCAAGTACGACGACGGCGTCGGACGCGGGCTCGACGAGGCGGACGTCGTCCTCGTCGGCGTGTCCCGGACGTCCAAGACGCCGCTCTCGATCTACCTCGGCTACCTCGGGCACAAGGCCGCGAACGTGCCCGTCGTGAAGGGGATCGACCTCCCGCACGAGCTCTTCGAGATCGACCCCGTGAAGGTCGTGGGGCTCACGATCGACGCCGAGCGCCTCGCCGACATCCGCACCGCCCGGGTTCGCTCGATGGGGGCGCCGCGGAAGCGCTACGCGGAGCTCGAGGCGATCTACGGCGAGCTCGAGGAGGCGTCCGGGATCCACCGGCGGCTGCGCTGTCCCGTCATCGACGTCTCCGAGCTGTCCGTCGAGGAGACGGCGATGCGCATCATCCGCCTCGTCGAACGGCGGAAGCGGGCCGCGCAGCGATGAGCGACGACCCTCGCCCCCCGAGCCCGTACGGGGCCCCGGGGGAGCCGCCGCTCCCGATCCCCTGGCGCCCGCCGCCGGGGGGCCAGGGCGACCTGCGGGAGAAGGGCTGGGCGCCACCCGGGCGTCTGGCGGTCTGGTGGCTCCTGCTCCTCGTCGCCGACGTCGTCTTCTACGTGCTCCTCACGCCGATCTGGCTGGGACTTCGGGCCGCCGCCTGGGTGGCGGAGCTCAGGTCGCGGATGCGTCGCTGAGGAAGCGGTCGACCTCGTCCTGCGTGCGAAGGCGAAGGAGCGGGAAGCGCGCGAGCTCGAGCTCGTACGCTCCGACGCCTCGTCCGGTAGCCGCGAACCGCGTACACGACGACCGAGTTGCGCGGGTGGAGCGCGTTCCGGAGCTCCTCCCGGTTCCCGTTCCAGAGCTCCTCCCGCGTCGCCGATCCGCCTCGCCGTGCGCCGCACGAGCCGCGGGAGCCAGACCCAGACGGGTAGATCGAGCCAGACGACGAGATCGGCGTTCTCGAGCACGAGGTCGCCGAGCTTGGCCCGGTAGGCGCCGTCGATCACCCACCCGTCGGACGCGACGATCGGCTCGACCTTCGCCCGCAGCTCCGCGGGCGTCGCCTCGGTCCAGTTCGGGCCGTGGTGCAGCGCGTCGAGCTCGTGGAACGGGACGCGGAGCTTCGCGGCCAGCGCCCTGCCGACGGTCGTCTTCCCGTTGCCGCTCGCCGTCGAGACGATCGCGACCTTCATCGCAGCGCTCGCGGCTCGATCGGAGTCTCCGAGCCGGGCTCGACCCGGTAGGCGCGCGCCGCCTCGCGCGACGAGACGACGCCTCGCAGCTCGGTCCCCACGAAGTGGAGCGCGGCGCCGTCGTCCGCCGCGTAGCCCGGCGGAAAGCCGTCGTCGACGAGCTCGCGGTACACCGGCCGCCGCAGCTCCTCGCCGTCGTAGTGGGGGCAGAAGCTCCCCGGCAGGATCGCGAGGCCGTCCGCGAGCGAGGAAAGGCCGGGACCGAACGAGTCCGTCACACTGCACTCGAACCAGCAGTTCGCTCCGGCGCTCACCCCACCCAGGACGGCGCCACGCTCCCAGGCGGCGCGCAGGGCCTGGTCGACTCCATGGAGGCGCCAGATCGCGAGGGCGTTCGCGGTGTTCCCGCCGGAGACGTAGATCACGTCCTGACGGGCGAGCTGCCCGGCCGGATCCTCGGGAGCACCGAAGAGCCGCAGGCAGCTGGGCTCGCACTCCCGCGGGACGAACGCCTCGAAGAAGGCGGCGATCACGCGGTCGCTGTCGCCGCCCGGCGTGGGCACGAGGCAGATGCGCGGACGATGGGAAGGCGACAGCGACAGGAGGAAGTCGTCGAGCGCGGAGCGGGCATCCAGCATGAATCCACCGCCGCCCATCGCAAGGATCTGGCCGGGCACGCGGACGAGTGTAGATTCCCCCGCAAATGCGCTTCGTCTACGACTTCGACGAGGACTCGAGCGGCGGCCGCGAGCTCCTCGGAGGAAAGGGGATCGGCCTCGCCGAGATGACCCAGCTGGGCATCCCGGTCCCGGGCGGGTTCACGATCACGACCGACGCCTGCCGCGCGTACATGGCCGTCGGTGGCGACGTGCCGGAGGGCCTCGACGCCGAGGTCGACGAGCACGTCGCCGCGCTCGAGGGGCGGACGGGAAAGAAGTTCGGCGACCCGCACGACCCGCTCCTCGTGTCGGTGCGCTCCGGCGCCGCGATCTCGATGCCCGGGATGATGGACACGGTCCTCAACCTCGGCCTGAACGACGTCTCCGTGGCCGGCCTCGCGGCGACGACCGGGAACGAGAGGTTCGCGCTCGACTCCTACCGCCGGCTGATCCAGATGTACGGGGAGGTCGTGGACGGGGTGGACGGGAGCCGCTTCGAGCAGGCGCTCTCCGATCTGAAGTCCGCGCGGGGCGTCGCGCAGGACGTCGACCTCTCCGCGGACGATCTTCGCGAGCTCGTCGAGACGTTCAAGGCGATCCACGAGGAGGGCACCGGCCGTTCGTTCCCCCAGGACCCCCGCGATCAGCTGCGCCGCGCGTACCGCGCCGTGTTCGAGTCGTGGAACGCGCCCCGCGCGCAGGTGTACCGACGGACGTACGACATCCCCGACGACCTGGGAACCGCGGTCAACGTCGTCCAGATGGTCTTCGGCAACCGCGGCGCGCGGTCCAGCACCGGCGTCTGCTTCACGCGCGACCCGGCGACCGGCGAGCGCAGGCTCTTCGGCGAGTTCCTGATGAACGCCCAGGGAGAGGACGTCGTGGCCGGCATTCGCACGCCGGAGCCGATCGAGCGCATGCGGGACGTGCTCCCGGAGGCGTACGACCGCCTCGTGGAGACGCTCGATCAGCTCGAGGCCCACTACCGCGACCTGCAGGACATCGAGTTCACGGTCGAGGAGGGGACGCTCTACCTGCTCCAGACCCGCACCGGGAAGCGCACGGCCGCGGCGGCTCTGCGGGCGGCCGTCGAGATGGTCGACGAGGGCCTCATCTCGCGCGAGGAGGCGGTCGCGAGGATCGACCCCGACCAGCTCGACCAGCTCCTCCACCCGAGGATCGATCCCGCCGCGAAGTTCGACGTCGCGGCGAAGGGGCTCAACGCCTCCCCGGGCGCGGCAGTGGGGGCGATCGTGCTCGACGCCGAGACGGCCGCCGTGCGCGCGCAGGGAGGCGAGGACGTCATCCTCGTGCGCTGGGAGACGACGCCGGACGACATCCACGGGATCGTCCCCGAGCACACGCGCGGCATCCTCACCGCCCACGGCGGGATGACGTCGCACGCCGCCGTCGTCGCGCGCGGCATGGGCAAGACGTGCGTCGCCGGCTGCGAGGGCCTGCAGATCGACATGAAAGCGCGGACGATCACGATCGGCGGAAAGACGCTCGCCGAGGGCGAGGTGATCACGCTCGAGGGCAGCGAGGGGTGGGTCATCCTGGAGCCGGTGCCGCTCGTCCCGCCGGCGATCGACGAGAACTTCGGGACGATCCTCGGCTGGGCGGACGCGCTACGCCGCCTGCACGTGCGGGCGAACGCGGACACGCCCGAGGACGCGGCGAAGGCGCGGGAGTTCGGCGCGGAGGGCATCGGCCTCTGCCGGACGGAGCACATGTTCATGGCCGAGGACCGGCTCCCGGTCGTCCGCGACATGATCCTCGCGGTCGACGAGGAGGAGCGCCGTGCCGCCCTCGACCGGCTGCTCCCGCTGCAGCAGGGCGACTTCGAGGGGATCTTCGAGGCCATGGAGGGGCTCCCGGTGACGATCCGGCTGCTCGACCCGCCGCTCCACGAGTTCCTGCCGTCGCTCGAGGAGGCCACCTCGGACGTCATGCGCGAGCGGATCCGGCAGCTGCACGAGGCGAACCCCATGCTGGGGACGCGCGGCTGCCGGCTCGGCTTGCAGTTCCCGGAGATCTACGAGATGCAGGTGCGCGCGATCGTGCGCGCCGCGCGGGCCGTCGCCGAGCGGACCGGGTGCGCGCCCCGCAGGTCGAGATCATGCACCCGCTCGTCGCCTTCCGTTCCGAGCTCGCGGCGCTGCGCGAGCTCACGGAGCGCGTCGCGGCCGAGGAGCCCTCGGTCGAGTACCTGTGCGGCACGATGATCGAGCTGCCGCGCGCGGCCATCCGCGCCGACGAGATCGCGGAGGAGGCCGACTTCTTCTCGTTCGGGACGAACGACCTCACGCAGACCGCCCTCGGGTTCTCGCGCGACGACGCCGAGGGCAAGTTCCTCACGTACTACCTCGAGCACGGTCTCCTCGAGCGCAACCCGTTCGAGGTGCTCGACGAGGAGGGCGTGGGGGACCTGATGCGCATCGCCGTCGAGCGAGGGCGCGGGACGAAGCCGGGCATCAAGCTCGGCATCTGCGGCGAGCACGGCGGAGAGCCGCGGTCGGTGGCGTTCTGCCACCGCCTCGGGCTCGACTACGTGTCGTGCTCGCCGTACCGCGTGCCGCTCGCCCGGCTCGCCGCGGCGCAGGCGGCTCTCGCGGACGCCGGCGTCACCGCGGTCGCGATCGGCGGCTAGGCCAGCGTCAGGAGACGCTGGCGACCGCGAGCACGACGCTCGCGACGCCCACCCCCGCGACGGCGAGGGTCGCGAGGGACGGCGACCGCCTGAGGCTCGAGAACGCGAGTGCCGACAGCCCGCCGCCGATCAGCCCGCCGACGTGGCCACCGATCGAGATCCCGGGGATGAGGAAGGTGATGGCGAGGTTGAAGACGACGAGGCCCATCGCCTGCCCGCCGAAGACCCAGATCTTCCTCGCCTCGAGGACGAGCGCCGCGCCCATGATCCCCCAGATCGCGCCGGACGCCCCGACGGTCAGCGCGTTGGGCGACCACAGGAGCGCTCCCGCCGAGCCCGCGAGGCCGGAGACGAGGTAGACGAGGGCGTAGCGTCCGTGGCCGAAGTACTCCTCGAGCGGGGGGCCGATGATCCAGAGGACGAGCATGTTCATCCCGAGGTGGAGCGGGCCGTAGTGGAGGAACGCGGCCGTCACGAGCCGCCACCACTCCCCCTCGGCGACGCCGACGAGCTGACCGTTCGACCCGACGGCGGTCGAGACGAGCACGCCGTGCTCGTAGATCCACCCGCTGTTCGCGGTCAGGCCGGCACCCATGAGGAGCTGCAGGAGGTAGATGCCGACGTTGGCCGCGATGAGCCCCTGCGTGACGAACGGCCCTCGCCGGGACAGGGACGTGGCCGCCCGCCGCGTCGCCCGCTTCGCCGCAGGCGCCGTTCCCGTCACGCTCGCGTGGTCGGGGCAGCGGATCCCGACCGGCCCGAACGTCATGCAGTCGGGGCAGATGCCGCGGCCGCACTCGGAGCAGGAGACGTATGTCTCCCGCTCGGGATGGCGGTAGCAGCGAAGCGGCTCGGACACCGCGGCTAGCGTACCCGGGTGCGCGTCGACGTCGCCTTCACACCGGACATGCCCGGAGCGGCCCCCACCGGCATCGTCATCGACGTCATCCGTGCGACCTCGACGATCTGCCAGGCGCTCGCGTCGGGCTACGAGAGGGTGTTCTGCACGGCCGAGATCGACGACGCGCGAGCGCTTCGCGATCGGCTCGGCGAGGGAGTGCTGGGAGGCGAGCGGAACGCAGTGCGCATCCGCGGCTTCGACCTCGGGAACTCGCCGCGGGAGTACCTCGAGCGGGCGGGCTCGACACTGATCCTCTCCACGACGAACGGTACGCGCGCCGTCGTCGCCGCGGCCGAGCGCTGCGAGCGCGTGCTCGTCGCGTCGCTCCTCAACCTGTCGGCCGTCGTCGGCGCGGCACGTGCCCACGGTGACGACGTCGTCGTCGTGTGCGCGGGCGTCCAGGGCACGCCCGAACCTCGACGACACCTACGTCGCCGGCCGCATCGCCGAGCTCCTCGACGGGGAGCGGACGGACGCGGCCGAGGCGGCGGTGCGCCTCGTGCGGCACGTGGAGCGGGGCGGAGGAGGCGTTCCGCGCGTCGAGGAGCGGCCGCAACCTCCTCGAGAACGCACCCGAGCTCGAGCCCGACATCCCGTTCTGCGCGCGCGAGAGCGAGCTCGACGTCGTTCCGCGGCTCGTCGAGCTCCGGGACGGCGTCGCGGAGATCGGCGTGACGGACGACCGCGACCCGACGATCCGTGGGCATCCGTCCGTGTTCGCGGACGTCGCCGGGCGCGTACGAGCGCGGGCGTCCGGGCTACCCGGAGGAGGCAGTCCGCTGGCTCGCGGGCGACGAGCCGCGCGACGTCGTCGACCTCGGAGCCGGGACGGGGAAGCTCAGCCGCGCGCTCGTCGCTCTCGGCCACCGCGTCATGGCGGTCGAGCCGCTGCCGCAGATGCTCGAGCAGCTCGCCGACAACGCTCCGGGCGCGTTCGGCGTGCTCGGTAGCGCGGAGGTGATCCCGCTCCCCGACGCGTTCGCGGACGTCGTCACCTCCGCGCAGTCGTTCCACTGGTTCGACCACGAGCTCGCGCTGCCGGAGATCGCACGCGTCCTTCGTCCGGAGGGCCGGCTCGCCCTCGTGTGGAACGTCCGCGACGACGACGACCCCTTCATGGCCCGGCTCTCCGAGGTGATCGGGAACGAGCGGCTCGCGGACGGAGCGGGCTACGGTCCGCTCGAGGAGAGCGACCTCTTCGGGCGCGTCGAGTCGGCGGTGTTCCACCACGAGCAGGTCGTCGGACCGGGACACGCTGCTCGACCTCGTCCTCTCGCGGAGCCATTGCGCGAAGCTCGAGCACGACGACCGCGCCCCTGTCCTCGAGGCCGTCGGTCGCCTGTACGACGAGGCGGCCGGCCCGGACGGGGTACGGCTGCCCTACGTCACGCACTGCTACCGGGCGGCGAAGGTCGCCTGAGAAGGAGCGTCGCGATGCCCATGCTCGAGCGGTTCCCCCGAGTCCTGCTGCACGCGGAAGGCCTCGCAGTGCTGGCCGGGACGCTCGCCCTCTACTTCGACGCCGGCTACGGCTGGCTCCTCCTCGTGCTGCTCGCCCTCGCGCCCGACCTCTCGATGCTCGGATACCTCGCAGGGCAGCGCGTGGGGGCACTGTCGTACGACCTCGTGCACACGTACGTGGGGCCGGTGGCGCTGGGCGTGGTCGGCGTCCTCGGAGACTCGGACACGTCCATCCAGGTCGCGCTGATCTGGCTCGCGCACATCGGCGCCGACCGGCTGCTCGGGTACGGGCTCAAGTACCCCACGGGCTTCAAGGACACGCACCTGCAGCGCGTCTGAGCCGGCGCGACCATCGCGCGCCAGCGCTTCAGGGTCTTTCGGCGCACAGGTCAGAACTCGCGACAGACCGCTTCGACGTTGTTGCCGTCGGGGTCGAGGACGAAGGCCGCGTAGTAGCGGCCGCCCTCGGGCGAGCTGTACCGCTCGCGGACACCCGGCGGGCCGTTGTCCGTCCCGCCGGCCTCGAGGCCCGCGCGGTGGAAGGCCTCGACCTGTTCCCGCGAGTCGGCGACGAACGCGATGTGGACCGGGCCGCTCGTCCTCGGCTCGTCGTCGGTGACCACGAGGTTCGCGAGCTGCACGCCCCGCTCCGACTCCCATATGGGCGGGATGCCGAGAGGCTCGAGGAGGGCCTTGTAGAACGCGACGCTCGCTCCGGCGTCGCGGACCCGGATGTGGACGTGGTCGATGACGACTCTCGTCCAGTCCCAGTCGATGCTCACGCATGCCCTCGCGCATCGTGTGCCTTGCCCTCCACCCAGCGGCCGAAACGGTTCGACGCGAGCCGTCGTCCGACGCGTGGGCCGGAGAGGAAGCTCCAGATCCCCGCGTACAGGTACGCCTCGACGAGCGCGAGCATTCTTCGAGAATAGTCCGGCTTGACAGGAGAACGTGTGTTCGTATAGAACATGTGTTCGAATGGTCGCGTGTCTCCTCATTCCGGGTTTCGAGCTGCGAGCGGCGCTCCGGGAGCGGCCGAGGCTCGCGCTCGTCCCGGCCGCGCTCGCTCCGGGTGCGGGCGAGGAGCAGCTCCTCGGCCCGGTGACCGCGGCGGCGGAGGCAGCCGGCGTCCAGGCCGGGGATGCGCCTGGGGGAGGCGCTCGCGACCTGCCCGTCGCTCGTCCTGGTCGACCGCGACCCCGCGGCGGTGGAACGCGAATGGGAGGGCGTCCTGCGCCGTCTCGAGGACGCGGGCTTCGCCGTCGACCCCGTCGACCACGGCACCGTCGTCTTCGAGACGCGCGGGGTGGAGCGCCTGTACGGGGGCGTGCAGCCGGCGCTCGAGCGGGCGCTGGCGGCCGTGGGCTCGACCTGGGACCCGCGCATCGGCGCCGCCGATCGCCGCTTCACCGCTCTCGCGGCGGCGAGCGTGGCGCGTCCCGGCCAGATCCTGCTCGTCGCGCCGAAGGAGGAGGAGTCGTTCCTCGAGCCGCTGCCGCTCTCGCTGCTCCCGCTCTCGACGGATCGCTACGCGGAGCTCGAGGGCCTGGGGCTCCGGCGGCTCGGGGAGCTCGCGCAGCTCCCGGGCGGGGCCGTCGCGGAGAGGCTCGGGGTGGAAGGGAGAAAGGCCTGGAGGCTCGCCCACGGCGGTCGCCGGGCGAAGGTTCGCGGGCGGAAGCCCGCCTTCGAGCTCGCCGAGGTCCTCGTCTTCCCGGAGGCGGTCGGCAACGAGCTCACCCTGCGGCGTGCGCTCGGAGCCCTGCTCGAGCGCCTGCTCGCCCGTCCGGAGCGGGCGGGCCGGCCGTTCCGGAAGCTCGCGCTCGGCGCCCGGCTCGTGGACGGCGGCTCGTGGCGCCGCCTGCAGACCCTGCGCGACGCGACCGCCGAGCCGGCCAGGGTGCGAGCGGCGCTCGGGCCGAAGCTCACCGAGCTCCCAGGCCCCATCGTCGAGCTCCGCCTCGAGGCGGTCGAGCTCGCCGAGCACACGGGCCAGCAGCTCGCGCTCGTCGAGCCCGCCGGGGAGGAGGCGGGCACGCGCCTGCGCGAGGGGTTGCGGCAGGTTCGTGCGAGCACGGGGACGGGGTCGGTGGGTGCCGTGGTGGAGGTCGCGCCGTGGTCGCGGATCCCGGAAGCGCGAGCGCTCGTCGTACCGCGGGACGCGTAGGAACAGGGCATGCCCCTGCCCGTGGAGCGAGATCGCCGGGGGACCATGGGATCCTCCGCGATAGGGCGGCTCAACGCGCCGCGGCCGGCGCTCGTCGAGACGCGCTTCGGCGGGACGCCGCGCGTCGTGAACCGGCAGCTCGTCTCCCTCGTCCGCGAGGAGTGGCGCGTCGTCGACCGCTGGTGGACGGAGGAGCCGGTGAACCGCCGGTACTTCGAGGTCGTCCTGGAGGGAGGGCAGAACGTCTGCGTCTACCGGGACGTGCTGGCGAACGCGTGGTTCACGCAGAACGCATGACGTCAGGACGAGTCGACGTCGAAGACGTCGTGGCGCTCGAAGAACGCCGCGTCCGGCTCGATCCCCTGCTCGCGGAGCGCGGCGAGCTGCCTGCGGTACTCGGCGAAGCCGCCCGGCGTGTGCAGGTTGAGCACCCGTGCCGGCTCGTCGCCCACGTTCCGGAAGAAGTGGACGACTCCCGGCGGTGCGAGGACGTACGCGCCCGCCGTCGCCTGGATGACCTCGTCGCCGAGGTGGAACTCGAGCTCGCCCGCGAGGAGGTAGAACGAATCGCTGTGCCGCTCGTGGAAGTGCGGCTGGACGCCGCTTCCCGGCTCGAAGACGACCTCGAGCAGCGAGAGCTCGGGACGATCTGCCTTGACGGTGCCGCCCTCGCCGGGGCCGAGGACGATCGGCTCGTCCACTCAGCCGACCGCCTGCTCGACGAGACGGAGCCACTCGTCGGAGAGCGCTTCCGGGACGAGCACCCACTCCTTCATGGCGCGGCCCATCCCGGGATCGAAGAGCTCGGCACCGGGGAGCACGAGAGCCGCCTCACGCTGCGCCTCGTCCACGAGCTTCACCGTGAGCCCGCCGTCCTTCCAGTGTCCGGCGACGACCTTGCCGTTCTCGCGCTTGAGACAGGGCATCCCGAACATCGTCGACTCGCGGAGCGGATGCCTCGCCGTCACCTCCGCGACGAGCTCGTCCCAGGTCATGCCGCCAATCTACTGGGAGAGGCGCACCGCGACGATGGCCGCGGGGTCGACCCCGCCGTCCGCCGGCGGGTCGTGCTGGTCGAATCCGGGGTTGCGCCCGCGCAGGTAGTCGCCGAACCCGCTCGACGGCATGTGCAGGTTGAAGCAGCGCGCGCTCGCGGAGCTGTCGTTGTCGAAGCCGTGGACGACGCCGGAAGGGAGGAGGACGAGCGTCTCCGCGGGCACGTCGGCCTTGCCGTCGCGGTAGGGGAAGGCGAGCTCGCCGTCGACGACGAGGAACGCGTCGGCGTGCTCGTAGTGGACGTGCGGGGACGCCCCGCGCTGGCCGGCGCCGTAGTCGAACTCCGAGACGATGAGCTCGTCGGCGTCCACGAGCACGGTCGCGCGTCGCTCCGGCCGGTCGGTGATCTTCTCGCCTTCCGCGCCCCCGGCGCGGCGGATCACGACGAGATCGGGGTCGGCGGCGGAGTACTCGGGCGCGGGCTGCTGGTCGAAGGCAGCGCGCACCGCGCGGAGCTCCTCCTCGCTCCCGGTGGCGTGCAGTCCGCGAACGAAGTCGCCGAACCCGCAGCTCGGGGCGTGGAGATCGAGGAATCGCGCACGCGCGTCCCCCGTCACCGCGAACGTGTGCGCGACTCCCGGCGGGACGAAGACCCACGTGTCGGGGCCCACCGGGTGCTCGCCGTCCTCGAGCCGGAACGTGAGCTCTCCCTCGAGGACGAGGAAGGCCTCGGCGTGCTTGTCGTGGACGTGGAGCGGCGGCGCCACGCCGCCGGTCGCCGCGCGAACCTCGGCGATCCCGATCTGCTCCATGTCGGCGAGGAGCGCGACGCCGAGGTCGCCCTCGCCCGTGATGCGCTCGCCCTCGCGTATCTCGACCACGATTCCGCAGCCTAACGTGGGGTACGTCGAGCTCCACTGCCACTCGGCGTACTCGTTCCTGGACGGGGCATCGCAGCCGGAGGAGCTGGCGGCGCGCGCGGCCGAGCTCGGGTACGAGGCGCTCGCGCTGACGGACCACGACGGGGTCTACGGCTCCCTCGAGTTCGCGCACGCGGCGAAGGCGCTCGGCGTCCGGCCGATCACCGGAGCCGAGGTCACTCTGGACGCTGGCGCCCACGTGACGCTGCTCGTCGAGAGCACGCTCGGGTACGCGAACCTCTGCCGCCTCCTGACCGCTGCTCATGCGGGCACGCGCAGAGAAGGGAGGGAGGACCGGCGTAGGCTTGACGGAGCCGGGAAGGAAGCGGAGGTGCCGGCTTTGCCGGCGCCGAAGCGCGAGCCGCTTCCGCCCGCCGTGCCGCTCGAGACGGTCATCGAGCTCTCAGAGGGGCTCGTCTGCCTCTCGGGGTGCGCGCGGAACGGGATCGGCCAACGCGACCCGAACGGGGCGGCACGCCTCGCGAGCGCCTTCGGGCCCGATCGCTTCCTCGTCGAGATCCAGCGCCCGTTCGAGCGCGGCGACGCGCGGCGGAACGCTCTCCTGCACGACCTCGCAGAGCACCTCGGGGTCGGGACCGTGGCAACGGGAGACGTCCACGCGCATCACCCCCGGCGCACCCTGCTCCAGGACGTCCTCGTCGCGATCCGCTGCCGCACCTCGCTCGAGGGCTGCGAGCCCGAGCGCCGAGGGAACCGGGAGAGCTTCCTCCGGTCGCCGGAGGAGATGCTCGAGCTGCTCTCGCACGACCGGGGAGCCGCCGAGCGCAGCGCCGTCCTCGCCGAGCGGCTCGAGTTCGACCTCACGGAGGAGCTCGGCTACCGCTACCCCGACTTCTCGGACGGGGAGGAGCCCGCGACCCGGCAGCTGGCTGGGATCTGCCAGCGCGCGCTCGACGAGCGCTACGGCCCTCGTGACACGGTGTCACGAGGTCGGACGCTCGCTCGCCTGGAGAGCGAGCTCGCGCTCATCGACGAGCTCGGCCTCGCCGGGTTCTTCCTCCTCCACCACGAGGTGCTCGAGCTCGCGCGCGAGTGCGCACGCGAGGTGCGCGGCGCGAGCTCGCCGCGGAGCTTCCTGCCGCCGGGCCGCGGGCGAGGCTCGTCGGTGGGCTCGATCGTCTGCTACCTCACCGGCCTCTCGCACGTCGACCCGGTCGCGAACGAGCTCTCGCTCGGCCGCTTCCTGAACCGCGAGCTCGCGTCGGTCCCGGACATCGACCTCGACTTCCCGCGCGACATCCGCGAGAAGCTCATCGTCCGCGTGACCGAGCGGTACGGGCGCGAGCACGCCGCGCTCGTCGCGAGCTTCGCGACGTACCGCTCGCGGGGCGCTATCCGCGACGTCGGCAAGGCGCTCGGCCTGCCGTACGCGGAGCTCGAGCGCCTCTCCCGCCTCTCGGACGGCTGGAACGCGAAGCGCGTCGGGGAGGAGCTCGCGCGGCTCCCGGACGGTGACCGCAAGCTCGAGTCCACGCGCTGGCGCGCCTTCGCGTGGCTCACGGCGGAGATCGCGGGGCTGCCGAGGCACGTCTCCCAGCACCCGGGCGGGATGATCGTCTCGACGCGCCCGCTCGTGGAGCTCGTCCCCGTCCAGCCGGCGGCGATGGCAGGCCGCCAGCTCTGCCAGTGGGACAAGGACTCGTGCTCCGACGCCGGCTTCCTCAAGATCGACCTGCTCGGGCTCGGGATGCTCTCCGCGGTCGAGGACTGCGTCGAGCGGATCGCCGGCACGCACGGGGAGGTCGTCGACCTGTCCCGCATCCCGTTCGACGACCCCGAGGTCTTCGAGGACATCCGGCGCGCGGACACGGTGGGGGCGTTCCAGATCGAGAGCCGGGCGCAGATGCAGAGCCTCCTACGCACGAAGCCCGAGAGTCTCGACGACCTCACGGTGCAGGTCGCCCTCGTTCGCCCGGGGCCGATCCAGGGGAAGGCGGTGCACCCGTACATCGACGCGAGGGAGAGGCTACGCGAGGACCCAGGCTACGTCTGGCCGGTCGACCACGAGCTCCTCCGCGAGCCGCTGCGCTCGACCTACGGCGTCGTCGTCTTCCAGGACCAGGTGCTCGAGGTGGCGATCGCGCTCGCCGGGTTCAGCGTGGGAGAGGCGGAAGGGCTGAGGCGGGCGATGAGCCGCAAGCGCAGCCACGACGCGCTCGAGGCGTATCGCGGGCGGTTCGTGGAGGGCGCCGCCGCGAAGGGCGTGGGCGCGGAGACCGCGGACCTGGTCTTCGACAAGCTCGTCGGGTTCTCCGGCTTCGGCTTCCCGAAGGCGCACGCGGCGGCGTTCGGGCTCCTCGCGTACCAGTCGACGTGGCTCCGTCACCACTACCCGGCGGAGTTCCTGTGCGCGCTCCTGAACGAGCAGCCGATGGGGTTCTACCCGCCCGCGACGCTCGTCCGGGACGCCCAGAAGCACGGGGTGGAGGTGCTCCCCGTCGACGTCAACCTGAGCGGCGCGGAATGCACGGTGACTGTCACCTGCAGTGACAGTCACCACACGGCGGCGGTGCGGATCGGTGTCTCGTACGTCACGTCGGTAGGGAAGGACGACGCCGAGGCCCTCGTCGCCGAGCGCGAGGCGAACGGGCCCTTCCTGGGCGTGGCCGATCTCGCACGGCGTGCGACTCTCTCAGGCGACGGCCTGGAGGCGCTCGTCAAGAGCGGCGCCTGCGACGGCTTCGGCCGCCCTCGCCGCGACCTGCTCTGGGAGCTCGGTCTCGCCCTCCGCCCGCTCTCGGTCCCGGGCACGGCGGGCGAGGCGAAGCAGCTCCCGCTCGCGCTCGAGCCCACCGTCGAGACCCCCGCCCTGCGCGGGCTGACGCGCTGGGAGCGGATGCTCGCCGACTACCGCCACACCGGGATGTCGGTGGGGACGCATCCCCTCGCGCTCCTGCGCCCGCACCTCCCGGCGGGGACGCTGTCGAGCGCGGAGCTCCGGGAGCAGAGACACGGCCGGCGGATCGCGGTCGCGGGCATGACGGTCGCGCGCCAGCGACCGTCGACCGCGAACGGGATCGTCTTCATGCTCATCGAGGACGAGCACGGGCAGGTGAACCTGATCGTGCCGCCCGCCGTCTACGACCGGCATCGGGCCACCGTCCGCGCCGAGCCGCTCGTCCTGGCGCGCGGCCGCTACGAGCGGGTCGCGGAGAACCGCAACGTCCTCGTCTCGAGCATCGAGTCCCTGGGGCAGCTCGCGCGCGCCGCTGCGGAGAGCGACGCCGTCTGGGAGTCCCTGCCGCGCCCGCACTCCTTCGGGCGCCGCTAGTTGACGAGCCGGGACAGCGGCGGGAATCTACGCCCGTGACGGACATCCGGTTCGCACGGAGCGGCGACGTCGACATCGCGTATCACGTGGTCGGCGACGGGCCCGTCGACCTCGTCTACGTCGAGGGTGCGTACACGCACCTGGAGGTCGCCTGGGAGCTTCCGCAGTACCGCCGCTGGTGCGAGCGCCTCGGCGAGTTCACGCGGCTGATCCGCTTCGACAAGCGCGGTCTGGGGATGTCCGACCGCGTTCCCGGAGCGACCACGCTCGAAGAGCGGATGGACGACATCCGCGCCGTCATGGACGCGGTCGGGAGCGAGCGCGCGGCCGTCATCGGGGAGTCGGAAGGCGGGCCGCTCGCGATGCTCTTCGCCGCGGCGCATCCCGAGCGCACGGTCGGGGTTGATCCTGCAGGGCGCGGAGGTCCGGGAGCGCCGTGACGACGACTGGCCGTGGGGCGAGGCCACCGACGAGGAGGCCGAGGCGTACTACGCGAGCACTCCCCGAGCGGTGGGGAAAGGGTCTCGGCTTCGAGCACCTCGTGCCCAGCGTCGGCGACGTCGAGTGGGGGCGCGCCTGGCTGGGACGGCTCGCGGTACACGCGGCCACCCCCGCCTCCTGGGAGGCATTCGCGCGCATGGCGCAAGACATCGACGTCCGCCACGTCGCTCCGGCGATCAGCGTCCCGACGCTTGATCGTCCATGCGGCCGGAGGATCAGGTCTGCCACGTCGAGAATGCACGCTTTCTCGCGCGCACGATCCCGGGAGCGCGCTACGTCGAGCTCCCCGGGGGCGACCACGTTCCGTGGTTCGACCCGGAGCCCACATTCTCGGAGATTCGCGAGTTCCTCACCGGCACGCGCGAGGCAGCGACGTCCGACCGGGTGCTCGCCACCGTGCTCTTCACGGATCTGGTGGGCTCGACGACGCGTGCCGCCGAGCTCGGCGACCGTCGCTGGCGCGACCTGCTCGAACAACACCATGCGTTCGTGCGACGCGAGCTCGCCCGCTTCGACGGGCGCGAGGTGGACACGGCGGGCGACGGCTTCTTCGCGACGTTCGACGGCCCGGCGCGCGCGATCCGGTGCGCTCAGGCGATCGTCGCGAGCGTGCGACCGCTCGATCTCGACGTTCGGGCCGGTCTGCACACGGGCGAGGTCGAGCTCGCCGACGGGAAGGTCGCGGGCATCGCGGTCAACATCGGAGCTCGCGTCGCGGGTCTCGCCGACGCGGGGGAGGTGCTGGTGTCGGGCACGGTCCGCGACCTCGTCGCGGGCTCCGGTCTCGAGTTCGAGGACCGCGGCACGCGCATCGCTGAAGGGCGTCCCCGGAGAGTGGCGCCTCTTCGCGGTCGCGGCTTAGGACGACCGCCGCCGCGACAGCGTGAACGCCGTCTCGACGAGCGTGAGGTGCGTGAACGCCTGCGGGAAGTTCCCGACGAGGCGCCGGCGCTCCGGGTCGTACTCCTCGGAGAGCAGGCCGAGGTCGTTTCGCAGGGAGAGCAGCCGCTCGTAGAGCAGGACGCGCCTCGTCGCGCCGCCCCTGCTGCGCCAGCACGGCCGCCAGCCAGAAGGAGCAGGGGAGGAAGACCCCCTCTCCCGGCGGGAGGCCGTCCACGTCGACGTTCTCGGTGTCGGCCCGGTAGCGCTCGACGAAGCCGTCGCGCAGGAGCTCGCGCTGGATCGCGGCGACGGTCCCGACCACGCGGGGGTCGTCGGCGGGCAGGAAGCCGACGAGCGGGATCAGGAGCAGGCTCGCGTCGAGCCGGTCGGAGCCGTAGTACTGCACGAACGTTCCGCGCTCGGCGTCGTAGCCCGCAGCGAAGCACGTCCTCCTTGATCTCCTCGCGGAGCGCCCGCCACCTCTCGACGGGGCCATCGCGGTCGAGGCGCTCGACGGACTTCACCGCGCGGTCGAAGGCCACCCACGCCATCACCTTCGAGTGCGTGAAGTGACGGCGCGGCCCGCGCACCTCCCAGATGCCCTCGTCCTCCTGGCGCCACCCCGACTCGAGCCAGTCGAACGTCTTCCGTGTGAGCGCCCACGCGTCCGCGGACGCCTCCAGGCCCTTCCGCCGCGCGTTGTACAGGGCGTCGACGATCTCGCCGTACACGTCGAGCTGGAGCTGGTCGCTCGCGGCGTTGCCCACCCGCACCGGGACGCGAGCCCTCGTAGCCGGCGAGCCACGGCAGCTCGAGCTCGGGGAGTCGGCGCTCGCCGGCGACGCCGTACATGATCTGGAGGTCCTCCGGCGAGCCCGCGATCGCGCGGAGCAGCCAGTCGCGCCAGGCCTCGGCCTCGCTCAGGTAGCCCGCGCGAACGAATGCGAGCAGCGTCAGCGTCGCGTCGCGCAGCCAGCAGTAGCGGTAGTCCCAGTTGCGGACGCCGCCGATCGCCTCCGGGAGCGACGTCGTGGGAGCGGCGACGATCCCTCCCGTCGGGGCGTACGTCAGCGCCTTCAGCGTCAGCAGCGAGCGCCGGACCGCGTCGTCCCACTGCCCGCGGTACGTGCACGCGCCCGCCCACTCCTCCCAGAACGTGACCGTGCCGTCCAGCGCCGCCTCGGCGTCCACCGGCTCGGGCATCGGCTCGTTGGACGGGAACCAGGTGAGGACGAACGGCACCCGGTCGCCCGCCGCGACCGAGAACGACGCGTGCGTTCGGAAGTTCCGCCCCTCGAGCTCCACCGGTGTGCGAAGCGACATCGCGTCGGGCCCGGCGATCGCGACGAGCGTGCCGTCGAGCGTTTCGGACCCAGGGGACGATCGACCCGTAGTCGAAGCGGATGACGAGCTCCATCCGCATCTCGACCCGTCCCCGCACGCCCTCGACGATCCGCACGAGGTCCGGATTCGTCTCGCGCGGCGGCATGAAGTCGACGAGCCGGATCGCTCCGGACGGCGTCTCGAGCTCCGTCTCGAGGACGAGGGTGTCGCCGCGATACCGCCGCCCGGTGGACCGGAACTCTCCCGCGGGCTGGAGCGTCCAGTGCCCGTTCTCGGGTGTGCCGAGAAGCGCGGCGAACACGGCGCCCGAGTCGAACCTCGGCAGGCACAGCCAGTCGACGCACCCGTGCCGGCTGACGAGCGCCGTCGACTGGAGGTCGCCGACGAGCCCGTAGTCCTCGATCAGCGCGGGCACACCTACGCCTCCAGCAGTCCCGTGAAGCCGCGAAATCGCTTCCTCGCGGCGCGGTCGAAGGCGGCACGGTACTCGGCGGCGACGTCGTCCTCGAGCGTGGACGCGTACGCCTCGCGCACGTCGAGCAGCCGCTCTGCGACGGCGTCGACGACGAGCTGGTAGTCGCCGAAGAGCTCCTCGGAGCGGTCGCGATCGGCGTTCGTCCAGGCCGCGTCCGCATCCTCCGCTTCCGCGAGCAGCGACGCCTCGTCGCTCGCGAAGAGCTCGAGTTGCCGCTCGACGAGCTCTCGGAATCTCCCGCGGCCGAACATCACGCGAGCTCCCGATAGACCTCGAGGTGCGCGGCCGCCGAGGCATCCCAGGTGAGCTCCTCCCGCGCCCGCTCCGCGCCCGCGCGAGCGGCGGCCAGCGCGTCGGGGTCGTGCAGGAGCGTTCGGAGCGAGGCGCTCATCCCGTCGACGTCGCCCGGCTCGACGACCGCGCCGGCGCCGAAGCGCCCGACGACCTCGCCGAGGCCGCCGATGTCGTAGACGATCGCGGGCAGCCCGGCCCCGAGCGCCTGGAGCAGCGCGCCGGAGACGTCGATCTCCGCCCGGTACGGGAAGAGGGCGACCGTCGCGTCGGACAGCGCGCGCCGGAGCTCGCGCTCGGGAAGGAAGCCGAGCCGCCACTCGGCGCGGTCCCCCGCGGTCTGCCGGAGGCCGTCGAGGGGCACGCGCGGGTCGCCGGCCACGAGCAGCTTCGCGCCGTCGACGCCGAGCACCGCCTCGACCGCGTCCTCCGTGCCCTTGTACGGGCGGATCAGGCCCAGGACGAGCGCCGTCCGGCCGTCGTCCTGCGCGGACCAGCGCCGAGCGGAACGCAGGGTGCGGGATGACGCGCAGCCGCTCCTCCGGCACACCGAGCTCGAGGAGCGTCTGCCGGCCTCGCTCCGAGTGCACGACGACGCGGTCGCAGCGGCCGAACAGCGAGCGCCACAGGCCGGTCTTCGCCGCGGTCCGTCGGGGGACGATGTCGTGCGCCGTGAAGACCACCGGCGACCGCGGCCGGAAGAGCCAGCGGTCCGCCTCCACGGCGCCGAACCACTGCACGTGCAGGACGTCGGGCTTCGCGGTCGCGAGCCTGATCATGCCGGGAACGTGCTCGAGCGCCTTCACGGGAAGGCGCAGCCTGGACGAGCCCATTCGTGACGAGAGCGGGTAGAACCACTCGCGGGCGGCGTACCCGTCGGGCGGGGCGACGGAGCCGAAGCGGAAGCGCGAGGTGACGAGCTCGACGTCGGCCCCGGCGCGAGCGAGCGCCGCCGCGAGCGAGCGGTCGTACGGCGGCGTGTACGCCGGCGGGTCCGCGAGGACGACGCGCATGGACGGAAAGCTACGGTGTCCGACACCGCACGAGTAACCATGCGGGCTCCCGACCCCGTGGTGCCAGGCACCGGCGTCCGTGAGAATCCGCAGCATGACGTTCGACGACGACACGCGCGCTCTTCCCGGTGCTCGAGCGGTACGCCTACCTGCAGGCGGGGAGCGTCGGGCCCCTGAGCCGGGCGACCCTCGACGCGATGGCCGCCGACGAGGAGGCGTCGCTCGCCGAGGGTCGCGGGAGCGCGGCGCGCTTCGAGCGCATCCTCGAGCTGCGACAGGAGATGCGCGGACGGCTGGCGGAGCTCGTGGACGTGGAGCCGGGGCAGGTCGCTCTCACCGCGTCGACCACGGACGGGTGCAACATCGTGCTCGCGGGCCTCGACCTCGGGCCGGACGACGAGGTCGTGACGACGACGGACGAGCACTTCGGGCTCGTCGGCCCGCTCCATGCGTCCGGGGCACGGATCGTTGTCGTGGAGCCGGATCCCGACCGCATCGTGGAAGCCGTCACCCCACGGACGCGCCTGCTCGCCCTCTCGCACGTCCTCTGGACGACCGGCCAGCTGCTCCCCGTGCACGACCTCAGGGCGCGCACGGGGCTTCCCGTCCTCGTGGACGGTGCGCAGTCCGTCGGAACGATCCCGGTGGACGCGCGGGGGCTCGACTTCTACACGATCTCCGGGCAGAAGTGGCTCTGCGGCCCGGAGGGTACGGGTGCGCTCGTCGTGGCCGACCCGCACGCGCTCCGCGTGGCGCGGCCCAGCTACCTCTCGCAGCAGCGGCACGAGCCGGATGGCGCGTTCGAGCCGCGCGACGGTGCCGCGCGCTTCGAGCCGAACCTCACGCCGAACTCTGCGCTCGTCGGATTGCGGGCCGCGCTCGCCGAGGCGCCGCCGTGGCGCTTCGAGCGCGCCGCGGCCATGGCCGAGCGGCTCCGCCAGCTGCTGGCCGAGGCCGGAGAGGAGCTCGTCACGCCCGAGGAGCGAGCGACGCTCGTCTCCTGGCGCGTGCCGGCCGACGAGTCCGTCGCGGTCGTCCAGCGCCTGGCGGACGCCGGCGTGATCGTCCGAGAGCTCCCCGGACGAGGGCTCGTGCGCGCGTCCGTCGGCTGGTGGACGAGCGAGGGCGACCTCGAGCGGCTCGTCGCGGCGTTGTAGGGTCGCGGCGTGTGCTTCGATCTCGACTCCTCGCCCCCGATTCCGCCGATCTCCGGCGCCGCGGTGTCGCACGAGGACCTCGTGCTCGAGGCCGCCGACGGCAACCGGCTGGCAGCGTTCGTTGCGGTCCCCGAGGAGTCGGCGAGCGTCGGCGTCGTGGTCCTCCCGGATGTCCGCGGCCTCTACCGCTTCTACGAGGAGCTGGCCCTTCGCCTCGCGGAGCGCGGATACGTGGCGGTCGCGTTCGACTACTTCGGGCGTAGCGCCGGGGTCGAGAAGCGCGGCGCCGACTTCGAGTACATGCCGCACGTGCAGCAGACGACGACGGACGGCGTCCAGGCCGACGTCGCCGCCTGCGTCGTCCACCTTCGAGGGCTCGGCTGCCGGTCGATTGTCACCGTCGGCTTCTGCTTCGGCGGCAGGCACTCGTGGCTCGCAGCGGCCTCGGGACACGGCCTCGCCGGCGCGGTCGGGTTCTACGGACGGCCGGGCCCGGGAAGCGACGGCTCACCGGGGCCGACCCAGAGGGCGTCGGGGATGGCGGCGCCGATCCTGGGGCTCATGGGCGGCGACGACCCGGGGATCCCCGTCGAGGACGTGGAGGCGTTCGACCGGGCGCTCGACGACGCCGGGGTCGAGCACGAGATCGTCGTGTACCCCGGCGCGCCGCACAGCTTCTTCGACCGGAAGCAGGAGGACTTCTCGGCGGATTCCGAGGACGCGTGGAACCGCGTCCTCGCGTTCCTCGACCGCTACGCCTGAGCGGCGTCCGCGGCAGTTCGCAGCCCGAGCTCCTTCGCGATCGGCTGCAGCGCCGAGACGACGTTCGCGATGTGCTCGTCCAGCTCGAGGCCGAGGAGCTCCGCGCCGGCGTACACCTCGTCGCGGTGCACCCCCGCCGCGAAGGAGGGCTGCTTGAGCTTCTTCCGCACCGACTTCGGCTCGAGGCCGTCGAGGCCGGTCGGACGCACGAGCCCGCAGGCGTGCACGAAGCCGGAGAGCTCGTCGCATGCGAAGAGCGTCTTCTTGAGCGGCGTGTCCCGCGGCTGGTGGAGGTGCTCCGCGTGGGAGAGGACGGCCTCGATCAGCTCTTCGGGGTAGCCCTCCTCCCGGAGGATGGGCGCGCCGTCCTGGGGATGCTCGTCGAGCGTCGGGTGGATCTCGTAGTCGAAGTCGTGGAGGAGGGCGGTGGCGCGCCAGAGCTCCTCGTCCTCGCCCCCGAGCCGTGCGTAGAAGCCGACGGACGCCTCGACTGCGAGAGCGTGCCGGAGCAGCGCTTCGCTCTTCGTGTACCGGGTGAGGGTCTCCCAGGCCTGCTCGCGACTCGGCCGCACGGCGGAGTACGATAGCCGCCGCCGTTGGCCATCGAGCCTCGTCAGCCCGCAGTCGCGCCCTACGGGACGTGGTCGTCGCCGATCACGGCGGAGCTCGTGGCTCGCTCGGGCGTCTCCCTGGGCATGCCGTGGATGGACGGCGGGACGACCTGGTGGCTCGAGGGCCGGCCGGCGGAAGGCGGTCGCGTCGTCCTCATGGAGGTCGAGGGGGGCGGGGAGCCGACCGAGGCCACGCCGGCCGGCTTCAACCTGCGGACGATGGCGCACGAGTACGGGGGAGGCGCGTACTGCGTCCGCGACGGCGTCGTCTTCTGCTCGAGCTTCGAGGACCAGCGCCTGTACCGGATCGATCCGCGGCAGCGACCCGGTCCCGATCACGCCCGACGTCGAGGATCGGCGTCACCGCTTCGCGGACGGCGTCGTCACGACGGACGGGCGTCTGTGGATCGGCGTGCGGGAGCGCCACCCGGAGAGCGGGCGCTCCGCGGACGTCGTGAACGAGCTCGTGGCCGTCCCGACCGACGGCTCGGCCGAGCCGCGGGTGATCGCCGGCGGCCGCGACTTCTACGCCGGCCCGCGCATCTCTCCGGACGGGACGCGGCTCTGCTTCCTCGCCTGGGACCTCCCGTGGATGCCCTGGGACGGCTGCGAGCTCTACACGGCGCGGCTCGGCCCCGGACGGCTCTCTGAGCGACGTCACGCAGGTCGCCGGGAAGGACGGCGAGGAGGCGATCTGGCAGCCGGAGTGGAGCCCCGCGGGAGACCTCGTCTTCGCCAGTGACCGGAGCGGCTGGTGGAACCTCGAGCGGGTCCGGGACGGTGAGCGCGAGACCCTGTACGCCGCGGAGGCGGAGTTCGGCTACCCGGCGTGGGTGTTCGGCGGGCGCTCGTACGGGTTCCTCGGGGACGGGCGGATCGTGTGCGGGTACGACCGGGACGGCCGGACGTGCTTCGGCGTGCTCGACCCGGAGTCCGGCGTGCTCGAGGAGCTCGATCTCCCGTACGACGCCTGGCGCGGGACACCGTTCCTCGTCGCCGACGGCTCGACGGTCGTCCTCGTCGCGGGCTCGGCCACGATCCCCAACCAGGTCGTCCGGCTCGACCTGGCGACGGGCGCGCGCGAAGTGCTGCGAACGAGCGCGGACGTGCCCGTCGACCCCGCGTCCTTCTCGGTGCCGAGGGCGATCGAGTTCCCGACCGAGGGCGGGACGACCGCGCATGCGCTCTTCTATCCGCCGAGGAGCCGAGACTTCGTCGGGCCGGGGGACGAGCGTCCTCCGCTGATCGTGATGAGCCACGGCGGGCCGACCGGGAACGCGACGGCGATCTTCGGTCTCGACATGCAGTTCTGGACGAGCCGGGGATTTCGCCGTCGTCGACGTGAACTACGGAGGCTCGACCGGGTACGGGCGGGCGTACCGCGAGCGGCTCAACGGCCAGTGGGGCGTGGTCGACCTCCAGGACTGCCTGAACGCGGCCCGCTACCTCGTCGAGAACGGCGAGGCCGACGGCGACCGCCTGCTCGTCACGGGAGGCAGCGCGGGCGGCTACACCACGATCTGCGCGCTCACCTTCACCGACGCCTTCGCGGCCGGCGCCTCGTACTTCGGGCTGGCCGACCTCGAGCAGTTCGGGGACGGCGACACGCACAAGTTCGAGCTTCGCTACGAGCACACGCTCGTCGGCCCGTACCCCGAGGCCCGCGAGCTCTACCGCGAGCGGAGCCCGATCAACTTCGTCGACCGGATCTCGACGCCGATGCTCGTCCTGCAGGGCGCCGACGACGAGGTCGTGCCTCCCGCGCAGGCGGAGCTCATCGTCGCGGCGCTGCGCGAGCGCCGCGTCCCGCACGCGTACCTGCTCTTCGAGGGCGAGGGCCACGGGTTCCGCAAGGCGGAGAACATCGTGCGCTCGCTCGAGGCCGAGCTCTCCTTCTACCTGCAGGTCCTCGGGCTCGAGCCGGGCGACCCCCTGCCGACGCTCGAGATCGAGCATCTCCGGCGATGAGCTTCCAGGCCAGGCAGCTCGCAGGGCTCCGGGCAGGTGCGGAGTACGATTCCCGCGCCATGGAGTCCTTCGTGATCGAGGGCGGGCGGCCGCTCAGCGGCACCGTGCGCGCCGCCGGGAACAAGAACGCCGCGCTGCCGATCCTTGCCGCCTCCGTTCTCGCATCGGAGGTCGTGCACCTCTCGAACGTGCCACGAATCCGCGACGTCGAGACCATGGTCGAGCTGCTCGCCGACATCGGCGCGGACGTCGAGTGGGTCGGGCCGAACGACGTCCGCGTGGATCCCGCAGGTGTCGCGAAGACGAACCTCGATCCCGGGCTCGCGCGCGAGATTCGCGCGTCGTTCCTGCTCGCCGGCCCGCTGCTCGCCCGCTTCGGCCGGGTGAGCGTGCCGCCGCCCGGAGGCGACGTGATCGGACGCCGCCGACTGGACACGCACGTCCACGCGTTCGCCGCGCTCGGCGCCGACGTCGAGGTCGACGGCGTCTACGAGCTCTCCGCGGAGCGGCTCCGGGGCACGCGGATGTACCTGGACGAGGCCTCCGTCATGGGCACCGAGAACGCGATCATGGCGGCCGTCCTGGCCGAGGGACAGACGGTGCTCGGGCACGCCGCGTGCGAGCCGCACATCCAGGACCTCTGCCGCTTCCTCGTCTCGCTCGGCGCCCGGATCGACGGGATCGGGTCGAACGTCCTCCACATCGAGGGCGTGAGCGAGCTCGGCGGGGCCGAGTACCGGATCGGGCCCGACCACATCGAGGTGGCGAGCTTCGTCGGTCTGGCCGCGGCGACGGGAGGCGAGGTCGTCGTCCAGGACGTCGCGCCGGACGACCTGATCTCGATCGTGCCGGCGTTCCGCAAGCTCGGCATCGAGATGGAGGTGTCCGACTCGAGCGTGCGCGTGCCGGCCGACCAGCGCCTCCTCATCGAGGACGACTTCGGGGGGCAGATCCCGAAGATCGAGAGCGGCATCTGGCCGGCCTTCCCCGCCGACCTGACCTCGATCGCCGTCACCGTCGCGACGCAGGCGCGGGGCACGATCCTCATCTTCGAGAAGATGTTCGAGAGCCGCCTCTTCTTCGTGGACAAGCTCGTGTCGATGGGGGCACGCATCATCCTCTGCGACCCGCACCGCGTCGTCGTGACCGGTCCCGCGACGCTCTACGGGGAGCGCCTGGAGAGCCCGGACATCCGCGCCGGCATGGCCATGGTCCTCGCCGCGCTCTGCGCCGAGGGAACGTCCACGATCGGCAACATCCGTCAGATCGACAGGGGGTACGAGCGCATCGACGAGCGCCTGCAGGCGCTCGGTGCGGCGATCGAGCGGGCGGAGCTGTGACGCAGGACGCAGCGGCTAGCGTCGCCCTCGAGGGGGGAGATACCAACGTCGCGACCGGTGTCGCCGTCCTCGACCATCTCCTCGAGCAGCTCGCGGCGGCCGGTGGCTTCCGCATCGGGCTCGAGGTCGCGCCCCGCGAGCCGGAGGCGGAGGTCGACACGGCCGGCGCCATGCTCGGAGAGGCGTTTCGTCCGCTCCTGACCCGCGACGGCGCTGCGCGGCGTGGGTTCGGGATCACGCCGGCCGACGAGGCGCTCGCGATGGTGGTCGTCGAGGCGTCCGGGAAGGCCCTCGTCGTCTCGAACGCTGATCTGACCTCGACGCGGGCGGGCGGGCTGCGCACGGATCTCGCCGCCGCGTTCCTCCGCGGCTTCTCGGAGTCCGCCGGGCTCACCATCCACGTGCGGCTACTCGAGGGGCACGACTCCCAGCACGTGCTCGAGGCGATCTTCAAGGGGCTCGGCGTCGCGCTGGCGCGCGCGTGCGGCGACGCCTGACCGACCGACAAGGAGGCTCGACGTGGCGGACAAGGTGGTCATTCGAACCGATCGCGCGCCTGGGCCGTTCCAGGGCGCGCCTTACAACCAGGCGATCAGGGTCGGCGACCTCGTGTTCGTCGCCGGGCAGCTCGGGATCTCCCTCGAGACGGGCGAGCTCGCCGGGCCTGCGGTGGGGGAGCAGACCGAACAGGTCATGCAGAACCTGGCGGCGATCCTCGACGCGGCCGGGAGCGCGCTCGACAGGCTCGTCAAGACGACGGTCTTCCTCGTCGACCTGGCGGACTTCGCCGGCATGAACGAGGTCTACGCGCGGCACGTCGGAGACCGGCCCCCGGCGCGGTCGACCGTCGGCATCTCGCAGCTCCCGAGCGGCGCCCGCGTCGAGATCGAGGCGATCGCACACGTCTGAGCCGCGGCGGCGACGGAGCTTCGAATCGCGATTCGTGAGCATCTCGGTGTTTGGCCAAGGTTGACGGCTGGGGCGGGCTCGTCCGCGTCGAGCGAGCCTGCCTTTCAGCTCGACGGACGCTCGATGAGCGTCTACGGCCGCACTTACATCTGCCGGCTCGCCCCGTGCACGAGCTCGAGGCGGGCGGACTGAACTGATTGGGCTTCGTTCAGCCTTTCATGTTCAAAATGCCGCCGAAAATCACCCCAGAGTCGGGGCTACAGGTGACCAGATCACGACCGGCGAACCCCGGGTTCTCGTAGACGAGCTCCCCACCGATGACGACCCTCTTGATTTCGTAGGTGCCGTGTCCAGGGTCGATGATGTTGAGGCCGCCTGCATTGTTGTGCTCGATAGTGACGGCCGTAATCGAGCCCACTCCGTGATCGCACTCAAGCCCGATCGTCTGGCTGTTCTTGTTGTCTGGTGCAGCGGATGCGATTCCGACCGCTGAGAACGCGAAAACCGCAGTGGCCAGCGCGGCAACGCCGAGCTTTCTCCCCATGATCCCTCCCCCGTCTGCTCCGCAGTGAACGCCTCGTACCCTAAGTCGCTATCTGATCAGGATCAAGCAGCGGGAGAAAGCTCGCCTACATCGCGCACCGGAACGTCGATTCCGACCTCGCGGCGCGGTTCCGTTGGCAGACGGTGGCTGCGTGGCAGAGAACTGGGGCGGCCTTGGCGGCCGCCCCGGTTTGCACTCCTAGCGGCAGCGACTACTTAGGCTGCACGCCGATCTGCTTGAGGAGCGTCAGCGAGTCGAAGTACTGACGCATCGACTTGATCTTGCTTCCTTCGAAGGTGTAGAAGACGGCGCCGGGCGTCTCCTGAATCTTGCCCGAGGCCGGGATCGTCCCTTCAGCGGTCGTGAGCGGACCGGTGTGGGTGCCCTTCCAGGTCACCTCGAGGGCTGCCTTGTTGCCGCTGGCAAACGAGCTTGTCACGGTGCCGGCGGCATCCGGGAACGCCGTCTTCCAGCCCTTGAAGAGCTCGACGATCTTCTCGGGGCCCTCGACCTTGCGCTCGGTTCCGAACTCCTCGTAACGGACGTCGGAGGCGAAGATTCCGCGCAGGAGCTCCCAGTCGCCCTTGCTGAAGGCGTCTATTCGCACGCCACCGTCTAGTTCAGCCCGCCCGCCTCGAGCTCGCGCTCCTCGATCCGCAGCCGGCGAGCCTCCCGCATCTGGTTCCTCCCGATCCGCACCTGGTTGCTCCCGAGGGGGGCGCGGAACCCGTCGCAGGTCTGGGTCGAACCACCTGTTCGGCGCGCATCCAGGCAGCTTGAGCGCCGTACCCTCCGAGGAGAGAGGGGAGGGACAGGGAGGACGAAGGGATGGATGTCAAGGGTGCAAAGGCGCTAAGCGAGCGCCTCGCAGAAGCCACACGCAACGTTGATCCACCCCCCTCGAAAGCGGTGGCCTCGGCAGACAACTCGGACGGAGCATCAGAGGTCGCCGCCGACGGGGCGAAGGGGTAAGCAACGGTTTGTCCGCGTCGGCGTAGTTCACCGCGCCCCGCCTCGAGCTCGCGCTCCTCGAGCCGCAGCTTCGCGGCAAGCTCCGGCTCGTCGCCACGAACCTCCTCGATGAAGCGCTCGGCATCCTCGCGGCGGACCTACCTGCTCCACGCTCCCTCCGGCCTCCCGCGACCGCGTGAAAGCGCCCGAGAAGCCGTAGCCTACAGGGATGCGGGAAGTCGAGACCGACTACCTCGTCGTCGGAGCCGGTGCGTCGGGGATGGCCTTCACCGACACGCTGGTCGCCCACACCGACGCCGAGGTCGTGCTGGTCGACCGGCGGCACCGGCCGGGCGGCCACTGGCTCGACGCCTATCCGTTCGTGCGCCTCCACCAGCCCTCCGCGTACTACGGCGTCGAGTCGCGCTCGCTCGGGGACGACCGCATCGACGAGCACGGGCCGAACGCCGGCTTCTACGAGCGTGCGAGTGCGCCCGAGATCTGCGACTACTACTCACGTGTGCTCGACGAGCACCTGCTGCCGACGGGCAGGGTGCGGTTCGTCGGCACGAGCGAGTACCACGGCACTAACGGGGACGGCCACCTCGTCGTTTCGCTGCTCGACGGCTCCGAGATCCTTGTAAGGCCGCGGCGCAAGGTCGTCGATGCGACCTACGTCCAGTCCGAGATCCCGTCGCGCCACGTTCCCGGATTCACGGTCGAGCCGGGTGTCACGCTCGTCCCGCCCAACGGGCTCGTCGACCTGGGCGAGCCTGCCGACCGCTTCACGGTGATCGGGGCGGGCAAGACGGCGATGGACACCTGCGTGTGGCTGCTCGAGGCGGGAGTCGACCCCGACCGCATCCGCTGGATACGGGGCCGCGATCCGTGGCAGTACGACCGCACCTTCACGCAGCCGCTCAACCTGGTCGGTTCGGTCATGCGGCTCCGGGCGCGCTGGGTCGAGACGGCGGCGACGGCCGAGGACGGCCACGACTTCGCGCGACGCCTCGAGGAGGCTGGGGTGTTCGTACGGATCGACCCCTCGGTCGAGCCGCAGGCGTTTCGAGGCGCCACCGTGAGCCCGCGCGAGCTCGACGCTCTCCGCACGATCGAGCACGTCGTGCGGGCGAGACGGGTGCGGAGCATCGGCCGGACGACGGTCACGACCGACGCGGGCGACGTTCCCGGTGGGCCGGGCGAGGTCTACGTCGACTGCACGGCCGCAGGCCTTCCGGCCTCGGCTCCGCGACCGGTGTTCGAGCCGGGCCGCATCACGATCCAGTACGTGACCACGGGCCTCATACCATGGTGCGCCGCCACGATCGCGGTCGTCGAGTCGACCGGCCTCGATGACGAGGAGAAGAACCGGCTCTGCCCGCCCGTCGTCTTCTCGGGCGACGCGGCTGATCTGGTGCGGTTCGCCTACGGCGCGATGCAGGGCCAGGTCGCGCGGGCCCGCGACGAGGTAGTGGGACCGTGGAGTGCCGCGTCGAGGTTGAACCCCGGCCAAGCGGCGCTCGAGCACATCGACGACGCGGACGTCGCCGAGTCGCGGGCGTTCATGATCGAACACCTTCCGGCAGCGCTCAAGAACCTCGAGAGCGCGGCGGCTGTGGAGAGCCGCGACTAGAAAACCGCTCAAGGAGCGCGACTAGCCGCCTCGCGGTAGATCGAGCGGAGGGAGGAGACCCGCGCGGAGCGCTGGAAGGCCACCACAGCCAAGAGCGCCCCCACGCGGGCCACGAACGAGGTCAGGCTTACACCGGGCGATGAGGCGGAAGACTTTTTGTCGTTTGGGTCGTACGGCACTATCTGTCGTATGAGCCCTATGAGTCTTCAGGAAGAAAAGTAAACGCTGGTGCGGGCCGAGGAGGTCATCGCCACCCACGGGAACACGGACTTCGACGCGTTCGGGGCGATGCTCGCCGCGCGCCGGCTGTATCCGAACGCCGTCGTCGCCGTCGGCGCGCTCAACCGAAACGTCCGAGACTTCTACCGCCTGCACGCGGAAGCGCTCGGGCCCGTGGTCGAGACCTCGAGGCTCGAGCTCGACGCCGTCCGCCGGCTGATCGTCGTCGAGACGACGAGCGCGTCGCGCCTCGGCGAGCTCGAGCCCGTCGCGCTCGACGCCGACGTCGAGAAGGCCCTGTTCGACCATCACGCGGACGCGGTCGCCCCCGACTGGGTCGACGCGGCGGCCGTCGTGCTGTCGCAGGACGGCGCGCTGACGACGACGCTGGTCGGCATCCTCGCGGAGCGGGAGATCCAGCCCACGGCGCTGGAGGCGACCGCGTTCGCCCTCGGCATCCACGAGGACACGGGCTCGCTCACGTATCCGTCGACCACCCAGCGGGACATCGACGCGCTCGCCTGGTGCGCGCGGCACGGAGCGCGGCAGGATCTCGTGGCGGCGTACCTGCACGTGCCGCTGCAGGAGGACGAGCGCGACCTCCTGCAGCACCTGCTCGAGGCGCTCGAGCCCGTCGACGCCGGCGGCGACGAGGCGCTCGTCGCGGCGCTGCGCTGGCCCCGCTACGTCGAGGGAGTGTCGAATCTCGCGCACAAGATCGTCGAACTGACCGACACGAAGGCGCTCGTCCTGCTCGTGGAGATGGAGGGACGGGTGTTCGTCGTCACGCGCAGCCGCACCGATCGCATCGATGCCGGCAGCATCGCGGTCGCCCTCGGCGGTGGCGGCCACGCGCAGGCGGCGTCGGCAATCGTGCGCGGTGACCTGGACAGCGTCCGGGGACGGGTGGTCGCCGAGCTCGCCCGCACGGCGGGGGAGCTCCGGCGCGCGCACGACGTCATGTCGCGTCCTCCGCGCACGGTGACGCCGGACGACACGGTCCGGGCGGCCATGACCCTGTGTCAGCGCCACGCGCAGAGCGGCGTGTTCGTGGCCGTCGACGGGCGCGTCGTGGGCTCGGTGAGTCGTGAGGACCTGGACAAGGCGCTGGGCCACGGGCTCGCGCACGCGCCGGTCCGAGGGATCATGAGCGGTACCGTCGTCACGGCCGGCGAGGACGCGACGCTGACCGAGCTCAGGTCGCTCGTGACCGCTGCGGAGGACGGCCGCGTCGCGGTGCTCCGCGACGAGGAGCTCGTCGGGATCGTGACCCGTGCCGATCTCCTCCGCGCGCTCGAGGGCGTCGAATCGGGGCCGGACGAGACGACGGAGCACCTCGCAGACGAGCTGCGGGGAGTGACCGCGCTCCGGCCGCTCCTCGAGGCGGTGGCGTCGCTCGGCGAGCGGGCCGAGGGCGTGTACGTCGTCGGCGGGACGATCCGGGACATCCTCCTCGGCGAGGAGAGCTTCGACGTCGACATCGCCGTGGAGGGGGACGCGATCGCCTTCGCCCGCGTGCTCGCAACCGCGCTCGGCGGCCGCGTGACGCCTCACGAGAAGTTCGGGACGGCCGTGGTGCAGTACGGCGAGGGCGGCCGGATCGACGTCGTGACCACGCGCACCGAGTTCTACGACGCGCCCGGCGCGCTCCCCACGGTCGAGCGGGCGGGACTGCGGGAGGACCTCCTGCGCAGGGACTTCACCATCAACGCGATGGCGGCCTCGCTCGCGGCAGCTGACTTCGGACGTCTCGTGGATCCGCACGGGGGCCGCGAGGACCTGGACGCCAAGGTCCTGCGCGTCCTTCACAACCTCTCGTTCATCGACGATCCCACTCGGATCTTCCGCGCGATCCGCTACGAGGCGAGGTACGGCCTCCGGCTCGACGAGCACTCCGCCAGGCTCGCGCGCGGCTGCATCGAGATGGGGCTCGTCGGAGACCTCTCGTCGGCCCGCCTCCGAGACGAGCTCGTCGCGCTGCTCGACGATCCGGGTGCGGTCGAGGGCATCCTCCGGCTGGGCGCGCTCGGAGCGGACCGCGCGGTCCATCCCCACCTCCGTGCGGACGGGGAGGCGGCGGCGCTATTGGCCCGCGCGCTCGAGCTCCGCGACGAGCTCCGGCTCGACACGCCCGCGTGGCGCCTCGGCCTCGCTGTTCTCGGACGCGACCTCTCGTCGGACGAGGCCTACGACTGGCTTGCGCGGCTCAAGGTGCGCAGACGAGACGTCGACCGGATCGTGGGGGCGATCAGCGTGTCCCCGCGCATCGTCGAGCGGCTCGGCGCGGAGACCCTCGACCCCGCGCACGTGGTCGTCCTTGCCGACGCGTATGCGCCGGACGCCCCGCTCCTTGCCCTCGCGCTCGAGGAGCGCCCGGAGCTTCGGGACTACTTCACGCGGCTGCGCGAGGTGCGGCTCGAGATCGACGGCGCCGATCTCGCCGACCTCGGCCTGCCGGAGTCGCCCCGGGTCGGGGAGGTGCTGACCGAGCTGCGCCGGCGCAAGCTGAACGGCGAGCTCGACGGGCGCGAATCGGAGCTCGCAGCGGCACGGGAGCTCCTGACCTTCCCGAACGACGCGTGAGCGTCGCCGCTTCCCAGGAGATCGCCGACCGCTACCGGCGACTCCGCGAGGAGGTCGGGTCCGGGGTGACGGTCGTCGCGGCCACGAAGTACGTCTCCGTCGCCGACATGTCCGTTCTCGTCGAAGCGGGCGTCGAGGTGGTAGGGGAGAACCGCGCCCAGGACCTCGAGCAGAAGCACGCCGAGTACGGCGACGCGTTCCGCTGGCACTTCATCGGCCACCTGCAGTCGAACAAGGTCAAGGTCGTGAACCGTCTCTGTGAGATCGTCCACTCGCTCGCCTCCGACTCGGCAGCCCGGCGGCTGACGGTTCCCGCGCTCCTCGAGGTCAACCTCTCCGGCGAGGAGTCGAAGTCGGGCATCGACCCGGCGGAGATCGAGATGTTCGTCGGGAAGTTCACTCTGATCCGCGGCCTGATGACGATGCCGCCGCTCTCCGTCGATCCCGAGGCGTCCCGCCCGTACTTCCGGCGGCTCCGCGCGCTCGCGGACGAGCACGGGCTCTCCGAGCTCAGCATGGGAACGTCCCAGGACTACCGCGTCGCGGCGGAGGAAGGAGCGACCTTCGTGCGCATCGGTGAGACGCTGTTTCGCGGCACCCAGGGCTAAGATCCCCGGGTCATGGGCTTCGGCGACCTCTGGAACCGCACCCTCGTCTACTTCGGCATCGCCGAGGAGGAGGAGTGGGACGAGGACGGCTACGCGACGAACGAGCAGCTCCAGGAGAGCTACCGGCAGCGAGACCGGCACAACGTACGTCGCCTGTCGAGCGCTCCCGAGGCGGACGACTGGCCCGCCGAGGAGTCGGAGCCGCAGCGCTCGCGCCGCTCGTCGACGCGGCTGCGGAGCGTGGACACCGGGCCTCCTGCCAAGGTGCACCTGGTCGTCCCCAGGAGCTTCAACGACGCGCAGCAGATCGCCGACCGCTTCAAGGCGCAGATCCCCGTGATCCTCAACCTCCAGGGCGCCGACACGGACCTCTCCAAGCGCCTCATCGACTTCTCGAGCGGCCTCACGTACGCCCTGGACGGGAGCATGCAGCGGGTGGCCGACAAGGTCTTCCTGCTCACGCCGAGGAACGTCGAGCTCTCCGCCGAGGAGCGCGCCCGCGCCCTCGAACGTGGCGGCTTCTTCAACCAGGCCTAGCGCGCGAAGACCACGCGTCGTAGGAGAAGCGCCCCTCCACGGCGAACACGCGTCCGATGGGCGCTTCGCTTCCTCCAGCCGTGGTCGCCGATGCGGCGTCGTCGCTGCAGAGCTTCGTGCGCGTGTTCGTGTGGATCTACATCCTCATGATCTTCGGGTACGTGCTCATGTCGTGGGTGCGACTGCCGTATTCGCGTACGGCAGCGACTGTGCAACAGTTCCTGGACGAGGTCTGCCGTCCGTACCTCCGCCTGTTCAGGCGCCTGCCGACACTCGGCCCGCTCGACGTGTCCCCGATCATCGCGGTCGTCGTGCTGTTGCTCGTCTCGGAGGTCGTCATCTACCTGATCGGGGCGCTCCTGTAAGGAGGAACCATGCCGCTGACCCCAGTCGAGATACGGCACCAGCAGCTCCGACGGTCGTTCCGGCGCGGATACCGCCGTGCCGACGTGGACCGGCTGCTGAACGAGATCGCGGACAGCTTCGAGGACGTCTGGCGCGAGCGGGCCGACCTCGCCGACCGCCTCGACGAGCTCGAGGCGGACGCGGCGAAGCACCGCGAGCTGGAGACGCTCCTTCGATCCACCCTCGTCTCCGCAGAGCGTGCCGCGCAGGAGATGAAGACGCAGGCCCGGCGAGAGTCGGACCTCATCGTGCAGGAGGCGCACGCCGAGGGGCGTCGCGTCGCGCGCGAAGCCATGGCCGAGAAGCGCCGCCTGGAAGAGGACGTGCGCAGGATCCGCGCGCAGCTCCGCACCGCGCTCGAGGCCCTCGGGGACGCACCACCCGAGGCTCGGGAGGAGGGCGCCGCGTCCGAGGAGCGACCGGCCGGGGCGGAGGAGCCGACCGAGGGCGGCATCCGCAAGGTCGTGGGGTAGGCGTCGCCGCGCGGATATCCTTCCGCCATGGACGGCGCCACCACGCGACTGCGCCTACGCGTCGTTCCCGGGTCCGGGCGCTCCGAGATCGTCGGACGCCACGGCGATGCCTGGAAGGTGCGCGTGGCCGCGGCGCCCGAGCGCGGAAAGGCGAACGACGCCGTCGTTCGGCTCCTGGCAGAGGCCCTCGATGTGCCCGGAGGGAGCGTCGAGCTGCTCGCGGGCCGCTCGTCCCGGGACAAGGTCGTCGGGATCGAGGGGCTGTCCGGCCCGACCGCCGAGGCTCGTCTCGACGCCGCAGCACTGGCGACGCAGGCTGGCTCCCGGTGAGCATCGACGTCGACCACTTCCGCGTCGAGCTCGAGGACGAGCGCGAGCGCATCCTCGCGGCGCTCGCGAGCGTGAACCACACGGAGTCCCTCACCGAGGAGACCGGGGATCTGGCGACCGGCCCGGGCGACCACATCGCGGACAACGCGACGGACACCTACATGCGAGAGCTCGACGAGGGGCTCGAGGAGAACGCCGAGCGGCTGCTGGCCGAGATCGAGGCGGCGCTCGGAAGGATCGCCGAGGGTACCTACGGAACCTGTGCGGCCTGCGGCCGCCCGATCGACGCAGCGCGGCTCGAGGCGGTGCCGTACGCCATGCTCTGCATCGACGACAAGCGTGCGCAGGAGCGTGGGTGAGCGAGACCGCTCGCTCGGAGGTCGCGCAGGTGGACGTCCGGGTGGGCTCGACCGCGAACGCTCTCCAGCCGATCTCGTCGGCAGAGCGCTCGCTCGCCGCCGGCCCCGCGCAGTGGCTCGCGCTGATCGCGGTCGCCGGAGCGGCGATCGCCGCGGATCAGCTCACGAAGCAGGTCGTCGGGCGGACCCTCACGGTCGGGGAGCGGGTCGACCTGCTCGGGCCCGTCTCCATCCACCACGTCGAGAACTCCGGTATCGCGTTCGGGTTCTTCGCGAGCCGCACCGGGATCGTGATCGGGATCACCGCCTTCACCGTCGCCTGGATGCTCTGGTTCTTCGGGCGCTCCGGCCGCCGACATCCGGTGCTTCCGGTCGGGCTCGGGCTCGTCCTCGGAGGGAGCGTCGCGAACCTCGTCGACCGCGTCCGGCTCGGGCGAGTGACGGACTTCCTCGACCTCGCGGCCTGGCCGGCCTTCAATCTCGCCGACACGTTCATCGTCGTCGGCGTCGTGCTGCTCTTCGGCGCGCTCGTGCTCGGCGACCGGTCGAGGCGGCTGCACGGCCCCCGCCGTGGGGAAACTCCGCTTCTCCGTCGCTGACGCGGACGCCGGCGCCCGGCTGGACAGCGTCCTCGCGACGCGCCGCGAGATCGCCTCGCGGGCGCTCGCGGAGAAGCTGTTGCGGAGCGGCTCGGTGCGGGTGGACGGCGCGGAGCGCTCCAAGAGCCACCGGCTGTCCGCCGGGGCCCTCGTCGAGGTGGACCTCCCGGGCCCTCCTCCAGGGCTGACGCCGGAGCCGGTCTCCGTCGCCGTGCTGTACGACGACGAAGACCTGCTCGTCGTCGACAAGCCCGCGGGGATCTCCGTGCATCCCGGCGCGGGGGAGACGCGCGGGACACTTGCCGCTCAGCTCCTCACGCTCGGCGCGGCCGGCGGCCCGGACCCCGATCGCCCGGGAATCGTCCACCGGCTCGATCGGAACACGTCCGGAGCGCTCGTGGTCGCGCGCTCCGAGGAGGCGCACGCGGCGCTTCAGGACGCCATCCGCCGCCGTGCGGTCGAGCGCCGGTACCTGGCGCTCGTCCGGGGGCACCCGCGCTCGCGCACGGGGCGGATCGACGCCCCGCTCGGCCGCGACCGGCGCGATCCCACGCGCCGCTCGCTGGACACGGACGAGCCCCGTGACGCGGTCACCCACTTCGAGCTCCGGGAGGCGATGCCGCAGCACGCCCTGCTCGACGTGTCGCTCGAGACCGGCCGCACACATCAGATCCGCGTCCACCTCGCGGCGATCGACCTGCCGGTGTCGGGCGACGCGCAGTACGGCGTGAAGGCCGACCTGGGGCTCGAGCGGCAGTTCCTGCACGCGTACCGGCTTCGCTTCACCCATCCGGTGACAGGAGCCGGCGTCGACGTCGAGTCGCCGCTCCCGCCGGATCTCCAGGCGGCGCTCTCGCGCGCCCGCGAGCTCTAGGCGGGTCGATCCCGGCGCCTGCCGGTACACTTCTCCGGCTTTCGTTCCTTCGACCCGGCGACCAGTCGAGGCGGGGGTGCCGACGCCCTGCGCGCGGTTCCGCCCGGCCCGCCGGAGACGTACGAACCCAACCAGAAAGGGGCTGATCCCTTGTCCGTCGTCACGATGCGGGAGCTCCTGGAGGCCGGGGTGCACTTCGGCCACCAGACGCGCCGCTGGAACCCCAAGATGCGCCGCTACATCTTCGGCGAGCGGGGCGGCATCTACATCATCGACCTCACGAAGACGCTCGAGCTCCTCGAGGAGGCGCATGCCTTTGCGCGGAACCTCGCCGAGCGCGGCGGCACGATGCTCTTCGTCGGCACGAAGAAGCAGTCGCAGGAGGCCGTGTCGCAGCACGCGGAGCGCGTGGGCATGCCCTACGTCTCCAACCGCTGGCTGGGCGGGCTCCTGACCAACTGGCGCACGATCTCGGAGCGCATCGGGTACCTGCACGACCTCCGTCGCCTCAAGGCGGACGGGCAGCTCGACCTCCTGCCCTCGAAGGAGCGCATCGCCATGGAGGCGGAGCTCGAGAAGCTCGAGGCCAACCTGGGCGGGGTGGCAGACATGAAGCGCCAGCCGGATGCCGTCTTCGTCATCGACCTCAAGAAGGAGCAGCTCGCCGTGCGCGAGGCGCGCCGGCTCGGCGTGCCCATCGTCGGCCTCGTCGACACGAACGCCGACCCGGACGAGGCGGACTTCGTGATCCCCGGGAACGACGACGCGATCCGCTCGTGCAACCTCGTGGCGCGCGTCGTCGCCGACGGCATCGAGGCCGGGAGGGCGAAGGTCACCCCCTCGGAGATGACGCGGCCCGCGCCCGCGGAGGAGGCCGCCGCAGAGGACGAGGGCGAGACCGACGCTGCCGAGCCCGAGCCCGAGCTCGAGCCGGCCGCGGTGGCCGAGGGGAGCGAGAGCGAGTGAGCACGACGATCAGCGCCTCGCTCGTCAAGGAGCTTCGCGACCAGACGGGCGCCGGGATGATGGACTGCAAGCGCGCGCTCGAGGAGACGGACGGCGACGTCGAGGCCGCGCGGACGCTCTTGCGCGAGCGCGGGATGGCGTCGGCCGGGAAGCGCGCCGGCCGCGCGACGACCGAGGGCCTCGTCGGCTACGTCGTCGAGGACGGTGTGGCCTCGATCGTCGGGATCGGCTGCGAGACCGAGCCGGTCTCGAAGAACGACGAGTTCCAGGCGTTCGGCCATCGCGTCCTGAAGGCCGTGCACGCGGACGGTCCGGGCGCGGTCGAGGACTTCGAGCAGGAGCGCCTCGAGCTCGCCGGGAAGCTCGGCGAGAACATCGTCGTCGTCGGCGCGGCACGCTTCGAGCGGGGCGGCGGAGACGCGCTCGCGGGCTACGCGCATCCGCCAGCGAACAAGATCGGCGTCCTCGTCCATCTGCGGGGCGGCTCCGAGGAGCTCGCACGGCAGCTCGCGATGCACATCGCCTTCGCGGCGCCCGAGTGGGCCGCGCGGACGGACGTCCCGGCCGAGGTCCTGGAGACCGAGCGGGGGATCTACCTCAACTCCGACGAGGTGCAGTCGAAGCCAGAGGCCGCCCGTGAGAAGATCGTCGAGGGCATGCTCGGCAAACGCTTCTACGCGGCGACACCGGGGGGCGTCCTCGCCGACCAGGCCTGGGTGCACGACTCGTCCAAGACCGTCGCGCAGGCGCTCGAGGAGGCAGGCGCGTCGGTCGTCGCCTTCGAGCGGGTCTCGGTCGCAGGCGCGTGACCGCGCGGCTGCTTCGGCTCGCGGAGGCACGTCGGTGAGCGCGGCCGCCGACGAGATCGCGGAACGAGCCAGCCACGAGGACGGGACGAGCTTTCGTCGCGTCCTGCTGAAGCTCTCCGGCGAGGCGCTGCTCGGGAGCCGGGAGTACGGCATCGACTCGAAGACGGTGCTCGCGATCGGCGAGGAGGTCGCCGCCGTGCGGGAGGCGGGGACAGAGCTCGCGATCGTCGTCGGCGCAGGGAACATCTACCGTGGCATGGCAGCTGCGGCAGAGGGCATGGACCGCGCGACGGCCGACTACGCGGGGATGCTGGCGACGCTCCTGAACGCGCTGGCGCTCCAGGACGCCCTCGAAAAGCTCCGCGTGCACACGCGCGTCCAGTCGGCGATCACGGTCTCCGAGGTCGCCGAGCCGTACATCCGCCGACGCGCGATCCGCCACCTGGAGAAGGGGCGCGTCGTCATCTTCGCGGCCGGGACGGGCAACCCGTTCTTCACGACGGACACCGCAGCTGCCCTCCGTGCGCTCGAGATCGGGGCGGAGGCGATCCTGATGGCGAAGAACGCGGTCGAGGGCGTCTACGACGGTGATCCCCGCGCGGATCCCGGAGCCCGGTTTATCCCCGAGCTCACGCACCTCGAGGCCATCGAGCGCGGTCTCAAGGTGATGGACACGACCGCGCTCTCGCTGTGCATGGACAACCGGCTGCCGATCTACGTCTTCGAGCTCGCGCAGGGCAACATCCGACGCGTCGCCGCCGGCGAGCGCATCGGGACGATCATCTCCACCCCCAAGGAGGACTGAATGTCGGCGATCGAGGACTTCCTCGCGGATGCGAAGCGGCGAATGGACCGGTCCATCGAGGCCACGCACCAGGAGTTCAACTCCATCCGGACCGGCCGCGCCTCCCCGGCGCTCCTCGACCGTGTGACGATCGACTACTACGGCACGCCGACGCCGCTCAAGAGCCTGGCGTCGATCGGGGCTCCCGAAGCGCGGTTGCTCACGGTGCAGCCCTTCGACCCGGGCGCGATGAAGGCGATCGAGCGGGCGATCCAGGAGTCGGACCTCGGCCTGACCCCGTCCAACGACGGCAAGCTGATCCGCCTGCCCATCCCGACCCTCACCGAGGAGCGTCGCAAGGAGCTCGTGAAGGTCGTTCGTCGCGTCGCCGAGGACGGGAAGGTGGCGATCCGGAACGTCCGCCGCGACGTCCTCCAGCATCTCCGCGAGCTCGTCGTCAACGGCGACGTCGGTGACGACGAGGAGCGGCGGGCCGAGCAGCAGGTGCAGAAGGTCACCGACGAGCACACGAAGTCGATCGACGACCTCCTGAAGGCGAAGGAAGCGGAGATCATGGAGGTGTGACCTCCGGCACGACCACATCTCTCGAGCAGGCCTCGAGCGACGGTCCGCCGGCGCCGGGTCTCGCCCGGAGCGTCGCCATCATCATGGACGGGAACGGCCGCTGGGCGGCGGCGCGCAAGCTCCCGATAGCCGACGGGCACCGTGAGGGCGCACGGGCGCTCCGGCGCACCGTCGAGGCCGCCATCGACCTCGGGATCGGCTCGCTCGCCGTCTACGCGTTCTCCACGGAGAACTGGGGTCGGCCGGCGGAGGAGGTCGCGACCATCATGGAGCTCCTGGAGGAAACCATCGAGCGCGAGCTCCCCGACCTCGCGAGGCAGGGTGTGCGCACACGCTTCTTCGGCCGTCGCGACCGCGTCCCGGCGGTGCTGCAGGGCAAGATGGCGGCACTCGAGCGGGAGACGGCGACGAACGACCGCCTCCAGCTCTGGATCGCCTTCGACTACGGGGGTCGCGCGGAGCTCGCCGAGGCTGCGCGGCGGCTCGTGGAGGACGGCGTGGATCCGGAGGACGTCTCGGAGGAGGCGCTCGCAGAGCGGCTGTACGCGGCGGAGCTCCCGGACCCCGATCTCGTGATCCGCACCTCCGGCGAGCAACGGCTGTCGAACTTCCTCCTGTGGCAGTCCGCCTACGCCGAGCTCGTCTTCACCGAGACGCTCTGGCCGGACTTCGGCGAGGACGCGCTTCGGGCCGCGATCGAGGAGTACGCTCGCCGCGGCCGCAGGTTCGGCGGCCGGTGAGGTTCCCCACACGCCCCCATGCACATGGCCCGGAGACCGGCGCATGAGCTCGCTCGTCTCGCGGATCGTCGTCGCGGCGGTGCTGCTGCCGCTCGTCGTCGGCGTCGTCTACCTCGGCGGCTGGTGGCTCCTCGCGCTCGCCCTCGTCGGCGGACTGGTCGCGCTCCACGAGCTGTACACCATGGCACGCGAGCATCGGCCGCTCGTCCTCGCCGGCTACCTCGGCCTCGTCCTCGCCTTCGTCGGGTTCCAGCTCGGCGGGCTGCCGTGGCTACTCGGCGGGCTGCTGGCCACGTTCGTCTTCTCGTTCGTCGTGTTCGGCCTCTCGGACGTGCGACCCTCCGCCACGACGTCGTTCGGGGTCACTCTCCTCGGCGTCGTCTGGGTCGGCGCGGGGCTCGGCTTCCTCCTCCTCGTGCGCGACATCCCCGAGCACGGGTTCTGGGCCGTGATGGCGGTGCTGTTCACCGTCTTCGCCGCCGACACGGCCGCATTCTTCGTCGGCCGGGCCGTCGGGCGGCACAAGATGGCGCCCGCGATCTCTCCCGGGAAGACCTGGGAAGGGTTCGTCGGCGGCGTCGTGGCGGCGATGCTCGTCGCCTTCGTGATCCTGTACAAGGACCGCGACGAGTTCCTGTCAATCCCGGAGATGCTGCTGCTCGGCGCCGCGGTCGCGCTCGCGGCGGTGCTCGGCGATCTCTTCGAGTCGGCGGTCAAGCGCGATCTCGACGTGAAGGACTCCGGCAGGCTCCTCGGCGGCCACGGTGGCATGCTCGACCGGCTCGACGCCCTCCTCTGGGCTGGGCCCGCCGCGTACTACGTAATCCTCGCGGTGGGCGGGACGTAGGCCGCCGCGTCTACCCGTTCTGAACACGCCACGCACTAGCCTTCGCGCGTGGACCGAAAGCGAATCGCGCTGCTCGGGGCGACCGGCTCGATCGGCCGCCAGGCGCTCGAGATCGTCTCGTCACGGCCCGACCTCGCGCTCTGCGCCCTCGCGTCCGGCTCGCAGCCGCTGGACGAGCTCGCGGCCGCGCACGACGTTCACCACGTGCAGGTGGGAGGCGACGTCATCGAGCTCCTCGAGGCCTCGGAGCCGGATGTCGTCCTGAACGCCGTCGTCGGGTTCGCCGGCGTCGGCGCCACCCTCTGGGCGCTCGAGCGCGGCGTGACGCTGGCGCTCGCGAACAAGGAGAGCCTCGTCGCGGCGGGGGACCTCGCCCTCGAGGCCCGGAAGCGGGGAGGAGGGCTCCTCCTGCCGGTCGACAGCGAGCACTCCGCCGTTTTCCAGCTCCTCGACGGCCGCGCCTCCGACACCGTCGACTCGGTGGTCCTCACGGCGTCCGGCGGCCCGTTCCGAAACCGCTCGCTCGCGGATCTCGAATCCGTGACCGTGGAGGAAGCGCTCGCGCACCCCACGTGGTCGATGGGGCCCAAGATCACGGTCGACTCGGCGACGCTCGCGAACAAGGGCCTCGAGCTGATCGAGGCGCACTTCCTCTTCGGCCTCGCGTACGAGAGGATCGAGGTCGTCGTGCACCCGAGCTCGGTCGTCCACGCTCTCGTCCGGTTCCGCGACGGCGCCGCGCTCGCGCACCTCGGCTACCCGGACATGCGCGTCCCCATCTCCTACGCGCTCACCTACCCCGAGCGTGCGGCGACCTCGATCCCGGCGCTCGACTTCCGCGCGGGCCTGACGCTCGAGTTCGAGGCGCCCGACCTGGAACGGTTCCCGCTCCTCCGCCTCGCGCGCGAAGCAGGAGAGCGGGGTGGGACGTACCCGTGCGCGTTCAACGCCGCGAACGAGGTCGCCGTCTCCGCGTTCCTCGACGGCCGGATCGGCTTCCACGAGATCGCGAGGCTCGTCGAGGACGCGCTCTCGAACGTGGACGGGGCGTCGGCAAGGGATCTCGCGGAGCTCGTCGAAGCGGATGCCACGGCCCGCCGGCACGCCGAGCGAAGGCTGGTGCACGCATGACGACGCACTCATCCGCCATCCCCGCGTGCCCCTCGGGAGCCGCAGCCGGTGAGGCACGCCCGTGAGCATCTTCATCGCGATCCTGGGACTGGCGGTGCTGATCCTCGTTCACGAGGCGGGCCACTTCTTCGGCTCGCTGGCGGTCGGGCTCCGCCCGCGGAGGTTCTACGTCGGTTTTCCGCCCGCAGTGCTCAAGACGACGCGGAACGGCATCGAGTACGGGATCGGCGCGGTCCCGCTCGGCGGCTTCGTGACGATTCCGGGGATGCTCCGCCCGATCCCGCACGACGTGGACCGCCGGTTCGCGCACGCGGCCGAGGAGGCGCCCGGGCTCGTGGGGCCGATCGACCGCATGAAGCGCTCGCTCGGAGGCGACGACCCGAGCACGGGTCTCGAGGCGCTTCGTGAGCTCGAGCTCGCGATCCGGGAGAAGAAGCTCTCGCCGCGCGCCCTCGCGTCTGCGGAGAAGGGCCTGACCGAGCTCCAAGACGCCCTCGGGCCTGACGCGTACTGGAAGGCGGCCACGTGGCGGCGCCTGGTGGCCATCCTCGCCGGGCCGTTTTCCAACATCGCGTTGACCGTCGTGCTGCTCGGGATCCTGTTCACGACCGTCGGGGGCAAGCCGAGCCAGGTCATCGCCACCGTCTCCCCCGACTCGCCCGCCCAGGAGGCGGGACTGCTCGCCGGGGACAGGGTGATCGCGGTGGACGGTGACTCCGTGTCCGGAGAGCAGCTCGGCGACAAGATCCTCGGGTCCGAGGGCCGCCCGCTCGTCCTCACCGTCGTCCGCAACGGTGAGGAGATCCGGCTCGGCCCCGTCACTCCGGCCGAGACCGACGGCGGCTACCGGATCGGCATCGTGCGCGAGGGCGTGGGGCTCCCGCCGCTCGAGGCGTCGTGGCGCGCGGTCGAGGTCACCGGGATCGTCACGAAGGAGATCGTCCTCTCGCTGGGACGCCTCACGACCGGCGAGGGTCGCAAGGACGTGGCGAGCCCGATCGGCATCACGCGCGCTTCCTCCGACGCCGTCCAGGAGGGCGCGGTGAGCTTCCTCTGGGTTCTCGCCCTCATCTCCCTCTCCGTCGGGCTGCTGAACCTGCTGCCGTTTCTCCCACTCGACGGCGGCCACGTGCTGTTCGCGCTCCTGGAAGGCGCGCGCGGCCGGGTCCTGAAGCGCGAGGTGTACGAGCGCGCGTCGGTCGTCGGGATCGCCGTCGTCGTCCTCCTCTTCTTCATCGGCCTGACGAACGACATCGGCAATCTGTCTTAGCTACGCAGCTTGGGAGCCCACTAGCGTGGGCTCCCAAGCGCGAAAATCTCTGAAGCGGCCGCTTCGCGGCCGGTGGCGCTGGGACCCTCAGCCTCTCCTGATCACGCGGCTCGCGACCCACTCGCGCGGGCTCCCGAGCGCGAAATCCCTGAAGCGGCCGCTTCGCGGCCGGTGTCGCTGGGTACTCAGCCTCCTGGTTTCCGGTCCTGTGCCAGCCGCTCTCGCGAAGCGCCTCGGTACCCTCTAGCCGTGGCCAGCGAGGTGCAGATCCGGGTCGGAGACGTGCTCGTCGGTGGCGGCGCGCCCGTCGTCGTCCAGTCGATGACCCTCACGAAGACCCACGACGTCGCGGCGACGACGGCGCAGATCGCCGCGCTCGCGTCCGCCGGATGCGAGATCGTCCGGGTGGCGGTGCCGAAGAACGAGGATGCCGCCGCGCTGCCGCTCATCGTGCGTCTCTCTCCGCTCCCGGTCATCGCGGACATCCACTTCAACGCCTCCCTGGCGCTCAAGGCGATCGAGGCCGGCGTCGCGGCCGTCCGCATCAACCCGGGGAACATCGGTGGGCCGGACAAGGTAGAGCAGGTTGTAAGGGCTGCAAAGGAAGCGGGCATCCCGATGCGGATCGGCGCGAACTCGGGCTCCCTGCCGAAGCACCTCGCGGAGCTCGCGCAGCGGGACCAGGCCGAAGCGCTCGTCGCGGCCGCGCTCGAGGAGGTCGAGCTGCTCGAGAGGCTCGACTACCGCGACTTCAAGATCTCGGTGAAGGCGACGCACGTGCCGACGATGATCCGGGCCTACCGGATGCTTGCCGGCAAGGTTCCGTACCCCCTCCATCTCGGCGTGACCGAGGCGGGCACGGAGTTCGCGGGTGCGATCAAGAGCTCGGTCGGGATCGGCTCTCTGCTCGCCGACGGCATCGGGGACACGATGCGTGTCTCGCTCACGGCCGACCCGGTGAAGGAGGTCGGAGTCGCCTGGGAGATCCTGAAGGCGCTCGGCCTGCGTGAGCGGGGGCCCGTGATGATCGCGTGTCCGTCTTGCGGCCGCGACAACGTGGGCGTCGAGAACCTCGCCCGCGTCGTCGAGGAGCGGCTTCGCACCTACCCGCAGGCGTTCGAGGTCGCGGTCATGGGCTGCGCGGTCAACGGACCGGGGGAGGCCGGGGACGCGGACTTCGGGATTGCCGGCGGACGCGACGTCGGGTTCATCTACGCCCACGGGCGCGTGCTGCGCAAGGTCGAGTCGGACGTGCTCATCGACGAGCTCTTCCACGAGATCGACCGCTGGCTGGCCGACGGGATGAAGCGCCCGAAGCGGCTGAAGATGGCGAAGCCGGCGGCGCTCGCCATGGCCGAGGCCTCGCTCATTCCGCTCGGCGACTGACCTTGCGCAAGACCCGAAGCTCGCTCGCGCGAGCTTCGGGTCGCGCGAAGACCCCTGAAGGCGACCGCTCCGCGGCCGCGTCGCGGCGCTACGGTCATCGCTAGTCTGGCCCGACGATGATCGCGAGGCAGTCCAAGCTCTTCATCCCGACCCTGCGCGAGGCGCCGGCGGATGCCGAGGCGGTCTCGCACAGGCTGCTTGTCCGCGGCGGCTACATCCGCCAGGTCGGCGCAGGGCTGTGGACGTACCTCCCGCTGGGCTGGCGCGTGCACCAGAAGGTCGTCCAGATCATCCGCGAGGAGATGGACGCGATCGGAGGGCAGGAGATGCTGTGTCCCGTCCTAACTCCGGCCGAGCTGTGGGAGCGGACGGGTCGCATCGCTATCCCCGCGGTGATCAAGCTGACGGACGGGAGCGGGCGTCCCTTCGTCCTGGCGCTCTCGCATGAGGAGACGATGGCCTTCCACGCGCGCGAGATCCAGTCGTACAAGGAGCTGCCACAGATCTGGTACCACTTCTCGACGAAGGAGCGGGACGAGCCGCGACCCCGCGGCGGACTTCTACGGGTTCGGGAGTTCATCATGAAGGACTCCTACTCGTTCGATCGCGACGAAGCAGGCCTCGATGCGAGCTTCGACCGCCATGCCGACGCGTACGCGCGGATGTTCGAACGCTGCGGTGTGGAAGCCTTCGTCGTCGAGGCGGAGTCCGGGATCATGGGCGGCACGGAGTCGCTCGGCTTCCTCGCTCCGACAGGCTCGGGCGAGAACGAGCTGATGCGCTGCGAGAACGGCGACTACTTCGCCGACATCGAGGCTGCTCGCGGGCTCGCGCCGCCACCCACGCTCCCCGAGCCCCTGGCTGCGCCCGAAGACGTCGCGACGCCCGGAGTGGCCACGATCGAGACGCTCGCCGATCTCCTCGGCATCGACCCGACGGCGACGTCGAAGGCCATGCCCGTCGTCGTCGGCGACCGGGTGGTGCTTGCACTCGTCCGTGGGGATGACCGGCTGAACGAGGAGAAGCTGACCACGGTGTTCCAGGCCTCGTTCCGTCCGGCGACGGACGACGAGATCCGCACGGCGTTCGGAGCAGGTGGCGGCTCGATCGGCCCCGTCGGTGTCGCCGTCGAGGTGATCGCCGACGAGAGCCTTCGGGACGGGCAGTTCGTCGCCGGCGCCAACCGCGACGGCTGGCACACGCGAGGCGTGCAGGCGGGACGCGACTATGAGCCGGTCTTTGCCGACATCCGGCAGGCACAGGAGGGTGACGCTTGTCCAGTGTGTGGAGGCCGGCTCGTCGTCCAGCCGGCGATCGAGGTCGGCCACATCTTCAAGCTCGGGAGGTTCCATTCGGAAGCCCTCGAGGCGAGGTACCTCGACGTTGACGGCACCGAGCGGACGATCGTGATGGGGAGCTACGGGATCGGGCCGGGACGGACGATCGCAGCGGTCGTCGAGCAGAACCACGACGAGAACGGTGTCCTGTGGCCGGCGTCAGTCGCCCCTTACGACGTCCACGTGCTCGCCCTCCACGGAGGCGCCGACGAGGTGCTTGCCCAGGCGGAGACGGTTGCGGAGGCGCTCGAGCAGGCGGCGCTCGACGTCCTGCTCGACGACCGCGACGAGCGCCCCGGCGAGAAGTTCGCGGACGCCGATCTCATCGGAGTCCCGCTCCGCGTCATCGTCGGGAGGAAGACGCTCGAGGACGGAATGGTGGACGTTCGGCGCCGAGACGGGAGCGCCGAGGATCGCGTGCCCGGCCCGGACGTGCTGAAATGGGTCATGCAGGACTGATGGCCAGGCGTCGGAGATACAGCGACGAGCACTTCGGCCCGACGATCGAGCGGTTGATGGTCGAGACGGGGACGACCTATCGCGGGCTTGCCGACAAGGCGGACCTCTCCGCCGGGTACCTCAACCACATCGTCCACGGGAACCGCCCTGTCCCCTCGAACGACGTCATCGCCCGCATCGCCACCGCGCTCGACGTCGAGCCGGAGCACTTCCGCGAGTACCGGATCCGCGTCATCACGGAGAAGCTCGAGGCGATGCCCGAGCTCATCGACCGCCTGTACAAGCGCCTCGCCTAGGGGGCTGTCCCCAGGTGTCGCTCTGCGAGGGATAACTTCCCGGCTCCGACTGCGTACTAACGAGTGAGGTGCGTCGGCCGGAAACCGAGCTGATCGTCCTCGCCCGGAAGGGCTCGTTCGACGCGTCGAGGTCCTCTTCGACCGCTACTGGACGTACGCCTGGCGCGCGGCGTGGGGGAGACGGTCGAGCGAGAGCACGAGTCGAGAGCGCTCGTACTCATGTCCTGGCTCACGCTGGCGGCGCTCGTGCTCCTGGTCCTCGTGCTCCTCAGGCGCAACGTCTGGCGGAGTGGGCTTTCCGGCCTTCGGCGCCGCCGGCTCCCGGCGCCCGCTCGGCGAGCCGCTAAGGTGTCCGAGCCACGGGGCGTGGCGCAGCCTGGTTAGCGCGCTAGTCTGGGGGACTAGAGGGTCCCGAGTTCGAATCTCGGCGCCCCGACTGAGTTTGCGAGGCATCGGCCTAGCCGCGAGTCCCCGCAAAGTCCCCAAACCTCCAGACGAGCCGAGGCGATCATGAACGACGAGGCCGACTGTCCAGGTGCTGAGACGGCCGTAATCGCCGACGAGAAGCTGTACGGATATCTTCTGCACCCTGATCCGGCTGTCTCAGGCGGCAAGGCTCGCCTGTTCGAGCGTCTGGGCTTCAACGAATCGAATGCGGACGAGTTACGCGCGGCACTGGGAAGGCGGGAAACGCGTATACCCGCTAGTTTCGATGCCAGACACAACCCCGCCGGCCTCGTCTTTTCTGTGCTGGCAACGGCCATCACCCTCACTTCCGGCTGTATCCCCCCGATTGCGGGCGATGCTTGCGGATCCGTCCCGATGAGCGATATGCGTGGCGATCGTGGCCGATTTCAGCGAGCCGGTAGTTCCCCCTGATGGCGGGGCTCGCGTGCCCCCGTAGCGTACCGACCCCGGGCCTTGTGATCCCCCCCTCACGCGCTGGGCCCAGGGACGCGCGAGCTGGTAGCCCGCCTTCGACTTGGGGCGGGTTCCCAGCTTGTGGCGCGAACGTGGGGTGCGGCCAGTCGCCCCGGCTCGAGCAGCCGCTCACGGCGTGCGAGCGCGGCGGCCTCGCCCTTTGTCCCATCGTCGACAGTCCTACGCTTGTGTTCAGCCTCATCCGGCTGACGGCCGATGATGCAGATGGAGATGACTGACGATCCTCTGCGTCAGCCCGAGCGTTCCGGGGAGAGCTGGGGGTCGTACGTCGTCTTCTTCGCCTGCGTTCTGGTAGCCGTCGTCGTTGCGCTCTTCTTCCTCCGAAGCACGCCTGGGGCCATCGGCGAGCGCACCTCGTGTACGGTCCAAGATGTCTCGGCTCCCACGTATGTTGAAGTGTGTCGTCCCCCCTGGGACGCGGGGCTGTGGGAGTACTTTCAGACTGGCCGCGAGAGCTGCGCGGGGGAGCGCCTCGTCGACTTGGCGTTTGAGCTCGAGACGAACGCCGAGGAGCAGGCGGTTGCTCGCGCCTATTCCCAGTGGGTCGGAAGCCTTGGGGGGACAGACGACGAGCTCAAGTTGGCCGTTGCCCACGCCGGCTGCCTCGCTGGACTCAGAGAAGGCTGAGGTCCGACCGTGAATTGCGTCGTCGTCGCGGCCTGCCGCGTCCCTCGGGAACCCAGAGGAGCGGCGCGAGTCCCCGTGTCTGTCTCGCAACCGCCATGATCGGAAAGGAGGTGACGCGATGGTGCTCCGCGTCGGATTTGTGTCCTCGGTGATCGCCGTGATCGCTTATGCCGCTGCGCACGCGTTTTCGCCTTCCTCGGCGAGTGCCGTGATCGCCTACGCGGCCTCCGGGTGGGGGACGCAGAACGGATCCTTCACGGTGCCGGTGGGCCAGTCGGTCGCTCATGTGCTTCCGCTCACAGGCGTCACGGTGACGGCAAGGTGCGTGGCGCGGCGTCCTGTTCCTCATCTGACCTCGGTCGAGTCAATTTCCGCGCGCGCCGTATTTCAGGCATCAGGCGGCAAGACCATGGACGCTGTTGTCACCCAATTCCTGGTTGACGACCCGCTCCGCCACCCGTTTCCGGCCCACGGCTTCGAGCAACGCGGGAATCACACGCTCGGGGGAACATCGCTGACTGTGCCCGTGGGATATGGCCACTCCAACTCCCGCCGGGCCGTCCACGTGGCCACGGTCGTCGCCACGTCGAACGACGCGACCGCGACGGTCGATATCGGCGGCGTCGGTGACTTCCCATCGCAAACCTGCACGTTCCTGTGGCAGGTGCAGGAGCTTCCTGGGGCCAGGCGCTAAGTGGGCGGCTGACAGCTCGCGACACGATCCGGCTCGACGCCGCGCGCCTTCGAGCACGGCCGGGAGGTTGGTACGACCGGCTGGCCGCAGCGCGTCGGGCAGACGACCGCGGGAGCCGTCGTCCTCGCGTTAGCGGCTGTCGTTCAGAACTCCTGCTCGCGGCTGTCGTGGCCGACGCGCGGCTCGACCTGCCGACGCCCTGGCTTGCGTTCCGCGACCTCCGTGTCGCTCACGTCGTCGTGCAGCGCGCTTCTGAGGTCGAAGATGCCCTCCGGCAGACGGTCGTAGCCGCCCTCCGCGCCTGCCCAGTCCACGATGACCCCGAGCAGGTCGCGCTTCTGCTCCTGCGTCAGCTGAACGGGTCTGGACGTGCCGACGTTCTCGAACGTCCTCCGCATGTCGCTCATCGAGTCCAGGTGCTTGAACTGGTCGAGAAGCGCCTCCCGAGAGGCCCACGGCAGTCGGACGGTTTCGCGTCCGAGCGGAACCTCGATGTGGTCGATGCTCCGTCCCATGCGCGGAGAAATCTAGACGTCTAGCTCGCCACGTCGGAGCATGGGGGGAATCGTGGCACGGTAGACCCCAGAACGACGAAGCGCCCCGAAGGGCGCTGCGCCGACTCTCTCAACCGCCGACCACGACAACGGCGGGCGCTGCCCTCCTCGGGACGTTTACGGTTCCTGTGCCGTGTCTCCCTGGGCCTGGGGTGCAATCGTTGCCGTCGCTCTCGCCATCGCGGTTGCCGTCGTCGTGCTCATCGCACGGCGTTGGGCTAAGCAGGAGGCACCGCCGTATTGGGAGGAGTGAGTTCGCGTCGGGTGGCCCGAGACGCACAAGGCGGGCGCACCCGAGAACGACGAGGCGCCCCGGAGGGCCCCACGGGAACCGATTAGCGCGCCTGCGAGCGGTCGGGTGGGCTACCGAGTACCCCCTGCGGCGGGCGCTCCGCGCAGGCGCGTCGGGGGCCGGTCGCTAGGATTCACCGCAGGCACTGGCCGTTAGGGATGGCGGCGGTGAGCATGGGAAGTGTCCGGGGGCCGGCGAGAGTCGGCCCTTCGGCGTCCTGGGACGAGCCGGTCGCGTCTTTAGACTGGGCAGCAACTTCCTATGACACGCCACACCCCATCCTGTGACCTTCCGCCGAGCGTCTGAGATCAAGCGCGGCGAGGGGGCGCCTCCCACGGAGGAGGAGTTCAGGGAGTACGGCGCGTGGTGCGCGAAGCTCGGGACCGGCTTCGATGTGGTCTTGCGCCAGGCGGGGCCGCAGCTGCAGGCCGCAGCGAAGGCGTACCCGAAGGCTATGAAGGTGATCAACGCCGCGGCGAAGGCCGAGCGCGAGCACCTGGAGAATCTCCCGGTCGTCGTCGTCGCCCGGATGGGCCGGACGTCGCGTCCGCCCCGTGCCCGGGCATCGGTGGTGCGATCCCGCACGCGGCTGCGCGCTCGTGGGGAGTCCTGGGACAAGCTCGACCGGACGCTCGAGATGCGAGAGAACGGGCGCCGAAAGTCCCCGCAAAGTCCCCAAACGTCCGAGAACGGCTCCGCTCAGGCAGCGGGGCGAGGCCCGGAAACCGTGTAGCGGAGCCACTTCCCGCCACACCCGGACACCGCCCGCCAGCCCCCTGAGCAGTCTGGGGGACTAGAGGTCCCGAGTTCGAATCTCGGCGCCCCGACTGAGTTTGCGGCCGCTCGACACTCGTCGTCCGAAGTGCATCCGAAGTGGAGACGCCCGCCGACTCCGCGAAGCTGACGACGCACTGGCTCGTGCGGAGCGCGGACGACCCCGAGGAGCCGCCCGCATGGCAGATGGTCGGGATTTCGAGCGCGTCTGCAAGTGGGCGCCGGAAAACGTTCCCGAGTACCGCCAGCGTCTCCGGCAGGTCTGGCTCTGGGACGACTGGCCGGGACGCTGTGGCGGGCCTAAGCCTTCTCGCAGGCGATGCCGTCCTTGTCGCGGTCGAGGTGACTGTTCTGGCGACCCCGCCTACCCGCAACTACTGAGGGGCGGGTAGTTTCCGTTGTTGCCAGCGGTGAACGCCTAGGTTGTGGACGAGCCCGCGAAGGAGTGCCCATGCAGACCCGCCCGTTTCCCGAGACCCCCGGTGCCCGCTCCCCCGCCGGGGCGGAGATCCGCTACTTGATGGGGGGCACAACTGGCGACATGATCCATTCCACGGTCCCGCCAGGGCAGGTGAATCGGGCGACCGTCCATGCCACGGTGAGCGAGTTCTGGCACGTCCTGTCCGGCCGGGGGGAAATTTGGCGCCGGGACGAGAGCGGGGAAGAAGTGACCGTTCTGACGCCGGGTGTCTCCATCGACATCCCGGTCGGTACTGCCTTCCAGTACCGCTGCACCGGGGCGGAAGCGCTGCGGTTTCTGTGCATCACGATGCCGCCTTGGCCGGGCAACGCGGAGGCAACCCATATCGAAGGTCCGTGGGTGCCGACAGCGCCAGTCGGCCCGGTGTCTTCCGCCACCGCATTCTGAGGCAGATTTCGGTGGCGGGAAGCGAGCCCGCCAGCGGGCCAGGTTCGGCCTCGACCCGCGCCACGACGAGCGCCTCTCGCCCGGCGGCCAGCACGACCACGTCGCCCGATTCCAGATTCGGCGCGTGATGCTCGACGGTGCCGAGGTCGTCGCCGGTTCCGGCTGCGCGACCTGGCCGAACTCGTCTCCGCGAAGGAGGACTGAAACGTTTACATGTAGTGGGTACCGTGAGGGTCGGAACCGCGGGCAAGGGGAGAACCGCGGGCAAGGGGAGATGGGGGGAGTTCGATGGAAGCTTCTGCTTCAGCGCATGAGCAGGTGCAGCGAGCGTCCGTGCCCGCGCGGAGCGGCTCCGGACGACCCTTCGCAATGCTGTTCCTTGGCAGCGTCGTGGCGATCTACGTGGTGATCGCGTACGCGCTCTACGCGCTGATCGTTGCCGTCGCATAGCTGCGACGCACGTCCCCCTCGTCTGGCAGTCTCCCGAGTCAAGATGCTCTCGTACCTCGGCCTTGGCGTGGCGCTATGGGCCGCGATCGACATCTTGATCTTGCTCCTCATCGGTCCCGGCACGCCTTAGCGGGCCGAGGACGACCAGGCGCTCGTCGTTCCCGAGGTGCCTCGGGCCAGGCGCGGGGTTGCAACCTCGGACGGATCAAGCGCCGCGAGCTCGCGGAGGGTGCGGGCCGGGCGCGGAAAATCGAGGTTCCGATTGCCGTCAGTCCTCGTCCCCCTCAACGAGAAGGCCACGCCCGGCCTCACGAGAATTATGCGCCGTTGGAGCGGTAGCGGTTTTCCTCCGAGAACGAGAACGCCCGCCGCAACGGGCGTCCCCGGCGAGCCTCAGCGGTTCGCGTTCGCCGTGAACGGACGGGTGTACGCGCGGCCGTTTGTCGACTACCGCGCCACGCCGAATGGCCTCGACGGCAGGTGGGGTATTGAGGCTATCGTTCGCGACGGCTCAGCGGCTTGCACGCGAGATACGGCACGGCTAAGCAACCCGGCCCTGACCTGATCCCGTACTTCACTCGGGTACGACAGTAGGAGGCAGGGCTCAGCCCAGGCGGATCTGCTCGAACAGCACCAACAAGGGGTGAGAGAACCCAGCACCCTCTCGGCCAGGCCTCACTACGCTTGGACGAGTGACCTCCCGTGATCGAAGCGAACAGCATCGAAGGACTCCGAGGTCGGCAAAGCTCATCGTCGGACATAGCCTGGCGATCTCGCTGCTCATCATCCTGGTCGCGGGTGCCTGGCTTACTGCCGGCGTGGTCATGGGAATCGCCGTTCTCGCAATCATCTTCTTGCGCCTCGTGGTTCACCGCTGACGTAAGCGTCCCCACACGCCAGGTGACCACTCCTCCGTGGAGGCGCTCGGCATCGAGGCCTCGCAACTCAGTCGGGGCGCCGAACAGGTCGGGCCATCGGACACACGAACGACCTCGACCAACCGCGATCGGCCTGCGTCAAGGTGCCATAGTCCTGTGGTGGCGATAAAGACCTTCAGCGTCTCGCTCACGTCGAGCGATCCGTCCCACGCGGTCGACCGTTTCTACAAGCACCAGGCGGAGCATGCTCCCCAGGTGGGGGACGTCATAGGGGTTGTCCGCTTCCTCCGTGGCCGCGTGATTCGCGCTCGCGTAACCAACGTCGACGCCGACACAGTCCCGCAGCGGATCGCGGCCACGCAGATCGACTGACGCGGGGACCCTGAGAGCAGGCGATTCGCTCAAGCCCCCGGCAGAGATCCTCGATTGGTCGCGTGGATCGACGATCGATCAACGGCACCCTTCGTCCTGTCGAAACGCGCTGCCCACCCGGCGGGTACGCCAAGCGCCAAGGCAAGGCTCGGTCGCGCCTGGGCGATTGCGCACCCGCCGGGCGAGTGCGGGCCGGCAAGAGACGAGCTACCGCAGTGGCGTCTTCCAGGTGCTGTTGCGGCCCGGGATGGATGCCTTCTGCCTTTCGTGCGACGAGGGCTGGCGCGCCGAGGGCCCGTCGCCGATCGACGGGATGAACTGCGGCGGGACGCGCACCTGGGTCGCCTGCTCGAACGCGTAGGCGAGGGCGATCAGCGTCGGCTCGTCCCAGCGGCCGCCGATGAACGACACGCCGACGGGCAGCGGCCCGACGAAGCCGGCGGGCACCGTCACGTTCGCGTAGCCGGCGACCGCGGGCGGACCCGACGATCCGACGAACGTCGAGAAGTCGCCTCCGAGGTCGCCGTTGACCGGATCGGTCACCCACGCCGGGTCCGTTCGTCGGCGCGATGATCGCGTCGAGGTCCTCGGCTGCCATCAGGTCGTCGATCGCCGCCTGAGCGCCCGGCGTCGCGATCGCTCGCTGCGCGCCGCAGTCGGCGTCGCGGCCGCCAGTCGTCCTGGGCGAGGTCGAAGATCAGCGAGTTCCAGTTGGACTCCGGCGCGCCGGACTCGAGCTCGGGATGGTCGTTGTTGAAGTCGATCAGGTCCTGGAGCGTCTTCGGGTAGCCGGGGCCGGTGTACGTCTTCAGGTAGGTGGCGATGTCGGTCTTGAACTCGCACAGCAGCGCCGGGAACTCGGCCGTCGGCCCAGTCGCCGAAGGGGATGTCGGCCGGATCGACGACTGTCGCCCCGGCCGCTTCGAGCGCAGCGATCGTCGTCGTCCATGATCGCGGACACGTCCGGGTCGACCGGTCGCCGTCGATCTCGAAGCTGCACTCGCGCCAGACGCCGATCCGGGCGCCGTCGAGCGCGTCGACGTCGAGGAACTGCGTGTAGTCGGTGAAGGCGTGACCGACCTGGTCGGCCGTCGCCGGATCGGCGGGGTCGACGCCGGTCATCGCGCCGAGCAGCACGGCGGCGTCGGTCACGTTGCGGGTCATCGGCCCGGCGGTGTCCTGGTCGGCCGAGATCGGGACGATGCCGGCCCGGCTCAGGAGGCCGAGCGTCGGCTTGATGCCGACGTTGCCGTTCGCGCCCGAGGGGCAGACGATCGAACCGTCGGTCTCGGTGCCGACGGCGACGACCGCGAGGTCGGCCGAGGCGATGACGCCCGAGCCCGAGCTCGAGCCGCACGGGTTGCGATCGAGGACGTAGGCCATGTTCGTCTGGCCGCCGATCCCGCTCCAGCCGCTCGACGACGGTGCGGACCGGAAGTTCGCCCACTCGGACAGGTTGGCCTTGCCGATGATGATCGCGCCGGCGGCCCTGAGCTGCTGGACGATGAACGCGTCGGCGGGCGTGCTGCCCTCGAGCGCGCACGAGCCGGCCGTCGTCGGCATGCCGGTCGTGTCGATGTTGTCCTTGACGATGATCGGGATGCCGAGCAGCGGCCGGTGATCGCCGCCGCGGCGCGCCTTGTCCGCTGCGCGCGCGTCGGCGAGGGCCGTCGGGCTGACCGTGATGACCGCGTTGAGCGTCGGGTTGAGCTTGCGGATCCGCTGCAGGTAGAACTGGGTCAGCTGCACGGACGTCAGCCGATGCGCGATCCATGAGCCCCTGGAGCTGCGGGATCGTCGTCGCGTCGACGTCGATGCCCGCGACGCGGGTGTCCGGCGGGTTGGCCGCGAGGCCGATCAGCGCCGCGGTGCCGGATCACCCCGAGCAAGAGGGCCAGGAGGGTCGTCGAGAACAAGGGAACGCCGAAGTCGGCTGCTCATCGCGTGACCTCCACAGGATGGGGTGGGGTGGACGCTGGGATCGCAGGGCTGCGGCCGGCGATCTGGGGCTTGAATTCTATAACCGTTCCGTTGTCAGGTCAGCGGGTGGTGTCGATCGAGCAGAACCAGGTTCCCGTCGGGGCCGGCGAGGATCGGCATCGGCGGGCTTCTTGTCCCCCTGGATCCGTTTGCGCCTAGCCCGATCAGCCGCTCGACCTCGCCGGACCGCCACGACGGATCGCTCGGCCCGAGTGGAGACCCGAGGCGGTGAGGGAGCGATCGTCGCACCGCTCGAGGTCGTGGTCGCGTCGCGCGCCCCGGAACTCCCTGAGAGCGAGTCCGACTAGGGTTCTCAGCCGTGCGCTGGTTCAGACGTCACAGCCGGGAACCTGGGCCTTCACCGAGTCGCGAGGAGTCCGAGGAACCGTTCGAGGTGGGAGGCGACCGGATCGTCTTCTGGAAGACGAAGGAGCAGGTTGAGGGCGTGGACTACGGGCCGATCTGGATCGCAGACGCGAACGACCCAAACGTGACGCTCGAGGAGACCGACCTATGGCTTACCTGGGAGCAGGCGGAGGAGTTCGCGCGGAAGCGTGGGCTTCCGATCGAGGACGTGTAGGGGGCGCGGCGTCGACCGCTTCGAGTCGTAGAGATCAGGTGGAGGGCGAGAAGAGCAGCGACCTCGCGGGTCGTGAGGAGGCGACCGCTCTTGCGCTGTCACACCCGACCGATGTAGTCCCGCCGTCCTTGTAGTCTCGTTCGCGGCAGTCGCGCATGGGATAGGCGAGTGCACCGCGTGATCCCTGTCGCGAGCCTCGACCTTGTCGCCCCATCCACTCCTTCCGCGCCGGCGAGACCGCTCGCCCCTGCCGCTCCCGGCTACCCATCCGACTCGCCGATCGCGAGGAGCACCTCCAGGGTCTCCGCGCTCCGAAGGTCGCCAAATCCCTCTATGCGCATTTGTAGGCTCCGAGTCGTGACACACACCGCTCTGCGCCCGCCGGTTCGTCTTCGTAGTCCCCACGACGAAGCTGGAGGAGGAGCCAGGACGAAGGCGCCGCCGAGAGCGCGGGCGTGGGACATGTACGGCTTCGGCGCCTTTGATCCGAACGGCGTTCCGATCAGCATCTACGAGCCCACGGTCTGAGATCGCAGCGCCGCCCGGGCGGTCGCGAACGGCGCAAGGGGTTGCGTTGTCCGCCACGTCGCGGAGGATGCGCGAGGATTGAACGGGCGCTTGCTGAAGGACGTGCTCTGGCTGCTGGCAGTCCTGACGGCCTGCGGTGTCCTGGCGCTCGCGATCGCGACGGCGCTCGGCGTCCCGACGAACTACGTGCCGGGTGTGCTGTTCTGGACGATGATCCCGGGCTTCGTGGGCTACGCCGCGTGGATCAGGAGGCGCCGGTGACCGGCGGTGGTCGGCGAAGACGAACGCGGCGTGCGGAAGCTGCCGATGTGGGTCAGACAGCTGCTCGGACGTCAGGACAGCCGTCGATCCGCAGGGTCGTCGCTCGAAGCCGGAATCGCGCGGTACACGGCGCCGCGCCAGGACACGGCGTCGGGACCGAGCCGCGTGATCTCCGCGTCGGAGCAGCCTCGGGATCGCAGATGGTCGAGGAGCGCCTGCTGAGCCGTGCCCGCCTCGCGGCGCCCGATGGAGTGCTCTCCCGAGCGGAGCTCGTAGATGGTCACGGCCGCGTCCTCTTTCGTCAGGCGTCGCTGGAATTCGCGCCTGCGCATCATGTCATCGGCGCACCGCGCCCACGGCCGTCTGGAGCGCCCGCGTCTACAGCTTCCGCTGCGCCTTGACTCGGTGCTCGACGACGGAGCCGTACGCGATGAGGAAGCCGAGCACGAGAACCGCCAGTGCCGCAACTGGCCAGATCATGGTGCACTCATCGACACGTGATCTCTTTCGCTGATCCCTGAATCGGGGCGGGAGCGCTCTCGAGGACGCGTCTAGGAGGAAGAACGGGGTACGAGATGAATCCACCTTTCGGGTAGTTGTCCGACCGCTCGTGTATTCCGAACCTAAGTGAGCCTGTCGAGCCCGGCGGGCGAGCTATCAGCCGCAGGGGCGCTCGTCCGCCCCTCCGATCACAGGAGGATCCCTCCACATGACTGACATCCTGATGCGTCCGGTGGTTTGGCTGCAGGTCACTGTGGCCGAGCTCCGGGAGCGCGAGGATGGCCAGACGACGACCGAGTACGCAATTCTGCTCGGCTTCCTCGCGATCGCCATCATCATCGCGCTCTTCTTCCTCAGGAACGTCCTTCGGGGTCTGTTCTCGGACGCTGCGAGCAGCGTCTCGAACGCGCCGAACCCGTAGGTCGAACGCGACGCCCGGTCGCCTGCAGCTCGGGCGGCCGCAGAGCGGATCGGTATGCCGGCCCGACGTCGACGACGTCGGGCCGGCGTCTCTTCTCATGTGCTTTCTCGACCGGCGCGCGGGAGTCGAGTGCGCAGCGCAGCGAGCTCCTCGTACGCGAGCCACTGTGCACGCTGCGCGGCGAGCGCCTCGCGTGGATCCGCTCCCGGAGTGACGAGCTCGCCGGGTGTCGGCGCTTCGCCGTCGGGTCGTCTGCGCGCAACGACCCACGTCTGCCCGACCCGCGAGGTCTGCTTCGTGGCGATGCCACGCGGCTCGAAGCGAACGATCTCGAGCGCGCGTCCCCAGTGGTCCCGTAGCCACCACTCCGAGACGAAGACGGCCGGTCCGTATCCGCTCTCGAACCCGGCACCGTAGTCCTCGACGATGAGACCTGTCCGCTCGTCATCCCATGGGATGCTGCGCGCGGCTGCCGCACCGTTTGTCCAGGAGGCTCTTCCCAGCACCGTGGCGACAAGCAGTCCGCCCGGCTTCAGGACCCTTCGCAGCTCGAGCAGCCACTCGGCCCAGCGCGTGAGGTGGGTGAACACCGAAATCGCGCAGACGAGGTCGTACGCTCCGTCGGGCTCGGGGAGCTCGGGTGCGTCGCCATTGACGTACACGCGCACCGTCGCCGGGTAGTGCTCTCGGAGCCAGCGGATGCTGGGTGCGTCGATGTCGCACGCGGTCAGCGACGCACCGTCGGTGAGATGGGGGAGCAGGAGCCGGAGGAGGCGTCCCGACCCGCATCCGAAATCGAGAACGGAGGTGCCGTTCCACGACCAGTCGGTCGGCAGCGCGGCGAGTACGTGCGCGTAGACGCCGCGGCCGATCTCCTCAAAACGCCTTCGACGCGCCTCTGGATCGCCGTGCACATTCGGGTTCACCCCGACGCGTATGACGAGCTCATCCGGCGGAAGCGGGCCGCTCACACCGACGGAGCCTACGCATGCGTGGGGTGGTTTCGAGCAGACTCTTCGTGGGAGACCACGAGCGGAAAGGGGGCAGGCATGGCTGTCGCACGTGTGACGGAGATCAGCTCGACCTCGTCGGTGAGCTTCGAGGATGCGATCAAGTCGGGCATCACTCGGGCCAACCAGACGCTGCGAAACGTCAAGAGCGCCTGGATCAAGGAGCAGCAGGTCAGGCTCGACGACGGCTCGATCACCGAGTACCAGGTGAACATGCTCATCACGTTCGTCCTCGACGACTAGCGGTCGCGCGCGGGCCGTGCGGCCCGCCTCGCGCGATCGAACCACAGGGGGCCGGTCGGCGAACAACTTCCGATGTCCCGGCCGGCCCTCGTCACGCTCGCGACGGTCACGGCCTGGACCGGGGGCGGCCTCTGGCTCGACCGCCACGTCGGCCGAGACGGCCAGCTCCTGCTGGGCGTGCTCACGTGCGTCGTCCTCGCCGCGCTCCTGACGCTCCACTCGTCGGCGGTTCGCCTGCAGGCCGTCGCCGTCGTCGGCGTCGCCACGGTAGGAGAGGTCATGGGCTCGCTCGTGTGGGGCGTGTACGGCTATCGGCTCGAGAACCTGCCGGCGTTCGTCCCACCGGGCCACGGGCTCGTGTACCTGGCGGGGCTCTCCCTCGCGACGCTTGCTGGCGGGAGGAGGGAGGCCCTCGTCGTGACGGCCGCGCTCGGAGCGACGGCGTGGGCCCTGGCTGGCTTGAGCGTCCTCACGGTCACCGACGTGTCCGGCGCGGTTGGGTGCGCGTTCCTCGTCGGTGTGCTCGCGTGGACCAGGCGCGCCGTGTACGCAGGGGTCTTCGTCGTCGTCGCCGCCCTCGAGCTCTACGGCACGGCGCTCGGCACGTGGACCTGGGAGGCTACGGTGCCCGGGCTCGGTCTCTCGCAGGGGAATCCGCCGAGCGGCGCCGCGAGCGGCTACGTCGTCTTCGACGTGGTCGCGCTCTCGATCCTCGCCCGCGTGCGGCCCGGCGTTGCGCGCTCGATCAGCCGACGAGCTCGCGAAGCGCTTCGGGCGACACCGGCGCCCCGGCTCGGATGAGCTCGCGTGCCGAATCGACACGGTCCCACACGTCCCACAGCAAGAACCCGCGGGGCCGGCCGTCCTCGAGGTAGCAGACGACGCCCTTCCGGTTCGGCTCGGCCCACTCGGCGGTCGTCTCGAGCCTCGCGTCGACGTCACCGACGGCCTCGTAGCCGAGGTCGAACAGGTCGGAGTAGAAGAACGGGAGGTGATCGTAGGGCTCGTCGGCGCCCGCCATGTTCGCGCCGACCACCCGGCCGTGCGTGTTCGCGTGGTCCTCGTGCTCCACGCGACGGGTCCCGCCGAGGGCCTCCACGGGGAAGCGGGCGACGTCGCCCGCCGCGAAGACGTCCGCGCGTCCTCCGACGCGCCCGCGATCGTCGACGAGCACGCCGTCGTCGATGTCGAGACCGGCCTGCTCGGCGAGCTCGGTGCGGGGGACGATTCCGAGGCCGGCCACCACGGCGTCGGCTGCAACGCCGCCGTCGTCCGTCTCCACGGAGAACCCACCGTCGTCGCGGCTGACCGCCTCCACCTTCGCGCCGGAACGCACGTCCACCCCCTGCGAGCGGTAGTAGTCGTTGACGAAGGCTGCGAGCCCCGCCGGGAAGAGCCGGGCTCCCACGCCGTCGTCCGGGAAGACCATGGTCACGGAGCAGCCGTTCGTCGCGAGCGCCGCCGCGATCTCCGAGCCGATGAAGCCGCCGCCGACGACGACGACACGTACTCCCTCGCCGGCGAGCTCATGCAGGCGTCGATAGGTCTCCAGCGTTCGGAAGTAGACGACGCCGTCGTCCCAGGCGTCCACCCTCCGTGGGGTGCCGCCGGTCGCGAGCAGCAGCCGCTCGTAGGCATGGCTTTCGCCAGAGTCGTCCGTCGCCAGATGAGCCTCGAGGTCGAGGGAGACGATACGGCGCCCGAGCACGAGGTCCACACCGAGCTCCGATGTCCCTCGCCAGACCGACTCCTCCGGCTTGCCCTTCCACAGCGCCTTGGAGAGCGGTGGTCGGGCGTACGGCGCGACCGGCTCCTCACCCACGAGGCCAATCGACCCCGTCGCGTCATGGTCGCGGATCCCGTGGCACGCCGCGTCCGCCGTCATGCCTCCCCCGACGATCAGGTACCGGAACGCGCCCACCCCGGCCATCGTAGTGGCTCGGTGTGCCTCTCCGGCGCAGTCAGGGGCGCCTGGCGCGACGGGTGTCGAGGCGCGACGCGGCCGCGAAGCGGACGCCTTCAGGGATGTCGCGGTGAGGTGCCCGCGGGAGCGGGCTCCTCGCCCTGCGTATCAATAGAGCGCTGAAGCGAGGCGCCGTCTGTAGGCGACGCTGATGGGGTCGTCCTGGCCGAGGTGGTCGAAGATCGCGACCGCGACGTCGCGACGGCGAACGCGCTCCTCGGACGGCGCCTCCGCGATCCCGTCCACGAGCAGTTGGAGCGCCCGCTCGTCGTCTCCGGCTTCCAGCGCCGAGAGCACGTCAGGCAGGTCCCCGCTAGTGCGCAGCTCCTCGAGCACGCTCTCGATGCGCGGCGGGGCGAGCAGCTCGTCGACGAACGCGGCGACGCGCGTGGGGGGCTGCGCGCCCACGAACTCGGCGACGACACGGCCGTCGCGAAACCCCTTCACGGCCGGAATCCCCTGTACGCGGAACATGGCCGCGAGCCCCTGATTGGCGTCGACGTCCACCTTCGCGAACGCGACGGCGCCGTTGCGGCGGGCGACCTCGGCGTCGAGGACGGGCGCAAGGGCATGGCAGGGGCCGCACCACGCAGCCCAGAAGTCGACGATCACCGGCGTCTGCCAGGACCGCTCCACGACCTCCTGCTCGAATGTCTCCTCGTTGACGTCCACGTGTGTGTCGACGGACATGGCTCTCGACTCATCCTTTCACGACGCCGACGGGTACGAGGGGCGACACAAGCCGGGCGAGCTCGCTCGGCGCGATGGTGCGTCATCCCTCTCGACTGTAGCTCCGGATCGTCGGAGAAGACCCCGTAGAAGGCCGCATCGCCGTCCCGGGGATCCCCGCTCGTGACCGGAACGGTCTCTGGCGACACTCGGCGAGCCGAGCCGGCAGGGGCAGAGGTCGTCGTCACCTAACGGAGCGCTGGGACTCGCCGAGCGGATCCCTGCGCGCAGAGCGGAGGCTACGCTGCGACGACGTCGGCTCCGCAGCCGGCGACGAGTGCGGCCGGGACGTCCTCGTGGGCGACCCCGAGGAGTGAGGCGTGGCCGAGGTCGACCGTGATGTCGGGCCAGGTGTCGAGGCCCAGGGCACGCGCCCCCTGCTCGCCCCCGAAACGCAGCAGCTCGCCCGTGCCGAAGACGCCGCGTCGTCCGGTCTGGCGGCGCGCGATGCCCTCGAGCTCGCGCAGCTCCTCGAGCGGGTCGATCCGGACGTTCGAGTCCGACCCGATGCAGAGTGGTATCGACCGCGTGCGGATGCGCTCCGCGGCCAAGAAGCCGTCTCCGAGGTCGGCCTCGGTCGTCGGACACGCGCACACGGTCGCGCCGGAGGACGCGAGCAGGTCGAGCTCGGCGCCGTCGGCGTGCGTTGCGTGCACGACCGTCGTCCGCTCACCGAGGCAACCGGTGCGCGCGAGGAGCTCGATCGGCCGGCAGCCGTGCTCGGCAAGGCACTCCTCGATCTCGCGCGGTTGCTCGTCGGCATGGACGTGGAGCGGGAGCGCCTCCGCGTCGGCGTAGCGCGCCACCGCTTCGAGCCAGTCCGCCGGGCACGCCCGGACGGAGTGGGGGGCGACGCCGACCCGGATGCCTTCCCGACGCAGCCGGTCGACCTCCTCGAGGTACGCCGACACGGAGCCCTGCCGGAACCGGGGGAGACCGCCCCGGGCGTAGGCGACGTGGAGCACGACGAGCTCGACGTGCGCGGCCTCCGCCGCCTCGTGCGCGGCGAGGGCCTCGTCGACGCCGAGGTAGTGGAACTCGCCCACGGCCGTGTAGCCCGCCGACCGCATCTCACGGTAGGTCGTCTCGTACGACCGGCGGACGAGCTCGGGCGTCTGACGCTCCGCCTCGGCGAGCATCGTCTCACGCCAGGCCCAGAAGTCCCCTCCCGCGATCCGACCGCGCAGCGCGCGCTGGAAGGTGTGGCTGTGGACGTTGACGAAGCCGGGCAGGGTGAGCGTCTCGGCCACGCGGGCGACGCTAGCAACGCGGTCCGCTCCATGCGCTTGCGTGAACCGCGACGCCGTAGGGTGTCCCCGTGCCGCGAGGAGATCTCCGTCGTCACGTACCGAACGCACTCACGCTCGCACGTTTCGCCGCCATCCCCGTCTTCGCCTGGCTCTACCTGCGCGCCGGCGAGGGCGCGGCGTGGGGGGCGGGAGTCTTCTTCGCCGCCGCCGCGCTGACCGATCAGCTGGACGGATACCTCGCGCGCCGCTGGAATGTCCAGTCCCGCTTCGGCAAGGTCGCCGACCCGCTTGCCGACCGCCTCATGATCGGCACCGCCGTCGTCCTCCTGTGGGCGACGGGGAGGATCCCCGCCCTCGCCGCGCTCGTCGTGCTCGGGCGCGACCTCGCGCTCGTCCTCGGCTACAAGCTGCTCGCACCACGTGGGCTCGAGCTCGAGGTCACCTTCCTCGGCAAGCTCGCGACCTGGATCCTGTACGCGGCGCTCTGCTTCGTCATCGTCACGGAGGAGGGCACGAGCTGGCCGGTCGTCGTGCTCTGGATCGGTGTCGCGCTCGCGCTGGCCGCGGCGATCCAGTACGTGGCCCGCGCGCGAGGGGCGTTCGCGAGCGGCTGACGGCTCCCGGCAGGGAGACGGAAGCGCGCCGCGAACCAGGTCCAAAGTCTCAAGCTGAGGTTGACCCCTTGGAAGGCGTGCTGCTTTACTCACGGAACCACGAGGAAAGGCGACCGTTGGAACCACTTCCCGATCTCACGAACCTGTCCGACGACGACCTGCGGACCATGATCCGCGAGCTCGAAAAGGAGGAGGACGAGATCTCCTTCCGCCGCCGCGTGCTGCACGGGCGCATCGACATCCTCCGGGCCGAGCTCGTCGCCCGTCTGCGCGAGCAGGTGAGCGCAGGGGAGGCTCAGCTCGCCGACGTGGAGCGCCTGAGCGAGATCCTCAGCGGGAAGGCCGCCCCGACGGCGGACGCGGAGTGACCCACGTCTACTGCCCGGAGTGCGGCTTCCAGAACCCCGAGGCCTCGAACTACTGCTCCCGCTGCGGAGCGCTTCTCGCGGTGGACCCGGGCGGGGAGACGACCATGACCTTCGATGTCGAGGACGGCGGGGAGGAGGGTGAGTCCCTGCTCGCCTCGCTCGGGATCACGGGACCGGCGCTCGTCGTACGATCGGGCGGCGGCATGGCCGGTCAGTCGTTCCAGCCGGCCGAAGGGCCGACCCTGATCGGCCGCTCGCCCGAATGCGACGTCTTCCTGGACGACGTCACGGTCTCACGGCGTCACGCCGAGCTCGTCCGCGAGGGGGACACGTTCACGATCCGCGACCTCGGAAGCCTCAATGGCACGTACGTGAACCGCCAGCGGATCGAGTCGGCGAAGCTCTCGGACGACGACGAGGTGCAGATCGGAAAGTACCGGCTGACCTTCCTGCTGCGATGAGCACCGTCGCGACCACGAGGCGAGGCAAGGGCGGCGCCGAGCCGAGGCTCCGGACGATCGGCTCCGTGTGCGAGGAGCTGCGCGACGAGTTCCCGGACATCTCCGTCTCGAAGATCCGCTACCTCGAGGACCAGGGCCTCATCGCCCCGCGGCGGACACGCGGGGGCTACCGCCTGTTCGCGCCGGAGGACGTGGAGCGGCTCACGACGATCCTGCGCCTGCAACGGGACGAGTTCCTGCCGCTCCGCGTGATCCGCGAAGAGCTGGACGGGCCCGGTGCCTCCGCTGAGCGTGCCAAGCGGCGAAGCGTCGGGCTCACCGGCCGGGAGCCCGAGATCGACCTCGCCGAGGTCTGCGACCGTGCATCGGCGACTCCCGAGTTCGTGGGGCAGCTCGAGGAGTTCGGCGTCGTGCTGTCGCGCACGGAGAGCGGCGCGCATCTCTACCGCGAGAGCGAGGCGGACATCGTCGCGGCGTGCGCACGCCTTGCGCGCTACGGCATCGACGCGCGCCATCTGCGGACCTTCCTGACCGCCGCCGGCCGTCAGGCGACACTCGTCGAGCAGCTGGTGGCGCCCGGCCTCCGGTCGCGCAACCCGGAGAGGCGCAAGGGCGCGCTCGAGGACCTGGAGGCGCTCGCCCGCGTCTCGCAGGAGCTCTCGCACCTCCTCTTCCTGCGAGACCTGCGCGCGGCGGCGGAGCGGACGTCGTGACGCTCGACCTCCGCGATCGCATCCGGGACGTGCCGGACTTCCCGACCGAGGGAGTGGTCTTCAAGGACCTGATGCCCTTGATGGCCGACCCGCAGTACTTTGCGGAGACGATCCGGCGCCTCGCGGAGTGGGCGCGACCGCGGAAGCCCGACCTCGTGCTGGGCGCCGAGGCCCGTGGCTTCATCTTCGGGGCAGCGCTCGCCTACGAGCTCGGCGCCGGGTTCATCGCGGCGCGCAAGCCGGGCAAGCTGCCGCGGGAGACGGTGGAAGCGACGTACGCGCTCGAGTACGGGACCGACAGCCTGCAGGTGCACCGGGACGCGGTGCCCGCTGGAGCACGCGTGATCGTGATCGACGACGTGCTCGCGACGGGCGGGACGGCGAGTGCGAAGGTCGAGCTCGTCGAGGACCTCGAGGGTGTCGTGGCGGGCCTCCTCTTCGTGATCGAGCTGACCTTCCTCGGCGGGCGTGAGCGTCTCGACGGCTACGACGTGCACTCGCTGATCCAGTACTGAGCCGTCGGGCCGGTCCCGTCCGGCCGCTGTACTACAAGGAGTCGATGTACGACGCGCTGACGGGCACCTACGTGTTTGCGTGCCCGCACGGTCGAGAGGCGAAGGTCCGGCTGTCCTCGTTCCGCACCCTCGAGCGACTGCCCGGGGCCGCGCATCCGGCCGTGTACCGCGTCCTCTTCGCGTGCCGATGCGGGGAGGAGCACCCGGGCCTCGTCTCGCACGACGAGCTCGACTGGGCGCCCCTGGGGACGGATGCGACCGGGCACTTCCGCAACCTGATGACCTCGCGTGACGATCCGATCGGCTTCGAGCTGTCCGAGGTGGCCGCGGGGCACATCGGCGTGGGGGAGTGGCCGTGGAGCTTCTTCTGCTTCCTCGAAGGCCGGCCGCGCCCCGTCACGCCGTCGGCGTTCTCGCTCATCGCACCGGGCGGTGGCCTGCTGGGTGTCGCCGTCCGCTGCCCTGCCTGCTCAGCGGTGTCCGTGAACCTCGTCACCGCCGAGCACCTCGACGTGCCGTTCCGCAACGACCCGCGCGTGGGGGTGGTGTCGCACGTGTTTCGCGACGACGCGCTCCGGGCAGTCGAGGAACTGCGTGCCGAGCTCCAGTCCGCGCGTTTCGACGAGAGGAGGCTCGATCTCCAGTCCTGACCCCATTCAGCCGGGGGTGTCACTCCCGCCAGGGATCGGCGGCCGCCAGAGCGGTGCCGATACGGGTCGCATGAGTGCCGCCGCCCTCATGAACGTCGCCCCTACCGGTTCGCCCCGTCTCCTGGCCGCAGTGAACGGCGTCGACGGGAACGACCCGGCCGAGCGGGAGCCGGCTCTCGACCGGCTCGAGGCAGCGCTGGGCCGCGACTTCGCAGACCGGCTGGTCGCGTCCCTCGCGAGCAACGACCGCACCGAGCCGGAGCGCTAGCGCCGGATCAGGGCCGAGCTCGTAGGCCGCCGGAGACGGCGGTCCTACGGCTGCGCGGCTTCCCCGCCCCGTAGGCGGACGAACAGGAAGACGGCCGCGCCCACGAGGAGGGAGAGGACGAACGACGTGCCGCCCGCGAACCCGACGGCGAGCGCGCCGAGCCAGAGGTACAGGAAGAAGACGACGGCCCAGACGAACGCCTGGACGCCCTTGTCGATGCTCGGCATGCGGAGTTGCATCGCGCGCGATCCTACCGCCTGGCCTTGCGCCGCGACCCGCTTCCGACCCTGAAAAGAGTTCACCGAGCCGGTGGCGCTTTCGTCCACACAACCCGCTGACCGTCCGCTTCCGCGTAGAGCCTTCGAGCTGCGCTTCGACCTAATCGCGCTCCGTGCTCGGTGCAAGGGGGAAGCTACGGGACGGGGGCCGGAGGGTCAAGTCGCCGTCGGCGGCGTTTGTCGGAAATTGCGGTGAATTTCTCGACTGCCCGCTGAGAGCAGGTCTGCGTAGGATGCCACCGTGCGCCGCTCCGTCGTCTACAGCGTCGCGGGGGCGGTGCTGGGGCTCGCCCTCGTCCTGACGCTGCTCGGTGTCGGCGACGACCCGGATGCACTGACGAACGCCCAGGCGTTCGTGCTCGGCATCGTGCAGGGGCTCACCGAGCTCCTCCCGATCTCCTCGTCCGGGCACCTGATCCTCGTGCCCTGGGCGTCCGACTGGACGTATCTCGAGCAGAACGACCGGTTCAACCAGACCTTCGACGTCGCGCTGCACCTGGGGACGCTCGTGGCGGTCGCCGCGTACTTCTGGGCCGACGCCGTCCGGCTCGTCCGCGCCTGGGTCGGGACACTTCGACGTCGCCGGATCTCGACGCCGGACGAGCGCATCGCCTGGTTCGTGCTCGTCGCGACCATCCCGGCCGCGCTCGCGGGCTTCCTCGGCGAGGACGTCATCGCGGACACCCTGGGCGAGCCCTGGCAGATCGCGATCCTGCTCGCGCTCGGGGCCGTCCTCCTGTGGGTGGCCGACCGCTTCCCGCAGGAGCGGGACATGGGCGATCTCGGGCTGCGCCATGCCGTGGCGATGGGGCTCGCCCAGGCGCTCGCGCTCGCGCCAGGGGTCTCCCGGTCCGGGATCACCATCACGGCCGGACGCATCATGCGCCTCGACCGGGACGGCGCCGCGCGGTTCTCGTTCCTCCTGCTTCTGCCGACCGTGCTCGGGGCGGTCGTCTTCAAGGGCGTGACCGACGTGCTGCTCGGCGAGCTCCCGAACGGCTGGACCGGCCCGTTCCTCGTCGGGACGCTGGCGGCGTTCGGCAGCGGCCTCCTCGCGATCGACTGGCTGCTCGGATACGTGCGCCGCCACACGTACGGCGTCTTCGTCGTCTACCGGCTCGTGATCGCCGCGATCGTCGTCCTCGTCATCCTGAGCGGTGCCCGGGCGGCGACCTTCTGATGCCCGTCGAAATGCTCCTCGCCGCTGTCGTGTAGCCCGACTGCTCACTCCCGCGTCCGATCGGGGAGTACGCGGATGGCGTCGCGGCGGCCGCATACGACACTGATGGCGGAGCGAAGAGGAGGTTGCCCCACGTCGACGCTTCCTCAGCAGCTGGCAAGCCCTGGCCGTCCCGTCGGACGGAGGCTGCGGCGGATCGGTCTGGGCGCCTTCTTCGCCTCGATCGCAGTGAATGCGGCTCTGGGGATCTACGCCGTCCTCGCTCCCGGATTCGGGGAGACGCAGGGGAAGATCCTCGGGACGTCACTGTGCGTGACCGGGGCCGTGCTCCTCGGGCTCGCGTGCGAGCCCGCGTGGGAGCGATGCCTGCTCGGGCCGGTTCCGATCGTCGGCACGGCACTCGGCGCGTTCGGATTCGGGCTCGCGATCGTCCAGATCTGGGCCGAGCCCGCGGAGGACACGCTGGGCAAGCTGACGGGGACGGCGCTGGTCGTTGCGGTCGCATGCGTCGTGGCGAGCCTGCTCGCGCTGTCGAGGCTCGCGCGGGGTCACCGCTGGGTCTTCTGGAGCGCGCTCGCGCTGCTCGGCGTGGGCGCGGCGATGTGGAGCGTGCTGCCCTGGCTCTCCGACCCGGGGGAGTGGTACCTCCGGAGCCTCGGCGTCGTCGGCATCGCGCTCGCCGCCTTCGTCGTGACCGTTCCGGTGCTGCACTGGGTCGACCGTGGCACAGTCGCCGCGGACGGAGCGACTCCGCATCCCGTCCGCTTCTGCCCGTACTGCGGCGGCAGGCTGACCGGGGCGGAAGGAGTGGTGCTTGCCTGCGAACGGTGCGGGAGGGAGCTAACGGTCGTCCCGCACGTGCCAACTTGACATAACGCACGTTATCGTGCGTTCGGGTCCAGCACCCGGCCCCCGAACCGCAGGTCGACTGACAGCCACGAGGGCCGAGACCTCACCGACTGGCAGCCGGCGCATCGCCTTGTGAGCCTGGCCGTAGTAGCCCGATGGGTAAGGGCGATTCTTCCAAGTCGGCAGTCAGGAGCCGGACTTGGGACGCTCTCGGAATCGATCGAGGCTCTCGCCCTCGATGATGAGCACCGTTAGCCCAGCGTCGGACTTCATCTCGTGGTCTTCACCCTCGTGCAAGAAGACCGCTTCGCCTGCGCCGATCGGCTCATCGACACCATTCGCCCCGCTCACTTCTCCTGATCCCTCGAGTACGGCGAGAGTCTGCGGGTACGTCCCGGGATGCCGCCTGAGCCGACCGCCCGGCTCGAATCGGAAGATCGCCGCCTGGACGAGCGCCCCTTCTTCGAAGGGCTGTGTCAACGGAGCGACGGTCACACCATCGAGCAGATCTCCACGCGGTACGAATGCCACGTCATCACCGAAGCTGAATCGCTCCATACCGACCTCCTGTTCGTCGTGGCTGAGTTCCGAGAGCATCTCAGGCGGTTCCGCTCTAGTTCCCGCGAGTGACTCTGCGATTGGCCTTGATCCAGCGCGTCTTGGCTCGCTTGACGAGCGGAGCGAGGCGGCGAACCTCAGCCTCGTTTCCTTCGAGTCTGGCCGCGTCGATCTGACCGTCGAGCGTGAGGTACTTCTGATGGAGAGCGATCTCCTCCGCCCGTGGCTCGTGGCCGTGGTGGAACTCGCTCATCACAGGTGGACTGTCGTTCCGACTCCCCCAGCTTCAGCTCGTGGTCAGCACGCCTTCGTAGCGTGCATACCAAGGGCTACCGAGGCCTATATGGCCATTCCGCCCCTTCCCGGCGATGCCGTCGTACTGGCCGGTCCCGCGCACGACCTTCCAGGTTCCGATGGCGATGCCGTCGAGCTCACCGTCGCCATTCCCGTCGCGCCCGAGAGATACCCACTCGTTCCGGTCTCGAATCGTGAGGGTTCCTCGCTTTCCGGTGAGTGTCGCCACACCGCCGTCGTAGATCGTGACTTTCTGTCCGTCGCGCATCACGTCGCGTCCGGGGATGCTCAGGAAGTTGTGGCTGATCGTGCCTGAGTCGCGCTTCAGGGGTCCGGCCTGTAGCGGCGTGAGTACAAACGTCTTCTGCGGATAGAGCTTCATGTCGATCGCCACCCGCTGTTTCGCTGCGTCAGGGCCGGCCGCCGCAACGGAGGTCAGCGTGACCACCGCAGCCAGCGCGACGAGGGCTACGACTCGAGCGTTCATCCGTTCTCCTTTCAGCAGTGCTCGGACCCTCACCCGCATACCGAGCACATCAGCTCTCCATGCGGGAGGTACGGCTCGAAGTAGATTTCGGCGTTCTTCTCGTTCGATCCCGGAGTCTCGAAGCGGTACCCCAGCCTGGCCGCCCGCGTGACCCGTTCGAACCCCGCATCGTCGAAGGCCTGGGCGAGCATGTGGGCCTCCTCGTTCGTCACGTCGGAGCAGTGGTTAGCCACGACATGGAAATCGCCTGGTGAGCCGAAGAGCCCTTCGTTCCGTGTGATGTCCTTGGCGCGCAGCAAGTCCTCGGCCGCTGGCGGTAGCAGGGTCACGAGGTGAGACGGCTCGATCGGTTGATCGGGCGGCCATCCTCCGTAGCAGACCGCGTACGTGGAGGGCACGTACGCCCTTACCTCGCGATCTACCCACGCGCTAGCCGGCAGCCACGACGCCGGATATGTCAGCCGTTCCTCGAGGCGGTACAGATCGCTCGCCCGATCGACGCGGGAGAGACTGCCGACATCGCGCACCGCAATCGTGATGCCGAAGGGAGTTTCGAGCGGCTCGCCGGGGAGAGGCAGCGGCTGCGGTGGCGCGCAGCCGTTGTCGCCGCTGCTCTCGCCCAAGGGACAGGGGGGCGGAGGCGGAGGCGGGGGCGGCTCGAGGCTGAACTGTCCGGTCGAGAGGATCTCCGATCGCAAGAGCTCGAAGCCCTCGGGGGTGAGGCGTTGCTCGACCAGGCCGTTCGAGAACCTGTCCGATATCAGCCGCCCGTCGGCGTATACCCAGTTGCGGCTTCTTCCGTCCGATCCTTCCCCGGGAGCCCCGTCGGCGACCCAGTAGAAGATCTCGAGCTCGCCGCTCTCCGGAGTGCTCGGCGTTGCTCCCAGGGGAGCCAGGCCGATGAAGCCGCTGTCGAGGATGAAGGCGCGAACGCCGCCGAACGCAGATGCGGCACCCACCACGATGACGAGCACGGCGGCAGCGAGCGCGACGAGGCGGCGACGCCCGACGTGGCCCGCACCCGAACGGCGCAGGACGTCCTCCCAGTCAGCCGATCCGGGCGTGGCAGGAAGGATGCGATCGAGGCTCGTGCGGTCGAGGTCGGTCATGTCCGGACTTCCTCCAGTTGGGTGCGAAGCGCCGTGTGCGCCGAATTGAGGGTCGCGGCGACGGTTCCGGCATGAATGCCGAGCGCCTCGCCGATCGCCGCGTAGTCGAGGTCGGCGTAGTAGCGAAGGAAGACGGCGGTCCGCTGCCGCTCCGGCAGGCGTGCGAGCGCCACCCGCAGCTCGGAATCCCGCTCCGGATGCCCGTTCGCGGCGGCCGGCTCGCCGTACTCGACCGCCGGAATGCTCCGGCGCACGTCCGAGCGTGCAGCGTTGAGCACGATGCGCCATACCCAGGCCTCGAGCGGGCCGTCGCTTCGGAAGGAGCGGCGCTTGCGCACCGCTGTCGCAAACGCCTCCTGCACCGCGTCCCGTGCTCGCTCAGAGTCGCCCGTCACGCTCGCCGCGACGCGTGTGAAGACGTCGAAGCGGTTGCGGTACAGCGCTTCGAGCTCATCCAGGCTCGCTCCGTGGCGTCCGATCACACCTCTCTGACGCGCAAGATGAGCATTTTCTTTAGCCGATGTCGACCGACCGTCGTTCGATCAAGCGCCGGACGCGGCGACCGTCTGCCAGATGCCGCGCCCGACGTGGATCTCGACGGCTGCGCTCACTATTCTCGCGACCTTCGCGGTGTCCGCTCGAGATGCACCTCGCGGAGCTTGCGGTGCCGAGCCGTCGCCCGCTTCCCCCCTCGCTGCAGTCGCGCGAGTGCCGGTGCTCGGGGCCCGCGTAACGCAGGCGGTCGCCGTCGACGTGGCCTAGGTCCCATTCTTGACCGACCTCAATCCGCTGGTGGTACCGAGCGCAGTCGAGCGCCAAACGGCGTGGGCCGCCTCCGGGCGGCCCACGCGCAGTCCTTCTGGGGAAGAGGTCGACGCTAGACGAGCGCCTTCCAGAACAGCTTGACCTCCTCAGCCGGGAACGTCTCGGTCTCGAAGACCTCGAGCTTCGCGATCTTGCCGAGAACGCGGAACGCCGTCTCGAGATCGGGATACTCGAAGATGCCGAGATACTCCCACGGGCCCATCACAGCAAGGAAGCGCTCGACAGTCCCGCCCTCGGCCTCGACGATCTTGTGGATCTTGTCGAAGTACTGGGGGGTCTTCTCGAGGTGCTCCCGCGCGATCGGCGCGAGCTTGAAGAGCCCGACATAGGTGAACATCTAGACCTCCTAGGTGGGGGCATCGCGTAGAGCCCCATCAGCCACAACCCTTTCGCCCCTCGGTCACGAGGGCATCAGTGAATTCGCGGATCGCACTGTCCGAGGCACCCGGAGGCTCTAGCCGCCACGCGACGCAAACGTCGCCTGGGCTCGAGTGCTTGCGGGTTTCAGGCCGCGACGGGGACCGCAGCGACCGTCACGTCGTAGCGGTCGATTCCCACGATCGCGGCCTCACCGGCGGCCGCGACGCGACCACGAAGTTGCGTCTCCCGGATCTCGCTCCGCCGCAGGGCATCGTCGCTGGCCCAGAAGGTCACGATCTTCGTGTCGCCGCTGTCCAGGTCCGCGAGCGCCAGCGCTCCTCTCCAGCCCTCGAGCTCCGACGCCTCCCCGAGGATCTGCTCGCGCGCCGTCTGGAGCATGTCGCGGACCCGATAGGGCGTGCTCAGGAGCGAGCTCACGCGGGCCGCGGCTGCGTCTCCCTCCAGCTCGTCGAAGACGACCTCGTACGCGCGCACCGACGTCCGCCGGCCGCGTACGACCTCCGGGATCTCGCCGTCCAGGCGGTCGAACGCCCGTTCGGCCCCCTTCAGCTCGTCGCCGCTCTCGAAGAGCGCGATACCCAGGGCACTCCGCGTTCGCGAGTCGAGGAGCAGCGTGTGTCGCAGCGAGCCGGCGATCTCCGGCAGCCGCTCTTGCGCGAGGCCGACGAGCTCGTCGGCGAGGCTGACGTCTCGATTCTCGAACGTGGCGACACGCGCGTACATCTCTCCCCCCTTCTCGTACGTCTGTCAGCTTACGCGTTGTCGCCGTCTCCGACCAGAGCGGCGCTCGCAGCCCCACCTGCCTGGGGGATATTTCGACGGCCCCCTAGACACGGGGCGCCGGGATGCGAGAGAGTGTCCACAGACAGTCTCGCGTTCTTCCCCGCCGCGCGTGAGCCAAACCGACATCGAGACAATCCTCCTCGTCGAGGACATCCGGCAGTTGCTCGAGCACTCCGAGCAAGCCGGGTCCGTCCGCGCGGCCGACCTCGCCGAGGTCTCCGAGGCGTACGAGCTGACCGAGCTCGAGCACGACGCGCTCCTGCGCGAGCTGGATCAGCGCGGGATCGAGGTCGTCGAGCGGCCTCCCTCCCACTCCGAGGTTGTGGCCGCGATCACCGCGCCGGTGGAGACCACGACCGACGCGCTGCAGCTCTTCCTCCGTGAGGCGGGGCGACACCAGCTGCTCACGGCCGCACAGGAGGTCGAGCTCGCCAAGGCGATCGAGCGAGGCGACCCCGGCGCGAAGGAACGGATGATCCAGTCGAATCTCCGCCTCGTCGTGTCCATCGCGAAGAACTACCGCAACCAGGGTCTTCCCTTCCTCGACCTCATTCAGGAGGGGACGCTCGGGCTCATCCGCGCCGTCGAGAAGTTCGACTGGCGCCGCGGCTTCAAGTTCTCGACGTACGCGACCTGGTGGATCCGCCAAGCCGTCGCGCGCGCGCTCGCGGACAAGGCGCGGACGATCCGCATGCCCGTGCACATCGTGGAACGCCTCCAGAAGATCAACCGCGCCGACCGCCTGCTCTGGACGCAGCTCGGCCGGGAGCCGACGCTGGAGGAGATCGCCGACGAGGCGTCCCTCACCGTCCAGCAGGTGCTCGAGGTGCGGGCCGCCGCGCGTGCCTCGACCAGCCTCGACGCGCCCGTCGGCGATGGCGAGGATGCGGTCTTCGGGGACTTCGTGGCGGGCGACGAGCCGCTCCCGGAGGAGGCGGTGGAGCTCAACCTGCGCAGCGAGGCGTTGCGCCGCGCGCTCGCAGCCCTCCCGCAACGAGAGCGCGAGGTCGTCGTCCTCCGCTACGGGCTCGGCGGCGCCGAGGCGCAGACGCTCGAGGAGATCGGCAGACGCCTCGGACTCACGCGCGAGCGCGTCCGCCAGATCGAGCTCGAGTCGCTTCGGCGGCTGGCCGGTCTGCGCGAGATGGAGTCCGTCGAGGCGATCTGACCCGCGGCGGGTCGCACGGGCTCGCGAGCGGCTCCCGCGCGCCCGAGATCCTACGTCCGCAGGTACAGCTCGAGCTCGGGCGCGACGGCGCGGAGCTCGCGGAGCGCACGGGCCTCGAGCTGGCGTACGCGCTCGCGCGTGATCCCGAGGTTCGCACCCACTTCCTCGAGCGTCCGCGGGCGGACGCCGTCCAGTCCGAAGCGCTCGACGACGACGCGGCGCTGGCGGGGCTGGAGCTTCGCGAGCGCGTCGAGGAGCTCGGTCGAGCGGGCGCGGTCGGCGGTCTCCTCCTCCGGTTGATCGGCGTTCAGGTCGGGGATGAGGTCGGCGACGCTCGAGTCCCCGTCCCCGATCGGCGTCTCCAGGCTCACGGGGTCCTGGACGAGGTCGAGAAGATCCTGGACGCGCTCGGGCGTGATCCCGATCTCGTGTGCGATCTCCTCCACCGACGGGTCGCGGTTGAGCTTCTGTCCGAGGAGTCGTCTGGTCTTCGTCACCTTGCGAACCTGGTCGGCGACGTGAACCGGGAGGCGGATCGTCCTTCCCTGCTCGGCGAGCGCGCGCGAGATCGCCTGCTTGATCCACCAGGTCGCGTACGTCGAGAGCTTGTAGCCGAGCTTGTAGTCGAACTTCTCGACTGCACGGATGAGGCCGAGGTTCCCTTCCTGGATCAGGTCGAGGAGCGGGACGTCGGCGCGCGTGTAGTGGCGCGTGATGGACATCACGAGGCGGAGGTTGGACTCGATGAGCCGGCGCTTCGCCTCCTCGTCGCCCTCGTCCTTCCGCCGCGCGAGCTCGCGCTCCTCCGCGGGGGTCAGGAGCCGGCCGTCGCCGATCTGGCGCACGTACAGCTTGAGCGGGTCGTCGGCAGTCGGCCCGGCGAGGTCCTCGCGCTCTCTGGGCACGGCCTCGTCGGCCGCACTCTGCGCGTCCTCGTCGACGACGTCGAAGAGGTGCTCCGCCGCATTGCCTTCCACGGGCGAACTATCGGCGGCGAGGTTGCCCCGCTTGAGGGATGACAACCGGGACGAGGGATCCTGAACGCCGACGAGAAACCGATCCTCGCTCGTGCAAACCTCGTCCTCCTCCACGACGTCTACGCTTTTCGTGGGCCTCGAGAACGAAGCGGTCTGACAGCGGCGCATGTGCGGCATAGCCGGATACAGCCTCAGCTCCGAATCGACGGTCGAGCGGACGCTCGCGGCGCAGGCGCTGCTCGCGGGGATCGCCGAGCGCGGTGCGGACGCGGTGGGCTACGCGTACCGCGGGCACGACGGTGAGATCGCGCTGACGAAGCTGCGGGGCGGGGCCAGCGCGCTCCTCGACGAGATCGAGCTCCCACCCGTCGCCGCGCACGCGCTCATCCACGTCCGGGAGCACACGAAGGGACACCCCGCGATCGAGGCGAACAACCATCCGATCAGGCACGGCTCCGTCGTCGGCGTCCACAACGGCGTGATCCAGAACGACGACGCGCTCCTTCGCTCCTACGGGATCGAGCGTCACGAGCCCGGGATGACCGTCGACTCCGAGGCGATCTTCGCGCTCATGGAGGTGCGCCGCAACAACTCGCGCGCGCTCTCCGAGCTGCGCGGCACGATGGCGGCGGCCTGGATGGACGAGCGTGAGCCGAAGGCGCTCTTCCTCGCCCGCGGCCGGGCCCGGCCGCTCTGGCTCGGGCGCACGGGGACCGAGCTCTTCTTCGCCTCGACCCGGCGGGCGCTCGCGATCGTCGAGGCCGCGCTCCGCACGCGCCTCGACGTGCGCGAGGTCCGCGAGGGACGGCTCGTGCGCGTCGTGGACGGGCACGTCGACCGCCAGCGTCGCTTCCGGCCCGACCGCCGCTACCGCGAGGAGAAGCCCTACTCGCCCGTGACGGCGCCGGACGAGGCGGTGTCCTGCCTCGTGCGCCTGGACGCGCTCGCGTCCGCCTAGTCAGTACGGGTTGACGCAGCCCAGGGCGTCGAGCACGCCCGCCGCGCGAGAACGAGCTTGCGCGGCGCGGACGTCGTCCCCGAGCGCGTCGAGGGACGCCGCCGCCTCGAGCGCCGTGCAGGCCGCGTCGTAGTGACGACCGAGCGCGCGCAGCTCCTCCTCGGCCCGCAGATGGAGCGCGGATGCCTCGGCCACGTCGCCGTCGAGCCGAGCGAGGAGGCCGCGCGCGAGGGTCGCGGTCGTCGCGTTCATCGGCCCCGGCCCGGCCCCCAGCGCTCGCCTCAGCGCGTCGATCCGGTCTCGCTCCCCGACCTCGGCCAGGACGCGGAACACGGTCAGCGCCGACGTCGAGGCGACACCACGCACCCGCAAGCCGAGGACCACGTCGCCGAACTCGCGAACGGTCTCGTGGTCACCTGCGAGGAGCGCTCTGGGCATCGCGACCGTGGCGAGCGGCAGGATGCGCTGCGGCTCCTCGCTCGCGAACGCCATGTCGTGGAACTCGGGCAGCAGCTCGTCGACGCGCTCGAGGTCGCCCTGTCGCAGCGCCAGCCCTGTCACGAGCCAGAGCCAGACGAGTCGGTTGGACGCGCTCGCGGGAGGGCGCCAGAGCTCCTCGAGCCGCGCGGCTTCGTCCCAGCGCCCTGCGGGGACGTACACGAGGGCTCCGAGCGACAGGCTGAGGTAGAGGGCGTAGGACTCGGTGGCGAGGCCCCTGGAGACCCTCTGGGCGGCCTCCGCGACGGCTTCCTCGACCCGGTCGAGTGGTTCGTACAGCCAGGCCGACCACAGGTAGTTCACGACGACACGTGCGGTCTCGTCGTACGCGCCGGCGGACGACGCGAGCGCCACGATCGCGTCCAGCTCGCGTCGGTCCGGTGCCACCTCCTGTGTGCGAACCGTCAGCAGGTTCGTACGGGCGTTCGCCTCGGCGGCCGCCTCTCCGGTCGCGCGCGCGACCTCGATCGCGCGCTGCGCGGTCTCCTCGGCCTCGGGCAGCGCCCGCAGCATCTGGATCTGGGAGAGGCGCGCCAGCGCGCGCGCGAGCTCCGGCGACTCGGGCTCCCCGTCGAGCGCGTTCACGGCTGCCTCGCTCGAGGCGAGCGCGTCGCGCCAGCTCCCGCGAAGCCAGGATGCGCGCGCCTTCAGCCCGAGGGCGTCCGCTCGGGCGGCCGCGTCGAGGCTCGCCCCCATCGCCAGCACCTCGTCGAGCCGGGCGAGCGCGCGCTCGTAGCGGGACTCCGCGACGTCCACGCGCGCTGCGAGGTAGAGAGCCCGGCTCGCCTCCGGCGTGCCGGGAGCGATCTCGAGCGCGCGGCCGAGCATGCCGGCCGCCGTGGCGTAGGCGCCTCGCCGGAGCGCTGCGTCGCCGGCGGCGAGGAGCGCTTCGAACGCGCGCCGCTCGAGCTCACTGTCGCGGTCCCCATGCCGAACGGCCTCCTCGAGGTGGTACGCCATGAGCTCTGCGGTCTCCGCCTGTCGGTCCGGCATGGCGTCCGCGATCCACTCCGCCACTCCCCGGTGGAGCTCACGCCGGTCCGCCCTCGGCAGGGACGCGTACGCCACCTCGTGCGTGAGCGCATGCTTGAACGAGAACTCTCGCCTTCCGGAGAACGACGAGTCGGGATGCTCGGTGACGAGGGCTCGCCGGCCGAGAGTCGCGACGATGTCGTCCTCGACCCCGACGGCCGACGGCCAGAACGTCCGTCCCATGACCGAGCATCGGCGCAGGGCGTCCCGCTCGCGCGCTTGCAGGAGGTCGATCCGGGCGGCGATCACCCCATGGATGGAATCCGGCACTCGGACGTCCGCGAGCTGCGGAGTGGCCTTCCAGCTGCCGTTCTGGCGTTCGAGGGCACCCTGCTCGACGAGCATCGACAGGATCTCCTCGACGAAGAACGGGTTCCCGTCCGCAGGCCCGAGGATCGCGTGCGCCACGCGCTCCGGTACGTCGTCGGTCTCGAGAAGCGCGCGCAGCAGCACCTCCGAGTGCCCCTCGTCGAGCGGAGCGAGGGCGACGGTGGAGGACGTGAGGCGTCCTCCACCCCATCCGGACCTCGAGTCGAGGAGCTCGGGACGGGATGGGCACAGGATGAGCACCGCCGTCCCCTCGAGCCGCGCAGCGAGGTCGTCCACCAGGTCGAGCAGGGGCTCCGAGGCCCAGTGGATGTCGTCGATCACGAGCACGAGGAGCTCCTCACGCCCCAGAGCCGCCAGGTACGTCGCCCACCCCTCGTGGAGCGCCCTGCGGACGTCTCCCGCGTCACCGATGCCGGAGGACCCTCCGGGCAGGGCGAGGCCCATCGTCCAGGCGAGCGCGGCCATGACGTCCTCGACCTGACCGTCCGGGACGACCGCCTCGACGGAGCTCCGCAGCTTCGCGAGAGCGATGTCGGCGCGATCGTCGTCCAGGATGCCGGCGATCTCGCTCGCGACCTCGGCGAGCGGCAGATACGTGATGCCGTCCCCGTACGGGACGCAGCGACCCGTCACGACCCGCCCCTGCCCGACGGCGCCACCGAATTCCTCGAGGAGGCGCGACTTGCCGACCCCGGCGTGACCGAAGATCGTCACGAGCTGCGGCGCTCGCTCGCGCTCGACGCGGCCGGCCGTCAGGCGGAGGAGCGCCAGCTCCTCCTCGCGTCCTACGAGCGGCGCCGCATGCGGACGGGCCCGTCGCGCGTCCTGCGGCCCGGCCGACACCGCCTCCCAGGCGGCAATCGCGTCCTCCTTGCCGCGCGCGGAGAGCTCCCGGCGAGCGCCGAACTCGACGACGCGTCGCGTCGCACGCATGGTGCGCTCTCCGACGAGGACGCTGCCCGGGCTCGCGAGCTGCTGGAGCCGGGCGGCGACGTTGACCGCGTCCCCGCTCACCATCAGCTCACCCCGTGCGGCCGCCTCCCGACCCGCGATGACGTCACCGGTGTTGACGCCGATCCGCAGCCCGACGTTCGCGCCGAAGCGGTCGGCGATGGCGGCCGCGAACGTCGGGAAGACGTCCCGCACGGAGAGCGCCGCGCGGACGGCCCGCTCGGCGTGGTCCTCGAAGGCTCGGGGCGCTCCGAAGACCGCGAGGATCGCGTCGCCCACGAACTTCTCGGTCGTGCCACCGTAGCGCTCGACCTCCGCGTTGACGAGACGGAACAGGTCGTTCTGGACGGCGCGTACGTCTTCCGGGTCGACCCGCTCGCCGAGGGCAGTCGAGCCGGCGAGGTCGGCGAAGAGGATGCTTACGACGCGTCGCTCCTCGTGGTCGTCGGCGAGCGCAGCCCGCGGGACGTCGTCCCTCAGCGCCGCGCCGCACGCCGAGCAGAACGCCGCGGACACGCGCTCGTCGTTGCCGCACGTGGGGCACGTCCGCCATTGCGGCGTCCCGCAGGCCTGGCAGAAGCGCGCGCTCTCAGCGACCTCCACGCCGCACGAGACGCACGTGCTACCCACGGCCCGAGTGTACGGCCTCGTCAGCGCCCGACCGAGCCGTCGGGTCGAACGTCGGCGCCGTCCTCCAGCAGCCGACGGCGCACGAGGAACTGGAAGGCGGTCCATGCTCCCCGGGGCACGTCCAGCAGGCGGTAGACCTGCCACTCGGACAGCATCCGCGGATCCGCCCGTCGTGCCTCCGCCCAGTCGGCCATGCGCGGCAGTCGACCGAGGCGGAGTGCCAGCTCCACACCCTGCTCGACCGCGCGCTCGAGCCGTTCCTCCCCCTGAAGCACCTCGAACCCGGCCTCGCGGAGCGCGTTCGCGAGGGACCCGAACGTGTGCGCGTACAGCGATGCCGAGGGCAGCGACCGCCGGCGGGCGGCCAGGTCGCGGGCGGTGGGCACGCGTCCCAGCTCGTCCCCCAGGCTCCGGAGCTGCTCGAGAAGCTCATCGCGCGTGAGGAACCTGCGCGGATACAGGCCCGCAGCCCTCTTCGCCGCGTTCCAGGTGCCGAAGTGCTCGATGACGGTCTGCGGGTGCACGCCGGCCTCCGGGTCCGCGGCGAACTCCCGCATGGTCGGCGATCTCCCGAGCCGCTTCGCGGCGAGCCGGAGCTCCTCGAGGATGTCCTCGTCCGAGAAGCGGCGGCGCAGGCCGGCGCGGAAGGCGGCGAGCTCCGCCTCGTCGATGCGTGGCTGGGCACGCCTCCTGGCGCGCGGTCGGGCCATGTCTGCAAGAAGCTTAGAGCGTCTTGGAGAATGTGCAAGCTCCCCAGAGTGCCCGTCCCCCTCCCCACTCGCTACCCTCGCCGTCCGTGGGACTGCGACTCGGCCTGGAGACTTCTGCAGCGCGCGCCGTCGGCACCCTCTCGCGTGCCGCAGGTCGCGGCGGCGGGACGACCCTGCCGGGAAAGCTCCTCTGGAAGGTCGATCCCGACGCGGTCGACGCGCTCGCGGCCCGGCTGCCCTCCGGGGTCGCTCTGTTCTCGGCGACGAACGGCAAGACCACGACCACCGCGATGGCCGCCCAGATCCTCGGTCGCGACCACCGGCTGGCCTGGAATCGGGCGGGCGCGAATCTCCTCTCCGGGATCGCGTCGGCTCTCGTCTCCGGGCGGAGGGCCGAGCTCGGGTTGTTCGAAGTGGACGAGGCGGCACTCCCGGAGGCGATCGTGAGGACGCGCCCGCGGGTGATCGCGCTGGCGAACCTCTTTCGCGACCAGCTCGACCGCTACGGCGAGCTCGAGCTCATCGCCGAGCGGTGGCGCGCGGCGGTCGACGCCCTCCCGGAGGAGACCACGCTGATCGTCAACGCCGACGACCCCGTCGTCGCGGACCTCGCCGACGGCCCGGCGCATGCCCTTCGTTTCGGTCTCGACGATGTACGTCACGCCCGACCGACCCTCCAGCACGCGGCGGACTCGAAGTACTGCCTCCGCTGCGGCGCGCCCTACGTCTACGCGGCGGCGTACGTCGGCCACCTCGGCGACTACCGCTGCGACGCCTGCGGCCACGCGCGCCCCGCGCTCGACGTCGCGGCGCGCGACATCGAGCTCGTCGGCATCCACGCCTCGCGCTTCCGGCTCGTGACCCCGCACGGGGAGGTCGTAGTCGAGGTCGCGCTGCCCGGCCTCTACAACGTCTACAACGCCGTGGCCGCCTCGACGCTCGCCCTTGCGCTTGGCGCGCCGCTGCACGCGGTCAGGGACGGTCTCGCAGGCTTCAGCGCGGCGTTCGGACGGTTCGAGAGGATCCCGGCCGGCGGCAAGAGGATCGTGATGCTCCTCGTCAAGAACCCGGCGGGCGCGAACGAGGCGCTGCGCACCCTCGAGGCTGGCGTCCCGCCGGTGCTCGTCCTGGCCCTGAACGACGCGATCGCGGACGGTCGCGACGTCTCCTGGATCTGGGACGTGGACTTCGAGCCCATCCTCGAGCACGTCGAGCGGGTCGTCGTGAGCGGAGACAGGGCCGCGGAGCTCGGTCTCCGCCTCGTGTACGGCGGCCTCCCGGAGCACAGGCTCGAGGTCGTTCCCGCGCTCGAGGCCGCACTCGACCGTGGCCTCGCGCTCGTCGACGCGGGCACGGAGCTCGTGGTGCTCCCGACGTACACGGCGATGCTGCGGCTCCGCGGCATCCTGGCCGAGCGGGGCCTCGTGCGACAGTACTGGGAGGACGACGGGCCATGAGGATCCGGGTCGGGCACCTCTATCCCGAGTACCTCAACATCTACGCCGACCGCGGCAACATCGCCGTCCTCGAGAGGCGGGCGGCACTTCGCGGCCACTCGCTGCACGTAACGGCGATCGGCCTCGGTGACCTGCTACCGGCTGGAGCGCACGACCTGCTCTACGTCGGCGGGGGGCAGGATCGCGAGCAGTCCCTCGTCGCCCCCGACCTTGCGGCAAAGGGACCGTCGATCCGCGACGCCGTTGCCGGCGGCGCGGCGCTGCTCGCCGTGTGCGGGGGCTATCAGCTCCTGGGACGCGGGTACCTCGGCCGTGACGGCTCGTTCATGCCGGGGGCCGGCCTCTTCCCGCACGAGACCGTGGCCGGCGACACGCGGATGATCGGGGATGTACTGCTCGAGTGCGAGCTCACACAGGGTGTGCGGATCCCGGTCGCCGGCTTCGAGAACCACGCGGGTCGGACGCTGCTCGACTCCGACGCCGAGCCGCTCGGGCGCGTACTCCACGGGTTCGGCAACGATGGCACGTCCGGGTACGAAGGGTGCCGCGTCGAGCGCGCGATCGGCACGTACCTGCACGGACCGCTGCTACCACGGAATCCACGGCTCGCGGACTGGCTCCTCGCGCAGGCGCTGGCACATGCGGGAGCGAGCGAGCCGAGGGACCTCGAGCCGCTCGCGGACGAGCTCGAGGAGGCTGCCTTCCGTGTCTCGGCCGAGCGTGCGCGGGCACGCGGGGGCCGTGGCTGAAACCGGCGAGTCCTGAGGGGCACCCCAGCCCACCACCCACTGCGAGCGTAGCGAGCAAGGCCGCGCCGGTGGGACGCGGATCGTGGCGGAACCGTGTCGAAGCAGCGTCGAAAGCGCGCGACGACGCTAGGGCACCCACATCTCGCCGAGGTACACGGCCGGATCGCCCGGCTGCCATCGCTGCAGGAACCGCTGGATCGGCGGGTGGAGCGTGATCGAGTCGAGCTCCGCGAGCCGAAACGCCCGGTGACCCCGGATCGCCTCGTCCTGCGACGCGACGTCCTCCAGCGATCCGGAGACGTCGGCCGCGAAGATGACGTGGAGCACGTGCTTGCGGAAGGCGTTCGTCGGCGGCGCGATCGAGTCCACGAGTGCCACCGGACCCTCGAGCGGCACCTCGGACCCTGCCGGGAAGAGACCCGTCTCCTCCCAGAGCTCGCGGCGGAGGGCGTCCAGGAGGCTCTCGCCGCTCTGCACGCCGCCCCCGGGCAGCAGCCATACCTCGTTCCCGCGCTTCTCGTGACGGAGCAGGAGCACGCGCCCGCGCCAGCGGAGGATGGCCGACACGCGGATCCTCGGCTCACCCATCAATGCGCGGAGGAGCCGAACCCGCGCTCGCCGCGCGCGCTCGCCGTGAGCTCGGGGACCTCGACGAGCCGGACGGTCGCCACGGGCGCGACGACGAGTTGCGCGATCCGCATGCCGGGCTCGACCGCAAACGGCGTCGTCGCGTCGGTGTTCAGGAGGACGACCCGGATCTCGCCTCGGTACCCGGAGTCGATGAGGCCAGGGGAGTTCACGACGCCGATACCGTGGCGGGACGCGAGCCCCGACCTCGGCTGCACGAAGCCGGCGTACCCCTCGGGGATCTCGACTGCGACCCCGGTTCCGATGGTCGCGCGGGCGCCCGGCTCGAGCACGGCGGACTCGCAGGCCGCGAGGTCGAGCCCCGCGTCTCCGTCGTAGGCCTGGCTCGGGAGCACGGCGTCCTCTCGCAGCCGCCGGACCGCGACCTCGATCACCGGGCGGAGACCTCCGCGTCGGCCTCCCCGGCGACGAGGAACGGCGCGAAGCGGGCGATCTCCGGGCGCGGGAGCCGCGCGCGGACGTGCACTCCCTCCGGCGTGTCGCGGCGTTCCGCGATCGGGGCACCGAGGCCGTACAGCTCGGCGAGCGCGCGCCCTTCCGAGTAGGGAACGAGCAGGCGGACGTCCTCGAACCGGTCCGAGAAGAGCGTGGCGACATGGTCCTTCAGAGCGTCGACGCCCTCCCCGCTCCGCGCCGAGATCTGGAGCGCTCGCGGGAACGCATTCCCGACTCGCCGGCGCGCGAGCGGGTCGAGCAGGTCGACCTTGTTCAGCACGAGCTCGACCGGGACGTCGTCGGCCCCGATCTCCGTGAGGACAGACTGGACCGCGGCGATGGTCTCGGCAAGCCGCCCCTCCCCGAGGGAGGCGTCGACGACGTGCAGCACGAGGTCCGCGACGAGCGTCTCCTCGAGCGTCGACGTGAAGCCCTCCACGAGCTGGGTCGGCAGCCGGCGGATGAACCCGACCGTGTCGGTCACGAGGTATCGCTTTCCGTCGTGCTCGAACGCCCGGGTCGTCGGGTCGAGCGTCTCGAAGAGCCGGTCGTCGACCGACGCGTGCGCACCCGTCAGCGCGTTCAGCAGCGTGGACTTCCCGACGTTCGTGTAGCCGGCGAGCGCGATCGTGGGCACGGCGCTCCGGCGGCGCTCCTTCCGACGGGTGGCGCGCTGCGCGCTCAGGTCGCGGAGCCGACGCCTGACGAGCGAGACGCGGTTGCGGGCGAGCCTACGATCGGTCTCCAGCTGGCTCTCACCTGGCCCTCGCGTCCCGACGCCTCCGCCGAGCCGCTCCAGGTGCTGCCACATCCCCCGCATGCGCGGCAGGTTGTACTCGAGCTGCGCCAGCTCGACCTGCAGCTTGCCCTCGGCGCTGCGCGCGTGCTGGGCGAAGATGTCCAGGATCAGCTGTGTGCGGTCGACGACACGTGCCTTGAGCGCGTCCTCGAGCTCGCGCTGCTGGACGGGCGTCAGCTCGTCGTCGACGAGCAGGACCTCGGCGCTCGAGCTCCCGAACGCCGCCTTCAGCTCCGCGAGCTTCCCCTTGCCCACGAACGTCCGCGGATCCGGGTTGTTCCGGTGCTGGACGAGCTCGGAGACCGGCTCGACGCCCGCGGTCCGGGCGAGCTCGCGAAGCTCGGCCAGCTCCTCCTCGCCGTCCACTCCTTTCGGGAACACCCCGACGACGAGCCCGCGCTCAGGCTCCGCCCCGGGCGCGGGATCGGGCTGGCGCACGGTCACGGGCGGATTATGCCGCGGTACGCTCCGCCGGTGACCGGGCTCGCCGAACGCCTCGCAGCCCGCACGCTCGAACTCGTGAACATCCCGTCGGTGAGCCTGCACGAGCAGGCGATCCGGGAGCACCTCCACGAGCTCGTGCCCGTCGACCCTCCGTCCGGCCTGGGCCGGCGAGGAGGCCACGCTCTTCGTGCCGGCCCGGCGTCCGGGAGCACCGCTCGTCGTGCTGGCAGGCCACTACGACACCGTTCCCGCGCAGGGGAACCTTCCGGGCCGGCTCGACGGCGACGCCGTCCACGGACTCGGCGCGAGCGACATGAAAGGGGGCCTGGCGGTCGCGATCGAGCTCGTCCGCGATCTGAGCGGCGTCGCGGACACGCCGCTCGACGTCGCGCTCCTGCTCTTCGGGCGCGAGGAGCTGCCCGCCGAGCACAACCCGCTCCCCGCGCTCCTCGCGGATGCCGAGGCGGTGCGGGAGACTGGGCTTGCGATCCTCCTCGAGCCGACGGACGGGAAGATCCAGGCGGGCTGTCTGGGGAACGTCGTCGCACGCGTCACGTTTCACGGCCGCAGCGGCCACTCGGCGAGGCCGTGGCTCGCCGAGAGCGCGATCGAGCTGGCGGTCCGCGGGCTCGGGCCGCTGCTCGAGCTCGCGCCGCGCTCCGTCGTCGTCGAGGGTCTCGAGTTTCGGGAGGTGGTCAGCGTCACGCGCCTGGAGGCCGGCATCGCGGACAACGTCGTCCCCGGCGAGGCGACGGCCACGCTGAACTTCCGGTACGCACCGGATCGGACGCCCGAGGAGGCGGAGGCGGATCTCGCCTCGCTCGTTCCTCCCGGCGCGACGCTCGAGCTCGTCGGCAACGCCGCGGCGGGCAGGGTGGCGACGTCCTCTCCCCTCGCCCGGCTGCTCCGCGAGGCGGGCGACCTCGAGATCGAGCCGAAGCAGGCGTGGACGAACGTCGCGGACTTCACGGCGAATGGGATCGACGCGGTCAACTTCGGCCCGGGCCACACGGAGTACGCGCACCGCGCCGACGAGCTCGTCCGCGTCCCCGCGCTCGTGCACGCCTACGAGGTCCTGTGGGCCTTCCTCACGGGCCGGGTCCGAGAGGATGTGCGCTGATGGAGCTGGCTGCCAGGATCGACGCCCTCTGGGAGAGCGGCGAGCTCGACACCGCGGCGGTCGAGGAGGCGATCGGGTTGCTCGACCGCGGCGAGGTGCGCGTCGCGGAGCAGCGCGACGGCGAGTGGGTCGTCAACGAGTGGGCAAAGAAGGCGATCCTCCTCTACTTCCGCCTGCGCAAGGTCGAGCCGATGGACGTCGGCGGGCTTCACTTCCTGGACAAGATCCCCGTCAAGTCCGACTACGCCCGGCAGGGAGTCCGCGTCGTGCCGCCCGGGGTCGCGCGCTTCGGCGCGTTCCTGTCCGAGGGCGTCGTGCTCATGCCCGGCTACGTCAACATCGGCGCCTGGGTCGGGCCGCGCACGATGGTGGACACCTGGGCGACCGTCGGCTCGTGCGCGCAGATCGGCGCGGACGTGCACCTCTCGGGGGGTGTCGGGATCGGCGGCGTGCTCGAGCCGCCTCAGGCCAGGCCGGTGATCGTGGAGGACGGCGCCTTCCTCGGGTCGAGGGCCGTCGTCGTCGAGGGCGTCGTCGTCGGCGAGGGAGCGGTGATCGCCCCGAACGTCGTCCTGTCCGCGTCGATACCGATCATCGACGTCACCGGCACGACGCCGGTCGAGCACCGGGGGTACGTGCCGCCGCGCTCGGTCGTCCTGCCGGGAACGAGGCCCAAGGACTACCCGGCCGGCCGCTACGAGCTCCCCTGCGCGTTGATCGTCGGCGAGCGGAGCGCGTCCACCGATCTCAAGACGTCGCTGAACGACGTCCTCCGGGAGTTCGAGATCGCGTCGTGAGCGAGGTCGTCGAGGTGGCGCTCTTCACGGACGACGTGGAGGGCCTCCGCACGTTCTACGAGCGCGTGCTCGGCGTGGCGCCCGAGGCGTCCTGGCCGGGTGGCGCCCTCTACGCCGCCGGTGGCGTCAAGCTACTCGTCCACGAGCGTTCGGGTGCATCGGAGGACGGCCCGCCGAACGAGGACCACGTCGCGATCGGCGTCCCGGACGTCGACCGTGCCTGCACGGACCTCCGGCAGCAGGGGGCCGAGATCCTCGTTGACCCGCGGGACCATCCGTGGGGGCGCTCCGCATACCTGCGAGACCCCGACGGACGGCTCGTCGAGCTCGCGCAGGCCTGACCTCAGTCGACGCGCTCCGCCGGCCCGACGAGGGTCGCTCGGCCGGCGGCCAGCCGCACGAGGAGGTCGCCGCCGGGAAAGTGCACGAGGACCTCGCCGTCCCCGTGCGTCGCGGCCGCGACTGCGACGGCGCTCGTCCCGGAGGACAGCGTCTCCCCCACGCCGCGCTCCCAGACCCGCGCCGTGACCTCGCCCGGCCGGTCGACGCGGGCGACCTGCACGTTCGTGCGGTCCGGGAAGCGCGGATGCGTCTCGAGGAGCGGTCCGATCGTGGTGACCTGCGCCGGGTCGCCGACGACCACGGCGTGCGGGTTGCCGACCGAGACGGGCACGAAACGCACGCCGTCCATTTCCTCCGGCTCGCCGACCTCCACCTCGCCGAGCTCCTGCTCGATCTCACCTCCGTCGAGCATCCGCGCACGTACCTCACGCTCGCCGACGACGACCCGGATCTCCTGCTCGCCAGTTCGCTCGGCCTGCCAGGCGGCCGCGATGCGGGTCCCGTTTCCCGAGAGCTCGGCCAGCGACCCGTCGGGGTTCCAGATCACGATCTCGATCGTCCCGCCCTCGGCCGCGACGACCTCGAGCACGCCGTCGGTTCCCGCGGCAAGGTCGCGTGCCGACTCGGGACGTGAGCCTCCCGTCCGCCTCGACGACGCGGTACGTGTTACCGAGCGCGCGCCAGGTCGACGATCGCATCCACCACCTCCTCCGCGGGTCGATCGGCGTCGATCATGACGATGCCGGGGATCCGTCGCATCCACTTGCGCTGGTAGGCGGCGTACTGCCGCGTGCGCGCGACGATGCGATCGAGCGCCTGCTCCGCAGGCAGCTCCGCGAGCTCACGGAGGCCGAGCGCCTTCTCCGCCGTCCGCGAGATGGGCCGTGCGAGCGCGCTGCGAACCTCGTCCTCGACCCCACGCTCGAACATCTCCCGCGTCCGCTCGGCGATTCTCCGCGCGAGCTCCTCGGCGGGGACGTCGAGACCGACGACGAGCGTGGTGTGACGCATGTCCTCTCCCCAGAGGCGGTCCTGGCCGGCGGTCAGCGAGGCGCCAGCCTCGGCGAGCTCCAGGGCTCGCACGACCCGGCGGCGGTCGTTCGGGTGCACGACGGAGGCCGCGCCCGCGTCGAGAGTCTCGAGGCGGGCGAACGCTGCGTCGCGATCGTCGTCGTATTCCGCCTCCAGCCGCTCGCGCGCGCCCGGGGCGGGCGCAGGGGGCACGCGCAGGTCGGCGAGCGCGGCGCGCAGGTACGAGACCGGTCCCGCCCGCGACGACGGCGACGCCGTGAGCCTCGACGAGCTCGTCGATCGCGGCGTGCGCCAGCTCGGCGTACTCCGCCACCGACATCTCGTCTCGGAGGTCTCGGATCCCGACGAGCAGCGCGTCGCCCTCCGGCTGGTTCGTGAGAATCGGCAGCCCGCGGTAGACCTGGAGCGCGTCCGCGGACACGACGCGGGTGCCGAGCCGAGCCGCGAGGCGCTCGGCGACCGCGGTCTTGCCCGACGCGGTCGGCCCGAAGATCGCGATGACGTCAGGCAGCGGCGAGGGCGACCTCGCGGCCGCGGAGCGTCGTCGAGGTCGCGCTCTCGACGAGGACGTCCACGAGATCGCCGGGGGAGGCCGAGCCCGCGAAGTTGACGGTCGTGTTCCGCCGCGTGCGGCCGCGCAGGAGCGACGGGCTCGTGCGGCTCGGGCCCTCGACGAGAACCTCCTCGACGCGACCGACCCGCTCGGCGTTCCGCTCGGCGGCGATCCGCTGCACGACGTCCACCAGGCGCTCGAGGCGCTCGTGCTTGACCTCGTCCGGTACCTGGTCGGGCATCGCGGCGGCCTCCGTGCCCGAGCGCGGCGAGAAGATGAACGTGTATGCGCTCTCGTAGCGCACGTCCTCGACGACCTCGAGCGTCTGCTCGAAGTCCTGCTCGGTCTCCCCCGGAAACCCGACGATGAGGTCGGTGCCGAGCGCGAGATCCGGGATCGCGGCACGGAGCCGGGCCACGAGGCGGAGGTACCGCTCGCGGTCGTACGTCCGGCGCATGCGCTTCAGCACGCGCGACGAGCCCGACTGGAGCGGCAGGTGGACGTGCTCGCAGACCGCCGCGCACTCGGCCATGGCGGCGACGACCGGCTCGCGGAAGTCCTTCGGGTGCGGGCTCGTGAAGCGGATCCGGGAGATGCCCTCGACCCCGTCGCAGGCGCGCAGGAGCTCCCCGAACTCCGTGCGGAGGTCGGGAGCGAGGTCGCGTCCCCACGAGTTCACGTTCTGGCCGAGGAGCGTGACCTCGCGCACGCCGTCCCGGGCGAGCGCCGCGACCTCGGCGACGATGTCTCCCGGGCGGCGGCTCTGCTCCCGCCCCCGCACCGCCGGCACGATGCAGTACGCGCACTTCGAGTTGCAGCCCATCGATACCTGCACCCAGGCCTGGAAGCGGCGCTCGCGGTGCGTCGGCAGGTGCGCGGCGAAGTGCTCGTGCGTGCCGAATCTCCCCCGCTCCACGGCATGCCCACCGGCCTCGATCCAGTCTCCGAGATGCGGGATCGAGCCCGGCCCGAAGGCGACGTCGACGAAGGGGTACCGCTCGAAGATGTGCTCGCGCTGTGCCTCGGCGTAGCAGCCGCCGACGGCGATCACGAGATCCGGTCGCTCGCGCTTGCGTGCGGCGGCGTTGCCGAGATACGCGGCGAGCCGCGTGTCGGGCTTCTCGCGGATCGTGCAGGTGTTGAAGACCACGACGTCGGCCTCCTCTGCGGTCACCGCCTCCCCCAGCCCGAGGGACTCGAGCATGCCCTTGATCCGCTCGGAGTCGTGGGCGTTCATCTGACACCCGAACGTCGTGACGTGGTAGCGCCTCACGGCTCGCGCATGGTACCCCGCTCCGAGCGCTTGTCCCGGCGGCCGCCGAACGCGATACTCCTCCGCGGCGACCGAAGGAGTGCGGATGGGCGAGCAGGAGAACCGGCAGACCGTCGAGCGCCTCGTCGAGGCGCTGAACACGCGCGACCTCGAGCTCTTCGACGCGCAGTTCCACGAGGACTCCGTGCTCGAGTACCCCCAGTCGGGCGAGCGCGTCCTCGGGGGCGACAACCGGCGCGCGGTCTATGCGGCCTTCCCCGCCCTCCCGCACGTGTCACCGCGGCGGCTGGTCGTCGACGGCGACCTCGCCGTCCTCGAGGCGACGCTCGACTACGGCGAGGGGACGGACTGGCGGGCCGTCTTCGTCTTCGAGCTGCGCGACGGGAGGATCGCGAAGGAGACCGCGTACTGGGCGCAGCCGTTCGACGCGGCCGACTGGCGCGCGCAGTGGGTCGAGCCGATGGAGGACTGACCGCTAGCTGCGCGTGCGACCGTCGTCTACGGTCGTGCACCCGCCGTCCACTCCGGGAGCTCGTGCCGCCCCTCGTGCTCGCCCCACGCGTCTCGCTGCTCGATCACGAGTCCGTTCTCGTCGAAGCGCAGGAGCGACGTCCCTGCGACGGTCTCGACCGATCCGTCGCTCGATTCGATGACTCCCCACCAGGCAACCGCCGCGCGATCGCCCTCGACGACCGGCTCGCCGAAGCGGCACTCCGCCTCGACCTGGTCCTCGAACGCCCAGCGGACGTACTCCTCCGGACTCTGGCGCTCGCGGAACGGGTGCGAGTAGAACACCGCCTCCGGCGCGTACAGGGCAGCGATCGCGCGAACGTCCGCACGGGGCCACGCGCGCTGCCAGACCTCGGCCCAACGGCGTGCCGCGCGACGCGCGTCCACCGGCGAGTCCCCGGCCGTGCCGACCGCTACTTCGCCACCTCGATCGCGCGCGACTCGCGGATGACGATGACCTTGACCTGGCCCGGGTACTCGAGCTGGTCCTCGATCTCGCGCGCGATCTCGTGGGAGAGCAGGACAGCGCCGTCGTCGTCCACCTCGGTCGGCTCGACGATGACCCTGATCTCGCGGCCCGCCTGCAGCGCGTAGGCCTTCGAGACCCCCGCCTTCTTCGACGCGATCTCCTCGAGCGCGGCCAGGCGCTTGATGTAGTTCTCGAGGCCCTCGCCTCGGGCTCCGGGCCGCGACGCGGAGATGGCGTCGGCGGAGATCAGCAGCACCGCCTCCACGGTCTGCGGCTGCACCTCGTAGTGGTGCGCCTCGATGGCATGGACGACGCCTTCGGACTCCCCGTAGCGGCGCGCGAGCTGGGCGGAGATGAGCGCGTGCGACCCGTCGATCTCGTGGCTCATGGCCTTGCCGACGTCGTGCAGGAGCGCGGCGCGCTTCGTGGTCTTGACGCCGGCCTCCAGCTCGGCCGCCATGATCCCGCCGAGGTGCACGACCTCGAGCGTGTGCTTCAGGACGTTCTGCCCGTAGCTCGTGCGGTACCGGAGGCGGCCCAGGATCTTGACGAGCTCCTCGTGGAACTCGCCGCAGTTCGCCTCGAACACCGCCTGCTCGCCCGCCTGCTGCACGTGCTCCTCGAGCTCCGCCTTCGACTGGTAGTACATCTCCTCGATCCGGGCAGGGTGGATCCGCCCGTCCTCGATGAGCTTGTCCAGCGTGAGGCGCGCCACCTCGCGCCTCAGCGGGTCGAACGACGAGAGCACGACCGCGTGCGGCGTGTCGTCGATGATGAAGTCCACGCCCGTCAGATGCTCGAGGGCCCGGATGTTGCGGCCCTCGCGCCCGATGATCCGCCCCTTGAGGTCGTCGGAGGCGAGCTCGACGACGGAGACGGTCGCCTCGGCGGTGTGGCTTGCGGCGACGCGCTGCAGCGAGTCGGCGACGAGCGCCCGCGCGCGGCGGCGAGCGTCTGCGCGCGCCTCTTCCTCCAGCTGCCGGACCTCGCGGGCGAGCTCGTGGCGGACAAGATCCTTCGAGCGCTCGAGAACCTGCTGGCGCGCCTCGTGCGTCGTGAGCCCGGAGATCCGCTCGAGCGCAGTGAGGGCCTCCTTCTGCGCCTCGCGAAGCTCCTCCTGGAGCGCCTTGATGTGCACCTCGCGGTCGCCGAGCCCCTGCTCACGGCGCTCGAGCTCCGTGAGCTTCGTGTCGATCTCCTCCTCCTTCTGGATGACGCGCTCCTCGATCTTCACGATCTGGGTGCGGCGATCCTGGACCTCGGCCTCGATCTCCGCCCTGAGCTGGACCGACTGCTCGCGCGCGTCGACCTGGGCCTCGCGGCGAATCGCCTCGGCCTCGCGGCTGGACTCCTCCAGGATGCGTCCTCGTCGCTGCTCGGCCGCCCGGACACGCGAGCGCGAGAGCGCCGTCAGCAGGACTGCGGTCGCGAGCGCCCCGACGAGGATTCCGATGAGCGCCGCGACGGCCGTGAGCATGGGAGCCTCCGTGGAGGATTCGATTCCCCGTGGCGACGCCACGGGGGCTCACACCCGGCATCGGCCTGCCCGGCCGCGTCCGGACCGTGCGCACGAGCCTCAGCTCAGGCGGTGCCGTCCCTTCGCACCCGGCGTGTCGTCAGGCCGGTCGAGTCGGTCGTCGAGAGTGTGGATCGAGGTCACGAGTTCAGAAATCGTTACGTGCAGGAGAAATGTCGGATGAAAGCGGAGTCATCCTATCTCGTCGCCCGCGCCCCCCGCAATGGCCCCCACGACCTCCCTCGCGAAGCCCTTACCGACGAGGTACCTCGCGGTCCGAGCTCCCTCTCCGCGGCGCTCCACGATCGCACGCGCCCGGTCGAGCTCGGGCTCGAGGGCAGCGATTACCTCCTCGACGAGCTCCGCACCGATCCCCGCGGCGCCGAGCTCGTGCCGGATGAGCGCGTCGCCGGCGCCCCGCCGAGCGAGCGACGCGGCGCGACCTTCTGCGAACCGCCGATCGTCGAGGAGCCCGGTGCGCTGAAGCGACTCGAGCACGGCCGCACGCTCCTCCTCGTCGGCGCCGGACGCGGCCAGACGCTCGTCGAGCTCCTGCACGCTCCGATCCCGCGCCCGCAACGAGCGCAGCGCGAGCTCGTGCGCGTCGGTGTCCACCTAGCTCTCGACCGCGACGGGCTCCTCGATCTCGGCGTCCGCCCCGTTTCCGGCCGGAGCGTGCGCGGCGTCCCGTCCCGGGAGCAGCCGGGCCGAGATGACCTGCTCCTCCGGGGCCTCCGTCTGGATCCGGGCGAGGATCTGCTGGACGAGGTCCGGGTTCTCGGCGAGGAACGCCGTCGCGTTCTGCCTCCCCTGGCCGAGGCGCTCGTCGCCGAAGCTGAAGTAGGACCCCGCCTTCTGCACGATCTTCTTCTCCAGCGCCACGTCCAGGACGGTCCCTTCCCACGGGATCCCCGACCCGTACACGATGTCGAACTCCGCCTGCTTGAAGGGCGGCGCGACCTTGTTCTTGACCACCTTCACCCGCACGCGGTTCCCGATCGCCTCGGCGCCGTCCTTGAGCGTCTCGATGCGCCTGATGTCGAGGCGGACCGAGGCGTAGAACTTCAGCGCGCGGCCTCCCGGAGTCGTCTCCGGGTTGCCGAACATGACGCCGATCTTCTCGCGGAGCTGGTTCGTGAAGATGCAGATGGTGTCCGTGCGGTTGAGCGTGCCCGCCAGCTTGCGCAGGGCCTGGCTCATCAGGCGGGCCTGCAGGCCGACGTGGGCGTCGCCCATCTCCCCCTCGATCTCGGCCTTCGGCACGAGTGCCGCGACCGAGTCCACGGCGACCACGTCGAGCGCTCCCGACCGGATGAGGAGCTCGGCGATCTCGAGCGCCTGCTCGCCGGTGTCGGGCTGCGACACGAGAAGCTGGTCGATGTCGACGCCGATGCGGCGCGCGTAGGCCGGGTCCATCGCGTGCTCCGCGTCGATGAACGCGCAGATCCCACCCCGGCGCTGGGCCTCCGCCATCACGTGGTACACGAGCGTCGTCTTCCCGGACGCCTCGGGCCCGAAGATCTCGACGACGCGGCCGCGGGGCAGCCCACCGATGCCGAGGGCCAGGTCGAGGGCGAGCGAGCCCGTCGAGACCGCCCCTATGGACACCTGCGGACGGTCGCTCATGCGCATCACCGACCCTTTTCCGAACTGGCGCTCGATGTGCCCGAGCGCGACGTCGAGCGCTTCCTCGCGGTTCATGCGGTCATCCTCCTTTGTGCGCAAGACCGGAAGTCCGCTCGCGCGGACGTCCGGTCGCGCGAAGATCCCTGAAGCCGGCCGCTTTGCGGCCGGGTCTCTGCGTCGGAGCCGGGAAGTCCGCTCGCGCGGAGCTTCCGGTCGCGCGAAGATCCCTGAAGCCGGCCGCTTCGCGGCCGGAGTCGCTGGGATGTCTCAGGCGTCTAGTGAACACGACTCGAGTACCTCGTACCGCGCCCCTGACGGGTGCAGACGTGAAAGGAAAGCAGCAGCTCCGGACGGAGCGAACGGCCCGATCTCCGGCAGCGGCGGCGAGAGCCTCGGCCGCTCCCGGAAGCGCAGCAGGCTGACGTGCGGGAGCCACGGTCGAGCCTCGCGGCGATACACGCCGAGGCGCTCGAGACGCCCGTGTAGGCGCTCGGCGAGCCGCGTCGCCTCGCTGCTTCGGTCGTCGAGCACGAGCATGCCGACGGAGCGGGTCTCGCGATACCGGACCGGCTCGAGGGTGAAGCGCCTCGTTGCCGCCGCCTCCTCGCGGAGGGCGCCGAGGATCCCTCCGAGCTCCGACCGCGGCTGCCGTCCGAGGAACGCGAGCGTGACGTGGAGACTCTCGAGACGCCGCCCGTCCCGCAGATGACGTGCGCCCCACCAGACGAGCCGCTCGAGCACGTCCTCCGGGAGCTCGAGCGCGAGGAAGATCCTGAGGCTCCCATCACCCTCGACGGTAGCGCCCGGGCTCACTGTGGCGTGTGCCGACTTTCCAACAACCTCCGCACGAGGTGGAGCGCTGCGGCCGTCGCTCGCCCGCGCACCATCTCACGGTCGCCGGGAAGCTCGGTGCGCCGGGCCTCCTCTCCGTCCGGGCCGACGGCATGGAGGAAGACGAGCCCGACGGGCTTGTCGGCCGTTCCCCCGCCCGGCCCGGCGACACCGGTCACCGCGACCGCCACGTCCGCGCCGAGCCGCTCGCGGGCGCCGCGGGCCATCGCCTCGGCGGTTTCCGCGGACACCGCGCCGTGGGCGGCCAGGGTCGCGCCCGGTACGCCGAGCTCGTGCTCCTTGACCGCGTCGGCGTACGCGACGACCGCGCCGCGGAACACGTCGCTCGAGCCCGGGACGCTCGTCAGGCGCGAGGCGACGAGGCCCCCCGTGCACGACTCCGCCGTGGCCAGGGTCAGGCCGCGGCTCCGGCACAGGTCGAGCACGATCTCGGAGACGGTGCGCTCGTCCTCGCTGAAGAGGTACTTGCCGAGACGCGCGCGCAGCGCCTCCGCGATCGCCGACGAGCGCTCGGTCGCGCCGGGCGCGGCGAGGAGGTCGACGTGGATCTCGAACTCGCGGGCGCAGATCGTCACCTCGACCCCGTCACCGTCTCCGCCGGCGTCCTCGAGCGCCTGCGCGACGGCGGACTCCGGCGTGCCGAAGAAGCGGAGCGCGTGACGCTCCTGGCGGGGCGCGCGGTCGAGCACCCGGCGCACCTCGTCCGTCGCCAGCGCGCGCGGCCACAGGCGCTGGAGCTCACGTGGAGGACCCGGGAGCACGACGACGACGCACCGCCCCGCCTCGAGGACGATCCCCGGCGCCGTCCCGGCGAGGCCCAGCGACCTCGCGCCCTCAGGAAGGGTCGCCTGCTTGCGGACGCCGGTCGTGAAGTCGCTGTACGGCCGGCGCAGCCGCTCGGCGATCACGCGCGAGATCGTCTCGATCTCCTGCGCGAGCGCATCGTCCACGACGAGCTCCTTGCCGGCGACGCGCGCGACGAGCTCGACCGTCCGGTCGTCGTGCGTCGGCCCGAGTCCGCCGGTGACGAGGCAGAGATCGGCCTCGAAGCCGCGCCGCAGCGCGTCCTCGAGATCCGCGACGCGGTCGCCGACGATCACGATCCGCTCCGGGTCGAGGCCGAGCCGCACCGTCTCCGCGGCGAGGAACGGCCCGTTCCGATCCTGACGGTCGCCGCGGACCAGCTCGCTGCCCGTGACGACGATCGCCGCCCGGGGACGGGTCAAGAGGTGGCCGAGACGATCCGGCGCGCGGTGACGGTGAACGTCGAGCCCGCGGGGATCACGGCGACGTTCCCGCCGAGCCGGACCGACACGTTCGCCGGCTTCGCGAGAGCCAGGTGCAACCTGCGTCCGTCGAACGTCTTCGTCTGTCCACGCTCGAGCGTGCCGCTGTAGAGCAGCCGGCCGGCAGCGGAGCCCGTTCTGGACCTCCATCCAGGAGTCGCCCCGAACCGCGCGGATCGCGAGGTGTGCCCGCCCGTTGGCGGCCGTGCGCCGGTAGCGACCTCCTGTTGCGTCGCGAGGCCGGGCACCTTCTCGTCGTCCGGGCCTCCGAACCGCCAGGCGGCGATCACGAGCGCCGTCACGATCGCGATGCGGCGAGGGCGATCACCGCGATGCGCGACTCGCGGTCCGCAGTGCTTCTCCGGCGCGCGGGGAGCCCGACGCGCGCGAACGACGACCTCGTCGTCGCCGACCGTGAAGCGGGAGTTGTACTCGTCGACGAAGGGCTGCGGGATCGAGGCCGAGCGCGTCGGCGTAGGAGCGCAGGAATCCCCGCACGTACGTGGGTGCGGGCAGAATGTCGAAGCGCTCGTCCTCGAGCGCTCGGAGGTACTTCGGCCGGATCTTCGTCAGCTGCTCGAGCTCGGGGAAGTCGAGCCCCTGGCGGGCGCGGGCCTCGCGCAGGCTGGAGCCGATGTCGAACACGCGCCGAACAGTGTAGTGGCACTTCCCGAAAGCGCTCCGGCAAGGGAGTCACCGTGTCCCCGCGTACTCGAGGAGGCCGTAGACCGCGACGGCGACGAGGCCCGCGGACGCCAGGCCGATGCCGAGGAGCCCGAGCGCGTGCCCCAGGTGCGCGGGCCAGTCGCGGTTCCCCCGTCCGAGCCGGAGCGCGCACTGCCGTCGCGAACGACGGCCGAGGCTCACCGCGAGCAGACCGAGGCCGACGCCGACCGGGATCGCGAAGCCGGCGTGAACCAGCTCGTAGGAGGCGCTGAACCGCGTCAGGTAGATGGCGACGGGCAGCGTCGCGACGGACGCCAGCCCGGCCACGAGCGAGCCCCACGCGGAGCGGGTTCCGGTGCGGGCGCGCCACCTACTGCTTGACGTACGGCCTGCCCACCGACGCCGGCGGGATCGAGCGGCCGATGACCCCGGCGACGGCGATGAGCGTCAGGACGTACGGGAGCGCCTCGAAGAGGTTGGAGGCCGAGGTCGAGTACTCCTGGAGGACGTCGGAGAGCGCGCTCGAGAAGCCGAACAGGAGGCAGGCGATCGCCGCGCCGAACGGCCGCCAGTTCCCGAAGATGAGCGCTGCGAGCGCGATGAACCCGCGCCCGGCGGTCATGTTGTCGTCGAAGGAGCTGACGAAGCCGAGCGAGAGGTACGCGCCGCCGGCCGCCGCGAGCATCCCCGAGAGGGTCACCGCGCCGTACCGGATCGCGTAGACGTTGATGCCCACGGTGTCGGCCGCTCTCGGATGCTCGCCGACGGAGCGCAGGCGCAGCCCGAGCGCCGTCCGGAAGACGACGACCCACACGACGACCACGAGGACGATGGCGATCCAGATCATGAGGTCGAGGCTCCCGAACACGTCGTGGAGGAAGTTCCCGACCCCCGGGATGTCCTCGAGGAACCCGAGCGAGACGTCGGGGATCGTCGACAGGTCGGTGGGCGCTCCCTGCTCTCCGTAGATCTTGAGGAAGAGGTACGTGGTGATCCCCAGGGCCAGGAAGTTGATCGCGGTCCCCCCCACGATCTGGTCCGCACGCAGCGAGATCGCGAAGAACGCGTGGAGGAGGCCCATGAGGCCGCCGCAGGCGATGCCGATGAGCAGCCCGAGCGTCCAGGTGCCCGTGACGTCGGAGCCCCACACGGCGAAGAACGCGCCCGTGAGCATCATCCCCTCGAGCCCGATGTTCACGACTCCGGAGCGCTCGGAGAAGAGCCCGCCGAGAGCCGCGAAGACGAGCGGTGTCGCGTAGCGGAGCATCGCGGCGAAGAGCGCGCCCCAGACGACGACCGCGTCGAGCTTCTCGACGCTCGAGCGGGTCGCGAGGTACCCGATCACGAAACCGAAGACTCCTGCTGCGATCGCGAAGCCGCGCGACGCGCCGCTCTCCCCGGATCCACGAGCCGATGCCGATCGTGAGGGCGATGAGCCCGAGGACGACCGGCGCGACCGGGCGACCGGACCTCGATCGGCGGGCAGCGCGACGAGGGCGGCGCCGACACCGACGGCGACCCCGCGCCCAGGCCGCTGTCCTGCGGTCGGCAGCCGGAGCCTCGTCACGCCGCCGCGCTCCGCTCTCGCGTGCGCCCGAATCGCGTTGAGCAGGTGCCGGATGACGAGGTCGGCGCCGACGAAGAGGATGATCAGCCCCTGGATGATCGTGGCGAGGCTCGAGGCGAGATCGGGCGGGAAGTAGGCGGGGTCGAGGTTGCGAGACGCAGTGCCGGTCTCGAGGGCCGCGAACAGCAGCCCGGCGAGCGCGACGCCCGACCGCCGTGTTGCGCCCGAGCAGCGCGACGGCGATCCCGATGAAGCCGATCTGCGAGCCCTGGATCTGCGTGACGTCCTGACGGAACTGCCAGCCGAGGACGTCGAGCGACCCGGCGAGGCCGGCGAAGAGCCCGGCGATCGCCATCGCCAGGAAGTAGTTCCGCGCGACGCTGATCCCCCCGTACCGCGCGGCCTCCGGGTTGAAGCCGACCGCGCGCACCTCGAAGCCGAGCGTCGTCCGGTTCAGCGTCAACGAGTAGACGACCAGCGCCGCGATGGCGACGAGGATCCCCGCGTGGAGGCCCTGGAGCAGCGGGTCTCCCCAGATCACCGGGAGCTTCGCCGCCTCGACGATGTCCTCGGAGGAGGGCAGCGCGTCGGAGACGGGGGTCTGGAACGGGCCGCCCACGCCGAAGAGGTACGACCCGACCCAGATGACGATCCAGTTGAGCATGATCGTCGTGATCACCTCGTGCGCCCCGACGGTGCCCTTCAGGAACCCGGCGATCCCGGCGAGGAACGCGCCGGCGAGCATCGCGCCCACGATCGTGACGACGATCAGGAGCCCGCCGGGGAGGTCGACGCGCTTCGGCAGCTCCGTCGCGATCAGGACCGCGACGATCGAGCCCGCGAGGTACTGCCCCTGGCCGCCGATGTTGAAGAGCCCGCAGCGGAACGCGAACGCGACGGCGAGGCCGGTCAGGACGAGCGGCACCCACAGGATGAGCGTCTGCTGCAGGTTCGCCGCGGCGACGGAGGCGATCTCGTCGGTGTTCCACGGGAACCACACGCGCGTGTCGACGAAGGGGAGCCCGATGCTGTGGTGGCCGACCTCGAAGAACCAGGAGAGCCCCGAGCCGCGGAAGATCGCCTTGTACGTCTCGAGCGTGTCCCGCACGCTCCCCGTCGTGATGAGGACGACGACGCCGCTGATGAGGAACGCGAGGAGGACGGTGATGAGCGGCGCGACGAGGCCGCTCGCCTTCTGGCCGATGCGGGCCGCCAGGCCGACGCTCGGCTGCTCGGGGCCGGGCTCCTCCGGGAGCTGACGGACCTCCGTCACGCCGCCTGCTCCTTCCGGCCGCCCGTCATCGCGAGGCCGAGCTCCTCCTCCGTCGCGCTCGGCGGGAACTCGCCGACGATCTCCCCCTCGAACATGACGAGGATGCGGTCCGAGAGCGACAGGATCTCGTCGAGCTCGAGCGAGACCAGGAGCACCGCCCGTCGCTCGTCACGCTCCTCGATGAGCCGCCGGTGGACGAACTCGATCGCCCCCACGTCGAGCCCGCGGGTCGGCTGGGCGGCGATCAGGACCTTGGGATCGCGGTCGATCTCCCGCGCGAGGATCACCTTCTGCTGGTTGCCGCCCGAGAGCGCGCTCGCCTTGGAGTCCGCTCCGCCTCCCCTGACGTCGAACTCCCGGATCAGACGCCGCGCCCGCTCGACGAGCCGCTTGGGCGAGAGCCATCCGAAGCGCGCGTTCGGGGATTTGCGGAAGTCGTGCAGGGCGACGTTCTCGGCGATCGAGAAGTCGAGGATGAGACCGCGCCGCTGCCGGTCCTGCGGGATGTGCCCGAGGCCGTGGTCGTACTGCTCGCGCACGGTCGCTCGCATGCACTCCTCGCCCGCGAGCTCGATCTCGCCCGACTCGGCTCTGCGCAGCCCGGCGAGGGCGTCGATGAGCTCGGTCTGCCCGTTGCCGTCGACGCCGGCGATGCCGACGATCTCGCCTTCGCGGACCTCGAACGAGACCCCCCTCACCTTCTCCACGCCCCGGTCGTCGCGGACCGAGAGGTCGTTGACCCGGAGCAGCGCCTCGCCGGGCGAGGCGGGCGTCTTCTCGACGCGCAGGAGCACCTCCCGCCCGACCATCAGCCGCGCGAGGGTCTCCTCGGTCGCGCCCGCGGCCGGAAGCGTCTCGATCACCTTGCCTCGCCGGAGCACGGTGATCCGGTCGGCGATGTCGAGCACCTCGTTCAGCTTGTGGCTGATGAAGATGATCGACATGCCCTCCGCCACGAGGTCCTTCAGGATTGCGAAGAGCTCCTGAGCCTCCTGGGGGGTGAGGACCGCCGTCGGCTCGTCGAGGATGAGGATGTCCGCCTTGCGGTAGAGCGCCTTCAGGATCTCGACGCGCTGCTGCTGCCCGACGGTGATGTCCTCGACCCGGGTGTCGGGGTCGACCGCGAACCCGAACGTCGACGCGAGGTCTGCGACACGCGCGCGCGCCAGTCCGTAGTCGAGCAGGACGCCCGCCTCCGTCGGCTCCATGCCGAGCACGACGTTCTCGGCCACGGTCATCACCGGGATGAGCATGAAGTGCTGGTGCACCATGCCGATGCCGTGGTCGATCGCGGCCCGGGGCGAGGAGAAGCTCACCTTCTCGCCCTTGATCCTGATCTCGCCCTCGTCCGGGTGGTAGAGGCCGTAGAGGACGTTCATGAGCGTCGACTTGCCGGCGCCGTTCTCGCCGAGCAGCGCGTGCACCTCGCCCGCGCGCAGGTCGAGGCTCACCTGGTCGTTCGCGACGATCCCGGGAAAGCGCTTCGTGATCCCCGCGAGCTCGAGAATCGGAGGAGTCGTCGCCACTGGCTGGCGATTCTATGGCGATTCCGGGGGGTGAGTCGAGCCCACCCCCCGGAACCCGCGATCTAGAACTTGACGGTGGGCTTGACCTTGATCTTGCCCGCGCCGATCTGCTTCGCGATCGCGTTCGTCTTCGCGATGTCGGCCTTCGGCACCTTCTTGTTGACGGAGCCGAGCCCGACGCCGTTGTTCTTGAGGCTGTAGACGTAGTCGCCGCCGACCTTGAGCTTGCCGGCATGCGCGAGCTTGGTCAGATCCTGCACGGCGACGTCCACGCGCTTGAGCGCGCTCGTGAGCATGAACGACCCGAGGTAGAGCTGGTCGGCGTCGACGCCGATGCCCCAGATCTTCGCCTCCTTGGCCGCGGAGAGCGCACCGAGGCCGCAGCCACCGGCGACCTGGAAGATCGCCCGCGAGCCCTGCTGAATCTGGCCGAGAGCGGTCTCCTTGCACTTCGCCTGGTCGGAGAAGGTCGGGTCGTTCGCGTAGTTGGCGATGACCTTGATCCGCGGGTTCGCCTTCTTCGCGCCCTGGATGTACCCGCTGATGTACTTCACGATCGCGGGCACGTTGTTGGCGCCGACCGCGCTGATGATCTGCGGGCCGCCCTGCCTCTTGAGCGTGAGACCGGCGAGGTAGCCGACGAGATAGCCCGCCTCGTGCTCCGCGAACACGATGCCCGTCGCGTTCTTCGGCTTCTTGTCGTAGAGCACGTACGCCTGGTCCACCCCCGCGTACTGCAGGTCAGGGAACCTCGGCGCGACCGCGTTGACCGCGGTGTAGTTCAGGAACCCGACCGCGAAGATCAGGTTGTAGCCCGCCCTGCTCGCCGCCAGCAGGTTCGGCACCCGCTGCGCCTCGGACTTCGTCACGTAGACGCGGGTCGGGATGCCGAGCTGCTTGCCGACCTTGATGCGACCGGTGTTCGCGAGCTGGTTGAACGACCGGTCCTGAAGCTTCCCGATGTCGGTGCTGATCGCCATCTTGAAGCTCCTGCGACCGGCTCGCCGAGCCCGCCGCGCTCACGACGAGCGCCGTCGCCGCGACGAGCGCGAGCACAGCGCCGATCGCTGTCATGCGTACTTTCACGTGCCCTCCTTACGAGTAAGCCTGCCGCCCACTTGGACGGTTGATCTAACCGCAAGTTGGGCCTCTTCACAAGTTTGTGAAGAGGCTCGATTGCACGCGTAGCCTATCGCGCGCGCGCGTCAGACGCTGTGGAGCTCGGTCTCCGAGACGAGCACCCGTCGCGGCTTCGAGCCCTCGTACCCCGAGATGATCCCGCGCCGCTCGAGCATGTCGACGAGCCGGCCGGCGCGCGTGTAGCCGACCCGCAGCCGGCGCTGGAGGAGCGACACCGAGGCGGTCTGCGTCTGCACGACGATCTCGATCGCCTTGTCCAGCAGCGGGTCCTCGTCGGGGTCGAAGTCGAGCTCCTCGTCGCGCCTCCTCGTAGGCGACCTCTGGCGCCTCGAGCAGGGACTCGTCGAGCTCCTGGCCGCGCTGCGAGCGGCACTGCTCGACGACGAGGGCGATCTCCTCCTCGCTGACGTACGCGCCCTGTACGCGCTGTAGGCGCGACGTCCCGAGGGGCTTGAACAGCATGTCCCCCTGGCCGAGCAGGCTCTCGGCGCCGGAGCCGTCGAGGATCACGCGCGAGTCCGTCTGGCTGGAGACGGCGAACGCGATCCGGGAGGGGACGTTGGCCTTGATCATCCCGGTGATCACGTCCACGGACGGTCGCTGCGTCGCGAGGACGAGGTGGATCCCGACGGCCCTCGACTTCTGGGCGAGGCGGATGACGCAGTCCTCGACCGCCTGGGGCGAGACCATCATCAGGTCGGCGAGCTCGTCGATGACGACGAGGAGGTAGGGAAGCGGGTCCTCCCCACGCGCGCGCAGCGCGCGGTTCGCCTCCGGAAGGCTCCGCGCCCGCACGAGCGACAGCCGCTCGTAGCGGCGTTCCATCTCCGTCACGACGTTCATGAGGACGGTCGCCGCCTCCTTGGGGCTCGAGACGACCGACGTGAGGAGGTGCGGGATCGACTCGTAGTAGCCGAGCTCGATCCGCTTCGGGTCGATGAGGATCATCCGCACCTCGTCGGGCGTCGCGCGGAGCAGTGTGGACGTGAGGATCGTGTTGATGCAGCCCGACTTCCCGGAGCCCGTCGTTCCGGCGATGAGGAGGTGCGGCATGCGCGCGAGGTCGGTCCAGACGGCGTTCCCCGAGATGTCCTTCCCCAGCCACACGGCCAGCGGGCTGGCGCTCGCCGGAAGGTCGTCGTAGATGTCGCCGAGCGTCACGAGGCGCGGCGAGAGGTTCGGCACCTCGACGCCGACCGCCTGCTTGCCGGGGATCGGAGCGAGGATGCGGATCTCCGTCGTCGCGAGGGCGTACGACAGATCGTCGCGCAGTGCCGCGACCTTGGAGACCTTCGTCCCGGGCGCGAGCTGGAGCTCGTACCTCGTCACCCGCGGCCCGGAGATCTGGCCGGAGACGGTGGCCTCGACCCCGAACTCGCCGAGCGTCCGGACGAGCAGGTCCGCGATGCGCGCCCCCGCGTCGCCGCTGGACGCGGCGGCGGCCGGCGACCGCTGCAGGATCGTCCGGTCGGGAAGGCGGTACTCGGCGTGCTCGGAGGACGTCTCGAAGACGCTCTCCACGCTCTCGACGCTGGGCTCGTCGGGCTCGGCTACCGGCCTCGGCGGGACGAGTGGGGGCGCATGCCCGAGGGTCGTCTCCCCCACGACGTCCGGGTACGCCTCCGCGCCGTCGAGCAGCCGTCTCGGCGGCGGGCTCTCCGGCTCCGACGACAGGTCGAAGCCCGCGTCCGGCTGCGACTCGAGCGAGGCCCGGTCGAGCGCCCGGCGCGCACCGGAGCCGGCCTGCCGGACGACGTGCCCGGTTCGGCGGAGGATCGCGCCCGTCGAGGCGCCGCTCACGAGGAGCGCCCCGGAGATGAGCAGCGTGCCGCCCACGATCGCCGCGCCGGTGTCGCCGATCAGCCCGGCGAGCGCTCCGCCCAGCACGAGCCCGACGAAGCCGCCGCTGTCCTTGCCGAGGAGCGTCATGAGGCCGAGGAACCCCACGCCCACACCCAGGCGGAAGGGCCGCACGTCGAGCAGGTCGCTGCGTGCGAGCAGAAGGCCGCCGAAGGCGAGGAGCGCCAGCGGCAGGAGGTACGCGGCGTCGCCGATCACGGCCTCGAGCCAGTCCGCGAGCCACGAGCCCACCGCGCCGCCGTCCAGCCCGAGGTAGAGGATCGCCGAGAGGACGAGGCCGAGCGCGGCGAGCCCCAGCCCGAGGAGCTCGTTCTCGTGCTGGGAGCGCGCGCGACGCTGCGTCCGCTTCTTCACGCGCGAGGGGACGCGCGGCCGAAGCGGCCGCTTCTTCTTCCGGGCAGCCATGACCCGGCGTTTCGACACGTCGAGCCGCGCTCCTGCGCGGTCAGGCGCTCGCGCCGCGGAGCTCTGCCGGCGCGAGGAGGATCGTGGCGTCGTCGCGGGTCGCCACCGACGCTAGAGCGCCCGGTCGCGCGCCTCGGCGACGACGCGCTCGGCCTCGGCGCGGTTCCCGTACCCGTACGTCTCGACCTTCGCCTCCTCCAGGTCCTTGTAGACCTGGAAGAAGTGCTCCACCTCGTTCCGGAGCTCGGCGGGGATGTCGTGGACGTCGGAGACGCGCATCCAGGCGGTGTCCTTCAACGGGACGCAGATGATCTTCTCGTCGGGCCCCTTCTCGTCGGCCATGTGGAAGACGCCGACGACGCGGACCCGGATCCGGCAGCCGGGGAACGTCGGCTCGCCGACGAGAACGAGCGCGTCGAGCGGGTCTCCGTCCTCGCCCAGCGTGCCCTCGATGAACCCGTAGTCGGCCGGGTACGCCATCGACGTGAAGAGGCGCCGGTCGAGGACGATCGCGCCGAGCTCCTCGTCCAGCTCGTACTTGTTCCGCGAGCCCGACGGAACCTCGACGAACACCACGACGTCCTCGGCCACGAGCGGAGGCTAGCGCGGGTTATCGTGGCGCGACGTGGCCGGCGTCCGCGACAAGGTGCGCGACTTCGCGCTCTCGCTCCCGGAGGCGGCCGAGGACCACCCATGGGGCGAGGACGTCGCGAAGGTGCGCGGCAAGGTCTTCGTCTTCCTCGGCACGCCCGGCTCACGACGGATGACGGTGAAGCTCGAGGAGTCCCACGCGCATGCGCTCTCGATCGACGGTGCCGAGCGAACCGGGTACGGGCTCGGGGCATCGGGCTGGGTCACGGTCCCGCTGCGCGCGCAGGGCGTGAACGTCGCGCTCCTTCGCGACTGGGTCGAGGAGAGCTATCGCATCGTCGCGCCGAGGCGCCTGCTCGCCGAGCTCGACGGCGAGCGCTAGGCCGCGAGGGCGCGCAGGTCGTCCACGGTCGACCCGAGCAGCGTGTCGCGGAGGTCGAACAGCCCGGCCCACAGCGACGCGCGATCCGGCGAGGCGTCCAGGCTCGCCGCCGTCGCCAGGCCCTCGAGCGCACGCACGAGCACGGCGAGCTCGAGATAGACCGCGGCGACGCGGTTCGGGCAGGCCCGCACGCCCGCGCGGTCGAGCACGGGCCGCCACTCGACGAGCTCGCCGGCGCCCGGGCCGGCGTACCACGACCGGCCCTCGGCGACGCTCCGGCTCGAGCTCGAGCAGGTACTGCGAGAGCGGTTGCTCGAGACCGGCGAGCGCCGTCTCCACACGGTCGGCGGCGCGCCGGAGCGCCGCCTGCCGCGCGCCGGCGGTCGCGGGCACCGCGTCTCCCCTCCCCCAGCGCTCGAGCAGCCGGCAGAAGGCGAGCGCCGACACCTCGCACGCGCGGAGCTGGCGCACGAGCCGCGCCGCGGTCAGGTCACTGGCTGCGTTGCCCTCGATGACGCTGTCCCAACCCGCCACGGTCACACCTCGATGACGACCGGGAGGATCATCGGGCGCCGCCGCGTGCGGTCGTAGACGATCTGGCCGACGGCGTCGTGGATGTGCTCCTGGAGGAGCTTGATCTCCGTCGCATGCTCCGACGCAAGCTCGCGGACGACGCGGTCGGCCTCGTCGCGGAGCTCGTCGAGCAGCTCGTCCGAGTCCGCGAATCCCCGCGCGATGAGCTCGGGCGGGGCGATCTCACCGCCGTTCGAGCCCATCGTCGTCACGACGATGAGGACGCCGTCGTCGGCGAGGCGCCTGCGGTCGCGGAGGGCGACGTCCTGCACGTCCCCGACGCGGAGCCCGTCCACGAAGGTCACTCCTGCGTCGACGCGGTCGACGAGTCGCGCACCGCCCCGTGCGAGCTCCACCACGGAGCCGTTCTCCGCGAGGATGATCCGCTCGTCCGGAACGCCGGCCTCGCGGGCGAGCTTCGCGTGCGCCGCGAGCATGCGGTATTCGCCGTGGATCGGCATCACGTAGCGGGGCCGGAGCAGCGAGAGCATCGTCCGCAGCTCCTCCTGGCAGGCGTGACCGGAGACGTGCACGGGCGCGATCTCCTCGTGCAGGACCTCCGCGCCCGCCTTCGCGAGCTGGTTGATCGAGTCGTGGACGCGCAGCTCGTTCCCGGGCACGGGCTTCGCCGAGATGATCACCGTGTCGCCCGGCTCCACGGACACCGCCTTGTGGTCGCCGTAGGCGATCCGCGTGAGCGCGGACATGGGCTCGCCCTGGCTCCCGGTGCAGAGGACGAGGATCCGGTCCGGCGGGAGCTGCGCGGCCTCGTCGGGGTTCACGAGCGCGTCGTCGGGGAGCGAGACATAGCCGAGGTTGCGGGCGATGTTCAGGTTCTTGCGCATGGAGCGGCCGACCACGGTCACCTTGCGGCCGCACTCGACCGCGACGTCCGCCGCCTGCTGCATGCGGTGGACGTTGGACGCGAACGAGGCCACGAGGATCTTCCCGCGGCGCAGGGGGAAGATCGTGCGAAACGCCTCGCCGACGAGACGCTCGGAGCCGGTGTTCCCGGGGCGCTCCGCATTCGTCGAGTCGCCGAGCAGCAGGTCGACGCCCCGGTTCCCGATCTCCGCGAGCTTGCCCACGTCGGTCTTCAGCCCGTCCACCGGCGTGTGGTCGAGCTTCCAGTCGCCCGTGTGCAGGACGCGCCCCGCGGCGGTCTCGATCACGAGCGCCACCGAGTCGGGGATCGAGTGCGCCACGCGGACGAACTCCACGCGGAACGGCCCGAGCTGGAGGGGCTCGGCGGTCGGATCGGCCTCGACGAGCTCGGCCGCCTGGCCGACGCCGTGCTCGTCCAGCTTCGACTTCACCAGCCCGAGCGTGAGCGGCGTCGCCACGATCGCGTCCACCTCGACCTCGCGCAGCAGGTACGGCAGCCCGCCCACGTGGTCCTCGTGGCCGTGCGTGAGGACGACCGCGCGGATCCGCCGACCCGCGAGGTAGCCGACGTCCGGGAGCAGGAGGTCGACACCCAGGTGCTCGTCTCGCGGGAACGCGATGCCGGCGTCCACGACGATCGTCTCGCCCGCGGTCTCGTAGACCGTCATGTTCTTCCCCACCTCGCCGAGGCCGCCGAGCGGGATGATCCGGAGCGCGTCGCTCATGCTCTGAGTCTATGCGCGGCTAGAGCGCGAACACGTCGACCGCGAAGATGTCGTCGTCGATGCGCTCGGCACGCAGAGCCACGTCGTCGTGGGCTTCCGCCAGAGCGTCGAGCGGCTCGAGCCGTTGGTTTGAGCTCTCGCCGTCGACAGTCAGCTCGCGCTCGCCCGAGACGACGCTCAACTCGACGACGTCTCCGCGAATGCCTGGCAGCTCGACGATACGGATCGACTCGGCGACCGACGACCAGAGGTCGCCCTCGGTCCTAACTGCCGCGACGCGATATGCAGGTGACAGCGACTTCTCCAGCGCGTCTGCGAGCGGCCCCAGCGAGCCGTCCGGAACGTCCTCCTCCACGACGATGGTCCCGTCGTCGAGGACGACGAAGGTCACCGAGTCGCCGACGAGGTCCGGGCACTGAGCCGACGCGACCGCATCCCACGTGCGTCCCCGCGGCGCTCCCGAGATGCCGGCGATCCCGAGCCCCGGCTCGCCGCCCAGTCCGGGCGGCTGGGCCAGGAGGCCGCCCGCGTGCGCGTCCATGAGCGCCGCGAGCAGCTCGCGGGAGCGAGGCACTAGACAGCCGCCGGCTGGAGCAAGGCCGAGGCGCTCGAGGCAGCCGCGGACGGCCGTCGCGCTCCTCGTCGCTCGCCTCGACGAGCGGGAGCCTGAGACCTCCCACCTCGTGCCCGAGCAGGTTCAGCGCGCACTTGATCGCGATCGGGTTCACGACGACCCGCAGGAGGTCGATCGACGGCCGGAGCTCCTCGTCGAGCGCCCGGGCGCCCTCGACGTCGCCGGCGCGGAACCGTCGCACCATCTCCTTCACCTGCGGCCCGACGACGTGCGTGTGGACGCAGACCCCGCCGTGACCGCCGACCTCGAGGAACGGCAGCACGAGGTCGTCGTCCCCCGCGTAGAGGTCGAGCCCGAGCTCGACGATGCGTCGCGCCTGGTCGAGGTCGTCGTTCGCCTGCTTGACAGCCCGCACCGTCGGGATCTTCGCGAGCTGCGCGATCGCGTCGGTCTCGAGGTTGAGCACGACGCGCCCGGGGATGTTGTAGGCGACGATCGGCCGGTCTGACACGTCCGCGATCGCCCGGAAGTGCTCGACGATCCCGCGCACGGGAGGCTTGTTGTAGTACGGCGTCACCACGAGGAATCCGTGCACGCCTATCTCGTGCGCCCGGGCCGTGAGGTGGACGGAGTGCTCCGTGGAGTACGTCCCCGTCCCCGCGATTACCGTCGCGCGGTCCCCCACCTCGTCCACCGCGGCCTCGTACAGCGAGAACCGCTCCTCGTCGGAGAGCGTCGGGGACTCGCCGGTCGTCGCGGTGACGACCAGGCCGTCCGAGCCGTTCTCGACGAGGTGCGACGCGAGCGCCCGAAAGCGGTCGAGGTCGACGGAGAGGTCCGGCTTGAAGGGCGTGACGATCGCGGTCAGGATCTCGCCCAGCACGCGTTGATTCTACGAGACAGGGGGTCGGGCATGCTCAAGGAGTTCAGGGACTTCCTGCTGCGTGGCAACCTCGTCGAGCTCGCGGTCGCGTTCGTGATGGGCCTCGCGTTCGCGGCGCTCATATCCTCGTTCGTGGACGACCTGGTCATGCCGGTCGTCGCGATGATCATCGGCAAGCCGGACTTCAGCGACCTCACGTTCACGATCAACGACGCGGTGTTCCGCTACGGCGCCTTCATCACGGCGCTCATCACGTTCGTCTCCACGGCAGCGGCGATCTTCTTCTTCGTCGTCAAGCCGGTGGGCGCGATCATCGCGCGGACCGCGAAGCCGACCGAGGAGGAGGTCACGGACGAGGAGCGGCGCCACCAGGAGCTGGTCGCTGCAATCAGGGAGAGCGGCGCTAGCGACCCTGCGAAGGCATCCGCGTGCGCGCTTCAGCGCCTCGTCGAGGAAGACGAAGCGGATCTCGTCGAAGTCGGCCTCGAAGCGGGCGGACCGCGTCCACGAGCGACCTCGGCGCCGCGAGCTCCGGCGGATAGCCGTAGATCCCGGTCGAGAGCGCCGGAAACGCGACTGTTCGGCAGCCGAGGTCCAGGGCGACCTCGAGCGAGCGCCGGTACGCGGACGCGAGGAGCTCCGGCTCGCCCTCCCGTCCACCGCGCCAGACCGGGCCGACGGCGTGGATCACGTGCCTGGCCGGCAGCCGGCCCGCGCCGGTCGCCTTCGCGTCGCCGGTCGCGCAGCCTCCCAGCCTCGCGCACTCGTCGAAGATCTCGTCGCCGCCGGCGCGGCGGATCGCTCCGCAGACGCCGCCGCCCGGCGCGAGCGCCTCGTTGGCGGCGTTCACGATCGCGTCGACCCGCTGCTGCGTGAGGTCGCCGACGACGAACGTGATCACAGCAGGCGGTCGAGACCCACCGTGAGGCCCGGAGGGAGGTCCCGGACCTTCCCGAGGGCGAGCACGACGCCGGGCACGAACGCCTCGCGAGACATCGTGTCGTGGCGGATGGTCAAAGTCTCCCCCGCGCCGCCGAAGATCACCTCCTGGTGCGCGACGAGGCCCGGCAGGCGCACCGAGTGGATCGCTGGATCGGTACCCATCCGCGCCGCCGTCGCCCGTGCGGTGCCGGAGGGAGCGTCGCGCTTGGCCTCGTTGTGCAGCTCGACGATCTCCGCCGCGCGGGAACGCCTTCGCCGCCTCCTCCGCGAACCGCATCATGAGAACGGCTCCGAGGGCGAAGTTCGGCGCGTGGAAGCAGGGCACTCCCGGCGGCTCGCGCCGCGGCGTCCACCGCGTCGTGGTCGAACCCCGTCGTACCGATGACGACCGGCACGCCGGCCGCCAGGCAGCGCTCGACGTTCGCCGCGACCGCGTCCGGGCGCGTGAAGTCGACGGCGACGTCGCAGCCGTCCGGCCCGGCGAGACGGCCGTCGACGAGCTCGTGTCCGGCCCCCTCGAGCGCCGGGCCGAGCACGGCTCCGACCTTGCCTCCGGCGCCGAAGAGCGCGACCCGCACTACGCCGCCCTGGACAGCAGCCGGGGGTTGACGCGGGCGACCGCCTCCCGGAACGCGCCCTCGTCGGGGCCGATCCCGGCCGCGGAGAGGCGCCCCGGCGCCAGGAGCTCGTCGGCGAGCTCGGCCACCTCGACGCCGGTGACGGCCTCGATCCGCGCGACGATCTCGTCCACGTCGAGGAGCGGCATGTCCGTGATCGTCGCCCTCCCGAGACGCGTCATCCGGTTGGATGTCGACTCGAGGGAGAGCAGGAGGCGCCCCTTGAGGTTCTCCTTCGCCCGCGCGAGCTCCTCGCCGCGCACGTTGCCGCCGGCGAGGTCCGACGAGCTCCGCGACGGCGATCTCGAGGCAGTCGGAGAGGTTGTCCTCGCGCGTGCCGACGTAGAGCCCGACCTGGCCCGAGTCCGAGTACTGCGAGGAGTAGCTGTACACCGAGTACGCCATACCCCGCTTCTCGCGGATCTCCTGGAAGAGCCGCGAGGAGGCGGAGCCGCCGAGGATCGCGTCGAGGAGCGAGGCGGCGAACCGCCGCTCGTCCGCGAGCGCGATCCCCGGAGCGCTCAGGCACACGTGGTACTGCTCGGTGTCCTTGCGCTGGAAGCGCAGCCCCGGCGCCGGGACCCGGCGCACGGGCCTGCGTCGCGCGAGCCGGAGGCCCGAGTCCGCGACCGAGCCGTTCCGGCGGGACTCGAGGAGCCCGACGAGCTTCTCGTGCCGCACGTTCCCCGCCGCCGCGAGGACGATCCGCTCGCCCGACGTAGGCGCGGCGGTGGTACGCGGCGAGCGCGCGCCGGGAGACGCCCGAGATCACCTCGGCCCGCCCGATCACGGGCCGCCCGAGGGGGTGGCTGCCGAAGACCGCCTCGCCGGCAAGGTCGTGGACGAGGTCGTGCGGCGTGTCCTCGACCATCGCGATCTCCTCGAGGACGACCTCGCGCTCGGAGTCGATCTCCGCGAACGAGGGCCGATACACCATGTCCGCCATCACGTCGAGGGCGACGTCGAGGCGGTCGTCCGGCACCCGCGCGTAGACGACGGTCGTCTCGCGCGACGTCGCGGCGTTCAGCTCTCCACCGAGCTCGTCGAAGAGCTCGGCGATCTCCTGCGCCGTGTAGCGCTCGGTGCCCTTGAAGAGCAGGTGCTCCAGGAAGTGGGAGACGCCGGCCTTCGAGTCCGGCTCGTCGCGCGAGCCCGCGCCGATCCAGAACCCGAGGGCGACCGAGCGCACTCCGGGAAGGCGCTCCGAGATCACGCGCTCGCCCGTCGAGAGCTCGCTCAGCTGGTGCTTCGACACGCGCGGGATGGTACTGGGGTCAGGTCTTGCACTCCCGGCACACGAGGCCGTGTCGGAGTGCAAGACCTGACCCCTGGTCTACGAGCGCTCGCGCGAGCGGCCGCGGTCGCGACCGCCACGGCGGTCACCGCGCGGACGCTCCTCGCGCTCCTCGCGCGGCGGCGCGTTCTTCGCCCGCTCGATCAGCTCCTCGGGCATGACGAGCGCGCCGTCCTCGTGCTTCGCGATGAGCTTCAGCCCGATGCGGCCGCGGTCCTTGTCGACCTCCTGGACGAGCACGTCCACGACGTCGCCGCGGTCCATCACGTCCTCGATGTGCGCGACCCGGCCGGGCCCGACGTTCGAGACGTGGAGCAGGCCGTCCGTCCCCTTCTTCAGCTCGACGAACGCGCCGAACTGGGTCGTCTTGACGACCTTGCCCGTGTACGTGTCGCCGACCTCCGGGGACTTCGTGAGCGCGGTCACGGCGGAAATGGCCGCCTCCGCCTTCGTTCCCTCGGTCGCGTAGATGAGGATCGTGCCGTCCTCCTCGATGTCGATCTGCACCTCGTAGTCGGCCTCGAGCGCGCGGATCGTCTCGCCGCCCTTGCCGATGACCATGCCGATCTTCTCCGGGTCGATCTTGACCGTGGAGATGCGCGGCGCGTGCCCGGCGAGCGCCGTCCGGGGCTCGGCCAGCACTGCGAGCATCTCGTCGAGGATCGACTCGCGCGCCTGCTTCGCCTGTACGAGCGCCGACCGCATGATCTCCTGCGTCACGCCGGTGATCTTGATGTCCATCTGGAGGCCGTTGATGCCGTCCTTGGTCCCCGCGACCTTGAAGTCCATGTCGCCGAGGTGGTCCTCCGCCCCCTGGATGTCGGTGAGGATGACGTAGTCATCGCCCTCCTTGACGAGACCCATCGCGATGCCCGCGACTGGCGCCGCGATCGGCACGCCCGCGTCCATCATCGCGAGCGTCGAGCCGCACACCGCGCCCATCGACGAGGACCCGTTCGACTCGAGCGTCTCTGAGACGATGCGGATCGTGTACGGGAAATCCTCGACGGACGGGAGGATCGGCTCGAGCGAGCGCTGTCCGAGCGCTCCGTGTCCGATGTCCCGCCGCTTCGGGCCACGCATGAACCCCGTCTCCCCGACCGAGTAGGGCGGGAAGTTGTAGTGGTGCATGAAGCGCCGCTGCTGCTCGCGGGAGAGGTCGTCGATCTTCTGCCCCTCCTTCACCGTGCCGAGCGTCAGGAGCGACAGGACCTGCGTCTGCCCCCGCGTGAAGAGGCCCGAGCCGTGCGTGCGCGGGCTCACGCCCACCTCGCACGCGATCGGCCGGATCTCCTCGGCCGAGCGGCCGTCCGGGCGACGCTTGTCGATCGCGATTTTCTTCCGAACCAGGCTCTTGTAGACCGACTCGGACGCGCGCTTGACGAACGAGCGCGTGACCGAGTCCTTGACCTGGGGTTCGCCCTCGGCCGGAGCAGGCCCGACCGGGAACGGCAGCTGGAGGCCGTCGAGGATGCGGTCGAAGAGCAGCTCGCGCTTCGCCGAGCGGAGCTCCTTCGAGTCCTGCTCCGCGTCCGTCAGCGACTGCAGCTCGTCGAGGAACTGCTCGCGGAGCGGCCCTTCCACGGCCTCCGTGCGCGCCTTCTCGAGAATCGAGGCGAAGCTCGCCCGAACCTGCATCGACCTGACGATGTCGTCCTCGGTCGTGTCCATCGTGATCTCGGGCGTGTGCTCGGCGACGAGCGCGTCCACCGCCGCGGCCGCCTCACGAAGGCCGACCTCCGAGATCGCGGAGCGAACCGCGTCCCCGTGCGCGCTCTCGAGCTCGGCGGTGAGCTCGGTGTCGACCCACTTCGGCTTGCCGGCCTCCGAGCGCAGATGCTCGAGAACCTCGCAGATCTTGCGGATCTCGACATGCGCGACCTCGAGTGCCTCGAGAAGCGTCTCCTCGGGGACCTGATCGGCGCCGGCCTCGATCATCGTCAAGGCGTCGCTCGTGCCGACGACGACGAGATCGAGTGTGGATTCCTCGAGCGCCTCCAGGGAGGGGTTGACGACGAAGTCGTCGTCGATGCGCGCGATGCGGACGGCGCCGACAGGCCCCATGAAAGGCAGCGGCGAGACCATGAGCGCCGCCGATGCGCCGTTGATGCAGAGGATGTCGTGCGGCGTCACGAGATCCGCGGAGAGGACGGTGCAGATGACCTGCACCTCGTTCCGGAACCCCTTCGGCCAGAGCGGCCTGATCGGCCGGTCGATCATGCGAGCGGTGAGCGTCGCGCGCTCGCTGGCGCGGCCCTCCCGCTTGAAGAAGCCGCCGGGGATCTTCCCGGCCGCGTACATGCGCTCCTCGACGTCGATCGTCAGCGGGAAGAAGTCCGCGTCCGGCCGTGCATCGGGACGGCCGACGGCCGTCGCGAGGATCATCGTCTCGCCCGGAGCGGCAGAGGACCGCGCCGTCTGCCTGCTTGGCGAGCTTGCCCGTCTCGAAGACGATCTCCTGACCGCCGATCTCGACGGACACCGTGGCTTCACGCCCGGTGACTGTGCTCATCGAAGTATCCCTTCACCTTTCCTTGGTGTTCGGAAGGTGGAGGTTTGAGTCAGCCCCCGGCGCGGCGGGGCTCGCTCAAACTTCCACCTTCCCTCGACGGGGAGCCCTACCGTCGCAGGCCGAGCTCCTTGATGAGGGCGCGGTAGCCCTCGATGTCCTTCCGCTGCAGGTAGTCGAGGAAGCGCCGGCGCTGACCGACGAGCTTCAGGAGCCCCCGTCGGGAATAGTGGTCCTTGGGGTGCTGCCGGAGGTGCTCCGTCAGGTCCGTGATCCTCCTCGTGAGGAGGGCGATCTGGACCTGCGGCGAACCTGTATCAGCGGCACTGCTCCCGTGTTTCTCGATGACTTCCTGCTTGACTTCCTTCGTGAGGCTCATGCAACCCCTCCTGGTAGACGACTCCGCAGTCCCCGCCTCGCGTGGAAGGCACACGTCGAGGCCGCGGCTACGGTCTCGGGAAGGGTAGCAACGGGCTCTGGTGCGCGTTCTCATCCGCATCCTCGGGATCCTGGGAGTGCTCGCGGGCGTGTTCGCGGTCCTCTGGCTCACCGGGCTCGTCGTCCCGGTGTCCGCGAACGGCACGGCCGACATGGCCCCGTCGATCCCGGGATGCAACGGCCGCGTCCTGGTCGACGGAATCACCTACAAGCGGCGGGATCCGCACCGCGGCGAGATCGTCGCGATCCACGCGAGCGGGACCACCGATGGGGACGTGACTCCCGACGCGGACGCGCGGGACGTCACCGTTATGAGCCGGGTCGTCGCGCTTCCCGGGGACGTGGTCGTCGGGCGGGACGGCAACGCCTACGTCAACGAGTTCAAGATCGACGACATCCGAACCGCGCCGTTCCCACGTGAGGAGGTCGGTCCCGACCGGTACTTCGTGCTCGGCGACAACCGCTCCGACGCGCGGGACAGCAGGGACTTCGGCCCCGTGCCGCGCGAGGCGATCTTCGGACGCGTCGTATGGGTGTACTGGCCGCTCGGCGACTTCGGCTCCCCGGAGCTCCGGCGCGAGGGCCCGCCTCCGGGACCGGGTCTCTGCGACTGACGTCTCGATGCGCGCCGGGGTAGCGGCCGGCCACCCGGCCACGGCCGGGGTCGGCGCGGACGTTCTCCGCGAGGGAGGAACGGCCGCGGACGCCGTCGTCGCGATGGCCCTTGTGTCGAGCGTCGCCGAGACGGTCATGAGCGGCCTCCTCGCCGGCTGCCACGCGATCGTCTTCGACGGCTCGCGCGTCTCGAACCTGGACGGGTTCGCCGCCGTCCCCTCGGAGGTCGGCGACCTCGTCGAGGTGCCCGTCGCGTTCGGCGACGAGGTCGTCGACTACCACCTCGGTGCCGCCTCGTGCGCCGTGCCCGGTCTCCCCGCTGCCCTCGGTGAGCTCTGGGAGCGGCACGGGCGTCTCCCGTGGCCGCGCCTGGTCGAGCCCGCGATCGCGCTCGCGCGAGTCGGGGTGCCGCTTCCGGAAATGCATGCGCGCTCGCTCGAGATGCTCGGCCCCGTCTTCACCCGGGAGCGCGGCCTGGACCTCTTCACGCGGGACGGGAGGACGCTCCCCGCCGGCGAGCTCCTCGAGCAGCCGGGGCTCGTGACCGCGCTCGAGATGCTCTCCGAGGAAGGGGCCGCGAGCGCATACCGGGGCTCCCTTGCCGAGGCCATCCTCGGCGTGGACGGCGTCGTCCTCACGGCCGGCGACCTGCTGCAGTACCGGCCGCGCTGGCTCGATGCCGCGGTCGTGGACTTCCAGGGGTACCGCGTCGCGACGCGCGGCGGCCTCTCCGGCGTTCCCGAGCTCCTCCCGCGGCTCCCGCGAATCCGTGGTCTCTCCGCGACGGACCGCGTGCTCGCCCTCGTCGAGGCCCTCGAGACGGATGCGGACGGCGCGGAGCACACGACCAACATGGTCGCGGTCGACGCGGCCGGGAGAGCGTGCGTTCTCACCCACTCGCTCGGGGTCGGCGCGGGCGTCTGGGTCCCCGGGCTCGACGTGCAGCTGAACAACCTCCTCGGCGAGTCGGACATCGCGTTCGGTGACCCGCAACCGGGCGACCACCTCCAGAGCAGGATGGCGCCGTCGCTGGCCTTCGACGGCCAGGGGCTCGTGCTGGCGATCGGGGCCGCCGGCGCGACGAGGCTGCGGACCGCCCTCGCGATCGTGCTCGCAGGCATCCTCGACGAGGGCCTCGCAGCCGAGGACGCGGTCTCGAACCCTCGCGTCCACCCCACGCCGCACGTCGTCGACGCGGAGCCGGGCGTGGACGAGGAAGCGCTCGAGGAGCTGCAGACTCGCGGGCGTGCCGTTCGGCGTTGGGAGCGGCTGCATCACTACTTCGGCGGCGTCAGCTGCGTCGGCCGGGCGGGCGCGGCCGGCGACCCGCGCCGGAGTGGCGCCGCAGCGCTCGTCTGACTACTTCAGGAGCAAGCCGTCGATGCGGCGGGAGGCGATCACCATGCCGACGAGCCCCATGACTCCCAGGTACGCGACGTTGACGAGCTGCATCGGTCCCACCGTGCCCGTCGTGAGTGATCTGATCAGCTCGATCCCGTGGTACAGCGGCAGGGCCCGCACGACCCACTCGAGCACCTGCGGGTACACGGAGATGGGATAGAAGGTCGCCGAGAACATGAACATCGGGAGCATGACGAGCTGGATGATGTCGAAGTCCTTCCACGTCCTCATCCAGGTCACGGCCGCGATCCCCGCGCCGGCGAAGCCGAACCCGATCACGAAGCAGGCTGGCAGGGCAAGGACGCCCCACCACGAGTCGACGAGCCCCAGGAGCGCGATGACGATCAGGAACGCCGCCGAGTAGAGGAGGGCGCGCACCACGGCCCACAGCGTCTCCCCGACCGCGACGTCCTTCGGCCCGACGGGCGTGGAGAGCATCGCGTCGTAGACCTTCCCGTAGCGGAGCTTCCAGAACACGTTCGTCGCGTCGTAGAACGCGCCGTTCATCGCCGAGGCCGCGAGGAGCGCCGGGGCGACGAACGCGGCGTACTCGACGACCTCGCCGCCCGACGTGACCTCCCCGATGAAGTGCTCGAGCGGGTAGACGAAGAAGAAGAGGTAGAAGAGCGGCTCGAAGAAGCCGGAGAAGAGGATCATCCACGTCCGGCGGTAGACCATGACGTTCCGCTCGATGAGCAGGAGGCCACCGATCGGCTTCCTCGCCGGAGCGGCCAGACGCGTCCGTGCGACGTACTCGGTCACAGAACGAGCCTCTTCCGATAGGTGTACCGGGCGAGGGCGAGCCCCACGGCCGCGAACGAGACGAGGTACGCGAGGTGCCCGAAGGCCTTCCAGATCTCCACGTCCCCGAGCGTCAGCTGCCGGCAGAGGCTCACGCCGTGCCACAGCGGTGTCACGTATGCGAGGGCCTCGAGCGGGGCGGGCAGGCTCGAGATCGGGAAGAACGTGCCCGAGAACAGGAACATCGGCAGGATCAGGAACCGGAAGATCGCGACGAACGACAGCTCGGTCTCGGTGTGCGCCGCCCAGGCTGCGATCGGCGCGGAGAACGCGACGCCCACGAGCACCGCGACCGGGATCGCGAGGACGGCGAGCGCGGAGCTCACGCCACCGAAGGCCGTGATGACGACGAGGTAGATCGTCGCGATCATCGTCAGGCGCGCAGCGACCCACGCCTGATGCCCGAGGAGGACGTCGCCCACGCGCAGTGGCGTCGCGAGCATCGCGTGGTACTGGCGGTCCCACTTGATGGCCGAGAGGACGGGCCAGCTCGACTCGAACGTCGCGATCTGCATCATCGTCCCCGCAAGCAAGCCCGGGGCGACGAACTCGAGGTACGAGGTCCCTCCTGGGAAGCTCGGCCGAGCGGTCGACGAAGACGCCCAGCCCGACGCCGAGCGCGAGGAGGTAGACGACCGGCGTCACCACGCTCGTGATCGCGCTCCCCCGCCAGACCCGCCGGTACTGGGCGAAGAAGAACTCGAAGGGCCGAAGGGCGAGTGTGCTCATCGGCCGATCCTCGGCCGATGAGCGTGGAGGGGTGTGGGGAACAGGGAGGTTCCCCACGTGGTCGAGAAGAAGGGGGCACGCGGGGGACACACGGTTTCCCCCACGAACGCGAGCCGAGGAGCGAGTACCGTCACTCGATCAGGCTCCTGCCGGTGAGGTGCAGGAACACGTCCTCGAGCGTGCTGCGGCGGACGAGGACGCTGTCGGGGACGAGGCCGCGCTCGTGGAGCTGGTGAGCGGCGGCGTCCCCGTCGTCCGTGTACAGCAGCACCCGGTCGGGAAGCGACTCCACCCTCGACACGAGGCCTTCCGTCCAGTACCCGAAGTCCTCGGGACGCCCGTTCTCGAAGCGGAGCTCGACGACCTCGCGCGTGGAGTAGCGCTCGATGAGCTCCCGCGGCGAGCCCTCCGCCGCGATCTTCCCCTTGTCCATGACGACGAGCCGGTCGCACAGCTGCTCGGCCTCGTCCATGTAGTGCGTCGTCAGCACGAGGGTGACACCGGACTGCTTGAGGCGGTAGAGGCGATCCCAGACGACGTGCCTCGCCTGCGGGTCGAGGCCGGTTGTCGGCTCGTCGAGGAGCATTACCTCGGGGTCGTTGACGAGCGAGCGCGCGATCGTGAGCCGGCGCTTCATCCCACCCGAGAGCGGCTCGACCCGGTCGTTCGCGCGCTCGGTGAGCTGGACGAACTCGAGGAGCTCGTCCGCCCGCGTGCCGAGCGCCCGCCGGGGAAGGCCGAAGTACCGCCCGTAGATGACGATGTTCTCCCGGACCGTCAGCTCCATGTCGAGCGTGTCCATCTGGGGCACGACCCCGAGCCGGCCCCTGATCTCGACCCCGTCGCGCGCGGGGTCGAGCCCGAACACGCGCAGCGTCCCCTCCGTCACGGGCGAGACGCACCCGATCATGCGCATGGTGGACGTCTTCCCGGCCCCGTTCGGGCCGAGGAACCCGAAGGCCTCGCCCCGCTGCAGGTCGAAGTCGACGCCGTCCACGGCGACGAGCTCGCCGAAGCGTTTTACGAGGCCGAGGGCATGGACGAGCGGCTGTCCGTCGTGCGCGGTCACGACCGGAAAAGCTAGCTGCCGCCCGGCGGCCGGCGCGCGCGTCGGGTCGCCTCGACGTCGTCCGCGATCTGGGCGACGAGCGCCTCCTCCGACTCGAAGGCGCGCTCGTCCCGGAGCCGCTCCCACACCTCCACGACGAGCCGCTGCCCGTACAGGTCGCCCTCGAAGTCCAGTAGATACGGCTCGATCCGGCGCTCGGTCCCGCCGTAGTGCGGGTTGGTGCCGATCGAGATCGCAGCACGGTGCTCGAGGGCTTCGCCGGCGTAGATCCCGTAACGCGGGCAGGCGAGATCTGGCTCCAGGGCGAGGTTCGCGGTAGGGAAGCCGAGCGTCCCTCCGCGCTGGTGCCCCGCGACCACGGTCCCGTCGAGCTCGAACGGGCGGCCGAGCATCGCCGCCGCGGCGACGACGTCACCCTCGCCGAGCGCCGCGCGGATCGCGGTGGACGACACGCCTTCGACCTCGTCCGGGACCACGACGCGGAACCCGAGCCGCTCGAGCAGCGCGAGGTCGCCAGAGCGGCGCACCCCGAAGCGGAAGTCCTCGCCGGCGACGACGACCTCGGCGCCTATCGCACGGAGGTAGCGGTCCGCGAACTCCTCCGGGGAGAGGCGCTGGAACTCCGGGGTGAAGGCCGCGACCAGGGTTGTCTCGACGTCCATCGCCGCGACGAGCTCCAGGCGCCGGGAGAGCGTCGTCAGAAGCTCGACCCTGTTCCCGAGGGCGATCCGGGGATGCGGGTCGAACGTGACGACCGTCGGCGCGAGCCCCGTGTCACGGGCTGCTCCGAGGATGGCCTGGTGCCCGCGGTGGACGCCGTCGAAGCTGCCCACGGCGACCGCACGCGGCTGCCGTTCCACCTGCGCAGACGCATGGGCGATCTTCATGCGAGCCTGGCCAACGCCTCGCCGGGCGAGATGACGCGCTCGGGATCGGCCTCGTGAGCTGAGAACGGCCCGATCTCCGTGCGCCGGAGCGTCCGGCAGTGACCATCGAGTGCCTCGGCGATCGAGCGAACGTAGGTTCCCGACGAGACGAGCAGGTCGAGGCGGACG
>CAVPJY010000004.1:0-223787 GCA_963705535.1 uncultured Actinomycetes bacterium
CAGCGGCACAAGGACATCTTCCTGGAGAGCCCGCAGACGCGCTCCGTCCTGCGCCGCCCCGAGCTCGGGAGCTAGGCTCGTACGGTCGGCTCACGAGGAGGAGCGGTGAACGACGATCGGATTCACGGGCGCATCGAGGAGCTCGTCGCGGAGGAGCACGAGCTGTGGGAGCGCGAGGGGCGGGGAGAGGCGACCGACGACGATCGCGGCCGACTCGCGGCGATCGGGGTCTCGCTCGATCAGTGCTGGGACCTGCTACGCCAGCGGCGCGCTCTTCGCGACGCCGGTCTCGACGCGGAGGCCGCCCACGCTCGCGGCACCCAGGTCGTCGAAGGGTACGAGCAGTAGCGGTGGCCGCTGAGCCGAGCCCGACGCAGGGCGAAGCGCCCCGCGACCCCGAGGAGCTGGAGACCGCCGCCGCACCGGCGAGCAGCGAGATCGCGACCGGGACCTCGATGGGGCCCGTCCACCTCACGGTGTCGGAGCTCGAGCGCTCGCTCGCCTACTACCGGGCGGCGATCGGCCTCGAGGTGCTCGAGGAGGCGGTCGGCCGCGCGCGCCTCGGCGCCGGCGACCGGGAGCTCCTCGTACTCGTGGAGGAGCCGGGCGCGCGGCCGGCGTACGGGCACACCGGGCTCTACCACTTCGCGCTGCTCCTGCCCGAGCGTCACGACCTCGCGCGCTGGCTGGCCCATGTCGTGCGCGACCACGTCCCGCTCGCGGGGCTCTCGGACCACTTCGTCAGCGAGGCGATCTACCTGAGCGACCCCGACGGCCACGGGATCGAGGTCTACTGGGACCGGCCACGCACGGTGTGGGAGGGCCAGGTCGGAGCGAGGATGACGACGATGCGGCTCGACGTCGACGGCCTGCTCGGAGAGCTCGACGATCCGGCCTCCGAGCCGTTCGACGGGCTCCCGGCCGGGACGATGATGGGTCACGTGCACCTGAGGGTGGCGGCGATCGACGACGCCGTGGGGTTCTACCGCGACGTGCTCGGGTTCGGCCTGATGGCACAGCTCGGCGCGCAGGCGGCGTTCTTCGCCGCCGATGGCTACCATCACCATCTCGGCGCGAACACGTGGGAGAGCGCCGGTACGTCGCCGCCGGCTCCGGGAACGGCTGCGCTACGACACGCGACGATCGTGCTACCGGATGGCGTCGAGCGGGACCGCGTCCTCGGCCGCGTTGCTCACGCGGGGCTGGCGGTGGAAGACGCCGCCGGAGGGCCGCTCGTCCGCGACCCGTCGGGGAACGCGCTGCTCCTGGCCCTCGGCTAGTCGACGCTCAGCGGCCCGAGATTGTCCCCGTTCCGGTGACGCTCTGGGTCAGCTTCGGGCTCCCCGAGTACTCGATCGCGCCGGTGCCGGGGATGGACGCGTCGAGCGTCCCGTGGGCCGTGACGACGATGCGCCCCGAGCCGGAGAGCATGGCACGCACGTCCTGCGCGTCGAGGCCGCCGAGCTCGAGGTCGCCCGTTCCCGACAGCGTCGCGTCGAGTCGCTCGACCGTCCCCGTCACCACGACGAGGCCGGTTCCCGAGAGCGACACGGCGAGCGCGGGCCCGCGGATCCCGACGGCGTCGACCGAGCCGGCCCCGCTCAGCGCCAGCCCGTCGAGGGAGGGAACGGTGAGCGCGACGCTCATCGGGGTCAGCGCCGTGAAACTGCCGGTTGTCGCAATCACGAGGTGCCGGTCCACCACCTTCGTCGTGACGTTCGCGAGCAGGTTGTCGTCGGCCTGCACCACGACCGACTGGGACGTGCCGAGCTGGATCGTCACGCTGTTCCCGCCGGCGAGCTCGACGCTGGTGAACGGTGCGACGGCGCGAGTCTCGGCGGCCATCACGCCCGAGCCGAGGACGGGCCGTGTGGCGGACGAGCCGTGGAGGAGGACCGTGCCGAGACCAGCGAGCGCGACGAACGCCACGCCGACGACGAGCACAGCCCGAGGAGGGCCGTGCCGCACGGGGATCGGAGTCGGGGACACCGTCATGAGTGCTCCCTTCCGGGTCTTCCTGGAGGGTCACGGATCCGAGCGGACCGGGCATCCGGGTTGCCGCGGTCAGCGCTGCGGGAATCCCGCACCGCCCGCGAGGCCCCGTCTACGACGCGCCGGAATCGCCCGCGACCAGGGCCTCGAGCACGTCCTGCGGGAGCGTCACGCCGAAGCGCTCGTGGAGCAACCGCAGCTCGGCGTAGTCCTTGGCAGCGAGCTCGTAGCCCGCGTGGACGAGCACCTGCACATCGGGGCTGAGACAGCGCACGGCGGTACCGCGGACGCGCCCGCGCCCCGCGAAGCCCTCCGCCGGGTAGGTCCAGTCGCGGCCGTCCTCCATCCGGTATACGCCACCGCCCGCGTCGTCGAAGACGACCGGGTGGGCGTCCACCTGTCTGCCGACCGCGTCGACGAAGACGACGCTCGAAGGCGTTCGGCCCGCGACGTGCGAGTACCCGAGCCGGGCGAGCGTCGCCGCCAACGTCGGTGCCGTCGCCAGCTCGACGACGAGATCGAGGTCGTCGTGCTCGCGAACCTGCTCCTCGAGCAGCGCGTCGACGCCCCAGCCGCCGTCGAGCCACACGTCGACGCCGTCGCCCTCGAGCGCGCTCACGATCCGGACGACCTCCGCGGCCTCCATCTGGTGGCGCGGTCGCCGGTCGCGGTACGGCCAGGTGTCCGTTCCCTGCACCCGATGAAGGATCGCGGAACGGAGCGGATCGGGTCTGCGAGATCGACTTGCGGTCGGGGGCACGTGGCGGTACGTCATGGTCGCGGACGGCGGACTCGAGGTCGGCTTCCACGGCGAGTTCCTGGAGATCGTCCCGGACGAGCGGATCGTCTCGACCGAGGTCTACGGGGGTCTTCCCGAGGACGTGTTGGAGGAGGAGGGGAGGACGGTCAACACGGCGACGTTCGCCGAGGCCGACGGTCGCACGACGCTCACGATCCTCGTGCAGGCCGCGAGCAAGGCGTCGCGTGACGCGATCATCGACTCCGGCATGGAGGCCGGCATGCACGACGCGATGGACCTCCTCGAGGAGGTTGCAGTCTCGCTCCGCCCGGGCTAGGGCCTGCCGAAGGCGGGCGACGGGCACCCGGCCCGCCGCCCGCCTCGTGCCTCCTCGAGCTCAGCGCGCGACGGCGATCGCCTCGACGTACGTCGACGGGATGGCCACGGCATCGCCGGAGCCGAGCCGGTCGAAGCGTCGTGCGAGCTCGACGAGATCCCGCTGCAGCGCAGCCTGGGCCTTGCTCTCCAACGCCGCGAACGCCTTGAGCGTCGGGCCGTACCACCGGCGGAAGAACGCGACGAACTCGTCAGCCGACGGGAACCGGAACGTGAACGTGCGCTCCTCCACGTCGAGCGACTCGATGCCGTCGCCGAAGAGCTCGCGGAGATGGCTCTCCGTGCCCCACAGCATCGGGGAGGGCACGCCTGCCGGCGGTGGCACGTGGGCCCCGACCGTGCGGAAGAGCTGGCCGATGAACCCGTCCGGCGTCCAGCTCGCCAGGGCGACCGTCGCACCGGGCTTCGAGACCCGGAGCAGCTCGGAGGCCGCCTTCCCGTGGTCCGGCGCGAACATCGAGCCGAGGACGGACGTGACCGCGTCGAACGACCGCTCCGGGAAGGGCAGTGCCTCGGCATCGCCCTCGAGGAACGAGATCTCGAGCTGCTCGGCGGCAGCTCGCTCCCGGCCGCGCTCGAGCAGGGACGGGACGTAGTCGACGCCGACCACGTCGCAGCCGAGACGCGCCGCGGCGATCGCCGCGTTGCCGCTGCCCGTCGCGACGTCGAGGACGTTCCAGCCCGACCGGAGGTCCGCCGAGTCGACGAGCTGCTCGGCAACGAGCACGATCCGGCCTGCGATCGCGGAGTAGTCCCCGCTCGCCCAGGCGCCCTGCTGTCGCTGCTTGACGGCCTCGAGATCGGGTGCCGTTGCTTCCATGGCTTGCGTCATCGTTCTCTCCCTTCGCATCGATCGCACGACCGCCGTGCGAGGTGCGAAGTGTGGAGAGGGGGCCGCTGCAAATCTTCGCGAGGGTGGGCCATCTTCGGGGGAATCCCGAGGATGACCCGATCGGGCCAGGCGTCAGACGAGCCCGTCGCGCATCGCGCGAGCTGCAGCCGCCGCGCGCGTCGGTTCGCCGAGCTTCCGCAGGATGTTGGCGACGTGTCGGTGCACGGTGTGCTGGCTGACGACGAGCTCGGCTGCGATCTCGCGGTTCGTGCGTCCCGCAGCCACCATCGCGAGCACCTCCGTCTCGCGCGGGGTGAGCGGTCCCGCGCCGTCCCACCGCCGTGAGGGCGGAGCGAGCAGGCGGTCCGCTGCGTCGAGGTCGCCACGGGCGTCCAGCTCGAGGAAGGTGTCGCGTGCCGCGCTCGCCTCCGCGCGCGCCCGGTCGTCCGCGCCGAGGGCGAAGAGGACCTCCGCGAGCGCGAGCCGCGCCCGCTCGCGCTCGTAGGGGGCCTCACCCGCTCCGAAGAGGTCGACGGCGTCCTCGAGCCGGCAGCGAGCAGGCTCGAGGTCGCCCGCTGCGTACGACGCCCGACCTCCGGCCTCGGCCGCGGCCGCGCGTGCCGCTGTCGTTCCCACCGCCCTCGCGAGCTCGTCGAGCTCCGTCGACACCGAGCCCGCAGTGCTCGCGTGCCCGGACGCGGCCGCCGCGCGCACGAGCAGCGAGAGCGCTTCGATCCGATCCAGCTGCGACCCTCCTCGCGTCGCGCGGTCGAGGCGTTCGGCCTGCGCGAGCGCGGCAGGGTGGTCGCCGTCGTCGAAGGCGAGCTCCACGCTGCCGATTCGCGCGGCCCAGCTGTGCGCCGCCCCGGCGAAGAGCTCGCGCGCCTCGTCGAGGCGACCCTGGCGCCGGCGGAGCTCTCCGAGCCGCGCCGTTCCGTCGGCGAGCGCTGAGCGGCGTCCTCGTCCGAGGACCGCGAGCGCAGCCTCGAGCTCCGCTTCCGCTTCCGACCAGGCGCCCTTCCGGAGCAGCACCGACGCGTACTGGGTACGACAGATGCTGAAGAGCGTCTGGAGCTCCCAACGCTGCGCGAACTCCTTCACCTCCGCGCACCACTGCGTCGCGCGATCGACGTCGCCCACGCGCTCGCACGCCGTGATGAGGAAGCAGCAGACCTTCCCTATCCACATGAGGTCGTCGACGTCTCCGGCCGTGGCTGCGACGGCGGACTCGTCGAGCCGGCGCATGCCCTCCTCGACGACGCCTTCCTGGACCAGCGCGAGGCCCTCCAGCGACCGGCCGACGACCTGGATGTCCTCCCGGCCGACCTGTGCCGCGATCGCGATCGCGCGCTCCGCCGCGCGCTGCGCCTCCTCCGGCGCGCCCGTGGCGAGCGCGACCTCCGCCTGACGGACCGCCAGCCAAGCGTGCTCCGGCCTTGGCGGCTCGTCCTCGAGCAGCCGCGCGGCCCGGTCGAGCCAGCCGCGTGCGACGGCCGACCGGCTTCCGAACAGGATCGAGTCCCACGCCAGCGCGCTCGCCACGCGCGCGGCCCCGACGTGGTCACCGCGCTCGCGGTAGAGGCGATACGCCCGCTCACGCGCCTCGATCGTCTCGTCGGCATGGTCGAGCCACCAGTGGGCGACTCCCACGCCCTCGACCGCCTCGGGGTCGTCGTCCATCCCGGTGAGCGTCGCGAGGGCCTCGTCCCACGCCCCGCGCGAGAGCGCCTCCCACCCGTCAGCGACGGCCCCGATCACCGCCGAAGTATGGCCGCCCCCCGGGCCGGGCATCCCGGGGTGGGAAAGTGATCGTTAGGGTCCCAGGTAACGATGACCACAGCCGTCCCGGAGGTATGAGCTCATGGCGACCCAGACATCGGTGCTCACTGGCTTGGAACCACGCGCCTTCTGGGGGCAGTTCGAGACATTGACGCGGATCGCCCGCCCTTCCCGGGCGGAGGAGCCCGTGATCGAGCACGTCCGCGCGTGGGCTGCCGAGCGTGGCTTCGAGCTCCACCAGGACTCGGGGCGCAACCTCGTCATCCGGGTCCCGGCGACGGCCGGTCGGGAGTCGGCGCCCACGCTCATCCTCCAGGGGCACCTGGACATGGTGTGCGAGCGCGACGCAGCGAGCCCGAACGATCCCGCCGAGGGCCGGATCTTGCTCGTCCGTGACGGCGACTGGCTGACGGCCGACGGCACGACGCTCGGCGCCGACGACGGCGTGGCGATCGCCGCGATGATGGCGCTCGTCGAGGACGAGTCGATCCCGCACGGCCCGCTCGAGCTCCTGATGACGGTCGCCGAGGAGGTCGGGCTCGAGGGCGCGAACGCCCTCGACGGGTCGCTGCTCACCGGCGCGACGCTGATCAACCTCGACAGCGAGGAGGACGGCGTCCTCACCGTCGGGTGCGCGGGCAGCACCGACACGTGGATCCGGATCGAGGCGCCGCGAGCGCAGCCGGACGCCGACGCGGTCATGTTGGCGGTCACGGTCAGCGGGGGGCAAGGTGGCCATTCCGGGTCGGGCATCGCGCTCGGGCGCTCGAACGCGATCAAGGTTCTCGGACGCGCGCTCCGCGAAGCACATGGGTCGGCGCCGTTCAGGCTCGTCTCCCTCGCCGGAGGCAAGAGCCGGAACGCGATCCCGCGCGAGGCATCCGCCATCGTCTCGGTCGCGCGAGAGCGTGAGGAGGACTTCCGGGCGGCGCTCGACGCCGCCGCGGCGACGATCCGCGATGCGTTCGCCAAGACCGATCCAGGCGTCTCGATCGCGGTGACGGCCGGCGAGGCGTCGGCCGATCCCTGGACCGACGAGAGCACCACGAAGCTCCTCGACGCCATCGCACTCGTGCCCACGGGGCCTCTCGCGATGAGCCCGGACTTCGACGGGCTCGTCGAGACGAGCACGTCGCTCGGGGAGGCGAGCACGGACGGAGACCGACTGACGCTGCACAGCCTGTCGCGCTCGTCCAACGACTCGGCGCTCCCCGAGGTCGAGTCGACGCTCGACGCAGCCGCGCGCCTCGCGGGCGGCGCTCTCGAGGTGAAGCGCAACTACAAGGGATGGCGGCCCGACCTGGACTCCCGCGTGCTGGCCGTCGCCCGAACGGTGTACGAGCGACTGTTCGGTGAGCCCCCGGTGGTCACGGGGGTGCACGCGGGGCTCGAGACGGCCGTCATCGGCACCAAGGTCAGCGGGCAGCTGGACATGCTCGCGGTCGGTCCGCAGATCGAGTTTCCGCACTCGCCGGACGAACGTGTAAGCATCCCGACCGTGGAGCGGTTCTGGAAGCTGCTCGTCGGGATCGTGGACGAGCTCTCGGCGGGAACAAGCTAGACGGCAATGCGCGGCTGGCTCGGCTGGCTCGTCTGGATCGCCGCCATCGTCGCCGGGATCGCGGTCGTCCTCGTCGTGACGGCGATGATCGGCACGCGCGACGACCGCGGCGACACGGTCACGGCCGGCGAGTGGGCGCAGAGCACCTGCGGGGCAGTCGGGGTCTGGCGCGGTGAGATGGAGGACATCGTCGAGGAGCTCCGGACGCCGAGCACCTTCCCGGCTTCGGGTGCAGAGGAACCGCAGTCGGAGACGCCGCAGGGAAGGACCGGCTTCGTCCGGGTCGGACTCGAGCGCGCCGTGCAGGCGACCGACACGATGGTCGAGGGCATCGACAACGCCGGGACTCCCGACACGCCCCAGGGGGCAGAGGCAGCGAGGCTCGTCTCCGATTGGTCCGACTCCGCCCTCGACGACCTCGAGGAAGCGCAGGACTCGCTCGACGAGGAGGCGGACAGCATCGAGGAGTCGGTCACGCAGCTGGCCGACGCCGCCCGCGCGATCGGAGCTGCGCTCGCGAGCGGCGTACAGACGATTGCGGACGTCGCGCGCACCGATCCCGAGCTCGCGGGAGCACTGCAGGAGTCGAGCACGTGTCAGCAGCTGCGGGAGGAGACGAGCTAGGCGATGACCACGATGGATTGGATCCTCGTCGCTGTACAAGGCCTCGTCGTCATCGGCTTCATCGCCCTCGGCGTGCGTTCGGGCGGGATCGGCCTCGGGCTCTGGGGCGGCGTCGGCACGCTCGTTCTCGTCTTCGTCTTCGGGCTCGACCCCGGCGAGCCGCCAATCAGCGCCATCCTCATCATCATCGCGGTCATCTCGGCGGCGGCAGCCATGCAGGCCGCGGGCGGCGTCGACTACATGGTCCAGATCGCGAGTGCGGCGCTCCGCGCGCGACCCAAGGCGCTGAACTTCGCGGCGCCGTACGTGTCGTACCTCCTCACGATCCTCACCGGCACGAGCAACACCTTCTTCTCGATCATCCCCGTGATCAACGAGGTCGCATACGCGAACAAGATCCGGCCGGAGCGCGCGCTCGCCGGGTCGACGGTCGCCAACGCGCTCGGAATCACCTCGAGCCCGGTTGCGGCTGCAATGGCGACGATGTTGCCGCTGGTCGAGATCTACGACTACGACCTGATCGACGTCCTGCTCATCACCGTCCCGGCGAGCATCGTCGGGATCTTCGCGATGGCGCTCGTGATGAGCCGCCACGGGAAGGATTTGGAGGACGACGCGGAATATCAGCGCCGAGTGGCCGCGGGCGAAGTGCAACCGCCCGCGCCTCCGGCCGAGATCACTCTCCTGCCCTACGCGAAACGAAGTGTTGCGATCTTCCTCGCGGGCGTCGCCGCGATCTGCATCTTCGGCTTCGTCGAGAGCATCCGTCCAACGGTGGCGGCTGAAGGCGGCGGCGTCGAGCCGATGTCCATAACGCCGCTGATCCAGATGTTCATGCTCACCGCCGCGGCGCTTACCCTCGTCTTCTGCCACGTAAAGGCTTCGGACGTCCCGGGTACGCAGATCTTCAGATCCGGGATGATCTCGATGATCGCGTTGTTCGGGATCGCCTGGATGGCGGACACGTTCATCGCCAACAACGAGGACGCGATCGTGACCGCGCTGGGTGGCCTCGCCGAGAACTGGCCGTTCATGATCGCGGTCGCCATCTTCCTCGTCGCCGCGCTCACGACGAGCCAGTCGGCGGCCACGCGCACGATGGTTCCCCTCGGGTTGGCGCTCGGGATCGGAGCCGGGTACATGATCGCGATGTGGACAGCGGTCGTCGGCGTGCTTCTCCTCCCTGCCAATGGGACGCAGATTGCCGCCGCCGAGGCTGACACGACCGGTACGACAACGCTCGGCAAGCGCGTCGTCGACCACTCCTTCCAGCTGCCGCTGCAGATCTGCTGGGTCGTGACCGCGCTCGTCGGCATCGTGATCGTATGGCTCTTCTTCGGGGGCCACACGCCCGCGCCGCCGGTACCGACGACCCCATAGCGTGAGCGTCCGCGGCGCCGCCTTCCTCGGCATCGGCGCAATGGTCGGCGCCGGCATCTTCGCGCTGCTCGGCGAGGCGGCCACGGTCGCCGGCTCCGCGGTATGGCTGTCCTTTCTGCTCGCCGGCATCGTCGCGGCGCTGCTCGGCTACACCGTCGTCAAGCTCGGCGTGCGCTACCCGTCCTCGGGCGGGCTGATCGCGTATCTCATCGAGGGGTTCGGGAACGGGCGTCTCGTCGGCATCGCCTCCTGGCTCGGCTACTTCGCGGCAATCGTGATCGTGTGCTCGATGGTCGCGGTCGCCTTCGGCAGCTATGCGACGTCGCTGTTCGTGGGCGACGACGCCGCGGGCTGGTGGGACAACGTCTTCACGACAGCGGTGGTGATCGGGATGGCCGGCATCAACGTCGTGGGTTCGCGCGTCGTGGATCGGGCTCAGTCGCTGATCGTGGTCGTCCTGCTCGGCGTCTTCGCCGTCTTCATTGCCGTCACGCTCGTCGACATCGATCTCGATCTCCTCGCGTTCAGCGGCTATCCGTCGCCCTCGCAGATCGTCGCGAGCGTCGCGCTCACCTTCTTCGCGTACCTCGGGTTCAGCGTCATCACCTTCGCCGCGGGCGACCTGCGCGACCCTGAGCGCGAGTTGCCGAGAGCGATGTACTCCGCGCTGGGCGTGACGACCGTGCTGTACGTCCTGATCGCGCTCGGTGTTTTCGGAACGCTCACGGCCGACGAGGTGATCGGGTACGGCGAGACCGCGATCGCCGAAGCGGCGCGGCCCGCGCTCGGGGACGCGGGGTTCACGATGATGGCCGTCGCCGCTCTCCTCGCCACGTCCTCCTCGGTGAACGCAACTCTTTATGCGTCTGGCGGACTGACGGCGATGCTTGCCCGGGTCGGGCAGTTCCCGACGTTCTTCGGCCACGGCACGCGCCTCGGGCCGCACTCGGGGTTGCTCATCACGAGCGCGCTCGTGCTCGTCATCGCCAACCTCGTCGACCTCTCGGCGATCGCGTCGGTCGGCAGTGCCTGCTCGCTGATCATCTTTCTGCTCGTCGGCATCGCCGGGTACCTGCGTCGGGCCGACACGGGTTCGATGGCGGTCATCGTGCTGGCGGCGATCGCAGCGACCGCGATCGTGCTCGGGTTCTTCGCCGTCGACACGCTGCGCAACGCTCCCGAGACCTTCGCGTCCATCGTCGCGATCGCCGCGCTCGCGGTCGTGCTGGACATCGTGTGGAAACGCGTACGGCCGTCGGATCCCGGAGCGGCAGAGTCGCTGTCGGCGCCACCGACCGCGAGCTGACGTCGTGAGACGTTCGGAAAGGCTGGCCCGGTGACCGAGGCGGGTGCTCTCGGGACGGCCGGGGCGCCGGCTTCGCCGGAGACGGAGCTCCTGCTCCGGTTCACGCGCGCGGGCCACGACGCCGGCTACTCCACCGCCGAGCTGGAGGAGCGCGTGCTCGCGCTCTCGCGTGCTGTCGGGATCGAGGATGCCCAGATCTCCGTGACGCCGACGGTCGTCGACGTCTCGGTCGGAGTTCTCCAGTCCCAGCGCAGCTACACGCTGCGCGTCCGCCCGGCGTCGGTCGACCTCGACGCGATCGCGAGGCTCGACGATCTCGTCCGGGAGGTCCTCGACGCGTCGCTCGACGTCGATGCCGCGCTCGAGACGTTGGCGAGCGCGGAAGGGACTCCTCTTCGGCGTCCGTGGCCGCTGCTGCTCGCGGCGTACGCGCTTGCCGGCGCTGCACTGACCCCGGTCCTCGGCGGCGGTACGGACGAGGCGGTCGCCGCCGCGCTCGTCGGCCTCGTGGTGGGGACGATCGCCGTTGCGGCGCGAGGGACCGTGCGCGCCGAGCCGATAACGGCACCGATCGCCGCAGTCGGAGCCAGCTTCAGCGCGACCGTGCTCGCCCAGCTCGGCCTCGACGCAACTCCCGACCTCGTCACGCTCGCCGCGCTCGTGACGTTACTCCCCGGCATGACGCTGACGATCGGCATGCGCGAGCTGGCGACCGAGCACCTGCAGTCGGGCGTCTCGAACACGGCGAGCGCGCTCGTCCAACTGCTCGGCCTCGTGTTCGGTGTCGAGATCGGCCGCTCGATCGCGGTCAACTGGTTCGGCGTGGTCGACCAGGGCGCGCCGAACGCCACTTTCGGCGGCTGGCAACTGCTCGCCGCGGTCGCGGCAGGTCTCGCGTTCACGCTCACGTTGCGGGCTCGGTACAGGGATGCCCATGTGATGTGCACCGCGACCGTGCTCGCGCTCGTCGCGAACGAGCTCGGCGCAGCGTTGTTCGGCGATCAGGCGGCGGCGTTCGTCGCGGCGCTGGCGATCGGCCTGGTCGGAAACCTTGCCGGCGCGCGGCTTCGGCGATCCCCTCTCGTGTTCATCGTCCCGGGCGTTCTGATGCTGGTGCCCGGAAGCGCGGGCTACAACAGCATCCTGCAGCTCGTCACCGATCAGACGATCGACGGGATCACGGCTGGATTCGACACGTTCGTGACGGCGATCTCGATCGCGTACGGGCTCATGGTCTCGACCGCGGTCCTCCCGCGGCGCTTCACGCGTGTGGAGGCGCGCGGCACTCCCACGCGGACGTGATCGGTTCCGTTCACCCTGTCGGAGCGCGCGAGTGACGATGCGGCGCAGCGGTAGTGGCGCGGATCAGACGACGGTCGTACCGGAGGACTCGCGGACAAGGCCCACGGCCGTAACGATGGACGTGCAGGCCAGCGCGACGCTCGCCGCGACGACCAGGAACAGGCCATAGTCGGGCGTTGCACCGAATACGTCTCGGCTGTCGAGCCAGTCATCGACGGCGGTCCAGCCCATCACGACGGATGCAGCGAAGACCCCGGCCACTCCGGTCCACGAGCCGCGAACCATCGAGCGAGTCCACGCGAGCGCCATGGCCGCGATGATCAGGACGAGCCAGCCGTCGTTCCACCCCTGTGTCCCGTTGAGGGTCGCGTGGCCGGCGTTCGTCCAGGTCGAGAACACTCCGACCGCCGCTGCCGCAATCGCGATCCACGCGACGAGTCGTACTGCGGATGGCGCAGACACGCGGCGTGTAGCGTCCTCGGGCAATGAGCCACGACGCTAGCACGGAGGCTGTGAGGCCGCGGCGCAGGCGCAAGGTCCTCGCGGTCGGTGCGCTGGCGCTCGCGGCCCTGTTCGTCGTCGTGTACCGGCAGGTGCTCGGGATCACCCAGCGGACGAGCTGGCCGCCGCCGCCCGACGCTGTCACGTCCGCGGGGGCGCAGGCCGCGACCGAGGCCTTCGCGGCACGCGAGGGCGTGCGCCCGCACGACGCGTCGCTCCCCTTCGCCTGGTCGTCTGCTTCGACGATCGAGCCCTGGGTTGAAGGCGTGAACTTCTTCCCCAGGATCTTCGAGGACGTCGAGGGCGCACGCTCGTCCGTGCACATCCTCATGTTCGGGTGGCGCGAGGGCGAGATCGGCACGCAGATGGCAGAGCTCCTCGAGCGAAAGCTGGGCGAGGGCGTCGAGGTGCGCGTGATCGTCGACAGCTTCGGCTCTCGCCCGTACAAGGAGGCACGGGACATGTTCACGCGCCTCGCCGCCGCCGGAGCCCAGATCGTCGTCAACGACCTGTTCCCGCTGGACCGGGACGGTCTCTATCCCGACGACCAGCACCTCGACTGGCGCCAGGACGAGGTTGGCCGCGCCGATCACCGCAAGCTCTACGTCATCGACGGGGCTGTCACCTGGACCGGCGGCGCGGGCGTCGAGGACCACTTCGAGAACGGCGGCTTCCACGACGTGATGGTGCGTGTCACCGGCGGCGTGGTACGGCAGGCGCAGGCGGCGTTTCTCACGAGCTTCCGCGGCCATGGCGGCCGCCTGCCCGCCGATCTCTCGAGCTACTTCCCCGAGCCGGGCGACCCGGGCTCGACGCCGATCGCCCTCGCGCAGGTGATCCCGGGAGGCCATGTCGCCGCGTCGCAGGCGATCCGAGAGCAGATCGACGGCGCCAGCGAGCGGCTCGACGTGATGAACCCGTACCTCACCGACCGCGACGTGATCGAGCGAATCCTCGCGGCCGCTCGCCGCGGGGTGGACGTGCGCGTCGTCGTCTCGGAGAAATCGAACAACGCCCAGGCGACGGCTGCGCTCAAGCACCGCTACCGCGACCTGATCGGCGCCGGCGTCGAGGTGTGGGAGCTCCCGGGAACGGTCGTCCATGCGAAGGTCGTGGTCGCCGACGACGTCGTCAGCTTCGGCACCGTAAACCTCGACGCGTGGGCGCTCTACCGCAACTCCGAAATCATGATGATCGCGCGGAGCCGGGAGGCGGCAGCGCTCTTCGAGGAGCGCCTGTTCGAGCCCGACATCGCCCGTTCGCACCCGGGGGTGCCGCCCTCCGGGACCCATGAGCGTCTCGAAAGCTGGCTCTGGGACAAGCTCACGTCCTTCCTGTGACCGTGCTCGCCCGGATCGTCCGTAACGGCCCCCTCGGGGCAGAGAGGTAGGAGCAGATGTGCCGCTGGCTCGCATACTCGGGAACCCCGATCGCCCTCGAGAAGCTCCTGCTCGAGCGCGACCGCTCGCTCATCGACCAGAGCCTTCACTCGAGGCTGGGCGCAACGACGACGAACGGCGACGGCTTCGGCGTCGGTTGGTACGAGGAGGGCAAGCCGCCGAGGGTGTATCGCAGCACGCACCCGGCCTGGAACGACCGCAACCTGCGCGAGATCGCGGCGGGCATCTCCTCGCCGCTCTTCCTGGCGCACATCCGCGCGTCCACGGGGACGGCGATCCAGGAGACGAACACCCATCCGTTCCGGTACCGGAACCGGCTCTGGATGCACAACGGCCTGATCCGCGAGTTCGCCCATCTGAAGCGGGACCTCGTGCTCGCCGTGGATCCGTCGCTCTACCCTTCGATCGAGGGCACCACGGACTCCGAGGTGATGTTCTTCCTCGCGCTGACGTTCGGGCTCGAAGACGAGCCCATCTCCGCGGTCGAGCGCATGGTCGGCTTCGTCGAGAAGACGGGTCGCAAGCACGGAGTCGAGCATCCGCTCCAGATGACGGTCGCGACCACGGACGGGCAGACCATCTGGGCGTTCCGCTACTCGAGCGAGCACGACTCGCGCTCCCTCTACTTCAGCACGCGCATGGACGCGCTCAAGGCGCACTATCCCGAGATGGTCGAGCTCGGACTGCTCTCCGACGAGACGCGGGCGATCGTCTCCGAGCCGCTGGGGGACCTCCCGGGCGCCTGGAACGAGGTGCCCGAGTCGCACGTCGGGATCGTCCAGCCCGGCTCCGACGAGCTCCGCCCCTTCACGCCCCGCGACGCCTGAGCCGGTCGTACGACGTATGTCCGATTGCGAGGGCGACCGGCCCGCGGACACGATCGGGGCCTCTGAATTGTCGAAGGAGGTCCTCATGTCACGCACTGCTCTCGCGACGCTGACGGCGGTGGTCGCCGCGGTCTCGCTCGTGCTCGCCGGTTCCGTCCTGGCCGCTTCCGCCAAGGTCGTCGGGACGGTCGGCCCCGGACACACGATCACGCTGAAGCTCGGCGGCAAGTCGGTGACGAAGCTGAAGCCGGGCGCCTACCGGTTCGGCGTCTCGGATCGCTCGGACGAGCACGACTTCCGCGTGGTCGGCCCCGGCGTCAGCCGCGTGCTCACCGGCGAGGAGTTCATCGGGACGAAGTCCGTCGTCCTCACGCTGAAGAAGGGCTCGTACCGCTTCTTCTGCGCGCCGCACGCGGACATGATGCGAGGCACCTTCAAGGTCGCCTGAGCTGACGTCGTCGGGGTGGCGCCGCTCGTCGGCGCCACCCGATTCCTCCCCCGGCGCGGCGCGAAGCACCTACCGCTCGACGTGCTCGACCCAGTCGACGTACGTGTAGCGGTCGGTCGTCGGCCTCTGTCCGGCGAGCCAGGACGGGAACCACCCGTTCACGAACAGGTACATGGACGAGCGCGTGACGCCGCTCGACCAGCTCTGCAGCTGCACGCCGTCGGCGAGGAAGCGCGCAGAGCCCGGTCCGTACTCGATGGCGTACTCGTGGAAGTCCGCGGTCGCGTCGAACGGGAGCTGTGCCGTGACCGTGTGGGTCATCGCGCCGCCCGAATAGGTCGAGAACATGACCTTGCGGCTCGTGTCGTTGAAGATCTCGATGTCGATCTCCTGCGCGTAGTCGGGCTTCTTGTAGAGGAAGAACGCCGTGAGCGAGCTCGGTGCGTCCGCCACCTTCATGCGGACGCGGTACGTCCCGTAGCGGTACAGGCTGGTCGTTCGCATCTCGGCGCCGTCCAGCTTCCCTGCGGGGAACCGCACGCCGAGGAGGCCGTTCGAGACCCCGATGTTCGCGGGATCCACGACCCCGTGACCGAACGGCCGGCTGACCTTGACCCACTGCCGTGTGTCGAACGCCGTGAACTCGTCGCGGAAGTCGGCGGTCCGCGCCGCGCCTGCGACCGAGACTCCGATCGCGGCCATCGCCACAGCCACCGTGGCCACTCGACGCCAGAAGAGCGGCACGCGTGGAGTCTCGCACAGCGATCGACGCGTGCAAGCACCGCGCGCGCCCGAGAACCACAGCACGCGTCTCATCGACGGATCACCCTCCCCCAGTAGACCGCAGCCTCCCCAGACCGCTTCCTCGGATCCTACGAACACGGGCGTGAGGTGTCTACGTTCGACACTGCCGCGCCGTCTTCTCGTCGTCGCGGTGGTGCGGAGATCGTGGACGTGTCGGGGCGGAGCTGCAGCCCGAGGCTCGGTTACGCGGAAGCGGCTCCCGGGATGGGTGCCGGGGTCGCAGTCGGCTCCACCGGCCTCCATCGTCCGAAGACGGCCATGGCCAGGATGACGAGGCCGATACCGGTCAGCAGCAACGCGATCCCGACCACGATGCTGAAGATCGAGAGCATCTCGGACATGAAGCCCATGTCGAGCGCGGTCGCGAGGGCCGTCTCCGTGACCCAGATGTTGCGGGCGCCGTTCGAGATCGGCTCGCCGCTTTCGTCCTTCGCGGCTTCCGCCTCGTCGTTCGTCCCGGCCGGGTCGTCCGGGTTGGCCGCGGACTGGTACCGCCCCATCTCCGCGTACGTGAGCCCACCGGTGCCCGAGAGCGTGTGCTCGCGCATGATGTCCGCCTGTGCGAGCGCTTTTCTGCCCGTATCGACCGGCTCCCCGGCCCACTGCTCGGCGTGCTCCTGCACTGCAGGATCGGTCGCCGGCCCGAACACGATTCCCTCGCGCTCGATGTGGTCACGCGTGAAGCTGAACCCCCAGATGCCCAGGGCGACGACTGCGATGCCGAAGGCGATCAGCACCCCTCCCGAGACGTAGCCGCCGATCCGCAAGAGCCGTCCATGTCCCATCGCGTCCTCCTTCGTCGAGGGTTGCCAACTCGTCGGTTGCCAGACCAGCCCTTCGATACTGACTGGTTCGAGCCCGAGGTGTCGACCGCGGCCTCGACGCCGAGTGTGGGCCGGGTCTGCCTGTCGAAGCCCGTTCACGTGATGCGTGGCGCTAGTTGTGGAACCGAACATCCGCAACGATCTCGATGGCGATGATCGCTGCGGCGACCCAGTCTACGACGAGGCAGAACGGGGGCCACCACCGCGTGTTCGCAACAAACTGACTTCGGTGCTGCCAGAGGTCCTTGAGTCCGTGGCCCGCGAGGCCGATGACGAGCAGCCATGGCGATTCCGTGACGGCCGCGGCAGCGACGAGGACGAAGATCGCTGCGATGTTCGTCTCGAAGGCGATCACGACCCAGCGTCCATCGGCAACCGCGAAGCCGATGTACACCGACGCGATCAGCACCAGACCGAGGGCGTACACGGTGGCCGCATCGAGCCACCAGAAGGCGAGCGGGGACGCGGCCTGGATCACTCCGAAGACGACCCCCCACATGACGGGCGCACGTACGTGCCGAGTCCCTTCGTGCGCTTCGGGAGCCCCGCCAACCGGGGCACGTCTCATGGCTCGACGTCGAAGCCGAACATCATCCCGCTCTCGTGGTGCTCGGCGATGTGGCAGTGCGCCATCCACCGCCCCGGGTTCGTGACGTCGAGCAGGATGTCGACCGTTTCCCCCGTGCGGACCAGAACGGTGTCCTTCCACACGAGGTTGGGCTCCTCGACGCCGTCGCGGGCAAGAACCAGGAAACGCCCCGCCCCGTGAACGTGGAACGGGTGCGGCATCGGATGATCGGAGTCCATCTCGTTGACGAGGCGAATCTTGATCTCGTCTCCGACCCGGAACTTCCAATCGATGGCGGCATTCGCTGCCCCCGTGTCGCGGTCGACGAGCTTCCAGCGCATGTTCTCCTCCGTCGTGCGCCGGTTCAGCTCGACCATGTCGTCTTCCCACTCGATGCCCTGCGCGTGGCCGTGGGCGGCGGGGTCCGCGCTCTCGTGCGTCGAGTGTGACCCGTGGCCGTGATGCTCTTCTCGAGACGCGTGCATGTCGTGCCCACCGTGCTCGGACGTGTCGACGAGATGTGCGGGCACGAGCTTCATTCCGCACTCGGGGCAGCGGTCGGGTGAGTCGCTGGTGACGTGTGGATGCATGGGGCAGACATAGCTCGTCGGAGCCTCGACCGGAAGGAGCTTCATTCCGCACTCGGGGCACCGTCCTGGCTCCTCGCTGACGACGTTCGGATGCATCGGACACGTGTAGACCGCCCCCTCGGGCGTGTCGAAGTCCATCTCGGCGACGAAGGCGAGCGTCTTGTCCGGAGCAGCGTTCGTGAATCGGGCGGTGCGCTCCCGCTCGGCTGCAAGGTCGGCGTTGGTCCGGAGCGTGGCGAACTGGTCAGCGAGCGCCGGTTCGGCTGTCTCGTCGGTCACCGTGATCGAAGCCAGTCGATAGGTGCGGGCGGGTGTTCGGTGCTCGAGCGCGTGCTCGCCTGGACGCTCGAAGAGGACGTCGACGACGACGCGCTCGGACGGCGATAGAAGGACCTCGTCGACGAAGCTCTCGTGCTCGTAGTGGCCGCTGTCTCCGCCGACGAGCTTCATGCGAGCTCCCGGCAGCGTCACGTTGAACACCCGGGTGTTTGCAGTGTTCGTGAAGTAGAAGCGCACGACCTCGCCGCGCGTTGCGGTGAGCGCGAGGTCCGGCTCTCCCGAGACCAGCATGACGTTGCCGAACCGGCCCATCGCGACATGGGTCGTCTGCGAGGCGCTGAAGCCGGCGACTCTCCCGTCTTCGACGAGAACGTCGTCCAGCGTCAGGAACAGCTCGCGGTTGACCGGCGGCCAGTAGTCCGGATCCGCGGGAACGACGTGGATGTTGCCGTACAGGCCCATCTCCTGGCCGTAGTCCTCGCGGATGTGAGGGTGGTACCAGTACACGCCGGGATCGGGAACGTGCACCCGGTACGTGAAGGTCTCCCCGACGGGGATCGGGGCTTGCGTGTCGTGTGTCCCGTCGTAGCGGTTCTCGAGACGCAAGCCGTGCCAGTGGACCGTAGCCTCGAGATCGCCTTCGTTCGTCACATGCACGGTGACGGTCGCGCCCTCGGGAATCCGGAGCGTCGGACCGGGGATCGAGCGGTTGTAGGCGAGCATTCGAACGTCCGCATCCCCGAGTCGTTTGACGACCGGCCCGATGTGAAGCTCCGTCGAACCGCCGTCCGCCAGCTCGACGACGTCGGGAGCGACCGCGCGCGGAAGTCCGCTCGTATCGGTCGGGAAGTCGTCGTGACGCTCGATCGTCTCCGGTGCTTTCTCGTTCATGAAGTCACGCTCCTCACTTCCCCAGCCGCTTCAGCTCCGACCCCGGCAAGCGCGCGATCGTCTGCGTCAGCGGCGATTCGTCGAGAGATGAACTCGGCATCGTCCCCTACCCAACCGAGGAGCGCCGAGCCGCGCGTGTGCTGCCAGGTCAGCCCCAGGAAGAACAGGCCGCGGTGGTCGGTCACTCCGCGTCGGTGGAGCACGCGGCCGTCCTGATCGAAGACCGGGACTTCGATCCAGCTGTAGTCGGACCGGTACCCCGTCGCCCAGATGACGGCATCGACGTCGAGCCTGCTCCCGTCTGCGAAGGTCAGTGTGCGGTCTGATGCACCCACGACACGCGGCTCGATGGCAACGCCATGGCGCTTCGCGTCCCGTGTGTTCGACCCGATCAGCGTGTCCCGCTCCCGTGCGCGACGTCCGATACGCGACTCGACCGTCTTGTTGATGAGCCCCGTCTTCGTCAGCCACCAGAAGAGGTCGCGTCCGAGCAGCCGCTGCGGCAGCGGTGTCTGCCGAGAGCCGATGGCAAGGTGAACCGCGTGCGTGGCCGACAGCTCCTTGGCTATCTGGAATCCGGTGTTGCCGCCGCCGACGATCGCAACGGTTCCTCCGGGAACGTCGTCGGGACTTCGGTAGCCCGTGCTGTGAATCTGATGGACGTCCACCGCGAGGTCGGCGGCAGAGGCGGGCACGCTCGGGCTCTGGAAGGGGCCGGTCGCAACGACGACCTGCTCGGCCTCGACGGTGTGCGTCCCGAGGTTGAGGACGAAGCCCCCGGTCGTGGGACGGAGCGACTGCACCCGGGCGTTCAGCTGGACCGGCAGCTCGAACGTCGACGCGTATCGCTCGAGATAGCCGATGACCTCGTCGCGCCCCGGATAGCCGTTCGGATTCCCCGGAAACGGAAGTCCAGGGAGGCTGTCATAGCGACGCGGCGTGAACAGCACGAGCGAGTCCCAGCGGCTGCGCCACGCGGAGCCGATCGAATCGCCGGCGTCGAAGATCGTGAAGTTCCGGCGTTCTTTCGCCAGGAAGTACCCGAGGGCGAGCCCGGCCTGCCCAGCGCCGATGACGGCGACGTCGAGCCGATCGTCGGAGGCGTTTGCCGTCTGGTGTGTCATGTCGACTTCACTCCTCGTCACCGTTGCTGACCCGGCCCCACAGCCGGTGTGTTGGCATCACTCCCCGGACCGACAGGCCGGAAACATGGCCGAGGGTTCCGGGACGCCGGGTTCGAGTCGAGCTGCCGAGAGCATGCGCTCGTACTCGAGCTCAGACTAGCCGCCGGAGGACTAGGCCATGACGAACAGACGGGGTGGAAGACCACGTCCGGCCACGGCGGGATGCGCAGTCGGGGCGCGGGATCGTGACTCGGCTCGCGGCCCACGGGATCGGCCGGAGGCCGACCAGAGGCGACCGATCAGGGACAAGTCGGCTCCAGAGTCACGAGTTGGAAAAGGCCCGCGTTTGCGTGTTCTTCCACGAAGCCCTCTGACGGACTCCGAACCGGCGAACCCCTCCTGTACCCCACTCCGTTGGCTATCTCGGAAGACACAGCGACACTAGACGCGACCGAGCCCGGGTCGCGCGCGCGTCAGCCGGGCTGGATGTTCTGGTTGAGGCGGAAGAGGTTGGTCGGGTCGTAGATCTGCTTGAGTCGCGCGAGCCGCTCGTAGTTGCGGTCGCCGTAGGCTGCGCGCACGCGGTCCTGGCCCTCGTCGCCGAGGAAGTTGAGGTAGACGCGTCCGCCCGTGTGGGGCTGCATCGCCTCGAAGAACTCGCGTGCCCACGCGATGTGCCGTTCGGGCTCGGGATCGTCCTCGGTCCAGACCGCGTTGATGTTGACGTTGTGGGCGGCGTCCCGCTGGCTGTAGGCGGTCTCCTCGGGGCCGACTTGGCCGATAGCGCCGCCGAGCTGGAAGACGATGCAGTACGACTTCGGGGAGGTGAGGGCAGAAGCGTGCTCGACGAGGGTGTCGATCGCCTCGTCGGTGAGCGGCGGCACCTCCGCGGACTTCCAGTAGTAGTGCCAGCCGTGCGGCACGGAGGCGTCGAACATCGACTGCAGCGCCGTGTACGGCTTCGGCTCGAGCAGGTCGACGATCGGAGTGCCGAACTCCTTCAGCGGCCGGACGACCTCGATCCCGTCTTGCGGCGGTCCGGCGTAGCAGGCGCCGACCATCACGATCGGCTTGCCATGAACGTCCCGAGGCAAGAACGGGAGCGGTGGCGCGATGCGCAGGTTGCAGATCGTCGTCAGCTCGTCGGGCGACGCGGCGATGAACTCCCGGTAGAAGCGCAGCACCTCGCGCGCATCATTGAGCGGATGGTAGATCGGGCCGGCCAGCACGATCGGCCCCACGGGGTGAAGCCGGTACTCGAACGAGGTGACGATGCCGAAGTTGCCGCCTCCGCCACGGACGCCCCAGAAGAGGTCCGGGTTCTCGTTCTCGCTGGCGGTGAGAACCTCGCTGTCCGCCGTCACCAGGTCGACCGAGACCAGGTTGTCCACCGTTGCCCCGTGCTTTCGCATGAGCCAGCCGATGCCGCCGCCCAGGGTAAGCCCGGCGATGCCGGTGTGCGTCACGATCCCGCCAACCGTCGCCAGTCCGTGGAGCTGCGTCTCGCGGTCGAGCTCCCCCCAGAGCACGCCCGCCTCCGCCCTGGCCGTCCGCGCTCCCGGATCGACCCTGATCCCCTTCAGCAGCGAGAGATCGATCACGAGGCCGCCGTCGCAGAGCGCGTGACCGCCGACGCCGTGACCGCCGGATCGGACCGCCACGACCAGGTCTCGCTCGCGGGCGAAGTCAACGGCGGCGACGACATCGGCGGCTCCCGTGCAGCGGGCGATGCATGCGGGGCGGCGGTCGATCGCTCCGTTCCAGATCGCGCGCGCGTCGTCGTAGCCCTGGTCCCCGGGCACGATCACCGGGCCGCGAACGCCTGTGCGCAGGCGCTCGACCTCGACCGTCGGTGCCTCTGTCGCCGTCCGGATAGCCATGCGAGCAAGGTACGACGTGCCGACCTGACGTAACTAGTTCTAATTCCGAACCAACCGGTCCGAGTACCGGACCTGGTGCCTAGCATGGGTGGCGATGCGCAGCTACGCGCAGTACTGCCCGGTCGCCAAGGCCACCGAGGTCCTGGGCGACCGCTGGGCGCTTCTGATCGTGCGCGAGATGCTCGGCGGAGCGAGCGGCTTCAACGAGCTCCAACGCGGCCTCCCGGGGATCTCGCGCTCGGTCCTCACCGACCGCATGCGTGCGCTCGAGCGGGCCGAGGTCATCGAGCGCCGAACAGGCCCCAAGGGCCGTACGCTCGAGTATCGCCTCACGCCCGCCGGCCGTGACCTCCAGCCAGTCGTGCAGGCGATCGGCGAGTGGGGGGCGACCTGGTCGTTCACCGAGCCGCGCCCCGAGGAGCTCGATCCCGACCTGTTGATCGTCTGGATGGCCCGCCACGTCGATCGCCAGCGGCTCCCACCCAACCGAACCGTGGTCAAGTTCGACTTTCGCGACCCCAAGCGGCGTTACTGGATGGTCCTCGAGCCCTCCGAGGTCTCGGTCTGCCTCCAGCATCCCGGTTTCGACGTCGACCTCGAGGTCAGCGTCGACACCGCCACGCTCTTTCGCGTCTACCTGGGACGGGCCGAGCTGGGCGGCGCGATTCGAGCCGGCCAGCTGACGATGAGCGGCCCGCGGGCGCTGCAACGCGGGTTCGGCCGCTGGTTCACGTGGAGCGCATTCGCCCCAGCCAGCCGTTCGGCCCAGGCGCGCCGCACAGCCGCCTCCCGCCTTGGCAACCCTCACCCCGTACGGGTCGCCGACGCTCTGCGCGGAAGCGCAGGGTCAGCTGGCTGAATGGACGAAAGCGCCTCCGGCTCTACGACTTAGGGCGAGGGAGTCGAGCACTTCTCGGACATCTCGGGATCGCGGAATCGCAGCCGTGCAAGCCTCGTTCGGTTTCCCGTACCCCTCGCGGTCGGTCGACCCCATAGTCAGGAGGACGCGCCCGATCGATCGTTCAGGGGTGCGCCTTTTCCCGTCTGTCGAAATCTCACCGCGGCGGCTTGCAAGGTCACCCCTCCCGAGCCTCGGGTCTCCCTCGGTCGTGCTCTTCCTCGCCCTGTTCGCAAGCCAGGCCGGCGTCCTGACACTCGCGCCGATCCTGAGTGATGTCGCCGCGGACTTCGATGTCTCCATCGCCGAGGCGGGCCAGCTCCGCATCCTCGCTGCACCGCTCGCCGCACTCGTCGCGATCGCAGCGGGTCGCTCACTTGTGCTGTTCTCACCCCGCGCGCTTCTCGGGTTCGGGAGCGCCCTTCTTGCTCTCGGTTCCATCGCGAGCGCCGTCGCACCGACGTTCGCTCTCCTCGCCGCAGCGCAAGTCCCGGCGTGGGCTGGAGTCGCGACCCTGATCGCCGCGGGGGTGGCCGCAACCGCCTCCTGGAGCGAGCGCGAGCGCCAGACGCGGGTCGTCGCGCACGCGCTCGCCGGGGCGCCAGCGGCCTGGATCGTCGGCATGCCGGTGATCGGCGTCGTCGCGGAGGTCAACTGGCGGCTTGCGTTCGTCGCGCTCCCCCTTCCGGCGGCGCTTCTCGTCGGTGTCGCGGTCGCTCGGAGGCCAAGAGACGCACCTCTAGCCGGCGCGCGTGGCTCCCTCGCGGGGCTCCTCGGCCGTCGTGAGGCGAGGCGCTGGGCACTCGGCGAGCTCCTCGCGAACTCGGCGTGGGCGGGCACGCTCGTCTTCAGCGGTGCCCTCTTCACGGAGAGGTTCGACATGTCCACGGCGACGACCGGACTCGCCCTGGCTGTCGTGGCTGCCGCATTCCTGGCCGGTAACCAGCTCGCCTCTCGCGGCGATCCGAGTCGAGCCAGGCGGGCGATGCTCGAAGGCAGCGTGGGCGCCTCCGTTGCCGTAGCCCTCACGTGGGCGCTCGCGCCGCCGGTCGGGGTCACACTGCTTCTGTTCGCAGCCGCGGCGTTCGTCGCTGCGACGCGGACGGTCGCGGGGACGGTCTACGGCTTCCAGGTCTCAGGAGATCTCGGTCGCGAGGTTGGATCGATTCGCGCCGCCACGACCCAGATCGGATACCTGGTCGGATCCCTGCTCGGGGGACTCGGGCTCGCGGTCGGCGGGTTTTCCGCCCTCGCGGTCGTGTTCGGCGGGCTCTTCCTCGCCTCGACGCTCCCGTACGTCTGCATACGACAGGCTTGCCGCGCGCGGCTCGTGCTCGAACCGACGATCTAGTTCAGATCAGCCGGGACGACGTCGATCGTCTTTGGGGCGAGACTGGTCCAACTGGTGCGGGTCACGTCGACGTTGTTCGTGGACTCGCTGCTACCCAACACGCGCACTGCCGACCGACCATCGAGCCCGGGAGGACGACCGACCGCGGTCGCCCTCCCGGGCTTCGCCTCACCAGATGGTCGGCTTGGCCTCCTGGAAGATCCAGGTATCGAAGAAAGCCGTTAGGTCCATCGCCGACTCCTGCTCCGCCAGCGCGATGAACTGCGGCGTCGTCACGTTGCCGTAACGGTTCTGCGTCGCCCAGTCCTCGAGCAGCTGGAAGAAGGCGAGGTCGCCGATCTTCTCGCGCAAGGCCTCGAGCGTCATGGCGCCGCGGTAGTAGACGGTGCCGTTGAAGAGCAGGGCCGGGTCGAGGAAGTTGTCGACCGCGGGCCCCCAGAACGACGTCTGCTGAGCCGGGGTGTTGAAGTACTGCTTGAAGTAATGCGCGGCCGACTTGTTGCCCTGCTGCTCGCTCCAGATCCACTCGGACCATGTCGCGAAGCCCTCGTGCAGCCAGATGTCGGGCCACGTCACGAGCGTCACCGAGTCGCCGAACCACATGTGCGCAAGCTCGTGGACGAGCGTCGCCTCGTCGGGCACGGACGGGAAGTTCGGCTTCGTCTGCGTCTCGAGCGAGTAGCCGACGACCTTGGCGTCGTCGACGATGGCCCCCACCGCGTTGAACGGGTACGGGCCGTAGATCGACTCGTAGAACGTGACCGCCTCCGGCAGCTTCGAGAGCACCTGCCCCTTCGCGAGCTGCGGGTCGACTGCGACGTACGACGGGATGCTTCCGACCCTGGAGACCTCCAGGTCGAACTTCCCGAGCGTCGTCGTCGCCAGGTAGGTCGACATCGGGTCGGTCTCCCGCCAGACCCAGGTCGTCTTACCGCCGCTCGTCGCGCTTGAGACGAGGACGCCGTTTGCCAGCGCCGTCAGCCCCGCGGGGACGGCAATGCGGAAGTCGAAGGTCGCCTTGTCGCGCGGGTTGTCGTTGCACGGGTACCAGGCCGGCGAGCCCTGCGGCTCGTTGACGACGAACGCGCCGTCGTCCGTCGGTACCCAGCCCTCGATCGAGTTGTCCGGGTCGGTCACGACGGCCGGCGTGCCGGCGTAGTCGATCGTGACGGTGAAGGTCGTTCCCGCGAGAATCCCCGTCCTCGGCGTCACTGTCAGCTCCTGCCCGCCGTCGCGCGTGAAGGTCGCGGCTCGGCCGTCGACGAGCAGCCGCGAGATCGCGAACCCGCGCAGGTCGAGGTTGAAGCTCGAAAGGTCCTGCGTCGCTCGGGCGCTGATCACGGCCGTCGCCGTCAACTGGTTCGACGACGGCGTGTAGTCGAGCGTCAGACCATAGTGCCGAACGTCGTAGCCGCCGTTGCCGGCGTTCGGGAACATCGGGTCTCCGAGCCCCGGCGAACCCGGCGTGAAGCTGGCCGCAGAGGCCGCCGCCCCAACTGCCAGAGCGAGCACGCCGGTGCACAGCACCGTCCGTGCGAAACGCTTTGTCATCTTTCCCCCTCTCCTGTCGTCGAACCCGCGCCGTGCGCCACCTGGAGCGCCCCCCGGGCCTGCCTGATTTTCGTCGCGAGCCGTATGTTCGATCTCAGAGTTTCAAGTGTCACCGTCGACGGTCAGACACGGGAGACGCAATCTCGACGCAGGCCATCACATCCTGCAGCCCCGGCTCCATCATGTTTCCATGACGGTGCTCCGACGCCTCGCGCCACGAGCATCGAGCCAGCGAGTCCAGGAACCGTGCGGGATCCAGAAGAGCCCTCTGACGGACTCGAACCGTCGACCCCCTCCTTACCATGCGGACCCGGTCGCAACCAGTCGCAACCCACGGCAACGGTCTCGGCCTGACTGCGCCGTTTTCGGGATAGTCCCATTTGCGACCCGTTGCCACCGGTTGCGACCGCTCTGCTCCATAAACGCTCCACGGTTTGTCGTCTATCAGAAGACAGCGCTTGCGCGACCGATTTGGCTGAGCGAGACGGAGTTCGGTCGATGAGGGGTGGCGCGCCGGTCGCGATTCACTGTCCTCGGACGGTCGCCCAGACGTCGTTCGCGTCCGCGGTGACGCCGGTCGGCAGGTATGGGAGGTTCAGGCGCGTCGCCTTGCTCGTCTTGGGATCGATCCGCCAGAGTGAGCCATCGCGGGGCGTCGTCGCCCACACGGCTCGCGCACCTACCGCGATGCTCCACACGCCTGCTGTGCCACCGGGCAGCGAGATGCGGCGTGGCCGAGGTGGTCCGACCGCGCTCAGACGGACGATCTGTGGCGCCCCCCAGTCCGCGATCCAAACGACGTTGCCGTCTACGACGGGGAAGGCGGGCTGCCTGGCGACGGCGTCGACAGTCTCCGTTGCTCCGCTTGGTGGGTGCAGTCGGGTGAGGCTTCCGTCGTCGAAGTTGTTGATCCACAGGTCGCCGTACCCGCCCGACCAGGCAAGGCCTGACGCGGCGCGTGCGAGGCGGATCGTTCGCTCCGCGCCGGTTGCGGGGTTGATCCGCGTGACCGTGTCCGCGTTCGTGACGTCTCCCCCGACGATCTGGGAGAGCCATAGCGACCCGCCGCCGTAGGCGAGGCCACGGAAGAACCCGTCGCCGCCCGGGGCCGGCCACGTCTTCTTGAACACGAGCGTTCTCGCGTCGACCCGGACAACGTCGTCGCGAAGCCCTGGGATCGACGACGGGTAGCAGTTGGCGACCCATACGTCGCCGGATGGATCGGCGGTAAGTCCGCACGGTGCGAGCCCTCCGCCCACCACAACTGCTTTGCCCGTCGATGGGTCGACCCGTGTCAGGGTGTGGTCGCCGGCGTGTCGGGGTGCGCCGGAGCCGCGATCACGCAGGATGTGGTTCGTGATCCAGAGATAGCCGCCGGAGACGATGACGAGATCGGGCGCGTCCCCGATGGACACGACCTGCGTCACCTTCAGCGTCCCTGGGTCGACCCGAATGACGCTGTTCGGCAGCACGGCGGGCGTCGATCCGCCGCGGCTGACGAAAGCGAGAGCGGCTGCTACGGCGCCGGCGACGACGAGCGCCGCAGCGGCGAGAGCCGCCAGCTTGCGTCGTGTCGACCTGGGACGGCTACGGGAGGTCACGGCGGCGATCGAGACTTCGGGTGGTGGCACGCTCCCCGGGTGGGCGTGAGGTTCAGCCTCGGACGAATGCCTGCTACGTCCGGCAGCCGCCTCGCCGGCGGCCGGGGGCTCGTCGAGCAGGCGACGGTAGATCGTCTCGGTCTCCGGTGACGGGTAGGCGCCGAGTTCCTCGGCGAGCAGGCGGCGGCACCGTTCGTAGACCCGGAGCGCTTCGGCTCGGTTGCCCGCGGCGACGTGTGCCGCCATCAGGCGGCGGTAGCCGCTCTCACGAAACGGTTCGACTTCGACCGCTTGCTCGGCCCACCGCACCGACGCCTCCGCCTTCCCAGAGCGCAGGCACGCCTCGGCAAGGACGTTCAGCGCCCGCAAGCGGATCTCTTCGAGCTCGCGCCGCTTCCCCTGCACCCAGGTCCCGTCGTCCCCCGGCATGAACGGCTGACGCAGCAGGTACTCGGCGAGCGTTGCCGCGGTTATCGCTCTCTCCAGCTCGTCGGCCGCGAGCAAGCCCTCTGCTTCTCGCGCCGCGCCCTCCGCAGCGAGTACGTCAACCCAGGTTTCTACGGGGAGATCGAGCCGGTAGCAGCCAAACGAGGCCGTCAGATCAGCTGCCGCTTCGTCTGCGCTCTCCGCGACGACCTTGCGGAGCTTGCTGACGAGCACCCTGAGGGCCTGGTCCCAGCTGGCCGGCGGAACTCCCTCCCAGAGCACCTCCACGAGCTCGTCTCGCGGCACCGGCGTGCCGTGCTTGGTGACGAGGTAGGCGAAGAGAAGCCGGCCCTGCCGTCCAGGGAACTGCCGCTCGTCCGGCACGACGCCGTCCCATTCGGCAGCGACGCGACCCGCAAGAAAGACCTTCAGCTCGCCCTCCTAACCCGTTGCTAGCGCAGATCTTGCCTGGAACAAGCGGGCTTCTCCTAGACCGTTCACGACCGCGAGAAAGGAGGACGTGATGAAGAGAGGTTCCGGCGCGCTCGCCCTGTGCGCCGCGGCGGTGCTTCTTGCCGCGGCGGCGGCTCGATCGGCGCCGCAGGTCCCGAGCCTGCTGCCGGTCGATGCCGGGCTGGTCTCCTCGTTCGCGTTCGACCCACGCGATCCGAACATCGTCTACGTGGGGACCGTCCCCGGTGCCAACAAGGGCCGCGTCTACAAGACGACCGACGGCGGGGAGCATTGGCGGTTGGTCTCCGGGCGAGGCTGGACCTGGCTCGGGGCGCTCGCCGCAGATCCGCGGCGCCGAGGGACGCTGTACGCGGGCACAGGAAACGCCGTCTATAAGACGACCAACGGCGGCCGCACCTGGCGAGCGTTCGACCGGGGGCTGCTGCCACCCCCAGGGATCAACCGCGGCGAGGGCTGGGTGGACTGGCTCGCCGTCGACCCGACGAACAGCAACGTTCTCTACGAGCACGACTACGCCAACACGATCCGCAAGAGCGTCGACGGCGGGCAGAGCTGGCGGCCGATGCTCTCGCTCTATAAGAAAGGATGGATCGCGAGCGTGCTGCTGGCGCCGAGCCGCCCGTCGTCGCTCTACGCCGCCTTCTGGAGGGGGAGCTTCGAGAAGTGGAGCGACGTAGTCGATCTAGGGGTCTACAAGTCGAGCGACGGCGCGAAGACCTGGCAGCGAACGATGCACCTCTCGGTCAGCCGGGAGCACTCGCCCGTCGTCGCCCTTGCGGCCGACCCGCGCCGGCCGACCGTGCTCTACGCAGTCGTGGGGACCCGCGTCTTCCGCAGCACAGACGCCGGCCACGGCTGGAGCTTCATCGGCGAGGGGCTGCCGCAGGGCGGGGACGTCACCGGCCTCGCCGCCGCCCGTGGAACCGTCTACGCCGCCTTTGGGGAGAAGGGGATCTACGCGAGCGCGGACGGAGGTCGCACCTGGACGCAAAGCTGGCCGGATTCGGGGCCGGCCCCCGGGCTCGGCGCCGGCCTCCTCGCCGTTGACCCGGCGCGCCCGACGACCATCTACGCCTCCGCCTACTACCCGCAGAACCGTCGCACCGGCACGCACATCCTTCGCAGCACCGACAGCGGCCGCACCTGGACGGGGGTGGGCTGATGATTAAGCGGCCTCGGGTCGGGAGGCCGCGCTTGTGCCGAGGGCCGCGCTTGACCCGTTCCGCGTCGTCAAGGCGATCCCGTCCGGAAAGGAAAAGCCACAAGGCAAGACGTCACGTACCACCAACGACGACGAAGGAGGTAAACACGATGAAGAAGATCAGCACAGTCCTGCTCGTACTCGCGGCGGCGCTCGGACTCACGCTCGCCCCGGCGGCATCGGCTCACAACCGAGCGCACGTCATCTTGCCGGACGGCACGTGCATCATCGTCGGCTCGGAGAAATCCGTGACTCTCCCCGACGGGACGCTCCTGGATCTTCGCCCCGAGACGACGCCGGCGGACGAGATCGGGACGGCCTTTGCGGCTGAGGAGGGCAACTCGGCCCTGGAAAAGGGCCCCTGCCCGTAAGCCAACGTGGGGCGGGAGGGCGTGAACCCTCCCCCCCGGCGCTCCGTGACCTGAAGCTCCATAAAGTTCCATACACGCCACACGTTCGATGAAGAGCAACTCGATCTGAACAAAACGCTCGCCGAGTTGGTCGACGCTCGGTGGACGCTGGACGAACGAGTTCCCGCCAACGGCGGCAACACAAACAGCGCCTAAGCAGGGAGAAGTCGGAAGCCCTCTGACGGACTCGAACCGTCGACCCCCTCCTTACCATGTGCCCTCGGCGCATTGCCGCAGATCGCCGTCGATCGCTAACGCCTGCAAACCGATCCATTCGGTGTTTGAGCGTTTTGCCAGCGATCGCCGAGCGTCGCTGTCGCTGGTTACCACACTGTTTCCAGAACCATCGGCACGAGGTTGCGTCCGTGGCCGCTGCTGCGGTTAGCGGGTCAGTCTAGGTCGACAACCTTAGCGGGGCGCTCACGGCCCTGTCCTCAAACACGAAACAGCGCGGCTCCGGAGCGCCGCCCAAGCTTGTCGTCCACCGTGATGCCACCTCGGGGGCGCCCGAACTCGTCGTCGTAGCGATGCTGGAGCGCCTGCAGGCGAGTGCCGTATCGCGCGATCACATGACCGAAGTTCTCGTCCACATGCACGTTCTGTACATGGGTTCGGCAGTACGCGTAGGTCGCCATGGGATAGAGCAAGGCGGAGGCAAGTAGATCGGCAATCTGCAGGATCGCGTGGTTGTTGCTGTGGCCGAACGTTGGCATCTCCAAGATCCGCTCATGCACCCCGTGGGTCGAACTACGACTTCGGGCGAGGAAGTCGGTCGTTCGAGACTTCGCTGAACGGCGCGCGGTGTCTACTCGACCTCGTGGTTGATGCGCAGTAGGTACTGCCCGAAGCTGTTTCCGTAGCCGTACACACGCATGAAAACACGCAAGTTGTCATCGTGGTCGCGTTCATTACGTCCTCTGCGAAGACTTCGAGGCTGCAGACGAGTAGCGCCCGCGCTCGATCCGCGGGATCCTATGCGTCCGTGACCACGCTGCCGACCGGGACCGTGACGTTCCTGTTCACCGACATCGAAGGCTCGACCCGGCTTCAGTACGAGTTGGGCGTAAACCGCTACGCGGATGTCCGTGGTGAGCACTATCGACTTCTTCGGGAGGCGTGCAGTCAGTACGACGGAGTTGAGGTGGACGCCGCCGGGGACGGTCTCTTCGTGGCATTTCCGACCGCCTCCGGAGCGGCTGCCGCTGCCGGCAACGCGCAGCGTGCTCTAAGAGACCTCGTCGGCGTTCGCATGGGCCTCCACAGTGGAGAGCCCCTGCTGACCCCGGACGGCTATGCGGGAGTCGAGGTCGCCCGTGCTGCACGCATCTCGGCGGTAGCACACGGCGGTCAGATCGTCCTCTCACAGACGACTGCGGAGCTCGTCGGCGATAACGTCGCGGGGCTCTCCTTGCGCGACCTCGGCGAGCACGTGCTCAAGGACCTCAATCGTCCCCAGAAGCTCTTTCAGCTCGTCGGCGACGGGCTTCGTGACGACTTTCCGCCGCTCAGGAGCGTTTCGGATCGCCGGACGAACCTTCCAGCCCGGAGGCCCGAGTTGATCGGCCGCGAGGACGAGCTGCGCCGGCTCGCAGCTCTTCTCGGTGAGTCGGATCGCCGGCTCGTCACCCTCACCGGCCCCGGCGGAAGTGGGAAGACGGCACTCGCGATCGAGGCCGCGGCACGCGGCGCGGACGACTTCGAGGACGGGGTCTTCCTCGTTCGCCTCGAGACGGTGGACGATCCGAGTCTCGTCGTGAGCGCGATCGCGGACGTGCTGCCTGCTCCGAGGCGCGAGGGCGTCCCTCCCGAGCAACTCGCGGCTGACTATCTGCGCTCCAGATCCGCACTCGTCGTCCTCGATAACTTCGAGTACGTGCTCGACGCGGCACCCACCCTCGCCGAGCTCGCCGCCGGATCGGAGCGTGCGCGATTCCTCATCACGAGCATCGCCCCGCTGCGCGTGTCTGCCGAGGTCGAGTTCCCCGTGCACCCGCTCGCGCTTCCGAGTCCCGTCGTCGACGACGTCGACGACCTGGCCGACTCGTCGGCGGTCAAGCTGTTCACCGATCGCGCGCGCCTGGCACGACCGACCTTCGCGCTCACCGCGGAGAACGCGAACGCCGTAGCGCGGGTCTGCATCGCGCTCGACGGGTTGCCCCTGGCGCTCGAGCTCGCCGCGGCTCGCACGCGGGTGCTCTCGCCGGGTGCGCTGGTCGAGCGCGTTGAGCGTCCGCTAGCGCTGCTCGAGGGAGGAGCGCGCGACCTCCCGGACAGGCATAGAACGTTACGCACGACCATCGACTGGAGCCATGACCTCCTTGATGCTGCCCACCAGGTGCTGTTTGCACGCATGTCGGTCTTCAGCGGCGGTGCAACGCTCGACGCAGTCGAGGCCGTCTGTCGCCCCAACGAAGACCTCGCCTTGGACCTGGTTGACGGCCTTGCCCACCTCGTCGAGTGCAGCTTGCTCAAGACCGACGAGCACGGCGACGAGCTGCGATTCGTCATGCTCGAGACGATTCGCGCGTACGCGGGCGAGCGGCTCGAGCTGAGTGGCGAGGCCGGCCAGCTGCACCGGTATCACGCGCTTCACTACCTCGGAGACCCCGGCCTCTCAGAGGTGTTCCTCGTCGGCGCCGGCGCACGCGCGGTTCTCGATCGCCTCGAGCCAGATCTTGGCAACGTGCGGGCGGCGCTCGAGTGGGCACACGCTGAGAAATCTTCGCTCGAGCTTGCGCTCGCGATGCTCTATCAGCGCTCGCCCCGGGTTTTCCCGGCTGACGCCCGCAGGGTGCTGGAGCAGGCGCTCGAGCAGGATGATGGCCGGAGCGCGCGCCTTCGGGCACGGGCGCACGCTGCCGCCGGGGCCCATGCAGGAAGTCAGGACGACGCCGAGGCCGCTGGCCGGCACTTCGAGGAGAGCGTTCGTCTCTACCGCCAGATCGAGGACACCAGTGGGGCTCTGGCTCAGGTGTTGCTGCGCCTCTCGGAAGCCGCCGCGGATCGCGACGACCTCGACGAGAGTGTCAGGCTCGCTCAGGAGAGCGATGCGGTTGCACTTGTGTCGGACAATGTCGAGCTGAATCGTGCGCTCGTCCTCGTGCAGCTCGGGATCGTGGCACTAGAACGAGGCGATTTCGACGAAGCACGCGCACATCTCGAAGGTGCGAAGGCGCTCATGCCCAGCAGCGTGTTCCCGAGCGACGTGTTCGTCGACGAGGCCCTTGCGTGTCTCGCTGTGCTGGATGGCCGACCCGGCGATGCGGTCGCCGAGCTGGGCAGGCTCATACGGGAGCTCGATCTCGGCGATCCCGACCAGCGACTCGCATGGCTCCTCGTCGAGGACATGGTCTCGGCGCTGCTCGAGGTCGGTGACGCCGACACGTCCATCCGCCTGTATGCCGCCGCGCGGGCATGGCACGGGCCGCGTGGCACGCGTTACGGCGCACCGCCCCGTCTCCGGGCGCGCATGTTCGCCGCGGTCGAAAAGGTCGCGGCGTCGCCGGGATACGAGGTGCAGACTGAGGAGGGGCAGAAGCTCGATCTCGACGGAGCGATCGCGCTCGCCCTTGCCGCCGCCGAGCGCATGGGGCGGAGTGCATGAGCGCGGGCTAGGTGGGAATCCTGGTGTACGAGGGCTTCACACCCACGCAGGCCGCCTACGGCGTGAGCGTGGCCACTAGACCGCGCTCAGCTGCCCCCGTCTAGCAGACAGGAACTCCCCGCCGCTCGAAAAGCGACCTCCCGTTTCCAGACCGTTTCCATAGCGGGCGTCTCGTGCCACCGCCCCATGACCGCCGACCCCGCAACCCCAGCAACCATGCGGGATCCCGCAGAGCCCTCTGACGGACTCGAACCGTCGACCCCCTCCTTACCATGGAGGTGCTCTACCGACTGAGCTAAGAGGGCGAGGGGTCGAAGTCTAGCCGTGCGACTCTTCGTCCACCTCGCGCGCGATCCGCTCCACGAGATCGCGCGAGACGTCCTCCTCCGAGAGCTCCACGGGCGCCTCCTCTACGGGCTCTGCCGTGGCCTCCTCTACGGGCTCAACCGCGGCCTCCTCGGCCGGAGGGCTCGCGGTCGGGTCGTCGCCCGGCGGCTCAGCGTCGCCGTCGGTGCCGAGCGGCACCCTGCCCGTCTCCAGGTCGACCTGGCGGGCGATGCGCTCGATCATCATGCGTGCGAGCTCGTCCTCGGACATGGTCGAGGCGGGACGCGACGGGTCGCTCATGCGCTCAGGATGCTCGGCGCTGGCCTCCATGTCGAGTGCAGGGGGGAGGATTCGAACCTCCGAAGGCTGAGCCAGCGGGTTTACAGCCCGCCCCCTTTGGCCACTCGGGAACCCCTGCAGGGGGCGCCATTGTAGCCCTCTGCCGGCCCTCGGCTCAGCTGCCGATCCGGCGGCCCCCGAGCACGGCGTACGATCATCCGAGTGGAGCGCTTCGACGTGCTCGTCGTCGGCGCGGGCCCGGCCGGGTCCGCGGCCGCGATGCATCTCGCGAGAGCCGGCGCGCGGGTCCTGCTCGCCGACCGCGCGCACTTCCCGCGCGACAAGCCGTGCGGCGGAGGGCTGACCGGGCGCGCCCTCCGGCACGCGCCGTGCGAGGTGGCACCGGTCGTCGAGCACGTCGTCGACCGCTTCGTGCTCCGGGTGGGGTACCGGGGGAGGTTCGCGCGCGGGAGCGGAGGCACGCTCATCGCGATGACGCAGCGGCGCCGCCTCGACCTCCACCTCGCGGAGCAGGCGTGCGCGGCAGGCGCCGACTTCAGGGACGGCACGCGCGTCGCAGAGGTGCAGCTCGAGGACGACGGCGTCACCGCCCTCGTCGGCGGATCGCGCGTTCGGACGGGCTACGTCGTGGGCGCGGACGGCGCGAACGGGGTGGTGGCGCGCTCCGCGGGCCTCGGCGAGGGGATCGTCACCGGCATCGCCGTCGAGGCGAACGCGGCGTGGGGCGACCTCGATCCTGTGCCCTACGGGGGAACCGCGTGGGTGGAGCTCGGCGTCGTCCCGGGCGGGTACGGCTGGGTGTTCCCGAAGGGCGACCACGCGAATCTCGGGGTCGGCGGATGGGAGACGGAAGGCCCGCGGCTCCGCGGCCACCTCGAGCGGCTCGCGCGCGTGCACCACGTCGACCCGGCGAGGTTGACCGGCCTGCGGGGTCACCGGCTCCCCATGCGCCGGAGCGGCGCGCCGGCCGTGCGCGGACGAGTGCTCCTGGTCGGGGACGCCGCCGGGCTCGTCGACCCGCTGTCGGGAGACGGGATGTACGAGGCCTTCGTCTCGGCGCGGCTCGCCGCGAACGCCGTCCTGGCCGACCGACCGGACGAATACCAGGCGGCCCTGGACGGCGCCCTCGACCCGCACGCCGCGGCCTCCTGGAAGGCGAAGCGGGTCGCCGACAGGTTCCCGCGCGTGTGCTACTGGGCGGTGCGGGCTCCGGGTGTCTTCGACGCTGTCGCCGGTCTCCTGCGCGGAGACCTCACGCACCCACGCGAGGCCGGGGGCCTGGCGGCGCCGCCGCTGCGAGCGCTCTCGCGTCTGGCGCGCCTCGCCTAGGCTCGGGCGGCTACCTGCAGCGGTCGCCCTCGAACCACCCCTTCGTGGCCGAGGGGTCGGTGATTGCGTTCGGGTTCGGGCCCTTCACGCTCCACGTCTTCCCGTCGATGCTCTCGGTGAGGCAGTAGGTGCGCCTCTTCGCCGAGGTGACGGAGACCGTCAGCGAGATCCGTGGGTCGATCCTGAGGAGGTCGGTGGAGTCGAGACCGGCGTAGCTCCTGTGGTGGTCGGCGAAGTAGGCCTCCGCCGCAGGCATGGCAGCGCGCAGGCTCTCCTTGGTCTTCCCGTCGGCCGAGCCGCCCCGCAGCCCGAGGTAGGAGGGCACGCCGACGGCGAGCGCGAGGCCCAGCACGCTGACGACGATCAGTAGCTCGAGGACGGCGAAGCCGTGGTCGCCCGCGAGGCGCAGCCGGATCCGCTCCGACACGTGTATGTGCTCCTTCCGCAGTTTCCGCAGTCTTTTCGAACATCACTCACATCGGTGACATCTCACCCCGCCGCAAACCCGCTTTGGGGGGATATGCGACCGGCCGGGGGATAGCCTGGCGGCGGGTGAGCGGGGCGGAGGCGCAGGGGCCGTCAGCCTCGGCAGTCCTCGCAGGCGCCGCGCACGACGACGTCGTGTGCGGCGACCACATACCCGCGCGCGCCCGCGACACGCATCAGGTCGGCCTCGAGCTCCGCGTCCTCGAACGCCTCGACCTTGCCGCAGTCGTCGCAGACGAGGTGATGGTGATGCTCTCCCCTCGGGTCGGCGCGCTCGAAGCGTGCGACTCCGTCGCCGAGGTCGATGCGCTGGACGAGCCCGGCGTCAACGAGGCCCTCGACGGCCCGGTAGACGCTCGCGATCCCGACGCGTGCGCCCTCCGCGCGAACGCGCTCGTGGATCTCCTGGACGGACAGGCAGCAGTCCTGGCGGCTCACGAAGTCGACGACGACGCGCCGCGCGCCGCCGCTGCGGCCGCTCCCGGCGCGCAAGCGCTCGAGCGCGAGCTCGGGCCATGCCTCCATGGAAGATAATGATACCCGTTCTCAAAGACGTGGTACCGTGACCAGCCGATGAGACCGTTGCTCCTGCTGCTCAGCGTTCTCGCCCTCGCCGGCTGCACCGGCGGAGGCGGAGGCGACGACGACGGGCCGACGGTCGTCGCGGGCCTGTACCCGCTCGCGTGGGCCGCGGAGGAGGTCGCAGGCGACCGCTACCGCGTGATCGACGTCACGCCGGTCGGCGCCGAGCCCCACGACGTCGAGCTCTCGCCGCGCGACGTCGAGGCTATCCTCGGCGCGGACCTCGTCGTCTACGCGGGCGGAGGGTTCCAGCCGGCGCTCGAGGACGCGGTCGGGCTTCGCGACGGTCCTTCTCTGGACGTCCTCCACGAGGGCGCTGATCCACACGTCTGGCTCGATCCCGTGGAGCTTGCCGGCGTGGCCCGTGAGATCGGCGACGCGCTCGGGCGCCCGGAGGCTGCGCGGCGGCTGGCCGACCGGCTCGACGCGCTCGACGAGGCGTACGAGGCAGGTCTCGAGCGTTGCGAACGGCGCACGCTCGTCGTCACCCACGCGGCGTTCGGGCGCCTCGCGGCCCGTTACGGCCTCGAGCAGCTCGCGCTCGCCGGGACGTCGCCCGAGGCGGAGCCGACCCCACGCGACCTGGAGCATCTGGTCGAGGAGGTCAGGGCCTCCGGAGCGACGACGGTCTTCTCGGAGCCACTCGTGTCGGACCGGGTCGCGCGGACGGTCGCGCGCGAGGCGGGGCTCGACGTCGCCGTGCTCGACCCGGTGGAGGGCCTGACGGAGAAGGGTGTCGAGGCCGGCGCCGACTACCTCACGGTGATGCGCGACAACCTCGAGGCGCTGCGGGAGGCGCTCGGATGCCGCTAGCGGTCGAGCTGGAAGGCGTCTCGTTCGGCTACCGCGCCGGCCAGCATGTGCTCGAGGACGTCGACCTCGGCATCGACGAGGGTGAGTTCGTGGCCGTGGCGGGGCCGAACGGCGGCGGCAAGACCACGCTCGTGCGGATCGTGCTGGGACTCGAGCGGCCGACGCGCGGCTCGGCGCTCCTCTTCGGCGAGCCCGCCCACCGCTTCTCCCGGCGGCGGGTGCTCGGGTACCTGGCGCAGCGCTCGGACGCTCGGCGGAGATGCGCCCGCGACGGTCCGCGAGGTCGTGTCGGCGGGACGGCTCGCCGCGGGCGGCCTGCTCGGCCCGATGCGCCGCCGCGACCGGGAGCTCGTCGCCGAGGCCATCGAGCGCGTCGGGCTGCGGGACGTCGCGGAGGTGCCCCTGCGCACGCTCTCCGGCGGGATGCAGCAACGCGCCTTCATCGCGAAGGCCCTCGCCGGGGAGCCAGCGCTCCTCGTCCTCGACGAGCCGACGACGGGTGTCGACGCCGAGTCGCAGGAGTCGCTCGCAGCGCTCCTCGACAGCCTCCACACGGACCTCGGGGTCACGATCCTCTACGTCTCCCACGAGTTCGGGGCGGTCGAGCGCTTCGTCCAGCGGCTCGTGCTCGTGCGCCGGGGAGTCGTCTTCGACGGTGCGCCCGGCGATCTCCCCGGTCTCTGGCACGACCCGTCGCACACGCATGCTCGACACTGAGTTCATGCGACTCGCGTTCGGCGCGGGCGCCGTCGTCGGCGTGCTCGCGCCCGCGGTCGGCTTCTTCCTCGTCCAGCGCCGCCAGTCGCTGATCGGCGACGGGATCGGCCACGTCGCCTTCGCCGGCGTCGCCGCCGGGATCCTGCTCGACGTCTCGCCCGTGCTGACCGCACTCGTGGCGGCGGTCGCCGGGGGCGTCGCCATCGAGCTCCTGCGCTCTCGCGGGGTCGCCGCGGGCGACCAGGCGCTCGCGCTCGTCTTCTACACGGGCATCGCGCTCGGCGTCGTGCTCGTGTCCGCGGCCGGAGCGCTCGACGTCGGGCTGTTCCAGTACCTCTTCGGCTCGATCCTCACCATCACGCGCACGGACGTCGCCGTGATCGCGACGCTCGGCGCCGTGGGGCTCGGCGCGATCGCGCTCCTCTACCGGACGCTGGCGGGCGTCGCGATCGACGAGGAGGGCGCGCAGGTCGCCGGTGTCCCGATCGGGGCGATCAACGTGGCGATCGGCGCGCTCGCAGCTGTGACGGTCGCGCTCTCCATGCGGGTCGTCGGGATCCTCCTCGTCGCGGCGTTGATGGTCCTGCCGGTCAGCGCCGCGACGCGCCTGGCCTGGAGCATGCGCTCGACGTTCGTCCTCTCGATGGCGATCGGGCTCGGCTCGGCGCTCGTCGGGCTGACCATCTCGTACTACGCGGACGCTCCGCCCGGCGGCACGATCGTTCTCGTCGCGGCCGGAGCGTTCGGCCTCGCCGCGCTCCCCGGGCGTTCGCCGGCAGGTGACTCCGCCTACGCGGCGACGAGAGCGGCGTCCACGCCTACCTCGTGGCAGCCGCCGCAGCGCGCCTCGTACTGCTCGGCCGCGCCGACGAGGACCGTCTCGCCGGAGTACGGGGCGGGATGCCCGTCCACGAGTCGCTGCGTCGTCGTCGCCGTACCGCCACAGCGGTGGCACACGGCCTGGAGCTTGTCCACGAACTCGGCGTGGGAGAGGAGCTCCGGCATCGGGCCGAACGGGAGTCGCCGGAAGTCCTGGTCGAGCCCCGCAGCGATGACTCGCACTCCCCGCTCGGCGAGGTCGAGGGCGGCGGCGACGACCGACTCCTCGAAGAACTGCACCTCGTCGATCCCCACGACGTCGAACCCGGACGAGCGGGAGACCAGCTCCGGCACGGAGCCGACGGGCACCGCGCGCATGCGGATGCCCGCATGGCTCACGACGTCCGCCGCGTCGTAGCGATCGTCGATCGCGGGCTTGAAGATGACGGCCTGCTGCCCTGCGATCTCCGCGCGTCGGAGGCGGCGGATCATCTCCTCGCTCTTGCCGCTGAACATCGGGCCGCAGATGACCTCCAGCCAGCCTCCGCGCTGCGGGGGGATCCGGATCACGGCGGCGATCCTAGTGCGGGGGTCGGCCGACACGCCGCACCCGGAGGAATGCTCTACTGCCCTGCTACACTCTCGCCCGCGCGGCGGCGTAGCTCAGCTGGTTAGAGCGCCGGACTCATAACCCGGAGGTCGGTGGTTCAAGTCCACCCGCCGCTACTCACGCGCCCTATTCTCTAGACGTCCCGACGAACCAGGCAGACACATGGCAACCGGAGTACGAGTCGCGATCACCCTCGCCTGCACAGACTGCAAGCGGCGGAACTACCAGACCCAGAAGTCCAAGCGGAACTCGCCGGACCGGGTCGAGTTCAGCAAGTACTGCCGCTGGTGCGGCAAGCACACGCTGCATCGGGAGACGAGGTAGCCCGATGGCCCGCGAGACTCGCAGGCAGCGCCGGGCAGCCCGGGCTGCCGCCGGAGACGGAGCCGCGAGCGCCGGTCGCCGCGGCCGCGCAGCACAGGTCCGGCCCGCGCAGCAGCCGGTCAAGCAGCAGACCGGCCGCAAGCCCGGCCAGCCGCGCGGCCAGTTCGTCCGCGAGTCCTACGCCGAGCTGAGGAAGGTCGACTGGCCGAGCCGCGCCCAGACCTTCCAGGGCGTCGTTGTCGTCGTCATCGCGTGCGCCATCGTGGGCATCTACCTCTGGGGCCTCGACCAGATCTTCCGTCCGCTCGTCGACCGGGTCCTGCTATGAGAACGCATCCGAGACCAATCACCGACACCGCGGCCGCGAAGCGGACGCCTTCAGGGATTTTCGCGCGATCGGAATCGGCGGTAGCCGATTCCGATCTTGCGCGCTAGGAGCGCAGTGTTCCTCTGGTACGTCATCAACACCTACTCCGGCCACGAGAACAAGGTGAAGACCAACCTCGAGCACCGGATCGTCTCCATGAACCAGCAGCCCGCGTTCCGGCGGGTCGTCGTGCCGACCGAGCAGGTCATCGAGACGAAGGACGGCCAGAAGGTGCAGACGGAGAAGCGCGTGCTCCCCGGCTACGTCCTCGTCAACATGAACATGTCCGACGAGGCGTGGACCGTGGTCAAGGGAACGCCGGGCGTCACGGGGTTCGTGGGGGCGGGCGCGAAGCCGGTGCCGCTCTCCCAGCCCGAGGTCGACCGGATCCTCCACCACGGCGCACCCGTCGGGCCTGGAGCGCAGAAGGCGCAGGTCGAGTTCACGCTCGGTGAGTCGGTCAAGGTGACGTCCGGGCCGCTCTCCGACTTCGACGGGGAGATCGTGGACGTGAACCCGGACCAGCAGAAGCTCAAGGTGCTCGTCGACATCTTCGAGCGCCAGGTCCCGGTCGAGCTCGGCTTCGACCAGGTGAAGAAGATCGACTAAGACGGGCGGGGCAAGCCCCGCTCCTACAGGAATGCGTAGACACACATGGCCAAGAAGGTACTGACACTCATCAAGCTCCAGATCCCGGGCGGGCAGGCGAACCCGGCGCCGCCGGTCGGTCCCGCGCTCGGCCAGCACGGGGTCAACATCATGGAGTTCTGCAAGGCGTTCAACGCCCAGACCGCGCAGGAGAACGGGCGCATCACGCCGGTCGAGATCACGGTCTTCGAGGACCGGTCGTTCACGTTCATCACGAAGACGCCGCCGGCTGCCGTCCTCATCAAGGAGGCGCTCGGGCTCGAGTCGGGATCGGGCGAGCCGAACCGCGACAAGGTCGGCCGCCTCACGCAGGCCCAGCTCCGCTCGATCGCCGAGACGAAGATGCCGGACCTGAACGCACGCGACGTCGAGCAGGCCATGAAGGTGATCGCGGGCACCGCCCGGTCCATGGGTGTGGAGACGGACGCAAGTCTGGCGAGCAACACCGCGACCGGCCGCGTCAGCGGCTCAGCGGCCGCTTCAGGGGTTCTCGCGAGCTCGGATCTGCTTCCTGCAGATTCGAGCTCTGCGGAAGACATGGCCGTGGAGACGGACGCGTGAGCGCGCACGGAAAGCGGTATCGCGCGGCGCGCGAGCGGATCGACCGCGAGCAGACGTACTCCCCGCTCGAGGCGGTGCGCCTCCTGAAGGAGACCGAAGGCGCGAAGTTCGACGAGACGGTGGAGGTCGCACTTCCGCCTGGGCCTGAACGTGCGCCACGCGGATCAGCAGCTCCGCGGCACGCTCATGCTCCCGCACGGGATCGGCAAGGACGTCCGCGTGGCCGTGTTCGCCGAGGGCGAGAAGGCCCGCGAGGCGGAGGAAGCCGGTGCGGACGTCGTCGGCTCCGCCGACCTCGCGACCAGGATCGAGGAGGGCTTCCTCGACTTCGACGTCGCGGTCGCGACGCCCGACCAGATGGGCGTCGTCGGCAAGCTCGGGCGCGTGCTCGGCCCGCGCGGCCTCATGCCGAACCCGAAGACGGGCACGGTGACGTTCGACATCGGCAAGGCCGTCGCCGACGCCAAGGCCGGCAAGCTCGAGTACCGGACCGACCGCGGCGGGAACGTGCACCTCCCGATCGGCAAGCGCAGCTTCGACGAGCGCGCGCTGCTCGAGAACTACGCGGCGCTCGTCGAGGAGATCGTGCGGGCGAAGCCCTCGGCGGCGAAGGGCCGCTACATCCGTCAGATCACGCTGACCACCACCATGGGCCCGGGCATACGCGTCGACTCGACGAAGACGCGCGACGTGGCCGAGGAGCTCGAGGGAGCTACAGTTACGGCCTAGACGACCGACGACGACCCGCCACAGACAGCCGGCAGCCCGCTCCCTCCCGGGAGGGGGCAGAGGTCCGGCCGAGGCAGGTTCCATCGAGGCGCCTCAGGAGCGCCTGATCGAGCCCGCCGCGTGCGGGCTTCGTCTTGTCAGGAGGACATCGACGTGCTGAAGACCGACAAGGAGAGGATCGTCTCGGAGCTCGCCGCCGAGATCGGGTCGGCGGAGACGCTCATCGTCGCCGACTACCGCGGCCTCACGAACAAGCAGCTCGAGGTGCTGCGCGACCGGCTCCTCGAGCACGGGGCGCGGTTCCGCATCGTGAAGAACACGCTGACGCGGAGGGCGGCCGAGCAGGCCGGTGCCGACGCGCTGCTCGTCATGCTCGAAGGGCCGACGGCGATCGCCTTCATCGAGTCCGGAGGCGACCCCGCCGCCGTCGCGAAGGCGCTCGCCGCGACCGCGAAGGAGACGAACGTGCTCGCGCTCCGCGGAGGCATCCTCGAGGGAGCGGCCCTCACGGGGGAGCAGATCGCCGAGCTGGCCACGCTGCCGCCCGTCGACCAGCTCAGAGGGCAGCTCGTGGGCGCGATCGTGGCCCCGCTGACCCAGCTCGTCGCGCTCGTGTCCGCGCCGCTCCGCGAGCTGCACGGGCTCGTCGACGCCCGGATCGAGCAACTCGAGGAGCAGGGCGAGATCGTCGAGCCGGCTGCGACCGCAGAGCCCGAGGCCTCGGCCACCGAGGTCGACGACGCGCCGGCCGAGGTGGCGGAGGAGGACGCGAGGAACGACGAACGCGGAGGCGCCCGAGGGTTCGGCGGCGACCGAGCCCGCGGACCACGAAGACGCGGCGGAGGCTCCTGCCGAGGAGCCGGCCGCCGACCCGGAGACCGACCAAGAGCAAGAGGAGGAGTAGCGAGATGGCCACGGATGTGCAGAAGGTGCTCGACACACTCGGCAAGATGACCGTGCTCGAGCTCGTCGAGCTGAAGAAGTCGATCGAGGAGGAGTGGGGCGTCACCGCCGCCGCTCCGGTGGCCGTCGCGGCCGCCGCTCCGGCGGGCGGCGACGGCGCCGCTGCCGCGGAGGAGGAGAAGGACTCCTTCGACGTCGTCCTCACGGGCGCCGGCGACAAGAAGATCCAGGTGATCAAGGTCGTTCGCGCGGTGACGGGCCTCGGTCTGAAGGAGGCCAAGGACCTCGTCGACGGTGCACCGAACGCCGTGAAGGAGGGCGCCGCGAAGGAGGAGGCCGACTCGATCAAGGCGCAGCTCGAGGAGGCGGGTGCCGAGGTGGAGCTGAAGTAGGGAAGCCGGTGACTGTCACCGGCGAGGCCCGTGACAGTCACCTTGGTCGTACGGGGTCGGACCGAGCTCCACGCAGGGCCTGGCGGAAGCCGGGCCCTGCGGCCGTTTCCGGCCCGCGGTGGACGCCGTCCGCTACACTGTCAGACAACGTTCCATCCGCTCCGAGGCGGTTGCGGTGGAGTGTGCTCGTGCGCTATCCTTCGCGGTTCGCCGAGGCTTCGTTCGTCCAACCCTGCACGCAGTTACTAGAGGGAGTCACATTTGAGCAGCGTTGCTGTCGCGCCGCGCGCGCGTAAGAGCTTCTCGCGCCTGAAGCACGTCCTCGACCTCCCCAACCTCATCGACATCCAGAAGGCCTCCTTCGACTGGTTCATGGAGTCGGGCCTGCGCGAGACGATCGACGACATCTCGCCGATCGAGGACTACACGGGGACGCTCGCCGTCGAGTTCGGCGAGTACGAGTTCGGGGAGCCACAGTTCACGATCCAGGAGTCGAGGGAGAAGGACCTGACCTATCAGGTGCCGCTCTCGATCACCGTCCGCTTCGTCAACAAGGAGACCGGGGAGATCCGCGAGCAGCGGGTCTTCATGGGCGACTTCCCGATGATGACCCCCTGGGGGACCTTCATCATCAACGGGACCGAGCGCGTCATCGTCACGCAGCTCGTTCGCAGCCCGGGCGCCTACCTGATGGAGCCGAAGGACGCCACGAAGCAGGTCTTCATGGCGAACCTCATGCCGTCCCGGGGCTCGTGGCTCGAGGTCGAGATCGACAAGAAGGGTCTCGTCTTCGCCCGCATCGACCGGAAGCGGAAGCTGCCGATCACGACGCTCCTGCGGGCGCTGCCGGCGGAGGACCCGACCACCGGGTTCCAGCTCGACACGAGCTCGAACGAGAAGATCCTCGAGCTCTTCGGCGGGTCTTCGTTCATCGCGAACACGCTCGAGAAGGACCCCTCGACCCGCGAGGAAGAGGCCCTCATCGAGGTGTTCAAGAAGCAGCGGCCGGGCGAGCCGCCGACGCTCGACAACGCCCGCAACCTGCTGCGCTCGCTGTTCTTCGACCCCAAGCGCTACGACCTGACGCGCGTCGGGCGGTACAAGCTGAACCAGCGGCTCGGCGTGGGAGTGCCGGACGACGTCCGCGTCCTCACCACCGAGGACATCGTCGCGCTCGTCCGCAGGCTCATCGACCTGCCGACGAAGCTCGGCGTCACCGAGGAGTCGAAGGACTACGCGGCGGACGCGGCGCAGCTCTCCCGTGACCCGATCCGCGGCGAGCTCGACGAGTACGAGGACTTCGGGAACCGCCGTCTGCGCACGACCGGCGAGCTGATCCAGGAGGCGTTCCGGGTCGGCCTCTACCGCATGGAGCGCGTCGTCCGGGAGCGAATGACGACGGAGGACGTCGACACGATCACACCGCAGACGATCATCAACATCCGCCCGGTCGTCGCGGCGCTGAAGGAGTTCTTCGGCTCGTCGCAGCTGTCGCAGTTCATGGACCAGACGAACACGCTCGCGGGGCTCACGCACCGCCGTCGGCTCTCCGCGCTCGGCGCGGGCGGCCTGACGCGTGAGCGGGCGCCGATCGAGGTGCGCGACGTGCATCCGACGCATTACGGCCGGATGTGCCCGATCGAGACGCCGGAGGGCCCGAACATCGGCCTCATCGGCTCGCTCGCGTCGTTCGCGACGGTGTCGCAGTTCGGCTTCATCCAGACGCCGTACCGCGTCGTCAAGGGCGGCAAGGTGACGGACGAGATCGTGTACGTCGACGCCGCCGAGGAGCGGCAGTTCACGATCGCGCAGGCCTCCGAGCCGGTCGACCCGAAGTCCGGGAAGTTCCTCAACGACCAGGTTCTCTGCCGCTCGCGCGAGGGCGAGGCCGTCGTCGTCGCGCCGAAGGACGTCGAGTACATGGACGTCTCGCCGGCGCAGATCGTCTCGGTCGGGACGGCGCTCATCCCGTTCCTCGAGCACAACGACGCGAACCGCGCGCTCATGGGCGCGAACATGCAGCGGCAGGCCGTGCCGCTCATGATCCCGCAGGCGCCGATCGTCGGCACGGGGCTCGAGTTCCGGGCGGCCGTCGACACCGGTGACGTGGTGCTGGCGCGGAACGACGGCGCGATCGTCGACGTCGACGCGGAGCGGATCGTGGTCGAAGGCCGCGGGACCCGCGACGAGTACCCGCTCACGAAGTTCATGCGCTCGAACCAGGGCACGCTCATCCACCAGAAGCCGGTCGTCACGCTCGGCGACAAGGTCAAGAAGGGCGAGGTGCTGGCCGACGGGAGCTCCACCGACCACGGCGAGCTCGCGCTCGGCGCGAACCTGCTCGTGGCTTTCATGCCGTGGGAGGGCTTCAACTTCGAGGACGCGGTCGTCATCTCCGAGCGCCTCGTCAAGGACGACGTGCTCAGCTCGATCCACATCCACGAGTACGAGATCGACGCCCGCTCCACGAAGCTCGGCGACGAGGAGATAACACGCGACATCCCGAACCGCTCGGAGGAGTCGCTCGCGAACCTCGACGAGCGCGGCGTCGTCCGGATCGGCGCAGAGGTCGGGTCGGGCGACCTGCTCGTCGGCAAGGTCACGCCGAAGGGCGAGACGGAGCTGACGGCGGAGGAGAAGCTGATTCGCGCGATCTTCAAGGAGAAGGCGCGCGAGGTCCGCGACACGTCGCTCAAGGTCCCGCACGGCGAGGGCGGCAAGGTCATCGGCGTGAAGACGTTCTCCCGCGACGCGGGCGACGACCTGCCGCCGGGCGTGAACGAGCTCGTCCGCGTCTACGTCGCCAAGAAGCGCAAGATCGCCGAGGGCGACAAGCTCGCCGGACGGCACGGGAACAAGGGCGTCATCTCGAAGATCGTCCCGGAGGAGGACATGCCGTTCCTGGAGGACGGCCGCCCCGTGGACGTCGTGCTCAATCCGCTCGGCGTGCCGAGCCGGATGAACATCGGCCAGATCCTCGAGACGCACCTCGGATGGGCGGCCGCGCACGGGGTCTTCCCGGAGGGTGGCGCGGTGAGCCCGCGCGCCCCGATCAACGCGCCCGACCCGCGCTGCATCGCGACGCCCGTCTTCGACGGCGCCACCGAGGAGGACGTGGACGACGCGCTCCTCGCCTGGGCCAGGGGCTCCGGGAACGGGGCGCTCGGGATGGACGTCGACGAGTCCGCGCCGGCCGGGAGCCGCTGCTCGGGGAAGGTGACGCTCTACGACGGCAAGTCCGGCGAGCCCTTCGTGCAGGACGTGACCGTCGGCTTCATGTACATCCTGAAGCTGCTCCATCTCGTCGACGACAAGATCCACGCGCGCTCGACCGGGCCGTACTCGCTCGTCACGCAGCAGCCGCTCGGCGGCAAGGCGCAGTTCGGCGGGCAGCGGTTCGGCGAGATGGAGGTCTGGGCGCTCGAGGCATACGGCTCGGCGTTCACGCTCCAGGAGATGCTCACGATCAAGTCCGACGACACGATCGGCCGCGTCAAGGCGTACGAGGCCATCGTGAAGGGCGAGAACATCGCCGAGCCGTCGATCCCCGAGTCCTTCAAGGTGCTGCTCAAGGAGATGCAGTCGCTCGCGCTCGACGTCCAGGTCCTCTCGGACGAGGGCCGCGAGGTCGAGGTCCGCGAGGAGGACGACGAGCTCCTGCGGGCGGCGGAGGAGCTCGGCATCGACCTTTCGCCCGGCTCGCTGCGCGCAGCCGCGCGGCAGCCGACCGCGGAGGAGGTCGAAGAGGGCGCCGAGGCGGCCGACGAGGAGGGCGAGCTCGTGCTCGCCGCCGACGAGGAGCTCGGGGACGTCGACGTCGAGGGCGACGGAGCCGGCAGCGAGCTGCCGGTCGAGGAGCTCGCCGACGTCGAGGTCGAAGACTGAACACCGCTACGACCAGAGGAAAAGAGGCGTAAGCACACGTGATCGACATCAATGACTTCGACGCGATCCGCATCGGGCTCGCGTCGAGCAAGCAGATCCGCGACTGGTCGTCCGGCGAGGTCACGAAGCCCGAGACGATCAACTACCGCACCCTGAAGCCCGAGCGCGACGGGCTCTTCTGCGAGCGCATCTTCGGTCCGACGAAGGACTGGGAGTGCTACTGCGGCAAGTACAAGCGCGTCCGCTACAAGGGCATCATCTGCGAGCGCTGCGGCGTCGAGGTGACGCGGCAGAAGGTGCGCCGCGAGCGCATGGGCCACATCGACCTCGCCGCTCCTGTCTCGCACATCTGGTTCTTCAAGGGCGTGCCCAGCCGCATCGGCTACCTCCTCGACATCGCGCCCCGCGAGCTCGAGAAGGTTCTCTACTTCGCCGCCTCGATCGTGACGACGGTCGACGGCGAGAAGCGCCAGGCGGACCTTGCCGACCTCGAGGACAAGGTCGCCGGCGAGACCGAGCGCATCTACCTCGACCGCGACGAGGCGCTCTCCGGTCTCGACGAGCGGCTGGCCCGCCGGCGCGACTACTTCGCGGCCGGCAAGGAGCGCAACTTCGACGAGGACGACGACTTCTGGGCACGTGGCCTCTCCAACTGGGCCGAGGAGTCCGGCCTGCCGTCCCTCGAGGACGTCCGGGCTCTCGGCGGCAAGGTCTTCGTCAACCTCGCGAAGACGATCTCGAACGAGGACCCGCGCAAGGTCCGGGAGCTCGTGCGTCAGACCGCGACGCGCGAGGATCGGCGGCTCGCGCCACGCGAGGTCGAGTCGGTGGCCGCGGCAGCCCTCCAGATCGAGGCGGCTCTCGCTCCGCTGCGCGCGGAGCTCGACAAGGCGTCCGGCTCGAAGAAGGGCGCGATCACGAAGCACCTGAAGAAGCTCCAGGAGTCGCTGCTCGCCGGCGCCGAGCTGGCGGAGGACGACGCGGCGCTCGTCGAGTCGGTCGACAAGAAGAACCTCGAGCGCGCGCGCGAGGTCGGCTCGGGGCTGCTCGGAGACGTCCTCGCCGCGGTCGACCCGGAGGCGGACGCGGCCACGATCCGCGAGCTCGCGTACGACCTCTGCCTCGTCGAGGGAACGCGCAAGGACGATCTCGACGCCATCGGTCAGTGGGCGCTCAAGGTTCGCGAGATGGTCGCGGACATGGACCAGCGCCGCGAGGACACGCGCGAGGCCGCGGTCGAGGCTGTCCGGAGGCTCGAGCAGACCTGGCTCCTCTTCAGGGAGCTGGAGCCGAAGATGATCGTCGGCGACGAGCAGATCTTCCGCGAGCTCAAGGACCGGTTCGGCTCGCCCTACGGCTTCGGCATCTACTTCCGGGGCGGGATGGGCGCGGAGGCGGTTCGCGATCTCCTACGCGACCTCGACCTCGAGGAGGAGTCCCGCACGCTCCGCGACGTGATCAAGACGTCGAAGGGCCAGAAGCAGCAGCGGGCGATCAAGCGGCTCAAGGTCGTCGAGGCGTTCATCAAGTCCGGCAACAAGCCGGAGTGGATGATCCTCGAGGCCGTTCCCGTGATCCCGCCGGAGCTGCGGCCGATGGTCCAGCTCGACGGCGGTCGCTTCGCGACGAGCGACCTCAACGACCTCTACCGCCGCGTCATCAACCGGAACAACCGGCTGAAGCGGCTGCTCGACCTCGGCGCGCCGGAGATCATCGTCAACAACGAGAAGCGCATGCTCCAGGAGGCCGTCGACGCGCTGTTCGACAACGGCCGCCGTGGCCGCGCGGTGACCGGCCCGGGCAACCGCCCGCTGAAGTCGCTCTCGGACATGCTCAAGGGCAAGCAGGGCCGGTTCCGGCAGAACCTGCTCGGCAAGCGCGTGGACTACTCGGGCCGGTCGGTGATCGTCGCCGGGCCGAACCTGAAGCTGCACCAGTGCGGGCTGCCGAAGCTGATGGCCCTCGAGCTCTTCAAGCCGTTCATCATGAGCCGGCTCGTCGAGCGCAAGGCGGTCCAGAACATCAAGGCCGCGAAGAAGATGGTCGAGTCGATGATCCCCGAGGTCTGGGACGTCCTCGAGGAGGTCATCGCGGAGCACCCCGTGCTCCTGAACCGCGCGCCGACGCTGCACCGACTCGGCATCCAGGCGTTCGAGCCCGTGCTCGTCGAGGGCAAGGCGATCCAGGTGCACCCGCTCGTCTGCCACGCCTTCAACGCGGACTTCGACGGCGACCAGATGGCCGTGCACCTGCCGCTCTCAGCGGAGGCGCAGGCCGAGGCCCGCGTGCTCATGCTCTCGGCGAACAACATCCTCTCGCCCGCCAGCGGGCGGCCACTGGCGACACCGACGCAGGACATGGTGCTCGGTGCGTACTCGCTGACGTACTGTGCGCACGACCTCGACGCCATGACCGCGGAGGAGCTCGCGAAGAGCCTCGGCGTCAAGGGGCTCCCGCGGTTCCGGTCGGAGCAGGACGTGGCGTTCGCCATCGACGACCCGAGCGGCTCGATCAAGACGCAGGACCCGATCGAGTACGAGTGGGAGGGCGAGCGCATCCTCACGACCCCGGGGCGCGTCATCTTCAACGCCGAGGTCAAGCGTGCCCTCGACGAGGCGACCGGTGGCACCTTCGAGGGGCACCCGTTCCTCAACCGGACGCTGACGAAGCGCGAGCTCGACGGCTTCATCGGCGATCTCGTCGAGCGTCACGGCCCGAACACGATCGCCGCGGCCCTCGACGTGATCAAGTCTCTCACGTTCCGCTTCGCGACCCGCTCCGGGATCACGATCTCGAAGAACGACATCGTCATCCCGGACGAGAAGGAGGAGATCCTCGCCGGGTACGAGGACGAGGTGGCGAAGGTCGGGCGCGAGTACGACCGGGGCCTCATGACGGAGGAGGAGCGCGACGAGCGCATCGTCGCGATCTGGACGAAGGCGACCGACGACGTCGCCGACCGGATGATGGACAACCTCGAGGGGACGAACCCGATCTACATGATGGCCAACTCGGGCGCTCGCGGGTCGTTCAACCAGATCCGCCAGCTCGCCGGCATGCGCGGGCTGATGGCCGACCCGAAGGGGGAGATCATCGCCCGCCCGATCAAGGCGAACTTCATGGAGGGGCTCACCGTTCTCGAGTACTTCATCTCGACGCACGGCGCCCGCAAGGGCCTCGCGGACACGGCGCTGCGGACGGCCGACTCCGGCTATCTCACCCGCCGGCTGGTCGACGTCTCGCAGGACGTGATCATCCGTGAGCAGTCGGGCAAGAACCCGTCGGACTGCGGGACGACCGAGTACATCGAGCTCCCGCTGCTCATCGACGACGCTCCGAACAAGAGCGTCGCCGGTCGTGTTGCCGCAGCCGACATCATGAAGCCGATCAAGGACGGCAAGCCCGGCAAGACCGTTCTCGTCCAGAAGGGCGAGGACATCACCGTGAGCGGCCTCCGGATGCTCGTCGACGAGTTCGGGGAGTACACGGCCACCGCCGCGGTGCCCGTGCGCTCGGTGCTGAAGTGCAGGAGCGAGTACGGGCTGTGCCGTCAGTGCTACGGCAGGTTCCTCGCGACCGGCGGCCCGGCGGAGATCGGCGACGCGGTCGGCATCATCGCCGCGCAGTCGATCGGCGAGCCGGGGACGCAGCTCACCATGCGGACGTTCCACACGGGGGGTGTCGCCGGCGCGGACATCACGCACGGCCTCCCGCGCGTTGTCGAGATCTTCGAGGCACGCAACCCGAAGGGCGCCGCGGCGCTCGCCGAGCACGGTGGGAAGGTCGAGATCGACGACTCCGAGCGGACGATCAAGGTGTCGGTCACAGGCACCGAGCTCGGCCCGGACGGCGAGCTGCCCGACCCGAAGGAGTACACCTTCCCGCGGCGGACGCGGCTCCGTGTCGCGCACGGCGACACGGTGGAGGCGGGCGACGCGCTCAACGAGGGCTCGCTCAACCCGGCCGACCTGCTGCTCCTGAAGGGCGCGACGCCGACCGAGCTGTACCTGGTCGGCGAGGTCCAGAAGGTCTACAAGTCGCAGGGCGTCGAGATCCACGACAAGCACATCGAGCTCATCGTCCGGCAGATGCTGAAGAAGGTGCGCGTCGATACGAACGGCGACACCGAGCTCCTGCCCGGCCAGCTCGTCGACAAGGTGCAGCTCGAGCGGGAGAACGCCCGCGTCAAGAAGGAGAAGGGCGAGCAGGCGACGTTCGAGCCGATCATCCTCGGCATCACGAAGGCCTCGCTGGCCACCGAGTCGTTCCTCTCGGCGGCGTCCTTCCAGGAGACGACGAAGGTGCTCACCGACGCGGCCATCGAGGGCAAGATCGACCGCCTGAACGGCCTCAAGGAGAACGTGATCATCGGGAAGCTGATCCCGGCGGCGACCGGGCTCAAGCAGTACCGGCAGATCACCATCGAGCCGACCGAGCCGTTCCCGGTGACGTACGCGCATCCGGAGGCCGAGGCCGAGCTCCTCGCGGCGCTCGAGGAGATCGGCGAGGGTGACGGCTTCGATCTCGACGCGCTCGGCCTCTCGTTCGACGAGAGCCTCGCGCTCGACGGCGACGCCGAGCCCTCCGAGCCCGAGCCCTCCGCGGACGAGGAATAGGCGTGCGGGTCGGGCCTGCCCCGGCAGGCCCGACCCGAGCACCTTCCTTACCTCTGTCTGCTACCTAGGAGAGCCATGCGACGGCTCCTGATCGCGCTCGGCGGCGCGCTGCTCGGGCTCGCGGCCCTGCCGCAGCCCGCGCCCGCGGCGCTCTCCTGCGGGCTCCCGGAGACGCAGCCCGTCTGGATCGAGTACACCGAGGGATCGGTGACGTTCTGGCGCGAGCGCTTCGCGCGTCCGGGAGTCGTCATCGCCACGGGCGGTTCCAAGATCGCCGCCGAAGCGAGAGCGGCGGGTGCCGGCACGGTGCACTGGGAGATGCACCTGCGCAAGCTCGTGGGAACGCTCGTCGAGCCCGCCGACCCGAGCCTCATGGAGGGTCGCGCCGACGCCGTGTACGACCGCGCGGTGGCGGTGACCGGATGCCAGACGCCGCTGATCGCCCTGAACGAGCTCTGGGGCTCGTCGATGCCGATGCCGCTCACGCCCACCGCGGAGCAGTACCGCGAGAACGTGCTGCTCCTCGTCCGCAGGCTCGCGGCCAGGGGGGCGCGCCCCGCCCTGCTCGTGCCCGGACACCCGTTCACGAGCGGCGGCGCCGAGGTCTGGTGGAAGTCGGTCGGCGAGGTCTCCGACGTCGTCGTCGAGAAGTACGCGAACGCGAACGTCATCTGGAGGGACGGTGTGATCGACGGCTCGAGGCGCCTCCGGACGAGCTACCGTCGCGCGGCCGCCCAGCTCCTCGCCGTCGGCGTGCCCGCGACCCGTATCGGGCTGATGATCGGCTTCCAGACCGGGTCCGGCACCGGAGGCCGCGAGGGGTTGCAGCCGCGCTCGCGCTGGTTCGACGTCGCCAAGTGGTCCGGCCTGGCGGCGCGGCAGATCTCGCGCGAGCTCGGGCTCGCGCACGTCTGGTCGTGGGGCTGGGCGCAGCGGAACGAGCGCTCGAGGGACCGGGACAAGACGTACGCCGCGTGCGTGTGGCTCTGGGCGCGGGACCCCTCGCTCTGCGACGCTCAACGGATCCTCGGATCCGAGCTCGATGCGGACCGCCGGACCGGGCAGATCGACCTCGCCGCGGGCATCCGCTGCCTGTACGGCGACACCCCGCTCGAAGGCGACGAGCGTCGCTGCGCTCGCGAAGGTCACTGGCGATCGTGACCTCGCGCTGACAGCGTTGCTCGTCCGTTCCGTCGAGCGGGAGCGAACGAGCGTGTCAGCCGACGACGTGCTCGCGGTCGAGCGACGCATCGTGGCGACGCGGTTCGGCGGGAGCGAGCGGGCGTATCTCGCGGCCCTCGGAGACGTGGGCGCCGGCCGTACCGTTGCGCGCGCGATCATCGGCGACGAGCTCAGAGTGCGGGAGATCGTCGGACGGCTCGCCGCTCCCCGCCCCTCGGCGGCCGCGATCCTGCGCTTCCGCTCGACCTTCGCGCCCGTACTCGCGCGCAGAGTCGTCGTCTCGCCGGCGCCGAGCTGGCTCCCCGAGGGGAGCGGCGTCGCGATCGCCACGTCGGCGCCGGAGGCCGTGTTCCGTCTCCAGGCGGGGCGCACGGCGACGATCCGCACGCTCGAGGGGCGATTCAGGGTGCACGCGCTCGACGAGACGAGCGCCCTCGGCGCCATCTCGGAGGGGCTCGCGCGTCCGGCGATCGAGCGCGAGCTCCGGAGCGAGGCGCGCGTCGACGCGTACGCGACCTGGAGCATCGACAAGCAGAAGGGCGCCGCGAGCCGTCTCGTCTGCGAGCGGGACCGGCTGCCGGAGCTCGGCGTCGTGAACCTGGCGTCCTTCGCCCCGTTCCTCTCTCTCCACGAGACCTCCGCGGAGACGCTGGCCGCGCTCTCGACCCTCCGCAGGTAGTGCGCGCAAGGCCGGATCGGCTAGCGTGGATCGCCGCGGCCACATCCTTAAGGCGGCTGCTTCGCGACCGCTGCGGCCAGCCGGATCCGGATGTGCACCGGTAGCCGAGCTAGCGACGTGCGGCGGTGACGACCGTGTCGCGCCCGGAGCCCTTGGCGAGGCCGAGCGCGGCGTCCGCGCGGACGACCAGCGCGACGCCGTCGTCGTTGGGCAGCAGCTCAGCGATCCCGCCCGAGACGGTGACCGGGCCGACCTCGGGGATCGGCCGTTCGTGGAGCGCCTGCTGCAGCCGCTCGAAGAGTGTCTCCGCGTCGCGGCCGTCACCCTCGGAGACGAGCACGCCGAAGCGTCCTCCCGAGACGCGACAGGGCAGGTCGCGCGGCCCTGCGGCGTCGTTCAGCATCGCCGCGATCTGCGCCAGCACGCCGTCCGCCGCGAGATGGCCGATGCGCGCGTTGAGGGTCGTGAGACGGTCGACGTCGAGCATGAGGAGCGCGAGCGGCTCGCCCGCCCTGCGCGCGCGGGCGATCTCGCGCTCGAGCAGGGCGTGGAACGCGGGCCGGTCGTAGAGCGCGGTCAGCGGGTCCCGCTCGGGCACGGGATCCGGCTCGCGGAGCTCGAGCGAGGTCTCGAGCGCCGGGCGCGTCCCGGAGAGGACGTCCTCGAGGGTGGTGATGTCGATCTCGCTGAACTGGCGGTCGGCCTTCCGCGTGAGCACCGCGAGCATGCCGGGCTCGGTCGGGGAGTCGAGCAGCGGCACGGCGAGCCCCGCGCGGATTGCGTTGCCACGAAGCGGCGTGTCCCCCTCGCCGGCGAACGAGACCTGGATGGCGCGCGCGCCGCGGTAGTCCGGCACGCCGATCCCCCCGACCTGCGCGGCCTCCGCTTCGGAGAGACCGACGGTCGCGAGCATCGGCTCGTTCTTCCGGTTGCCGACGACCGCGATCGCCGCGTCGGCCGCGGTGCGCTCGCGTGCGATCTCGAGCATGCGCATCACGCCGTGCTCCGGGAGCTCCGGCTGCGCAGGCGCTCCGGAGATCGCGGCGGTGATGCGCGCCGGGAGGGTCTGGTTGAGGGCGTCGTTCAGGGTCTGGGCGAACTCGGCGAGGCGGTCGTCGTAGCGGGCGAGCATCGCCGTGACGATCTGCTCCTGGCGGCCCAGCAGGCGCCGCGCCGTGAGGAAGAGCAGTGCGACGCTCACGGCTCCGAGCGCGACTGCACCGGCGAGGATCGCGATCGTCGTTCCGTCTCCGGCCACCTCGGGTATTACTATCGCGTCCACCGGTCGGACACGAGCCCGACGAGGCCCGGACGGAGAGGGGTGACGAGCAACTGCGGCGCGCCGGTTGGCTGACCGTCATCGGAGCTGCCGTCGCCGGCACGTACGTCGCGTCGCGGGCGCGCACGCACGCTCGACCCGCTCCGCCGCCCTCACCTGCCGACGACGAGCCGGTGACGCGCGCGCCCGTGTCCTCGGCCGGGGACGCTTCCGCGCCGGAGCCGCCGTCGCCGCCGAGCATGCCTCGCACGTGGAGCTCCGTCCCGTCGGACGTCCCGAGCCCGACCGTCCGGCTCCCGGGGGTCCGACAGGCGCGGTGTCTATGGTGCCGCCCGTGGAGGCGCTCGCACACGTCGGGTCGGAGCGGAACGGCTCGGCCGCCGCGATCGCGACCCCGGAGCCGACGACGGTCCGAGAGCGCGTCGCGAGGCCGGTCGAGCTGCCGGCCGAGCCCTGGCCGGGCACGGCGGCGCTGGGGGGCATCGCGGTGGCGGTCGCCGGCCTGGCGATCGTGCTCGCGGCTCTCGCGCTCGGCCTCTGGCTCGCAGGGGACAGCGCGGGAGGGAACGATCCCGGTGCCACGGACGCGGACACGCGGCTCGCGCTCGGGCTCCTCTCGAAGCCGGCCACGGAGCGAATCCCGCTCGCTCGCACGAACGACGCGATCGTGCTCGCCGTCGGGGCCGGCGGTCTTGCCGCCCTCGTCCTCGACGGCCTCGCGCCCGCCCCGTCGGGGAAGGCCTACGAAGCGTGGGTGGTCGGGGCCGAGGGTGAGCCCGTCCCTGCGGCCGTCTTCAGCGGTGCGGAGAGGGTCGTGCTGCTCTCGGGCTCCGTGCCGAGCGGAGCGACGGTGGCGGTGACGGTGGAGAGCGCCGACGGCGTCGACGCCCCGACGAAGCCCCTCCGGCTCGTCGCCACTCGCGCGCAGTAGTCGGGGCCGCGCTACTCGGTGACTCGCGCGATGTCCGCGCGGTCCTTCCCGAGCTCCTTCGCGCGGTACAGGGCCCCGTCGGCGCGCTCGAAGATGCTCGCGGCGGTGTCGCCGTGCTGCAGCTCGGCGACACCGCACGAGATGCGGAGCCGCTCCTCGTCGGTGCCGAGGACGGTGCCGCGCATGGAGTTGTGGACGCGCTTGTACAGCTGCTCGCCGTCCTCCGCGGACGACTCGGGCATGATCACCGCGAACTCGTCGCCGCCGATGCGGCAGGCGACGTCCACGGAGCGGACGGCCTCCCGGAGCCGGTCGGCGGCCTGGGCGAGGACACGGTCGCCGGCGAGGTGGCCGATCTGGTCGTTGATCGACTTGAAGTCGTCGAGGTCGAAGACCATCAGGGTGAGCTTCCGCTGGTAGCGGTGCGCGCGCATCACCTCGCGGCGAAGCGTCTCGTGGAAGAAGCGCTGGTTGAAGAGGCCCGTGAGCGCGTCCGTCTCGGCGAGCTTGCGTGCCTCGCCGTACCTGCGGGCATTCTCGATCGCCGCGATGCTGCTTTCCGCGAGGCTCTCCGCCTGCTCGACCTCCTCGGCTCCGGGCTCGTGTTCCGCCGACCGCCAGAAGAGCGACAGCGTCCCGACGGGCCGGAGCTCCCGACCCATCAGCGGGATGAAGGCCCCGCCGCGGATCAGCTCGCCCTCAGTCGTCTCCCGGTCCCGTCCGTAGCGGTAGCTGACGGTGATCGTCCCCGCGAGCGCGCCCGCCACGCCGGACGTCGGCGGTCTCGCCGTCTCCTGGGCCGTCATCCCCCTGGTGACCACGGCGGGAGCGCCGTCCTGTCGCTCGACGACCATCATGGCCGCGTCGAACCCGGGGATCTCCATCGCGGCGTCGAGCACGCGGTCCATCAGCTCCTCGAGATCGATCGAGCCGCCGAGCTCCCCGAACAACCGGTTGCGGCGGCTCTCGCGCTCCGCCCGCTCGAGCGCCTCGGAGAGGTCCTGCGAGAGCTCGTCCATCTGGACGCGCATCTGGCTCACGACCTCGACGAGCTCGCGCGTCGGCTCCGGCTCGGGCGCTCGGCGCTGCACGACGAGCGCGACCACGAGCGCCACGGCGGCAACCACCGCAACCACGATCACCGCGGTCAGCACCACGCCCTCAATTCACTCCTCCCCTGGAGACGAATTTCCCTGTTATCACGCGATCGGGGGATTGCACGCACTCGAACGAGCTACCCCGTCGCACTGTACTCAGGCAACTGGACGCTGACCAGACGTCTTGGCCGTCGCCGCGAGCGCGTCCGATCAAGGCCTGGACGCGACGACCACGCTGCCGCCGCCGACCGCGCGCGCCCGTCGGAGCGCCTGCTCGGCCCGCCGCAGGAGGCTCGGAGCGTCGTCGGGCTGCGAGAGCTCCCCGATCCCGGCGGAGAGGAGGATCGGGCCGGCTTCGTGGCCGGGCGGCGTGAGCTCGAGGGATGCCTGGAGAACGGCCAGCACGTCCTGCGCGTGCTGCGCGCTCGCACGCGGGAAGACGATCGCGAAGCGGTCCGCGGCGAGCCGGGAGACGACGCATCCCTCGTCGGCGCAGTCCTCGATACGTGCGGCGACGTGCGAGCGCAGCGCGTCGGCAGCGGCCTTCCCGAGGCGCTCCTCGACGGCACGCAGGTCGTCGATCTCGATCGCCGCCACCGTGAGAGGCTCCCCGTCGCCCCGCGCACCGGCGATCTCCCGTGCGAGGTGCTCGAGCAGCTCGCCACGCGGATCGCTGGGCGCCGAGCGACCGCGCCCGGCCGGGTCCTGCCGGCGCGCGCGGCCGAGGTCGATCGTCGTCGCGACGGCCTCCTCGACGGCGGGGCTCCCGTTGCCCGACGCCTGCCGGAGCGCGGTGGCCGCACGCGCGTCGAGTGCGTTGCTCGTCTCTTCCGGGTGCCACTCGACGAGCCCGACCGAGAACGTGGTTCGGCCACCCCTCCCGAACGAGGCGCTCGTCTCCTGGCGAAGGCGCGCGTAGAACCTCCGTGCTCCCTCGTCCTTCGTCTCCGGGAGCACGATCGCGAGCTCGTTCGGCCGCCGGCGGCACGGGATGTCCGCGGCCCGCGCCGTGCGCTTCACGAGTGCCGCGAACTCCTGCACCGCGAGGTCGACCTCGACGGGGTCCCGCGCCGTCCCCGTGCCGGTCTCCGCCTCCGCCTCCTCGTCGCGGAGCTCGACGAGCAGGAGCGAGAGCGGCCGTCCGGTGCGGTGTGCCTTCGCCACCTCGCGCTCGAGCTCCAGCTCGTAGCCGCTTCGGTTGCGGATGCCGGTCGTCGAGTCGGTCAGGGAGCGCTGACCGAGCTCGGTGAAGCGCCGGGCGTTCGCGATCCCCGCTGCGGCTTCGTCGGCGAGGGCCCGGAGCGCCCGCAGGTGCTCCGACTCGAAGCCGCCGGAGCGCCCCGCATAGGCGACGAGGGCGCCGGTCGTGACGCCGTCCTCCACGACCGGCACGACGAGCGCGGAGCTGTACGCCTCGGCGTCGTCCTCGGCGGCCGGCCCGTAGGTCCAGTTGATCGTGAGCGCCCGGAACGGCCGCGCATCCGGTGGCCCCAGCGCTGTCTCGAGCAGCGCCGCGCCGTCGTTCGTGCCGAACGACGCCACGACGGGCGTGCCGCCCGGCCCCTCGACCCTGATCGCGACCGCCTGGGCGCCGGTGAGCGTCGACGCCTGCGCCACGAGCTGCTCGAGCAGGGCGTCGAAGTCGAGGTTCAGCTCGAGCTCCTCCGGCCGTGGCGCGCTCGTGGCCCGGGACGCGGCGAGCGCGGCGATGCGCTCGAGCGTGACGGAGATCGCCGCCACGTGCTCGTCGATCCTGGCGAGGGTGGGGTCGAGACGGCGCCGCGAGCGCGTGCGTAGTAGACGGGCCGCGACGAGCGTCGCGAAAGCCCCGAGCACGGCCGCACACGCCGCGACGAGCGCCGTCTCTCCCATCTACCGCATCACTCCCTCGACCTCGCACTGTAGGTGGGCGCATCGCGCTTGGCTACGGGCCGCCGGAGGAGGTCTGCTACGATTCCGCGGCCTGTCGGTGGGCATCGCCTGCCCACCGGCCTCTCTGTGTGACGAAAGCCATCGACCTTCGGTAGGAGCAGCGTGCCCACTGTCAATCAGCTCGTGCGCAAGGGGCGGAAGAGCCCGCAAGCGAAGACGAAGACACCCGCCCTGCGCGGGGCGCCGCAGAAGCGCGGCGTGTGCACGCGCGTCTACACGACGACGCCGAAGAAGCCGAACTCCGCGCTGCGAAAGGTCGCGCGCGTTCGCCTCACGAACGGCATGGAGGTCGGCGCCTACATCCCGGGTGAGGGCCACAACCTGCAGGAGCATTCGGTCGTGCTCGTCCGCGGTGGGCGCGTGAAGGACCTCCCGGGCTTCCGGTACAAGGTGATCCGCGGCGGCCTCGACTCGGCGGGGGTGTCCGAGCGCCGTCAGGCACGTTCCAAGTACGGCGCGAAGAAGGCGTAGGTCGACCGATGCCCCGCCGCGCAGCCGTCCAGCCCCGCCAGCTCGAGCCCGACGCCGTCCACGGCTCGGTCCTCGTCTCGCAGCTCGTCAACAGGCTGATGCTGAACGGGAAGAAGTCGGTCGCCGAGCAGATCGTCTACGACGCGCTCGCGATCGCCTCGGAGCGGTCGGGCAAGCCCGAGCTCGAGGTGCTCGAGGGCGCCGTGAAGTCGGTCACCCCGGTGCTCGAGGTCCGGTCGCGCCGCGTCGGCGGCGCCAACTACCAGGTGCCGGTCGAGGTGCCCCAGCGCCGTGCGCGCACGCTCGCGCTCCGCTGGCTCGTGCAGAACGCGCGCGACCGCCGCGAGAAGGGCATGCCCGCGAAGCTCGCCGGCGAGCTCGTCGATGCGCTGTCGCAGCAGGGCGGGGCGTACAAGAAGAAGGACGACATCTACCGGATGGCGCAGGCGAACAAGGCCTTCGCGCACTACCGCTGGTAAGGGAACCGTCGTGAGCACGATCACATCCGTCGCCCTGGACCGTGTCCGCAACATCGGGATCATGGCCCACATCGACGCCGGCAAGACGACGACGACCGAGCGGATCCTCTACTACACCGGTCGCACCCACAAGATGGGGGAGGTGCACGAGGGCGCCGCGACGATGGACTGGATGGCGCAGGAGCAGGAGCGCGGAATCACCATCACGTCGGCGGCCACCACCGCGGAGTGGCGCGACTTCCGGATCAACATTATCGATACGCCCGGGCACGTGGACTTTACGATGGAGGTGGAGCGGAGCCTGCGCGTGCTCGACGGCGCGGTCGCGGTCTTCGACTCCGTCGCCGGTGTGCAGCCCCAGTCCGAGACGGTCTGGAGGCAGGCCGATCGCTACCGCGTCCCGCGTATCGCGTTCATCAACAAGATGGACCGCACCGGCGCCGACTTCGACGCCGCCGTGCAGTCGATGCGCGACCGGCTCGGCGCGACGCCGCTCCCGATCCATGTGCCCATCGGTCAGGAGGAGGCGTTCGAGGGGATCGTCGACCTCGTGGAGATGAAGGCGGTCACGTACGTCAACGCCCTCGGCACCGAGTTCTCGGTCGGCGAGATCCCGGCGCAGCTCCTCGAGCGCGCGGAGGCCGGCCACCACGCGCTGATCGACGGGATCGCCGAGTTCGACGACGAGCTCATGGAGACGTACCTCGAGGACGAGTCCTCGGTGACGCCGGAGATGCTCAGGCGCGCGCTGCGCAAGGGCACGCTCACGGGCCGCATCACACCGGTGCTCGCGGGCTCCGCCTTCAAGAACAAGGGCGTCCAGCCGCTCCTCGACGCGATCGTCGACTACCTGCCGAGCCCGGTGGACGTCCCGCCCGTCCAGGGCCTGGACCCGAAGAGCGCCGAGGAGGAGACGCGCGCTCCCGACCCGGACGCGCCCTTCGCCGCGCTCGCGTTCAAGGTCATGACCGACCCCTTCGTCGGGAAGCTGACGTACTTCCGCGTGTACTCCGGCCAGGTGAAGGCCGGCGGCCGTGTGCTCAACACGACGAACGGGAAGACCGAGCGGATCGGCCGCATCCTCCAGATGCACGCGAACCACCGCGAGGAGCGCGAGGAGATCGGCGCGGGAGAGATCGCGGCCGCGGTCGGGCTCAAGTTCACGACGACCGGCGACACGCTCGCCGTCGACTCGGACCCGATCGTCCTCGAGTCGATGTCCTTCCCGGACCCCGTGATCTCCGTGGCGATCGAGCCGAAGACGAAGGCCGACCAGGACAAGCTCAGCCAGGCCCTCCAGCGGCTGGCCGAGGAGGACCCGACCTTCCGGGTCTCGTCCGACGAGGAGACGGGGCAGACGCTCATCGCCGGGATGGGCGAGCTGCACCTCGAGATCATCGTCGACCGCCTCCTGCGCGAGTTCCGCGTCGAGGGCAACGTCGGGCGCCCGCAGGTCGCCTACCGGGAGACGATCGGTCGCCCGGCGGAGAAGATCCAGGGCAAGTTCGTGCGCCAGACGGGCGGCTCCGGACAGTACGGCGACGTCGTGATCAACCTCTACCCGCAGGAGCCGGGTGCCGGCTACCTGTTCGACGACAAGATCGTCGGCGGCAAGATCCCCAAGGAGTACATCCCGGCCGTGGACTCGGGGATCGAGGAGGCGATGAGCTCCGGCATCCTCGCCGGCTACCCGGTGGTCGACATCAGGGTCGAGCTCGTCGACGGCTCGTACCACGAGGTCGACTCGAGCGAGCGGGCCTTCAAGATCGCGGGCTCGATGGCGTTCAAGGAGGGCATGAAGCGCGCCAAGCCGAAGCTGCTCGAGCCGGTGATGGCGGTCGAGGTGGTGACACCCGAGGACTTCCTCGGCGACGTCATTGGTAACCTCAACGGGCGACGCGGCCGGATCGAGCAGCTCGAGCCGGTCGGCGGGTCGCAGTCGATCCGCGCGAGCGTCCCGCTCGCGGAGATGTTCGGCTACGCGACCGACCTGCGCTCGATGACCCAGGGTCGGGCGACGTTCACGATGCAGTTCGACCGCTACGAAGAAGTGCCCGCCTCGATCGCCGAGTCGCTCGTGGCGAGCGAGAAGACAGCGTAAACAGAGTCCAGGTTCGGAGGGTAGGAGCAGATGGCCAAGCAGAAGTTCGAGCGCACCAAGCCGCACGTCAACGTCGGCACCATCGGTCACATCGACCACGGCAAGACGACGCTCACAGCCGCGATCACGAAGGTGCTCGCGGAGGCGGGGACCAACACCGAGGCGACGTCGTTCGACGCGATCGACAAGGCACCGGAGGAGCGGCAGCGCGGGATCACGATCAACACCGCGCACGTCGAGTACGAGACCGAGAACCGGCACTACGCCCACGTCGACTGCCCGGGTCATGCCGACTACATCAAGAACATGATCACGGGCGCCGCCCAGATGGACGGCGCGATCCTCGTCGTCTCGGCCGCGGACGGCCCGATGCCGCAGACGCGCGAGCACATCCTCCTCGCCCGCCAGGTCGAGGTGCCCTCGATCGTCGTCGCGCTGAACAAGGCCGACATGGTCGACGATCCCGAGCTCCTCGAGCTCGTCGAGATGGAGGTGCGCGAGCTCCTCTCCAAGTACGAGTTCCCCGGCGACGACATCCCCGTCGTCCAGGTCTCGGCGCTCAAGGCGCTCGAGGGCGACCCCGAGTGGACGCCGAAGATCCTCGAGCTCATGGCGGCGGTCGACTCGTACATCCCCGAGCCCGTCCGCGACGTCGACAAGCCCTTCCTCATGCCGATCGAGGACGTGTTCACGATCACCGGTCGCGGCACGGTCGTCACGGGCCGCATCGAGCAGGGGAAGATGACGGTCGGCGAGGAGATCGAGATCGTCGGCATCCACCCGGAGGTGGAGAAGACCGTCATCACGGGTCTCGAGATGTTCCAGAAGACGCTCGACTACGCCCAGGCCGGCGACAACGCGGGAGCGCTTCTCCGCGGCATCAAGCGCGAGGACGTCGAGCGCGGCCAGGTCCTGGCGAAGCCCGGGTCGATCACCCCGCACACGCAGTACAAGGCCGAGGTGTACGTCCTCTCCAAGGACGAGGGCGGCCGGCACACGCCGTTCTTCGACGGCTACCGGCCCCAGTTCTACTTCCGCACGACCGACGTCACCGGCTCGATCAAGCTGCCCGAGGGGCAGGAGATGGTCATGCCGGGCGACAACACGAACATGGAGATCGAGCTGATCCAGCCGATCGCCATGGACCAGGGCCTCCGCTTCGCGATCCGCGAGGGCGGCCGCACGGTCGGCGCGGGCGTCGTGACGGAGATCATCAAGTAGGGGCGGGACGACCGCCCCTCCTCATCGGCAGACCAAGCACATGGCACAGCAGAAGATCCGAATCCGCTTGAAGGGCTACGACCACCAGCAGGTGGACCGCTCCGCGTCGCAGATCGTCGAGACGGCGCAGCGCACGGGCGCCACGATCACGGGCCCCGTCCCGCTGCCCACGGAGAAGAACGTCTACTGCGTGATCCGCAGCCCGTTCAAGGACAAGGACTCGCGCGAGCATTTCGAGGTCAGGACGCACAAGCGGCTGATCGACATCCACAGCCCGACGCCGAAGACGGTCGACTCGCTCATGCGCCTGGACCTGCCGGCCGGGGTCGACATCGAGATCAAGCTGTGACCGCGGCGAAGGGCATCCTCGGCCGGAAGCTCGGCATGAGCCAGGTCTTCGACCCGGACACCGGGGCGATGACCGCCGTCACCGTCATCGAGGCGGGGCCCTGCCCCGTGGTCCAGGTGAAGACGGTCGAGACGGACGGCTACGACGCCGTCCAGCTCGCGTTCGAGCCCGTCGCCGAGCGGAAGCTCTCGAAGGCCGAGGTCGGCCACCTGAAGAAGGCCGGCGCCGGTCCGCACCGGCACCTCGTCGAGGTTCGCGGCCAGAGTGACCTCACGGTCGGCGAGACCGTCACCGTCGAGGCGTTCGCCCCGGGCGACCGCGTGAAGGTGGCCGGCATCTCGATCGGCAAGGGCTACCAGGGGACGATCAAGCGGCACGGGTTCACGCGCGGCCCGGTCTCACACGGCTCGCACAACATCCGCAAGCCCGGCTCCATCGGCGCCTCCGCGTACCCGTCGCGGGTGTTCAAGGGGATGAAGATGAGCGGCCGGATGGGCGGGAACCGCGTCACCCAGCCCGGGCTCGTCGTGCACGAGGTGGACGCGGAGCGCAACCTCCTGCTCGTCCGGGGCTCCGTCCCCGGCGCGGCGAGCGGGCTCCTGGAGATCCTGGGGGCGTGACGGTGGCCACGTCGACACCGAAGGCGCCCGTGCTCGGCGGCTCGAAGAAGGAGGTCTCCCTGGAGCCCTCGGTCTTCGCCGTCGAGGTCAAGCCGCACCTTCTCCACGAGACGGTGCGGGCCGAGCTCAACGCCGCCCGTTCGGGCACGCGCGGAGCGAAGAGCCGCGGGCTCGTGGCCGGGGGCAGGTCGAAGCCGTGGCGGCAGAAGGGCACCGGCCGCGCCCGCGCCGGGACGACCCGCGCACCGCACTGGACCGGCGGCGGCGTCGCCTTCCCGCCCATGATGCGGAGCTTCGAGGTCAAGGTCAACCGCAAAGCGCGCCGTGCCGCGCTGCGCGGAGCGCTCTCGAGCCACGCGGCCAACGGGACGCTCGCGCTGCTCGACGGCTCGGCGTTCGAGGCGCCGTCCACCCGGGCGGCCGCAGAGCTCCTCGCGGGCTGGGGGGAGCGTCCGACGCTCGTCGTCACGACCGAGGACGAGGAGGTCGTCGTCAAGTCCTTCCGCAACCTCGAGAAGGTGCTCGTGACCGTCCCGTCCGAGCTCGAGGTCGCGTCCATCCTCTGGGCGAAGTCGATCCTCGTCACCGAGGCCGCGCACCCGCTCGTCCTCGCCCGGGCAGGCGCTTCGAGCAAGGAGGAGTCGACGTGAGCCTTCACCCGAACCAGGTCCTCCTCGCACCGGTCGTGTCGGAGAAGAGCTACTCGCTCATCACCGACCGCAAGTACACGTTCCGCGTCCACGAGGACGCGCACAAGACGCAGGTCCGGCAGGCCGTCGAGGAGCTCTTCGAGGTGCAGGTGCAGAGCGTGAACATCCTCAAGGTGCAGTCCAAGCCGAAGCGGCGGGGACTGACCAAGGGACGCCGGCCGGGGTGGAAGAAGGCGATCGTGCAGCTGAAGGAAGGCCACGAGATCGAGATCTTCGAGGGAGCATCGGTCTGATGGCGCTCAAGAAGTACAAGCCGACGAGCCCCGGCCGCCGCTTCATGGCGACCTCGGGCTTCGAGGAGATCACGAAGTCGGAGCCGGAGAAGTCGCTCCTCGAGCCCCTGCCCAAGAAGGCCGGCCGGAACAACCGCGGGCGGATCACCACGCGCCACCAGGGCGGCGGCCACAAGCGCCGCTTCCGGACGATCGACTTCAAGCGCACGAAGGACGGCATCCCGGCGAAGGTGGCCGCCATCGAGTACGACCCGAACCGGTCGGCGCGCATCGCGCTGCTCCACTATGCGGACGGCGCGAAGTCGTACATCCTCGCGCCGGCGAGGCTGCGGGTCGGAGCGACGCTCGAGTCGGGCCCCGACGCCGACATCAAGCCGGGGAACGCCCTGCCGCTCGCCAACATCCCGACCGGCACGCTCGTCCACGCCGTCGAGCTCAAGCCGGGCCAGGGAGCGCGCATGGCGCGATCCGCGGGCTCGTCCATCCAGCTCGTCGCCAAGGACGGTGACCACGGCGTGCTGCGGCTCCCCTCGGGCGAGCTGCGCCGCGTGCTCCTGACGTGCCGGGCGACGGTCGGGCAGGTCGGGAACTCGGACCACGCGAACCAGTCGAGCGGCAAGGCGGGCAGGAGCCGCTGGCTCGGCAAGCGGCCGACCGTCCGCGGCTCCGCGATGAACCCGGTCGACCACCCGCACGGCGGCGGCGAGGGCAAGACCAAGGGCGGCCGCCACCCGGTGACGCCGTGGGGCGTGCCGACCCTCGGCAAGCGCACGCGACGGAAGCACAAGGAGTCGGACAAGCTGATCGTCCGCGGCCGACGCCGCGGCAAGGAGAGGAAGCGCTAGTCGATGTCACGTTCTTCCAAGAAAGGGCCTTTCGTGCAGGACCGGCTGCTGAGCCGCATCGAGGCCATGAACGCTTCCGGGGAGAAGCGGATGATCCGCACCTGGTCGCGCTCTTCGACGATCTTCCCGGACATGGTCGGGCACACGATCGCGGTCCACGACGGCCGCAAGCACGTGCCCGTCTTCGTCACCGAGCAGATGGTCGGGCACAAGCTCGGCGAGTTCGCCCCGACCCGCACGTTCCGCGGCCACGCCGGTGACCGGCAGACACAGGTGAAGAAGCGCTGATGGCGGACCAGGACGTCATGAGCGTGCGTGCGCAGGCGAAGTACGTCCGCACGTCCGCGCGGAAGGCGCGGCTGGTGCTCGACCACATTCGCGGGCGCACCGTCCCGGAGGCGCGCACCATCCTCGCGTTCACGTCCCGCGCCGCGGCGACGGACATCGAAAAGGTGCTGCGCTCCGCGGTCGCGAATGCGGAGGCGAACCACGGCCTCGACGGCGACGAGCTCGTCGTGGAGGCCGCCTACGCCGACGAGGGGCCGACGCTGAAGCGGTGGCGGCCCCGCGCCCGCGGTCGCGTCAACCGGATCAAGAAGCGGACGTGCCACGTGACGCTCGTCCTCGCCGAGCTGCCTCCCTCCGAGGCGCCGCGCCGCCGCGCACGCTCGATCCCCGCGGCCGAGCAGGCCGCACCCGCGGCCGAGGAGACCAAGCCGAAGGCGTCTACCCGGCGCAAGAAGAAGGAAGGAGTGGCCGCCTGATGGGCCAGAAAGTGCACCCCGGCGGATTCCGCGTCGGCGTCATCCACGACTGGAAGTCGAACTGGTGGACCGGGAAGCAGGAGTTCGCGGCCTACCTGCTCGAGGACGTGAAGATCCGCAGGCACATCCTCGGGAAGCTCTCGCACGCCGGGCTCTCGGACATCCTCATCCGCAAGGACAAGCAGCGCATCACCGTGGACATCTTCACGGCGCGCCCGGGCATCGTCATCGGGAAGTCCGGCGTCGAGGTGGACGCCCTGCGCCGCGAGCTCCACGGGATCACGCAGAAGAACGTCCACATCAACATCAACGAGATCAAGCGGCCGGAGCTCGATGCGAAGCTCGTCGCGCAGTCGATCGCGGAGCAGCTCGAGAACCGTGTGAGCTTCCGGCGCGCGATGAAGCGCTCGCTCGCCTCGGCGATGCGCTCGGGGGCCCAGGGGATCAAGATCTCGGCGGCCGGCCGCCTGACCGGCGGCGAGATGAGCCGCCGCGAGAAGTATTCCGAAGGGCGCGTCCCGCTGCACACGATCCGTGCGGACATCGACTACGGCCAGGCCGAGGCGAAGACGACCGCCGGCCAGATCGGCGTCAAGGTCTGGATCAACAAGGGCGAGATCATGCCGGAGGGCTACGAGGGCGCTGGCGGCGGAGACGCCCGCCTGGGTGACCAGGACCAGGCTCGGCGCAGGCGCGGCACGTCGTCCGAGGGGCTCGGCGCGTCGCGCGAGGGACGCGGCCGCCAGCAGGACCGGGAGGGGCTCGGGATCGTCCAGCGCCGGCGTCGCGGCTCCCGCCCGGGCGGCGGCCGGCCCGGTCAGCGCCCGCGGCGCGACGCCGCGGAGCAGCGCGCTCCCGAGCCCGAGACGCCCGTGACGGAAGCCCCGGCCGAGGCGGCCAAGGCCGTCCAGGAGCCGGTGACCGACGCGCCCGCCGAGCCGACCGCCGAGCAGGCGCCGGAGACGGAGGCCGAGAGCTGATGCTGATGCCGAGGAAGACGAAGTACCGCCGGCACCATCGCGGACGCCGCGCGGGCACGTCGAAGGGCCAGACCACGGTCCAGTTCGGCGACTTCGGGCTGAAGTCGCTCGAGGCCGGCTGGGTCACGAACCGGCAGATCGAGGCTGCGCGTATCGCAGCGACGAGGAAGATCCGCCGGAGCGGGAAGGTCTGGATCAACCTCTTCCCCGACAAGCCGTACACGAAGAAGCCGGCAGAGACGCGGATGGGCTCCGGCAAAGGCTCGCCCGAGGGCTGGGTGGCCGTCGTGAAGCCCGGTCGCGTCATGTTCGAGATGGGGGGCGTCCCCGAGCCGCTGGCCAAGGAGGCGCTTCGCCTCGCCGGCCAGAAGCTGCCCCTGAAGACGAAGTTCGTCCGCCGGGAGGCTGATCTCTTTGAGAGCTAGATTCATCGCGGGGGAACCCATGGTTCCCCCGCAGGCCCCCTCCTTCTTCCCAGCGACCCGCCCGGCGCTCGACAGGGCTCCCGCCGGGCAAAGCCCGGCTTCGTCCGCGAAGGGCCGCGCCGCCGCGATCGGAGGCAGCCATGCGAGCTAGGGACCTGCGCGGCATGACGAACGAGGAGCTCGATCGCAAGATGGCCGAGACCCGGCAGGAGCTCTTCAACCTCCATTTTCAGACCGCGACCGGCGTGCTCGAGAACAGCGCGCGCCTGCGCACGGCGAAGCGCGAGATCGCACGCATCCTGACCGTGAAGAACGAACGCGAACGAGGGTTGAGCTAGATGGCCGACGAGAAGCTGGACAACGAGACGCAGGACGAGGTGACCGAGGCCGAGGCGGTCGAGGCGCCCGTAGCCGAGGGCGAGGCGGAAACCGCCGAGGCGGAAGCCGAGGTCGAAGCCGTCGAGGAGCCTGTCGCAGAGGCGGAGGTTGTCGCGGAGGCAGAGACCGAGCCGGTCGCCGAAGCGGAGGCCGAAGAGCCTGCCACAGAGGCTGCAGTGGAGGCCGAGCTCGGCGCGGAGGCTGCAGTGGAGGCCGAGGCCGAGCCCGTCGCCGACGCCGAGCCCGCCGCCGAGGCAGAGGTCACGGCCGAGGCCGAGCCAGAGGCTGGGGACGCTCCCGCGGAGGCGGCCGCCCCTGCCCGCAAGCAGAAGAAGAAGAAGAAGCGGCTGCCGCGAGCCCTTCGCTCGCAGCGGACGAGGCCGAAGCGCGAGAAGCCGGCCGAGCGGAAGCCGATCACACGCCTGCCGAAGCCCGAGCACGCGCGCGGGCGTCGCCAGGAGCGGCTGGGGTCGGTCGTGTCGGCGGCGGGGGACAAGACCATCGTCGTCCGTGTCGACACCGCCAAGGCCCACCCGATGTACAAGAAGGTGATCCGCCGGAGCACACGGCTCCACGCGCACGACGAGCGCAACGAGGCGAAGGTGGGAGACATCGTGCGCCTGGTCGAGACGCGGCCGCTCTCGAAGCTCAAGCGCTGGCGGCTCCAGGAGATCGTCGAGGCGGCCAAGTGATCCAGCAGGAGTCGAGACTTCGGGTGGCGGACAACACGGGAGCGCGCGAGATCCTGTGCATCCGCGTGCTCGGCGGTTCGCACCGGCGCTACGCGCGGGTGGGCGACGTGATCGTTGCTACCGTGAAGTCCGCCACGCCGCAGGGCGCGGTAAAGAAGGGCGAGGTCGTGAAGGCGGTCGTCGTCCGCACGAAGAAGCCGTACAGCCGGGACGACGGCACGCTCATCGGATTCGACGAGAACGCCGCCGTCCTCATCGACCAGCAGTCCAACCCGCGCGGGACGCGAATCTTCGGGCCCGTCGCGCGGGAGCTCCGCGAGAAGAACTTCATGAAGATCGTCAGCCTGGCCCCGGAGGTCCTCTAGCTCGTGTCCGCGAAGATGAAGGTGAAGAAGGGGGACCTTGTCCAGATGATCTCCGGCAAGGACCGGGGGAAGCGCGGACGCGTCGTCGAGGCGCGCCCGTCGGAGCGGCGCGTGATCGTCGAGAACCTCAACGTCGCGAAGCGGCACACGCGCCCGCGCCCGATCAGGGACTCCTCCCGGATGGGCGGCGCGCAGGTCGTGCCGGGCGGCATCCTCGACAAGCCGGCGGCGGTGCCCGTGGCGAACGTGATGGTCGTCTGCCCCGTGTGCGGGAACGCGACGCGGGTCGGCATCGTCGAGAAAGAGGTCAAGGGCGAGATCCATCGCGTGCGCGTGTGCAAGCGCGAGGGCTGCGGGCAGGAGATCGACAAGTGACGAGCGCGCCGACCCTCGAGACCTACGTGCCTCGCCTCAAGGAGCGCTACGAGGGCGAGATCCGGCCGCGCCTCCAGGAGGAGCTCGGTCTGGACTCGATCATGCAGGTGCCCCGCGTGACGAAGGTCACGCTGAACATGGGCGTCGGGGACGCGAAGACCGACGCGAAGGCGTTGGACGCGGCGATCGACGAGCTCACGATCATCACCGGGCAGCGCGCGCAGGTCCGCCGCGCGCGGAAGTCGATCGCGGCCTTCAAGCTCCGCGAGGGGATGCCCGTCGGCGCGCGCGTGACGCTGCGCGGCGCGCGCATGTACGAGTTCCTCGACCGGTTGGCCTCGATCGCCCTGCCGCGCATCCGCGACTTCCGCGGGCTCGATCCCGGTTCGTTCGACGGCCGGGGGAACTACTCGATCGGCATCCGGGAGCAGATCATCTTCCCCGAGATCGACTACGACCAGGTGCCGTCGATCCGCGGCCTCGACGTCGCAATCACCACCTCGGCCGAGTCCGACGAGCACGGGCGCGCGCTTCTCGCCGCGCTCGGCTTGCCGCTCGCCGGAGAAGAGAGAAGGGACCAGTAAGTGGCCAAGAAGTCGCTCGTCGTCAAGCAGCAGCGAGAGCCCAAGTACAAGGTGCGGGCCTACTCGCGCTGCAACCGCTGCGGCCGCCCGCGTGCCGTGTACCGGAAGTTCGGCCTGTGCCGCATCTGCCTGCGCGAGCTCGCCCACCAGGGCGCGGTGCCCGGGATGACGAAGTCGAGCTGGTAGGAGGAGACGGTGCTCACGGATCCCATCGCCGACATGCTCACGCGCATTCGCAACGCGAATCGCGCGCTGCACGAATCCGCGTCGATGCCGACCTCCCGCATGAAGGAGGAGATCGCGCGCATCCTCAAGGACGAGGGCTACATCAAGGACTTCCGCGTGATCGAGACGAAGGACGACAAGGAGCAGACGCTCCCCTATCGCACGCTCGTGATCGAGCTCAAGTTCGCGAAGGACCGCCGGCGTGTCATCACCGACCTCAAGCGCGTCTCCAAGCCGGGTCGGCGCGTGTACGCCGGCAAGGACCGGCTGCCGCGCGTGCTCGGCGGGCTCGGCACGGCCATCATGTCAACCTCGACCGGCGTGATCACGAACCGCCAGGCCGCGGAGCGCGGCGTGGGCGGCGAAGTGATCGCGTTCGTCTGGTAGCGATGTCGCGGATCGGACGCAGACCCATCGAGCTGCCGGCCGGAGTCATGGTCGCCCTCTCGCCCGGCCGCGTGCAGGTCAACGGCCCGCTCGGCGAGCTGAGCCAGGTCGTCCCCGCGCGCATGCAGATCGAAAAGACCGAGTCCGAGGTCGTCGTCACCCGCCCGACCGAGCGCGGCGAGGACCGCGCGCTCCACGGGCTGACCCGCACGCTGATCGCGAACATGGTCGAGGGCGTCACCAAGGGCTTCGAGAAGCACCTGGAGATCCAGGGCGTCGGCTATCGCGCGCAGCTCAAGGGCACCGAGCTCGAGCTCGCCGTCGGGTACTCCCACTCGATCACGGTCAAGCCTCGCCCGGGCATCTCCTTCGACGTCCCGACGCCGACGCAGATCGTCGTCAAGGGCATCGACAAGCAGATGGTGGGCCAGACGGCTGCGGAGATCCGCAAGGTCCGACCTCCCGAGCCGTACAAGGGCAAGGGAATCCGCTACGTGGGAGAGCAGGTCCGCAGGAAGGTCGGGAAACGCGCATGACGACACTGACCAAGCGCGAGGCACGCCTCCGCCGGCACCGCCGCGTGCGCGGCAAGGTCTCGGGCACGGCCGAGCGGCCGCGCCTCGCCGTGTTCCGGTCGAACCGGGGCATCTTCGCCCAGCTCGTCGACGACGACGCGGGACGGACGCTCGCCTCCGCCGGCTGGAACGCGCTCGCCAAGGCGCCCGGCTCGAAGTCCGAGCAGGCGGCCGAGGTCGGGAAGGCCCTGGCGACCGCGGCGAAGAAGGCCGGGATCGAGGAGTGCGTCTTCGATCGCGGCGGGTACCTGTTCCACGGACGCGTCAAGGCGCTCGCCGAGGGCGCGCGCGAAGGGGGGCTACGGTTTTGAGCACCAGGGAAGTCGCCGACTCGCGCGAGCTCAAGGAGCGCGTGATCGAGATCAACCGCGTCGCCAAGGTCGTGAAGGGCGGTAGGCGGTTCTCGTTCACCGCGCTCGTCGTCATCGGCGACGAGACCGACCGGGTAGGGCTCGGCTACGGGAAGGCCCGCGAGGTCCCGCTCGCGATCTCGAAGGCCGTGGAGGATGCGAAGAAGAACATGTTCACCGTGCCGAAGCACGGACAGACCATCACGCACGAGATCATCGGCCGGTTCGATGCCGCCCGGGTCGTCCTGCGCCCTGCCAGTGAGGGGACCGGCGTCATCGCCGGCGGCGGCGTGCGCGCCGTGCTCGAGCTCGCCGGGATCCGCGACGTGCTCGCGAAGAGTCTCGGCACGACCACGCCGATCAACATGACCCGCGCGACCGTCGACGGTCTCCGCCGGCTGGTCCGGCCCGAGGACGTCGCGGAGCTTCGCGGCAAGCGCATCGTCGACGTGCTGCCCTACAAGCCCGTCGCTAGGAACGCCGAGGAGCCGGCTGCCGAGGAGGCTCCCGCGGCGGAGGCGCCGGAGGTCGCGGAGATCGCGGACGACGCTGCTGCCACCACGGACGCCGGTGAGGAGAGCGTGTGAGCACCGTCAAGATCACCCAGGTCCGGAGCACGATCGGTCAGTCCGACCGGCATCTCGGCACGCTGCGCGCGCTGGGCCTCGGCAAGATCGGGAAGAGCGTGGAGCAGGCGGACTCCGCGCAGCTGCGCGGGATGCTCCGCCAGGTCGCCCACCTCGTGCGCGTGGACGGAAAGGACGCGTAGGACGATGGCGGACGAGCTGAACCTCTCGAGCCTCAAGCCCGCACAGGCTCGGAAGGACCGTAAGCGCGTCGGCCGCGGCGTGGGGTCCGGCAGCGGCAAGACCGCGGGCCGCGGGACGAAGGGCCAGAAGTCGCGCTCGGGCTCGCACAAGATGCCGGCTGGTTTCGAGGGCGGGCAGATGCCGATCGACATGCGCCTCGGGAAGCTCCGCGGGAACACGTCCGCGGACGCGATGCCCATCGGCCCCTTCCGCACCTACACGCAGCCCGTGAACGTCGGCGACCTCGAGGCGCGCTTCGAGCCCGGTGCCGAGGTCACGCCCGACGCGCTCAAGGCCTCCGGGCTCGTCCGGAAGCTCTCGGTGGACGTGAAGGTGCTCGGAGACGGCGAGCTCACGAAGAAGCTCACCGTGACCGCGCACGGCTTCTCCCGCTCCGCGGTCGAGAAGATCGAGGCCGCAGGCGGCACGGTCGTCCGGCTCCGCGAGCCCGTGGAGCGCAAGAAGAAGCGGCACAAGGCGTCCGCGCCGGTCGTTGAGGAGCCCGAGGCGGCCGAGGGCGACGCAGCGGAGCCCGAGTCCGAGGCGGTCGCCGAGGAGGCAGCGGCAGAGCAGGAGAGCGAATCGTGACCACCATCGACACAGCGGCCGCGAAGCGGACGCCTTCAGGGGTCTTCGCGCGACCGGGATCCGCAGTCGCGGATCCCGGTCTTGCGCGCAACTAGAGATGTTTTCTTGGTTGGCCAACGCGTGGCGCGTGCCGGAGCTCCGGCAGCGCGTTCTCTTCACGGCGCTGATCCTCGCGATCTACCGGCTGGGCTCGTGGATCCCCGCACCGGGAGTGAATTCGGACACGATCGAGAACTACTTCTCCGGTCGCGGAGGCACGATCCTGGGCCTTCTCAACCTCTTCTCCGGCGGCGCGCTCTCGCAGTTCTCGCTCTTCGCACTCGGGATCATGCCGTACGTCACGGCGTCGATCATCCTGCAGCTCATGACGGTCGTGATCCCGCGTCTCGCCGAGCTCCAGAAGGAGGGGGAGGCGGGATACGCGAAGATCACGCAGTACACTCGGTACCTCACCGTCGTGCTGGCGGCGATGCAGGCGACCGGGTACGCGTTCCTCTTCCGCAACCAGGGCGCGCTCGACGCCGGCTCGGGCGAGATGGTCCTCATCATCGTCAGCTTGACTGCGGGCACGGTCCTGCTCATGTGGATGGGCGAGCTGATCACGAAGCGCGGGGTCGGCAACGGCATCTCGATCCTCATCTTCGCCTCGATCCTCGTCGGTGCTCCGATCGCGATCGCGGCCTGGTGGAACGGCGGCCCGATGGAGAAGCTCTTCTACCCGGTGATCGCGCTCGGGGTCTGCGCCTCGGTCGTCTTCGTGCAGGAGGGCCAGCGGCGCATCCCGATCCAGTACGCCAAGCGGATGGTGGGGCGCCGGATGACCGCAGGCGGGTCGACCTACCTCCCGCTGCGCGTGAACATGGCCGGCGTCATCCCGATCATCTTCGCCGCGGCGATTCTCGCCTTCCCGCCCACGATGGCGCAGTACTTCCCGGCGACGCGCGATTTCGTCAACGAGTACTTCCAGCCGGGCGACTGGATCTACCTCTTGATCGAGGGGCTGATGATCGTCGTCTTCACGTACTTCTACACGGCGGTCCAGTTCAACCCCGTCGACCAGGCCGACAACCTCCGCAAGTACGGGGGGTACATCCCGGGGATTCGCCCGGGCCCGCCCACGGCCGTCTACCTCGACCGCGTGCTCAGCAGGCTCACGCTGCCGGGCTCGCTGTTCCTCGCGACCGTCGCGGTCCTGCCGAGCCTCTTCATCGCCTACGGCGGCTTCTCGCAGGCGAGCGCCGGAGCGCTCGGGGGCACGTCCGTCCTGATCGCCGTCGGCGTCGCGCTGGACACGATGCGGCAGATGGAGTCGCAGATGATGATGCGCTCCTACGAGGGCTTCCTCAAGTAACCGGAGCGGCTCCGTGCGGATACTCATCCTCGGGCCCCAGGGGTCGGGCAAGGGCACGCAGGCGAAGCTGATCGCGTCCGCGCACGGCGTGCCGCACGTGGCGACGGGCGAGATCCTCCGGTCCGCCGTCGCGGAGGGCACCGAGCTCGGGCTTCGCGTGCAGCCGATCCTCGAGCGGGGCGACCTCGTGCCGGACGACCTCATGGTCGAGCTCATCCGGGCGCGGCTCGCGGGGGAGGACGGGTTCGTTCTCGACGGCTTCCCGCGCACGGTGCCCCAGGGGGAGGCCCTCGACGCGATGCTCGACGAGATCGGGAAGCCGCTCGACGTCGTGCTGCTGCTCGGGGTGTCCGACGACGTCTCGCTCGCGCGCCTGCTCGACCGGCGTGCCGAGGAGGGACGCACGGACGACGCGCCCGATGCCATCCGCAACCGCCTGCGCCTCTACCACGAGCTGACCGAGCCCGTCGTCGAGCGTTACCGCGACGAGGGAAGGCTCGTCGCGGTCGACGGGGAGCAGACGGTGGAAGAGGTGGCGCGCGCGATCGAGGTCGCGCTCGAGCAGGTGGGAGCGCAGGCGTGATCATCCGCAAGAGCGCGCGGGAGATCGAGAAGATCGCAGCGGCAGGCGGGCTCGTCGCGGAGACGATCGCCCACGTCGGCTCGCTGATCGCGCCGGGCGTGACGACGGACGAGCTCGACGCCGCCGCCGGCGCCTACATCCGCGAGCGCGGCGGAGTCCCGACCTCCGAGGGGTACAAGGGGTATCCGAAGGCGATCTGCATCTCCCAGAACGAGGTCGTCGTCCACGGCATCCCCGGCGCCTACGAGGTCGCCGAGGGAGACCTCGTCACGATCGACGTGGGCGTGACGCTCGACGGCTACATCGCGGACAGCGCGTACACGTTCGGCGTGGGGGAGATCTCGCCCCGCGCGCAGGAGCTCCTCGACTCCGCCCAGGACGCGCTCGCGGCCGGCATCGCCGAGGCGCGCGTGGGCAACCGTGTCGGCGACGTCTCCCACGCGATCCAGACCGTCGTCGAGGAGGCCGGGTTCTCGGTCGTGCGGAGCCTCGTCGGCCATGGCGTCGGCCGCTACTACCACGAGGACCCGCACATCCCGAACTTCGGCCAGCCGGGCCGCGGCCCCCGCCTCTCGGAGGGGATGACGATCGCGATCGAGCCCATGATCACCGCCGGGGGCTCCGACGTCGTGCTCGCGGACGATGGGTGGACGATCTCGACGGCGGACGGCTCGCTCTCGGCGCACTTCGAGCACACGGTGGCGGTCACCGACGACGGCCCCCGCATCCTCACGCCTCGGGTTGGTGTTCCCGGCGGCGTCGAGGTCTAGGCACAGAGCGCCGGCAGCGGGGTGCCGATGGGACGTCTCTGCTACGATGACCCGCCGCGGTGCGGGCGTTGGCTTGCGCCGCCTCACTCACAGGAAACCGCCTACCGAAAGGTCCGTTAGCGCGCGAAGTGGCAGTCAAGGAAGAGAAGATCGAGGTCGAGGGCGAGGTCGTCGAGGCCCTTCCGAGCACGATGTTCCGGGTGCAGCTCGACTCGGGGCAGGACGTGCTCGCCAAGATCTCCGGGAAGATGCGCAAGCACTACATCCGCATCCTGCCGGGCGACCGGGTCAAGGTCGAGCTCTCCCCGTACGACCTCAGCCGCGGCCGGATCACGTTCCGACTCAAGTAAGGATCCGATGAAAGTACGCCCATCCGTCAAGCCCATGTGCGAGCGCTGCCGCGTGATCAAGCGTCACGGGCGGACGATTGTCATCTGCTCGAACCCACGCCACAAGCAGAGGCAGGGCTAGCGGCATGGCCAGGATCGCGGGCGTCAACCTCCCCACGCAGAAGCGGCTCGAGATCGGGCTGACCTACATCTACGGGATCGGCCCCTCGACGTCGCAGAAGGTCATCCGTGCGCTCGAGCTCGACCCCGACCAGAAGGTCCGCGACCTCACCGACGAGGAGGTCACGAAGCTCCGGAACTACATCGACTCGGAGCTCGAGGTGGAGGGCGACCTGCGGCGCGACCGTGCCCAGGCGATCAAGCGCCTGACGGAGATCGGCGCCTACCGCGGGATCCGCCACCGCCGCGGCCTCCCGGTGCGCGGCCAGCGCACGAAGACGAACGCGCGCACGCGCAAGGGCGTCAAGAAGACCGTCGGCCGCGGGAAGAAGGCGAAGTAGCGTGGCGCCCCCTCGCAGATCCGCGGCCCGCGGTCGCACGCGGCGTCGCGTCCGGAAGAACATCGCGATCGGCCAGGCGCACATCAAGACGTCGTTCAACAACACGATCGTCACGCTCACCGACCAGGAGGGGAACGTCATCGTCTGGGAGTCGGCCGGCTCGGCCGGGTTCAAGGGATCCCGGAAGTCGACGCCGTTCGCGGCGCAGGTGACGGCGGACAACGCCGCCCGCAAGGGCATGGAGCACGGCCTCCAGAAGGTCGAGGTCTTCGTGAAGGGCCCCGGCTCCGGCCGCGAGACGGCGATTCGCTCGCTGCAGGCCGCCGGGCTCGAGATCCTCGGGGTCCGGGACGTCTCCCCGCAGGCGCACAACGGCGTGCGCCAGCGCAAGCGGAGGCGCGTCTAGATGGCACGCGATCTCGGGCCGAAGTGCCGCCTCTGTCGTCGCGAGGGCCTCAAGCTCTTCCTGAAAGGCGAGCGCTGCCTCACCGAGAAGTGCGCGGTCGAGCGCCGCAGCTACCCGCCCGGCGAGCACGGACGCGGGCGGATCAAGCAGAGCGAGTACCTGCTCCAGCTCCGCGAGAAGCAGAAGGCGCGTCGCTACTACGGCCTCCTGGAGAAGCAGTTCCGGACGACGTACGAGAAGGCGAGCCGCCGGCAGGGCGCCCCGGGCGAGAACCTGCTGCGGATGCTCGAGACGCGTCTCGACAACGTCGTCTACCGGCTCGGCTTCGCGGGCTCCCGCGCGCAGGCGCGCCAGCTCGTGCGGCACGGGCACTTCCAGGTGAACGGTCGCAGGGTCAACATCCCGAGCTACGCCGTGCGCCCCGAGGACGTCGTCTCCCTGAAGCAGGGGAGCCCCGTCGAGCAGCTCGTCCGCGAGGCCACGGACCTGACCGCCTCGGTCGCCCCCTGGCTCCAGGCGGACCACGACGGGCTCACCGGGACCGTCCTCAAGTGGCCAGAGCGCGACGAGATCGACGCGCCCGTTCAAGAGTCACTGATCGTCGAGCTCTATTCGAAGTAGGTCGTCGAGGCGAGGCTCGCCTCGCCTCATCTGAGAAGGAAGGGAAGAACGTGGCTACACGAACCAGCCTGATGGAGTTCCAGATCCCGAGGATCGTCCACGAGGAGGCCGACGAGCACCGTGGCATGTTCGCGATCGAGCCGCTCGACCGTGGCTTCGGCCACACCTTCGGGAACTCGCTCCGTCGCGTGCTCCTGTCCTCGCTGGACGGCGCGGCAGTCACCGCGGTGAAGATCGAGGGCGTCGCCCACGAGTTCACCACGCTGCCGGGCGTGCGCGAGGACGTCACCGACATCATCCTCAACCTCAAGAACCTGATCGTGCGTCTCCACGGCGCGTCGCCCGAGATCGAGGTGTACATCGCGAAGAAGGGCTCCGGCGTCGTCACGGCGGCGGACATCGAGGCCCCCGCGGACCTCGAGATCCTCAACCCGGAGCTCGAGATCGCCCACGTCTCCGACAAGGGCAAGCTCGAGATGACGCTCACCATCGGGCGCGGCCGGGGCTATGTCCCGGCGGAGCTGAACCGCGGCCCGGAGACGACCATCGGCGTGATCCCGATCGACTCGATCTTCTCCCCCGTGCGCCGCGTCGCGTACGAGGTGGAGGCGGCCCGCGTCGGGCAGCGCACCGACTACGACAAGCTCGTCCTCGACGTCACGACGGACGGCTCGATCGACCCGCGCGACGCGATCGCGCAGGCTGCGGAGATCCTCATCCGGCAGCTCGCGATCTTCACCGACATCGACGCGATCGAGGGCTTCGGCGAGGTCTCTGCCGAGGCCGCGGCCGAGGCGCCGGTGACGCACGGGATGGAGAACTTCCCGATCGAGGAGCTCGAGCTCGGCGTGCGCTCGTACAACTGCCTGAAGCGCGTCGGCATCGAGACGATCGGCGACCTGACCTCGAAGTCGGAGAACGAGCTCGTCGCGATCCCGAACTTCGGCCGGAAGTCGATCGAGGAGGTCCGCGCCTCCCTTGCGGCTCACGGGCTGACGCTGAAGGGCGAGGAGATCGCCTAGCACGGCACGGCGATGAGGCACCAGCGATCCGGCAAGAAGCTCGGGCGGGACTCCGCCCACCGCAAGGCGCTCTACTCGAATCTCGCGGGCGCTCTGATCGACCACGGTCGGATCCACACGACCGAGGCGAAGGCGAAGGCCGTCAAACCCCTCGCGGAGAAGATGATCACGCTCGGAAAGCGCGGCGACCTGCACGCGCGCCGGCAGGCGCTCGCCTTCCTGCGCTCGAACGACGTGGTCCACCGCCTCTTCGCCGACGTCGCGCCCCGCTTCGCCGACCGGCCGGGCGGCTACACGCGGATCGTCAAGCTCGGGCCGCGGCAGGGCGACGCCGCGGCCATGGTCTACCTCGAGCTCGTCGACTACGAGCCGGCTGCCTGCGGCTCGGCGGGCACGCTCGGCGGCGCCCTCACCGACGCCTGACGCCGCCCGCGGCGCTTTTCAGCGCGAGCCGATCACCTCGATCTCCTTCCAGGCCACCCACGAGGGCGACTGGCTCGTCTCGACGCGGATGGCCGTGACGCCCTCGACGGCCGGGGACGGTCGGATCGCGAGCACCTGATCGTCGATCGTCGAGCCGACCAAGTCGCGCAGCGTCGTCCATCCGGACGGCGTCAGCGCGAGCACGCGGTGCGCGGTCGGGCCGGCGGGGAACTGCGCCACTCGGAGACGCACCTCGGCGATCCTGGCAGGAGCACCGAGATCCACCTCGAGCCACATCGGCGGTCCGGCGCCGGCGATCCACAGTGTGGAGGGGTCACCGTCGACCGCGAGCGAGGGCGGGTTTTCCGCTAGCCACGCTGCCGCCGTGACGGGGCGCCCCCGGGCGAGGTTGTCGAGCGGCTCTCCGCGAACGACCGTCGAGCGGAACGGCCAGAGACGGCTCGACCCCGCGTAGCGCGCGCGCACCTGCACGCCGACCGTCGGCACGCCCTCCAGTCGCGCCCGGAACGTGCCGGTGGCGTCCGTGGTGACGGCGACGCTTGCGACGTCGATCGGCGCGCCGTCGCGTACGGGGATCGCGGCGGTCACGTCGACCCTCGCGCCCCTGACCGGCTTGCGGGCTTGTGTCAGGAGGCGCCCGCTCGCCTCGAGCACGTCCGGCGCCGGAGCGAGCACGCCGAGGGTCAGCGTCGTCCTGGGCCGGGCGTACGTGCGAACGAGGCCCGAGAAGGTCGACGGGCTCGAGTCGGGCAGCGTTCGGTTCGGCCGGTCCTGCCAGGACTGGAAGAGCACGTGGTCCGGGCGCCCGTCCCCCTCGACCTCGTATCGCTCGATGCGCGCACGGGCGCGTGCGGTCCAGACCCCGTCGCTCGAGTCCTCGGGCTCGCCGAACACGATGAGCCGGCGGCGACGAGGAAGCGCCGGCGGAGTCGTAGGCGCGTTCAGGCGAGCGTACCGTCTCGCCCGTCGCTCGGACGAGCGTACCGTCCTCGCCCGTCGCTCGGACGAGGACCGTGAGCACGCCACTACGCTTCGCCCGTGCTCTTCCTGATCGGGCTGCTCCTCGCGGTGTTCGTGCTCCCGTCGCCGTGGGGTCTCGTCGCGGTGATCGTGGGCGGCGTGCTCGACATCGCGGAGACGAGCTTCTTCTTCTGGTGGTCGAAGCGGCGGCGCGCGACCGTGGGCGTCGAGTCCCTCGTCGGAAGGACTGGCATCGCGTCGACCGACCTCTGGCCCGACGGCCAGGTGCGGATCGTGGGGGAGACGTGGAGGGCGCGGTGCGACGGCGGGTGCGACGTGGGCACGAAAGTGGTCGTCCGCGCGATCGAGGGGCTGACCCTCGTCGTCGATCCGACGTGAGGCTCGCTCCGTAGACTGATTCGACATGCGCGCGGCGCTGCTCGCCGTTCTCCTCGTCGCCGTCCCGACCGCCCTCGCAGGCTCGGCCGACTGGGAGCCGCGCGCGCCGCTCCCGGTCCCGCGCACCGAGGTGGTGGCCGCGGCTGTCGGGGGCGAGATCGCGGTGGCGGGCGGCTTCGAGCTCGACGGCTCCGCGTCGACGAGAGCCGACGCCTACTCACCGGCAGGCGACCGCTGGCGGCGACTCCCCGACCTCCCGGTCGGCGTCCACCATGCGATGGCCGCGGGGTACCAGGGGCGCCTGTACGTGCTCGGTGGGTACTCGAGCGCGGGCGTGCCGCTACGCGCGGTGCACGTGCTCGAGCGAGGCCGCTGGCGCACGCTCCCGCGCATGCCGTTCGCGCGAGCCGCGGCCGGGGCGGCCGTCGCACGCGGCAGGATCGTCGTCGCGGGAGGGGTCACGGCGGGCGGACGACTCGCGCGGAAGGCACTCTCCTTCGACGTGGCGAAACGGCGCTGGTCGATCGTGCCCGGCCCGACTCCTCGCGAGCACCTGGGAGTCACGTCGCTCGCGGGAGTCGTATACGCGGTCGGTGGCCGGACGTCGGGCTACGACACGAACCTCCTCGACTTCGAGTCCTATCGACCGGGCGACGGATCCTGGCGCCGTCTGCAGCCGGTTCCGGATCCGCGAGGCGGCACCGGGGCAGCGGGCCAGCGGGGCCTCGTCGTCTCCGCGGGAGGCGAGGAGCCGGCGGGGACCATCGCGGAGGTGCTCGCCTACCGCGTCGCGGAGCGCCGGTGGATACAGCTCGACGATCTGCCGACGCCACGACACGGCGTGGGAGTCGCTGCCCTCGGGGGGACGGTGTTCGTCATCGGCGGCGGGCCCGAGCCCGGGCTCACCGTCAGCTCGGCGAACGAGGCGCTCGCGCTGCCCTAGACGTCCCAGGCGACCGGCAGCTCGGCGAGGCTGCGGAAGAGCGGGATCGGACGCCAGTACAGGTCGTCCTCGGTGATCGCGAGCCGCAGGTTGGGCAGCCTGCGGAGGAGGGTCTCGAGCGCGATCTCCGTCTCGAGGCGCGCGAGCGGTGCGCCGAGGCAGTAGTGCGGCCCACGCCCGAAGCCGACGTGCTTGTTCTCGACTCGCCTCAGGTCGAGCTCCGCGGCGTCCGGGAACTGGTCCGCGTCGCGGTTCGCCGAGCCGACCACGGCGATGAGGAGATCGCCGCGCGCGATCTCGCGGCCGCCCAGCTCGACGTCGGCTGTCGCCCAGCGCGTGATCGTGCGCTCCACCGGGCTGTCGAAGCGGAGGAGCTCGTCGACCGCGGTCGGCGGGAGCCCCGGTTCCGTCCGCAGCGCGTCGAGCTGCTCCGGGTGCGTCAGCAGCGCGTGCACCGCGTTCGTGATCAGGCTCACGGTCGTCTCGTGCCCGGCGACGATCAGCAGCACCACCATGCTGTACAGCTCGTTCTCGGAGAGGTGGTCTCCCTCGTCCTCTGCCCGGACGAGCGCGCTCACGAGGTCCTCGGTCGGCTCGGCGCGCCGGCTCGCGAACAGCTCGTCGAGGTACGCGACGAACTCGTCGGTGTGGCGCGCGAGCTGCTCCTGCAGCTCGGGTGTCATGGGCGGGAGCACGAAGGAGTTCGACCACACGCGGAATCGGCTCTGGTCCTCCACAGGGATGCCCAGCAGCTCGGCGATGACCGTGATCGGGAGCGGGAACGCGAAGTCGTCGACGAGCTCCATGTGCCCGCGCCCGGCCACCCGGTCGGTCAGCTCGTCCGCGATCTCCTGGATGCGCGGGCGCAGCTGCTCGACCATCCGCGGCGTGAAGGCCTTCGTCACGAGTCGCCGGAGGCGGCGGTGGTCGTCGCCGTCCTTTCCCAACAGGTTCTCGTTGACCCGCTCGTCGGGCTCAGGCCCGCCCTCCTGCAGCGCGGCGAGCTCGTCCGGCGTCAGCACGAGGGTCGGGTCGACGACGAACCGCTCGTTGTCGGTGAGGAGCGCGACCACGTCGTCGTAGCGCGTGACGAACCAGATCGGCGTCTCGCCGTCGAGGCCGGGTTGCCGGTGCACCGGGCTCTCCTCGCGCATCCGCGCGTACGTCTCGTGGGTCGCGAGGCGGAACTCGTGGCTGTAGAGGTCGTACCTCTGGGTGGCGGACATGCGCGCGCCATGATGTCACGTCGTGAGACTGAAGCTCACGCTCGAGTACGACGGGACCGGGTTCCGCGGCTGGGCACGGCAGCCGGGTCAGCGCACGGTCGAGGGCGTGCTCCGCGAGGCGCTGGAGACGGTCTTCCCGCGCTGGGACGGGCTCGCCGTTGCCGGCCGGACGGACGCGGGAGTGCACGCCACCGGGCAGGTGGCGAGCGTCGACGTGGACGGCGGCCCTCCGGCCGAGCGCGCGGCGGAGGCAGTGAACGCCATCCTTCCCGACGACGTGGCCGTGGTGGCCGCCGAGGAGGCAGCCGACGAGTTCCACGCGCGCTTCTCCGCGGTCTCGCGTTCCTACCGCTATCGCGTGGTGACGCGGCGCGTGCCGTCACCGCTCGAGGCGCGGCGCGCGCTCTGGTGGCCGCGCCCCGTCGACGTCGACGCGCTCTCGGCAGCCGCAGCGCTCCTTCCCGGCGAGCACGACTTCACGGCCTTCACGCCGACCGAGACCCGGCACGACGTGTTCGTGCGGGACGTCGTCTCGGCGACCTGGGAGCGCGACGGCGACCGGCTCGACTTCACGATCACCGCCGACAGCTTCCTGCGGCACATGGTGCGGACCCTGGTCGGGACGATGCTCGAGGCGGGCCCGGAGGCGGCCGAGCACATGGAGGCCCTGCTCGACGGGCGGCCGCGTGCCGACGCGGGGCTCACCGCGCCACCATGGGGCCTGTGCCTGGAGCGCGTCGAGTACTGAGAGCAGGACGGCAGTCCTCGTGAAAGCAGGTGACAGTCCCCTCCGGGGACAGTCACCAGGCGCTGGCTAGGATCGCCGGGATGCGCTTCCCGGTCGTGCTCTTCGACCTCGACGGCACCCTGATCGACTCGGGGCCGATCATCCTCGCGTCCATGCAGCACGCGACGAGGACCGTCCTCGGGCGCGAGATCGCCTACGAGGAGCTCGCGGCGACGGTCGGCGGGCAGGGTCTCGTCTCCCAGATGCGGGCGCTCGACCCGGATCGGGTCGACGAGCTCGTCGACGTCTACAAGGAGCACAACGACCCGCTGCACGAGACGCTCGAGGCGTTCGACGACCTGCTCGAGGTGCTCCCGCGGCTCCGTGCCGGCGGGCGGAGGCTCGGGATCGTGACGGCGAAGCGCCACCGCACGGTCCAGCTCGCGCTCGACCGGTTCCCCGAGCTCGCGGAGCAGTTCGAGGTGGTCGTCGGCTTCGAGGACAGCGAGCGTCACAAGCCGGATCCCGAGCCGGTGCTCGTCGCTCTGGCGAAGCTCGGCGCCGAGCCGTCGCAGGCGGCCTACGTGGGCGACTCGCCTTTCGACATCCAGGCCGCGAAGGCTGCGGGCGTGTTCGCCGTCGCCGTGGGCTGGGGTGGCATCCACCCGGACGACCGTCTGCTCGAGGAGGAGCCGGACGCCTTCGTCCGCACGGTCCCGGAGCTCCTCGATGTCCTCTAGGACGAAGGCGCCCGCCGAGAGGGCGGCCGAGCTCCGACGGCTGATCGAGCACCACAACTACCGCTACCACGTCCTCGACGAGCCGGAGCTCTCCGATGCCGCCTACGACGTGCTCTTCGACGAGCTCAAGGCGCTCGAGGAGGAGAACCCGGAGCTCGTCACGCCCGACTCGCCGACGCAGCGGGTCGGAGCGCCGCCGGCGGAGGGGTTCCGCAAGGTCGAGCACCTCTCGCCGATGGGCTCGCTGGAGAAGGTCACCACGGCGGAGGCGCTCGAGAAGTGGGCGGACGACGTGCGGAAGCGGCTCGGGACGGACGAGCCCGTCGCGTACGTCGTCGAGCCGAAGGTGGACGGCTCGGCGGTCTCGCTCGTCTACGAGCGGGGCGTGTACGCACGGGGCGAGACCCGCGGCGACGGGCTGCGCGGGGAGGACGTGACGGGAAACCTGCGCACGCTCGAGACCGTGCCGTTGCGCATGCTCGTCCCCGACGAGGAGACGCCGCCCGACGTACTGGAGGTCCGGGGCGAGGTGTACTTCCCCATCGAGGGATTCGCCCGCTTCAACGAGGCGCAGGTCGCAGCGGGGAAGAAGCCCGCACCGAACCCTCGGAACGCCGCGGCGGGCTCGTTGCGGCAGCTGAACCCGGCGGTGACCGCGGAGCGCCCGCTCGCGATCTTCGTCTACGGCGTCGGCGTCCACGGAGGCGCCGCGCCCGGGACGCAGTGTGAGACGCTCGCGTGGCTGCGCGAGCGCGGGTTCCGCACGAACCCCGACGCCGAGCGGTTCGACACGATCCAGGAGGTGGCGGAGGCCTGCACCGCCTGGGAGGCGCGGCGGGCCTCCCTCGACTACGAGATCGACGGGATCGTGATCAAGATCGACTCGTTCGCGCAGCAGGAGCGCCTCGGGTCGCTCCACGGACGGCCGCGGTTCGCCCGTGCGTTCAAGTGGGCGCCGACCGCCGCCGTCACGCGTCTCGTCGCGATCCACGTCCGCGTGGGTCGGACGGGCGTGCTCAACCCGCTCGCCGAGCTCGAGCCGGTGCATGTCGGCGGCGTGACCGTCTCCAGTGCGACGCTGCACAACGAGGACGACATCCGCCGCAAGGACATCCGCGTCGGCGATCTCGTCGTCGTCCAGCGTGCCGGCGACGTGATCCCGCAGGTGGTCGGGCCGGCGGGGGAGCACGAGCCCGGCACGAAGCCGTGGCGCATGCCCAGGCGCTGCCCGCTCTGCGGGACGGCGATCGTCAAGCCGGAGGGCGAGGTCATGCACCGGTGCCCGAACCGGGCCTGCCCCTCTCGCGGCCTCGAGACGCTCTACCACTGGGTGGGGCCGGCGCTGGACATCGAGGGCGTCGGCGGCAACACCGTCAAGAAGCTCTGGGACGACGGCCTCGTACGTTCGCTCCCCGATCTCTATCGCCTCACCGTCGAGCAGCTCGCCGGGCTCGAGGGATATGCCGAGCTCTCCGCTCGTCGCGCATACGAGTCGATCCAGCGCTCGAAGGAGCGGCCGTTCTCGCGCGTCCTCTTCGGCCTGAACATCCCGAAGGTGGGATGGGTCATCGCCCGGAGCCTGGCGTCGCACTTCGGCTCCGCCGACGCGCTCGTCGCGGCGAGCCAGGAGGAGCTCCAGGAGGTGGAGGGGATCGGCACCGACCGGGCGGTGCTCATCGGCGAGTGGTTCGCCGACGAGGAGAACCGGGCGCTCGTGGAGGAGCTCCGCGGCCTCGGGCTCCAGCTGACCGCGACCTCGGCCGAGGCGCCGCAGGAAGGCCCGCTCACGGGACGTCAGTACGTACTGACCGGGACGCTCGAAGGTCTCACGCGCGAGGAGGCCAAGGCGGCGCTCGAGGCGCTCGGCGCCAAGGTCGCGGGCTCGGTGTCGGGCAAGACCTCCGGCGTGATCGTCGGCGAGAGCCCCGGCTCGAAGGCTCAGAAGGCGGAGGAGCTCGGCGTGCCCCTCCTCACCGAGGACGACCTGCGGGAGCTGATCGGCGCGCGCTAGCTCGCCTGGCCGCGGGCGCGGGGACGGCCGAGGATCAGCCCTGACGAGCGAGGACCGTCACGAACCGGTCCTGTGCCGCCCGGGCGGTCCAGTACGGAACCGGCGAGCCGTTCTGGAGGACGGCGAACACGTATCGGCGCCTGACGAACCCGGCGAGGGCCGACGCCTGTGACGTCGTGCCGGTCTTCGCGATCACGCGGCTTCGCGTCGGCCGGCGCACCAGCCTTCGCCTCAGCGTGCCGGAGATGCCGGCCACGGACAGCGAGTCCACGAATGCGCCGCGGATCTGGGGGTCGGACATGCCCGCGAGGAGGGTCGCCACGAGCGCCTGCGCCGTGAGGCGGTCGAGCCGCGAGAGCCCCGAGCCGTCGCTGATCCGGACGCCTTCGCTCGGCACGCCCGCGTCTGCGAGCTCGGACTCGACCACGTCCGCTCCCGCCGCGGTCGTGCCGTGCTCGCCGACGACGGCCCCGAGCTCCTTCAGGAGCATCTCCGCGACGAAGTTGTCGCTCTCGCGGTTCATGTGGCGCACGACCGACGCGAGCGGCTCCGAGAGGTCGAGGGCGAGAGGAAGGACGTCCTCCGGCGCGCGGCCGGTGCGGGCGTGTCCGGTGACGACGACTCCTCGCCGCTCCAGGGCACGCGTGAATGCGTCGGCCGCCGCCGCAGCCGAGCCGTTGGCCCCGCGCGGCTCCGCTTCGTCGACCGAGAGCGCGGAGAGCGCGCGCGACTCGAGGCCGAGGAACCCGGGCTTCCAGCCGGGAGCATCGCGCCGCGCGTCGAAGTGCGTCTCGTCGCCGAGAACCGCGCCCGTGACGCGGCGGATGCCCCAGCCCGCGACGCCTCGCGCGAGTGCGTCGAGGTCCGGACGCGCGAGCGTCGGGTCGCCGCCGCCGACGAGGAAGAGGTCACCGCGCCACGTCCGGCCCGAGAGCTCTCCCGCGCCCGAGACCTGGGTGTGGAAGCGGTACTCCGGGCCGAGGCGCCGGAGGGCGACGAAGGACACGGCGAGCTTCTCGGCGGACGCGGGCGCGAGCGCGAGACCGGGGTTCGAGCGGAACACGACCTCTCCAGTCCGCAGGTCGATCGCCAGCGCAGCGGTTCTCCGGGCGTCGAGGCCTGGCGCGCGGAGGGCACGCGCCAGGGCAGGCGCGAGGTCCGGCGCACCCGCCTCGGTCTCCACGGCCGCCGCGGCCGCCAGCGCCGCGACCGCGAGAAGGACGGAGAGTGCCCTCACGGCGCGCGACATCGTCCCTGTGTAGCGCACGCCGCCGACGCCGGCGTCGCGGGCTACCGGTAGACGGTGATCGTGACGGTTCGCCTGCCCCAGGTGCGGGCGGCCCTCGTGCTCGGCATCCACAGGTCGATGACCCGGCCCTTGATCGCCACGCCGACGTCGGCCGCGATCGAGTGGCCGTAGCCGGGCACGTGCAACTTCGTTCCGAGGGGGATGAGCCTGGGGTCGACGGCGACCACGCCCTTCCGCACGGGGATGCCGAGCGCGGTGTTGCCGGGGAGGTGGTAGGCGACCGCGTCCACCTTCAGCGTGTACGGCTGGTCTCTCGCGCCGTCGGCGCGGGCCAGGCCTCCACCCATGGCCAACGTTCCTGCCAGGACCGCGAGCAGCACCGGTCCCCGCTTGCCTTCTCCCCTGAGCACGAAGAGCGGACGCTAACAGGCCTCGGCTCGCTCTGCGCCAACGAGGTGCCACTTTGCAGCAGTTTTGGAACGGTTCCCGTTGCAGGCGTCCGTGGACGCTGCTAGGGTCTCCGACTTGTGACGGGCCAGACCGCCACCGGCGGGTCTGTCCGGAGTCGACGTGGAGCTCTCGTGAGGGGCTCGACCACCGGATGGGCGCCGATGATCGTGCTCTTCGTGGCACTCGCCGCGGGGCTCCTGCTTGCCGTCGGCTCGGCCTCGGCCGACCCCTCGGTCCAGTCGAAGCGGGCCCAGGCGGAGGCCATCATGGCCCAGGTCCAGCAGCTCGACATGAGCCTCGAGCAGTCGGTCGAGGCCTACAACTACGCGAACATCGAGCTCGACCGGATCGACCGCGACCTGGCGTCGAACGCGCGCCACCTGAAGGCCGCGAGGAAGAGCCTCGGCATCGCGCAGGCGCGCATCGCCGAGCGGCTGCGCGATCTGTACGTGAACGGCGAGGGTGACTCCGCGCTCGAGGTGATCTTCGGGTCGAGCAGCCTCGACGACATCATCACCCGGCTCGACGCGATCCAGCGCGTCTCGAGCGAGGACACGAGGATCCTGAGCGCGGTCAAGCGCTTCCGCAACGCCGTCGAGACGCGGCGCGAGCGGCTCCAGCAGGCACGCGCCGACCAGGCGCGGATCGTCCAGGAGCGCGCCGCGCAGCGGAGCTCCATCGAGTCACGCCTCGCGGAGCGCCAGCAGATGCTCTCCTCCGTCAAGGACGAGATCGCGCGCATGCAGGCCGAGGAGCAGCGGCGTCAGGCCGCTCTCGCAGCCCAGGCCCGCGCGCGGCTCGAGGCCGCGAGGCTCGCCGCGCAGCAGGCGAATCTCCAGTCCCAGACGGTCATCGAGTCCTCCATCGACTACGGCGCCGTCACGGCACCCGCGCCTCCGCCCGACGGGACCAAGGCGTCGCAGGTGATCTCGATCGCGATGGGGTACCTCGGCACGCCGTACGTCTGGGGAGGAATGGGCCCGTCCGGCTTCGACTGCTCCGGCCTCATCGCATACGTGTACGCGCAGATCGGGATCTCCCTGCCGCACCACGCGGCGTCGATGTACGGCTACGGCGTCCCCGTCTCCTACGACGACCTCCAGCCCGCCGACCTCGTCTTCTTCAGCGGTCTCGGGCACATGGGCATGTACATCGGCGGCGGCCAGTTCATCCACGCGCCGCACACGGGCGACGTGGTCAGGATCTCGAGCATGTCCGAGCGCTGGGGCTCCTACGTCGGCGCCCGGCGCATTCTCTGAGGCTCTGACCGCTTAGAGCCGACCGCAGAGCGCGCCAGCGAGAGCGCTAGCCTCCGGTGTCGTCGGGCAAGACTGGCTCACGCTCGGCGTACAACGACTCGATCGCGTCCTGAAAGTGCTCGATGACGGCGCGCCGCCGCAGCTTCAGGGTCGGCGTGACCTCGCCGTCCTCCATCGTGAAGTCGCGTGGCAGGACGGCGAACCGCTTCACCTGCTCGAAGCGTGACCGCTCACGGTTGACGTCGTCGACGATCTCCTGGACGAGCTCCCGCACGAGCTCGTTCCCCGCGAGGTCGGCCAGGTCGCCCGAGATCCCGCGCTCGGAGGCCCAGCGCCCGATCTCCACCGGATCGAGCGTCAGGAGGGCTGCGACGTACGGCCGGCGGTCGCCCACGACGAGCGCCTGCGAGACATACTTCGACGTCTTCAGGTCGTTCTCGATGTTCTGCGGCGCGACGTTCTTGCCGCCGGCGGTCACGAGGATGTCCTTCTTGCGATCGGTGATGTGCAGGAAGCCATCCTCGTCGAGCATGCCGATGTCGCCCGTGCGGAGCCAGCCGTCCTCGTCGAGCACGCGGGCCGTCGCCTCCGGGTCCTTGAAGTAGCCCTGGAACACCGTCTCGCTCCGGACGAGGATCTCGCTATCCTCCGCGATCCGCACCTCGCACCCCGGAAGCGGCTGCCCTACGGAGCCGAAGCGGTAGCTGTCCGGCCGGTTCGTGCTGCAGGCGGTCGTGCACTCGGTGAGGCCGTAGCCCTCCGTGATGCGGAGCCCGACGGCGTCGAAGAACTCGATGATCTCCTTCGCGAGAGGAGCGCCACCTGAGCCCGGCATCCGGAGCCGCCCGCCGAACGGCTCCCGGACCTTGCTGAAGACGAGGCGGTCGGCGAGCCCGTGCCTGGCCCGGAGGCTCGCGGACACGGGCTTCCCGGCGCTCTCGAGGCGGCTGACCTCATGACCGATCGGGAGCGCCCAGTCGACGAGGCGCCGCTTCAGGCCCGTGGCTGCGTCGAAGCGCGCGAGGACCGCGGAGTGCACCTTCTCGAAGACGCGGGGAACGCTCGGCAGCAACGTCGGGCGCACCTGCGGCAGCGCCTCGGCGACGCGGAGCGGGTCGCCGAGGAACGCGATCGTGAACCCGACGTGCGCGCCGAGGAGCAGCATGAGCCGCCCGTAGTTGTGGGCGAGCGGCAGATACAGGAGCATGACGTCGTCCCCGAGGTAGTACCGCGTCTCCATCCGGTCGACGACGGTCGCCATCATGTAGTAGTTGCGGTGGCTGAGCATGCAGCCCTTTGGCGGCCCGGTCGTCCCGGACGTGTAGATGATCGTGAACAGGTCGTCCTCGTCGACCATGTCCGCCGCGTCGTCGAGCGCGGTGGGGTTGTCCGCCGCGTACGCGTGCCCCTCGGCGGTGAGGCCGGGAAGGTCGCTGAACGTGAGAACGTGCCGGAGACCCGGTGTCTCGTCGGCCACGGCCTCGACCTTGGCGCGCTGACCGGCGTCGTCGCAGACGACGCCCACCGCCTCGGAGTGGGCCAGCAGGTAGCCGACGTCATTGGCGGAGCTGTTCGCATACACCGGGACGCCGACGGCGCCCACCTGGGCGAGCGCGAAGTCGAGCAGCGCCCAGTCCAGGCTGTTCTGCGCGAGGAGCGCGACGCGGTCTCCCTTCCGGATGCCGCGCGCGAGCAACCCGTTGGCGTAGGCGCGCACCCGCCCGTCCGCCTCGGCCCAGGAGACCTCGCACCACCCGCCGTCCGCCTCCACGAGGTAGGCAGCGTTCGTCCTGTCGGCAGCCGCGGCGTCGCGCCAGAGGCGCGCGATCGTGCGACGTCCGCTCGGCGGACGCGTCTCGGGAGCCGCAGGCATCGTCTCGGTCACTCGTTTCAGCTTACTGCGAGGGATCCGCGCGGAGACGTCGAATTCGCCTGGTCCCTCTAGAGTTACCCGTACTGATGCGCACGACCTGGAACGGATCCCTCAGCTTCGGCCTCGTCTCCATCCCCGTCGGGCTCGCGCCCGCGACGAAGCCCGCCGCCCGCCAGTCGGACGTCTCGTTCCGACTGCTCCACCGCGAGTGCGCGACACCGATCAAGCAGAAGCGCTGGTGCCCCACGCACGATCGCGAGGTGACGCAGGACGAGATCGTCCGCGGCTTCGAGATCGCGAAGGGCCAGTTCGTGATCGTGGAGGACGCCGACCTCGAGGCGATCGAGCGCTCGGACGACTCGCGCTCAATCGAGATCACGCGCTTCGTGCAGGAGGACGTGGTCGACCCGATCTACTTCGACCGCACGTACTTCCTCGTCCCCGCGGCCGCCCCGGCGCAGCGCCGGCCGTACGTCCTCCTGCTGGAGGCGATGAGGCAGACCGGGACCGCGGCGATCGGGCGGTTCGTGCGCGCGGGCCGGGAGAGCGTCTGCCTCGTCCGTGCCAAGGACGACGCGCTCGCCCTCGAGACGCTCTTCCTCGCCGAGGACGTGTACTCGCAGGCGGAGATCTCCGAGGCGGTCGGCGACACCGACGTCAAGGACTCGGAGCTCGAGCTCGCCCGCCAGGTGATCGACAGCCTCGCGGGGGACTTCGAGCCTTCCGAGCTCGCGAGCGACTACCGGCGAGACCTCAGGGCGATGCTCGAGGCGAAGCTGCGCGGCGAGGAGATCGCCGTCCCGGAGCCCGTCGAGGAGGCTCCCGTGATCGATCTCATGGAGGCGCTCAAGGCGAGCGTCGCGGCCGCCAAGAAGCCGGCCTCGGCGGAGAAGCCCAAGCCCGCGCGCGCCAAGGGCAAGGCCCGAAGCCGCGCGTCCTAGCCGTCCCGCGCTACTGCCGCGACGCCGAGCCGGCCGTCCCGACGGCCTCGAGCGACGCCTGGAAGAGCGTCTTGTCGATCTTCCCGTGGTAGATCGGCACTCCCTCTTCGATGCAGATGCGGATGACCTCGTCGCGGTCGATCCCCATCTCCTTGGCGAGCTCGTCGGGCGTCAGGTGATTGGCCATCTGTTCCTCCTAGGCGGTACGGGATACGGCATGAAAAAGGCCCGCTGGCGCGAATCGCGCGCCCGTCGGGCCGGTGTGCCTCGCGTCTCGGGCGGGGTCAAACGTCCCGCCTGCCGACAGCTTCCGTCATCGAACTGAGCATACCCCGGTCCCGGCGACCTGCGCAACGGCCTCGTAAGCCCGCAGCCGCTACCCTTTCCGCGCTCGGGGTGTGGCGCAGCCTGGTAGCGCGCTCCGTTCGGGTCGGAGAGGTCCCCAGTTCGAATCTGGGCACCCCGATCTTCCGCAGGCCGAGAACCTGCTCTCGCAGGTTCTCGGCCGCGGGACCTCCCTGAAGCGCGACCGCTTCGCGGTCGCTGGTCCTGCAGGTCTTGCGTCGCCGCTCGTGTTGGCCGCTGGAGACCGTTTGTTCTTCCGCGACCTCGACTGGGCTGCGGGTGGCGCGCCCGGGGCTATCCTCGCCCCGTGCTGCGTGCGGTCCTCTTCGACGTCGACTTCACACTCTTCCGGCCCGGGCCGGAGCTGGGCCCGGAGGGCTACCGGCGCGTCGGGGAGCGCCACGGGCTCGACCTCGAGCCGGCGCGCTACGGCGAGGCGCGCGCCGCGGCGATCGCGACGCTGCAGGCGAGCAGGGACTTCGTCCACGACGAGGAGGTGTGGATCGCGTTCACGGAGCAGATCGTGCTCGGCATGGGGGGCGACCCGTCCGGTGCGCGCGCGTGCGCCACGGACATGGTCCGGGAGTGGGAGCGCCACGAGAACTTCTCGCTCTACGAGGACTCGCTTCCGGTCCTGGAGGAGCTGCGACGCCACGGCCTGAAGATCGGGCTCGTGTCGAACGGGCAGCGGGACCTCGAGGAGTTCGCCCGGCACCACGCGCTGGACGTCGACGCCATGGTCGGCTCGAGGGCGCACGGCCGGACGAAGCCGCACCCGTCGATCTTCGTGGCCGCGCTCGAGGCGCTCGACGTCGCCCCGGACGAGGCAGCGATGGTCGGGGACTCGCTCGAGGACGACATCGAGGGGGCACGAGCACTCGGGATCCGCGCGATCTTCCTCGACCGCGACGGGCGCCACCTCGACGCCGAGGACCGGATCGACACGCTGCTCGCGCTACCCGCCGCGCTCGGGCTCGCTCGCTAGCTCCTCCCGCCAGGCGTCGGTGTGCGCCCCGAGCGGCACGTGCTCGCCCCGGTGGTCCACACCGAACGCCTCGGCGGCCTCCGCTCTCGTCCAGACAGGCCCGACGCACACGTCCTCCCCGTCGAAGCGCTCGAGCCACTCGTCGAGCGGCCGCGCCGCAAACAGCTCGGCGAGCTCGAAGGCAAGGGGCTCCTGGTCGGGCGCGTACTGGCGCTCCGCGAGCGCCGGGCGCTCGAGGAGCTCGCACAGCCGCGTGAAGAACCGCGGCTCGAGGGCGCCGACCGTGAGGTGCCGGCCGTCGGCGGTGGCGTACGCGCGGTAGCAGGCGAGGCCTCCGGTCAGCAACCGCGGCACGGGGTCGCCACCGACGCGGTGCGCGACGAGGTCGTGCGAGCCATGCGTCATCGAGACCACGAGGTGGCGACCGCGCCCCGTCCTCTCCCGCTCGAGCAGCGCCGCGAGCACGCGGGTCACGGCGCCGAGCGCTCCCGCGGCGAGGTCGGCGACCTGCACCGGTGGTGGTCCGGTGGGCGTGTCCTCGAGGACGCCGGCCCAGCCCAGGTAGTTGAGGTCGTGGCCGACGCGCATCACGTGCGCCGGATCGAGCCCGAAACCCGTGATGGAGCAGTAGACGACGGTGTCGGGCACGTCGTTCGGGCCGACCCCGAGCCGGTCGGCGACCCCCGGCCGAAAGCCCTCGAGGACGACGTCCGCGCGCGCACACAGGGCGCGCGCGAACCCCACTTCCGCCTTGAGGTCGCACACGACCGACTCGGTGCCCGCCCGCAGCGCGGCGTCCCAGGCCGGGGCCGTCGTCCGCATCGGGTCGCCGTCCGGCGCCTCGACGCGCACGACGCGCGCTCCGAGCCGAAGCAGCTCCCGGCCCGCGTACGCGCCGGGGAGGAGGCGCGTGAGGTCGACGACGAGCGTTCCCGCGAGCGGTTGCACCGGGCCGGAGCGTACCTCTATCCTCGTTCGCGTTGACTGACCGTTCAATCGCATCCGAGGAGAAGCGGAAGACGCTGCTCGACGCGGCCGTGCGCGTCTTCGCGCGCGCGGGCTACCACGGGTCGCGCGTCGGGGACATCGCCGAGGAGGCGGGCGTCGCGCACGGCCTCCTCTACCACTACTTCCCCTCGAAGGAAGAGGTGCTGCAGACGATCTTCCGCGAGAACTGGGGGGAGCTCATCGAGCGCTTCCGGGCGGTCGAGGCGGCCGACGAGCCGGCGGGGGAGAAGCTCGAGGGGATCGCGAAGATCCTCCTCCGCACGTGGCGGAACGACCCCGACCTCGTCACGGTCATGGTGCGCGAGGTCGCCCGCAGCCCGCAGCTCGAGAGCCAGGTCGTCGAGGTGCGCGAGGCGTTCGCGATCGTCCAGCGCGTCGTCGAGCAGGGCCAGCGCGACGGGGCCTTCCGGCGGGACCTCGACGCCCGGCTCGCGAGCTGGATCCTGTACGGCGGGCTCGAGGAGGTCCTGACCGGCTGGGTGATGGGCGGCCTGCCCGCCGACGACGCCGAGGTCGAGCGCGCGGAGCGGACCGCGATCGACCTCGCGCTGCGCGGTCTCGCCGAGTAGTCGCGCAAGCCCGGATCCGCTCGCGCGGATCCGGGCGCCCGCAAGATCCCGAAGGCGGCCGCTCCGCGGCCGCGCGGCACGGCTTCGTCCCAGCGTCTACGCTCGTCCGCGTGAAGGTGTTCAACCTGAACGGCGACGAGTGGGACCGGGTCGAGGACCGCCCGGGCTGGCGAAGCCGGGACGCCTGGGTGGGCGCGCACGTCGACGCCGAGCTCATGGGCGCGAGCATGTACGAGCTCGACCCCGGGGACCGGCTCTGGCCGTACCACACGCATCACGCGAACGAGGAGTGGGTCGTCGTCCTGCGCGGGCGCCCGACGCTGCGGACGCCGGAGGGCGAGCAGGAGCTGACCGAGGGGGACGTCGTGGCGTTCCCGCGGGGCAAGGCTGGCGCGCACCAGATCTCCAACCACACGGCGGAGCCGCTGCGCGTCCTCATGCTCTCGACTCTCCTCGCACCCGACGTCGTCGAATACCTGGACAGCGGGAAGGTCTCGGTGGTCGACGCGAAGGGCGAGCGGCTGTTCCGCGAGTTCCGCGGCCCCGACGCCGAGTACTGGGAGGGCGAGGACTTGACGTAGCTCCTGCTGGGACCTGCCGCACCTCGTCCGGCCAAAGTCGGGGGGTTCCCACGGTTTCTCGCGTGGGACGGCGGCGTAGCCTCGTGCGATGAGGCGGTATCTCGTGGAGACGTTCGTCGCCGGGGGCGCAGCCGGAGGCTGCGCCGCCCGAGAGTTCCGAGTCCGATCCGTGACAGGTGATCTGAGGCGTCAGGGGTCCGCGTTCGCTTCGATCGAGCGATACCCGAGCCGGGGAGCGATGTCTGTGTGTTCGTCTTCGAGGCACAGTCGAGGGACGAGGCCGCGCTCGCTGCCGAGCTTGCCCAGCTCGACGCGTTTCGCATCCTCGAGGTCACCCGGGCCGTGTCCGCTCTCGACCCTGGCCGGCAGGCGGACTAGCGGAACGCGTTCTGCCCCGTCAGCGCCTGGCCGACGACGAGCGTGTGCACCTCGTGCGTGCCCTCGTACGTGAGCACCGACTCGAGGTTGTTCACGTGCCGGATGACCGGGTACTCGAGCGTGACCCCGTTGGCGCCGAGGATCGTGCGTGCGGAGCGCGCGACCTCGAGCGCGCCGCGCACGTTCCCCATCTTCCCGAGGCTCACGTGCTCCGGGCGGAGCGTGCCCTGGTCCTTCATCCGGCCGAGGTGGAGCGCGACGAGCGACGCGCGGTTGATCTCGAGCGCCATCTCGGCGAGCTTCTGCTGGGTCAGCTGGTAGGCGGAGATCGGCTTGCCGAAGACGATGCGCTCCTTCGCGTACTCGAGCGCGGCCTCGAAGCACGCGCGCGCCGAGCCGACGGCGCCCCAGACGATCCCGTAGCGCGCCTCGCTCAGGCAGGAGAGCGGCCCGCGGAGGGTCGTCGCGCCGGGGAGGACGTTCTCCTCGGGCACGCGTACGTCCTGGAGCACGAGCTCGGAGGTCACCGACGCGCGGAGCGAGAGCTTCTTGTGGATGTCGGGCGCGGTGAAGCCCGGCGTCCCCTTCTCGACGATGAAGCCACGGATCGCCCCGTCGTCGCTACGTGCCCACACGACGGCGATGTCCGCGATCGAGCCGTTCGTGATCCACATCTTTGCGCCGTTCAGGATCCAGTCCGAGCCGTCGCGGCGGGCGTGCGTCCGCATCGAGCCGGGGTCGGAGCCGGCGTCGGGCTCCGTCAGGCCGAAGCAGCCGATGACCTCGCCCGCGTGCATCGGCGGGAGCCAGCGCTCCTTCTGCTCCTCGGAGCCCCACCTCCAGATCGGGAACATCGCCAGGGACCCCTGTACCGAGACGGCGGAGCGGACACCCGCATCGCCGGCCTCGAGCTCCATGCACGTGAGGCCGTACGCCACCGAGCTCGCCCCCGGCAGCCCGTATCCCTCGAGGTGCATCCCGAGGAGGCCGAGCTTCGCGAGCTCGCCGAAGATCTCGCGGGGGAAGATCCCCTTCTCGAACCAGTCTCCGACCTCATCCAGCACGTTCTCCCGCACGAACTGCCGCACGGTGTCGCGGATGGCCCGCTCCTCGTCGTCGAGGAGGGCGTCGAGCCCCAGGTAGTCGAGCGGGTCGAGCGCGGGAAGATCGGTGGTCGTCGCCATGCCGCACATCCTACGAGACGGCCCTCGGCGCCTTGACCGCCGGGCGACGCCGACCCTACACTTCAACTTTGACTGACTAGTCAATCGATCGGAGGAGCGGAGCGCATGACCACGATGGAGACCGGTGTCGCCGGCGGCGTCTCGTTCGCGTTGACGCCCGAGCAGCGCGAGCTCCGCGCACTCGCGCGCGAGTTCGCGGAGAAGGAGATCCGGCCGAAGGCGGCCGGGTACGACGAGCACTCGACGCACCCCGTCGACGTCATCGCCAAGGCGCACGAGCTGGGCCTCATGAACCTCCACCTCCCCGAGTCGATGGGAGGAGCTGCGCTGCCGGCGTTCGACGGCATGCTCGTCGGCGAGGAGCTCAACTGGGGCTGCTCGGGGATCGGCACCTCGATCGGCGCCAACGGCCTGGGTGCCGCGCCCGTCCTCATCTCCGGCACGGACGAGCAGAAGGAGACGTGGCTGCCCCCGCTGCTCGAAGAGCCCATCCTCTGCTCCTTCGGGCTCAGCGAGCCCGACGCGGGCTCGGACGTCGCGCGCATGAAGACGACCGCGGAGCGGCGCGGCGACGAGTACGTCATCAACGGCTCGAAGACGTTCATCACGAACGCGGGCTACGCCACGTGGACGGTGGTCTTCGCGAAGACCGACGCGAGCAAGGGGCACCGCGGGATCTCGGCGTTCGTCGTGCCGATGGACGCTCCCGGCGTCCAGATCGAGCAGCACCTGGACAAGATGGGCCAGCGCGCGACGGACACGTCCGCATTCGCGCTCACCGACGTCGTCGTGCCCGCGGCGAACCGGCTGGGGGAGGAGGGCGAGGGCTTCAAGATCGCGATGAAGACGCTGGACTTCACGCGTCCCGGCACGGCGGCCGGCGCGGTCGGCGTCGCGCAGGCGGCGTATGAGCTCGCCGTCGAGTACGCGAAGGAGCGCGTGACCTTCGACGTCCCGATCGCGATGCACCAGGGCGTCAGCTTCCTCATCGCCGACATGGCCACCGAGATCGAGGCCTCGCGCCTCCTCGTCTGGCAGTCCGCCTGGCTCCACGACCAGGGGAAGCGCGCGACCCTGCAGTCGTCGTTCGCGAAGCGCTTCGCCGCGGACACCGCGATGAAGGTGACCACGGACGCCGTGCAGGTGTTCGGCGGGTACGGGTACATGAAGGAGTACCCGGTCGAGAAGCTCATGCGCGACGCGAAGCTCTTCCAGATCTACGAGGGGACGTCGCAGATCCAGCGGCTCGTGATCGCGAAGGAGATCTTCCTGCCGCGCGGCGACTGAGGCTCAGTCGGAGAGCTCCCGCTGGAAGGGCGGGAGGAACCCGGGCGCGATGCGCGCGTCGCCGACCCACGAGGCGAGCCTCTCGGCCTCGGCCTCCACGGCGGCGACCGCCTCCTCGCCGACGTCCTCGAGCAGCTCGAACACGATCTCCCCGTCGCGTCGCTGGGACCAGCCGCCGACGACCCGCCCGTCCCACCAGACCGTCGGGCCGGCGTTGCCGTTCGCGTCGAAGAGGACGCGCTCGTGCGGGCCGACGTACCAGCTCCGCTCCTTCCAGCCCATGGTCGTCGGGTCGAGCGTCGGAAGCAGCGCAGCGGAGGGCGCCGGCGGATCGACGGGAGCGACGTCGTCCGCGAGCACGAGCCCCACGCCTCCCTCGAGCTCGACCCTCGCATGGGGCACGGACGCGAGCGCGGCGCGCGCCTCGCGGGCGGTCCAGCCGGTCCACCAGCGGAGGTCGAGCTCCGTCGCGGGCCCGAACGCCGCGAGCCAGCGTCTCGTGAGCTCCGCGCGGGCCGCAGCGGGGTCGAGCGGAGTCGGGATGCCGCCGAGCCACTCTGCGAGCGGTGTCCAGCGGTACTGGCCGTTGACCCAGCCTCCGCGCGGGCGGCCGCGCACGATCCGGCCCTCCATGGCGAGCTGAGGGAGGATGCGCGACCCGGCGCTCTGCGTCGCCTCCCACCGTGTTCCCTGGCCCACGCGCAGACGCTTTCCGAGTGTCGGGATCGACCTCGTCAGGTCGGCTGTGAAGGCCTCGCCGCGCGTCTCGACGGCGCGCAGCGCAGTCGCCATCGCCCGCCGCACCCACCCCGCCGGCTGCGTGGAGAGGCCGCTCGCGGCGACCATCTGCTCGAGGCGTCGCCGTTCTCGCTTGGCGATCGCACGCGTGCAGGCGGCGTCGACGACGGGTACGAGCTCGCGCGGGACCACGAAGAGCGTGCGTCGCATCCCGAGCATCCGCACGAGCGAGCGCTCCTCGTAGAGCTCGCGCTCGACGTCGGCCTGCGAGAGGTCGGCGGTCCGCGCGCGCACCGACAGGAAGACGGTCGCCGGGTCGGTGGAGTGGAGCGCAACGACGGCCCGCGCCGCCTCGAGGGCGGTCGCGGCGCGAGTCGGCCGGATCGAGCCGGTGCCTCGTGACGAGCCGGGCCCGGCGCTCGGATACGCTCATGCGCCCCACCGGGTGGGTGTCTATCAGCCGAGCGGACCGAGCCGGATAGGATCGCCGCATGGCACTCGAGATCGACCTCTCGGGACGCGTCGCGCTCGTCACCGGCGGCTCCCGAGGTCTCGGGCGCGCCGATGCGCTGACGCTTGCCCGTGCCGGCGCGGACGTGGTGATCGCCGATCTCCTCGTGGAGTCCGACGAGTCCGAGGAGGCGGCCGAGAGCGTCGGGGGCTTCGCGCTCGTGGCGCGCGCACAGGGCCTCGTCCACACGGAGGAGACGGCGGAGGAGATCCGCGGCATGGGCCGGCGCGCGCTCGCGCTGAAGTGCGACGTGACGGACCGTGGCCAGGTGGCGGCGACCGTGGCGAGGGCCGTCGACGAGCTCGGGTCCGTGGACATTCTGGTGAACAGCGCGGCCACGCTCGATCACGTTGGGCAGTTCCACGATCAGAGCCCGGATCTGTGGGACCGTGACCTCCGGGTCAATCTCACCGGCTCGTTCAACTGCGCGCAGGCGGTCTGGCCCCACCTGAAGGAGCGGAAGTGGGGGCGGATCGTGAACATGTCGTCCGTCGCGGGGACGCTCGGAGGCTTCGGTCAGGCGAGCTACTCGACGACGAAGGCGGGCGTGCTCGGGCTGACCAAGACGCTCGCCATGGAGGGCGGCCGGCACGGGATCACGTGCAACGCGATCGTCCCCGGCATCATCGGGACGGAGATCTTCCACTCCGCCAACGCGGCGATGAACGAGCGGATTGCGAACCGCACCGTGTTCCGGCGGCCAGGCGAGCCCGCCGACATCGCCAATGCGATCGCGTTCCTGTGCTCCGACCTCGCCGCCTACATCACCGGCGTGGAGCTGTATGTGTCGGGCGGCGTCGAGCTGTTCGTCTTCTGACACACATCGCGGACGGGGCACCCCGGCCCACCACCCACTGCCGATCCTATCGGCGAAGAGCGCGCGCGCGTTGACCGCGAAGGTAACGAGATCGTGCCAACCCTGGCGTTGGTCCCCCGGCTGTGAGGCGAGGCACCGGCTCGCACTCGCCGAGCTAGACTTCCCGGTCCGGTGCGCGTCGATCCTTCCCTCGTCGCGTCCCGCGCGCGTCGACGTGGTCGCGACCGCTCGACGCTCGTGACGCTCCTTGGCGCGGCGGGTCTCGCCGCGCTTCTCGTGCTGCTCCTCGGGCTCGCGTTCTCCGGGTCGAGGCGGGAGCTCGCGGTAGGGACGCGTGTCGCCGGCGTCGACGTGGGAGGGCTCACGCAGGCGCAGGCGGTGGCAGCGCTCGACAGCCGGTTCGGTGCGCTCGCGGACGACCCGGTTGCGTTCAGCGCCGGCACGCGAACGTTCTCTTTCGCGGCCAAGCAGCTCGGTGTCCGCCCGGACTGGCGTGGGGCGGTAGCGGCCGCCGCGCACTCGAGTGACGGGTTCGGCCCCTTCCGCGGGCTCCGCCGTCTGCGCACGCGCTTCTTCGGCGCCGAGGTGCTGCCCAGGATCGCCGTCTCCAACGCCGCCCTCGAGTTCGCGCTCGACAAGATGTCCGCGACCGTCGATCGCCAGCCGGTCAGTGCGGCGCTCGGGCGCCGCGGGTTGACGGTGCGAGTCGTTCCCGGGCGGTCCGGCCGTGCGCTCGAGCGCGAGGTCGCAGCCGAGGTCGTGGTGCGCGCACTCGCAGAGCTCGAACGCGGCCTGGGGGTGACGCCGCTCCCCGTCGCAGCCGCCCCGCCCCCTGTGACCGCTGCGATGCTCGAGCCCGTCGCGCGCCGCGCGCGCGTCGCGCTCTCACGACCGGTCGCGCTGAAGGGCGCCGGCCACCGGTGGCAGCTCTCCCGCGGGCAGGTGGCGAGCATGCTCGCCCTGCCCAGGAACGGCTCGAGGCGGCTCGAGGTCGCCGGGCCCGGCGCGGCGGCCTACTTCGAGGCGCTCGGTCGTCTGGTCGGGAAGCCGCCACGCAACGCCTCGTGGGCGGTCTCCGGCGAGAGCATCCGCGTGGTCCCGTCGAGAGTGGGCGTCGCGCTGAACGTGCCGCGCTCGGCCGAGGCGCTCCTCCGCGCCGCGACCTCCCCGACGAACCGCGTCGCAGCCCTCTCCATCGCCCGTGCGAACCCCGAGCGCACGACGAAGGAGGCGGTCGCGATGGGCATCGATCGCCGGATGTCGGCGTACAAGACCTACAACTCGGGCACGACGGACCGGATCACCAATCTCCGGCTCGGCGTCGGCCTCCTCGACGACACGCTCGTCGCGCCCGGGGGCACCTTCTCGCTGAACCAGGCGATCGGCGAGCGGACGCTCGAGCGCGGTTTCCGTCCGGCGCCCGTGATCATCGGGACCGAGTACGAGGAGGAGGTCGGCGGCGGGACCTCGCAGGTGGCGACGACCGCATTCAACGCCGCCTGGGAGGCGGGCCTGCGGATCACGGAGCGAAATCCCCACTCCCTGTACATCAGCCGCTATCAGCTCGGCCGGGACGCGACCGTGTACTGGCCGTCGCTCGACCTGAAGTTCGTCAACGACACCCGGCACTGGGTGCTGGTCAAGGGAACCGCCGAGTGGGACGGGATCCGCATTTCCATCTACGGGGGCGAATCGCGGCGCGTGGAGAGCTCGCCCGGGACCATGGAGGTGACGGGGAAAGCGCCGGTCGAGAAGGTCGACGACCCCGAGCTCCCGGTCGGCAAGACGGTGGTGGAGGCGCCGGGCACGGCTCCGACCAGGACGTCCGTCACGCGCACGGTCTACGCCGCCGACGGCACGCTTCTGCGGACGGAGACGTGGACGACGTCGTACAAGGGCGAGACGCGCGTCGTCCGCGTCGGCACGAAGCCGAAGCCCGCGAAGCCGACGCCGAAGGACCCGAAGGCGCCGCCGGACGATCCACGCGGGCCTCCTCCGCCCGACGAGTCGGCTCCCCCCGCCGGCAACGGCTAGCCCGGGATCGACTCGGCCTCCCCGATCGCCTGGGCGAGCCACGTCGGGACGCGCGTCGGGCGGTAGCTTCGGGCGTCGACCATCGCGTGGCTCGTGGACCCCTCGGCGACGACCTCGCCGTCCCGCGTGACCCGGTACTCGTAGCGGAAGCGCGCTCCGCGGAGGTCGCCGCACCGTGCCCACACGGTGAGCACCTCGTCGAAGTAGGCGGCTTGCCGGTAGCGGATCTCCACCCCGGTCGTCAGCGCCTCGAGACCGCGGTCGCGGATCGACTGGTAGCCGCCCGCGTACCGCTCCAGGTAGGCGACGCGTGCGACCTCGAACCAGACGAGGAAGGCCGCGTGGTGCGCGATCCCCTGCGCGTCGGTCTCGGCGAAGCGCACACGGACGTCGGTCGAGAACGAGAAGCCGTCCATGCACGCAACCCTAGAATCGCCGCGTGCCCGCTGCCGAGCTCTGCGCGCTCCTGCTCGAGCGCCAGCCGTGCGTCGTCCTCACCGGAGCCGGCGTCTCGACGGAGAGCGGTATCCCCGACTTTCGGTCGCCGACCGGGATCTGGGCGACCGTCGATCCCCTCGAGGTTGCGTCGATCCAGGCGTTCAGGCGCGACCCGGAGCGCGTCTGGGCGTTCTACCGCGAGCGGATCGACATGCTCCTCCAGGCGGAGCCGAATCCCGCCCATCGCGCGCTCGCCGAGCTCGAGCGCCGCGGCCTCGTCCAGGCCGTCGTCACGCAGAACGTCGACACGCTCCACTCCCGTGCGGGGAGCCACGACGTCGTCGAGCTCCACGGGTCCATCCGCTCCGCGGTGTGCCCCGGATGCCTGTGGACGGAGACGGCCGACGCCGTGCTCGAGCAGCTGAAGGAGCAGCCTGTGCCGCTCTGCGCCCACTGCGGCGAGGCCCTCAAGCCAGGTGTGACGATGTTCGGCGAGCTCCTGCCGCCCGGGGCCTTGGAGCGGGCCACGCACCTCGCCCGCTCGGCCGGGCTCGTGCTCGTCGTCGGCTCGTCGCTCGAGGTGTGGCCCGCCGCGGGCCTGCCGCTCGAGGCGCGCGCGTTCGCGATCGTCAACCTCGGCCCGACCGCGCTCGACGACCGTGCGCTCCTGAAGATCGACGCGCCTGCCGGCGCGACGCTCGCCGCCGTCGTCGAGGCGCTGGGCTAGGTGTAGTTCCTAAGCACGTTGGTTCATCCGGGTCTCCTTGGAGGCTGGGCGGCCGAGCAACCGAGTCCAAGGAGGACACCGGATGAGCTTCGCCGTAACCAGAGCTCTCATCCGGCAGGGCCGCGCTGCGCTCGGCGGCTCGAGTCGTCGAGGAGGGATGGACGCTCAGCGCGGCAGCAGCGGCTGCGGATGTCAGCGTGCGCTGTGCCCGGAAGTGCGGTCGACACGGCTATTCGCGAAGGAGGCCGGAGCCGAGGCTGCGCGACGCGGTCGTCGGATCGCTCGAGCAGGTCGCCAGGATCCGTTGTCGCTGAGCGACGCGCTGCGACGCGAACTGGCCGTGGCCGCCGCGCTAGACCGCTGACGAGCTCGGCAGAGGTAGCTCGGACTGGCGCTCTCAACCGTCTCGGTCCTGCGGCGAGCCGGCATGCGTAGGCTCGAGCCGGCTGGAGTCGTCAGACGGCGCTACGAGCGAACTCGCAGCCGGGCGAGCTCGTGCAGGTGGACGTCAAGCGGCTCGGCCGATCGAGGGTGCGAGCAGGCTGGCGCGTCCGCGGCGGACGCGCCAGCCTGCTACCGCCCTCGATCCGGCCGAGCCGCTTGACGTCCACCTGCACGAGCTCGCCAGGGTGCGAGTTCGCTGCGTAGCGCCAGGCTGCTCGACGTTCAAGCCGGCCGAGCCTGCCTACGCAGAGGCTCGACGCGCGGATCGCCGAGACGGTGACGAGCGCCATTCGAGCATCCTCTGCGATCGTCGGCGCGGTGCAAGCGCAGGCGGCGCAGGGCCAGTGATCGCGTCGACGCGTCCTCGGCGAGCAACGGATCCTGGCGACCGCTCGGCGCGCCGACGACCGGTCGTCGCAGGCTCGAGCTCCGCCTCCTCCGGAAGCGTGCGACCCACTATCGGGCGCAGCGCACGCTGACATCCGGCAGCGCTGCAGCCGCGCCCTGATCGTCCAGCGCTGCTCGACGTACGCGAGTCGCCAATCGGCGACGTCTCGAGCCAGCTGAGCGCAGCGCGGCACTTACGGTGAGCTTCATCCGGTGCTACAACCTCGCGACGGCGACACTCGGCAGCTCCCGGCCTCCAAGGCCCCCGGACTGAACCAACGTGCTTAGGAACTACAGCTAGGCGAGCCTCGCCGAGAAGCGCCTCGTGTACTTCGCGCCGGCGGCGGTGAAGGAGACGGCGCCTCGCAGCTGCTTCCCCTTCGCGCTCCTCGGCGTCCTGAACGTGCACGTCGCCGAGCCGTTCCCGGCCCGGCCGACACCCTTCAGCTTCGTCGCTCCGGCGGTGGCGGTGCATGCGACCCCGCTCGGTCGGGTCGGATTGCCTCCGGCGGTCATCCGGACCGAGGCCACGACCGTCGAGCCGGCCTTCGGCTTCGCCGGGGAGAGCTTCGCCGCCCCGACGCTCGCGCCTCCGGCGCCCGGCGGCGGTGGAGGCGGCGGCGCCTCGATGACGACCACCGTCACCGAGGCGCTGTCGTTCGACGGCTCGGGATCTGATTCGGAGGCAGACACGATCTCGGCGCGCAGGACGTAGCTGCCGGTCCGCGCGGCGACGACGTCCCATCCCCACCCGGCGCCGTTGCGTCCGAGGATCGGCTCGAGCAGCGGCGTCTGGCACTCACCGGTGGAAGGCGTGCTCGTGCAGGACTCGGCCGGATCGGGAAGGTCGCTGCCCCACGTGAGCCCGTCGGGCAGGGTGAGCCGCACCTTTGCCGACGCGGGCTGCGGGGTGATGAGGTCGACGTTGACACCGGCGGCGAAGTTCAGTCCCGTAACCGTCACCGTCGCGCCGTTCGGCACGGGCCTGCCGGTCCGGACCGACGAGCCGACGACGATGTCGAGCTGGAGGTCCACCGCTTCCGGCGCCGCGCCTGCCGACGACGCGAGCGCGCACACTGCCGCACCGAGCGTGACGAGCGTCACCAGCGTTCGAGAGCGTCGGGCCGCAGTGCTCATCGTGCGCGCGAGACCCTCTCACCGCCCCCGGCTCGTGTCAAGAGTGGCGAGTCGCTTGCCGCGCGTGCGGCTCCGGGCTGGTATGACTTGCGTCATGCCACAGACGACGAAGACGGACAACACGTCCACCGCCGGCGAGAAGGACCTCTTCACCCGTCTCGCCGACGCGGGCGAAGAGGCGCTCCACCGGCTCACGGAGCTCCCCGGCGGGCAGAAGGCCGTCACCGCGTTCAACGACCTCCGGAACCGGGTCGACGAGCTCGCGAAGAAGGTTCGCGGGATCGACGCGCTCGAGGCGCGCGTGGCGAAGCTCGAGAAGGAACTGGCAGCGCTGAAGAAGTCCCGCCGGGCCGCCGACGGCTCGGACGGCTAGCCCGCCGCGGGCACGCGCAGACGAAGCGCGCGCGGCACGACCTCGAAGCGCGCCGGCGTCGTCCCCGGCTGCTCGCCGTCGAGCTCGACGGGGAGCGGCTCGTCGGCGTCCACCGTCACCACCCGGCCTCGTAGCACCTCGAGGCGCGGGTGCGGCAGGTGCTTTCCCCGGTAGGTCTTCGGCAGCACGAACAGGAGGTCGCGCTTCGTGACGTCGCCGATCAGCATGACGTCGAAGAGGCCGTCGTCGGGCTCCGCCTCCGGGCACATCATCATCCCGCCGCCGAGGAAGCGCCCGTTCGCGACCATCATGTCGATCATGCGCCCTCCGCGGATCTCGTCGTCCACCGAGACGCGCATCTCGCCGGTCTGCCACCCGAGGAAGACCGCGAACGTCGACCAGTAGTACGAGATCTTCCCGCCGAGCGCCTTCGACGTCTCGTTCGCCCGCTTCGCGATCGCACCGCTGATGCCGGCGCTGCCGACGTTCGCGAAGTACGCGCGGCCGTCGCTGCCCGCCCAGGACCGGTACGTCACGAGGCCGAGGTCGATCGTCCGGACGTCGCCGTGGAGCGCCGTCCGGATCGCGGAGTCGAGGTCGCGTGGTGATGCCGAAGGTGCGGACGAAGTCGTGCCCGGTGCCGCGAGGGATGACCGCGAGCTCGACTCCCTCCGCCTCCGCCAGGCCGTTGACCGCCTCGTGCACCGATCCGTCGCCGCCGACCACGACGACCCGTGTCGCTCCGTCGCGCACCGCCTGCTCGGCGAGGGCGGCCAGCTGGCCCTGCTCCTCCGACAGGAGCGCGTCTCCGACGAGCCCGAGCGCGGCCGCCCGGTGGGCGATCTCCGGCCATCTGCGGCCCGTGGAGCCGCCACCCGAGGCGGGGTTGACGAGGAAGACCGTGCGCCCGGCGTTAATGGCCGTGCTGGCCCGCGGTCGCCGTGTCGAGCGCGATCCGGGTCATCCGGTCGACCGCGGCTCGGAGCTCCTCGTCGGTGACGCGCACGAACTCACCCTCGACGACGATGTCGCTCACGGTCAGGAGGCAGCCGGTGAGCACGCCACGGAGCGCACCGACCGTGAAGAGCGCGGACGCCTCCATCTCCACGGCGAGGATCCCGCGCTTCGACCACCGCTCGTACTGGCCCTTGTCGGGGTTGTAGAAGACGTCGCTGGAGACGATCGGCCCGACGCGGAGCGGCTCGTCCGTCGCCTTCGCGACGTGGACGGCCTCGTGGATCAGCTCCCAGCTCGCGGTCGGGCAGTGCGGCTCGCCGCCGACGAGATGCGTCGCGGTCGCGTCCGCGGGCACGGCGGACAGCGCGACGATCAGGTCGCCGAGCGCGTGGCCCGGCTGGAGGCCCCCGCAGGTTCCAACGCGCAGCAGCCGCTTCACGCCGAGCTGGATGAGCTCCTCGAACACGATGGTCGCCCCCGGGCAGCCCATCCCCGTCCCCTGGACGGAGACGTCCTTGCCCTCCCAGCGGCCGGTGTAGCCGAGCAGGCCCCGCTCCTCGTTCACCTGCCGGACGTCGCTCAGGTACGTCTCCGCGATGTACTTCGCGCGCAGCGGGTCGCCGGGGAGCAGGCAGGCGTCGGCGTAGTCGCCGGGCTCGGCTCGCAGGTGGATCGGCATGCGCGGAACCCTACGGATTCGACCCGCGCGACGACCGGCGAACCTTCAGCCGTAGACTCGAGGCCGGCCTTGTCTCCCAAGCTCATCGAGCCCAGGCTCGGACAGGTCCTCAGCTTCTGCGACGAGGACCCGGTCGAGCGGGTCTTTCTCGAGGACGTCGCCCGACGTGGCCTCGGGCGCTTCGTCGCCCTCGCGGACGGCCGCGAGCTGCGGGCGCTCTGTCACGTCGGGGTGAACGTCGTCCCGTCGGGGACGGGCTGCGGCGCGTTCGTGCGCGACGTCGTACGCTCGTCGCCCCGCATGCTGATCGGCGAGGCGAGCGCGGTCTCGGAGCTGTGGGACGAGGCGCGCCCGCGCCTGTCGCGGCCTCGCGAGGATCGCCCGGGCCAGCCGGTCTTCGAGATCCGGGAGGCGCCGTGGCCGGGCGACAGCGCGCTCCGCCTGGCCACGATCGAGGATCTCGAGCTCCTCGTGCCCGCGTGTGCAGCCGCGCACGAGATGGAGCTCGGCGTCGACCCGCTGGCCCGCGACCCCGACGGGTTCCGGTGGAGGACTCGCTCGCAGATCGAGGAGCGGAGGTCGTGGCTCTGGGTCGAGGACGGCGCCATCCTCTTCAAGGCCGAGGCGTCCGCCTGGACGCCGACGGCGGTGCAGCTCCAGCAGGTCTGGGTCGACCCGGAGGTCCGCGAGCGCGGCTACGGCGGCCGCGGGCTGCGCGACCTCTGTCGCCTGCTGCTCGAGCGCGTGCCGGTCGTGTGCCTGTTCGTCCGCTCGGAGAACATCCCCGCGATCCGGCTGTACGAGACGATCGGCATGCGGCACGTGCTCGACTACCGCTCGATCCTCCTCTGATCGTGGAGCTGCTCCTCCTCGCCCGCCACGCATTCGCGCAGTCGAACCGGGACGTGCTCGCCTCGTGCACCGCGCCGGGGGAGGGCCTCACGCCCGAGGGGATCGAGCAGGCCGGGCGTCTGCGCGAGGAGCTGGCCGGGACGCGCATCGACCTCGGCGTCGCGACGAGCTTCGCCCGGACCGGGGAGACGCTCGAGCTCGCACTCGACGGCCGCGAGACCACACGGATCGTCGTCCCCGAGCTCGACGAGATCGACTTCGGCAGCTTCGACGGAGGGCCGCTCGACGCCTACCGGGCGTGGGCCGTGGCGGAGACACCGCTCGTCCCCGCCCCCGGGGACGGCGAGAGCCGCGCCGCCGCCGCGGGTCGCTTCGCGCGAGGGCTGCGGCTGTTGCTCGCCAGGCCGGAGGAGGTCGTGCTCCTCGTCGGCCACGCGCTCTCGCTCCGCTACCTCCTCGACGCAGCGAACGGCCAGCCGCCCGCTGCGCGGATGGCCCCGGTGGAGCACGCGAGACCCCACCTCCTGAGCGCGACGCAGGCAGAGGACGCCGCACGTCTGCTCGAGGAGTGGAGCCGGAGCCCCGCTCCCCGGTTCAGGGATCCCTCGTCCGGGGGGACGGCCGAGCCCACGACCGGCCGACGATCGGCTCGATGACGCTTCGCCTGCGTGCAGACGGTCGGCCTCGCCTGCCTCGGCCTCGCCGGGCTCGCGCTCGTCGGCTGTGGCGGTGGCCGGGACGCGGTTCCCACCGCCGAGCCGATCAGCCTCGAGCAGCTCACGAGCGCCGCGAGCACGAGTGCGGAGGCGACTTCGGGCAGGTTCGCGTTCTCGGTCGAGATGTCCTTACCGGGAGCGGACGACTCCTTCGCGCTCTCGGGCGACGGCGCGTTCGACGCGGCCGCCGACCGGAGCGCAATGTCACTGGACATGTCGTCGTTCGCGAAGCTCCTCGGCGGGCTGTTCGGGGCCATGGCGGGGCCGGACGCGCCCGACTTCGGCGACCCGGACGCCTGGAAGATCGACGTCGTCCAGGTGGGCGAGGACGCCTACGTGCGCTTCCCGGCGATGGCCGCCGAGCTCCCGGACGGGAAGTCGTGGGTCCGAGGCGACTACGAAGGCGTCGGCGCGCAGGGCGTCGACGTCGACGATCTCGACGAGCTCACGCAGGTGGACCCGCGGGAGCTGCTCGGCCTCCTCCGCGCGGCCTCCGGCGACGTCGAGGTCGTCGGCACCGAGGAGCTCCGCGGGACGGAGACGACGCACTACCGCGCCACGATCGACCCGGCCGAGTACGCGAAGCTCGCGCCGGACCACGAGCAGCTCGACGCCCTCGTCGACGAGCTCGTGGGGCGGTCGGGGATCGGAGACGTCCCGGTCGACGTCTGGCTCGACGCGACGGGCATGGTCCGCAAGGTCGCCCTGGCGTTCGCCGCGACGCCGCCCGGGGGCACGCGCACCGCGGAGTCGTCCGTCTCCTTCGAGCTCTGGGACTACGGCGAGCCCGTGGCGATCGAGCCGCCGCCCGCGTCCGAGGTCGTGGACGCGTCCGCGCTGAAGAAGTAGCGGCGGCACAATGGGCGCATGTCGAGTGCGCTTCCCGAGCGCGTCCAGGCCTGGATCCGCCGCCACGAGCTGATCCCACCCGGCGGCGACGTGACGTGCCTCGTCTCGGGAGGCGCCGACTCCACCTGCCTCTGGCACCTCCTCGCCGCGCTCGGCTACCGCGTCTCGGCGCTCCACGTGGACCACGGCCTCCGGGGCGCGGAGTCCGACGCGGACGCGCGCTTCTGCCGCGAGGTCCTCGGCGCGGAGGTCCTCCAGCCCCCCGACACGGTGTCACGAGGAGGGTCGGAGGCCGCCCTGCGCGACCTCCGGTACCGGCTGACGGAGGGTCGCGGGCTCCGTGCGACCGGGCACACTGCGTCCGACGAGGTGGAGACCGTCCTCTACCGGATCGTCTCCTCGGGGAGCACGAAGGGGATCAAGCCGCGCCGCGAGGACGGCGTGGTCCGCCCGCTCCTCCCCGTCTGGCGCGAGGAGACGGAGGGCTACTGCCGCGAGCACGGCCTGGAGTTTCGCGTCGACTCGTCGAACGAGGGCACGAAGCGCGGCCTCGTGCGTGACGAGATCTTGCCGCTTCTTCGTCGCCTTCATCCCGGAGCCGAGCGCAACCTCCTCGCGCTCGCCGACGAGCGTCCCCGGCTGCCGCGGGCGCTCGAGCGCACGCTGGCGGAGCTCCTCTCGTCGACCGCGGGCTCGAAGTCGGCCGATCTCGGTGGCGGCGTGCGTGCCGTGCGCGAGTACGACGTGCTGCGCCTCGAGGGGACGGTGCGCTTCGGCCCCTGGCGGATCGAGAGCGACGAGCCCGGCCTCGTCGTGCGGACCCGCCGGCCGGGCGACCGGCTCGCCGGACGGCGGAAGAAACTGCAGGACGTCTTCGTGGACGCGAAGGTGCCGCGGGCCGAGCGCGACGCGTGGCCCGTCGTCGTCGCCGGCGACGACGTCGTGGCCGTGCCGGGGATCGTCGAGGCGCCTGGCTGGGAAGCAGCCGTCCGCGCATGGAAAGATGTAGACGCGTGACACAGGCCGAGCTGGAAAAGGGCGTCCAGGAGATCCTGATCGAGGAGACCGCGCTCCAGGCGCGGATCGTCGAGCTCGGCGCCGAGATCTCGGCCGACTACACCGGGCGGGACCTCCTGCTCGTGGGCGTGCTCAAGGGAGCCGTGTTCTTCATGGCAGACCTCATGCGCGAGCTCACCGTCCCCTGCGAGATCGACTTCATGGCGATCTCGAGCTACGGCGCGGCGACCGACTCCTCCGGCGTCGTCCGCATCCTCAAGGACCTCGACATCAACGTCGCGGGGCGGGACGTGCTCGTCGTCGAGGACATCATCGACTCGGGGCTGACGCTCTCGTACCTCATGCGAAACCTTCGCGCGCGAAAGCCGTCCTCTCTCGAGGTCGTGACGCTCCTCACGAAGCCGGAGCGCCGGGAGATCGAGGTCCCGGTCCGCTACGTCGGTTTCGAGATCCCGAACCGCTTCGTGATCGGCTACGGGCTCGACTTCGCCGAGCGCTACCGAAACCTGCCGTACGTCGCCGTGCTGCACGCGGACCTCGTTCCGAGCGCCACGTAGTCCGGAGATCGGCCACGTCGTCCGGACATCAGCCCTGTCCGCACCCACGGCGCTCGAACTCACGCAGACCTGCGGCCGCGAAAGCGGCCGCCTTCAGGGATTTCCTCGCGACCAGAATCCGCGTTAGCGGATTCTGGTCTTGCGAAATCACAATACGGTGCCGAAGAGGGAGGGTGCTACCCTGCGACCACTGACGTGAACCGCTTTTTCCGAAGCGCGCTCTTTCCGCTGATCATCATCGTCCTGCTCGTCTTCCTGGCGAGCCGGACACTCCTGCCCGGACGCGCGGAGGAGCGCAAGGCGACGTACTCCGACGCGATCGCCGAGGTCAAGAACGGGAACGTCAACGAGGTGCTGTTCACGCCGACGCGGCAGCAGATCAGCCTGACGCTCGTCGGCGGCGACAAGATCAAGGTCAACTACCCGACGCCGCAGTCGGCGACGCAGTTCCAGAACCTCCTCGAGCACGAGAACGTCAAGTTCGACTCCAAGGGGACGGGCTCGTCGGCATGGTGGGCGCTCCTCATCAACGTGCTCCCGTTCGTGATCCTGATCGCGTTCTGGATCTTCCTCATGAACCAGGTGCAGGGTGGCGGCTCGAAGGTGATGAGCTTCGGCAAGAGCCGCGCGAAGCGGATGTCGCCCGACTCGCCGAAGGTCACGTTCAAGGACGTCGCGGGCGCGGACGAGGCGGTCGAGGAGCTGCACGAGATCAAGGAGTTCCTCGAGAACCCGAAGAAGTTCCAGGCGCTCGGAGCGCGGATTCCCAAGGGCGTCCTCCTGTACGGCCCGCCCGGCACGGGCAAGACGCTCCTCGCGCGCGCCGTCGCGGGAGAGGCGGGCGTGCCGTTCTTCTCGATCTCCGGCTCCGACTTCGTCGAGATGTTCGTCGGCGTCGGCGCCTCGCGTGTCCGTGACCTGTTCGAGCAGGCGAAGCAGGCCTCGCCCTGCATCATCTTCATGGACGAGATCGACGCGGTCGGCCGGCATCGCGGCGCGGGTCTCGGAGGCGGCCACGACGAGCGCGAGCAGACGCTGAACCAGCTCCTCGTCGAGATGGACGGCTTCGAGATGAAGGACAACATCATCCTGATCGCGGCCACGAACCGGCCGGACATCCTCGATCCCGCGCTCCTCCGCCCCGGCCGCTTCGACCGCCAGATCGTCGTCGATCGCCCGGATCGACTCGGCCGGAAGAAGATCCTCGAGGTGCACTCGCGCGGCAAGCCGCTGGGACGCGAGATCGACCTGGACACGCTCGCGGCCGGAACGCCCGGCTTCACCGGCGCCGACCTCTCCAACCTCATCAACGAGGCCGCCCTGCTCGCTGCGCGCCGCGGCAAGAAGATGATCCAGCAGGAGGAGCTCGAGGAGGGGATCATGCGCGTGATCGCCGGCCCCGAGAAGAAGGCACGGCTCCTCTCCGAGAAGGAGCGCAAGATCACCGCCTACCACGAGATGGGGCACGCGCTCGTCGGCCACTACCTCGAGAACACGAACCCCGTCCACAAGATCACGATCGTCTCGCGCGGCCAGGCGCTCGGGCTCACCATCTCGCTCCCCACGGAGGATCGCTACCTGACGACGAAGTCGGCGCTCATGGACGAGCTCGCGATGACGCTCGGCGGCAGGGCGGCCGAGGAACTCGTCTTCCACGAGATCACGACCGGCGCGGCCAACGACATCGAGAAGGTGACAGCGACCTCCAAGCAGATGGTCATGCGCTTCGGCATGAGCGAGAAGCTCGGCCCGCGCGTCCTCGGCCGCAACCACGACATGCCCTTCCTCGGCCGCGACATGGGCTCCGAGCCCGACTACTCGGACGAGGTCGCGAAGGAGATCGACGACGAGATCCGGCGCGTGATCGAGGAGGCGCACGCCTCCGCGACCACCGTCCTCCGTGCGCACATGGACGAGCTGCACCGCCTCGCGGCGATCCTCATCGAGCGCGAGACGATCGACAAGGACCAGTTCGAGCGGCTGCTCGCCGGGGAGGCGGAGGAGTCCATTTTCCCGGCCGAGGAGCCTTCGCCGGTGACGGAGGGCGAGCCCGAGAAGGACCGCCCGATCCCGAAGCCGACGCCGCGCCCCGCCTTCCCCGGCGCGACCATGCAGCCGCCGCCCCCCGAGGGCGCGGCCGGCTGACCCGGCTCGGAAGCTCCGCACTCCCGTCGTCAGCCGGCTCGGCGCGCGTAGAGCACGACGACGAGCAGGGCTCCGGCCGCAGCGGCGGCGCCGAGCAGGTCGATGGCGAGCCCCTCGGTGCGGGCGAGGTCCGCGACGGCCAGGAGCGCGCTCCCTGCGACGAGCCCTCCCAGCGCGAGGAGCGTCACGAGCCCGAGGTGTCGGAGGCTCTCGCCGGGGTCCACACGGATCGCACCGCGCTCCTCGAGCGACCAGTACGCGAGCTCGGCCGTGACGAGGAGACCGACCGCGATGAGCGGGGCTCTCGCGTCGAGGGTGAGGTCGTCGACGGCGAGGTGCGTCGCGTAGGCGGCGCCGAGCAGGAGCAGCGAAACGGGTACGAGCTGGCTGAGGTCCAGCACGATCGCCGCGACGAGCGCGAGGAGCGCGAGCGCGACGAGACGCACGCCGGCCGCCAGCGCGACGTCGCCCGCGCCCAGGAGCGCGAGCACGCCCACCCCCGCGCCCGCGAGCGTGGCTCCCGCTCCCGTCGCTAGACGTGCGCGGCCCTGGCTCGGCGCCGGTACGTCCTCACCCCCTCGAGCGCTGCGTCGAGCTCCGTGTCGTCCCCCCAGCGGGCGACGGCGATTCCGAGCCGGGCGAGCCGGGAGCGCAGCACCTCCCGGTCGAGGAGCCAGAGCCGGTACGCGAGCCGTTCGGGCTCCGTGCGGCCCGCCTCCACGAAGGACACCGGGTCGACCTCGACGACTGCGAGGTCGAAGCCGCGCGCTCGCAGGTCGGCCATGGTCGCCACGAACCGCCGGTCGAGCAGGGGCGTGATCGCGAGGATCAGCGCCTTCGGGGGCAGGATCCGGGCGGGGATGATGTTCACGTCGCGCCACATGTACGTCGGCTCGACCCCTGTCTCGAGGAGGGTCTCGACGAGGCGGAACCGCTGGCTCGTCCCCATGCCGGGCTGGAGCCAGCGGAGGATCCCTCCGAAGGTGACGAGGCCGACGCGGTCGCGGCGCTCGAGGTAGCGCGACGCGAGCGTGGCGGTCGCCCGAACGGCGTCGTCGAGCGTGCTCCGGCCCGCGCGCTGCACGTCCGCGAAGCTGTCGACGAAGAGGACGACGTCGGTGTTCCGCTCGGGGTGCTGCTCGTTGACGACGAGCCCCCCGCGGCGCGCCGTCGCCCGCCAGTTGATCGAGCGCAGACGGTCACCGGCGACGTACTCGCGGAGATCTGCGTACTCGATGCCGTCTCCCTTCAGCCGCGCGACCTCGCTTCCGGTGAAGACCTGCGTTTCGCGTGGCGGCAGGATGCGGCTCAGGGCCTCGGCCTGTGGGTACGTCTTGAGTTGGCGGGTCTCGCCGAGCGTCCGTTCCCACGTGACGACCCGAAATGCGTCGCGTGCACGGAGCTCGAGCGCGCCCACGTCGTAGATGCCCCACCTGCTGCAGCGCAGGGTGACCGGCAGCGAGCGCTCCTCCCCGGCGTGGAGCCGCATTGCGAAGGCGTCCGAACCGTCCGCGACCTCGACGCCGGCGGGGAGCGCGAGGAGCAGCTCGAGCCGCTCCACGCCGCTCGTCGCGCTGATCTCGACGCGCGCCGGGATCTCCTGCCGCTCGACCACACGCTCGTCGTCGAGCACCAGAGCGGCGGCGACCACGGGCTCCTCCGTCGTGCGCAGCCCGAGGGCGAGCGACAGCGCGAACGGCACGGCCACGATCGCGAGCTCGGGCCGCCTGAGCGCGAGGGCGGCGACGAGCGCGACGGCGACGACGACCACGTACCCCTCGAGGCGAGGGCTGGCCGCGCGCGTCATCGTGCGGTGGTGACGTCTTCGGCCTTCGGGGTCGGCACGGTGTCGAGGACCTCGCGGACGACGTCCTCGGCGGAGATCTTCTGCACCCAGAGCTCGGGTCGGAGGACGAGGCGGTGCGCGAGCGCCGAGACGGCGACTTCCTTCACGTCGTCCGGGAGCACGAAGTCGCGGCCCGCGAGCGCTGCCTTGCCGCGCGCGAGCTTCAGCAGCGCGAGGCTCCCCCGGGGGCTCGCGCCGACGACCGTGCTCTGCGCCTCGCGGGTCGCGGCGACGACGTCGACGCAGTAGGCCCGGACGCTGTCCGCGACGTGCACGTGCTCGATCGCGGCCTGCATCTCGAGGAGGGTCTCGCGGTCGACCCGTGGCTCCAGCGCGATCTCGTCGGCCTTCCGCTCGATGCGCTGGTCGAGCACGCGGACCTCGTCCGCGCGGTCGGGGTAACCGAACGCGGTGCGCAGGAGGAAGCGGTCGAGCTGCGCCTCGGGCAGCGGGTAGGTGCCCTCGTACTCGATCGGGTTCTGGGTGGCGATGACGAGGAACGGCGGGCCGAGGGGATGCGTGACGCCCTCGATCGTCACCTGGCGCTCCTGCATGGCCTCGAGCAACGCCGCCTGGGTCTTCGGAGGCGCGCGGTTGATCTCGTCGCCGAGGAGGAGGTTCGTGAAGATCGGCCCCGGCCTGAACTCGAAGTCCGCGTCCCGCTGGTTCCAGATGGACGACCCCGTGACGTCCGAGGGCATGAGGTCCGGCGTGAACTGGATGCGCGTGAAGCGCATGCTCAGGACCTGGGCGAACGAGCGCGCCGCGAGCGTCTTCGCGAGCCCCGGGAAGTCCTCGAGCAGGACGTGGCCGTCGGCGAGGAAGCCGAGGAGGACGAGCTCGAGCGACTTCCGCTTGCCGACGACTGCCCGCTCGACCTCGTCGAGCACGAGGCCCGAGAGCTCGTGGACGCGTTCCAGGCTCGTGCTCACAGGCGCTCGAGTGATTCGACGACGCGGCGGAGGTCGTTGATGGGGACCCCGCGTGCGAGCCGGTCCTCCGGGGCAGGGCGATCGGGACGTACGAGCTCCCACGTCTCTTCCCCGACGAGCGTGCGTGCCCGCTCCGGGTCGCGGTCGAGCGATACGCTGCGCCGCGCTGCGAGGAGATCGGTCGCCAGGCCGCGCAGCCGCGGCCCGAGCCGGAAGTGGAGGTCGAACGAGCCCGCGATGCCGAGCACCGTCTCCTGCTCGAGCCTGCGCCAGGTTCCCCGGGCGCGCACGACCCCGCCTCTCGCGAGCCTCCGGGCGACGGAGGGGCCGCTCGCGCGGGTAGGCGCGGCGCAGCGCCGCGAGCATGAGCAGAAGCGCGGCAGCACAGAGGACGAGCGCGAACACGCGTACCGCGAGGCCGGTCTGGCCCGGGAGGAACGCGATCACCACGGCGAGGACCACCGCGGGAACGACGAGGAGCCGCAGCGCGCGCAGCAGGTCCTCCCTCACGGCGCCACCGCCGGCGCGGGAGTCTCCGACGCACTCTCCTGCTCGTCCCGACGCCGGCGAGCTGCCTCGCGCAACCCGTCGCGGATCGCGACGAGAGCCGAGATTGCCGAGTCCTTCATGGCCTCGTCGACCTCGTGCTGGGAGAACTTGGCCGTCTCGTACAGGTCGGTCATGGTGCGCACGAGCGTGGGGTCGACCTCCAACCGGTCCAGGATCCTCGCCACGTACTCCTCCGGCGTCTCGGCCGGGCGCCGGGGAAGCCCCGAGGAGCCGAGCGCCTGCTCGAGGCGGGCCCAGGCGGCGATCACGGCGCGCCGTGGATCCGGCTCGGCGCGGAGGTCGTCGAGCGTGTCCTCGAGGGTCTCCGCCACGTGCTCGGCGAGCTCGCCCTCGGTCGCCGCCTGCGTCCTCCGCCGCCGGGAGGCGACCACGTAGGCCGCGATCACCACTGCGGCGAGGACGAGCACCACGAGCACTGGGATCCAGGCGAACTCGGGCTGGTAGACCCTGCCCGACGGTGGCGGTCGCCCTCGGGGGACACGGCCTGCCCGCCGTCGGCGCCGACGTCGACGACCTCGCCCTGGTCGCCGCGAAGGTCGAACCGGAAGTCGGTCAGCCGCAGGTAGACGGCGAGGGAGAGTGCGCCCATGAGCACCAGGTACGTCCAGACGCTCGTGCGCCTGTAGCGGCCGGAGGCGATCTCGCGCGCGATCTCCTTCCGCTGGGCGAGCCCGTAGACGAGGAGGGCGAGGGCGGGGAGGAACAGGAGCAGCGCGAGGCTGAAGAGGGTGTCGAGCAGGGCGTCGGCGGGCGGCCGTCCGTCGGCCGAGCCGGACGGCGTGGAGCCGGTCGAGGCCACGGCGACGACGCCGATCAAGGCGAGCACCGCCGCGACGGGGAGGAGCACACGCACGGCGTTACCGCGCATGTGCTCCGAGGGCTAGGCGACGACGCCGGGGTCGTTCAGCGGCGCCGTGTCGAGCGCCTTGCTCTCCCAGTAGCGGTTCAGCGCGCCCTGGACCTTGAAGAACCAGACGAAGATGCCGACGAGCGGCAGCAGCATCCAGAGTCCCGTCCAGCCCGAGAACGGCGCGACGCGGCCGTCGGCCTGGTACATCTTCCCGACCTCGGAGGGGATCAGGAACCAGGTGATCGGGCCGACCACGATGTAGATCACGAGGCCGAGGACACCGCCGACGCCGTTCCCGGAGTGGACCTTGACCTCCTCCTGGGTCTTGAAGACCCAGTACAGCGTGTAGAAGCCGAGGGTCACGATCGTGAGCAGGATCGCGAAGCCGATGCCTCGTGGGTGGCCGAGTGGGCCGTTGGTCGAGGGTGGTGTGCTCATGGCCCGTGATTCTGCGTCGCCCGCCGGACGACGGCGCTAGGCTCGCCGCCGTGATGCCGAGGAAGCCCGAGCCGCCCATCGAGGAGCGGTGGCCGCGGCCCGCGGTGATGGGCGTCCTGAACGTCACGCCCGACAGTTTCTCCGACGGCGGCCGCTTCGTGTCGCCCGCCGCCGCGATCGCGCACGGTCGCAGGCTTCTCGAGGAGGGGGCCGATGTCGTGGACGTGGGCGGGGAGTCCACGCGCCCGGGCGCGGATCCCGTCGCTACGGACGAGGAGCTGCGGCGCGTCGTGCCCGTGCTCGAGGCGCTCGCGGGGACGCCGTCGTCGATCGACACGTACAAGGCGGCCGTGGCGCGGCGCGCCCTGGAGGCGGGTGCGGAGATGGTCAACGACGTGACGGCGCTCCGCGGCGACCCGGAGCTCGTGGACGTGGTCGCCGAGCACGACGCGTACCTCTGCCTCGTGCACATGCAGGGAGAGCCGCGCTCGATGCAGGCCGCGCCGCAGTACCGCGACGTCGTGGCCGAGGTCGCGGCCTTCCTCGAGGAGCGGGTCGCGTTCGCCGTCGACCGTGGCGTGCGGAGGGAGTCGATCTGCGTGGACCCGGGGATCGGGTTCGGGAAGACCCCCGACCAGAACCTCGAGCTCGTCCGCCGCCTCGACGCGCTCGCGGAGATCGGTCGCCCCGTGCTCGTCGGCCTGTCGCGCAAGAGCACGCTCGGCAGGGTGCTCGGCGATCCGCGGGCGACGACCGGCACGCTCGCGGCGTCGCTGGGAGCCGCGGTCGCTGCGTTCGAGCGCGGCGCGTGGATGCTCCGCGTCCACGACGTGCGCGAGACGGTCGAGGCGCTCGCCGTCGCTGCGGCTGTCGAGCGTGGCAAGGTGTCTCCGTGACCCCCGGCTCGACACCAACGCTCGTATCCTCGTCGTCAGGCCGCGGCGGTGCAGCGCTCTGCCTCGGAGCCGGCGAGGGATGCGTATGACCATCGAGCTGATCGGTCTCGTCGTCTTCGGCCGCCACGGCTACCTCGAGGAGGAGCGGCGGCTGGGGCAGCGGTTTCTCGTCGACCTCTGGGTGGAGGTGGACGAGGCGGCGGCGACGAGCGACCGGATCGAGGACACGGTGGACTACCGGCGCCTCGCGGCGCTCGTCCGCGAGGTGTTCTCGGGGCCGGAGCGCCTCCTGCTCGAGGGGCTCGCCGGAGCCGTCGCGGACGGGATCGTCGCGCGCTTCGGCGCCGTCGACCACGTGCGGGTGCGGGTACGCAAGCCGGACGTCGTGCTCGACCCGCCCGTCGACCACGCGGCCGTCGTCGTCGAGCGCACTCGCGGCTGAGCTCGTGCGTGCGTTCGTCGGGCTGGGCGCGAACCTCGGCCGGCGCGAGGAGACGATGCTCCGGGCCGTGGAGCTGCTCGCGGCCGAGGACGGCGTGGAGGTCGTCGCGCTCTCGAGCTTTCGCGAGACCGACCCGGTGGGAGTCGAGGACCAGCCGCGCTTCCTCAACGCCTCGGCCCTGCTCGAGACGACGCTGGGCCCGCGGGAGCTGCTCGACGTCCTCCTGCGGATCGAGCGCGAGCTCGGCAGGGTGCGCGACGGGACGCGCTGGGGCCCGCGCGTGATCGACCTCGACCTGCTCGCCTACGGCTCGGAGGTCGTGGACGAGCCGGGCCTGCGCGTGCCCCACCCGCGCGTCCACGAGCGACGCTTCGCGCTCGAGCCGCTCGTCGAGCTGGATCCCGACCTGGAGCTTCCGGGCCGGGGGAAGGTCTCGGACCTCCTCGACCGTCTACACTGACGCCGCATGTCGCACCTCGACGAGCTCGACGAGTTCGAGGCGGAGCTCGAGATCTCCCTCAAGCGGGAGTACTCCGCCGTCTTCGGCCTGTTCCGCTACTGCGTCCTCACCCAGGACGCCACCTACCTGTGCAACAAGCTCGATCTCGAGGCGCTGCCGCAGGCGAGCTATCCGTACTTCCACGTGCGGATGGAGGACGTCTGGGTCTGGGACAAGAACCGCCCGTCCCGCATCATCCCGCGCGCCGAGGTCTACACGTCGGGTGACGTCACGGTCGAGGAGCTGCGGGGCGAGGGTGAGGAGCCGCGGCTGACCGCGGAGGCGCTCGCCGAGCGCATCGGACAGTCGCTGCCAACGGACGACGACACCGCGTAGAGGCGGCTTGCCTCGCCCAGGGCGACGCGAGCGTCGCCTCTAAGGATGTGGGATGTGGGGCCGGCCTGCCCGGTCTCAGGGGGACGGCGCGTCGCGCTGGCTGCGCTCGCGCTCGGCGAGCCACTGCGCGAACCGTCCGTGCGCGGAGTCGAGGTAGCCGCGGAGGCCGTCCTCCAGGCCCGCGACCTCGTCGCGCAGCTGGAACATGCGGTACTCGAGCAGGCGGCCGGGATCGCACGTGTGACCGTCGTGCTCCGCGACCGGCACCGACGCACCGCATTCCGTGCAGGGCATGTGGCTCGACTGGAGGAAGGACCCGGACATGGCCGCGGAGCCCGTAGTTCGCGGTCTCCGCTCGCGTCCCTGCGCGCCGGTCGCGACGACGTGCAGGAGGCGCGAGGGCCGCCTTCCATCGGCCCTCGCGCTGCGCTCCCCTTCCTGCGTGGTCAGGCCTCGGCCGCCGCAGGAACCGCGCCGAGCTGGACGAGCATCCCCAGGCGGTCCCAGGTCGTCCACTGCTCGGAAACCTTGCCGTGCGAGAGGGTCGAGATGGTCAGGCCGGCGACGGTGACCTCCTTGCCGGTCGCCGGGATCCCGGCGATCTCACCCGCGTGCGTGCCGCGCGCGCTCCAGCGCGTCGCGACCTTCCCTGGCTCCGCGACCTGCTCGTGAACGGTGAGGCGCGCGTCGGGGAACGCGTCGCTGTAGGCGCGGAGGTACTCGCGAAGACCCTCGGGCCCGCGAATCGGCTCGACCTGACCCGTGTCGTGGCCGACGTAGTCGGCGGCGACCACCTCGTCGATCACGTCCCAGTTCCCACGCCACGGCTCCTCGAAGAGGCGCTGGACGCGGAGCTTCGCTTCTGCCATCGACGTTCCTTTCGCTCGGCGGCGTCGGTGTAGCTCGAGCGCCGAGAGCACGGCGAGTGCCGTTCCTGCGAGGACGAGACCGACCCCGAACGTCGTCCGGCCACCGCTCCGCCGTCGAAACACCGTGGGGCGACTCTACTGCCTCGTCCCGGCTGCGACAACCGTCGCGCGGTACCGTCTCGCGACCCGCTCTGATTCACTTGCGCCGTGCTCCTCGCGGTGGACGTGGGCAACACGCAGACGGTCCTCGGGCTCTACCCCGACGGCGAGCTGGCGGACCACTGGCGGCTCGCGACCGAGCACTCGACCACCGCCGACGAGCTGGGCGTCGTGCTCGGCGGCCTGCTCGACCTGGACGTGGTCGACGGGATCTGCCTGGCGTCGACGGTCCCGGTGCTCGTGCGCGAGTGGGAGCTCCTCGCGACGAAGTGGGCAGAGGCGCCTCTGCTCGTCGTCGGTCCCGGCGTGAAGACGGGGATCCCGATCCGCTACGACGATCCGCGTGAGGTCGGCGCCGACCGGATCGTCAACGCGGTCGCCGCGAAGGAGCGCTACGGGGCTCCGGTCGTCGTCGTCGACTTCGGCACGTCCACGAACTTCGACGTCGTGTCGCCGGAGGGCGAGTACGTCGGAGGCGTGATCGCTCCCGGCATCGAGATCTCGATGGAGGCGCTCTTCGCGCGTGCCGCGCGGCTCGTGAAGGTCGACTACGCGGCGCCTGCGGACGTGATCGGGAAGACGACGGTCGGCGGGCTCCAGTCGGGGCTCGTCTACGGCTTCGCGGGACAGGTGGACGGCATCGTCGGCCGGATCCGCGAGGAGCTCGGCGCGGACGCCCGGGCGGTGGCGACCGGCGGCCTGGCCGACCTCGTCGCGCCCCACGCGCGCACGATCGAGCTCGTCGACCCGTTCCTCACCCTCGAAGGCCTGCGGCTCGTCTGGGAGCTGAACCGCTGATCCCCGACCCGCACAGCCTCGCGCTCTTCGTCGTCGCGGCGCTGGCGCTCCTCCTCGTCCCGGGACCGGCCGTGCTGTACGTCGTCGCGCGGTCGATCAACGAGGGGCGTCGCGCGGGGGTCGCCTCGGTCGTCGGGATCCACGTCGGCACGCTCGTGCATATCGCCGCCGCAACGCTCGGCCTGTCGGCCCTCGTGGCCTCCTCCGCGGTCGCGTTCACCGCGGTCAAGGTGGCCGGGGCGCTCTACCTCGTCGGTCTCGGCCTCTGGACGCTCTTGTCGCGGAAGGCCGAGCCCGAGGTCGCGCTCGGCGGCGAGCGGAATCTCAGGCGCGCGTTCGCGCAGGGTGTCGTCGTCAACGTGCTCAACCCGAAGACGGCGCTCTTCTTCCTCGCGTTCCTGCCCCAGTTCGTCGACGCCGACGCGGCCCACCCGGCCGCGCAGATCGCCTTCCTCGGCTTCCTCTTCGCCGCGCTCGGGCTCGTGACCGACTCGCTGTGGGCGCTCGCGGCGGGCACCGCGGGCGGGCTGCTTCGGAGCTCGAGCCGGTTCGTGCGCGTCCAGCGCTACGTGACCGGGACGGTGTACGTGGGTCTCGGCGTGGCGACCGCGCTCGCCGGCTCCGCGGAGGACTGACGGGGCACGAGACACGCTCGGGGCGTCGTCAGCCGGACGCGAAGGGCGGCTCCGCCGCCCGGGAGCGGTCGGCGACCGAGCGTGTCTCAGCCGCCGCCGTAGACGGAGATGGGCAGCTCGAGCGTCATCTCGTCGCCGGTCGGAAGCTCCTCCTCGAGCCGTTCGAGGAGCTCGCGCGCGCCCGGCGCGGCCGCGAGCAGGCGACGCTCGACCTCCGCGGTCGAGTCGAGCCGGAGGAGCTCCTGCTTGAACTCCTTCGGGAAGCGGCCGCGGCCCAGGTACCAGCCGTAGAACTTCTTCAGGAACCCGGACGCACGCCGCTCGCCCAGCTCGCGCACGGCCTCGTGGACGAACAGGACGAGCTCGGCGGCGACCTCCTCGCGGGTGGGCTCCTGCGCGTCGCCGTCGACGATCTCGCGCAACGCCCAGGGGTTGCCCTGAGCGCCCCTGCCGACCATCACGGCAGCCGCTCCGGTGCCGGCGAGAACCACCTGCGCTCGGGCGTGCGAGGTCACGTCGCCCGACGCGACGACGGGAACGTCGACGAGGGCGACGAGCTCGGTCGTGAGCGTGTGGTCGGCCATGCCCGTGTACATCTGCTCCGCAGAGCGGGGGTGGAGCGTGAGCGACTGCGCGCCTGCCGCGACGAGCCTGGGGCCGAGCTCGAGGCAGGCCCGCGAGCCGTTCCGGGCGCCGCGGCGGAGCTTGACCGTCACCGGGAGGTCGACGGCCTCGGCTACCGCCTCGACGATCCGGCACGCGTGGTCGCCGTCCTCGAGCAGGTGCGCTCCCGCGCCCGTCCGCGTCACCTTCTTCACGGGGCAGCCGAAGTTCAGGTCCACGAGGTCCGCTCCGACGGCCTCTACCATCCGCGCCGCGTCCGCCAGCGAGCGCGGGTCCGAGCCGAAGAGCTGGATCGCGAGCGGGTGCTCGTCCGCGGCGACTCGCAGGTAGCCGAGCGTGCGCTCGTTGCGGTGCTCGATCCCCGCGCAGCTCACCATCTCGGAGCACACGAGCCCGGCGCCGTACCGCCGTCCCTGGCGCCTGAACGCCTGCACGCTGACGCCCGCCATCGGGGCGAGCACGAGCCGGGTCGGCACCTCGACGGGCCCGATCCGCCAGGGCGTTCGGAGGTCGATCACGACCCGCGCAATGGTACTCGCCACGTGTTGACGAGCGTCTTCGGCCGTCGCTACCATTTCGGGCCGTTGTCGGGGCTGCAGGCCCCGCAATCCCGTCTCTGGAGGCGTTTGCGTGAAGGATGTGATCCTCACTCCCGAGGGCTACGAGCAGCTGAAGGCGGAGCTCGACCGGCTGCGGACCGAGAAGCGGCGCGAGATCGCAGAGCGCATCGCGGCCGCGCGCGAGTTCGGCGAGATCGCCGAGAACGCGGAGTACGACGACGCGAAGAACGAGCAGATGATGCTCGAGCACCGCATCGCGCAGCTCGAGGAGCGCCTCACCGACGCGCGCGTGATCGACACGAACGACGTCGACACGAGCGTCGTCTCCATCGGCTCGGTGGTCCGCCTGCGCGACGTGGACGCGAAGGAGACGGTCGAGTACTTCATCGTGGGCTCCGCCGAGGCGAACCCGGCCGAGCGCAAGCTCTCCAACGAGTCGCCGGTCGGAAAGGCCATCATCGGCCGCAAGAAGGGCGAGACGGTCGAAGTGATCACGCCCCGGGGCTCGAAGGTGAAGTTCAAGATCATGGAGATCAAGGCGGCGTAAGCCGCCACCGCTCCGCCGCTCTAGACTCGGCCGGCATGGCTGCGCCGACGCGCTTCCCCGACCGGGACGAGATCGCGGCCGTTCGCGAGGAGGCGGCCGGGCTCGATCCCGGCACCGAGTCCGCCGGAAAGCGGCGGCTCGCCGGTCGGGTCATGGCGCGGCGCGGCCACGGGAAGCTGACCTTCCTCGACCTCGTCGACCGCTCGGGGCGCATCCAGCTCCTGTGCGACGAGAGCCGGGCCGGTGTCGTCGACGTGGATCTCGGCGACGTCGTCGGCGTGGTGGGCTCTCCGGCGAGCTCGCGCCGTGGCGAGCCATCGCTCGGGGTCGACGAGCTGATCGTCCTCGCGAAGAACCGGAGCCCGCTTCCCGACACCTTCCACGGCGTCACCGACACGGAGACGCGCTACCGGAAGCGCTACCTCGACCTCCTGATGAACGAGGACACGCGCGGGCTCTTCCTGTTCCGCGCTCGGTTGGTCTCCGCGATCCGCCGCCACCTGGACGACGCCGGCTTCGTCGAGGTCGAGACGCCGATCCTGCAGCCCCGCTACGGTGGCGCGTTCGCGCGCCCGTTCGTGACCCGGTCCGAGGAGCTCGGCGCGGATCTCTACCTGCGGATCGCCACCGAGCTCTACCTCAAGCGCCTCGTCGTGGGCGGCCTGGAGCGCGTCTACGAGATCGGCAAGGACTTCCGTAACGAGAGCGTCTCCTACAAGCACCAGCCCGAGTTCACGATGCTCGAGTGGTACGAGGCGTACGCGGACTACCGGGACACGATGGCGCGCATCGAAGGGCTCGTCGAACAGGTCGCTCTCGACGTGCTCGGGACGAGCCGCGTGACCTTCAAGGGGAACGAGCTCGACCTGAAGGCGCCCTGGCGCCGCGTTCGCTTCGTCGACGCGCTCGAGAAGCTCGAGCTCTGGACGCGGGACGCGGGCGAGCTTCGCGCCTGGCTCGAGGAGCGCGGTGTGGACACCGCCGCGGACAAGGATTGGCCGCAGCTCGTCGACCACGCGTTCGGCCACTTCGTCGAGCCGGGCCTGATCGAGCCGACGATCGTCCACGACTATCCCGTCGAGCTCTCGCCGTTCGCGCGTCCGACGGACGACGATCCCTCCCTCACCGAGCGATTCGAGTACTTCGCCGGCGGCATGGAGCTCGGGAACGCGTTCACGGAGATCAACGACGCGGAGGAGCAGCAGTCCCGCTTCGACATGCAGTCGGAGCACGTGGAGGGCGAGCGCGGGGATCCCGACTACGTGGAAGCGCTCTCGTACGGCATGCCTCCGACCGGCGGGCTCGGGCTCGGGATCGACCGCCTGACGATGCTGCTCTCGGGCCGGGAGACGATCCGCGACGTGATCCTCTTCCCGTCGCTTCGCTCGCTGTAGGGCGAGGCTTGCCTCGCCGCGGCTCAGGCGGCTGCTTCGACGCGGCCGCGTTCGAAGGCGAGGACGTCGCGAGGATGTCCTCCAGGGTGCGCTCGGGCTCCCAGCCGATCTCGGCCCTGATCTTCGCCGTCGACGGAATGCGGTGGAGCATGTCCTCGATCCCGATCCCGTACACGTCCTCGTACGCGACGTGCTCGATCTCCGACGTCGAGCCGGTGAGCTCGAGCACCTTCCGCGCCAGACCGTCGATCGAGATGCGCTCCTCCGAGCCGACGTTGTAGATCTCGCCGGACGTCTCCGTTCTCCATGAGCCCGGCGACCGCCCGGACCGTGTCGGCGACGTGGCAGAAGCAGCGGGTCTGCTCTCCGGTCCCGTGGATCTCGAGCGGCTCGCCGGCGAGCGCACGCTGGACGAACGTCGGGATCACCATCCCGTAGCGCCCGCTCTGGCGCGGGCCGACCGTGTTGAAGAGCCGCACGATCACGCAGTCGAGGTCGTGCTCGATGTGATGGGCGAGCGCCAGGAACTCGTCCATCGCCTTGGAGTCGGCGTACGCCCAGCGCTTCTGGGTCGTCGGGCCGTAGATTCGTCGATCCGTCTCCTCGAGCGGCCGCTCCTCCCGGTGATCGCCGTACACCTCGGAAGTCGAGGCGACGAGAACGCGCTTCCCGAAGCGATGGCAGTGCTCGAGGACGTTCTCCGTCCCCCGGAGGTTGGTCACGAGCGTCTGCACGGGCTGCTCGACGATCAGCTTCACGCCCACCGCCGCGGCAAGGTGATAGACGACGTCGCACTTGTAGACGAGCTCGTTGACGACGGACCAGTGGAGCACCGAGTCCACCACCAGGTGGAAACCCTCGCGATCGCGTAGGTGCTCGACGTTGTCGAGCGACCCGGTCGAGAGGTCGTCGAGGACCCAGACCTCGTGGCCGTCGTCGAGCAGTGCCTCGGAGAGGTACGACCCGATGAAGCCGGCGCCGCCGGTGACTAAGGCTTTGTTACGCAACGGCCGAGAAGGGTACCGAGGCCGCCGGGCGAACCGGGGGCCGAGACCTCTCACGAGACGCGTCGGCTACGATCAGACCTGAACCTTCGACCCGGAGTGCGGCAATCACGTCGGCCTCCGGAGGATCTGGGAAAGGAGGGTCGGAGGAGTTGTTCGAGCGATTCACCGAGAGAGCCAGACAGGTCGTCGTTCTCGCGCAGGACGAGGCGAGGGCGCTGAAGCACAACTACATCGGGACCGAGCACATCCTGCTTGGCTTGCTGCGCGAGGAGGAGGGGCTCGCCGCCCGCGTCCTCGAGTCGCTCGACATCACCGTGGAGGAGGTCCGCGCGCAGGTCGCGCGCATCGTCGGCCAGGGTGACGAGGTCACCACCGGCCAGATCCCCTTCACCCCGCGCGCCAAGAAGGTGCTCGAGCTGGCGCTGCGCGAGGCTCTGTCGCTCGGCCACAACTACATCGGCACCGAGCACATCCTCCTCGGTCTCGTGCGCGAGAACGAGGGCGTCGCCGCACGGATCCTGCTCGACTTCGACGCGGACGCGGAGAAGATCCGCAACGAGATCATCCGCATGCTCTCCGGGCCCGGCCGCAGGCAGGCTGGCGCGGGCGCTCCGGCGGGCGAGAAGACGAAGAGCTCGAAGCTGCTCGACCAGTTCGGCCGCAACTTCACGAAGCAGGCGTCCGAGGGCAAGCTCGACCCGGTCGTCGGCCGGCAGACGGAGATCGAGCGGATCATGCAGATCCTCTCGCGGCGCCAGAAGAACAACCCCGTCCTGATCGGCGAGCCCGGCGTCGGCAAGACCGCCGTCGTCGAAGGCCTGGCCCAGCGCATCGCCTCCGGCGGGGTCCCCGAGCTCCTGAAGGGGAAGCAGATCTACTCGCTCGACCTCGCCGCCCTCGTCGCCGGCTCCAAGTACCGCGGCGAGTTCGAGGAGCGGCTGAAGAAGGTCATGAAGGAGATCATGCAGCGGGGCGACATCATCCTGTTCATCGACGAGCTCCACAACCTCGTCGGCGCCGGCGCGGCCGAGGGCGCGATCGACGCCGCCTCCATCCTGAAGCCGGCGCTCGCGCGCGGGGAGCTCCAGACGATCGGCGCGACGACGCTCGACGAGTACCGCAAGTACCTCGAGCGCGACGCCGCGCTCGAGCGCCGCTTCCAGCAGGTGCGGGTCGAGGAGCCGACGATCGACGAGACGGTGCAGATCCTGCGCGGCCTCCGCGACCGCTACGAGGCGCACCACCGCTGCAAGATCTCCGACGAGGCGCTGCAGGCGGCAGCGATGCTCGCCGACCGCTACATCCAGGACCGGCACCTCCCCGACAAGGCGATCGACCTGATCGACGAGGCCGGGCTCGCGCGTGCGCATCGCGACGATGTCGGCGCCGCCGCGCTACCGCGAGCTCGAGGAGGAGATCGACAAGGTGCGGGCCGACAAGGAGGCCGCGATCGAGGCCCAGGAGTTCGAGAAGGCGGCGCAGCTCCGCGACAAGGAGCGCAAGCTCACGCAGAAGAAGAAGGAGCTCGAGGACGACTGGCGCAACCAGGCGGACGACGAGCAGCCGGAGATCGGCGAGGACGAGATCGCCGACATCGTCTCGATGTGGACGGGCATCCCCGTGTTCAAGCTCACGGAGGCCGAGTCGCAGCGCCTCGTCCGGATGGAGGACGAGCTGCACAAGCGCGTCATCGGCCAGCACCAGGCGATCGTCGCCGTCGCGAAGGCGATCCGGCGCGCGCGCGCGGGCATCAAGGACCCCAAGCGGCCGACCGGCTCGTTCATCTTCCTCGGCCCCTCGGGCGTCGGGAAGACCGAGCTCGCCCGCACGCTCGCCGAGTTCCTGTTCGGGACGAGGACGCCATGATCCAGGTGGACATGTCGGAGTACATGGAGAAGCACTCCGTGTCCCGGCTCGTCGGCTCGCCGCCCGGCTACGTCGGCTACGACGAGGGCGGCCAGCTCACGGAGGCGGTCCGCCGCAAGCCGTACTCGGTCGTCCTGCTCGACGAGATCGAGAAGGCGCACCCGGACGTGTTCAACATCCTCCTCCAGATCCTCGAGGACGGGAAGCTGACCGACTCGCAGGGGCGGAAGGTGGACTTCCGCAACACGATCGTGATCATGACCTCGAACCTCGGCGCGGCACAGATCTCGAAGAACCAGACGCTCGGCTTCTCCCTGGGAGACGAGGGCGGCCTGACGTACGACGAGATGAAGGAGCGGGTCATGTCGGAGCTCAAGAAGGTGTTCCGGCCGGAGCTCCTGAACCGCATCGACGAGGTCATCGTCTTCCACAAGCTCGAGAAGGAGGAGATCCTCCGGGTCGTCGACCTGATGATGAAGCGCGTCCGCGAGGAGATGGCGAAGCACGGCACGGTCGTCGAGCTCACGGACGAAGCCCGCGAGCTGCTCGTCGAGCAGGGGTACGACCCTGCGATGGGCGCGCGGCCGCTGCGGCGCGCGATCCAGCGGCTGATCGAGGACCCGCTCGCGGACTTCATCCTCGGGCGGGAGCTCACGCCGTCGTCGACGGTCGTGATCGACCGCCGGGACAACCCAGCCGAGGACGAGCCGCCGGTCGAGATCAAGCTCATCGAGGGAGCCCCGGTTCCCGCGACGGTCGGAGGCCCCGAGGAAGGGCTCGAGGCCGACGAGCCCGCGGATGAGCCCGCAGCCGACGAGTAGCACGCTCGCCGTTCGCCACGCGAGGCCGTCGGACTACGGCCGCGTCATCGGCCGGATCAACGTCTGGTGGGGCGGCCGGGAGATGGCCCCGATGCTCCCCCAGCTCTTCTTCCTGCACTTCGAGGGGACGAGCTTCGTCGCGGAGTCGGGCGACGACGATCTCGTCGCGTTCCTCTGCGGGTTCCTCTCGCAGACGGAGCCGGAGGAGGCATACATCCACTTCGTCGGGGTGTCGCCCGAGCACCGCGGCGAGGGGGTGGGTCGCCTGCTCTACGAGCGCTTCTTCGACGCGGTCCGTGAGCAGGGCCGCTCGGTCGTGCGCTGCGTCACGTCGCCGCTGAACCGGGGCTCGATCGCGTTCCACGAAGCCCTCGGCTTCGAGGTCGACCGCGTGGTCACCGACTACGACGGGCCCGGCGAGGACCGCGCGCTGCTCGTCAAGCGGTTGAGCTGACGCCGCGCCGGCGGCGAACCCGGGCGAGGAGCGACTGGCGCCCGTACGCCTCCGCCCACGTCTCGTACGCTCCGAGTGCGACGAGCGCAGCGAGGACGACGCCCGACGTAGCTCGCCCACGCCGAGTCCGCGTCCAGCAGGTTCTTGACGACGGTGAGCACGAGGACGGCGACTCCCCCACCGAGGAGCAGGCGCTCCCAGGGGACGTCCTCGGAGAGCTCGACGTCGGTCAGGTAGGCAACCACTGCGAACACGGTCAGCGCGAGCGCGAGGAGGCCGATCAGGAGGCCCCAGCCGTCCCAGCCGTCGAGCAGCGCCACAGCGTGCCCCGCTTGGCCGAAACTCACCTCGAGCTTCTGCCACGTGAGGAACAGGCTCACGAACAGCAGCGGCGAGGCGAAGAGGACGAGCTTCTGGCCCGGCGAGAGGGACTTCAACCTCTCCATGGCGTTCCTTTCGTTCTGGCTTTCGACGGCCTCGTCCCAGGGTACTCGCCGGACGACCGTTGTGCGAGTCGCCCGACGACGAGCAGGCCCCCCGAACGGGGGGCCTGCAGCGAGGGACGACGGCGCGGGTCGGCGCTACAGCTCGCGGTCGCTCGGCGCGTCCGGCTCCGCGGATTCCGCGACATCCTCTGCCGCTGCCTCGGCCGAGGGCTCCGAAGGCATCTCCTGCGCCGCGGGAGGCGCGGGCGGGGGTGGTGCCGTCTGCGTCCCTGCCGAGGACGACGGCATGCTCGGGATCTCGCTCTTCAGCGTCTCGAGCCCACCGGATTCCTGGATCTGCATCCACGCGCCGACCGCGATCAGCGCGGCCAGGGCGACGCCGATGTACGACCAGAACGTCGAGTAGTCGTCGGCGAGGTTCTTGATGAGCGCGAACGCGAAGACGAGGAAGGCGAGCACCGCGCCGGTCATCGCCGCGGAGACGGGAATGGGGATGTCGACGGCGGCGAGGCGCGCGACGATCCAGGCGATGAGGACGATCGTCAGCAGCCCCATTGCGACGCCCCAGAACCCGTGCCAGGCGTTCTGCCCGGCGCTTCCCTCCCCGAGCGGCCCGAGGTCGAAGTCGATCTCCTGCCAGTTGAAGAAGGTCGAGATGAGGAGCAGCACCGCTCCGATGAGCATGAGCTGCATCCCGCGCCCGAGGGCGTTGAATCGTTCCATGCGGCCCGTCCTTTCCGTCGTCAGTCTTGCAGCGGTGTCACCGGGACTCTTATCGACCTTCGCCCGACTTGCAACCCGGTGTGCCGACCCTACTCGGCGCATCTGACAGCGGATCGTCGGGACAACAGCCCGCGGCCGGCATCCTGGAGCGCTCCGGACCGGGTTCGTGAAGCAGACGCGGACAGGGAGGCTATCCGCGTCCCGCAGATTCGGCACGCTCTCGGCGCACCCACGTGACGGTCCCGTCGGGACCCGTCGCTAGGCTCGCCTGCGTGGCCAGGGGTGCCGTCAAGTACGTCTGCTCGGAGTGCGGCACGGCAACGCCACGCTGGCTCGGGAAGTGCCCCGGCTGCGACGCGTTCGGGACGCTCGTCGAGGAGCGGCAGGCCTCCGCGGGGAACGCGCCGGAGACCGTGGCCGGCGTGTCCGTGCCACTCGGCGACGTGTCGGTGAGCGAGGCCGAGCGGATCTCCACCGGCGTTCCCGAGCTCGACCGCGTGCTCGGCGGAGGGCTCGTCCCGGCTTCCCTCGTGCTCGTGGGCGGGGAGCCGGGAGTCGGCAAGTCCACGCTGCTCCTCACCGCGCTCGGTGCGATCGCACGCGCCGGCGGGCGCGCCCTGCTCGTCACCGGCGAGGAGTCGGCGCCGCAGGTCTCGCTGCGCGCCGCCAGGCTCGGAGGCGCCGAGGGCGTGCGGATCCTCGCGGAGACCGAGCTGGCGACCGTGTGCGCGACCCTCGAGCAGGAGCGGCCGGACGTCTGCGTGATCGACTCGGTGCAGACGCTGCACGCGTCCGAGCTCGGCTCCGCGCCGGGATCGGTCGCCCAGGTTCGCGAGGCGGCGGGACGCCTCCTCCGGGTCGCGAAGGAGGCGGGGGTCGCGACCATCCTCGTCGGGCACGTGACGAAGGACGGCGCCGTCGCGGGGCCGCGGGTGCTCGAGCACCTCGTCGACTGCGTGCTCCAGTTCGAGGGGGACCGCCACCACGCCCACCGGGTGCTGCGGGCGGCGAAGAACCGGTTCGGGTCCACGAACGAGCTGGGCGTGTTCGAGATGACCGGCTCGGGGCTCGTCGGAGTCCCCGACCCCTCGGAGCTCTTCGGCGCGACGCATCCGGGTGAGGTCGGGGCCGCCGTAGGCTGTGTCCTCGAAGGCACGAGGCCGCTCCTCCTCGAGGTGCAGGCTTTGGTCGCCCCCAGCGACCTGGCCATGCCCCGGCGAGTGGGCACCGGGGTCGATCCCCGCCGGCTGGCCATGCTCGTCGCGGTGCTCGGCCGCCATGCGGGCCTCGCGCTCGGGAGCGCCGACGTCTTCGTCAACGTCGCGGGTGGCGTCAGGATCGACGAGCCCGGAGGCGATCTGGCCGTCGCGCTCGCCATCGCGTCCGCGGCCCGGGGCGTCGCGGTGGTAGAGGGCTCCGCGTCCTTCGGCGAGATCGGGTTGACGGGCCGGCTCCGTCCAGCGGCGCAGGCGGAGCGTCGCCTCGACGAGTGCGGGAAGCTCGGCATCGGGACCGTCGTCGTCCCGGAGGGCACACCGGCTCGCGAGCGCGACCCTCACGCGGTCGCCGTCGAGACACTGCGCGCGGCGATCGCGGCGGGTCTCGAGACGCAGGCGCGCGAGCGCCGAGTGGCTGCCGCGTAGCGTCAAACGGCCGCGTTCGAGGGCCGTTGCGGTTCCGTTAAGGGGGCGTGAGAAACCCGCTATCATTCGACGGCGGCCGGCAGTGGAAATCGACTGCCGGCGCTTTTTCTGACCATATGGATACGGACTTCGGGGAGGCTGCTTTGTTCGACATCGGCGACAAGGTGGTCTATCCGCATCACGGGGCCGGCACGGTCGTGAAGAAGGAGAAGCGGGAGGTGCTCGGCGAGGTCCGCGAGTACCTCACGATCCAGATCCTCCACAACGACATGACGGTCAACGTGCCGTGCGAGAACGCGGAGCGGGTGGGCTTGCGGACGGTCATCGACCAGCGGACGGTGACGATGGTGGTGCGGACGCTGTCGGGCGGCTCGACGGAGATGCCCAAGAACTGGAATCGCCGGTTCAAGCACAACCGCGACAAGATGAAGACGGGCAACATCTTCGAGCTCGCCGAGGTCGTCCGGAACCTCGCGGTCAGGAACAACGAGAAGGGCCTCTCCACGGGCGAGAAGCAGATGTTCGTGAAGGCCAAGAAGATCCTCGCCTCGGAGCTCATGTACGCGAAGGACATGGACGAGGAAGAGGCTGCCGCCTGGTTGGACGACGTCCTGTCGAAGGCCGGCCAGCCCAAACCGAAGTCACGGGCGAAGCCCAAGGCGGCCACCGCGAGTGCGTGACGCGCCCGGCGGTTCCGGCGTCGCCGGGGCCACCTGGGCATTGCTCGTCGCGGCAGGGGCCGGCACGCGCCTCGGCATCGACCGACCCAAGGCGTTCGCGGAGCTCGCCGGCCGCCCGCTGCTCGCGGAGAGCCTCGACCGGCTCGATCGCTGCCCATGGGTCGACGCAATCGTCGTGGCCGCGCCGCCCGGCTGGGAAGAGCCGGTCATCCTCCTCTCCGAGGAGCTCGCCGCCTCGAAGGTCGTCGCCTGTGTCACGGGGGGAGCGACCCGCGCGGAGTCCGTCCGCTTGGCGCTCGGAGAGGTCGCGGACGAGGCGCTCGTCGTGCTCGTGCACGACGCGGCGCGCCCACTCGTCGAGGACGCCGTCGTCGAGCGCGTGCTCGGCCCTCTCGCCGAGGGATACGACGGGGTCGTGCCCGCGCTGCCGGTGCCGGACACGCTGAAGAGGATCGAGGGGAGACCACGTCGTCGAGACCGTTTCCCGCGGCGACCTCGTCGCGGTCCAGACGCCGCAGGCGTTTCTCGCAGGCTCGCTGCGCAGGGCGTACGCCGGGGAGCTCGCGGACGCGACCGACTGCGCGTCTCTCGTCGAGCGAGCAGGAGGCCGCGTCGCGGTGGTGGACGGAGACCCGCGTCTGCTCAAGGTCACGAGCACGTCGGATCTCGCTCTCGTCGAGGCGCTGCTGGCGTCTCCTTAGGCCGGTCTGCCCGTGGAGCGATTGTCACCGAACCGCCACCCTTACAGTGCCAGGCACTGTAAGGGTCACCGATGGCGCTGAGGGCGGTCTGCTTCGACGTCGGCGAGACGCTCGTCGACGAGGAGCGCTGGTGGCGCCGACTGGCCGACCATGGCGGGCTACAGCCGCATGTGGTCTGGGCCGCGCTGGGTGTGACGATCGCGCGTGGGGAAGAGCACACCGCCCTCTGGGGGCATCTCGGGATGGCCGAGCCGACCGGCTGGTACGACGAGCCGTATTCGCTGGAGGATCTCTACCCCGACGTGCTCGACTGCCTCCGGAGCACACGCGCGCTCGGGCTCCGCACCGGGATCGTCGGGAACCAGACTCAGGCGCTCGAGGCGTGGGCGCGCGACGCGGCCCTTCCCGCCGACGTCATCTCCTCGTCGGCGAGCCTCGGCGTACGCAAGCCCGAGCCCGCGTTCTTCGCGAAGGTCGTCGAGCTGATGGGGTTCGCGGCGGCGGAGGTCGCCTACGTCGGCGACCGCGTGGACAACGACGTTCTGCCCGCGATCGCTGCCGGCCTCGTCGCGGTGCACGTGCGGCGCGGGCCCTGGGGCCGGCTGCAGCGGACGCCCGACGGAGCCCTGGGGGTCGACTCGCTCACGGAGCTCCCCGAGGCGTTAGCCTCGCTCGCGTGACGGACGCCCGCGTCGGCATCGGCTTCGACGCGCACGCCCTCGTGGAGGGGGTGCCGCTCGTTCTCGGCGGTGTCGCCGTCGAGTACCCGCGCGGCCTCGCCGGGCACTCGGACGGCGACGTCATCGCTCACGCGCTGATCGACGCGCTCCTCGGCGCGGCGAACCTCGGCGACATCGGCTCGCTCTTTCCGTCCGGCGACGAGCAGTACCGCGGCGCGTCCTCGCTCGACCTCCTGTGGGAGGCCTACCGGGAGGTGCGCGAGGCCGGCTGGGAGCTCGTGAACGCCGACTGCGTGCTCGTCGGCGAGGAGCCGAGGATCGGAGCGATTCGCGAGGAGATGTGCGAGCGTCTGGCGTCGACCCTGGGGCTCGAGCCGGGGCGCGTGACGGTCCGGGCGACGACAACCGACCACCTCGGCTTCACCGGGCGTGGCGAAGGGCTCGCGGCGCACGCCGTCGCGCTGCTGCGCCGTCCGTGAGCGTCGTTCGCTACGCCGACCGGCCCGACCTGCTGGCGCGGCGCTACGAGGAGCTCGTGAAGCCGACGTTCGCGGCGTACATGAACGAGAACGAGCCCGGGAACCTCTACTGGGGGCGCCTGTACACCGACTTCCCCGACTTCCAGGTCGCGCTCGTCGACGGCGACGAGCTCCTCGCCGAGGCGCACGCCGTCCCGATCCCGTGGGACGGCACGCTCGACGACCTCCCGTCGGGATGGGACGAGGGCTTCACGCGCGGCATGACCTCCGACCGCCCCGCGACGGCGCTCATGGCGATCGCGATCAGCGTCTCGCCGGAACGCCAGGGGCAGCAGCTTTCGAGCCGGATGATCGCGACGTTCGTCGAGAACGCCGGGGCGGCCGGGCTGACCGCCGTGGTTGCGCCGGTGCGGCCGACGTGGAAGGAGCGCTACCCGCTCATCCCGATCGAGCGGTACGTGGAGTGGCGCCGGGAGGACGGTACGCACTTCGACCCCTGGATCCGGATCCACGAGCGGGTGGGAGGCGAGATCCTGGCCGTCGCCCGCGAGTCCATGACGATCAGCGCGCCCGCGGCGGACTGGGAGGAGTGGGTCGAGATGCCCTTCCCGGACGACGGGGAGTACGTCTTCGGCGGGCTGTCACCGCTCGTCGTCCGCGACGGCATCGGCACCCACGTCGAGCCGAACGTGTGGATGCTCCATCACGTCGCACTCGCGACCTAGGCACAACGCCGACCGGGCTACGAGGGCAGCGCGACGAGACCGTCCTCGACGACGACCAGCCCGTCCCGGCGCAGTGAGTCGACCGCCTCCGCGTCGAGGGCGCCGAGCGGGTGAGGCGTCTCGGCCACGAGCCGGAGCGCGGCTGCGCGGCGCTGCCGGAACGAGCCCTCGAACGGGCCCTGCTTCCGTCGGGGCTCCTCGCGGATGCCGCGCGAGGGGCACGGCTTGGCGAGGGGACAGCTCCCGCAGCGGGGCACGCGTGCGACGCACACGGTCGCGCCGAGGTCCATCAACGCGTGTGCGGCAGCGTGGGAGAAGCTCCGACGCGTACGCCGAAGCACGCGCTCGACGTTCACGTCGACCGGTAGCACGTCCTCGTCGAATGCGAACCGGCGAATGGTCGCGGCGGTGTAGCTGCCCACTCCGGGGAGCCGGGTGAGGTCGTCCGGCCAGCCGTCCTCGGCGATCCGCACGCGCCGCGCGGTGGAGGTTGAGCGCGCGCCGGTTGTAGCCGAGGCCCTGCCACTCGCGGATGACGTCCGCCGGCGCTGCTGCTGCGAGCGAGCGCGCGTCCGGCCAGCGCTCGAGCCAGGCGAGGTAGCGCGGGACGACCCGCTCGACCTGCGTCTGCTGGAGCATGACCTCGGACACGAGGACGGCGTACGGGTCGCGCGTCCGCCGCCACGGGAGGTCGCGCCCGACCCGGTCGTACCACGCGAGGAGGATGCTCTCCATCGCGTCGATCGTACTGCCCTCCGGCCGCGTGACGAGCCGATCCGGCAGCGGGTAGCGTGCCCGGGTCGTCCGCACGCGACCGGAGGGAGGCGCTCGTGACCCTGACCGACTTCCAGCAGGAGCTCTGCACGACCAGCTCCTGGGACTTCTCCGACCGAAGGCGCTGTACGTGAACTGCACGCTCAAGCCCTCCCCGGAGATGTCGCACACGCAGGGCTTGCTGGACGTCTCCCTTGCGATCATGGCCGCGAACGGCCTCGAGACGGACCTCGTGCGCGCGGTCGACCACGACCTCGCGCCGGGCGTGTGGCCCGACATGCGGGAGCATGGGGCGGAGCGCGGCGACTGGCCCGTGTCCTCGCTCCCCACCTCGGCTACACGATCCCGCCGCAGGCATACGCGGGCTGGATCGGCGAGGTGGGGCCGGGCCCGTCGTACCTCGACCCCGACTCGGGTGGCCCCGAGAACGACTTCACGAACCGGAACACGACGTTCATGACGTGGAACGTTCTCCACCTCGCGCGGATGCTCGAGGACGCAGGAGGCGTCCCCGCCCACGGCAATCAGCGCTCGCTGTGGGATGCGGGCTGCCGCTTCGACTTCCCGAATCCCGAGCACCGGTAGCCGATGCTGCTCTACAACTCCGCGGTCTCCGGCAACTGCTACAAGGTGCGCCTCCTGCTCGCCCAGCTCGGCCTGGAGTACGAGGTCGTCGACGTGAGCGTGGTCGACCGCTCGAACCGCCCCGAGCTCCTCGGCAACCTGAACCCCGCGCTGCGGGTGCCGACCCTCGTGCTCGACGACGGCCGCCCGCTCGCCGAGTCGAACGCGATCCTCTGGTACTTCGGGGACGGAACGGCCTACGTCCCGGCCGACCCGTACGAGCGTGCGCAGGTGCTCCAGTGGATGTTCTTCGAGCAGTACAGCCACGAGCCCTATCTCGCGGTCGTCCGCTTCTGGCTCGCGTACTCGGGCACGCCCGAGCTCTTCGCCGACCGGATCCCCGGCCGGACGAAGGGCGGCTACGCCGCGCTCGACGCGATGGAGGCCCATCTCCGCGAGCGCAGCTTCGTGGTCGGCGGCGCCTACTCGATCGCGGACATCTCGCTCTACGCCTACACGCACGTCGCACCCGAGGGGAACTTCGACCTCGACCCGTATCCGGCGATCCGCGCCTGGCTCGAGCGCGTTGTCGCGCAGCCGGGCCACGTCACGATCGACGCCTGACGTGACCGTCCGCGTCCGCTTCGCGCCGAGCCCGACGGGCTCGTTGCACCTGGGGAACGCGCTGACCGCGGTCGCGAACCGGCGACTCGCCGACGAACACGGAGGAGTCCTGGTCCTGCGGATCGACGACACGGACCCGACGCGGACGGTCGAAGGGGGCGAGGACGCGATCCTCGGCGACCTCGCGTGGCTCGGCGTGTCGTTCGAGGAGGGTCCCGTCCGGCAGAGCGAGCGGGCGCATCTCTACGCGGAGGTCGCGGAGAGGGCGCTCGAGGCCGGGACAGCCGTCCGCGACCCGGAAGGAGCTGTGCGGCTCGGCGGGGACCGTACGACGCTCCTGCGCCCGGACGGGAGCGCGACCTACCAGCTCGCCTCGGTCGTCGACGACCTCGACCTCGAGATCACGCATGTCGTTCGAGGGTCGGACCATCGGCCGAACCTCGAGCTGCAGCGGCGAATCGCGCGCGCGGTGGGCGGGGAGCTGCCGGAGGTGATCCACCACGGGCTCCTCCTCGGCCCGGACGGCAGGAAGCTGTCGAAGCGCCACGGCCACTCCTCGATCGCGGAGCTTCGCGAGGACGGGATCCCGGCGAGGGCGGTGCGCGCGTATCTCGAGGAGCTCGACCTTCCGGAGCACGACGTGCACCTCGATCTCGCCCGGCTCGGACGGCTCGCCGTAGACGCGATTGCTGCGATGAGCGACGAGGAGCTCGCCGGCGCGGCGGGCGCGCCCGTCGAGGTCGTCCCAGCGCTCCGGGGCGCACGCACGTTGGTCGAGGCTCGGGAGTACGCCCGCCTCGTGCTCGAGCCGCACCCCGTCGCGCTCGGCGCGGACGCGCGGCCGACCCTCATGCGGTTCGCCGAGTTGCGTGCCGCCGCGCCGGAGCGGCTCTCGCTCGACGAGGCGAGGGCCGTCGTGCGTGAGCTGAAGGCGGCGGGCGGCGACCTGCATTCGCTCCGGCTCGCGTTGACCGGCGCCGATCGCGGCCCAGAGCTCGCCGCAGTTCTCGCCGCGATCTCGCGCGACGAGGCGCTCGGCCGCGCTGCCTGACTACGATCGGCGCCATGCGCCTGTACGACACCTTCACGCGCTCGCTCGTGGAGCTCTCGCCCCCTCCGGCCCGGTCGGGATCTACTGGTGCGGCCCGACGGTCTACCAGCGCATCCACGTCGGGAACGCGTACGCGGTCTCGATCCTCCCGCTCTGGCTGAGACGCTGGCTATCCGAGCGTGGGTACGAGACCAAGCTCGTGGTGAACATCACCGACATCAACGACAAGATCTACGACGCGGCGCCGGGGGCGAGCGCACGGCTCGCGGCAGAAGCCACCCGCTGGTACGTCGAGGACACCGACCGGCTCGGGCTCGGCCGTCCCGACGTAGAGCCGACCGCGGTCGAGACGGTCGCCGACCAGATCGCGATGATCGAGGAGCTCGTCGAGCGAGGGTTCGCGTACGAGTCGGACGGCGACGTCTACTACCGCGTCGCCCGCTTCCCGGACTACGGACGGCTCAGCGGGCAGCGGCCGGACCAGGTCGAGGAGCAGGAGCCGAACCCGCGCAAGGAGGATCCGCGCGACTTCGCGCTGTGGAAGGCCAACAAGCCCGGCGAGGACACGTCCTGGGACTCGCCCTGGGGGAAGGGGCGGCCGGGGTGGCACATCGAGTGCTCGGTGATGTCCGAGAAGCACCTCGGCCCGGAGTTCGAGATCCACGGCGGCGGTCTCGACCTCGTCTTCCCGCACCACGAGAACGAGATCGCCCAGTCGCGAGCCCTCGGCCGCCCGTTCGCGCGCCTCTGGATGCACAACGGGATGCTCCGGTTCGGGGGCGAGGAGATGCACAAGTCGGTCGGCAACGATGTCTCGTTGAAGGACGCGCTCGACCGCTGGGGTCGCGAGACGCTGCTCGTCTTCTTCCTCACGGGGCACTGGCGGAAGCCGCTCGACTACACGGACGCGACGCTCGAGGCGGCCGCCGCGCGCGCGGAGCGCTTCCGCGAGGTGTTCCGCGGGGGGAGCGAGCCGGCGCCGGAGGGGGCGTGGGAACGGTTCGCCGCCGCGCTCGACGACGACTTCAACACGCCTGCGGCCCTCGCCGTCATGCACGAGTGGCGCGATCACGACCTCCTACGGCGCGCCCTCGCCGTGTTCGGCCTGGAGTCCCTCGCCGCGCAGGAGGAGGCGCCGCCGGAGGTGGTCGAGCTCGCCGAGCGCAGGCAGAGCGCCCGGGCTGCACGCGACTTCGAGGAGGCCGACAGGCTCCGCGCCGAGCTCGAGGACGCGGGCTGGGAGGCACGGGACGAGAACAGCGGCTACCGCCTCGTGCCACGCCGGTGACCCGCGAGCTCGTCTACGGGCGAAACGCCGTTCGCGAGCTGTACCGCGGTCCGCGCGAGGCGCTCGAGACCTGGGTGACCGAACGGGCCGCCGTACAGATCCCGTGGCTCGACTCCGGGCCGCGCGCGCACGTGAAGCCGGAGCGTCTCCTCACCGAGGCTGCCGCCACGCGGGACCACCAGGGCGTCGTCGCGTGGTGCGAGCCGTTCCGCTACGCGGACGCGCACGAGCTCGCCGCGGCGGAGAAGCCGCTCCTCGTCTGCCTCGACCAAGTGACCGACCCGCACAACCTCGGAGCGGTCGTGAGAAGCGCCGAGGGCGCGGGCGCGACCGGAGTCGTCGTCCCCGCTCACGGGTCGGCCCGGGTGACGCCCGCGGTCTGCCGCGCCTCCGCGGGCGCGGTCGAGCACCTGCCGGTCGCGGTGACCCCGAACCTGGCGCGCTACCTGGGCGAGATCAAGGGCCCGGAGCTGTGGGCGTACGCCGCGGACGCCGAGGGGTCGCTGTCCCTGTGGGAGGCAGATCTGCGCGGCGGCGTCGCCCTCGTCCTCGGAGCGGAGGGGAAGGGCGTTCGGCCGCTCGTGCGGCGAACGTGCGACGCGGTCGTCTCGATCCCCCTGGCAGGGAAGGTCGGGTCGCTCAACGTCAGCGTCGCCGCCGCCGTGCTGCTCTTCGAGGCGGCGCGCCAGCGACGCCCAGTATGACTGTGACACTGTGTCACTTGGCCTGACCGGCTCTCGGAGGGCATGCTGAGAAGCAGCGTTGCCCGAACCGACCCTGTACCTCTTCGACGGCTACAACCTGCTCCACGCGGGCGACTTCTCGGGCCCGGCCGAGCTCGTGGACGCGCTGGCGAGCTTCGTCGCGCTGAAGGGCGCTCGCGGGGTCGTCGTGTTCGACGGGGCGGGGGAGGACCGCGACATCGGTCCGCTCTCGATCCGGCACGCTGCGCACGCGGACGACCTGCTGGAGCGGCTCGCAGCCGAGAACCGGGCTCACGAGGCCGTGCTCGTCGTCACCTCGGACTCCGCCGTCAGGGGGACCGCGGGGCAGGAGGTGCGCAAGCGCGGGTCGCGCTCCTTCCTTGCCGATCTCGGCGCACCGGAGCACCACGACCACGAGCAGACCGGAGCCGGCGGTCGCGTCGGCGACCGGCTCGACCCCGAGACGCGCGAGCGGCTCGAGCGGCTCCGCCGAGGCGAGTAGCGAACGTCCGCTCGGCGTCTGCCGCGGCAATGAGAGGACCACGGCACAGCGGCCGCGAAGCGGCCGCCTTCAGGGATCCTCCCGCCGCCAGGAGCCCGCGCGAGCGGGCTCCTGGCGTGCGGTGCTACGAGGGCTGAGGGGCCGGCTCCGGCGACCGCTCGTGCTCGAGCGCTCGGGAGCCACTCGAGCCAGGTCGGCAGGTACCAGTTCCACTTGCCCAGGAGCTTCATCGTCGCGGGCAGGAGCACGGCCCGGACGATCGTCGCGTCGATGAGGATCGCTGCAGCGAGGCCGATCCCCATCTCCTTCATGTCGACGATCGGCATCAGCGCGAAGACGCCGAAGACGAGCACCATGACGATCGCGGCGCTCGTGACGACGCCGGCCGTCGCCTTGATCCCCTTCGCGACCGCGTGCTCGGTGTCGAGGCCGCGGTCGTAGTACTCGCGCACCCGGCTCAGGATGAACACGTGGTAGTCCATCGAGAGGCCGAAGAGGATCACGAACAGGAACATCGGCAGCCAGGCTGCGACGCCGCCGTTCGAGTTGAAGTCGAGCAGGCCCTCACCCCAGCCCCACTGGAAGATCGCCACGACGACGCCGTAGGCGGCTGCGACCGAGAGCAGGTTCATCAGGATCGCCTTCAGCGGGATGACGACCGACCGGAACGTGACGAGCAGCAGGAGGAACGCGAACGCGAGGACGAAGCCGAACACGATCGGGACGGCGGACTTCATCGCGTCGTTCCAGTCCTTCGAGGCGGCCGTGTCGCCGGTCACCGCGTACTCGATGCCCGAGACCGTGCCGAGCGGTGGCCGGGATGACGTCCTCGCGCAGCGTGGCGAGCGCGTCCGTTCGACGCCTTGTCCGTGCCCTCGCCGACGAGCGGGATCTGCACCTGCATCGCCTTGCCGCCCGGCGCGACCTCGACGTGGATCGGCTCGAGCGCCTGGCCCGACGCGAGCGCGCGCTCGCGCAGGTCGGCGACGGCCGCCTGGAGCTCGGGGTCGGACGCGTCGCCCGCGATCGCCACGACCGCGGGGGTCGCGCCGCCGGGGAACGCGTCGTTCACCTTGTTGTAGGACTGGAGCTCCTTCAGCGACGCCGGCAGCGCGTCGAGGCCGGAGATCGCCGTGTTGAGGGTCAGCGCGGGGATCGCCATGGCGACGAGCACGGCCGTGGCCGCCGCCGCGGAGATCACGGGCCGGCGAAGGACACGATCCAGGATCGCGCCCCACACGCGCGGCTCGCCGTCTTCCCGCTTGAGCCGCCAGACGAGCGGCACGCGCACCTTGTCGACGCGGTCGCCGAGCCAGGACAGCATCGCCGGGAGAACCGTCAGCGAGCCGAGCATCGCGACGGCGACGACCATCATCGTGCCGACCGCGAACGACATGAACGTCTTGTCGCCGGAGAAGAACATCCCGGCCATGGCGATCATGACGGTGACGCCGGAGATCAGCACTGCCCGGCCGGACGTCGCTGCCGCGGCCTCGAGCGCCGCCGACTCGCTGCGACCCGCCCGTCGCTCGTCACGCTCGCGGCGGATGTAGAAGAGCGAGTAGTCGACGCCCACTGCGAGCCCGATCAGGAGGATGACCTCCGAGATCGACTCGTCCATCGGCACGATCTGGCTCGGAAGGGCGACGAGCCCCATGGTCGCGAACACCGAGGTGAGCGCGAGCAGGAGCGGGATCGACGCGCCGACGAGCGAGCCGAACACGAGCAGCAGGATCCCGAGCGTCAGCGGGATCGACAGGAGGCCCGCCATCGCGAGCTGGCCCTGGAACATGTCGTCGAGCGCCTTGCCCGTCGAGGCCGAGCCGGCCTGGCCGACGTAGTAGCCGGGGTTCTCGTCCTGCACCTTCTCGGTCGCCGCCGTGATCGTGTCGATGTACGTGACCGCGTCGTCGTAGGAGCCCTCCGGGCTGAACTGGATCAGCGCCGAGTGGCGATCCTTCGAGATCTGGCCCTCGTTGCCCGCCGCAAGCGGGGAGCGGAGCTTCGTGACCTGCGTCGAAGCCCCGGAGGGTGACGACCGCGTCGTTCACGACCGCGCGGAACGCGGCGTCGTCCACGGTCTTCGTGTCCGACTGGATCAGGACGAACTCGGACTGCTCGTCGAGCGCGAACCCGCCGTCGCGGATGATGTGGTCACCCTTGCGGGCCTCGCCGACGTTCCAGTCCGTCTCGTCGATCGACTGCAGCGGTACCGCGATGCCGACCGCGAAGGCGGCGACGACGAACGCGAGCCAGCCGAAGATCGCGGTCTTCCGGTGCCTGGCGCTCCAGCGACCCATTCGGGCCGCGACGTTCGGTGCTGTGCTTCAGAGGTGACATCTCGGTTCCTTTCCTGGGTCGAGTGGACGAATCCCAGGCTCCCACTCACGGGGCCGCGCCACAGTGCGGCGGTCAGGCGTCTCGGGGTGCGGGAATCCACACCGCGGCCCGTTCGGCCGCCGCTCGCCCCACGCAGGGTGTCTGTCACCGAAGGTGACTGTCACCGGCTTCCCGGACGCTCGGCTGCAAGCACACGCAGCGACCGCGAAGCGGTCGCCTTCAGGGGTCTTGGTTTCCGCGCGGCGGGAGCCGGCGGGAGCCGGTTCCCGCCTTGCGCACTGATAGCCCTAGCCGCGCAGGTACAGGAGCACCGCGAGCACGCGGCGGTGGTCGTCGGTGCTCGCGGTCAGGTCGAGCTTGGAGAAGATGCTCGTCACGTGCTTCTCGACGGCGCGGAGCGTGACGTACATCCGGTCCGCGATCGCCTGGTTCGAGCGTCCCTCGGCCATGAGCTCGAGGACCTCGCGCTCGCGCGGCGTGAGCTCGTCCAGGGGGTCGTCGACGCGCCGCCGGCCGACGAGCTGGCTCACGACCGCCGGGTCGAGCGCGGACCCGCCCTCGGCGACACGGCGCACGGACTCGGCGAACTGCTCGACGTCGGAGACGCGGTCCTTGAGGAGGTATCCGACTCCCTCCGCGCTCTCCGAGAGGAGGTCGAGCGCGTAGCCCGACTCGACGTACTGCGAGAGGACGAGGACGCCTGTGCCGGGGAAGCGCTCGCGGATCGCGCGCGCCGCGCGGAGGCCCTCGTCGGTGTGGGTCGGAGGCATCCGGATGTCGACCACCGCCACGTCGGGCTTGTACAGGCCGACGTGGCGCAGGAGGTCCTCGGCGTTCCCGGCCTGTGAGACCACCTCGAAGCCCGACTCGGTCAGCAGCCGTGCCACGCCCTCGCGCAGCAGGACCGAGTCGTCGGCGAGCGCGACCCGGATCGAGGTGCCGACGCGTCGAGCTCGTGTTGCGAAGGGGCGGGAAGTCCTGCGGCAGGTCGTCGGCGAGCAGCTGGTGGATGTGCTCCGGCTGGGGAAGTCGCTCGAGCTGTTGCTGCCCGAGATCGCGGGTGGCGACGCCGTCCACGGCGGACACGGTCGCCGCCGAGGCCAGGATCTGCCCTCCGTGCCCCGCGTTCGCGATGCGGGACGTGCGGACGAGGTCGATGCCGGTGTACCCCTCCACGCCGATCGAAGGCGTGCCCGTGTGGAGGCCGATGCGGATGCGCACTCGCAGGAACTCCGGCCAGTCGTCGTCGCGCATCGCGCGCTGCGCCTCGAAGGCGGCGCTCACGGCCCGACTCGCGTCCGAGAAGCCGGCCAGCAGCTCGTCGCCGACGGCGTCGATCTCGTGGCCCGCGTTGGCCTCGACGGCGTGGCGCAGGATGCTCCGAATGCGACCGATGACGACGGGGTAGTCGACCCGCTCGTCGTCCTGCAGCGCCGAGGATCCCTCGACGTCCGCGAGCAGGAACGTGACGGTGCCGTCCGAGGTCACACGGCGAGTCTACGAGTGGTCACGTCGCGGCCGAGCAGGTACGGTCGAAGAAGCCGATCGAGTGGCCGTCGGGGCCCGCGGGGAGTCGCTACTCCTCGAGCGACGTGCCCGGGAGTGGGATCTCGGCGCGAACCGCAGTGCCGCCGCCGTCCGGGCTGGCGACCGACAGCGTCCCGTCGAGCGCGGCGACGCGGTCGGAGAGCCCGCGGAGACCACTTCCCTGCGCCGGGATCGGCACCTCCGGCGCCGTCGTCCGACACCTCGATCACCGACGCGGCCGTCGTCCCGGGCGATGCGAACGCGGGCCGCGGTCGCGCCCGCGTACTTGACGACGTTCGTGAGCGCCTCCGCGACCACGTAGTACGACGCCGCCTCGACGGCCGCCGGGAGTGCCTCGCTCGAGACCTCGAACTCCACCGGGACGGGCGTCCTCGCGACGAGCGCCTCGATCGCGGGCTCGAGGCCGCGGTCGGTGAGGATCGCCGGGTGGATGCCGCGCGCGAGCTCGCGCAGCTCCTCGAGCGCGTGGGTCAGCTCGCCCCGCGCCGCGGCCAGCATCCCGGCCGCCCCGCCCGGGTCTTGCGCGATCTTCGACTCGGTGAGCCGCAGCGAGACCGAGAGCGCGACGAGGCGCTGCTGGGCGCCGTCGTGGAGGTTCCGCTCGAGCTTCTGCCGGGCGTCGTCGCCCGCGGCGACGATGCGCGCGCGCGAGGCGCGCAGCTCCTCCTCGTGCTGCTTTCGCTCGCTGATGTCGGAGAAGACCGCCATATGAGCGACGACGGCGCCGGCGCTGTCGCGGATCGGCGCGGCGGAGATGGCGACGTCGAGGCGCGAGCCGTCACGCCGCATGCGCACCGTCTCGAAGCCCGTGTAGGCGTGCCCCTCGCGGATCTTCGTGAGCAGCTCGTCGAACTCGTCCTGCTTCTCGGGCGGCACGACCGGCACGACCTGGTCGATGACCTCCTCGGCCTTCCAGCCGAAGATCCGCTCGGCCGCCGGGTTCCAGAGACGGACGCGGTTGTCCAGGCCCACCTCGACGATCGCCGCGGGGGCGCCGTCGATCGCCGCCCGCAGTCGTTCCTCGCCCGCGCGGATCTCCTCCTCGCGCCGCTTCCGCTCGGTGATGTCCATGCCCGAGAGCAGGACGCGAGGTTCGCCCTTGCGGTCGCGGCTCGGCGTCGCCGTCCAGGCGACGATCGCGGCCTCGCCGTCCTGGCGCAGCCAGCGCGCCTCCAGGTCCGTCCGCGGGACGCCGTTCGCTGCCGCCGCGATGGCCATCCGCACCGCGTACTCGTCGTCCGGGTGGACGAGCTCCAGGAAGCTCCGGCCCGTCGACTCCCAGTCCGACCAGCCGAACGTGTCCGTGAACGCCCGGTTGATTCCGTCCTCCTCGATCCGTGCCTCGGAGTCGACGACGACGAGGAGGCTCGGGATCGTCGAGACGACGGTCTGGAGGAAGTCGCGGGCCTCCTGGATCTCCGACTCGCGGCGCGTGCGCTCGGTCACGTCCACTCCGGTGATCAGGTAGAGCACCCGCTCGTCGAGACGCGGAAGCGGCGTGCACGTCCAGGCCACGAGCAGCCTGCGCCCCGTGCCCGTCACCCAGTAGTTGTCGTGCTCGCCGAGCTGCTCGCCCGCGATGACACGCTCGATCCGGTCGCGGACCTCGTCGGCGTCCGACGGATGCGCGTACCGCATCCAGAAGACCTCTCCGCCGATGTCGGACGGGTCCCGCTCGAGCGTCCGCTCGAAGGCGATGTTGGCCCCCTGGGCGGTCAGCCGGCCGTGCTCGTCGACGAGGCAGAGGAGGCTCGGCGCGTTGTTGGCGATCGCGTTCAGGAACTCGCGCTCGCGCTCCTTCTCGGCCTCGAGGCGATGCCGCTCGGTGATGTCGAGCCCCCCCGCGACGATGCTCACGACGCTGCCGAGGTCGTCCACCGCCGGCGCGCCACGCCAGTAGATCGTGCGGGTCTCGCCCCTCGCGTTCGTGAACGTGTTCTCGTACTCCGTTGGCGGGAAGTCCGGGGCGGCCTCCGCGAAGCGCTGGATCACGGCCTCGCGCTCGTCCCCGGCGATGAACACGTCCCAGAACGGGCGTCCCGTGACGGCGTCCGCGGTCTCGTGGCCGGACGCCTCGAGAGCGGCGTGGTTGACGTTCCGGATCCGTCCTTCGACGTCGACGTTCACGAGCAGGCTCGGCGCCGTGTCCGTCACCGTCCAGATGAACGCGACCTCGGCGCGAAGCTCCGCCTGGAGGCGCTCGTTCTGGAGCGCGAGGCCCGCCGCCGACGTCACCGCGTCGACGCGCTCGCTCTCGGCGTCGAGCGCCACGTCGTGGAGCAGCGCCGCGATCTGCTCGCCGCCCCGTTCCACGAACCTGACGGCCCGCGTCTCGGAGGGCGCGGGATCGGGAACGGCGCGACCCTGGTCGTCCACCCAGCCGGCACCCCTCCGCCAGTCGACCCGGTACACGACGTCGAGGCTCGGATCGCCCAGCGCAGCCGCGAGCGCGCTGCGAATCGGCTCGCCCCGATCGAGCGCCAGGAGCAGCTCCGACACCGAGGAGCGCGCCATGCGCGTTCGGAGGATCCCGACGAGGAAGGTGACCGGGACGGCCGCGAAGGCGGCGAAGACGAAGGGCGTGACGGCGTCCGAGGCGCTCGTCGACACGAGCTCCGCCAGGATCCCGTCGACCACCAGGCCGAGGAGCACCGCGCCTCCGGAGAGGAAGACCGGCAGGAGGGCGCGGCGGAGCACGGGCGTGGCGCGACGCCAGCGGCCGACCAGGAGCACGGCGCCGAGGAGCGAAAGGACGATGGCGGCCCCGGCCGCGCCGGACTGGAGCGCGTCCGCCAGCGACGGGCGGTCGGAGACGAGCAGGGCGTTCTCGGGGCAGTTCTCGCACCCCGGGAGCGGTGTCGAGTCGAACATGACGATCGCGCAGGCGAAGGCCACGAGCGTGATCCCCGACGACGACCGGGAACGCGCGCTCGAGCGGCGAGTCGAACCGACCCGTGGGATGGGTCAGGAGGAGCGCGGCGAAGGGGACGAACGCCAGTCCTCCGACGAGGATGCCGATCGCGAAGAGCCACGGGTTGTTGGAGTCGGTCAGCGACCCGATGAACCACACGTACCCGACCGCGGCCAGGTAGAGACCGGTTCGGTTCTCCGGCCGCTGTGCCATGGCGATCAGCCCCGAGACCACGAAGGCGACGCCCGCGGCGACGGCGAGCACGAGCGTCCAGCCCTTGTCGGTCACGTGGTCGCTCGTCGCCACGAGCACGGTGGCCACGGACGCCTCCACGACGAGGAGAGCGACCCCGAAGACCAGTGTGACTCGGCTCAAGCCAGGACGGCTCTGAGGGTGTCGCCGGAGAGGTCGGCCTTCGAGATGAATCCGCGGGCGTGGCTCGTCTGGATCAGGCCGTTGTAGTCGGAGGCGTCGCGGCTCGAGACGAGGACGATCCTCGGCTCGGGGCCGTCGCCGCAGAGGAACTCGCAGATGTCGAACCCGTTCGCGTCCGGGAGCTGAACGTCGAGGAGGACGATGTCGGGCTTCAGCTGGCGTGCCGCCGAGAGTGCCGACGCCCCGTCCTGCGCCTCGCCGACGACGTCGTACCCGTTCGCTTCGAGCACGGCTCGCGCCGAGGCGCGGAAGCTCGGGTGGTCGTCGACGATGAGGACGGTCTGTGTCATAGGCGGATGATCGCAGAGGTGCCTAGCGGTGCGCAGTGCGGGCAACCACACTCTTGTTGATCGCGAAATCGGGATCTGCTCGCGCAGATCCCGATCGCGCAAACCCCTAAAGGCGGCCGCCTTCGCGGCCGCGTCGTGCGGACGAGCTCGTCGGCCAGGTCGCCAGCAAGCTCGGCACAGGGTCGCCGGCCAAGCTCGGTACAAGGGCGAACGTATGTTCTTAGCAATCTGCAATGTTCGCAAACCCCTTGTAACGCCTGCCAGATGGTGCTAGGTTCTCCCTCAACCTCAAGGTGAGACTTGCCGTGAGACGTGATGCGGCGAGGTCGATCCGCCCGACGACTGCCGACCGATAGGGGGCACGAATGGCCGTTCGCGCCGCAGCAGCACCGAGATCCGCTCAGAGGCAGCAGCGTGAGCTCGAGGACCTGCAGCTCGTCCTCCGCGCCCGGAACGGGAGCCAGGAGGCCCTCGACGGGCTCATGCGCCGCTACGCAGGCTTCGTGCGTCTGAAGGCGAGCTCGTACTTCCTCGCCGGCGGTGACTCGGACGACCTCGTCCAGGAGGGGATGATCGGGCTGTACAAGGCGGTGCGCGACTTCCGCACCGACAAGGAGACCTCGTTCCGCAGCTTCGCGGAGCTGTGCGTCACGCGGCAGATCATCACCGCCATCAAGACGGCGACCCGCTTCAAGCACTCACCCCTGAACACGTACGTCTCGTTCAGCCACACCCCCGCTGGCCAGGAGTCGGACGGCGACTGCACGCTCGGCGACGCGCTGCCCGGGCCTGGGGTGCACGACCCCTCCGTCTGCGTCGTCTCGACGGAGGAGCTCCAGAGCCTCGTGTTCTGCCTCGGCACCGGCCTTTCCACGCTCGAGTCGGAGGCGCTCCGCCTCTACCTCGAAGGCAACTCGTACGACGAGATGGCCGACGAGCTCGGGTGCGACACGAAGACGATCGACAACGCGCTCCAGCGCGTCAAGCGGAAGATCCTCGCGCACCAGAAGACGCGCGAAGTGCTCGCGTAGCCCGAACCGAGACGCGTCCGATCTCGTAGGGAGCGGCGAGCCGGACGCACTTCCGTTGGTTGTTGCGGCACGGCTCGACACGAAGGGCCGCCTGCACCTGCACCGGGAGATCTTCGATCGGGATCAGGTACATGCCCTGCGTCTCCGGGCAATACACAGCGAAGCAGTCAACCTGACCGTGATAGTCGCGACGGGACTCCGACGGACGGAAGTGGTGCCCATAGGAACTGCAGGTCGCGAACCGAATCGCTCCGTCCCGAAGTCGGCCTGTCTTGCATTGCACTCGCTGCAAGCTCTCGCCGTCGTCGATCACCAGGTCGTAGCGGACGTTCTCACCGAACGGAACGGAGACTGCGTAACCGCATTCGTGGAGCACCTGTATCGCCGCGAGCGTGGTTCGATCGCCGATTGCCTTCGGGTGCTGCACGCAGTGAGCGTAGTCCGTTGCTCGGACAGACAACGATTCGTGAAGCCGGAGGAGGGACTCGAACCCTCGGCCTACGCCTTACAAGGGCGTTGCTCTGCCAGCTGAGCTACTCCGGCGCCCGCACAGAGTACGCGGTCGCGAGGCCGATACGGATCCCGGTTGCTAGGAGCGGTGCTACGGCCGATAATCGCGCGATGCAGCCCACTGACACGACAGCGGCGGAGCGGATCCTCGCCGAGCGCGCCCGCTACGTCGCGCCGGGCGTGACGACGCCCCGTCTCGTCGTCGCCGAGGCGGAGGGGGCTCGCATCACCGACGTCGACGGTCGCACGTTCGTCGACTTCGCAGGCGGCATCGGCTGCCAGAACACCGGGCACCGGCATCCGGCCGTCGTGGACGCGATCAAGGAGCAGGCCGACCGCTACCTCCACCAGTGCTTCATCGTCGGCACGTACGAGCCGTACGTCGACGTCTGCCGCAGGCTCGCCGAGCTCTCCCCCTGCGGGGACGGAGAGCAGCGCTCGCTGCTCGTCAACTCGGGCGCGGAGGCGATCGAGAACGCGGTGAAGATCGCGCGCGCCGCGACGGGACGCCCCGCTGTCGTCGTCTTCGACGGCGCGTTCCACGGCCGGACGCTCCTCGCGATGACGATGACGAGCAAGGTCAAGCCGTACAAGGCGGGCTTCGGGCCGTTCGCGCCCGAGGTGTACCGCGCACCGGCGCCGTACCCGTACCACGGGATCTCGTCGGACGACGCGATCGCCGCGCTCGAGCACCTGTTCAAGGCCGACGTCGACCCGTCGACCGTGGCCTGCGTCGTCCTCGAGCCGGTTCAGGGGGAGGGCGGTTTCGTCACCGATGCCCCCCGACTACCCGGCGCGCCTGCAGGAGATCTGCCGCTCGCACGGCATCCTCTACGTCGACGACGAGGTGCAGTCCGGGGTCGGCCGCACCGGGACGATGTGGGCGATCGAGCAGTACGACGGCGCCGAGCCCGACCTGCTCGTCTCGGGCAAGTCGATCGGCGGCGGCCTGCCGCTCGCCGGCGTCACCGGGCGCGCCGAGGTGATGGACGCCGCTCCGCCCGGCGGCCTCGGCGGCACGTTCGGCGGCAATCCGCTCTCCTGCGCTGCGGCGGCAGTCGTGCTCGACACCGTGTCCGACCCGGAGTTCCTCGCCGCCGCGAGGGAGCTCGGGGTCTCGCTGCGCGCGCGCCTCGAGGCGCTCGCGTCCAGGCACCCCGACATCGGCGAGGTCCGCGGGCTCGGGCCCATGCTCGCCTTCGAGTTCGCCGAGCGCTCGCCCGACCGCGCGCAGGCGGTCGTGGCAGCGGCGTTCGACCGCGGGTTGATCCTGCTCTCCTGCGGCCTCTACGGGAACGTGATCCGCCTCCTCCCGGCGCTCACGATCACGTCCGAGGAGCTCGACGAGGGTCTCGCGATCCTGGAGGAGTCGCTTGCCGCCTGACGGCGTGCCGGACATCATCGTCACCGGGCTGACCAAGCGATACGGGGACGTCGTCGCGGTCGACGACATCGACCTCGAGATCTCGCAGGGCGAGTTCTTCACGCTGCTCGGGCCGTCGGGATCGGGGAAGACGACGACGCTCCGGCTGATCGCGGGGTTCGAGCGTCCGGACGGAGGACGGATCGAGCTCGCCGGGCGCGACGTCGCCTCCATGCCGCCGTTCCAGCGCCCGGTGAACACGGTCTTTCAGGACTACGCGCTCTTCCCGCACATGACGGTGCAGGCCAACGTCGAGTACGGGCTGCGAGTGAAGCGCGTGCCGAGGGCGGAGCGCCGGGCACAGGCCGGCGAGGCGCTCGCGATGGTGCGCCTCGGCGGCTACGGCGACCGCAAGCCCGGTCAGCTCTCCGGGGGGCAGCGGCAGCGGGTCGCACTCGCGCGCGCGATCGTGAACCGGCCGCAGGCGCTCCTGCTCGACGAGCCCCTGGGCGCGCTCGACCTCAAGCTCCGCCAGGAGCTGCAGATCGAGCTCAAGGAGTTGCAGCAGGAGCTCGGCATGACGTTCATCTACGTCACGCACGATCAGGAAGAGGCGCTCACGATGTCCGATCGGATCGCGGTCTTCAACGAGGGGAGGATCGAGCAGATCGGCAGTCCCGCCGAGACGTACGAGCATCCCGTCTCGGAGTTCGTGGCGGGCTTCATCGGCACGTCGAACGTGATCGAGAGGAACGGGCGCGCGTTCACCGTGCGCCCGGAGAAGATCCGGCTGCTTCCGTTCGAGGCAGACGAGGGCGAGGCGGGCACGATTCGTGCCGTCCGTCTACGTCGGGCCGGCGACGCGATTCGTCGTCGCCCTCGACGGTGGCGGTGAGCTGTCGGTCCTCCAGCAGAACCTCGAGACGACGTCGAGCGACGTCCACGAGATGGAAGGCAAGCGCGTCCGGCTCGCGTGGCGACCGGACGTGGAGTTCGTCATCAAGGAGGGAACGTGAGGAAACGCATTCGCACGGCACCGGCAGTCGCGCTCGCGCTGCTGGTGGCCGGCCTGGCGCTGCCTGCGGCCGGAGTGTCGAAGGGCTCGGCGTCGGCTGTGCCGACGCAGATCGGCAAGGGTGAGGGCGAGCTCAGGATGGTCGCCTGGGAGGGCTACCTGGACAAGTCCTGGGTGAAGCCGTTCGAGACGCAGTCGGGCTGCAAGGTCAAGCGCCAAGTACGCCGGCAGCTCAGACGAGATGGTGACGCTCATGCGCTCCGGCGGCGGCGGGCAGTACGACATGGTTTCCGCGTCGGGCGACGCCAGCCTGCGGCTGATCCTCGGCGGTGACATCGCGGAGACCAACGTCAAGCTCGTGAAGCCGTGGAAAGACTTCCATGCCGCATTCAAGTCTCCCTCGACGAATACGGTCGGCGGCAAGCACTACGGGATCTCGCTCCAGTTCGGGCCCAACGTCCTCCTCTACAACACGAAGAAGGAGAAGAAGCCGACGTCGTGGTCGACGATCTACGACCCGAAGAACAAGGGCAAGATCACGATCCCTGACAACGCGATCCAGATCGCCGACGCGGCTCTGTACCTCTCCAAGACGCAACCGTCGCTCGGCATCAAGGACCCGTACGAGCTCGACTCGAAGCAGTTCGCGGCGGCGATCGCGTTGCTGAAGAAGCAGAAGCCGCTCGTGAAGAAGTACTGGCTGCTCGCGTCGGACCAGATCGACCTGTTCAAGAACGGCGGTTCGACTCTGGGGGCATCGTGGCCGTACATGCTGGCGCAGCTCAAGCCGGCGAAGGTTCCCGTCGCGTACGTGAGTCCGAAGGAGGGTGTGACGGGCTGGCTCGACACGTGGATGCTCTCGGCGAAGGCAAAGCATCCGAACTGCGCATACCTGTGGTGGAACTACATCTCGACGCCGAAGGTGCAAGCGATGCAGGGCGTGACTTGGGGCGAGACCCCCGTCAACAAGAAAGCCTGCCCGTACATGAACAAGCTGGCCAAGGGCTCGTGTGAGCAGTACTCGGCCAACGCGCCTGCGGCGTACTACCGCTCGATCAAGTTCTGGAAGACGCCGCTCACCGACTGCGGTGACAGCCGCGGCAAGGTCTGCATGCCCTACTCGAAGTGGGTGCAGGGCTGGACGCAGGTGAAGGGGTAGGAACCTCGCCGTGGCGGCTGACGCCACTTCGACGCCGGAGGGCCTCCAGCGAAAGGGGGCCCTCCGAGCGTCGTCGTCCCTTGCCTGGAGGCGGCCCGGCGCCAAGGCCGTCGGACAGCTCGGATTGCCGCTCGCGGCGTTCCTGTTCGTGTATGTGGCGGCGCTCGTCGCCCTGCTCGTCTCCTCCTTCTGGACGTTGGACGAGTTCACGAGCGAGGTCGTCCACACCTGGACCTTCGACAACTTCCGCACCCTCTGGGACGACCCGACGTACCGACGGATCGTGTTTCGCACCGTGGGCCTCGCGGCCGCGGTCACGCTCACGTGCATCGTCCTCGCGTTTCCGTACGCGCTCTTTCTCGTCCGCGTGGCGAGCCCGCGTCTGCGTGTACTGCTCCTCGTCGCGACGGTCGTGCCGCTCTGGGTGAGCTACCTCGTCCGTGTCTATTCGTGGCGGCTCATCCTGAACCCTGACGGCGCGCTGAACTGGGCCCTCACGGGGTTGGGGCTCCCCGGCCAGAACATCCTCTACACGAACTGGGCGATGTGGCTCGTGTACTCGTACATCTGGCTCCCGTTCATGGTCATACCCGTGTACGCCGCGCTGGAGCGCGTGCCCGGCTCGTACCTCGAGGCGTCCGCCGACCTCGGAGCGAAGGGCTTCACGACGGTTCGGCGAGTCGTGTTCCCGTTGGCGATTCCCGGGATCGCCGCCGGGTCGATCTTCACCTTCTCGCTCACGCTGGGCGACTACATCGCGCCGGGCCTCGTGGGCGGTCCGGGCTCGCAGCTGATCGGCAACGTCGTCTTCGCGAACGTCGGCATCGCCAACAACGTCCCCTTCGCGGCCGCGTTCGCGACCGTCCCGCTCGCGATCATGATCGTCTTCATCGCGATCATGCGGCGTCTCGGCGCCTTCGAGAACCTCTGAGATGTTCACGCGCGGAACGAGGATCGGGCTGTGGATCTGGGGCGTGGCGGTCGTCTCGTTCCTCTGGATCCCCATCGCGATCATGGGCGTCTACGCCTTCAACTCCTCCAACATCCAGAGCTGGCCGATTCCGGGCTTCACGACCAAGTGGTTCTCGGCCGCTTGGCACGACGAGGAGGTTCGCGACGCACTCTGGCTGTCGGTCAAGGCAGGCCTGACGGCAACCGCGATCGCCCTCGTCCTCGGTTCGCTGGCTGCGTTCGCGCTCTCGCGCCACAAGTTCTTCGGACAGGACGCCGTCTCGTTCGTCTTCGTTCTTCCGCTCGCGCTGCCCGGGATCATCACCGGGATGGCGCTGAACTCGTTCTTCAGCTTCTGGTCCGTCCAGTTCAACTTCTGGACGATCGTCGTCGGCCACGCGACGTTCTGCGTGGTCATCGTCTTCAACAACGTTCTCGCGCGCCTGCGCCGGACGTCGGGCTCGTTCTTCGAAGCCTCGGCCGATCTGGGCGCGCACGGTTGGCAGACTTTCCGGTACGTGACGTTCCCGGTCGTGCGAACGGCGATCATCGCCGGCGGGCTGCTCGCGTTCGCGCTCTCCTGGGACGAGATCGTCGTGACCTACTTCACGGCCGGGGCGCAGAACACGCTGCCGCTGATCATCTTCGGGAAGATCCGGCAGGGCCAGGAGCTGCCGATCGTGAACGCGATCGCGCTCTTCGTCGATCGTGCTCACGATCATCCCGGTCTTCATCGCGCAGCGACTGACGACGGGATCCGAGACCGAGAGAGCGACGGCCGCGCGCTAGGACGTCGTCGCGACGGCCGTGCCGATCGGGCAGGAGACGCCCGTGCCGCCGAGCCCGCAGTAGCCGTTCGGGTTCGCGGCGCCGTAGGCTCCGGGGATGAAGGGCGAACGCGAGCTGATCGCGCTCGCGCACGAGAACTTCGTCGCCTCGTTCGCGAAGCTCGCGAGAGCACTGCGTCGGCGGCGAGCTCCGTCGGCTCGGCGGCGTCTTCGCCTACGTCTCGGGGCTCCCGATCGCGCTCTTCAACGGCTGCGTAGTCGTCGAGCCGGGCACGCCGGACGAGCTCGACACGGCGCTCCGCTGGGTGCGCGTGCGCGGGGTCCCGCATCGCGTGTTCGTCGCGGCCGGGCTCGAGGCGGGTCTCGCCGAGGTGGCGCGTGCGCACGGCCTCGAGCGCGACCGCGGGCCGTACCCCGGCATGGTGCTCCATCCGGTACCGGAGGCGCCCACGCCGTCGCCCGACGTCATCGTCGTCTCCGTCGACGATGCCGGCATCGAGGAGTTCCTGAGGGTCGGGATGGGCTCGGGGCTCCCTCGGGACCTGGCGGAGCGGATGTTCTCGCCCGCGTTTCTCGGTGATCCCGACGTGACCGGGTTCATCGGACGGCTACGGGGCCGCCCTGTCGGATACGCGCTCGCGATTCGGAGCGAACGGGCGAACGGCGTCTACAACGTGGGCACGCTCCCGGGCGCCCGCCGTCGCGGCGTCGGCAGGGCGTTGACGTGGGCCGCGGCCGCGACGGGTAGGGACGCGGGGCTCGACACCGCGGTGCTCCAGTCGTCGGAGATGGCCCTCGCGATGTACGAGGCGATGGGCTTCCGGACCGTCGTGCGCTACGCGGTCTTCGGCGAGACCGCCAGGCCGACCGGGCAGGAGACGCCCGTCCCGCCGAGCCCGCAGTAGCCGTTCGGGTTCGCGGCGAGGTACTGCTGGTGGTAGTCCTCGGCGTAGTAGAACGGCCCCGCCTCGGCGATCTCGGTCGTGATCTCGCCGTAGCCCGCTCGCGCGAGCTCCTGCTGGAACATGTCGCGTGACGCGAGCGCGGCCTCGCGCTGTGCCTCGCTCGTCCAGTAGATCGCCGAGCGGTACTGCGTGCCGACGTCGTTCCCCTGGCGCATGCCCTGGGTCGGGTCGTGGCCCTCCCAGAAGATGCGGAGCATCTCCTCGTAGCTCGTCTTCGCGGCGTCGAAGACCGCGAGCACGACCTCGGTGTGCCCGGTCTGCCCCGAGCAGACCTCCTGGTACGTGGGGTTCGGCGTGAAGCCGCCGGCGTACCCGGCAGCCGTCGTGTAGACGTGTGGCGCCTGCCAGAACATCCGCTCGGCGCCCCAGAAGCAGCCCATGCCGAAGACCGCCTGCTCGGTGCCCTCGGGGAAGGGCGGGCCGATCGGCGTGCCGAGGACGAGGTGACGCCCAGGGACGAGGATCGGCGTGTCGCGGCCCGGGAGCGCCTCCTCGGGAGTCGGCATCTCGGCGCTTTACGTGTGAAGAGCACCAGCGGAGCGTAGCGGCTGGTCGCGGCCGCAGAGCGGCGCGGTCGCGGACGGGGATAGGGTTGGCGCCGGTGACCGACCGCTGAAGACGTACCCGACCGTGCGCGTCGCGGTGGCGGCTCTGGCGGGTGGCGCGTAGTGGGCCAGGCGATCGGCGACATGCTCCCGGCTGCGGTCGGCGTGGCGATCAGCCCGATTCCGATCATCGCCGTGGTGCTCATGCTCGTCTCGCCGCGCGGGCGACTGAACGGACCGGCGTACCTGCTCGGGCAGGATCACCGGCGTCCTCGTCGCGGGCAGCGTCGTGCTCCTCCTCGCGGGCAGCGTGGGCGGAACGGACGGCGCGGAGCCGGCGCGCTGGACGAGCTGGCTGAAGCTCGTGCTGGGGCTCGGGCTCCTGCTCTGGCGGCGAAGCAATGGCGGGGGCGGCCCCGTGACGGCGAGGAGCCCGTGACGCCCAAGTGGATGGGTTCGATCGACAGCTTCACGCCTGCGGAGGCGTTCGGCGCCGGGGTCGTCCTGTCGGCCTTGAACCCCAAGAACCTGATCCTCACCGTCGCAGGGATGGCGGCGATCGTCGGAGCCGACCTCACAGGCCGCGAGGAGGCGACGGCGTTGGTCGTCTTCACGGCGATCGGATCGCTCGGCGTCGCCATCCCGGTTGTCATGTACTTCGCGCTCGGTGATCGCGCGGGGCCGTTGCTCGCACGCCTGCAGGACTGGATGGCGCGCAACAACGCCGCGATCATGACCGTGATCCTGCTGCTGATCGGCGCCAAGCTGATCGGCGACGCGATCGGAGGGCTCTCGGGCTGACGACGTGCAGCCGACGGGCGGCTAGGCCATGGAGGGAGACTCCCAGCCGTCGTACTCGCCGGCATGCTCGGCCGCGACGCGCTCGAACCACGCGCGGAAGGCGGTGATCGTCACTTCGTCGACGACGCGAGCGCCCTCGGCCCGGACCGACCAGCGCGGGGCGTCGGGACTCGGGTGGGGCGACCGTCACGTCGTAGCCCGCCTCTTCGATCTCGAGCGCCGCCTTCCGTGCGTCGTCCTCTCGCGCGAAGTCGAGGAAGTGCACGATCCGCCTCGGACGCGTGAGGTCGTCGCCGACCGAGCGCAGCCTCCGGACGAGCAGGAGGTCGAGCTCCGCGGCCGGGGGGCGCTTCTGCCGGAACCGGTCGAGCAGGCTCATGGTGCGGTCGCCTCCTTCCAGGCTTTCGCGAAGCCGACCGCGGCCGGGTCGGCGTCGCCGCCGAGGTCGGCGTACACCTTCTCGGCGTTGAGGCGGTGGAGCTCCTCGTCACCCTCCGAGCGCCGAAGCGAGGTCGCACCCGCGGCGGCCACCGCCTCGTCCAGCGACCGGCCGCCGAGCGATCACGGCGCCGATCGTCTCGCGGAGCGCGGCGAGGTAGGCGCGATCCTCGTCGAGCCGTCTCGCGATCTCCGCGCGGTCGTCGGTCGCCGTCCCGTGGCCGGGGACGAGCGTGCGGATCTCGAGCCCGGCCAGCCTCGAGAGCGTGCGCTCGTAGCTCGCGAGGTCGTCGATGATCGACGGGATCTCGACGTCGCTCAGGACGTCCGCGGCCCAGAGGGTCGCGCTCGCCGGCTCGTAGACCGTGAGCATGTTCGGCGAGTGGCCGGGCGCATGGGCGAGGCGGAGCTCGAGACCGCCCACCGCGAGCGTCGTCTCGTCGGCGAAGGTCACGTCCGGAAGCGGTGGCTCGAACGGCGTGTCGCGCGCGATCCCGGCGTGCTGCTCGAGGCGTGCGAGCGCCGCGCTGATGCCGTCGCGGTCCAGGCCGTCCGCGAAGTCGGCGTGGGCGACGATCGTCGTCGTGCGGCAGGTGCTCGGGCCCGAGCACGTGATCCCAGTCGGCGTGCGTGAGAACGACGAAGCGGATCTCCGCGTCGCCCACGTCCGCGACGAGCGCGGCGACCTCGTCCGCCGTGATCCCCGGATCCACGAGGCACGCCTCCCCCTCGGAGACGAAGGCGCCGGCGTTGTAGTGCAGGTACCGGCTCGGGCGAACGACGAGGCGCACGGCTCAGGCCTCATCGAGCGCGCGCTCGAGGTCGGCCCACAGCTCGTCCACGTCCTCGAGGCCGACCGAGAGCCGGAGGAGGCCCGGCGGCACGCGGTCGCCCTCCCAGCGCGCGCGAGACTCGATCCGGGAGCTCGCCCCGCCGAGGCTCGTCGAGTTCTCGATCGAGCGTCGTCGCCGTCTCGACCCGCCGGGCCGCCTCGGCGTCCGCGACGTCGAACGAGAGGAGGCCCCCGAATCCGGGGTGGCGCACGACGCCCACCGCCGGATGCTCGCGGAGCCGGTCGGCGAGCACGAGCGCGCTCTCCGTCTGGCGCCGCACTCTCACCTCGAGCGTCGCGAGCCCGCGGAGGAGCAACCAGGCGACGTCCGGCGCCGCCACGGACCCGGTCCGGGATCGGAACTCCCGCAGGCGAGCGGCGTCCTCGGAGCGACCGCAGACGACGGCGCCGACGAGCGCGTCGTCGTGGCCGGCCAGGTACTTCGTCGCGGAGTGCAGCGCGAAGTCGCAGCCGCGCTCGAGCGGCCTCACGTGGAGCGGGGTGGCCGCCGTCGAGTCGCACAGGACCGGCGCAGGGTGTGCCGCGGCGGCCTCGAAGTCGGGCAGCGTGAGGAACGGGTTCGTCGGCGCCTCGAGCCACACGAGCGCCGCGTCCCGCGGAGGCGCTCCGGCCTGGTCGAACTCGACGTGTCGCACGCCCCAGCGGCCCAGCTCGTCGAGGAGCACGCCGGTCCCGTAGTAGGCGCCCTCGGCGAGGGCGACGGTGTCCCCGGGCTCGAGCAGCGCCAGCACGACCGCCGCCGAGGCCGCGGTGCCGGACGCGAAGAGGAGGGCCTCGCCCCCGTCGAGCCGGCCGAGCGCCCGCTCGGCCTCGACGACCGTCGGCCCGGAGAAGCGGGCGTAGGAGAACGGCCCCGGCTCGCCGCTCTCGTAGGGCCAGGTCGTCGAGCGGTCGAGCGGTGCCGTCACGTGAGGAACCCTAGTCCCGAGCGATAGGCCGAAGCCTCCGCGCGCGTATCCGGAGCATGTGGAGAGCGCTGGTGCTCGCAGCGGGCCCTGGGAGCGCTCGCGTCCGGCGCCTCGGGAGGCGGTCGCTGGCAGAAGGGGAGCTCCGATGCTCGCGCGGCGTGGCGATCGGTGGCAGCCCGGTGGCGGACCTCGGGTACTCGACGGCCAACGAGTTTTTCGACCCGAGCGGCTGAGCGGAGGCGAGGCCGGGTCCCTGCGGCGTCGTTAGGCTCCGCAGCGGTGGCGGAGACGCACGACACGACCGGGGCGAAGCTCCGCTGGCTGGAGGAGCTCCGCGACGAGTCCCTGACGGCCGCGAGCGAGAAGCACGTGGCCCGGCAGCGCGAGCGGGGAAAGCTCCTCGCGCGCGAGCGGGTCGAGAAGCTGCTCGACCCCGGCTCGTTCGTCGAGCTCGACCGCTACGTCCGCCATCGCGAGGTCGAGTTCGGCATGCGCGACAGGCGCCCGTGGGGCGACGCCGTCGTCACCGGCTACGGGACGATCTTCGGGCGCAAGGTCTTCGTCTTCTCGCAGGACTTCACGATCTTCGGGGGCTCGCTCTCCGAGGTGTTCGCGGAGAAGGTGTGCAAGGTCATGGACATGGCCGTGCGGTACGGCTGCCCGGTGATCGGGATCAACGACTCCGGCGGCGCGCGGATCCAGGAGGGCGTCGTCTCGCTCGCGGGCTACGCCGAGATCTTCTGGCGCAACGTCCAGGCGTCGGGCGTGGTCCCGCAGATCTCGCTGGTCATGGGGCCGTGCGCGGGCGGGGCGGTGTACTCGCCGGCGATCACGGACTTCGTGCTCATGGTGGAGCGGACGTCGTACATGTTCATCACCGGCCCCGACGTGGTGAAGACGGTGACGGGCGAGGACGTGAGCTTCGAGGAGCTCGGCGGCGCGGCCACGCACGCGACGAGGTCCGGCGTCGCCCACTTCACCGCGCAGGACGAGGAGACGTGCCTCGAGGAGGCGCGCTACCTGCTGTCGTTCCTGCCGCAGAACAACCTCGAGCCGCCGCCGTACGCGCCGCCGGCCGATCCCGTCGACCGCGAGGACCCTTCCCTGGACACGATCGTCCCGGACAGCCCGAACAAGCCGTACGACATCAAGCACGTCGTCGAGCGCGTCTTCGACGACGGTGAGTTCCTCGAGGTGCAGCCGCACTGGGCCGAGAACATCGTGTGCGGCTTCGCCCGCCTCGGCGGGCACGCGGTCGGCGTCGTCGGCAACCAGCCCGGAGCGCTCGCCGGCGTCCTCGACATCGACGCGTCGGTGAAGGCGGCGCGCTTCGTCCGCACCTGCGACGCCTTCAACGTCCCGCTCGTCACGTTCGTGGACGTGCCGGGGTTCCTCCCGGGAACGGCGCAGGAGTGGGGCGGGATCATCCGCCACGGCGCGAAGCTCCTGTACGCATACTCGGAGGCGACCGTGCCGAAGCTCACCGTGATCACGCGCAAGGCCTACGGCGGGGCGTACGACGTCATGTCGTCCAAGCACATCCGGGCCGACTTCAACGTGGCCTGGCCGACCGCGGAGGTCGCCGTGATGGGGCCCGAGGGCGCGGTGAACATCGTCTTCCGGCACGAGCTCGAGCAGGCGGACGACCCGGAGGCACGTCGGAGCGAGCTGATCGCGGACTACAAGGAGCGCTTCGCCAACCCGTACACCGCAGCCGAGCGCGGGTACGTCGACGACGTGATCGAGCCGCGGCGGACCCGGCCTGTGCTCGTCGTCGGCGCTCGAGACGACACTGTCGAAGCGTGAGCCCAAGCCGAAGCGCAAGCACGGCAACATCCCCCTCTGAAAGGCAGGCGATGGAGACCACGACGACCACACCGCCGCGCAGCGCCGTCCCGGTGGAGCGCACCTGGGACGCCGAGAGCGTCTTCCCGACGGTCGAGGCCTGGGAGGCCGAGGTGGAGGCGATCGTCGCGGACCTGTCCGGCCTGGGGGCGTACGCCGGCCGGCTCGCGGAAGGCCCCGAGGTGACGCTCGGGGCGCTTCGCGCTCGCGACGCCCTCATGCAGCGGTTCGGTCACGTGTACACGTATGCCGGAGTCGGCTACGCGGTCGACACGACGAACCAGGACGCGGTGGCACGGTTCGGCCGCGCCGAGAGCGTCGGCGCCCAGGTCGCGGCGGCGGCGGCGTTCGTCGAGCCGGAGTTGCTCGCGATCGGGCGGGAGCAGGCTGCTCGAGTGGTCGCAGGCCGATCCCGCCTTCGCTCCATACTCCCACTACGTCGACGACCTCTTCCGCCGCGGCGAGCACGTGCGCTCGTCGGAGGTCGAGGAGCTCCTGGGCATGCTGGCCGACGTGGAGTCCGGCCCGTACCTGATCCACAGCGGCCTCACGGACACCGACCTCGTCTTCGCCCCGGCGACCGGCGCGTCCGGCGACACGGCCGATGTCACGCAGGGCTCGATCCACGGGCTGCTCGCGAGCCCCGACCGGGACCTGCGCCGAACCGCCTGGGAGAGCTACGCCGACGGCTACCGGAACGTCCGCAACGCGCTCACCGCGACGTACGCGACGGCGATCAAGCACGACGCCTTCTCGGCCAGGGCCCGGCGTCATGCGACGACGCGTGCTGCCGCGCTCCATCGCACGAACGTCCCGCTGGAGGTGTTCGACGGGCTGCTCGCGACCTTCGAGCGCAACCTCCCGACCTGGCATCGCTACTGGGGCGTGCGCGCGAAGATCCTGGGCCTCGACGCGCTCCAGCCGTACGACCTCTGGGCGCCGCTCGGCGCAGACGCGGCCGCGCTCTCCTACGAGCAGTGCGTCGAGTGGATCTGCGAGGCGCTCGCCCCGCTCGGCGACGAGTACGTGGCCACGGTCCGCCGCGGCTGCCTGGAGGAGCGCTGGGTCGACGTCTACCCGAACCAGGGGAAGATGAGCGGCGCCTTCTCCGCCGGCGCGCAGGGCACGCACCCCTTCATCATGATGAGCTTCGACGGCACGGCCGGGAGCCTCGGCACGCTCGCCCACGAGCTCGGGCACTCGATGCACTCGTACCTCACCTGGAAGACCCAGCCGCCGATCTCGAGCAGGTACTCGCTGTTCGTCGCCGAGGTGGCGTCGAACTTCCACCAGGCCATGCTTCGCGCCCACCTCCTCGAGGTCATCGAGGACCGCGAGCTCCAGCTCGCCGTGCTCGACGAGGCGATGGCGAACTTCCACCGGTACTTCTTCCTCATGCCGACGCTCGCCCGCTTCGAGAAGGACGCGCACGAGCGCGTCGAGCGCGGAGAGGGCCTCACCGCCGACGTCCTCGAGGAGCGGATGGCGGAGCTCTTCGCCGAGGCGTACGGCCCGGGCTTCTCCTTCGACCGCGAGCGGGTCGGGATCACCTGGGCCCAGTTCAGCCACCTGTACGCGCCGTTCTACGTCTTCCAGTACGCGACGGGCATCTCCGGCGCGCACGCGCTCGCGCGCGGAGTTCTCGACGGCGAGCCCGGCGCCGCCGAGCGCTATCTCGACTTCCTGCGCGCCGGCGGGTCGGGGTACGCGCTCGACATCCTGCGGCACGCCGGCGTGGACCTGGCGTCCACGAAGCCGGTGGAGGAGACCTTCGCGGTCCTCGCCTCGCTCGTCGACCGGCTCGAGGCTCTCGCCTAGGCGCCGGCGAGCGCGCGCAGGCGCGAGGCGCGCTCGGCGTCCTCGGCGAAGGACGGATCCGCCTCCTCGAGCAGCGGAACGGCGAGCCATGCCTGCTCGCGCGCCTCGTCCGTCCGGCCGATCGCGTCGTACTCGAGCGCGAGCTCCTCGTGGTACCAGCCGTCCGGCGCTCCGCTGCTCGCCGCCCACGCGACGGCCTGCTCGACGAGCGGGACGGCCTCGTCGGAGCGCCCGAGCGCGCGCAGGGCCTTCCCGACGGCGTAGCGAGCGAGCGCGATCGGCTCGGGGCTCTCGGGCTGCGCCTCACGCGCGGTGAGCGCGCGCTCGAACGCGGTGAGCGCGAGCACGTGCTCGCCCGCCTCGTAGTGCTCCCAGCCCAGGTTGTTGAGGAGAGGGCCGAGCCAGTACCTGGCGTCCTCGTTCGTCTCCGCGAGCGTGACGCCGCGCTCGGTCCACGCGAGATAGCCGTCATGATCCGCCGCCGCGAGCGCCGCCATGTGCGCCGCGTCGCCCGCCAGGAAGCCCTCGTCCACTCCGAGCGCGCGTTCGTACGCGGACTCGAACAGCGGGAGCGCGCCCGCCGGGTCTCCGCTCGAGCGGCGCAGGCGGCCGCGCTCGAGGTCGATCCGCACGCGCGCGACGGCGCTCTCGCCCGCGAGCCGCTCGGCTTCCGCGACGAGGTGCTCACCCGCCTCGAACTCGCCGCGAAGCCCCTCGACGCGGGCGAGCTGCGTCATGATCTCGGCTCGCGCCGCGGCCGACGGCTCCTCGTCGAGCGCCTCGCGAAAGCGCCGCTCCGACGCGTCGAGGTCGCCGAAGTCCCAGAGGGCACGCAGACGGTCGGCCACGGCGACAGGCTAGATGGCGCCGAGCGGGATGCGCGCTCTCACCTGCCAGCGTGCGGGCTCCGGCTCGACCTCCTCGAGGAGCAGGACCTCGTGGGCCTCCGCCCCAATCGGTAGCCGCGGTCGGACCTCGCCCTCGGCGCGGTTCAGGACCGTGGGCAGGCCCTCGGCCACCGTGAGGTGCGGGACGATCGAGTCGAAGACGCCCTCGTACGGCGGGAAGTCCGGGTACGCCGCGACGACGGCTTCGGTCATCGCGACGAACGGCCCCGCCGGCTCGGGGGCGAGGTAGAGGACGGCGGGGAACCGGCGGCACTCGGTGAGCTCGAAGTCGAACGGCTGCACCCGGACGAAGAGGGCGTTCAGGCCCTCGAGCAGCGCGTCGTCGATCTCGGTGGCGGGGACGAAGGGGAAGAGGACGGTGACGTGTGCCGGGATGCCGTGCGACGGCTTCGCAGATGCCGTCCGCTCGAGCCAGGGCTCCGCGACGGCCGAGACCTCTGGAACCGCGACGACGAGCGCGCTTCGCGGCACCTGCGCCGGCTCCCCTTGGCGAGCCATCACTCGACATCGTATAGTGCCTAGGCAATGCCTAGGCACACACTCACCGCGGCAGAGGCGGCCCGCGCGCTCGGGATCTCGCTCGACACCCTCCGACGCTGGGATCGCGCGGGGAAGATCCGCGTCGAGCGCGACGCTGCGAACCGCCGCGTCGTCGCGAGCGCCGAGGTCGAGCGGCTGCGCGGGTCGGAGGGGTCGGAGCAACTGTCCGCGCGCAACCGGTTTCACGGAGTCGTGCGCTCGGTCGCCGTCGAGGGGCTTCTCGCGCAGGTCGAGATCGACGTGACCGAGCCCACGCGCGTGGTGGCGATCATCACGCGCGAGTCGGCCGAGCAGCTCGGTCTCAAGCCGGGCGCGAGCGCGACCGGCGTCGTCAAGGCGACCTCGGTGATGGTCGAGCGGTGAGGAGGCTCGCGCTCGTCGCGCTGGCGCTCGTCGGCCTCGTGGCGGGCACCGCCTTGGGCTCGCCGGGCAGGGCCTCCGGGGACACGGCGACCGTGCTCGCGGCCGCGTCGCTCACCGAGGTCCTGCCGAGGATCGACCCCGGGGCACGCTATTCGTTCGGGAGCTCGAACTCGCTCGCCGAGCAGATCCGGCGCGGCGCTCCCTTCGACGTCTTCCTCTCGGCAAGCCCGATCTACACGAAGGCGCTGTACGACGAGGGCCTCGCCCGCAAGCCCGTCGCCTTCGCCACGAACTCGCTCGTCGTGATCGTTCCGCGCTCCAACCCGGCGCGGATCAGGACGATCGGCGACCTCGCGAAGCGCCCCAAGCTGCGACTCGTCGTCGCCGGTCCGAAGGTCCCGATCGGCCTCTACACGAGGGAGGTGCTGAAGCGTCTCGGGATGCTGAGGATCCTGAAGAAGACCGTCAGCCTCGAGCAGGACGTGAAGGGCGTGGTCGGCAAGGTCGCGCTCGGGCAGGCCGACGCCGGCTTCGTCTACCGGACGGACGTCAAGCCGGTCGCCTCGAGGGTGCGGGCGATCTCCATCCCCGACCGGGCGCAGCCGACCGTGACGTACGAGCTCGCGGTCGCTGCGCGTCCCGCGGACCTGGAAGCGGCGCAGGGATTCGTCATCTCCGTGCTCGGCCCGGACGGCCGGCGCGAGCTCCGCTCGGCGCGCTTCGGGATCCCGTGAGGCCGACCGCCTTCGGAGTCGCCCTGTGGGCGGCTGCCTGCGTCGCGCTCGGGTTCCTGTTGCTTCCCATCGTGGCCATCTTCTCCGAGCTCACCCTCGCGGAGCTGCGCGACGGCCTGACGAGCGACGTCGCCCTCGACGCGCTCCGGGTCACGGCCGAGACGAACCTCGTGGCGATGGCGCTCATCGTCCTCTTCGGGACTCCGACGGCGTACCTCCTCGCGTCCCGCAGCTTTCGCGGACGCACGCTCCTCGTCACGCTCGTGGAGCTCCCGCTCGTGCTCCCGCCGGCCGTCGCCGGCATCGGATTGCTCGCGGCCTTCGGGCGGCTCGGGTTGCTCGGCGGGACGCTCGAGACGCTCGGGGTCGACGTCGCGTTCACGAAGGTCGCGGTGATCCTCGCCGTGACCTTCGTCGCGAGCCCGTTCTACGTGAGAACGGCGATCGCCGCGTTCGAGGCGGTCGACCCGGATCTCGTCGCCGCCTCTCGCACGCTCGGCGCCGGCCCCGCGCGGACGTTCGCGCGCGTCGCCCTGCCGATGGCGTCCGGGGGGCTCGGGGCCGGCGCGGCGCTCGCGTTCGCACGCGGCCTGGGCGAGTTCGGCGCGACCATCATGTTCGCAGGCTCGCTCCAGGGCGTGACCCAGACGCTCTCGCTCGCCGTCTACCAGGAGTTCGACGTCGACTTCGATACCGCCCTCGCCATCGGAGCGCTGCTCGTGCTGGGAAGCGCTCTCGTCCTCTTCGCAGCCAAGGTGATCCCTTCGTGGAGACGCTCGGCGTCGACCTCGATCACGGTCTCCGCTCCTTTCGCCTCTCGCTAGCGCTCGAGGTCGGCGCGGAGACGGTCGCGCTGATGGGGCCGTCCGGGGCCGGGAAGACGAGCGTGCTGCGCTCGATCGCCGGGCTCCTCCGCCCGGACCGGGGCCACGTCGCGCTCGGTGACGACACGTGGCTCGACACCCAGCGTCGGATCGACGTCCCGCCCGAGCGCCGGCGCGTCGGGCTCGTGTTCCAGGAGTACGCGCTGTTCCCGCACATGACCGTGCGTGCGAACGTCGCATTCGGCGGTCGCGAGCGGGTCGACGAACTGCTCGAGCGGTTCGGGATCGCCGCACTCGCCAACGCTCGTCCCGCGACGATCTCGGGCGGCGAGCGCCAGCGTGTCGCGCTCGCGCGGGCGCTCGCCCGCGACCCCGGAGTGCTCCTGCTCGACGAACCTCTCTCGGCGCTCGACGCGCACACTCGCTCGCGAGTCCGGCAGGAGCTTCGCGAGCTCCTGCTCGACCTCGGCCTGCCGACGCTGATCGTCACGCACGACTTCGAGGATGCGGCTGCGCTCGCGGATCGCGTCGGCGTGCTCGTGGACGGGAGTCTCCTCCAGGTCGGTGCCCCGTCCGAGCTCGTGGCCGCGCCCGCGGATCCGTTCGTCGCCGGGTTCACGGGGGCGAACCTCCTCCGTGGCGTCGCCAGGGTCGCGCCGAACGGCCTGACGGAGGTAGCCCTCGACGCGGGCTTCACGGCGTACTCGGTCGAGGCGGCGAGCGGCAGGGTCGCCCTCGCCGTTTATCCGTGGGAGGTCTCGGTGGCCCGCGACGCGCCCGACGACTCGGCGGTCAACCACGTGCGCGCGCCGATCGCGTCGCTCGTGACGCTCGGGAACCGCGTGCGGGTCCAGATCGGGCCGGTGACCGCCGAGGTGACGGCGCAGTCCTGCGAGCGGCTCGGGCTTCGGGAGGGCGAGGTCGTCGTCGCGTCGTTCAAGGCGACCGGAGCACGGCTTCTCTCCGGGGCATAAGCTCGACACGATGACGCTGGCGATCGCCCCACCGCTCCCCGAGGCAGAGCGAAAGGCCCTGAGCCAGGCGCTCGAGCGGGCGGGAGTCAGCCTCGACGGGCGTCCCGAGGCCTATGCGAGCGCGTGGTGGCGCACGGCGACGCAGGAGGCGGTCGACAACGTCCCCGCGGCGGCGCGCTACGCGCCCTCGCCACGGAGCACGCGCGGCGCGACGCGCGCGTAGTCGAGCCCGGACACCCAGGTCGCGACGAGCGCGACGAGGAGCGCCCACCAGGCGATGTCGTCGCTCCAGGCGCCCGCCGCCGCGAGGCCGGCGATGGTGGCCGCGAGGGCCTGCGCCCACGTCTTGAGCCGTCCCAGGTCGCGGGCTCCGAGCACGACGCCGCGCTCGACGGCCGCGAGCCGGAGCCCGGACACGAGGATCTCGCGGACGACGATGAGCGCGATCATCCAAGCCGGCGCGACGCCCTCGCCGATCAGCATCACGAGTGCCGCCAGCACGAGGACCTTGTCCGCGACGGGATCGAGCAGCTTCCCGAGTGGGGAGCTGATGCCACGGCGTCGCGCCAGCCAGCCGTCGATCTGGTCGGTCGCCATCGCGACGACGAAGACCGCGGTCGCCCAGTACGCGTGGTTCGGGAAGTCCCAGGCGTACAGGACGACCACCAGGGGCACGGCCGCCACGCGCGCGACCGTGAGCTGATCCGGGAGGCTCACCGTGGTGGAGAATACGCGTCCCGTGGCGCCGTTCTCGAAGATCCTCGTTGCCAACCGCGGCGAGATCGCCGTTCGCATCTTCCGCACGCTGCGCGAGCTCGGGATCGGCACCGTCGCCGTCTACTCGGAGGAGGACCGCGGGAGGCTGCACGTCACGGTCGCCGACGAGGCTCATCTCATCGGCGCCGGGCCTGCGGCGGAGAGCTACCTGCGCGCGGACCGGGTCGTCGACGCGGCGCTCCGCGCGGGAGCGGAGGCGATCCACCCGGGCTACGGGTTCCTCGCCGAGAACGCCTCCTTCGCGCGGCAGGTGGGGGAGGCCGGGCTCGTGTGGATCGGCCCGCCGCCGGAGGCGATCGAGGCGATGGGCTCGAAGACCGCGGCGCGCGAGCGGATGCGGGACGCCGGCGTGCCGATCATCCCCGGTACCACGGAGCCCGCGGCGAGCGTCGAGGAGGTGATGGCCGCCGCCGACGAGATCGGGTACCCGATCGCGATCAAGGCTTCCGCCGGCGGCGGCGGGAAGGGATTCAAGATCGCGTCCTCGGCGGACGAGGTGGAGCGAGCGTTCGAGTCGGCCCGGCGCGAGGGGGAGGCGTACTTCGCGGACCCGTCGGTGTACGTGGAGCGCTACCTCGAGGATCCCCGCCACGTCGAGGTGCAGGTGCTGGCGGACGAGCACGGGAACGTCGTCCACCTCGGCGAGCGCGACTGCACGATCCAGCGGCGGCATCAGAAGCTCGTCGAGGAGACGCCGTCCCCGGCTGTCGACGCGGCGCTCCGCGAGCGGATCGGACGCATCGCCGTCGACGCGACGAGGGCGGTCGGCTACCGCTCGGCCGGCACCATCGAGGGCCTGCTCGCCCCCGACGGCTCGTACTACTTCCTCGAGATGAACACGCGCGTGCAGGTCGAGCACACGGTCACCGAGGCGGTCACGGGCATCGACATCGTCCGCGAGCAGGTGCGGATCGCCGCGGGCGAGCAGCTCTCGGTCTCCCAGGACGAGGTGGTCCTGCGCGGTCACGCGATCGAGTGCCGCATCAACGCCGAGGACGTGAGCCGTGGGTTCCTCCCGGCGCCGGGCGCTCGTCACCGCGTACCGCGAGCCGGGCGGGATCGGTGTCCGGGTCGACTCGGGAGTGCGCGCAGGGGACCGGATCTCGGATCTCTACGACCCCCTGATCGCGAAGCTCGTCGTCCACGACGTCGATCGCGAGAGCGCGCGCAGACGCATGCTCAGGGCCCTGGAGGAGTTCGTGATCGCAGGGCCCGACCACGCTTCTCGGCTTCCACCGCGCGCTCCTCTCGTCCCCCTGCTTCGTCGAGGCCGGCACGTGCCGCGGCGTCACGGAGTCCGAGGAGCTCGCGGCTCGTGCGCTCGAGCTCACGGAGGAATCCGCGGGCGGAGCGGCCGCGGTGGCACGGACGGCCGGCCCGGGTCGACGCGCGAACGAAGGCTCGTCGTCGAGCTCGACGGCCGTCGCCACGAGCTTCGCGTCCACACGCAGGAGCCGCCCTGGGTCGAGCTCGCCCGCCGGCACCGCGAGCGGAAGAAGGGCCTCGCCGGCGAGGAGAGCGGAGCGGTCGTCAGCCCGATGCAGGGCACGGTGCTCGGGGTCGAGGTCACCGAGGGCCAGCCGGTCGAGACGGGCGGGCTCATCTGCGTGATCGAGGCGATGAAGATGGAGAACGAGATCGTCGCGCACCGCGACGGGATCGTCTCCGAGCTCACCGTCACGCCGGGCCAGCAGGTCGCGCACGGCGACCTCATCTGCGTCGTCCGCGACGCATGAGCCCCGAGCGCTGCGCGGACGTCTCCCGGGCAGCCGGGGAGCCGCTCTTCGCCACCGCGACGACGGCGACGAGCTGGCTGCTCGTCGAGGTGCCCGGGACCTGGCCGCGCGACGTCTCCGCCGAGGGACGCGCTCTCCTCTCCGGCCCGCCGTGCCGCCGATGCCTGGCTCGAGGCGGACTCCCCGGTCCCGGCTCCTCTTCGTGCGGAGGCCGGCGCGGACCGACGGGCGGGTGCTCGCCTTCGTCGTCCGAGCCGACGAGAGCGTCTCGGAGGTGCGACGTTCGAGCTCGCCTCGCACGACGAGCTCGCGTCGGTCGATCTCGCGCACGGCCGGAGACGCAGTCGAGCAGCCGCTCGTGCTCGTGTGCGGTCACGGCACCCGGGACGCGTGCTGCGCGCTCCGGGGTACCGCCGTCTTCTCCGCTCTCGTGCCGTCGCTGCCGGCGGGGTCGCTCTGGCTCTCGTCGCACCAGGGCGGGCACCGGTTCGCGGCGAACGTCCTCGTGCTTCCGGCAGGGCTGCAGTTCGGCCGGCTCGAGCCGGACGAGGCGTCCGAGGTCGTCTCCCGTGCGCTCTCCGGGACGATCACGCTCGACCGGTACCGCGGTCGGACGTCCTACGACGCCGCGGTGCAGGCTGCGGAGCACGCGGTCCGCACGACCGCGGGCCTCGATCGCGTCGATGATCTCCGGCTCGCGGCGGTCGAGGGCGATGTCGTCCGGTTCGTGGCGACGGACGGAGCGGAGCACACGGCGGTCGTCGAACGCCGCGACGGGCCGGTCGTGCCGGCGAGCTGCGGCGCGGTCCCGGAGCCTCAGGCGCTGCTCACCGCGCGGCTCGCCTGACGGCCGGGCTCACTCCTCCAGGTGGTAGGCGTGGTCGGTGATCCAGACCACGGTGTCGGAGAGCTCCTCGGGTGGGTTGCCGACCGCGACGAGCGTTCCGAAGACGACCCGCGCCCAGCTCCCGGCGACGAGGGAGCCCGACGCGGACATCGTCCCCTCCCAGGAGTCGCCGGGCTCGAGGATCGCCGGTAGCGCGGGCGCGAAGCTCGTCGCCGTCCGTGGCTCCGGCAGCTCGCCGCTCGTATTGAGCTCGTCGAGCTCCTCCTGCTTCCCGGTCGTGAAGAGCATGAGCCCGAACGAGCGATCGAGTGTCGCGCGCGGGTCGTTCAGCTCCCACGCGACCTTCGTGTCGTTCTCGACGCCCACCCGCGCGCGCCACCCGGCCCGGAGGACGTCGAGCGACTCGACCGTGAACACGAGTTGCTCGCCGGTCGAGCCGTACGTCTCCCGCCACGCGAGCGCCGCCGTCTGGGGCCCGGCTGCGACGCTCGTGTTCCCTCCGTCGTCGTCGCCTCGCAGGCGCTCGGCCACCGAGGAGAGGGCAAAACCGGCGCCCGCGGCGCCGAGCGCGACGAGCACGATGATCGTGGTCCGGCTCACCGGCCCATGCTCGCACACCCCGCCGGGCGCTCCTCGACCCGCACGCGCCGGGTAGACTCGCCCGCGCTTTGGACCTCTACGAGTACCAGGGGAAGGAGCTCTTTCGCCGATACGGGATCCCCGTGTCGGAGGGCCGTCTCGCGACCAGCCCGGCGGAGGCCCGCGACGCCGCGGAGGATCTCGGCGGCCCCGTGGTCGTCAAGGCCCAGGTTCTGACCGGAGGTCGCGGCAAGGCCGGGGGCATCAAGCTCGCGGCGACACCTGCGGAGGCGGAGACCCGTGCCCAGGAGATCCTGGGCCTCGACATCCGCGGCCACGTGGTCGCGAAGGTGTGGATCGAGCGCGCGTCCGAGATCGAGCGCGAGTACTACCTCTCGATCACGTTCGACCGGAGCGCGAAGATGCCGCTCTTCATGTTCACGACCCAGGGTGGTATCGACATCGAGGAGGTCGCGGCGTCGAGCCCGGACGCGCTCGTCAGGCTCCACGTGGACCCGCTCGAGGGATACCACCCGTGGCAAGGGCGGCGCCTCGTCCACGACGCGGGCGTCGAGGACCCGGACGAGCGGAAGCAGATCGCGAGCATCGTCGGGCAGCTGTACGACGCGTTCGTGGGGACCGAGGCGATGCTCTGCGAGGTCAATCCGCTGATCGTGACCCCGGACGGGGACGTGCGCGCGCTCGACTCCAAGTTCACGGTGGACGACAACGCGCTCTTCCGGCTTCCGGAGATCGCGGCCATGCGCGACTTGGCCGCCGCGGACCCGCTCGAGGCCCTTGCGCGCGAGAAGGGCGTCACGTACGTGAAGCTCGACGGCGAGGTGGGCGTGCTCGGCAACGGCGCGGGCCTGACGATGTCCACCGTGGACGTCGTCACGTTCGTCGGTGGTCGGCCCGCGAACTTCTGTGACCTGGGCGGCGGCGGCGACGCCCAGGGCGTCGTCGACGCGCTCGAGGTCATCACCCGCGACCCGCAGGTGCGGTCGATCTTCTTCAACATCTTCGGGGGGATCACGCGCTGCGACGAGGTCGCGCGCGGGATCCTGCAGGCCCTGGAGCAGATGGCGATCGAGGACCCGATCGTCGTGCGCCTCGACGGGACGAACGCCGAGGAGGGGCGGCGGATCCTGCAGGAGGCCGCGCGGTCGAACGTCCACGCGGAGGCGACGATGCTCGACGGTGCGCGGCGCGCGGTCGAGCTGGCGGGAGCGTAGACGTGGCGATCCTCGTCGACGCGCAGACCCGGCTCGTCGTCCAGGGGCTCACGGGCTCGGAGGGCAGGTTCCACGGGCTCCGCAACCGCTCGCACGGGACGAACGTCGTCGCGGGCGTGACGCCCGGCAAGGGCGGGCAGGACGTGGACGGCATCCCGGTGTTCGACACCGTCGCCTCGGCCGTGCGCGAAGCCGAAGCCAACACGTCGATGATCTTCGTTCCCGCTCCGTTCGCCGCCGACGCGATCTACGAGGCCGTCGACGCGGGGATCCGGACGATCGTCTGCATCACCGAGGGCGTCCCGGCACACGAGATGCTGCGCCTCCACGCCTTCCTCCGGTCACGGGACGTGACACTCGTCGGACCGAACTGCCCGGGCGCGCTCTCGCCCGGCAAGGCGAACGTGGGGATCATCCCGGCGGAGATCTTCCGTCAGGGGGGAGTCGGGCTCGTGTCGCGCTCGGGGACGCTCACGTACCAGATCGGCCACGAGCTGACGCAGCTCGGACTCGGGAACTCCACGATCGTCGGCATCGGCGGCGACCCGATCGTGGGCTCGTCGTTCGTGGACGTCCTCACGCTCTTCGAGGCCGATCCGCAGACCGAGCAGGTCGTCATGGTCGGCGAGATCGGGGGCGACGAGGAGGAGAAGGCCGCGGCGTTCATCGAGGCCGAGATGTCGAAGCCCGTCGTCGCGTACATCGCCGGCTTCACGGCCCCGCCCGGGAAGACGATGGGCCACGCGGGCGCCATCATCTCCGGCTCCGCGGGGACCGCGCAGGCGAAGAAGGACGCGCTCGAGGCGAAGGGGATACGGGTCGGGACGACGCCGACCGAGACGGCGGAGATCGTCGCCGAGATCGCGCGCGGGTAGGCGTCTCCGACCGCGCTGGCCGGCGGCGTCGAGAAGGTGTCGGGGCGGCGTCGCATTCGGCGCGAAGCCGTGGCCCATCCGTGAGCCGCCGCTCGATACGCTGACCACAGGGATCTCGGGGGTCCCCTGGGGGAGGTTGGAGGTTGGTCGAGCGCCGGGGCCTCGGGCGGACCGCGAGTCGGGGCGGCAGGGCCGAAGCAGGCGTGGAGGGTGCCTGCGGGGCGGGTGCCCCGATCCTCGCCTGCAGCGCCCGGATACGCTCCTCGGCATGGCCGAAGCGCCGATCTCCTTCGCCCGCGGTGCCCCGGCGCCCGAGCTGATCCCCGCCGCGGAGCTCGCGGACTGCGTCCACGCGGTCGCGCTCCGCGAGGGCGCGCCGCTCTTCTCCTACGGCCCGGGTGGGGGGTACGCCCCGCTTCGCGAGTGGGTCGCCGACCGGCATGGCGTCGACGTCGGACGCGTCGTGCTGACCGTCGGCGGCCTCCTCGGCTTCGTCCTGTACGCGTCGGAGATGCTCGAGCGGAGGCCGGGCCGCGTGCTCGTGGAGTCGCCCAGCTACGACCGCCCGCTCAGGGTGCTCGAACGCGCCGACGCGGAGATCGTCGCGGTTCCGATGGACGACGAAGGGCTCGATCCCGACGCCCTCGACGCCGAGCTGCGACGCCGCTCCGACCCGCCGTCCTTCCTGTACACGATCCCGACCTTCCAGAATCCGAGCGGCCGCACGCTGACCGCGGAGCGGAGGCAGCGGATCGCCGAGCTCCTCACCGCGCACGGTGTCCCGGCGCTCGAGGACGACCCCTACGGCCTCGTGCGCTTCGAGGGCGAACGCGCCGCCGTCGCTCCACGAGCTCGAGGGAGGAGCGCTCGTCACGTACACGTCGTCGTTCTCCAAGACCGTGGCGCCGGGCCTGCGCACGGGCTACTTCGTCCTCCCCGACCGAGGATGCCGCCGAGTTCGAGGCGCGGGTCGTGTCCACCTACATCTCACCGCCGTTCCTGGTGCAGGCGGCGATCTCGGAGCTGATCGCGCGAGGTCGCTTCGAGCCGAACCTCGCGCGCGTGTGCGCCGAGCTCCGAGCGCGGCGCGACGCCATGCTCGGCGCACTCGAGCGCTTCTTCCCGGGATCCTCGTCCTGGAGCCGCCCCGACGGCGGCTACTTCGTCTGGCTCGAGGCCGGGGACGGCGTCGATACCGCCGCGCTGGCGGCGCGCGCGGAGGCCGACGGGGTCGTCTTCGTGAAAGGCGCCGACTTCTTCCCGCGCGACTCGGACCTCGGCGGCTCGGCCGCGCGCCTCGCCTTCAGCTTCGAGTCGCCCGCGCGCATCGCCGAGGGCGTCGAGCGTCTCGCCGCGCTCCTCTAGGCGGTTACGAGGACGATGACCGACGCCGCGCGCGGAGCTGGTCGAAGAGGTACCCCGCCGCGAACCCCATCCCGACGCAGAGCAGGATCAGGACGAGCAGCGAGATCCGGGCGGAGAAGAACACGAAGCTGACCTCGACCTGCTTGCGGTTGAAGAGGACGATCAGGATCGCGTAGACGGCGAGAGCGCCGAAGAGGATCAGCTTCCAGGGGATGCCACTCCTGCCGGCCGGGCTGCGCGCGCCCCTCCATGCGGAGGATCCTACGCAGCCTGGCCGACCGCGACCCGCGGGACCGGGCGCGGCACGAGCTGCGGCTGACTCGGAGGCGCGAGCGAACCCGTCGTCGCAGCGCGGAAGGTCGGGCACGGCACGTTGCCGGCGAGCGCGCACAGTCCTTCGCGCCGGAAGTAGCAGTCGTCGCAGGTGACCTCTGACCGTTTCTTCGCCATCGTGTCCGGGAGGTCGCCCCTCGTCGACCAGCCCGCATTGTGGCGAGGTCGTCCCGAAGAGACAACCCCCGCCCGAACGAATCGGCCGCAAATTGCGCGTGTTGTCAGAGCCGAAGAAAGTGCTGCAAAATCAGCACTTCAGATCAGCCGTTGCCAGTCGCCGCAACGCCTGTTGATAACTGTCCACAGGGATGACCCGGACGTCGTCCGCGTACCGCCTGGCGATCGCGGCGTTCTCGCCGGCCGGCACGACGAAGACATCCACATCGGCCCGACGCACTCCGTACGTCTTCTGCTCGAGCGCCCCGACGGGGATCACCGCCCCGTCGAGCGCGAGCGCTCCGGTGGCCGCGACCCGGCAGCTCGCCAGTCACGTCGCGCCCGAGCTTCCGCGCGATCTCGAGCGCGAAGGGAAGGCCGGCCGAGGGGCCTCCGACGGGGCCCAGGTCGATGTCCACGTCGATCGGAAGCTCGATGTCCGCCGCCTGGTCGACCTGGATGCCGACGATCGGGCGATCCGGGACAACGGGGTTCGGGATCGTCCCGACCGTCAGCGCGGACACGCTTGCCGCCGCGCCGCACCACGAGGTCGACCTTCTCCCCGGGCGAGTGCCGCCCGATGCCCGCGCGGAGCTCGTCCGGGGTCTTCACCGTGGCGCCGTCCACCTCGACGACGACGTCGCCGGTCTCGAGCTTCCCGGCGGCCGGTGCGTCGCCGGCGACCCCGGTCACGAGGACCCCGCGCGGGATCGCCCGGACGTCGTAGCCGAGCGCCTTCAGGGCGACGGCTGCCGCGACCTGCTCGGACCGCTGCATGTCCTCGGCGTTCTGCTGGTCGCGCTCCTCCTCCGAGGTCCCGGCGGGAAGAAGCTGCTCCGCGGGCACGACGGTCGCGCCGTCCGGTCTCGTGAACGGAAGGAAGCGCTCGAGCAGGGACATCCGGCGGACGAAGACGTCGACGAAGTAGACGCTGTCGGTCCCCGCCGGACGAGCACCCTCGACGGTCACCCGTCCCGCGAGCGGCTCCGCGGGGTCGGGGGCGAAGATGAACTCGTCCGCGGGAGACATCCAGAGGACGAACGCGAGGACGACCCCGAGCGCGCCGACGACGACCGCGGTCAGCGAGAGGCGTTTCACCCTAGAGGAGACCGCGCGTCAGGCCGCCGTCGACCGGGAGCACCGTCCCGGTGACGTACGCCGCCCGGTCGGAGCAGAGGAAGGCGACGATGTCCCCGATCTCGCGCGTGGTGCCGAGTCGCCGGAGCGGGATGGTCCGGAGGTCGTCCTCGGTGGGGCCGTCGGGGTAGACCTCGCGGACCCGCTCGGTGTCGATGCGACCGGGAGCGATGGAGTTCACGGTGATCCCCTTCGGGCCGAGCTCGCGCGCGAGTGTCTTCGCCCAGCCGATCACACCGGGCCGGACCGCGTTCGAGAGCGCGAGGTTCTCGATCGGCTCCCGCACCGAGCTCGACGTGACATTGACGACACGGCCGCACTCGCTGCGCTCGAGATACGGGAGGCACAGGCCCGTGAGTCGCACCACGGAGACGAGGAGGAGCTGGACCGCATGCTCGATCTGCTCGGGGGTCAGGCCGATGGCAGGGGTGCGCGGCGGGCCGCCGGAGTTGTTCACGAGGACGTCGACACCTCCGTGAGCGTCGACCGTCGCTGCGACGAGGCGCTCGCAGTCGTCCGCGCTCGCCACGTCGCCGGTGACGGCGATCCCGCCGATCCTCGCGGCCTCGCGCTCGAGCTGCTTGCGGCCGCGGGCGAACATGACGACGTTCGCGCCCTCCTCCGCCAGGGCCTCCGCGATCGCGAGGCCGATGCCTGCGGACGCTCCGCAGACGATCGCCGTCCGTCCGTCGAGATGGAGGTCCATCGAGCCGGAGGCTGCCCTACGACCTCTTCAGGATGCCGACGACCTCGCGCACGGCCGCGGTCGACGCCTTCAGCATCTTCTTCTCGTCCGCCGTCAGCTTCAGCGCGACCACGTCCTCGACGCCGCCGGCGCCGAGCTTCGCCGGGACGCCCATGTACAGCCCCGTGATCCCGTACTCGCCCTCGAGGTAGGCCGTGCACGGGAGGACACGCTTCTCGTCGAGGCAGATCGAGTCCACCATCTGCGCCGCGGCAGCCCCCGGGCGCGTACCAGGCGGAGGTGCCCAGCAGGTTCACGATCTCGCCCCCTCCGAAGCGCGTCCGGTCGACGAGCTTGCGGATGCGGCCCTTCGGCAGGAGCTCGGGGAGCGGGACACCGCCCACGGTCGTCGCGGAGACGACCGGCACCATCTGGTCGCCGTGGCCACCGAGCACGACCGCGGTGACGTCCTTCACGGAGACCTCGAGCTCCTGTGAGATGAACGCCGAGAACCGCGCCGTGTCCAGGATGCCCGCCATCCCGACGACGCGTGCCTTCGGGGAAGCGGGAGACGGCCTTGGCGACGTGGCACATGGCGTCGAGCGGGTTCGAGACGACGACGAGGACCGCCTTCGGCGAGCGCCGGACGGCCTCCTTCGTCACGGCGGTGACGATCGCCTCGTTCGTCGTGACGAGGTCGTCGCGGCTCATCCCCGGCGAGCGCGGCTTGCCAGCCGTGATGACGACCACGTCCGAGCCCTCGGTTTCCTCGTATCCGTTCGAGCCCGTGATGGTCGGCTCGTAGCCGAGCACCGACCCCGCCTGGTTCATGTCCAGCGCCTTGCCCTGCGGGTAGCTCGGGATGATGTCGACGAGCACGACGTCGGCGTAGTCGCGCCGCGCGATCTCCTGCGCGCAGGTCGCGCCGACGTTCCCGGCGCCGACGACGGTCACCTTCTTTCTCATGGTCGTTCTCCGTTTCGGTTAGCGAGCCTCGCCCGAGACGAGCAGCTCGATGATCGCGTCCGCGTACTGCGAGGTGCCGACCGCGGTCGGGTCGTCCCGCGTCGGCTTCAGGTCGTAGGTCACGCGCTTGCCCTCCGCGATCACGGCGGCGACCGCCCGCTCGAGTCGCTGGGCGGCCTCGCGCTCGCCGAGGTGCTCGAGCATGAGCTTCCCGGACAGGATCATCGCGGTCGGGTTGACCTTGTTCAGCCCCTTGTACCGCGGAGCCGACCCGTGCGTCGCCTCGAAGACGGCCGCGCTCGTCCCGATGTTCGCGCCCGGCGCGACGCCGAGCCCTCCGACCAGGCCGGCGGTCACGTCGCTGACGATGTCTCCGTACAGGTTCGGGAGCACGAGGACGTCGAACTCCTCGGGCCGCTGGACGAGCTGCATGCAGAGCGCGTCGACGAGCACCTCGCGCGAGCCGATCTCGGGGTAGTCCTTCGACACCTCGCGGAACACGGAAAGGAACAGCCCGTCGGTGAACTTCATGATGTTCGCCTTCGTCACCCCGGCGACCTCGCGCCGGTGGTTCGCACGCGCGTACTCGAACGCGAAGCGGATGATCCGCTCCGACGCGGCCTCGCTGATCGGCTTCACGGAGATCCCGGAGCCGGAGCGCGATCTGCTTCGCCTGGAGCGCGTTGAGGTCGGCGATGACCCTCTCCGCGGCGTCGCTCCCGGCCTCGTACTCGATGCCCGCGTACAGGTCCTCGGTGTTCTCGCGGACGACGACGATGTCGACATCCTCGTAGCGGGTTCGGACACCCGGGTACGTCTTGCAGGGACGCAGGCACGCGTACAGCTCGAGCTCGTGGCGGAGGGCGACGTTGACGGAGCGGAACCCGGTGCCGATCGGCGTCGTGATCGGCCCCTTGAGGGCGACGCGGTTCTGCCGCACCGACTCCAGCGTCTCGTCGGGCAGCGGCGTCCCCGCCTTCTCCATCACGTCGACGCCAGCCTCGCGCACGTCCCAGTCGAAGCCGACTCCCGTCGCCTCGAGAACGCGACGTGCCGCCTCGGTGAGCTCGGGGCCGGTCCCGTCGCCCGGGATGAGGGTTACGCGGTGGCCCATCGGCGCGGCGATCGTAGCTGAGCGCGTTCCCTCCGCAGATCGAGCTTCGCTCGCGCGAACCTCGATCGCGAGAATCCCTGAAGGCGACCGCTCGCGCGGTCGCATGTCGGTGTCTACCTGCCGGAGCACCTTCTCCCGCAGATCGACCTTCGCTCGCGCGAACCTCGATCGCGAGAATCCCTGAAGGCGACCGCTCGCGCGGTCGCATGTCGGTGTCTACCTGCCCGCAGCACCTTCCTCCCGCAGATCGAGCTTCGCTCGCGCGAACCTCGATCGCGAGAATCCCTGAAGGCGACCGCTCGCACGGTCGCATGTCGGTGTCTACCCGCCCGTCCCGTGCTCGCGGTCAGGTAGCGTCCTACTGGAGATGAGCGAGCCCGGTTTCAGCCCCGGCCTGGAGGGCGTCGTCGCGGTCGAGACGGAGATCGCCGAGCCCGACCGCGAGGGGGGCGTCCTCCGCTATCGCGGCGTCGACATCGAGGAGCTCGTCGGGCATTTCCCCTACGAGAACGTGTGGGGCCTGCTCGTGGACAACGACCTCCACTCCGTCATGCCGGAGCCCGAGCCGTACGAGCCGGCGCGCCTGACGGGCAACGCGCCGGCCGATCTCCAGGCCGAGACCGCGCGCCTCGCGGGCGAGTGGGAGCTCGGCAAGCTGAACGAGATCTCCGACGAGCAGGCCCGCGAGGACCTCGGCAGGCTCTCGTCGCAGATGATGGGGATCGTCGCGCGCTCGGCCCGCGTGGCCGACGGCGCGACCGACCACGTCCCCGACGACGTCGTCGCCGGCGGCCGCACGGCGGCCGAGAAGTTCCTCCTCCAGTGGCGTGGCGAGGCCGACCCGCGCGCACGTGCAGGCGATCGACACGTACTGGATCTGCACGGCCGAGCACGGCCTCAACGCGTCGACGTTCACCGCTCGCGTCACCGCCTCGACGGGTGCGGACTGCGGCGCCGCCCTCTCCTCGGCGGTCGGCGCGCTCTCCGGCCCGCTCCACGGCGGCGCGCCCGCATACGTGAAGCCGATGCTGGAGGAGGTCACGGCGATGGGCGACCCCGAGAAGTGGGTGCGCGACGCGCTCGACTCCGGCAAGCGCATCATGGGCTTCGGGCACCGCGTCTATCGCGCCGAGGACCCCCGCTCGCGCATCCTCAAGCGCACGGCGCGGGAGCTCGGCTCGCCGCAGATCGAGATCGCCGAGCAGCTCGAGGAGGCGGCGCTCGCGGAGCTCGAGCGGCGCCATCCCGAGCGGCCCCTCAAGACCAACGTCGAGTACTACTCCGCGCTCGTCCTCGACGTCGCCGAGATCCCGCCGCCGCTCGCGCCGGCGATGTTCGCCTGCTCGCGTGTCGCCGGCTGGTCTGCGCACATCCTCGAGCAGAAGAGGACCGGCAAGCTGTTCCGGCCCTCGGCGCGCTACGTCGGGCCCGCGCCCCGGTCGCTCTCGTCGGTCGCATGAGCCTCGCCGAGGCGGCGGCCGAGGCGGACGCCCTCGCGCAGACCGGCAACGAGCGCGCGGTCGCCGCGCTGCGCGCGCAGTGGGACGAGGAGATCGAGGCCGACGCCCGGAACGCCGACTACCGGGTGCGGGCGCAGGCCTATCGCGCCATCGCGCAGTTCCGCTTCCGCCAGAAGCTCGAGCTGCTGCGACGCGGGCTCGAGGACGAGAGCCCCGCCGCCCGCGGCGCCGCGCTGATCGCGCTCGAGTCGCTCTCGCGAGACCACCCCGGTGACGTGAACTCGTTCCGGCCGCTTCTCCACGAGCTGGCCGCGCGGGACCCGAACGTCGCCGTGCGCCGGCTCGCGGTCGTCTGCCTCCGGAACGGCAGCCCGCGGCCCGACACGCTCCAGCTCCTGCTCGGGATCGCCGAGTCCGACGACGAGGACGCCGAGCTCCGCAAGTCGGCGCGCGGCGTCCACGCTGCTCTGAAGAAGAAGACGGCGCGATGAGCCCGCTCGTCGCCGTCGTCATGGGCTCGCGCTCGGACTGGGAGACGATGGAGCACTGCGTCCAGACGCTCCGGACGCTCGAGATCGCGCACGAGGTGCGCGTCCTCTCGGCCCACCGCACGCCGGACGCGCTCGAGGAGTTCGTCACGGACGTGGAGTCGCGTGGCGCCCAGGTCTTCGTCGCCGCCGCCGGTGGGGCGGCGCACCTCGCGGGCGTCGTCGCCTCGAAGACGCTCAGGCCGGTGCTCGGGGTGCCGATGGGGACGCAGCTCGGCGGGCTGGACTCGCTGCTCTCCACGGTGCAGATGCCCGCCGGGATCCCGGTCGCGACGCTGGCGATCGGACGCGCGGGGGCGGTCAACGCCGCCCTGCTCGCGGCCGCGATCCTCGCGCGCAGCGACGACGAGCTCACGGCCAGGCTCCGCCGCTTCCGCAAGGAGCAGGCGCAGAAGGTGCTGGACGAGCCGGACCCGAGCGCGTAGCCGGGGGTCTAGGCCGCCGCGAGGACGGCGAGCAGCTCGTCGCCGTAGCGCTCGACCTTGACGGGGCCGAGCCCCTTGATGCCGGCCAGCTCGCTCGCCGTCGACGGCCTGACCGCGGCGAGCTCGTTCAGCGTCGCGTCGTGGAGCACCACGTAGGCCGGCACCCCGTCTTCGCGCGAGCGCTCGAGGCGCCACGCTCGAAGGCGCTCGACCAGGTCCCCGTCGACATCCGCGTGCGGGTCCGTGCGGATCTGCGGCGGCGGTACGGCAGGGTCGACGACGAGCACCGTGTACCCGTCCGCGGTCACCTGCTCGCGAAGGGCTCCGGCGCTCTCGAGGACCGTGACCCAGCGGCGGACGTCGGCCTCCGAGGCCGCGGCCAGCATCCGGTGGGCGGCCGAGCGTCGGCCCGACGGTGGTGCCTTCATGGAGCCGCGAAACGTCGCGACGAGGCTTCGTCGCCCCAGCGGCCACGTCAGGGACGCGACGGCGTCGACGATCGCCGCTCCGACGTCCTCCGGGAGCGGAGGAGCATCTCCGGTCGCTGCCCGCGTCGTCCCGCGCGGCGCGCAGACGTCGCAGGAGCCGCATGGGGGAGCGAAGGTCTCGCCGAAGTGCTCGGCCACCTGGCGCGTGCCGGCAACGGCGGCTCTCGGCGAACGCCACGACGCGGTCGGCTCGCGCCTCCGCGACGAGGCGAGCGCGCTCGAGAAGGCTCTCGACGCGCCCGGTCGCGTCGTCGGGGACGGCGAGCAGCTTCACCTGCATCCTCCTGCCGCGGTCGAAGCCGCGTTCCACCAGCCCTGCCTGCTCGAGCATCCCAACGAGGACGCGCGGATCGCGGTCGGGCACGAGCGCCGCGAGCTCGTCGGGGGCGACCTCGCCGCTCGAGTCTCGGAGTGTGCGGTAGACGGTGCGCAGGTCGCCCGGCGCCGGCACGTCGGAGAGCGCGAACCGCCGGAGCGAGAGGGCGTCGGCCGCGCCGGCGAGGAGGAGCGTGTCGCTCGGCCGCCCGTCCCGGCCCGCCCGGCCGACCATCTGCACGTACTCCTCGAGCGACGACGGGTAGTTGTGGAGGCAGACGAGCCGCACGTCGGGCTTGTCGATCCCCATGCCGAACGCCGTCGTCGCGACGACGGTCTGCGTGCGCCCGGCCACGAACGAGTCCTGGACGCGCGTCCGCTCTTCCGCCTCCAGCCCGGCGTGGTAGTGCTCTGCACGGAGGCCGTGCCCCCGGAGCACGCGGGCGATCTCCTCGGTGGAGCGTCGCGAGCGCGCGTAGACGATGGCCGACCCGCCGTCGAGGCGGCCGAGCCGCTCCACGAGGATCTCGAGGCGGTCGTTCTCGTTCGCGACCTCCGCGACCTCGTAGCGCAGGTTCGACCGCACGACGCTCGCGGACACGACCTCGGGCACTCTCCCGAGGGCTTCGCCGATCTGCCGGGCGGTCTCTGGCGTCGCGGTCGCCGTCATGCCGAGCAGCGCCGGCTCGCCGAGCGCCGCGAGCGCGTGGCGGATGAAGAGGTAGTCCGGCCGGAAGTCGTGCCCCCACATGCTCACGCAGTGCGCCTCGTCGACGACGACGAGCCCGATCCCGATACCCCGGAGGAGGTCGAGGAACCCTGCTTGCCGGAGGCGCTCGGGGGCGACGTAGACGATGCGCTTGCCTCCCGCGGCGACCTCGGCGAGCCGGCTCGCGACGACGTCGGCGTCGAGCGACGAGTTCACGAACGTGGCGGCCGGAGCCACGCGCGGCGGGAGCTTGTCGACCTGGTCCTTCATCAGCGCGATGAGCGGCGACAGGACGAGCGTGGGCTCGGGCCGCAGCATCGCGGCGAGCTGGTAGGTCAGCGACTTCCCGGATCCCGTCGGCATGAGCGCCAGGGTGTCGCGGCCCTCGACCGCGGCGCGTACGACGTCCTCCTGCCCGGGGCGAAACCGTTCGAAGCCGAAGAGCTCGCGAAGTGGGGTGATGAGGTCCGTCAGGCGCGCGAGTATAGGTGGCGGCCCGGCGTGCTCACCGTACTCGGGTCGAAGTCGTTACGAAGCGCCCGGGCGAGGCGTTTGCCGGCGCGCATGCGGGTGCGCCGAGAAGTAGGCCTCCCGCCGCCGGCGGTCGGACACGTGCGTGTACCGCTCCGTCGTCCCGAGGTCCGCGTGCCCGAGCATCTCCTGCACGGAGCGCAGGTCGGCGCCGCCCTCGAGCAGGTGCGTGGCGAAGGAGTGGCGGAGGAGATGGGGGTGCACCCGCTCCGGCTCGAGGCCCGCCTTCTCGGCGAGCTTCCGGAGGACCAGGAACGCGCCGGCGCGCGTGAGCGGGCCGCCGCGGGCGTTGAGGAAGAGCTCCGGCCGGTAGCGGCGGTCGAGGTGCGGGCGACCGAGCGCCAGATACCGGCGAACCGCTTCCGACGCCGGCCTGCCGAGCGGCACGAGGCGCTCCTTGCCGCCCTTCCCGAGCACCCGCACGATGCGGGCGTCGAGGTCGACTCCGGTCTTGTCGAGACCGACCGCCTCCGACACCCGCAGGCCTGCTCCGTAGAGGAGCTCGACGAGCGCGCGGTCGCGGAGCGAGCGCGGCGTCGTCCCCGCGGCGGCGTCGATCAGCCGCTCCGTCTCCGACGGCGAGAGCGCTCGGGGTAGGCGCCGTGCGCGCCGGGGTAGCTTGAGCGAGGCAGCGGGGTTCTCGTCCCGCATGCCGATAAGCACCAGGTGCCGGAAGTACGTCCGCACCGCCGAGGCGCGCCGTGCCATGGTCGCCGGAGCGAGCCCGGCTGCGCGCATCCCCGCCAGCCAGCGCTCGAGCTCCTCGAGCGACGCGTCCGCGACCGGTCCGTCTCTCGAGTCTGCGAGCGAGGCGAGGTCGCGCCGGTAGGCGTCCACGGTGCGCGGCGAGCGCCTGGCAGCGAGGTGGAGAAGGAAGCGCTCGACATCGGGGTCGGGAGCACGCACGGCGCGCGGAGGGATTCGCCGGGAGAGGGCCGGCTCCTCTCGCGGGCTATCCTCGACGGCTTGCCGGTCAGGGTCGCCGTCGTCCTCTCCTGCCTCGTCGCAGCGTTCTTCCTGCTGCCCGAGACGGCGCACGCGTCGCAGCTCATCGCGCGCAACACGTCGAACGAGAGCCTGGTCGTCTCGAAGGGCGGGCAGGCGCTCCTGACGTACCACAGCCGGGGAAGGGTCTGGCGCGTGCTCGCGTGGGGCGCCGCCGGCGCCCGCTTCCCGAGTACGACCCAGCCACAGGTCGCGTTCCGGATCGATCGCTCCGGCGGCTGGCGGAGCACGGGACGCCCCCTCTGGAAGACGATGCGGAACGCCTGCGGGCCGTACCGGGGCCCGGCGATTCCGTTCGTCCTCGCCGCGTGCACTGCGCCAGACGGCTCCCACTGGGCCGTTCAGCGCTGGCAGCGGCACCGGGCGAACTACGGCGTCCCGCCCTGGAAGCCGGGGCATGACGCCTGGGAGCTCCGGCTCTCGCACTGGCGTGGCCCGGTGGCGCAGCTCGAGGTGTGGCTCGACTGGAGCTACTCCGGTCGCTGGCACCATCTGTTCGGGCGCTACACGTACCTCGGGAAGCCGGTTCACGGCTTCGCGTGGACCCCGCAGGGCGACCCCGTCGACACGTACGGCCGCGTGCTCAGCCTCGACACGCTCGACTCGCCCTACGGGCCGGGGTGGCAGCGTGAGAACGGGTTCCTCGCAAGACCTCCGGACGGCACGTTCTGCTACGGCTTCGTCCCGCACCGCCTCGCCTCCGGCGAGGTTCGCCCGCCGGGCGTCGGCAAGCGCTACCGGCTCGCGACGAGCGGGCCTGGGGTGACGCCCGACGTCGCGTGGGAGGGTGCCGCGCTCCACGACTTCCGCCCGAACGACCCGGGCGACCGCGAGCTGGAGGCACGGATGAACGCGCTCCAGCAGGAGATCGCGCAGGGCTCGAGGCCTTGCCATAGCTAGCGCGACGGGTGCGTCAGGCTCCTGCAAAGCCGGTGGCTGATACCGGAGAGAGCCGGTGACTGTCACCGGAGGTGACAGTCACCCTTGTTCTCGATAGCTGAGCATGCCACGCTCGTGAGAACACGAACGTCGCGACTGGGAAGCGGTCGCCTTCAGGGATCTTCGCGCACGCCGATCCGCGGGAGCGGATCGGCGTGCTGCGTCGAGAACGCGGCCTACGACCGCGGATGCGAGCGGTCGTAGACGCGCCGCAGGCGCCGCGCGTCCACGTGGCTGTAGACCTGTGTCGTCGAGAGGGAGGAGTGGCCGAGGAGCTCCTGGATCACACGGAGATCGGCGCCTCCCTCGAGGAGGTGCGTCGCGAACGCATGCCGGAGCCGGTGCGGGTGGCGAAGGATCCTCCGAACCGTGCTCGTGTCGAGCCGTCGACCGTGCGCGGAGAGGAAGACCGCGCTCTCCGCGCCGCGGGCGAGGGCGGGGCGAGCGTCCCGTAGGTACAGCGAGAGATGGTGGGCCGCCTCCTCCCCGAGCGGGACGACCCGCTCCTTGCCGCCTTTCCCTCGCACGTGGACGGCCTCTCGCTCGAAGTCGACGTCCGCGAGGTCGAGCCCGACGGCCTCCGCGCTCCGGAGGCCCCCCGAGTAGAGGAGCTCGAGCAGCGCGAGATTCCTGAGGTCGAGGGGCGCGTTCCCACCCGCCAGCTCGAGGAGCGTCTCGATCTCGGTCGTCTTCGGCGCCTCCGGGAGCCGCCTCGTCCGGCGGGGAGCGAGCGCGGCTTCCGGCACCCTCGCCGGCCCGTACGTGAAGCGCAGGAAGGACCTGACCGCGGACAGGCGCCTCGCGACCGTGGCGGGCGCGAGGCGGCGGCGTCCGCTGCCGAGCGCGGTGACCCAGTCCGCCAGCACGCGGACGTCGACGTCCTCGAGCCCGAGGCCGCGCTCCTCGAGCCACGCCGCGAATGCCCGCAGGTCGGAGCCATAGGCGCGGCGTGTCGCGCCGGAGAGCCCGCCGCTCTCGAGGAAGCGGTCGATCGCGGTTGCGTCCACGGCTCGCAGTTCGCCGCGGCGCAGGGCTCGCCTTCCGGCAGGCACGCTACGGGGATGCCGGGCCGCAGATTCGACGCGTTCGTCTCCGCCGAGGCGCCCGACCGGCCGGCGGACCCCGCGGTCCGCCGCGCCAACCTGCGGCACATCGTCTCGCTGTTCGCGCCCTACCGGCTCCGGCTCGGCGCGGTCAGCGTGCTCATCGTCTTCTCCGCGGCGCTCGGCGCGATCTCGCCGTTCCTCCTCCGGGAGGTGCTCGACGTGGCGATCCCCGACGAGAACGTCGGCCTGCTCACGGCGCTCGTCGCGGGGATGGTGGCCATCCCGATCGTGACCGGAGTGCTCGGCGTGTGGCAGACGCTGCTGTCGAACCAGGTCGGCCAGGCCGTGATGCACGACCTGCGCACCCAGGTGTACCGGCACCTGCAGCGGTTGTCGCTCGCCTTCTTCACCCGCACCCGGACGGGCGAGGTACAGAGCCGGATCGCGAACGACATCGGGGGTATCGAGAACGTCGTCACGTCCACGGCGACCTCGGTGCTCGCGAACGTGACCACCGTGCTCGCGACGGTCGTCGCGATGGTGTTCCTCGACTGGCGGCTTGCCGCCTTCGCTCTCGCGCTCCTCCCGCTCTTCGTCTGGCTCACGAAGCGGGTCGGGGCCGAGCGCAAGAAGGTGACGGCGGAGCGCCAGGCCTCGCTCGCGGACGTCTCCTCGATCGTCCAGGAGTCGCTCTCGGTGTCCGGGATCCTCCTCGGAAAGACGATGGGCCGCACCGAGGACCTCGCCCAGCGCTTCGAGCGCGAGTCGGAGCGCCTCGCCGACCTCGAGGTGCGCAGCCGCATGACCGGGCGCTGGATGATGGCGGCGATCCAGACGACGTTCGCGGTCATGCCCGCGCTCGTCTACTGGTTCGCGGGCTTCACGATCGCGCAGGGCTCTACGACGATCACCATCGGGACGCTCGTCGCGTTCACGACGCTGCAGGCGCGGCTCTTCTTCCCGATCGGAAGCCTGCTCGGGGTGCAGCTCGAGGTGCAGAGCTCCCTCGCGCTCTTCGACCGCATCTTCGAGTACCTCGACCACCGGGTCGAGATCGTCGAGGGCGAGCGCGCGCTCGAGGCGCCGCGCGGTGAGGTGGGCCTCGACTCCGTCTGGTTCCGGTACGACGACGCGGCGTGGACGCTCCAGGATGTGTCCTTCACGGTCGAGCCGGGGACGAAGACCGCGCTCGTCGGCGAGACGGGATCGGGCAAGACGACGTGCGCCTACCTCGTTGCCCGGCTCTATGACGCCACTCGAGGCACGGTTTCCATCGAGGGCGTCGACGTGCGGGAGCTGACGTTCGAGTCGCTGTCCTCCACGGTCGGCGTCGTCTCGCAGGAGACGTACCTCTTCCACGCCACCGTCCGGGACAACCTCCGCTTCGCGCGCCCCGAGGCGACCGACGCAGACATCGAGGAGGCGGCGCGCGCGGCGCAGATCCACGAGCTCATCGCGACGCTCCCGGAGGGGTACGACACCGTCGTCGGGGAGCGCGGCTACCGCTTCTCGGGAGGGGAGAAGCAGCGCATCGCGATCGCACGCACGATCCTGCGCAACCCGCCGGTCCTCGTCCTCGACGAGGCGACCTCCTCGCTCGACACCCAGACCGAGCAACTGGTGCAGGAGGCTCTGGAGCGGCTCTCCGAGGGGCGGACGACGATCGCGATCGCGCACCGGCTGTCCACGGTCCGGGACGCCGACCAGATCGTCGTGCTCGATCGTGGCCGCGTGGTCGAGGTGGGGCGCTACGACGAGCTGATCGAGCAGGGCGGCCGCTTCGCGGCGCTCGCCGCACGGGACGACGGACGTCTCGCCCCCGATGCCGCGGCGCGCATACCATAGGCCGGTTCCGATGGGCGAGACGACGAGAAGCGGACGATGATCGCCACCGTTCCGGATCGGGGAGGCCTGGCGGAGCACGGGATCGACGACGTCCGCGGGCAGGTCTTCTGGCACCCGTCGACGTCCCAGCTCTACGTGCACGCCCTTCGGCGCGGAGAGGCCGAGCTGGCGGAGGGCGGGCCGCTCGTCGTCGACACCGGCGAGCACACGGGACGCTCGCCGAACGACAAGTTCGTCGTGCGGGAGCCGGGCTCGGAAGGGCGGATCTGGTGGGGCGACGTGAATGCGGACATCCCCGAGGCGTCGTTCGGACGTCTGCGCGAGAAGCTGACCGCGCGGCTCGCCGAGGGCGACGTCTACGTCGTCGACGCCTTCGCCGGCGCGGATCCCGCACATCGGCTCGCCGTGCGCGTCGTCACCGAGAGCCCGTGGCACGCGCTCTTCGCGAAGACGCTGTTCATCGACCCCACCCCGGAGGAGCTCGCACAGCTCGAGCCGCAGGCGCTGATCCTGCACGCACCCTCGGTGACGGCGGTGCCGGAGGAGGACGGGACGCGCGGCGGCACGTTCGTGGTGCTCCACCCGTCGCGGGCCGAGGTTCTGATCGGCGGGACGTACTACGCGGGCGAGATCAAGAAGTCGATCTTCACGCTCATGAACGACCGGCTCCCGCTCGAGGGGGTCTTCCCGATGCACTGCTCAGCGAACGTGGGGGCGAAGGACAAGGTCGCGGTCTTCTTCGGGCTCTCCGGCACCGGGAAGACGACGCTCTCGGCCGACCCGGAGCGGCACCTCGTCGGCGACGACGAGCACGGCTGGGGCGACGAGGGGATCTTCAACTTCGAGGGCGGGTGCTACGCGAAGGTGATCCGGCTCTCCCCCGAGGCCGAGCCCCAGATCTACGCGACCACACGCTCGTTCGGGACGGTCCTCGAGAACGTGGTCATGGACGAGCACGGGGTGCTCGACCTGGACGACGACTCGAAGACCGAGAACACGCGCGCCGCGTACAAGCTCGAGCAGATCGCCAACGCGCTCCCCGCGAAGCGCGCCGGCCACCCGAACGCGATCGTCTTCCTGACCGCCGACGCCTTCGGGATCCTGCCGCCGATCGCGCGCCTGACGCCCGACCAGGCGATGTACTGGTTCCTCTCCGGGTTCACGTCGAAGCTCGCGGGGACGGAGATCGGAGTCAAGGAGCCGCAGCCGACGTTCTCGGCGTGCTTCGGCGCGCCGTTCCTCCCGCAGCCTCCCTCGGTGTACGCGCACCTGCTCGGCGAGAAGCTCGACGCCCACCCGCACGTGAGCGTCTGGCTCGTCAACACCGGCTGGACCGGAGGGCCCTACGGCGAGGGGAACCGAATGCCGATCGCCGCGACGAGGGCGTTGCTGCACGCCGCTCTCTCGGGCGAGCTCGACGGTGCCGTCTACCGCGTCGACGAGGTCTTCGGCGTGGAGGTTCCCGTGCGGGTGTCCGGGGTGGACGCCGAGCTCCTCGATCCCCGCTCGACCTGGGCGGACCCCGACGCCTACGACGTCAGGGCGCGCGAGCTCGCGACGATGTTCCGCGACAACTTCACGCGCTTCGAGGACGTGGCCCCGGGTGTCGCGTCGGCCGGCCCACGCGCCTGAGACGACCCGCGGCTCTTAGCGAACCCTTAGCCGGAGAGCGACGAGCGCCGGTATAAGGGGTCGGGTGCGGGCGTTCTCGCGCCTCCGCGTCGCCGTCCTCCTCGCAGCGGGGCTGCTCGCGGTGGCCCTCGTGGCGGCCGGTCGCTCCCATGGCACCGCGTCACCCCGCGCCACGGGGCCGACGCAGGCGCGCTCGATCGACGCGCAGCCCGGGACTGCGCTTCGCGCCGATCGACTCGCTGCCGCCGCGGTCACCTGGCGGGGTGGGCCTATCACGACGTCGACCGGCGACGTCGTCGACGTGTTCGTCTCCGACGCCCTGCCCGCCGAGACGGTGACCCCGGAGTACTGGGCGGAGTTCCTCGCCAAGCTCACGCACGGCAGCGAGCTCGCGTCCGTGACCTCGTACCACGCGCCGATCGCCGAGGTGCGCGAGCTGTGCGGCGCGCGCGCGCTCGGCTGCTACTCCCGGAACACGATGGTCTCGATCGCGGAGCCCACGCTCGACGGCACGACTCCGGAGGAGGTCGTCCGCCACGAGTACGGCCACCACATCGCCCTGTACCGCGACAACACCCCCTGGCGCGCGATCGACTGGGGGCCGAAGCGCTGGGCGACCGCCGCCACCGTCTGCCCGAAGGTCACCCGGGGCGAGGCGCATCCCGGCGACGAGGGAACGAACTACGCGCTGAACCCCGGCGAGGCGTGGGCGGAGGTCTACCGGCTGCTCGAGGAGCGGAAGGTCGGGATCACGACCGGCTCGTGGCAGATCATCGCGCCGAGCTTCTTCCCGGACGACGCGGCGCTGCAGGCGGCGGAGCAGGACGTGCTCCAGCCGTGGACGAAGGGCAGCATCGCCGGGTTCCGGAAGACGTTCGGCAAGCGCACCCCGAAGGTGTGGTGGATCCCGCTCACGACGCCGCTCGACGGCAACCTCCGCATCACCGCGGCGCTTCCGCGGGGCGGCCGGCACGAGGTCGCGCTCGTCGGAGCGAACCGGAGGACCGTCATCCGGCGCGCCCAGTGGGCCGGGCAGCGGGCGAAGAGGATCGACACCACGGTGTGCGGCCAGCGCTCGCTCTTCGTCCGCGTGACCCAGTCCGGAGCACTCGGTCGCGTCTCGGTGTCGGCCGCGACGCCGTAGCGCCTGCACGGGCAAGACCGGGATCCGCTCTCGCAGATCCCGGTCGCCCGAGAGTCCCTGAAGCGCAGCCGCTTCGCGGCTGCGGGCGCACTGCGGATCCCGATGCATCGCGTCGTCCGCTTCGCGGGTCGGGGCGGTGGGCCATCAGGTAGCGTCCTCGTCCATGGACTCGGGCCTCGCGACGTACGACGTGGTCGTCGTCGGGGCCGGCTGCGCGGGCATGCGCGCGGCGATCGAGGCCTTCGACACGGGTGCCACCGTCGGCGTCGTCTCGAAGCTCCACCCGACCCGCAGCCACTCGGGCGCGGCCGAGGGCGGCATCAACGCCGCGCTCGGGAACAAGGCCGAGGACAGTCCCGAGCAGCACGCGTTCGACACGGTCAAGGGCTCGGACTACATCGGCGACCAGGACGCGATCGAGATACTGGCCACCGAGGCGCCCGGGGACATCTACCAGCTCGAGCACTGGGGCTGCGTGTTCTCGCGCGACGAGAACGGGAAGCTCGCGCAGCGCCCATTCGGTGCTGCCGGCTCGCCCCGCACCGTGTTCTCCGCCGACATCACCGGGCACGTCCTCATCCACGTCCTCTACGAGCAGCTGATGAAGCGCATCGAGCAGGGCCCGATGACGGTCCACGAGGAGTACTTCGCGTGGAAGCTCGTCGTCGACGACGGCCGTTGCGTCGGGGTCGTCTGCTGGGACCTCGTGTCCGGTGGCCTGAAGCTCGTCACGGGGAGGTCGGTCGTGCTCGCGACCGGCGGCATGGGGCGGATCTACCGGGCGACGACGAACGCGTACGCCTGCAATGGGGACGGGATGGCCATGGCGCTCCGGGCCGGCCTCCCGCTGAAGGACATGGAGTTCATGCAGTTCCATCCGACCACGCTCTATCCGAGCGGCGTGCTCATCACCGAGGGCTGCCGCGGGGAAGGCGGGTACCTCATCAACGCCGACGGCGAGCGCTTCATGGCGCGCTACGCGCCGAACGCGCTCGAGCTCGCGTCCCGCGACGTCGTGTCCCGCTCGGAGACGACCGAGATCGAGGCGGGGCGAGGCGTCAACGGCTCCGTGTTCCTCGACCTCCGCCACCTCGGCGGCGAGCGGATCCGCGACCGGCTCCCGGGCTCGAGGGAGCTCGCGATGACGTTCGCGGGCGTCGATCCGATCTTCGCGCCGATCCCGGTTCGCCCGGGGGCCCACTACCACATGGGCGGCGTGGACACGGGCAACTGGGGCGAGACGGAGCTCGACGGGCTCTACGCTGCGGGCGAGGTCGCCTGCGTCTCCGTACACGGCGCGAACCGCCTCGGCGGCAACTCCCTCATGGAGACGATCACGTTCGGGCGGCGTGCGGGCCAGGCGGCTGCCGAGCACGGGCTCTCGCTGCACGGGGCGCGGCCGAGCATCTCGAGCGCCCCGCTCGAGGACGCCGAGCGCGAGCTCGGGCAGCTGCTCGACCGGCGGGACGGGGAGCGTCCGTGGAGGATCCGGGACGAGCTCGGCGCCTCGATGCTCGAGAACTTCGGGGTCTTCCGGCGCGGGGAGAGGATGGAGCAGCAGCTCGAGGTCATCCAGGGCCTCCGCGAGCGCTACGAGCACGTCGTGGTCGAGGACAAGGGCGACATCTTCAACACGGACCTCACGCAGGCGCTCGAGCTCGGCTACATGCTCGACCTGGCGTGGGCGATGGTCCAGGCCGGGCTCGCCCGCGAGGAGAGCCGCGGCGCGCACTCCCGGCCGTACGACTTCCCCGACCGCGACGACGAGCGCTTCCTCAGGCACTCGCTGACGCGGTGGACGGACGATGGCCCCGAGCTCGACTCCAAGGATGTCCGCATGACGAGGTGGCAGCCCGAGGTGAGGAGCTACTAGCCGGTGGCCATGCAGGTCGCACTGAAGATCTGGCGCTACGACCCGGTCGCGGGGGAGCGGGCGCTGAAGGAGTACGAGGTCTCGGCGCCCGAGGAGGCCACGCTCCTCGACGTCCTCGACATCGTCAAGGACCAGGTCGACGGCTCGCTCGCGTACCGGAAGAGCTGCCGCATGATGATCTGCGGGTCCTGCGGGATGCGCATGGACGGGGCCGCGGTGCTCGCGTGCAAGACGCGGATGTACGACGTCGCCCAGGCGGGCCAGGTCCCGGTGATCTCGGCCATGGGCAACCTTCCCGTCGTCAAGGACCTCGTCGTCGACATGGAGCCGTTCTGGGGGAAGATCCGCAGCGTCACGCCCTGGCTCGAGCCCGGCTACTCGGATCCAGGCGAGAAGGAGCACGTCGTCCCGCAGGAACGGATGGACGTCATCCACAAGGAGTCGCTCTGCATCATGTGCGGCTGCTGCGTGTCCGAGTGCAACTCGATGGAGGTGGACCCGGACTTCCTCGGCCCGGCAGCGCTCGCCAAGGGGATGCGCTTCGTCGGCGACCCGCGCGACCGGGCGACCGTCGAACGCCTCCAGGCGTACTCGGGGGAGCACGGCATCTGGGACTGCACGCGCTGCTACTTCTGCCAGGAGCGCTGCCCGAAGGGCGTCGACCCGCGCGACGCGATCGCGAAGCTCGGCGCCGAGGCGATGCGTGCGGGCATCGACTCGGACATGGGGGCGAAGCACGCGCAGTGGTTCGTCACCTCTGCCAAGACGACCGGCTGGCTGCGCGAGACCGAGCTCGTGCCGAAGACGCAGGGCATCGCGAAGTCGCTCAAGGAAGTGAAGTTCGCGATGGGGCTCCTCCGGCGTGGGAAGGTCCCGCCGCCCATCCCGCCGCACGTGGCGAAGGACGTCAACGAGGCCCGAGCGCTCTACGACCTCGTGCAGGAGCAAGGGCGCGAGGGTGCGCAGGGCATCGTGCAGGGGGAGAAGGCGCTCGGGCACCTCGAGCCGGAGGCGCACGGCGACGGCCCGCGCGAGCCGTACGGCGAGGGGTCGTTCGCCAGGCCGTACCTGCCGGAAGCGAAGGAGGAGGAGAGCGCGTGAGGACCGTCGCGTACTACAAGGGCTGCCTCGCGTCGCTCTCGGCGAAGGAGCTGGACATCTCGACGCAGGCCCTTGCGCCCAAGGTGGGCCTCGAGCTCGTCGAGCTCGAGCGCGTGACCTGCTGCGGAGCGGGCGACATCCACGAGGCGGAGCCGGACTACTACCTCCACCTCAACGCACGGATCCTCGCGTACGCCGAGGCGAGCGGCTGCGACACGCTGATGACGGTGTGCAACGTCTGCACCCTCAACCTGAGGCAGGCGAACTACCAGCTGCAGGGGGACGCGGCCCTGCTGGAGCGCGTGAACGCGAACCTCGAGTCGGTCGGCGCGCCCCGCTACACGGGCGGCGTGGACGTCCTGCACTTCCTCTGGCTCGTCGCCGCCGGGGAAGGGTACGAGCTCCTGAAGGACGCGGCCCACAAGGGCCTGAAGGGGCTCAGGATCGCGCCCTTCTACGGCTGCCAGATCCTCCGTCCGTCGAAGATCCTCGGGTTCGAGGACCCGGACCGCCCGGAGTCGCTCGAGCGCATCATCGAGGCGTGCGGGGGAGAGGCGATCGACTACCCGGCGAAGATCAAGTGCTGCGGCTTCCCGATCATCCAGGCGCGCGAGGACGTCGCGCTGGCGGAGCTCATCCAGCCGATCGAGCAGGCCCGGGAGGCGGGGGCGGACGCGATGGTGACGCCGTGCCCGCTGTGCCATCTCTCGCTCGACGCCTGGCAGTCGAAGCTCCGGGAGCAGACGGGGAAGGACTTCCAGATGCCGGTGCTCCACCTGTCGCAGCTGATCGGGGTGGCCGCCGGCCTCGACGACTCCGAGCTCAAGTTCAAGCGGCACCTCGTCTCCGTCGAACCGGTGACGGGCAAGCTGGCCGTCTAGGGCATCTGCGCGAGGAGGACGGCCAGGTGACACCGTGTCACGTGGCTCGTGGGCGGAGCGCTCCATGACATGGGTGCTCCTCGCTCTCGCGGCGGCGGCCGCGGTGGCGGTTGCCTGGGGCTGGTTCGAGGCGGGGTGGCTGCGCCGACGCGTCGTCGAGGTCGAGCTCGAGGGTGTCCCTCCCGAGCTCGACGGCCTGCGCATCGCGCATCTCTCCGACTTCCACCTCGGCGTCCCCTCCAGGGGACGTCGAGCCACCGAGGACGCGATCGCGTGGGTCGTCGCCCGCCGGCCGGACCTCGTCTGCGTGACGGGGGACCTCGTGTCGCGCCGCGCCGGGATCCCGTTGCTCGAGAGGCTGCTCGGCGAGCTCGGGGAGAGCTACGTCGTGCTCGGGAACCACGACCTCGCGGACTCCCGGGACCCGTTCTCGCAGCGCGTCGACCCGTCCGCGATCGCCCAGATCGGCGGCACGACCGTGCTCGGGGACGATGCCGTCGGGGTCGAGCGCCGGGGCCGGCGGATCCAGCTCGTGGGCGTCGATCCGCGGACGTACGCACGGCGGGAGGCCGAGCCGGCAGTGCTGGCGGACGGGGGCACCGATCTCCGCATCCTCCTCTGCCACTTCCCCGGCATCGCGCGGCGTCTTCCGCAGGGTGCCTTCCACCTCGTGCTCGCCGGGCACATGCACGCGGGCCAGATCGTCGTGCCCTTCCCGGGCGGGAAGCTCCGACTCGCCCACCTGCGTGCCCGGGACGTCGAGGGCGTCTACCGGTACGGGTCGACGGTGCTCCACGTCTCTCCGGGCCTCGGGACGACGTTCGTCCCGTTCCGGCTCTTCGCGAGGCCGGAGGTCACGGAGCTCGTTGTACGATCGGCGTGAACGTGGCAGGGCAGTCGCTCATCTCCCCGGAGGTGCTCGCGCGCTACGCGGCGGACGCCGCGCGCGAGGTCGACGGCGTCGCGCTGCCCGAGAGGGCGTTGCACCGAGGCCGGGGTGTCGACGTCGGAGGCACGGACGGGGCTCCGACGATCGAGATCCGCGTCGAGCTCGGGTGGGGCCGGAGCGCAGCCGAGGTCGCCGGCGAGGTGCAGCGGCGCGTCGCCGAGTACCTCGAGCGGATGGCGAGCGTCAAGCCCTCGGCGGTCGACGTCGTCGTCGACGGCGTGAGCGCGCCTCCCGCGAAGCAATGACCTCTCGCCTGGCGGGTCTGACCGGGGCGACGATCGAGACCGCTCCTGCGGTCTGCCGTACGTGCGTGTGGTGGCAGACGGGTGGCAACCGGGAGCCCGACAAGGCCAAGTGGATCGGGCGTGCCGAGGAGGAGTGGGGTGCCTGGGGGACGATCTACCGGGACGACGACGGGCGCGTGATCGGGTCCATGCAATACGGACCGGCGGTGCTGTTCCCCCGCGCGGCCGATCTCCCTGCCGGCCCTCCGTCCGACGACGCCGTCCTCGTCACCTGCGCCTACCTGCTCTCGGACACCCAGCCGTGGGTCGAGCAGTCGCTCTTCCTGGCGGCGATCGGCGAGGCGCGCGACAAGGGCGCCCGCGCACTCGAAGCGTTCGCCTACCGCTATCGCGAGACGACCCCGACGCGCGAGCGGTTCCTCGTCCACCGAACCGTCTTCCCGCACGACTTCCTGGCGGACTTCGGGTTCCGCACGGTCCGCTCCTCCGGCCGGATCGAGCTGGCCCGGCTGGAGCTCGGCGGCCTCCAGCCCGCCGAGGAGGGCGCGCGCGAGAAGGTGCTGCGCGTGGTCTCCGAGGCGCTTCGGCCGGCGCCCGCGCCGGCGCCGCCCGGCTAGCTGGGCTGGCTGCCCTGGGGCAGGCTGGGGACTGCTCGGACGGGGCTGTCGATCAGGAGCTCCGCGATCTGGATGGCGTTGAGCGCCGCACCCTTGCGGAGATTGTCGCACGTGAGGAAGAACGTGAGGCCGTTCTCGACGGTCGGGTCCTGGCGTATGCGCCCGACGATCACCTCGTCGATACCGACGGCCTTCGACGGTCGGGGGACCTGTTCGAAACGGGTCGGCAGTTGGAGCCCGGGCGCCTCGGACAGGATCTTCCTCGCGGCCGCGGGCGAGAGCGACTCCTCCGTCTCGATCCAGATCGCCTCGGAGTGACCGACCATGACGGGCACGCGGACGCACGTCGCGCTGATCGGCAGGTCGGGAAGCTCGAGGATCTTGCGCGTCTCCTCGCGGAGCTTGACCTCCTCGTCGAACTCGACGCCGTCGAAGGGCCAGTCCATCCGCAGCTCGTGGTCCTCGGGGCGTTCGAGACGGAAGCGCTCGATCGCTTCGTTTCCTTCCCCGGAGATCGACTGATACGTCGCGACGCGGACGCGACGGAGGCCGGCTGCGTCCCGGAGGGGTGCGAGCGCCATGGTGAGTGGGATTGCGCAACAGTTGGGGTTGGCGATGATCCCGGTGTGGTCGAGCGCTCGCTCGCCGTTCACCTCGGGAACGACGAGCGGCACGCCATCCTCGAGGCGAAACGCGGACGACTTGTCGACGCAGACCGTTCCGCCGGCTGCCGTGGGCGGCACGAGCTCGCGACTGGCCTCCGTCCCCACCGAGAAGAAGCAGATGTCCAGCCCGCCGAAGCGAAGCGCCGCCGGGGTCGCCTCCTCGATCTCGAAGTCGCCGATCCGGCCGCCTGCCGACCGCCACGAGCTGAACGCGCGTATGTTCGTGTAGCCCCGGAGCAGCAGCAGGTGCAGGGTGATCCCGCCCACTGCCCCGGTAGCGCCGACCACTCCGATGCGAAGCTCTTTACTCGCCACCCGGTTCCTCTTCGCCGTCGAGGCCGAAGGCGTCGTGGAGCGCGCGAACAGCGCGCTCGACTGCATCCCGCCGAACGTGGCAGCTGATCCTGATGGGCGACGTCGTCACGATGATCGGTTCGATGCCGTTCTCCTCGAGCGTCGCGAAGGCGGTAGCCGCGACGCCGGGGTGACTCTTCATTCCCGCTCCCACGATGCTCACCTGCCCGAGCCCGGCGTCGGCGCTCCAGGGTGCGCCGAGCGCGTCGAGCACTGCGGCAGTCGCGGCCTCGTCCTTCGTCGGCGCGGAGAAGACGAGGCCGTCGCCGGCCTGCAGGATGGTGTCGACGTTGACGTCGGCGTCGGCGAGCGCAGCGAAGAGAGCGGCGGCCGGCACGTGGTCGATCCGGTAGACGGTCTCGCCCACCGTGTGTGTCACACCTGAGATGATCGCCCTCTCGAGCACCCGCTCGTCCTCCTCCGTCACGACCCAGGTGCCCTCGCCGTCGGCGAGCGGTGAGCGCACGTGCAGCCGCACCCCGTGGTTTCGTGCCAGCTCGACGGAGCGTAGCGGGAGGAGGCCGCCGGAGTGCGCTGCGATCTCGAGCAGCTCGTCGTGCGTGACGGCGCCGACCCTACGGGCGCCGGGCTCGATGCGGGCGTCCGCGGTGTAGACGCCGTCGGTCGCTCCCAGGATCTCGCACACCGCTGCCGGCAGCGCCGCAGCGAGGGCCACCGCGGTCGCCTCCGAGCCTTCCCGGCCGAGCGTCGTCACCTCTGCGTCGGTCGACACCCCCTGCAGGCCGGCCACCAGGACGATCGCGCCACGATCGAGCTCGTCGCGAACGCGCCCGCCGCGCACCTCGACGATGAGTGCCCTACCGTGCGTCGCGTCGGTGACGATGCCGGCCTGCGACCCCGTGAGCGAGACCGCCTCGTAACCGAGGTCGATGAGGGCCATCGCGACGAGGGCGCAGGACGCGCGCTCTCCCACCGAGACGAGCATGTCGAGCTCCCTCTCGGCCGGCACGGGCGAGACCTGTCGCGCGAGAGCCACGAGCTCGCTCGTCGTCGAGCCCATGGCCGCGAGGACGCCCACCACGGCGCGGCCTGCTTCGCGCTCGGCGGCGAGCCTGCGTGCGACGTCGCCGACGCCCTCGACGTCCGACAGCGTGTCGTCGCCGAACTTCAGGACGACGACGTCCGCACCCTCACGCGGCCTCTCGCCGCGGAGCGCTTCGCGTGCTTCGTGCTCCGTGGCGAGGGGCATCCGTGTTCCAGTGTACGGATGCAGGCTTGGCGGCCGGACTGCGGAAACGGCTCCAGAAACACTGAAACCGGCTGACCCGAGGGCCCGCCGGTTTCAGTAGCCGGAATCTAGAAGCGGTGGGCTCGCGGCGCAAGGGACGCCGGCGCGGAAAGTGTGCAAATTGCGCGAAAAAACGTCCCGGGTCACATCTCTCGACGCCCGGCCAGCGCTCGGCCGAGGGTCACCTCGTCCGCGTACTCGAGATCTCCGCCCACCGGGAGGCCGCTCGCGAGCCGGGTGACCTTCGCGCGGCCGCGGAGGCGGTCGGCGATGTACGCCGCCGTCGCCTCGCCGGTCATGGTCGGGTTGGTCGCCAGCACGACCTCCTCGACGCCGTCGCGCCCGACGCGCGCGAGCAGGTCCTCGATGCGCAGGTCGGACGGTTCGACGCCGTCGAGCGGCGAGAGCGCCCCACCGAGCACGTGGTAGAGGCCCCGGTACTCGTGCGTCCGCTCGAGCGAGACGACGTCCACCGGCTGCTCGACCACGCAGACGACGGACCGGTCGCGTCGCGGGTCCACGCAGACCTCGCACAGCTCCTCCTCGGTGAGGTTCCCGCACTCGCGGCAGAAGCGCACGCGCGCCTTGACCTCCTCGATCGCCCGCGCGAGCTCGAGCGCGTCCTCGGGACGCGCGGAGAGGAGATGGAACGCGAGCCGCTGCGCCGTCCGCCGGCCGATCCCGGGCAGCTTCGTCAGCTGCGCGACGAGGTTCTCGACGGCCGGGCTCAGCACCCACTGAGCGTACCCGTCTGTTACGGACGTTCGGCCGCGCAGTGGTGGCGGTGCGGGTCGCCGCCTAGGTGCGGTGTGCTCGCGCTGAGACGACTGCCAGGATCGCATCCAGCACGTCGTCCTGCCCCTCCGGGCTCGTTCTGAGCGGCGGGCGTCTCCGCAGCGCGCGAAGATCGAGCCGCTCCAGGTCGTCCTGGTCGGCGACGATGGTCAGACGGCCGAGGGACTGGAGGTGTCGATCGACATCGCCGACCACACCCTGGAAGGTCGTCACGGCCGGTACTCCCAGGAACGCGGCTTCCCGGGTCATCGTCCCTCCTCCAGAGAACACGACGTCCACACCCTTGTAGAGGGAGACGAACTCGAGGGGCTCCGTGAGGACGATCGGTCTCCGCTGCCAGTCGAGCGTCTCGAGATGACTTCTCTGCCAGGCGTAGCGGGGAGAGAAGATGGTCACGACGTCGTCCTGTGCCGACAGCCAGGAGAGCACCCTCCGCACGGTCTCGCTCGATGCGGCCCGGTGGTAGTGGCTCTCCTCCGCAGGTGGTCGGAGCAGCACCTTGACCGCCCCGTGATCGTCGATCTCCGGGAAGCGGTGAGGGGGAATCGAGTCGATGTCGACACCGGCGAAGGTGATGTCCTCCTTGATCCCGTCGTAGGGCACCAGAAGCTCCTCGCGCACGCCCTGCCGGGTGAAGGACTCGGCGGCGATGACGCCGGGATGCACGACGTAGGAGCCACTGACCCGGAACACCTTGAGATCCACGTACTCGTAATCACAGAGCGCGAACGAGGGCATGCCCAGTGTGCGTGCCGCCAGCGCGGCAGACCTGGACGCCGAGACCAGGAAGCCGGTCCGTCCTTGCGAGCGGGCGAGTCCCCGCAGCGTCTTCGCGCGGCGCAAGCTGCCCGTGACCTTCGCCAGCTTCGCCGCGCCGAAGTGCCGACCGACGGGGAGGTAGTCGACGCCTCGTCGGTCGAGGAGGTCGAACGTGTCTCCGTAGTCGCGTGCGGTCACCCGCACCGCGTGGCCGCGACGACGCAGCCCTTCGACCAGCGGAACCAGGTACTGCACCTGCGGAGGGTTCTCGATGTCGACCCAGGCAGAGAGCGAGGACGACGCGAGGAGATCCGGTGGGTCGCTGGCTCCCGCCGCCGTCTCCGGAGACGTACGCATACGGTCACGGTACTCGCCCGGCCCGCAGCGGCAACTCCTCGTGAGTGCTGACGACGGACACCCTGGCCGAGTGGGTGCCGGCTCCCGGTCGGAGGTCTGCTCGTTGAGGATCGCATCGACGAGCCCACGCGGGCCACGGGCGCATGACGCCGGGACCCGTCCGCCAGCACGTTCCAGATCCCGAGTTGCCAATTTGCCTTGCCGCGGTATGGTTTAGGAGAGCGGAGAAGAGGAACTCGCCGCTCGTGGCTCGAAAGCCCTTCGTCGGGGGACGAAGGGCGAGGGGGGAAAGGGGAGAGGTTGAGCGGTTCGGAGAACACGGTCGCGGCGCCGACCGTGGACGTCATCAGGCCCGAAGGCCATATTCTCGACGTCGTGCCGCCTACGGGACACAGCACCCAGCGAGGGTGGCTGATGCGACGGCTGCTCGCTCTCGCGGACGTCACCGGGCTGACGGTGGCATTCGTCCTCGCCGTGTCCCTCGGGGACCCCGATCCGGTCGCCGAGATCACGTCCGATCTGTGGAGGCTCGTGATCTTCGTCTTCACCCTCCCGCTCTGGGTGATGCTCGCGCGCCTGTACGGGCTGTACGAGCGAGACGAAGAGCGAAGCGACCACTCCACCGTCGACGACATCGTCGGCGTCTTCCACGTCGTCACGATCGGGACCTGGCTCGCCCTCGTCGCCTCGCACGTGGCCGGGCTCGCCGGCGCCTCGCTGCAGCGAATGATCGTGTTCTGGGCATTCGCCATCGTGCTCGTCCCGCTCTTTCGCGCTCTCGTGCGCCATCTGGGTCGCAAGAACGCGGCGTACACGCAGAACGTCCTCATCGTGGGCTCCGGGAACGTCGCGCATCTCCTTGCCGAGAAAATCGCGCGTCATCCGGAGTACGGCCTCCACATCACCGGCTTCGTCGATCGCGACGCGGGTCCGCAGAACGGGGCTCCGCTCCAGCTGATCGGCGCCCCCGGGGATCTTCCGGAGCTGATCCGGGCCCATCAGATCGAGCGGGTGATCATCGCGTTCTCGACCGACTCGCACGAGCAGTCGCTCGAGGTGATCAACTCCGTTCAGGACGCGGACGTCCAGATCGACATCGTCCCGCGGCTGTTCGAAGCGCTCGGTACGAACACGCAGCTCCACGCGATCGAAGGCGTCCAGCTCGTGAGCCTCCCCGGCACGCGTCTCTCGACCTCGTCTCGCTTCCTGAAGCGAACGCTCGACGTCGTCGGTGCCATCCTGGGCATCGTGCTCCTGACCCCGCTCTTCCTGGCCACGGCGCTCTGGATCAAGCTCGACTCACGCGGGCCGGTCTTCTTCCGCCAGGTGCGCATGGGCGAGGACGAGCGGCAGTTCCGCATCTTCAAGTTCCGCACAATGACCCACAACGCCGACGAGCGGAAGACCGCTTTCGCGCACCTGAACATGCACCGCGACGGAGATGCGCGCATGTTCAAGGTGCCGAACGACCCGCGCGTCACCCGCGCCGGCGCCTTCCTGCGGCGCTGGCGGATCGACGAGCTCCCACAGCTCTTCAACGTCATCCGGGGGGAGATGTCGCTCGTCGGCCCGCGGCCCTTGATCCTCGACGAGGACCAGCACGTCGAGAAGCGGGCACGGCGGCGGCTCGACCTCAAACCCGGGATGACGGGCCTCTGGCAGGTGCTCGGTGCCAGCGACATCCCCTTCGACGAGATGACGAAGCTCGACTACCTGTACGTCACGAACTGGTCACTCCGCGAGGACCTGCGACTGATCATGCTCACGCTCCCGTCTCTGGCCCGGTCGCGCTCCGCGTACTAGAGGCTTGATGTGAAACGGCGGGTTCCGAGCAGGGACCCGCCGTGCCAGCGCGAAGGAGGGCTTCCAGACGTGTCCCTCGAGATGGAGGCTCGAGATGACGGCCGATCTGGAAGCCCTTGTCGTAGCAGCGTATGTCTTCGCTGATGAGTACCCGGTCCCTGCTCGATGCGGTCGACCGGCGAAGGTCACCGACGCTGAGCTGGTCGCCCTCGCCGTTTGCCAGGCGGCGATGGGGATTTCCTCGGATCGCCAGTTCCTCGGCTTGGTGGGGCGCATCCTGCCCGGCTGGTTCGCGCACCTACCGGACCAGTCGCAATACAACCGGCGCCTGCGCGCGCTCGTCGAGCTGATCGCGGCGGTGCAGCAGCGGCTCGCCCGCTGGCTCGACACGGGCGACATCCGCCTCTGCGACGGCACGCTCCTCGCCTGCGCCAGCTACCCCGGCTGCGCGTCGAGAAGCGAGTTCGCGGGCTTCGCCCGCTACGGCTTTCAGAAGTCTCACCACCGCTTCCTGTGGGGCGTGCGACTCGTCCTGCTCACCGATCCGCGCGGGCTGCCGCTCGGGTACACGCTCGTGCCTGCGGGCGAGAAGGAGTACGAACCGCTCGCCGACTTGCTCACCGGCACCCCGAGCGAGATCGTGATCGCCGACAAAGGCTTGTGGGGCCGCGGCTACCGCGAGCGGCTCGCCGCAAGCGGCGTCGAGCTCATCACCCCGGCGAAGGAACGGACCGCCAACAACGAAGCAGGCGAGCGGCGCCTCGCCTCCATCCGGCTCGCGATCGAGAGCGTCTTCTCCAACCTGAAGGGCCAGATGCGGCTCGAACGGCACCTTGCCAAGACACCGGCTGGGCTAGCCGCGCGGATCGCGCAGCGCCTGCTCGCGCTCACCCTCGGCATCTTGCTCAACACCCTCGCCGGACGACCCGCACGCGCCCTCGCCGCCTACGACGGCCGCTAATTCACATCAAGCCTCTAGCGGCTAGCTCCCCGGTAGCAGGCCTCCGAGGTCGCCGAGGTCGCCGGGGATGAGGCCGGACATCTTCGACTCCATCAGGCCGCGCGCCGATCGCAAGGCCTCGTTCACGGCCGCGAGGATCATGTCGGCGAGGAGCTCCGGGTCGTCCGGGTCGATGGCGCGCGGGTCGATCGTGATCGAGAGGACCTCACCCGCGCCGTTCGCCTTCACCGTGACCATCCCGCCTCCGGCGGAGGCCTCGACGACCTCGTTCGCCGCCTCCTGCTGCGCCTTCGCGAGCTCCTCCTGCATTCGCTGGGCTTCCTGGAGCATCTTGTTCATGTCGAACTTCACTCGGTATCGACCTCTCTCGCGTCGAAGGTGTCCTTCAGGGCCTCGATGAACCGATCCTCGCCCGGCGGCTCCTCGTCCTCCTCCGCGGCGCTCGCCTCGCTCTCGCCGGTCTCGAGCACCACGGCGAGCTTGCGGCCCGTGACCTCGTAGAGCGCATCCCGGAGCATGCCGATGTTCTGGGGCTCCGCGACCTGGCGCCGGTGGAAATCGGCTCCGGCGGGGAAGGCGAGCGTGAGGGTGTCGCCGGCGAGGTCGGTGGGCGTCGCCTCCGCGAGCAGGCTCGCGACCGGAATGGAGCGCTCGCGTACCGTCTCGACGACGCTGCGCTGCCATGCGTCCGCGACCTGCTCGAGCTCGAGGCTCGGAGCTTCGGAGGCTGGCGGTTGCTCCGGCGTCGGCGGAGGCAGGGACGAGGGCTTCGGTGGCGCGACGATTGGTGTGGGCGCATCCTCCCGCATCGCGTGACCCGCGGCATGAGGCCGGCTCTCGAGCAGCTCGACGCGGTGCGCGAGCGACTCGCGCGAGAGATCGGACTGCGGCCGGGTCACCTTGACGAGCGCGAGCTCCAGCGGGAGCCGCGGGTCGCCTCCCTGCCGCGTGTCCTCGACCGCGACGGCCAGCAGGTCGATCAGCCGGAGCACGGTCGGCTCGGGCAGCTGGTTGGCCTGCTGCCGGAGGAGGTCCTTCGTCTCCTCGGTGACCGGGAGCGACTCGGGCACGTGGCCCATGTGCTGGACGAGCAGGAGGTGCCGCAGGTGCTCGAGGAGATCGGTGACGAGCCGGCCGAGGTCCTGCCCCTGCTCGGCGAGCTCCTCGACGAACGTCAGCACGCCGGCCGTGTCGCGGTCGACGACCATGTCGCAGATGCGGAGCAGCGACTCCTCCTCGACGGCACCGACGAGCTGGAGCACCGCCTGCGCGTCGATCGCGCCGTTCGTCGCGGCGGCGAGCTGGTCGAGGGTCGACACGGCGTCCCGGAACGACCCGCGGGCGCTGCGGGCGATCAGCGACAGGGCTGAGTCGGGCGCCTGGATTCCCTCGCCTTCCGCGACCCGGCGCAGCAGCGTGACGAGCTCGGAGAGCCGGGGTCGCTGGAAGACGAACGTCTGGCAGCGCGAGCGGACGGTGGACAGCACCTGGCCGAGCTCGGTCGTGCAGAAGACGAAGAGGAGATGGGGAGGTGGCTCCTCGATGAGCTTGAGGAGTGCGTTCCAGGCCGCGGGCGTCAGCTGGTGCGCCTCGTCGAGGATGTACACCTTGTACCGGCCCTCGACCGGCTGCAGCACCACGCGCTCGCGGATCTCCCGGATGTCGTCGATGCCGCGCTGCGAGGCGGCGTCCATCTCGACGACGTCGAGGGACGTGCCGTTCGCGATGGCGACGCACGTGTGGCACGTCTTGTCCGGGCTCGGTGACGGCCCTGACGTCCCCGTGCAGTTGAGCGCCTTGGCCAGGATCCGCGCCATCGACGTCTTGCCCGTGCCCCGCGGGCCTGCGAAGAGGTATGCCTGCCGCACCTGGTCGTGCTCGATTGCGTTCGTAAGCGTGCGGACGACCGCCTCCTGCCCGACCACCTCGTCGAACCCCTGCGGACGGTACTTGCGGTAGAGGGCGGTCACCCCGCGGATTCAATCAGGTGCGACTCTTCCCCGGCGTGGGGCGCACGCGAGCATGCGGCCGCGAAGCGGACGCCTTCAGGATCGTCCTCTGCGTGCCACATATGCCCGGTCACGCGCTCCGTCGTCGAGTGCGGCGTCACCGGAGGTGCCTGCGTCGCCTGCTCGGATCGGGCGAGACCGCGGCACCTGAGAGGGAGTCCTTAGCGCTGCTTCCTTCCGGACCTGACGCGGTTCGGACGCTCCCAGTGCGCGGGACCCGATCTGTCAACGCTGCGTGCGCAGACCCAATCCCGACGAACCGTCCCTCGGACGGCGTTCGGTCCCGCATGGAGCGGATTTCGGGTTCAGGGAACCGCTGACTCCCCACCTAGCGCGACCGGGCAGGAGGAGGGTAGCAGCGCGGCCGCAATGGATCGCTACGGTCTCTCCAGGTGCACCGTGCGGTCCGTCCGGCTTCGTATACTCCTCCGCGGTTCGGGCCAGGCGCTTCGAAGAAAGGTAGGACGCGATGGCCTTCTGGCAGTACCTCGTCGTCGTTCTGGCCGCACTGGTCGTCTTCGACGCGCTGCTCGTGGCGTGGCTCCACGTGGTCACGCGCCACCCCGCCGCGGGCGATCAGACGAGCGACATAGCCAGGACGTAGAAGCCGCCTCCCACGAAGACGTCCCTCTGGGGCTGGCGGCAACAAGGGCGAATGGCGAAAGCAGCCAGTCGAACCGTGGCTCGTCGATGCGTCCGGACGCACTCCACTCCATCCCGAGCGATTAGGTACCGTCAACGACCCTGATGGCGACGTGCCCGGGGGGAGACACTCGTCTCGGTTGCTTCCTGCGCGCCGAGACGTTCAATGGGTTCGGTGGGTAGGAACGCGGGACGGGGCGTGGTGACGGCGTCGGTGACACCGGCCGAGACTCGAGCTGTGCCCGAACCCGGCCCGACCGCGACGTCCCGACGCCTCTCGAGGACGGACGTTCTCCTCTCCCTCGCGATTGCCGGGGTCTTCGCGTTCCTCTACGGCGCGAACAGCATCCTCCGCTACATGCACTTCGAGTCGGCGGCGTTCGACCTGGGGATCTTCGGCCAGGCCGTCTGGCACCTCAGCGCCTTCGAGGCTCCGGCAAGCACGATCCGGGGGTACGACAACCTCTTCGGCGACCACTTCCACCCGATCCTCGCGCTGGCCGCCCCCGCCTTCTGGGTCTGGGACGACGTCCGCTCGCTGCTCGTCCTCCAGTCACTCGTGCTCGCGTCCTCCTCGCTCGCGGTCTACTGGGTCGCATGTCGTCGCTTCGGTACTGCCGCCGCAGTGGCGTGGTCGACCGCGTACCTGCTCTCCTGGGGACTGATCGAGGCGGCCCGGTTCGACTTTCACGAGATCGTCTTCGCCGTTCCTCTCGTCGCGTTGGCATGCGCACTCGTCGTCGAGGAGAAGATGGGCGCGGCGCTCGCTCCGGTTCTGGCTCTCCTGCTGGTCAAAGAGGACCTCGCGTTTCTGGTTGCCGCGTTCGGCATCGTGTACCTGCTTCGACGTCACTGGCTCTCGGGCGTTGCGCTGATCGCAGCCGGCATCGGATGGTTCGCGCTCGCCACGGAGGTGATCATCCCGGCTCTCGCAGACGGTCGATCGTTCCCGTACTGGAACTATCCGGCGTTCGGCGACGGGCCCGGGGAGGCTGTCCGAATCATCGCGACTCACCCATGGCGCCTCGTCACCGAGGCCGTGGACGCACACAACAAGCTGTCGACGGGCTTCTTCCTGCTCGCACCCTTCGCGTTCCTCAGCCTGTTGTCGCCGCTCGTCGTGCTTCTCGTTCCTCTCGTTGCCGAGCGCGTCTTCAACGACAACCCGGTGTTCTGGACGCGGTACTACCACTACACCGCGACCTCGGTGCCCGTGCTCGCGATTGCGGCGATCGACGGGCTACGGCGCATACGAGATCGGTTCGGAGTCCGGGATCGAGCGATCGTGGCCATAAGCGCGGGACTCGTGGTGCTCGCCGTGCTCGGGAACTACCCGCGGCTGCCGTTCGAGGACCTCGCGCGGGGATCGAGGTGGCGACTGACCGACTCGGAACGTGCGGGAAACGAGATCCTCCGGGGCATCAGCCCCGATGCCGCGGTGATCGCACAGGACGTGATCGCGCCCCATGTCTCGCAGCGCGACAAAGTGTGGATACTGCCGATCTTCCTCCGGAAGGAGGACCATGGGCTCTTGCCGCCCTTCCGCGCGCGGACGGCGGATGCCGACGTCGTCGTGGTGAACGTGGATCTTCCGCTCTACCACGAGACACCCAGAATGCTCGCGCGCTACCTAAGCTCCCTTCCGGCACAGGGGTTCGTCTTGACCCGCTCCGACGGCCCATGGCTTCTCTACGAGAAAGGGCAGTCGAACGCTGCTCCGCTGTCCGCGAGAGCGCGCGCGTTCTTCCGTCGCTACGCCGGTTGAGGTGACCCGGACAGGGCGCGCGCCCTAGCGTTCGACGCGTTCGTGGATACCCTGTGAGCGTGGGACTGGGGATCGAGGGGAGGAAGTGAGGGCGAGATGAAGGTCGTCATCTTCTGCGGTGGCATGGGCGTGCGCATGGGAGAGGCCACGCAGCGGATTCCGAAGCCGATGATCCACGTCGGCTCGCGCCCGATCCTGTGGCACATCATGAAGTGGTATGCCTCCTACGGGCACACCGACTTCATCCTCTGTCTCGGCTACCAGGCGCAGGTCGTCAAGGAGTACTTCCTCAACTACAGCGAGGCGTTGGCGAACAACTTCGTGCTCTCGAACGGCGGTCGCGACGTCGAGCTGTTCGGACGGGACATGGACAACTGGCGGATCACCTTCGTGGACACCGGGATCAACGCCGTCGTTGGCGAGCGCCTGAAGGCCATCGAGCCATACGTCGCCGGGGAGGACATGTTCCTCGCGACCTACGGCGACGGCCTCACGGATGCGCCGCTCGATCACATGATCGCCACGCTCGAAGGGAGCGGAAAGACCGGCCTGGTGATCTCCGTGCGACCGACGGTCGAAGTGCACCTTCTCCACTCGAGCGACGATGGCGTGGTGACCTCCGTCCAGCGGCTTGCGAACGCGGACGTCTGGATCAACGGAGGGTTCTTCGTTTTTCGCCCCGGGATCTTCGACGCCATCGAGCCCGGCGAGGACCTCGTCGACGAGCCGTTCGCCCGGTTGATCGAGCGCAGCGAGCTCCTCTCCTACCGGTACGAGGGTTTCTGGGAGCCGATGGACACGATCAAGGACAAGCAGAAGCTCGACGGGCTGTGGGAGAGTGGCTCGCCACCGTGGCGGCGTGACGCGCCGGCCGGCGCGTGACCACGGGGGAGGGTTGCCGATGAGTCATGCACGCGATCAGGCACGAGCGCGCGCGACGGCGGCGGAGGTCGTCGCCTCGGATCTCGAATACGTCCTCGACCGTGCGCGTGCCGAGCTCGCCGAGATCGCCGGCAGGCGGCTGCTGGTCATCGGCGGCGCCGGCTTCCTCGGGTACTACTTCGTGCAGGCGGCGCTGGCCTGGAACGAGGCGCGCAGCAGGAGCGCCGGATCTCGGTCACCGTGTTCGACAGCTACGTCCGCGGTGTCCCCGACTGGCTCGGCGGCAACGAGGGGCTGACGCTCGTGCGCCACGACATCCGTGACGCGCTCCCTCCGGCGCTCGGCCGACTTCGAGTACCTCATGCACGCCGCGGGGATCGCCTCGCCGACCTACTACCGCGCGGCATCCGATCGAGACGATGGATGCGAACATCAACGGGCTTCGGCAGCTGCTCGATCGCGTCGTGGCGCCGGGGCCGCGGGGCGCGCCGTCTCGGGGTTCCTGTTCTTCTCGAGCAGTGAGATCTACGGCGATCCCCCGCCGGAAAGATCCCGACCCCCGGAGACGTATCGCGGCAACGTGTCCTGCACGGGGCCGCGAGCCTGCTACGACGAGTCGAAGCGCTACGGCGAGACGCTCTGCGTCAACTTCGCCCGGCAGCACGACGTGCCCGTCACGATCGCCCGGCCGTTCAACAACTACGGCCCCGGCCTGAAGCTCACGCGATCGCCGGGTCATCCCGGATTTCGCCCGCGACGTGCTCGACGGCCGCGACATCGCGTTGCTCTCGGACGGATCGGCGAGCCGGACGTTCTGCTACGTCGCCGACGCAGTCGTCGGTTACTACAAGGTCCTCGTGAACGGGCGCCCGGGCGAGCCGTACAACGTCGGGATCGAGGAGCCCGAGATCTCCATGGACGAGCTCGGCGGAGCTCGTCGCCGCGCTGGCCCGTGAGCTCTTCGGCTACTCAGGGTCGGTCGTCCGCCGCGCCAGAGCACCGACGCGGACTACCTCGTGGACAACCCCCTTCGGCGCCGGCCGCGATATCGCCAAGGCGCGGGACCGAGCTCGGCTACGACCCGATCGTCGGGCTCGACGACGGGCTCGAGCGCTCGCTGCTCTGGTACGCCGAGAACCGGGCGGAGCGGACGCGTAGGTGCGGGTCTCGATCGTCGGCGCCGGGTACGTCGGCGCTCGTCACGGGGGCGTGCCTGGCAGACTCGGGCACGTGGTCGTCTGCGCCGACGTGGATCCGCGACAGGGTCGACGCAATCAACGCGGGGAGGCCGCCCGTCCACGAGAGGGGACTGACGAGCTCCTCGCCCGCAACATCGGCGAGACGGCTCCGGGCGACCGCCGACCTCGTCGAGGCGGTTGCGAGGCCGGACCTGACGCTCATCGCCGTCGGCACGCCCTCGACGGCCGGAGGGCATCGATCTCTCGGCGCGTGTCGCTGCGACACGTGCAGTCGGCCGTGCGACTCGCGCGCCGGACGCGTACCACACGCGTGGTGGTCAAGAGCACCGTGGTCCCCGGCACGACCGACGGTGTCGTCATGCCGCTGCTCGAGGAGGCTCCGGGCAGAGCTGCGGGACGCGACTTCGGCGTCGGCATGAACCCGGAGTTCCTCACCGAGGGGCAGGCCGTCGCGGACTTCATGGCGCCGGATCGGCTCGTCCTGGGGGGGATCGACGAGCCGACACACGCGGCCCTCGACGAGCTGTACGCGGCGTTCCTCCCGCGGTGCCACGCGGTTGCGGACGAACACGCGACGGCGGAGATGATCAAGTACGCCTCGAATGCGCTGCTGGCGACGATGCATCTCGTTCGCGAACGAGATCGCGAATCTGTGCGCGGCCGTCGGGGACGTCGACGTCGTCGACGTGATGCGCGGGGTCCACATGTCCCGGTATCTCACGTCCGACTTCGCCGGACGGCGCGCCGGTGCGGGCCCGAGCTCAGCTCTCCTGGAGGCCGGGTGCGGGTTCGGCGGGAGTTGCCTGCCCAAGGACGTCAGGGCGCTGATCGCCGAAGGCGACCGACGTCGCGCGTGCCGGCCTCTCCGCTCGGTGCTCGACATCAACGACGCGCGACCGGACGTGCTGGTCGAGCTCGGAGCGCGCCCTCGGAGATCTCGCCGGCCGCGAGGTGACGGTGCTCGGCGTCGCGTTCAAGCCCGACACCGACGACGTCCGCGAGTCGCCGTCGGTACCGATCGTCGAGCGACTCGTCGCCGGCGGTGCGCGCGTGCATTCACGACCCGGTCGTGCGACGCTCCCCGAGGCCCTCGAACCACGGGGTCGGGCTCACGGCCGACCTCGACGCGGCGCTCGCGGACGCGAGTCGTCGTGCTCGCGACGCGGTGGGAGGAGTATCGCGCGGTGCCAGGTCTGCTCGCCGGCCGCGATCCTGCGCCGGTCGTGGTCGACGGCCGGCGCATGCTCGACCGGACAGCGTCCCGCGCTACGTCGGATAGGGCTCAGGCTGATGCTCGAGCTCCCTTCCCGGGGCGACCCGGCCTCGAGCGCGTTCTCGCGATCGGGTGCCACGCGGACGACATCGAGATCGGCTGCGGGGGAACGCTTCTCGCACTGACGAGGGCGCATCCCGACGTCCACGTCACGTGGGTCGTTCTCGCCTCCTCCGGCGTGCGAGCGGACGAGGCGAGGTCGAGCGCGGCCGCGTTCCTCGACGCCGCGGAGAGCGCCGACGTCCGCGTCCTGGGCTACCGCGAGAGCTTCCTTCCGTACCAGGGCGCCGAGGTCAAGGAGGCCTTCGAAGAGCTCAAGAGCACGGATCCGGATCTGATCCTCACGCACACCCGCCACGATCTCCATCAGGACCATCGGCTCGCGTGCGAGCTCACCTGGAACACGTTTCGCGACCACCTGATCCTCGAGTACGAGGTCCCGAAGTACGACGGCGACATCGGGGCGCCGAACGTCTTCGTCCCGCTCGCCGAATCGGTCGTCGCCGACAAGCTCCGTCTCATCGGCGAGCACTTCGCGAGCCAGTCGGGAAAGCACTGGTTCGACGACGAGCTGTTCCGCTCGCTGCTACGTATCCGCGGCATGGAGTCCGCCACCCGTTACGCCGAGGCGTTCACGTGCCGCAAGCTCAGGCTCGGAGCGAGTTGAGGTTCCATCCCACCGAAGTCGACGGCGCGTACGTCGTCGAGATCGAGCCGATCGAGGACGAGCGCGGGTTCTTCGCGCGTTCCTGGTGTGCGCGGGAGTTCGCCGAGAACGGGCTTCACGCCGCGTTCGTGCAGGAGAACGTCGGGTTCAGCGGAAGGGCGCGCACGCTTCGCGGGCTGCACTTCCAGCGGGCGCCCTACGAGGAGGCGAAGCTCGTACGGTGCACCGCCGGGGCGGTCTGGGACGTTGCGGTCGACCTTCGGGAGCGCTCGCCCACGTACAGGAGATGGGCGGGCGTCGAGCTCAGCGCTGCCGACCGGAACATGCTCTACGTCCCGGAAGGATGCGCGCACGGCTATCTGACGCTCACGGATGACGCGGAGACGCGCTACCTGACGTCGCAGTACTACGAGCCGGAGGCCGCGTCGGGCGTGCGCTACGACGATGCCGCCCTCGGTATCAGCTGGCCGGCGGACGTCGTGGTCGTCTCCGAGGCAGACCTCGGCTGGCCGCTGCTCGGGACCAGCGCCGGGGAGGCCGAGACGTGATCATCCTCGACAAGGCACTCGAGCGGCGCGAAGGGGAAGGAAACCCGATCCGGGTCGCCATCGTGGGAGCCGGCTACATGGCGCGAGGTATCGCAGCGCAGGCGAGCTCGACCACGGGGATGGAGGTCGTCGCGATCTCGAACCGCACGCCCGAGACGGCCGCTCGCGTGTTCGAGGAGATCGGCCACGGCGACGCAATTCGGGCCCACTCGCCGGAGGAGCTCGAGGAAGCGATGTCACGAGGCGTGCGTGTCGTGAGCGAGGACCCGGGCGTCCTCTGCCATGCGAACGGCGTCGACGTCATCATCGAGTCGACGGGAGAGGTCGAGTTCGGCGCTCGTGTCGTGCTCGACGCCTTGTCCGGACGGAAGCACGTCGTTCTCGTCAACGCCGAGCTCGACGCGACCGTGGGGCCGATCCTGAAGACGAAAGCCGACGCGGCGGGGGTAGTCCTCACGAACACGGACGGCGACGAGCCCGGCGTCGCGATGAACCTTCTGCGGTACGTGCGCACGATCGGGCTCGAGCCGGTCCTGACGGGGAACATCAAGGGCTTCATCGACCCCCATCGGACTCCCGAGACGCAGGCGGCGTTCGCGGAATCGGTCGGACAACGCCCCAAGATGATCACGTCGTTCGCCGACGGGACGAAGCTCTCCATGGAGGCAACCATCGTCGCGAACGCAGCGGGCTTTCGTGTCGCGCGGCGCGGCATGAAGGGCCACGCGTGCGATCACGTGAAGGATGTCCTCGAGGCATTCGATCCGTCGGAGCTTCTCTCCGGCGGGCTCGTCGACTACGTCCTGGGAGCCGAGCCCGGGTCGGGCGCGTTCGTCGTGGGCCACGGGCTGGATCCGATCCCGCAGCAGTACCTGCGGTACTTCAAGATGGGCGACGGGCCCTTCTACGTCTTCTACACGCCCTGGCATCTCCCGCACGCGGAGGCGCCGCTCACGGCCGCGCGCGCGGCCCTCTTCCACGATGCCGCAGTGACGCCTCTCGGCCGGCCGTTCTGCGACGTCGTCACGATGGCTAAGCGCGACCTCGCACAAGGGGAGGTCCTCGACGGGATAGGGGGCTTCACCTGCTACGGCGTCATCGAGAACGCAGACGTCGCGCAGCGCGAGCAGCTTCTTCCGATGGGTCTCTCCGAGGGATGCGAGCTCGTCGCGGACGTCGGGGTCGACCAGCCGATCCGATACCGGGACGTCCGCGTCCCGGAGGGACGGATCGCCGACGGGCTGCGGCGCGAGCAGGACGCGCTCTTCGCCTAGATCTCTCTCGACCCTGCCAGGGCAGCGACTCCGTCCAGGCCTCTCAGCCGACCGCCTGCCTACCATCGTCGTTCGATACGTACGTCGACACGAGGGGGCGAGCCATGGGACGGCGCGCTCGGTTGGAGGAGTTTCGGGTGGAAGGGGTCGTGGAGCGCCTGGCTCCGTACGATGTCGCGCTGGTCGAGGACGTGCGCTCGACCCAGGCCGTCGACGGCGAGCTCGTGGAGCGGGCGGCCACGCTGCTCCAGCTCATGCCTCGCAACCAGCGCCGCGAGACGATCGAGGATCTCGTCTGCCCGAACGATCAGCCGCGCGGGCGCCGTGCGGTCGACGCGCTCATCGACGCAGAGTTCGCCGCGGAGGACTGGGCGGGCCGCCTCCGCCTCGTGTGTGCGGAAGCGGAGGAACGACGGGAGCCCGAGCCTGCCCCGCCTGATCGTCATCGCCCCGTGTGGCCACGGCCCGCGACGGAGGAGGGGCGCGCCCCGTGGCGGCAGCGCGCCTCCCGCGTCGCCAGGCTCGTCCTCGGCCCGGCCAGGTGATCCCCGCCTGACGACCGCTACCGCGAAGCCATCGCGCTCGGAACGCTCAGATCGTGGAGCTCGTAGAACGTCTCGCGCGTCGGTGGTGTGGCGTTCGAGGGGTCGGGAAGAGCCTCGACGCCCTTGTCCATCATCGGTTGGACACGCTCCTGGATGAAGCGGTCAGCCTGCTCTCGCGACTCCCAGACGTCCATGATGCGAAAGACGTTGGCGTCCTCGTCGAAGCCCGCCGTGTGGACGATCAGGCCGTCGATCGGCTCGTCTCCGATCTGCTCCTTGGCCCAGTCGTAGTTCTTGGTCGACCAGTCCTTGTATGCGAACTCCTGGATGTAGACGACAGCCATCGAGAAACCTCCTTTGGTGGGAGCTCCTTCGCTCTTCCCTTCCCCGTCCCACCCGTCTCTAATCCGCGGCCGTCGAGGCGCGCGGTGTGCGGTGAGACGGCTCCTCGTCTACGTGACCGATCGGAGCCCGAGAGCTCGAACAGAGGGACTTATGAAACCGATCGCAGCACACCGCTCGTACAGGAGAGTCCAACCACCCACGAGGGAGAAGGTCATGAAACGGATCGCTCTCGGACTCGTCGCAGTGACGCTCGGTGTGCTGGTCATCGCTCCGGCGCAGGCGGCGGCTCCCAAGCTTCTCGGCACCGTCGGGCCGGGCTACAAGATCACGCTGACCAAGGGCGGAACGAAGGTCACCAAGCTGAAGGCAGGCACGTACACGTTCGTGATCGCGGACAAGGCTTCGATTCACAACTTCGAGCTCCAGTGGCAGTCGAGCGGCCCGAAGCAGCTCACCTCCGTGTCGTTCGTCGGGAAGAAGACGGTGACCCTGAAGCTCAAGAAGGGCAAGTGGAAGTACTACTGCGCGCCGCACGAGAGCATGATGTTCGGGTTCTTCACCGTGACGTAGATCTCGGGCGGGGAACCTCCCTGAGAGAAACAGAGCCAGGGGCGGGGCCCAAGTTCCGCCCCCTCGCGGTTCCGCAACGCTCGTCCACGACCTTCGCGTCTACGCGTGCTTCGAGTCGACGACGTGCGGCCAGCAGAGGCGTCTCACGACACGTAGGCGCAGATCACGCGTCCGATCAGCGTCGACCCCCCCGGGGTTGCGCGCGTCGTGTCGACGAGCCATCCGGTGCCATCGACCGAAGGAAGGCTGCTGGTGACGTACGGCCCGTCACCGGGAACGAGCGGCTGTGGTGTTGCAGCCGAGGGTGAAGGCGGCGGTAAGGCAACGCTTCGGTTCAGCGACAAGCCGACGAACTAAACGGTGCGTCGCCGAGCGGTCTAGGGGTGGTACTGCTCGTCGATTGACGCGACGGGGTTGGGGTACTTCGATCCGACTCCGATCCAGAACCCGGCGGTTCGAGGGTCGCCGAAAAGAGGACGGCCATTCGGATTCTTGCCACGCATGATCTGGGCGAACTCGGACACGCCGACAGTGATCGTCTTCAGGGACTTCCCGAGTATCGTGATCGCTGCTCCCGGCGCGACTGTGTACGTGTAGACGCGACGACTCTCATCGACGCTGTAGGAGTCGTTGGGTACATCGCGTGAGCCGGTGTCCTCATACGCCGCCTGCTCGGCAGCCGTTCCGAACAGAAGTAGGGCCGGATCAAACTTCATCTGCCAGCGCCCTCCCGACCGAGTGACCGAGCGGATGTGACCCCAGAGCGACTGTCTGCCAGCGGCGGATGCACGCGGCAACGTCCTGAGCGCGGGAGTCGTGGTCGTCTCCTGGGCGAGCGGCTGCCTGGACGCGGACGCACCGGTGGTCAGCACCGCCAGTCCGCACAGTAGGGCGATGGTGAGCTTCATGCATGCACTCTCCTTGTGTCGAAGCGCCTGCCGCGAGCGCGATGGTAGTCAGCCCCGAGCGCCGGTGCGGTAGCCGACCTCCCGCTCCCAGCAATCCGGGGCCAAGACGTGCAGTCCACTCACGGGGTTGGCCGTGCGCTCCCGACGAGGGGAGCACAGAGGGGAGCACGAGGCGAGCAGACCCGACACCGATGACATGCCTGACCCGAGGAAAGTTGCGGGTTCCCGCACTGGCAGGCGCGTTCGGATGGGCGCACCTGGGATCGAACCAGGGACCTCTCGCGTGTGAAGCGAGCGCTCTCCCGCTGAGCTATGCGCCCGGGAGGGCGTAAGGGTAGCGGAGCCCCTGGTACGGTCCCGCCATGTCCCCGGCGACGAAGGCGCCGCCGAGAGAGCGCGTCTCCCGCGGTACCGGGACGGGCGTCGGGAGACCGTGGCGCGTGATCGTCCGCAACGACGACCACAACACGTTCCAGGGCGTCGCGTTCGCCCTGTCGAGCGTCTTGCCCGGCGTGAGCTACGACCGCGGAATGCAGCTCGCGAACCGGATCCATTCGACCGGGCAGGCCATCGTGTGGTCGGGGCACAAGGAGCAGGCGGAGCTGTACTGGGCGCAGCTCGAGGGCTTCGGATTGACGATGGCGCCGCTCGAGCAGTAGCGCGGCTCGCCGTCGAACGAGCGTGGTAGCGTCCGCGCGTGCCGTTGGCGCTCACCGGCTACCAGCTCGCGCTGCTGTGCGTGGCAGGGGTCTTCATCGCCTTCGCGCTCGTCGTCGCTCTCGTCGTTCCCCGAGCACGGCCGGACTTCCCGGCCAGGCGGCTCGGCGTGTTCATCGCTGTCTGCATCGCCCTCTTCGCGGCGCAGATGGGAGCGGTGCTGGCGCTCGCGGAGGTCGGTGAGGAGGACGAGCCCGCCGAGGCGGCCGAGACGACGACGAGCGAGACGACGGAGACGACGACCACCGACACGGAGTCGACGGACACCAACACGACCGAGACGGAGACCGAGACGACCGAGACCGAGACGACCGAGGCGGCAGGCGATCCCGTCGCCGGCAAGGAGATCTTCACGTCCGTCGCGCAGCCTTCGTGCACGACGTGCCATACGCTCGCGGACGCCGGCGCGACGGGCATGGTCGGGCCGAACCTGGACGCGGCGCAGCCGCCGTACGACCTCGTCGTCGACCGCGTCACGAACGGGCAGGGTGTCATGCCCTCGTTCTCGGGATCGCTCAGCGAGGAACAGATCCAGGACGTGGCCGCATACGTCTCGTCGGCCGCGGGCTGACCGGGACCGGGGCTCCGGCACGCCGATACGCTGTGTCCCGCCCGGAGAGGTGTCCGAGCGGCCTAAGGAGCGCGACTGGAAATCGCGTACGTGCCGAAAGGTGCGTCGCGGGTTCAAATCCCGCCCTCTCCGTCAACCCGGGCCCCGCGGTCGACCGCGGGGCTCGCCCTTCCCGTGAACGGAGCCGCGCCATGAGCAGAACGGGTCGTCGCGTGGTGGTGCTGGGCGCAGGCTCGGCAGGCGAGCATTTCGTCGGCGCCTTGCGCCGCCGCGACGCGGATGCCCACATCACGGTGGTCGAGCGCGGGCTCGCCGGCGGCGAGTGCTCGTACTACGCGTGCCTCCCCACGAAGACGCTGCTCCGGCCCGTCGAGCTCGAGTCGGCGCTCACGGCCTGAGGTGCCCGAGGGAGACTCGCTTCACCGGGTCGCCGCCCGCCTGCAGGTGCTCGTCGGCGAGCGCGTGGAGGCCGAGAGCCCACACCCACGGGGTCTGGTGACGGGCGTGGCCCGAGTCGTCGACGGGCGAACACTCGAGGCGGTGGAGGCGGTCGGCAAGCACCTCCTGCTCCGTTTCGAGGGCGGCGTCGTGCTGCGGAGCCACCTCCGGATGAACGGGCGCTGGCGCCTCACGCCGCGCGGCTCGCCGCGCCGCGGGCTTCCCTGGCTCGTCCTTCGCGGGGGCTCGTGGGAGGCGACGCAGTGGAACGGGCCGGTCCTCGCGCTCGACGAGCGTCCGGTCCGGCGACTCGGCCCGGACCTGCTCGCAGACGACTCGCGAGTGGAGGACGTCGTCGCACGGGTTCGCACGGTCGACCCCGGCCGACTGGTCGGCGAGGTGCTCGTCGACCAGCACGTCGTCGCGGGCATCGGGAACGCGTGGCTCGCCGAGTCGCTGTGGCAGGCGCGTGTCTCGCCGTGGCGGCAGGTCGGGGACGTCGGCGACGACGAGCTCCGCGCCGCCCTGAGCTGGACGCGCGAGGCGATGCGGGCCTCCGTCGCCGGCTCGAGATCGAGACGGGCCGTCTACCGGCGTGCCGGACGGCCGTGTCCACGCTGTGGCACCCGCATCGAGTCGGGCGGCCTCGGCGACGCCAACCGCACCGCCTACTGGTGCCCCGGCTGCCAAGGGACTCGACGCCGCTGACCACCCCGTGGAACCTGCTGCGCGCTCGGAAGTGTCCGGCTACGCGCCAGCACCCTGCTTGCGGAAGACCGCGACGTGCTCGGTCGCCGCGGAGTCCCACGCCCCGAGCGTGAGCACGCGTCCGAGCCTGGACGCAACCGACCAGGCAGCCGCGAGTGCTCGAGGAAGGCCGAGTGGCACCTCGTACGATCGCGCGTAGACGACGTCGAGCCTCGTCGTCCTTGCGAGTTCGGCGAGCCGCGCCGGCGAGATGTCCCGGCGAAGGTAGGTCGGATACGGCCCGAACTCGGGAGTCCCGGCCTCCTGGTACCCGAGGATGCGCCGGTACACCCAGACATGGAAGCGGTGCGGGGTCAGCTTCGTCACGAGCCCCTTCAACGACCACAGGTTCGGCACGCCCACGATCAGGAGACCGCCGGGCTTGAGCGTCTGTCCCAGGTTGGCGACCGCGGCACGGGGGTGCCGAAGGTGCTCGAGGACGTTCCAGCACAGGACGACGTCGTAGGTCGCGCTCGGGAGCGGATACGTCTCGACGTCCCCGACGATCCTGGCGTCGAGCCTCTCGTGCTTCTCGAGCACCTCCGGGGAGATGTCGAGACCCGTGAGCTCGACCCCGTCGGGGAGCTCGAGGTGTATCGAGTAGCCACATCCGGCATCGAGCACTCGGCGTGGCACGTCTCCCCCGAGCGATGCGTCGAGCAGCGCCTGGAGCTCTCGGAACGGGGTGCCTTCCTCGGGCATCGCGCAAATCTAGCTGCGTGCTGATGGCCGACCAGGGCTCGATGCTGCGCCGCTCCGAAACACGGGCAGCGGAGGGGCCGAGGGTGGGCGCTACCTGTCGAGCGGCAGCCGGATCCGGAGCTCGGTGAGCGCTTCCCGTGCGATGACGGGGCTGTCGTAGCCGACTTTCTTGCAGAGAAACCAGGCCAGCGACAACCGCTTGGTCAGCGGGAGTGGGCTGCGCGCGATCGCCTGCGCGTATCGCCAGTGGAATCGCACGCGGCTGAACGGTACGTGCCGGACGCCGGGGGCGTGATACGTCCTTGCCTGGTGCCCTTCGTCGTCCGTGGCCCAGCTCGACGAATCCTCGTGCACCCGGCGGAAGAACTGATACTTCTCGATCTGGAAGAACTTTCCGTAGAGGCTCATCTCGGCAACGAAGCCGATGTCCGCCGATACGTGCCCGGCCCAGAGCCCGGTCCGGCGCATGCAGTCCGTTCGCATCAGCCCGAGGTGGTGATGGACGCGCACGATCTGGTTGACGACGGCACGAAACCTTCGGGCCGGGTCGTCGTCCATCAGGTGCAGTGCATCCTGCCAGGGATAGAGCTCGTTCCCCTCTGCATCGACGAAGATGGCCCGCGGGTAGCACAGTGCCAGGGACGGGTCGCTCTCCATCACCTGGACCGCGTCCTCAAGGAGGTGCGCGTCGCAGTAGTCGTCGGCGGTCGCCCACCTGAAGTACTTCGAGCGAGCCATGGCGAACGTCCGGTTGAAGTTCCCGGGCATGCCGATGTTCCGGTCGGCCCGGTGGTAGTGGATCCGCGGGTCCTGCTCGGCATATCGCTGGCAGATCTCACCCGTTCCGTCGGTTGAGGCGTTGTCGCTGATGTAGATCACGAAGTCGCGGAAGGTCTGACCGAGAAGGCTCTCGATCGACTGTGCGAGGAAGCGCTCACCGTTGTAGACCGGCAGACCCGATCGCCACGAGCGGTTCGCGAGGGGGCGAGGTCGACACGTGAGCTAGCCGAGCATGTCGAGGGCACGCGTGGCCGCGGCCTCACCGCTCTGAAAGCTGTCGTCTGTCCAGAAGTACGCCCACTCCCCGTAGCGGCCGCAGTAGCTGATGCCGACCTCGTCGAGGTAAGCGTGGACAGTTCTCAGCGAGTCCGTCCTGTCGTGGTCGAAGATGATGTTCGCGTACGGGACGAAGATGGCGTCCTGCAGCAAGAGTTCGTCGTCCTGCTCGAGGACACCGGTACGAATCAGATCCCTGACCGTCGGCTCGATGTAGTCGGTCGGCTGGCCCGTGAATGGCCGGTACTTCTTCGAGAAGTAGATCTCGACCTGGATGCTGCCGCAGTCGGGCGGTGCGTTGCCGGCGGCCATCATGTGCGGAAAGCTGATGCGCGGAAAGACGACGTCGAGGTCGTAGAAGTAGCTGATCTGGACGTTTGCGATGTCCGCCCGCTTGACCCCGAGGTTGACGAGCACACACGAGGAGCAGGACAGTCTCTCGGCCGCCTCGAGCACGTCCGGCGGCGTGCCGTCGATGAGCTTCACCACCTCCGGGAGCGGAATGGAGGAGATGAGCGCGTCGTAGGTCGACTGGCCACCATCGGCGAACGTGATGGTGCGTGCCTTCGGCTCGATGAGCACCACCTCGTGACCCAGCTCGAGGTGATTGGTCGCAAGGAACTTGGTCAGATACCTCTCGAAGCCGCCCTGCTTCGGGTAGCGAAACGTCTGGATGTAGTGGACGTTGGGGCTGGACGGCGCCAGCGCTCCGCGCAACATCTCCTCCAGGGAGGGACGGTACATGCGAGGGCCCATCCAGTCGGTCGTCAGGTTCGCCGCAGCCGTGGTGTGATACTTCAGTGTGTAACGGCCCGGAAACCACTCGGCGAAACTCCGCCCATAAGCGGCCTCCAGCCAGTCTTGGTAGTTCCTGAGGTCGGTCGGATGGTCCCCCTGCTCCACGAAGTCCGAGATCACCTTGACGATGACGTCCGCCGGTAGGCCATGGAGGTTGGTCTGAGCAGGGTGTCCGACCCAGTGCCCTTCCCAGTAGTTGCTGAATCGGTAGTCGTGGGTCTCGTACTCGCCGTCGACGCTGTCGGCGAAGAGATCCTGGATGCGCTCGTCCTTGGTGAAGGACACGTGCGGCCCGATATCGAACGTGAAGCCTTCCTCGTAGTGAACGGAGATCGTGTGCCCCCCTGGGTGCGTGCGCTTGTCGTACAGCACGGGGCGCACGGACTCGTCGCGCAAGCGGTACGCCGCGCCGCACGCGGACATTCCGGTTCCCAGCACCGCCACTCGTGCCTCGGCCATTCTCACATCGTACGGACTGCCGACGTGGGGAGCGCCTGACTCTCCGGCCG
>CAVPJY010000005.1:0-384583 GCA_963705535.1 uncultured Actinomycetes bacterium
GAGATGCGAGCACCTCGAAACCTATGGCTCGCTTCGCGCTGCCTGCACACACGGCGAGGGAGCCGCATACGCGCGACTCCCTCGGATCGCGCCTATGCGTCAGGCGTTGTCACAGGTGACTTTCGGGTTCCAGGGCAGGAGCAACCCGCTCGGGTTGGGCGCCCCAGATCCACGCGTGAAGAGTCCACACGTTGACCGCCGGGAGCCCGTACGGTGCGAGATTGGTCCAGCTGAACTCCTGGCCGAACAACGACGGCGCGGGGCTCGGCGGAACCGCGCTGGCAACGACGTACTCCAGAGCGACAAGCTTCGAGCGACCGTTGGCCTGCGGTTCGTACACGAGCACTTCCGGAGACTGCGCATCGAGCAGGCGGTCGGGCTGCCCCGCCTTGAGATAGTGCACGCCCATCGCACCCAATCCCGTCGCGGACGCCGCGCAGCCGTTCCTGGCTATCACGCTGGGCGTGGTCGTGATGGCCGGCAGGATCGCGTACTGGTCGTCGAGAGCGACCTGGAGGTCGTGGTACCGCGCTGTCGCGCTTTGCGCCTTCGCCGCGTCGGATCGTCCGCCGCTGTCGGCGATCGCGAAGCCCGCGACGGCGAGCGGCACCACCATCCCCGCGAGCAGCAGCGCCAAGTACTTACGCATGCTGTCCCCCTCCCTTCTCTTGCTGCACGACGCCAAGGGGCGTCGCGAGACCATCGTGTACCGATCCGCTCACCAAGTCAACCGATCGGGGGCGAGCAGACACGCGAGGCAAAGGCCAAAGCATCTGACGACGCGCCCGTCATCCCAAGCCGACCGCGCAGAGATGGCGCATCGGCGGCACCTTGGCCGAGTGGGCGGTGGAGTGGCGGGCGTCGCTCGAGCGGCGACGGGGCACGCTGCACGGCTGCCGCCGGGCCTCCTAGCTGTTCTCGACCGCGCCGCGAGCGAGACGCGACAGCACTTCCATGCTGATCGGGTGCACCAGAGCGTCGGCGTGCCGGGGGACCAATCGCCAGCCGGATGCCTCGCGCCGGAACACGAGAGTCACGCGCAGCGGCCAGTCCTGAGCCGGCAGGGCGCCGACCGGGCCGTGCTGTCGTTCCACACCCACCAGCACCGCGAGGTCTCCCGAGGCGTACTGCTGCTCGAGCTCGAGGTCCCCGTCTCCACCGCCCGCGAAGAAGGACTGGAGTGCCTCGATGCTTGCGGCCGAGGTGTCTGGCCCGTGTCTCGTGGGCCCGCCGGTCGGCGGCATGAGCGAGTAGTCGGGCGCTTCGTTCGGGAGCGCGAAGTAGCGGCGGACGTCGCCCTGCATCAACGCCCTGAGTTGCCTCCCGCACGCGCTCGACGAGATCATGTAGGTCGTCCTCGGTGACGTCCGGTCGTGTCATGCGACGGCTCCTCTCGACGACACGATGCTACGCCCGCTCCGCCGTCAGGCCGCCGATCGGTTGGGGCCGTATTCTTCAGTGCAGGGGCCGGAACCTGCGGCCGCCAGCGCGTGGCGTCGACGTCGGCCGGGCGGTGGGTGAAAATCCGAGGATCAGACGTCTCCTCGTCGGCGCAGCGCTCGTCGCCCTGATCGTCACCACGGCCGCATCGGCGAGCGTGGACCCGCGCGCCGTGGTCCTACGAAAGAGCGACCTTCCGAGCGGCTACGCGATCCTGCGTGCCAACACCGGCCCGGTCTCGAACGCCAAGGCCGCCCAGGGCAACCGGGACCTCCTCGCCCGGTTCGCCACCTGGCGCCGCGTGACGGGGTACCGCGTCGAGTTCACGGGTGGCGCCAAGGGGGGCATCGGCTCGAGCGCCGACGTCTTCCGCAGCACGACCGGCGCGCGGGGATACCTGCGTTGGTCTGCGCAGGTGACGCCGCCCCGGACGGGGCTCCGGCTCGTCCGCCGACGGGCGGGGCTGGGGGACGAGGCGTACGTCTTCCAGAAGGACTTCGGCAGCACGCTCTTCGTCGTCGTCGAGTGGCGCTACCGGAACGTCACCGCGCACGTGGGAGCCGACAGCGTCGGCGTACGGGGCGCACTCGCGCTCGCCCGCGTCCAGCAGCGGCGGATCATCGCGGCGCTTCGCTAGCCGGGCGGTGCAAGGCTCACCGCGGCGCCCGCGCGGTGCAGTACAGCGCAGAGCGATCCGCCCGCCCGCGTCCTGAGCGCTCCTTGTCCGCGAGCACAGCAAGACAGACTGGGTCGGCGAGCGTGGCCACGGGGACTCGCGACCTGTCCGAACGTCGTCGCAGTACCAACGGTCTCGAGAGTACGGTCTCGGGAGTGAGCGGGGCAGACGTGGTCCGGGGCCTCGGCGATCGGGTGCTAACGCGTCTGACGCGGATCGGCGCGGATCCGCACGACGACGACGACACGCGCGCCGGCAAGGCACTCCTCGTGCTGGTCTCGGTGCTGATCCTGCCGGTCGCGTTGCTCTGGTCGATCCTGTATCTCGCGTTCGGGTCGCCGGTCGGCTGGGTGCCGCTCGTGTACTTCGCGGTTCTGCTGGCGGCTCTCGTCGTCTTCTCGCGCACACGGGACTTCGGCCGGTTCCTGCGCGTCGAGCCAGCTCGCCATCCTGCTCGCGCCCACGCTGTCCATGGTCCCGCTGGGCGGCTTCCTCGATTCCGGCGGGGTCGGTCTGTGGGGCATCCTCGCCCCGCTCGGGGCGCTCGTGTTCAGCGACGTCCGAACGGCGGCTCGCTGGTACGTCGCGTATCTCGTCGTGTTCCTCGGCGCGGGGATCGCCGGAGAGCTGCTGGGTGGCGTCTCGCCGGCCGTCCCTCAGTGGTTCACGAGCACGATGCTCGCCCTCAACGTGGCGGTCGGCGGCACGATCGTGTTCACGCTGCTGGCCGTGTTCGCCGCCCAGCGCCGCGAACGCGCTCGCGGCGTTGCGAGAGGAGCAGGCGAGGGCGGAGAGCCTCCTGCTCAACATCCTGCCGCGGTCGATCGCTGACAGGCTCAAGGCCGAGACGCAGACGATCGCGGACCAGTTCAGCTCGGCGTCGATCCTGTTCGCCGACGTCGTGGACTTCACTCCGCTCGCGGAGCGCCTCGCTCCGACCGAGGTCGTCGGCATTCTCGACCACCTCTTCAGCCACTTCGACGTGCTCGCCGAGCGCTATGGGCTCGAGAAGATCAAGACGATCGGCGACTGTTACATGGTCGCGGCGGGTGTTCCCTCACCCCGATCCGACCATGCGCACGCGCTCGCTTCGATGGCGCTCGACATGCAGGGAGCGATGCGCTCGGTCGACGAGGTCGCACATCTCGGGCTCGGGCTTCGCGTCGGGATCAACTCAGGACCGGTCGTGGCCGGCGTGATCGGCCGGAAGCGGTTCCTGTACGACCTCTGGGGCGACGCGGTGAACACTGCGAGCCGAATGGAGTCCCACGGGACTTCGGGGCGGATCCAGATCACGCGGGCGACGAAGGAACTGCTCGAGGACGAGTTCGTGTGCGAGCCGAGAGGGACGATCCCGGTCAAGGGCAAGGGCAAGATGGAAGCCTGGTACCTCGTCGGCCGTCGAGCGAACTCGGCAGCGGAGAGCAATACCCATCTGGAGCCGGCCCGGCCGTCAGAGGTCGCACGGGGAGCCTGACCCCGCTGCGTCGCACAGCCGGTCGGGCTCAACCGTTAGGCGCTTCCAGAGGGCTCGTTGAGGTCTACGTCGGCCGAGGGATCTGGCAGGCGGTCCCCCGTCCGGCCTGTGCGCCCCGTCATGATCCCCTGACGATGAATGTGCGGGCTCGATAAAGGATTCGCCAGCGATCGCACTCTTATGAGCATGGGTCGTCTCGACTCCGACCTGGAAGACCTGTACCGGCGACGGCAGGGCGCCTTCCAGGTGATGCTCGCGTCGGTAACGGGCAGTGTCGAGAGCGCACGCGACGTCGTGCAAGAGGCGTTCGCGCGAGCACTGCAGAAGCAGGACGGCTTCCGCGGCGACGGCTCGCTGGAAGCGTGGGTGTGGCGGATCGCGTTCCGCGTCGCCGTCGGATCGACGGGATCGCACGAGCTCGCGGTCGACGAGGTGCCGGACGTGGCATTCGTCGATGAGAGCCTCGATCCGACGCTCGCGGCTGCGGTGCGGCACCTGCCGCCGCAGCGACGGATGGCGATCTTCCTCCGCTACTACGCCGATCTGACGTACGCCGAGATCGGCGAGGTGCTCGGGATCGCCGAAGGAACCGTCGCGGCGACCCTGTCCAAGGCGCACGAGCAGCTCCGCGCCGAGCTTGCGGCCAACGAGGTGATGGCATGACCACGTACGACGACAGTCTGCTGGCGACTCGGTTCGCCGCACTCGCGCCCGAGCCGCTTGCCGGCAACTGGGACGACGTTCTCGGCAGGGCCGGAGTGGCGCGGGAGAGCCGCCGCCGCTCGAGCGATCCCGCGGCCCGCAAGGGCCACCGCCGCCGCTTCCTCGTTGTGCTCGCTGTGATGGCGCTCGTCGTGGCCGTCGGAACCGCCTCTGCGTTCGGGGTTCGCGCCCTCATCCTCGATCAGGGCTTCGTCGGCCTGGCTCCACTGGGAGCCACGCCGAGCACTCCGGAGAGCGGAGAACTCGAGATCTTCTACTGGGTCACCCAGGGGCTTCAGCCCCGACCTGGAGAGACCGGACAGAAGAAGCCGCAACTGGGTCTACGCCGACGGGCGGCTGATATCGGACCGGTTTCCGGGCGGCCTGGTCGAGCAACGCCTCACCCCCGAGGGTCTCGAGCTCTTGCGATCGGAGATCCTCTCGACCGGACAGTTCAGCCACGAGCCGCCCACGCCCCCGCCTGGGCCGCCTTGTCCGAACGGCGTCAGTCCGGGCACGGTCGTCCCGCCGGCCACGGTCGGCTGCGTCCCCTCACAGCCGCTGCCTCTCCCTGGCGAGCCGCTCGAGACTCCCTTCGGAATCACGATTGCAGTGCGCGATGTCGGCCGTCTTTCCCGCGTCGATCGGGCGAGCGATCTGTACCGCCTCGAGGAACGGCTCACGAGTCCGGCGTCGTGGCTGCCGGCAAGCGCGTGGGTAGATCGCGAGGTAAGGGCGTACGTGCCCTCCACGTACGCGGTCTGCTACGGGGGATGGCCGCCCGACCAACCGATCGAGCCGTCTCGCCTCTTGACCCTGCTACCGCCAGCGGCCGAGGACTTGCTGCGGGCGAAGGACAGGACACGGCAGGAAGGGCTCTTTGGCTCACCTGGCGATTTCCATGTCGTGGTCTGACCACTGCTCCGACGTGACGAACGAGGAGGCCCACATGCTCGCCGAGGCCTTCGACGATGCGGGGTTCGAACCCGATCATGCCGGGCTGGGGTACCGCTTCGAGACTCCAGGCTCGAACGAGAAGAACGCCCAAATCGGCTTCGCGCCGTACCTCCCGCACGGCGAGATCTTCTGCTCGGCGTGTGGGTGAGCAACCGAGTTCTTCTGAAAGGAGAACGCATGAACGCTCGAGTGGTAGCCCTCGTCGCGCTCGCAGCGGCGGTCACGCTGACATCGGTTGCGGCGGCGGGGCCTAACGCAGCGAAACAGCGGGTGGCGATCGACATGAAGCTCTGGCCGCAGAAGACGTTCGTATTCACGCCGCTGCAGGCCGGACCCCTGAAGCGCGACTCGGGCACGATCAGCCACGACTTCTTGAGCATCCCCGGACGCGACGTGATGCGCGACGGACAGAAAGTCACGATCTACGACGGCGGTGTGGCGACACTCACCGGAAAGCGAGGAACGCTCACGATTCGAAACCGGAACGAGTGGGTCGATTTCGGGCGCGACGCGAATGGCGACGGTCAGAACGACGGCATCGGCATCGGGACCTGGAAGGTCGTGCGCGGGACCGGACAGTACGCCGGAATCGTCGGCAAGGGGCGGTTTGGCCAGATAGGCCTCGGTAGCCCGTGGTATGCGACGCTACGAGGGCGTCCTGACCGCGAGCTAAAGGTCGGGAGTCGAAACTACAGTCCACCCGTCATGAGCGAGTTCCACCACGGCCACGAGCCACGCGCGGAGGAGATCGCTCTCCATCAGAAGTACCTCACGCTCGAGGGGCAGATTGACGCGGCCAGACTCGAAGGAAATGAGGCCGAGGTTCGTCGCCTCGCTCCGCTCGTCAAGCGAGCCAAGACGCGCTGGATCAAGGCCAATCGGAGAGTCACTCGCGGAAAGTAGAGCGGGGCGTGCTTATGCGACAAACAGGAGGTCGGCATGGAGCGATTCAGCTTCGGTGAGGACGTGGCATTCGTGCCGCGGGGGGATCTGCTCGATGGTGTGAGAATGGCTCCGCTGACACAGCCCTCCGAAGAAGGGGCGCTCGTCAAGGCAGCGATCTTTCGATTTGCGCCCGGCGGTCGGATCAGGCGGCATCCAGGGACGTACCCGCAGATCATCGCCGTGCTCGAGGGATCAGGAGAGGTGAGCGGGGCGAATGGTGTCGATGAGCCGATCGGCGCAGGCGAAGCGGTCTTCTTGCACGAGGGTGAAGACCACGAGCTGAAGTCCGAGGCCGGGCTAACGGCGCTCATCATCGAGGGCGAGAGTCTCGATCGGTTCCGAGCTCGTCCGACAGCCCCCTCTGCACCCGAGTAACTGACCAGCTAGGGGCACAGCTTGCTCCCCTCAAGAACGGTGAACCGCCGAGGCGGGTGTCAAGCTCAAGTCGAGAGCGTCCACGCGCACCGTTGTTCTTCTTGAACGGACAACCGAGGCCCTGTTCGACCAGCTACGCCGCAAGCAAGCGAAGGGCTTCGGCCGTGCCGAGGACTTCGTGTTCACCACTGGCGTTGGGACGGGACGGCCCTACTGCCGGAACCGCATCTCTTCCAAGGGCATCGGACAGGCGGCAAGGAGGGCGGGTCTAGGCAAGGCTGGTGCGCAGGTTCTGCGCCGATCTGCCGCAACTCTCAGGGCGTATGCCGGAGTTCCGAAGCATGTCGCGGCGAAGGAGATGGGCCACACGCCAACGGTCTTCGAGCGGTCGTACGCGAAGGTCTACGAGGACGCCCAGGACATGGAAGAGACGCGAACTCGGCTCGCGTCCATCGGGTTCGGCGTGCGATCGGTTGACCAACCGTTGACCAACGAGGGCTGATCGACGCCTACGGCGTCTTCCTCGACGACGGAAACCCCGTCTACGCAAGGCTTCTCGGATGGGCGGTGCAGGACTCGAACCTGCGGCCCCCTGCGTGTGAAGCGTGGGCAGGGGTTGGACGCCAGTGGACACCGCTCCCCGATCTGGCTCTGGAGCGGCGCTTCGGGGCCTGTGCCCGGCGTCGGATTGGACGTCGCTGGATACCGCTACTTGCCACGAACTTGCCACGCGCGGCGACCAGGTTACGTTCCCGTCCTGCGGCTTCCTGACCCCATGCTCTCCCGCCCCGGCCCGCTGCCGTCCTGCCGCCTCGTCCTCCGCTTCACCCTGCGTACACGGGGCCCAGCCCGATCACGCGAACCCGTGCCCTGCCCTGCACATGCAGGACGACATCCCCTCTGCCTTCCTCTCGCGCGTTACAGGCCCCCACGTGCACTGCTTCTGTCAGAGCCCCTGCCGCCGCGTGACAACGCAGCACAGGAGCGAACTGCAGTCCGCTCCCGTGCGCGTTGCCGCTGGCAGCTTTCCCCGTTAGCTGGACCAGCCGCCGGATCCGGAGCTCACGGCCGAGCTAGGGAATGTTCGGACACTCCGCAGGCTGGGGCTGATCGATCCGGATCGCGGTGTTCGCGGTCCCCGGAGGAAGCGCGTAAAACGCCCACAGGACGAGCGGGGCCGAGCCCTCATTCCTCATGTTGTGGACTTCGGTCGGCGGCTGCATGAAGCCTGCGCCGGTCGCGTACTTGACCGACGGGCAGCCCGACATCCCGTGGTAGAGCGTTCCTTCTCCTTGCGCAACAGCGACGAACGTTGGACCCGGGTGGGTATGCCAGCCCGTGTGCCCGCCGGGCGGGATGGTCAGCTGCTGATATGCCGTGTCGCACGCGGTGGCCTGCCCGCACGTCATCAGGGGCGTCACCGTTGGGTAGGTGAAGCTCACCTTCTTCGTCACGACCTTGCCCTTCACGCGGATGCGAACCGTCTTCGTCGCTGTCACGGTCTTGGGAACGCCAATGACGACCGATTGCGACACGGGACCGCGAGCCATGTACGTGCTGACCGCGCCGTTGCCCGCGGTGGCGAAAGCCTGTGCCGCCGCGAAGAGCGTCAACGCGCCGAGGGCCGCTGCCACCAACCAGAAAGAACGTCTCATCTGGAGTCAAGCCTCCTTGTCCTGGAACATAGCGATTGTCAAGGCGGGATCATTTACGCCCGCTTAGGACGTGTCAAGATTTCATGCCTATTGATTTTTGGGATAGGAGCAAAGTGACTTGCCGGCGGAGAAGTGAGACTGATGCATGAGGAGCAATACGCAGTAGCCTGAGCCTGTGGCCGACGGCTCCCGTGATCGAGACCCCGTCTACACGCTGCACTTCAGCCATGCAGCGGCCGAGGCCTCGTACCTGTTGAGAGTCACGAGCGAACCCTTGGTTGCCATCCGAGCTCTGTCGACCATCGAAGTCGAGGCCAAGAAGGTGTTGGCCGACATGGTCGAGGAGGCGAGGAAGGCCGACCACACCTGGGCACAGATCGCAGAGGCGTTGGGTGTCACGCGGCAGGCGGCGCAGGCCCGCTATGGGGGAGGCGATGATGCCGACGCGCCCCGCGCCTCCAAGCGATCAGAGCCTGCGGGGTAGTCAGCCTCGAACAACTCGGCGAGGCGGCTCGAACACTGCGCGCACGCTGAGCTCCGCTGCGAGACGTGCAACCGGCGGAAGGGTGCGGCGATCTAGGCGAAGCCCGCCCGCTCAGCGATCCGGCTCGGGTGGAAGCTCTGGTGGTCGCGGAGTCGGTGGCTGCGGAGGATCGGGCTCGTTCCACGGCTCGGCCGGATCTGGAGGCTCGGGTCGATGACCGGCGGCTCGCCGGGGAGCGTGGGCTCAAGCGGTGGATCTGGAAGAACACTCGGTGATTGCATCCACGCAATAGGTGCCCGCCGCAGCGGCCGCGAAACATGCGCTGGCAGCGGACAAGGAGTCGCTACTCGGTCAGCAGCCCGAACGTCGCCCACGCGACGAGCGCGCCGTCACGCCCGAGCGTTCGGCCTCGGCGTCGACGCTGGCCCTCATGTTCTCGCGCAAGTCGCGACACAGGCCCGCGACGGGGCGACGGAGCGCGAGAGGACAACAGAAAAGCCGCCGCATTCCAGCGGGTTCCCGGAGTGGGCGGTGCAGGGCTCGAACCTGCGGCCCCCTGCGTGTAAAGCAGGTGCTCTACCAGCTGAGCTAACCGCCCCGGCAACAGGATCACACAAACCGCTCGCGGCTCCGGGAGAGCCTCGTCGTATAGTGGTCGCTCGATGGCGGGCAGGCTCGTGCGCGCGCTGACCGCCGGCCTCGTGCTCCTGTGCGTCGCGACGCCGGGGTCCGCGCTCCCCTCTGCAGGGCAGAGCGGATTCGAGCCGTGCCCCTCGCTGTCCGGCGTCCTCTGCCGCACGATCGACGTGCCACTCGACTACGCCAACGGCACACCCGGTCGCGTGCGGCTATTCGTCACGAAGCGGGAGCCGACCGCCGCTTCGAAGGGCACGATCCTGCTGCTGGCGGGAGGGCCCGGCGAGCCCTCCGCGCAGACGTTCACCCTGACGTCGAAGCTCTGGCGCTCGCTCTTCCCGGGCTACACGGTCGCCGCGTACGACAATCGGGGAACCGGTGCATCCCAGGCGCTGAAGTGCTCCGCGTCGGCCACCGCGGGAGGCTGCGCGCGGAACCTGGGGCCGAGGCGCGTCTTCTACGGCACGCGCGAGAACGCCGAGGACGTCGAGTCGGTGCGCCGCGCGCTCGGCGTCGACCGGATCGCGCTCTTCGGCATCTCGTACGGGACGCGCCAGGCCCTGGCGTACGCCCGGAGGTACCCGGAGCACGTCGAGCGGCTGCTGCTGGACTCGGTCGTGCCGGGGCTGGACGGCGCCGACCCCTTCGACCTCGCCTCGCTCGACGCGATCTCCTCGGCGCTCGGCTCGATCTGCCACCGGGGTGCGTGCGCGGCGATCACGGGGAGCCCCGGCTCGGACTTCGCGAAGCTGGCGAACGGGCTTGACGAGCGCCCCCTGGTCGCCAGGGCCAAGGTCTACGTCGACCAGTGGACACCGAGGTTCCGGTCGATCCGGCTGGACGGGCTAGGGCTGCTCGCGCTTGCGAGGGCCAGCGACCTGAACGCGGGAGTCGCCATCTCGCTGCCCGCCGCGACCCGCGCCGCGCTCTCGGGTCGCACCGCTCCGCTCGAGCGCATGGCTGCTCTGATCGCCGGGGAGCCGCCGGCAGACGTCAACCGCGGCGTCTTCCTGGCGACGACCTGCAACGACGGCCCGTTCCCGTGGCATCCGGACACTCCCGTCGCCAGGCGTCGAGCCGTCCTCGCACACGCGGTCGCGGCGCTGCCGCCCGGCTCGCTCGGGCGCTTCGGGAGCTGGGCGGCGGTGTCGTCAGCGCTCGCGTGCCTCGACTGGCCCGGCGCCACCGGGGTTGCCGAGCCGGACGCACGTCCACTCCCGAACGTGCCGGTGCTGGTGCTGGCGGGCGATCGCGACGTGCGCACGCCGCTCCGAACCGGGAAGGCGGTCGCCAACCGCTTCAAGCAAGGCCGACTCCTCGTCGTGCCGGGCATCGGCCACACCGTCGTCGCCTCGTCGAGGTGCGCGAACGGTGCGATCCGCCGCTGGATGGAGGGAGGAGCTCCACCGGGTCGTTGCCCCCGGGTCCCGCTGACGATCGCGCCGGTCGGAGTCGCTCTGCAGGCCGTCGCCGACGCCCGCCCGCTCGGAGGGACGACCGATCAGGTGGGCCGGACCCTCGGCGCAACGGTCGCCACCCTGCGCGGAGCCGAGGCCGCCTGGCTGACGAGCTATCCCGCAGGCTGGGTCGTCGGGCTCGAGAGAGGCCTCCTCGCAGGAGAGAACTTCGACGTGTTCAGGTTCTCGGCGTACAGCGACATTCCCGGGCTCGCGATCAGCGGCCGCCTCGCTTTCACGGTCTCGAGGGACGGCGCGCTCGTCCGGGGGAGCGAGCACGGGATCGTCCAGGTCGGCGGCGACGATGCCGTCAACGGGTTCCTCCAGATCGAGAAGCGAAGGATCTTCGGGCTGCTCGGTGGCCGCCGGGTCTCGGCCCACTTCTGAGGAGCCGAAGTGCCCCCAGCGGGATTCGAACCCGCGCTACAGCCCTGAAAGGGCGCGCTTACTACCCCGCCATATGCACGGCGTTTGTCGATACCCGTAATCCGGGGCGACGCGCCCGGCCTCCTCTGGCTCGGTGCCAATCAGTGTTTTCCCGGATGCCGCGTCTAAGTCCTGAGGGCAGTCTTGAACGGCGAGGAACACGAATCGCAAGTAGGTCGAGGTTTCGCCGAGAAGGCAGCAGGAAGAACCTCCGAATGTCTCCTCAGCGGAGCGGACGAAAGCGAGATCGGTTCCGCGAAGATCAGAAAAGGGTCCGCGAAAGCGGGCCCTTTCCGTACCTGCCGCGGCGTGATGCCGCACTACCAAATCCCTCCCTTTGCGGAGAGAGCGCGCTATCCGATTCCGCCCGTGATTACACTCGTTGCATGGCGATGGAGTACGACGTACAGCGCCTCCAGATGAATGATGTTGTGTTGATCGACCTCCCCGAGCAGGGAGAAGTCGAGGCGAAGGTGCTGCGGGGTATCGACCGAACCGACACGACCGTACGCGTCTTGCTGCGAGTGGAAGGGCGCGAGGACTTCGTCAAGGAGTGGCCTATCGGCGCGAAGGTCACCGTTCTGCGCGGTCCTTGAACCGCCGACCCTCCCCCCGCGTCCAGCTCCTTCGACTCGGGGCGAATCCGGGGCGATCTTGACCCGGATTGACCCGCTCTGACCCGCTGCGACCTCGGGCGGTTCTTGGTGCTGGCGACCCGGGGCGGCGGAAAGCCCCTGCTTAGGGGCGGTATCTGAGTCATGCCCCCAGCGGGATTCGAACCCGCGCTACAGCCTTGAAAGGGCTGTGACCTGGGCCGCTAGTCGATGGGGGCCCGGCCCGGAGTGTAGAGGCCGTCCGAGCGGCCGCCGACCTCCGACCACCGTAGCCTTCGCGCGATGTCACTTCCCGACCCGATGGCGGTTCCCGTCCCGCAGCTCGATCCGAGTCGCCTCGAGCCATACGTCGGGAGAGCCAGGACGGCAGAGCTGGAGCAGGCCGCCGCGAGCCTTCGCGAGCGGCTCGGGGACCGACGCGTCGTGAACGTGAACTCGACGGCGGTCGGCGGGGGCGTCGCGGAGATGCTGCAGACGCTCCTCGGCTACGCGCGCGGCCTGGGCATCCACGCGGAGTGGCTCGTCATCGAGGGCGACCCCCCGTTCTTCGAGCTCACGAAGCGGATACACAACGGTCTCTACGGTGGGCCGGGGGACGGCGGCGAGCTCGGCGAGACCGAGCGGGTCGTCTACGAGCGCGCGCTCTCCGCCAACGCTCCGGGCATCGAACGGGCGGTACGGCCCGAAGACGTCGTGCTCGTCCACGACCCGCAGCCCGCGGGCCTCGTCCCGCTCCTCCTCGAGACGGGAGCACTGGTGATCTGGCGCTGCCATGTCGGGCTCGACGAGACGAACACCTGGGCCGAGCGGGCCTGGAGCTTCGTTCGGCCGTACGTCGAGAACGCCCATGGCTTCGTCTTCTCGCGTGCGGGGTTCGCGCCCGCGTGGGTGGCTCGCGAGCGCCTGGCCGTCATCCCGCCGTCGATCGACCCACTGGCCCGGAAGAACGAGGCACTCGACCGCGAGACGGTGTTGGACGTCCTCTCCTCGGCGGGCCTCCTCGCGCAGGACGGCAGCACCGACCACCCCGCCGTCCTGCGCCGCGCGCGCGTTGTCCGCGAGGAGGATCCGCCCTCCCACGAGACACCGCTCGTCGTCCAGGTCTCCCGCTGGGACCGGATGAAGGACATGCCGGGCGTCCTCCGCGGATTCGTCGAGGGCGTCGACCCGGGTACCGGCGCGCGCCTCGTCCTCGCCGGGCCTGCGGTCGACGGTGTGACGGACGACCCGGAGGGCCTCCAGATCTGGGAGGAGACCGTCTCGCTCTGGCACGACCTTTCCACGGAGGACCGAGCGCGCGTGCACCTCGCAGCTGTGCCGATGGACGACCCGGTGGAGAACGCGCTCGTGATCAATGCGCTCCAGCGCCACGCGGCCGTCGTCGTGCAGAAGAGCCTGGCCGAGGGGTTCGGCCTCACCGTCGCCGAGGCGATGTGGAAGTCGCGGCCCGTGGTCGCGAGCGCGGTCGGAGGAATCGTCGACCAGATCGTGGACGGGGAGAGCGGGCTCCTGCTGGACGATCCCGGTGACCTCGCCGGGCTCGGGACGCTCGTCTCGCGCGTCCTCGAGTCCCCGACCGAGGCTGCTCGCCTGGGCGAGAGCGCCCGCCGTCGCATCACCGAGCGCTTCCTCCCGGATCGCCAGCTCCTCCAACACGCCGCGCTCCTGCACAGCCTCCTCGACCGCGCGGGCGCCTGAGGCCCGCCGCGCTCCGCCTACACTGGCCGGAGCCCGGGCCGGTAGCTCAGCTGGCAGAGCAGGGGACTTTTAATCCCAAGGTCGTTGGTTCGAATCCAACCCGGCCCATGAAAGAAGAACAAGCAATAGAGCCACAATTCCGGCGTCCAGCAGGCTCCGTCAGCTCGGCTTGTTTGCCATTCGAGGTCGGCGACAGCTCGGCGGCTGGCATCGGCTCGGTCTGGCTGATGATCACGAACGTCGGGAGGAAGATCGCCTCGAGCGAGACGATCATGGTGCAGGTACACGAAGGCCATCGAGCCAGCAAACGCGGTGATCGGTCGGCGAGCCGGTTCTACCGCTTCTCTGCCCGCTCGCGGGCGTGCTCCAAGAGTGTAGGGTTGTGCAGAGGGAGCTGGGACAGCCGCTCGAGGGGAACCGATTGCTCCAGTGCGCGCCTCCAGTGTCAGTTGGCGCACGCCGCCTAGATCGATTTCTCCATTGAGCCGCTCGCTCAATGGGCGAGTGAGGGATCAAGACGCTTTGGTAGCCCAGTCCCGGGCGGCTTCTTCTTCCATGCGCTCCAGGCGCTCGTAGTAGTCGGGGAATTCCTTCATGTGCGCGAGCGCGATCTTCCCGGTCCGGATCGGGTCGTCCCCGGTCACATCCGTCTGCGGATCGTGGGAGCCGTGCTCGTACTCGACGTCCATACCCTGGCGGAACTGCTCCAGCTCGAAGCGGCTCCAATCGACCCCGATCTCGTCGCCTACTCGCCTGGCTTCCTCGCTCGTCGTTCGGCGCGTCTCGGTCACCTCGCAACCTCCCGCGTTGACCCTTCTTGGCCCCTGTTGACCCTACCGTGCGGGGATGGCCGCACGCACGACAGGCTGTGCCAGCGGCAACGCGCCCTCGAGGCCGCTTACTAGGATCGCCTCGTGATCGCGCCTCAGGCGGGCATCTTCGCGTTGGGAACCGCCTCCCATGCCTATCTCGAGATCGATGCCGTGGGAGGCACGGACGGTCGCGACCTCGTATCAGCGCTCGCGTCCCTGCGAGAGCCCAGGACGACGATGGGAGGCGTCAACCTCGTCGCTGGTTTCAGGCCCGAGCTCTGGCGCGCGGTCGCTCCCGACGAGGCGCCCGCGGATCTCGAAGGGTTCAACCACGATGTCGTCGGCACCGACGGGTACGTCATGCCCGCGACCCAGCACGACGCCGTCCTGTGGCTCTCGGGAAGCGCCTACGACGTGATCTTCGACACCGCGCGGGCAGCGATCGCGGCGCTCGCCGGGCTCGGCTCGGTCGCCGAGGAGACGTCGAGCTGGCCCTACCGCCACGATCTCGACCTGACCGGATTCATCGACGGGACCGAGAATCCGACGCTGATCGAGGCTCCGGACGTCGTCCTCGTTCCCGACGGGGAGCCAGGGGAGGGCGGCACGATCCTCTTGCTGCAGAAGTGGGCGCACGACGCGACCGCGTGGGAGTCGCTCGAGATCGGCAGTCAAGAGCGGGTCATCGGGCGCAGGAAGCTCGACAGCGTCGAGCTCGAGGACAAGGCGTCGGACTCCCATGTGGCCAGCACGGACCAGGACACGTTCGGCCGGATCTTCCGCCGAAACACGCCGTACGGGACGGTTACCGACCATGGCACCATGTTCGTCGGCTTCTGTGGTGACCAGGGTCCGCTCGCAGCAATGCTCGAAAGCATGGCCGGTCGCACGAGTGGCACCCGCGACGCCCTCACGCGGTACACACGGCCGCTGACGGGCGCGTACTACTTCGTTCCCTCGGCGGCGGCTCTCATGAGGGTTAGCCAGACTTGATCTGACCACGACGTCGCCCGGCCGACGGCCAACAGGATGTCGGTTGGCGCAACGCTCCGTCGCGGCGCCAGCATCGGCGTTCGTAGCCGAGGCGCGAGGGCGGCGTACGCCCTGTGGAGCGGTCGTCCTCTGAGATACGCAGCGTGCCTCGAGCGACATTCCCGCACTGGGGCAGGCGGCCGTCCTGTTCCAGGAGCTATCGAGCCAATGCAGGCGTCAGGCAAGGCGCCGCACGAGCAAGGGGCGCAGGAGCACGCCGATTCCGATCGCCGCCGTCGCCACGACGACGGCGAACCCGATTGGCGTGTCGCCCAACGGATGTCCCAGCGCTGCAAGCCCGAGAGCAACAGCCGCGCCAGTCGCAAGTGGCAGGAAGAGCACCCACCAACGGCCGCTACTGGCTCCTCTGCGTCCAGGAAAGGCAAGTTCTTCGCGGACTGGTGACTATGTGGTGCCGGTTCGGGTACACGTCGAGGCGCAGGGTGTGTTTCGGCCCAGAGCTCTTCTTGGAGCTGTACGGTGGCAAGGTACTGCGGAGCCGGGTAATCGGCACCGCAAGCGATTCGCGCTCATCAGCGCAGTGCGCAGCCAAGCCGACTTACGGGTCGGCGATGCATTCCGAGGTTGAGGGAAGGACACGCAATGACGCAGCTTTCCGCTACGGATCGAGCCGATAAGACGCGTCGCCAGATCGAACTGGTCGACGAGCAGCTGACCAAAGAGTTCTCAGAGTTGCCGGCAAGCGTCGTCCATGGTGAGGTCGCGACCGTTTCCGAGGGTCTCCTCGTAGATGCTCACTTCACGGACCACGTGGCAGTGCTCACAGGCCGCTTTGCCGCTGAGCACCTCAGCCAGCAGCACGAACGTCAAGACGGCGAGAAGAGGGACGAGTAGGGGCGCCCGCTGCTCGTGCCGGACGGTGCCGTCGCCGCCCTCTGATCGGAGGCGGGATGCGGCTGAGAGATGTCGGGAGCAAGACTGCCGACCGTGTCGTCCGTCTACCCGCGAAGACGCTGCACGAGTACTGCCTTGCCCGGCTCGGACTGCTACGGCAGCCTTTGAGCGGATGAACCCGCCACGAAGCGCCCGCGAGCTGATCGACTCGGCTCGCTCATCTCGTCTTGGTCACCCCGGCGGCTCGCCGCACTTGACCTGCAGCTGGGTCCGCCTGGAACGTGAGGAGATCACCTCGGGGCACTTCGGCGTGGAGCGTCGGCGATCTGCGTTGACGATACCCCATCGGTGAACCTACCTAGACATGGCAAAGAGCTACAGGAAGAGCGTCGGAACACGGCTGATCAACGCGGTCTTTCACTTCATGACCAGCGTCGGTGTAGGCGCGTCGTACCGATACGTGCTCACAGTGCCTGGACGGAGGACGGGACGGCTCTACTCGACGCCTGTCGACGTCATCACGGTCGACAGCGAGCGGTGGCTTGTCGCCGGCTATGGGCCCGCAAGTTGGGTCCAAAACGTCCGCGTCTCGGGCGAAGCAACACTCAGCCGCGGCCGCCACTCGCAGCGGTTCAAGGTTGAGGAAGCCGGAGCCACTGACGCGGTCCCGGTTCTCCGCAAGTACATCAGCGAGATCCGCGTCACCCGGCCTTACTTCGACGCCACCCAGGACTCGCTCGACGCGGACGTCGCGGCAGAGCTCCCCAGACACCCAGTCTTCCGTCTCACCCTGCAATGAACCTCGGGCTTCAAGGAGTACCGCTGGGGGTACCGGCTGGTCTCCGGCAGTGCAACATCCTGCAGTTCGCTGCAGCAGCGACTTCTGGTAGTTGCAGGCTGTTCAGCTAGTCGCCGTTCGCCGCTATCGTCTCGGCAAGGCTTCTAATCCCAAGGTCGGTGGTTTCGAATCCAACCCGGCCCATCAGAGAAGTTCCTGGAGATCGGCCACTCACACCGTCCTGGCCTCTTGGCTCGGAGCCGTACGCCAGCACGCTCCCACGAAGAACGACGCAAAATGCGGCAATCGTCGGCTCGACTCCCTTGACGCCCCTGACACGGGCCCGTAGGTTGCCGGTCGCACCGAGCACGGAGCGCGAGTAGGTCGAAGCTCAGCCTGGCGGCACTACGCGGAAGCGAAAGGTCACTGGGTCGAGTGGACAAAAGCGCCACCGGCTCGGTGAACTCTTTCTGGCCTCTCGAGCGCGGGTATTTGGGCCGGAAGACCACAGTGGCGGTCTTGTTCGCTCGCTCAGGCCGGGCTTGTCGGCGACTCCAGCTCTTGCGGCGGGCCGCGGAAGTTCTCGATCTCCTGGTCTGGCTCCGCCGCGATCGGGAGTGTGACGGCGACGCACGTTCCTTCTCCCGCCACGCTGTCGATCGTGATCGTGCCGCCGAGCGCCTCGACTCGGTCGTGCAAACCGACGAGGCCTGAGCCTTCGCCCAGATCGACCCCGCCGACGCCGCCGTCCCGAACCGCCAGCGTCAGGGTCCCGTCGTCCGTGGTCACATCGACGTGCACGACAGAAGCGCGTGCGTGCTTGGCGACGTTCGTGATTGCGTCCGCGGCAACGTAATAGGCCGCCACTTCAACCTCGTCGGGCAGCGGGCTTTCGATCTGCGCGTCGACCTCGACCGGCACTGCCGACCGGCGCGCCAGGCTGTCGAGAGCCATTCCAAGCCCACCCTGCGCGAGGATCGCCGGATGGATTACGCGCGCAGTCTCCACGAGAATGAAGCCACGCTACGTACCGCCGCGACTCATCCGAGCGCGGCGGCGCGGAAGCTCTCGGGCCTCGGCCTTCGGACACGGAAGGCATCCTCCTCGCGGGCCGCCGCGATTACGGTCGCGTAGCGAGCCAGTCGCTGTCCGTGATAGCGGGCGACCGCGAGCGCCTTCGCGTCCGGACCCTCGACGCTCTTCCCGCTCGTGTACGAGGTGCCGTACGGATTGCCTCCCGCCGCGAACACTTCGCTCACCGTGTAGCCGAGCGGGAGGATGAGCATGCCCCAGTGGTAGAGGGTGTTGTTGAGGGCGAGAATCGTCGACTCCTGGCCGCCATGCGCCGTCATCGAGGCGGTGAAGGCGGTTCCCACCCGGTCCGCGAGCTTGCCCTCCTGCCACAGGCGTCCCGCCTGATCCATGAACTGCTTGAGCTGCGCCGACACATTGCCGAAGCGGGTGGGAGTGCCGAAGGCGACCCCGTCGGCCCACTCGAGATCGTCGAGCGTCGCAACCGGCTCGTCCTCGACCTCGGCGCGGTGCCTTCCCCAGTACTGGTTCTGGGAGATGAGCAGTTCCGACGCGAGCTCCTCGACGTGGCGGAGGCGCACTTCCGCCGCCTCGGCCCCCGCGCCCTCGGCGAGCGCGTGGGCGAGCCGATGTACGTTCCCCGTGGCGCTGTAGTAGATGACGGCGACGCGCGCTGGTCTGCTCATCTCTTCTCCCGTTCCCTTCGGTATGTGTGCCTCGCTGCATCTTCTGCGAGGACAGGGCTACGCGCCCGGCTCGGCACGCTAGTGGGAGCTCGCGCTGGGACGGCCGAACTCGGCGGCAGCGGTGGCGTGGAGCTGGTTCAGCTGCCCAGGGGTCGGACACCACTTCGATTCGAAGCTGCTGGTGTCCCAGCCGGCAAGGCGAGCACCGGCCTCGTAGGCGCTCTCGCAGAAGGCCAGCAGCGTCGTTCTTGGATCTCGCGCGCTGCGCACGGTCTCGTAGGGAAGCACCGCCAACGAGCCGGCGCCGTACTCGATCCAGCTACCCGCGGAAAGCGGCTGTTCGCGGAGTCCCTCGGGCTCGGGCGCGGTATAGGAGTAGTAGGTGGCATCGCCGACCGTGTCGTCGCCCGCCCAGAAGCCGAACGAGATGACCTCGTGCGAATACGCCTCCTGGGTGACGGGATCGGCGTCGAGCGCCGCGCCGGGTCGGCCCGAGAAGCGCGTGACCGCTAGGTCGAGGCCGTGCCAGAAGAGGTGCACCGGGCTCGTCTTGCCGTTGAACCAGCCGCTGAACTCCTCGAACATGGAGTCCGACCAGTCGAGGATGCGGCCGAAGCGCTCGATCGCCTCTCGATCCCAGGACGCGTGCTCCAGGTCCTGTGGAAACGGCGTCGTCATCGCGACGCCGAACGGCCGCTCCTTGATCTCGACGTCGATGCCGAGCTCGGCGAGCAGGGCGTGGAGTCGGGCGTCGAAGTCCGCGACGGGCATCCCGTCGCCGAGCTCGAACGATCGGTCGCGCCCGTCGGCGGTCTGCACGACGAGGGCGTGCTCGAGGAAGTCGAGCCTGATCTCGAAGGTCGTCCCGCGATGATGCAGGCGCCGAGTCGTGAGCCCGCGGACGTCGACGTAGAGGGGTGCGTTCCACCAGTGGTTGCGCGGTGCCGTCGTGGCGAGCCGGATCTTGCCGATGATCTGCGCGTACAGGTGCAGCGTTTCCTTTGTCGGGCGCCACTCGGCCAGGTGCAGCTCGGGCAGCGTCATGGGTTCGTGACGACGAACGCGACGTTGTCGAGATAGCACCAGCTCCAGTCTTCCCCTGGTTCCGCGGAGCGGACGATCGGATGTCCCGAGCTGCGCGCATGTGCGGAGGCGTGCCGGTTCGGCGAGCTGTCGCAGCAGGCGATGTGGCCGCAGGTTTGGCACATGCGCAGGTGAAGCCACATTCCGCCGATCGCAAGGCAGTCCGCGCAGCCGGCGATCTCGTCGGGCAACTCGGTGATCGTGATGCTGTCGGTGTGGGCGCAGATCGCAGTCACTCGCTCAATGCCTCCAGAATGCATGCCGCGTCGTAGCCGCCGAGGTACACGACGCCGTCGATGAACAGAGTCGGTGTGCCGCGCACCTCGCCCGACGCCAGACCACTCTCGATGTCGCGACGGATACGTCGCAGGACCTCGGCGTCCGCTCGGTCGTGAGACCAGCGCGATCAAGCGCAAACGCACGTCGATCCTCCTTGAGCAAGGGACAATTGTGCTCCTCTTTGCAGCGGTTCTGAGCCGATTCTGGTCGAAGGTGATGCGCGCCTCGCGACCGCGGACCGCCCGCCAGAACCGCTCCCACACGGATGTAGAGTCTGGAACCGAGCCTACTCAAGCCCGGCCACGGTGGTGCCGCGCGAGGAGGCGGACGCCGCCGTGTGCGAGGATCAGAAATGTCTCTTGAGCGGTCGGCCGCCCCTGATGATGCCGAAAGCTCAATCCCTGGGCTTGTTCACAAGCTCCGAACTGCGGTCACCCAGCCCCGGGGATTAGCCCGGCGGGTCGGACCCGCGCGTACGCGTGGGTGCCGTGACGTCCGGTAAGGCGGCGGCGATGGCGTGGACTTGCTTCGTCAGCTCGAGGATCTGACGCGAGAGATCGAGCAACTCCTCGTTCTGCCTGTCCTCGACCTGGACGGTCTTCCACTGTTGATCGGCAATGACTTGTCGCTTGGCGTCTGTGCGGTTCTGGCTGATCATCACGAACGTCGAGAGAAAGATCGCCTCGAGCGAGACGATCATCGTCAAGAGAGCGTAGGGGTACTTCTCGACGCCGAATGCGATCCAGCACCCGAACCAGAGGGCGGAGAGGTAGACAAAGCGCATCGAGCCAGCGAAGGACGTGATCCGATCTGCGAGCCGGTTCTGCACGCTCTCGGCGCGCTCGCGCGTGTGCTCGATGAGCGCCGGGTTCGGTTCGAGCGGCAACCACTTCGCGTGCTCGACCTGCTGAGACTGGCTACCAGTCGTGGCCATCAGCTCTGAGGGGCTTTGGCCCCAGCACGATTTCCGAGCATGCCTCGATCTCTTTTCGATTCCTACCGGGTCTCACCTGCCTGGGCCAGCGTTCAGAAGTGTCTCTTGACGACCGCCGGGATAACCGCTGCTGGTGCGGGCTTGTCGAGGCTCGAGAGCGAGGCGATGGTGCGGGTCCCGCCTCGCTGTCTCGAAGCCACGCACTCGGGCCGGGGGCTGGCTTTGCCCCCGGCCCTTGGAGTGCTACGAGCTGCGCCGGACTGCGCTGCCTAGCTCGAAGTGCCGACCGCGACAGGGATCGTCGCGTTGACCGCCGTCTGGATCAAGTCGGCGACGGCTGCAGGCTGCGAGACGTAGATCGCATGACTGCCCGCAACCTCGATCACGGTCGAACCCGCCCGCGCGGACATCTCGCGCTGGGCAGGTGGGGGGATCATCCGGTCTTCGGTCGCGACGAGGTACCAGCTTGGCTTGCTCCGCCACGCGGGTTCGCTGATCGTGCCGCCCAGGGCGTCAACGCCCCACGGGACTTGCGAGTCGGCCATGAACGCGGCCTCTTCGTCGCTCAGGTCACCCGCGAATGAAGCATGGAACTTCTCCCGGTCGAGGAACAGGAACCCGTCCTGCGGGGGCAGAATCGGCGGCACGGGTGCGCCGGGCGGCGGATCCGCGATCAGGGTGTTGACCGACTCGCCCTTGTCCGGTGCGAAGGCCGCGATGTAGACGAGCGCTGCAACCTTGGGATGGTTTCCCGCCTCGGTGATGACCGTCCCGCCGTAAGAGTGGCCGACGAGAATGACCGGTTCGCTCTGCGCATCGATGGCGCGCTTGGTCACGGCGACGTCGTCTGCCAGCGAAAGCGTCGGATTCTGCACGATCGCGACGTTGTGGCCGTCCTTCTTCAAATGCTCGTAGACACCCTGCCAGCCAGAGCCGTCCACGAAACCGCCGTGGACAAGGACGACAGTCGGCTTGTCGGATTCAGTCATGACTAGCTCCCCTCTCTGGAGATGTTGGTTCCCTGTGGTGTCGCCTGGGTTTGGCTCGGCGAAGTTCCTCCCAGCTTCGCGCTAGAGCCCGACTCCGCGAACCATCAGCGGAGTTCGATCGGCGGCGGGGGCTCCTCGGCGAGACCGCACGGTCGGTTGCTCCAACCACATTACCCCGTTGCGCATCAAACGAAACGCTGGTCAGCCACTCCGTTACACCCGGCCTGTCCACTTGGCCGTCACGCGCATGATTCACGCCCGGCTTGTGGCGAATCAGCGCTCGCCTACGCGAGCGTTCTCTCGCTCGAGCGCTGACAAGACTACGTTTCGTGGGACACTCGCTTCATGTCGAAGTGGCGCTACACGCTCCTGGGCTGGTTCATGTGGAGGGTGTGGAGGCGTCGAGTACGTAGCAGACTCGGCGGGCAACGACACGGCCCGGTGCGGCGGTGGGTGATGATCGGCGTCGGCGTGGTGGCGGTTGCGATGGTCTTCAAGCGCGTGCGGCGCGCCTCCCCGGGTCGTCTGGGCCAGGCGGGCGAGCAGCACCTCCGCTGGGACGACGCCGAGCAGGAGTTGTAGCGGCCATCCCTCGCGCTCGGACAGCGGCGCGGTAGGCGCCTACGCCGCCGAGACGAGCGGCGGCAGCTCGTCCGGCACGTACACGTCGCCGTGCCAACGCTCGTCCAGCCAGGCTCCGGGCCTCCTTCGCGAGCTGGGTGTCGACTACCGCCAGACTCGCCGACGGGCCCGGACGCAATCAGCCGTCTCGCAGGTGTGTAGGCAACAGAACTAGGTCGCTCTCTCGTCGGTCGTCCACTCGCCACCGACCTCCCGCCGTAGAACCTTCCCGCAGGTATGGGCAGCGCCGCTCGGTTGCCTCGCGGACGGGCTCGCCCGGAGCGCTGATCGCGGACTCGACTCGCGTCCCGCAGTTCGGACAGGCGTCGTGTTCGCGCTTCTCCTCGTCGGTGCTCACTGTCTCCGAAACGTACCGCCCGCTCACCGCTGGCGCACGTGCGTTCCGTCGTACGTCGAGCGCTCGAGGAGCACCAGGTAGTCGGCCACTCGAATGAGTTGCCGGCGCGTGTCAGGGAAGGCGATGATTGGGAGCGCTCGGAAGACCGCCTCGACAGGAAAGTGGCGGGCACAGGAGCCGAGTAGGGTGAGAGCATCGACGCGCCGGCCGGGGAGGTCGTCATGAGCAAGAGTGCCGACAAGCCGAAGAAGCAACAGAAGCAGAAGCCGCAGAAGACGCTCAAGGAGCGCCGCAGCGCGAAGCGTGCGGCCAAGAAGCTCGGCTCTAGCTCGCCCTTCTCCGAGTGAGGGCTTCGTCGCGATCGCCCCAGCGAGTGCGCGCCAGAGCAACCTTCCGCGTTGCGGCGTCGATTCCGTCACCAGCGCGGCGGTCGCGTCTCGGAACAAGCCGAGCGGTGCTCAGGCGACGTTCAGGTGGCCGCCAACCGGCGTAAGCGGCGGCTCGCCGCGCTCGACGGCGAGCAGGTTGTCCACGACGAGCCGCGTCATCGCCTCGCGCGCCTGGCGCGTCGCGCTGCCGAGGTGCGGCGTGAGGACCACGTTCGGGAGATCGATGAGCTCGGCGGGGACGTTCGGCTCGTGCGCGAAGACGTCGAGCCCCGCCCGGATCCGGCCGGAGACGAGCTCCGCGACGAGCGCGGCCTCGTCCACGATCTCGCCGCGGGCGGTGTTCACGAGGCACGCTCCGTCGCGAAGGAGTGCGAGCCGCCGTGGGTCGAGGAGGCCCTCGGTCTCGAGAGTGAGCGGGGCGTGAATCGTCACGACGTCCGACTCCGCGAGCAGCGCGTCGAGCTCGCGGTACTCCGCGAGGTCGGTCTCGACGGGGTGCCGCCGCGTGTGCAGCACCCGCAGCTCGAAGCCGCGTGCCCGGCGGGCGACGGCGCTCCCGATTCGCCCGAGCCCGACGATGCCGAGGGTCGACCCGGTTAGCTCCTCCGCGAAGCCGCCATCCGCCCACGACCCCGTCCAGCCGCCGGAGCGAACGAGCCGGTCGCCCTCCACGACGCGCCGCCTCACCGCCAGGATCAGCGCCATGGCGAGGTCGGCCGTCGCCGCGTCGAGCACCCCAGGCGTGTTCGTGACGACGATGCCCCGCTCCCCGCAGGCCGCAACGTCGATCCGGTCGTAGCCGACGCCGAAGTTGGCGACGACGCGCAGGCTGGGCAGCAGGTCGAGCGGTGGCGGCTCGTTCGCGACCACGAGGCCCTCGACCTCCGGGCGCGGCGCGTGGAGCGACCGCAGCGCGACGACCTCGACGTCCCCGAGCTCGTCGAAGGCGGGCCCGGGATAGCGGCGCGTGGCCAGGACCTTCACGCAGGGCAGTATCCCCGCCCCTCCGTTGACGCCGCCCGGCGACGCCGCGGCGTGCGAGACTTGACCGAGCGACGCGACGGAGGAGATGACCATGTCGGCCCCGCCAACGAGCCCCGTCCGGATCGAAGGCCAGCTCGAGCCCGAGCTGAGCAGGTGGCTCTGGGTCGTGAAGTGGATCCTCGCGATCCCGCACTACATCGTGCTCGCGTTCCTGTGGATCGCCTTCTTCGTCCTCACGATCGTCGCGTTCTTCGCAATCCTGTTCACCGGCCGCTATCCGAGGGGGATCTTCGACTTCAACCTCGGCGTGCTGCGCTGGACCTGGCGGGTCGGGTTCTACTCGTACGCCGCGCTCGGGACCGACCGCTACCCGCCGTTCACGCTCGGCCCGGAGCCCGACTACCCGGCGACGCTCGACGTCGAGTACCCCGAGCGGCTCTCGCGTGGCCTCGTGCTCGTCAAGTGGTGGCTGCTCGCGATCCCGCACTACATCGTCGTCGGCTTCCTGCTCGGCGGTGGTGGCGCAGCGGGTAGGGCAGGCGGGGAGCACTGGGGCTGGGGCGCCGGCCCGGGGCTGATCGGCGTCCTCGTGCTGTTCGCGGCCGTCGCGCTCCTCTTCACGAGCCGCTACCCGCTCGGGATCTTCGACTTCGTCCTCGGCCTCGACCGCTGGGTCGCGAGGGTCGCGGCGTACGCGGGGCTGATGACGGACGCGTATCCGCCTTTCCGCCTCGACCAGGGCGGCGACGACAGGGGCACGCCCAGCACTCCCGAGGCGCCCGTGCCCGCTCCGGCCGACGAGACCGGCGGACGTCGCCGCGCGCCTCGCGGGCGAGACCGCCGCCACACCGGCGACCTCCGGCGGAGGCGCGGGACGGGTGGTGCTGTACGTCCTCGGCAGCCTCGCGGCGCTGCTCTCGCTCGCGTTCCTCGTGGGCGGTGGCGTGCTGACGGTCGTCGACCAGACGCAGCGCGACGACGACGGTTTCCTCATGTCGCCGACCGAGAACTTCTCCACCGCGACCTACGCGATCGTCTCCGAGAGCGCAGACGTCGACTTCGGAGGCTCGGACTGGGCCGCCGACGCGTTCCTGGGAACGGTGCGCATCCGCAGCGAGAGCGTGCGCCCGGTGTTCGTCGGGATCGCATCCGACACGGAGGTCGCCGGGTATCTGGACGGTGTGGAGCACTCGGTCGTCACGAAGCTCGACAACCCGCGGTACGACGATCGCGGGGGCGGAGCACCCGCGAGCCCGCCCGGAGACGAGACGTTCTGGGTCGCCTCCACGAGCGGCTCGGGAGAGCAGACGCTCGAATGGGATCCGGAGGAGGGCAGCTGGAGCGCCGTCGTGATGAACGAGGACGGCTCGCGCGGGGTCGCGGCCGAGCTCAGCATCGGCGCCGAGCTCGACCAGCTCCTCTGGATCGGGATCGGAATGCTCGTGGTCGGCGGCCTGCTCGCCGCGGCCGCGGCGCTCGCGATCACCGCCGCGGCCCGCCGCGGCAAGCACTGAAGTGCGCCGCAGGCTCGTCCTCGCCGCGCTCGGCGCGGCGCTCGCGCTGGCGCCGGCGGCAGCGCCGGGCTCCTCGCCGCAGTACGTGGTCGCGCGGGTCGCGGACGGGGACACGCTGACGCTGACCAACGGAGCGCGCGTCCGCCTGCTCCAGGTGGACTCGCCCGAGATCGGGACGGCCGAGTGCTTCGCGCAGGCGGCGCGGCGCGAGCTGCTGCGACTCGCCCCCGTGGGGAGCCGGGTCGCGCTCGAGAGCGATCCTGCGCTCGACCAGGTCGACCGGAACGGCCGGCTCCTCCGGTACGTGCACCGCGGAGCGCTCCACGTCAACCTCGAGCTCGTGCGGCGCGGCGCGGCCGCGCCGTACTTCTACCGCGGCGACCGAGGGAGGTACGCGTCCCGGCTCATGGCTGCAGCCGTGGTCGCACGCGCCTCGAAGCGCGGGCTGTGGGGCGTGAGCCCCGGCACCCGGCTCGACCCGTACCGCCAGGTCGACACGGGACGCTGCTCGGTTCGCTAGATGGTTGATGCCATGAGATCGCCGACTCCGGGGCGCGAGCTGGCCGCTCCGGGGCGCGACGGGAGAGCGGTGGCAATGCTGGACGCCTTGGCGCCGCTCGCCCGTCGCGAAGCGCACGCCCGACACCAGGCCGCTTCGCGGCCTGTGTCCGGGCGGGAGCGGCCCGGACGCGCCAGATCGCGCATCCGGACGCGCGAGATCGTGGCATCGACCATCTGGTGCTAGCGTGGCCCGGATGCAGCGGTGGCATCTCCCTTCGATCGAGGCGAACGGGAAGCGTGAGCCGCGTGTCCTCTTCTCGCGCCCGGAGTGCCGCGCGGTCGTCATCGACCTGAACGCCGGCGACGAGCTCGGAGCGCATCGGGTGTACGAGAGCGCCGTTCTCCAGGTCGTCTCGGGCAGGGTGCGCCTGGAGGTCGGTGACGAGGGAGTCGAGTGTGACGCGGGCTCGCTGGTGACGTTCGCGGCGCGGGAGACCCGCAGCATGCGCGCGCTCGAGCCGTCGCGGATCCTGCTCGTGCTCGCCCCCTGGCCGGGAAACGGTCACTTCGCGGAGGGACAGGACGCGGATCCCGAGCGGATGCCCGCGAACGCCGTCGTCCCACCGCTCGCCTAGACGTGCTCCTCCGCCCGCTGGCCGCGGCGACGGTCCTCGCGGCCGGCCTGTTCGCGGGCGGCGCCCAGGCGGTCGTCCCGTCCGACCCCCTGGCCACATCCTGGACGTACGAGGCAGCGGACCTGCCCGCCGCCTGGGACGTCACCACGGGCTCCGAGGCGGTGGTCGTCGCGGTCGTCGACTCCGGAGTCCAGGCGTCCCATCCCGATCTCGTCGGCGCGGTCCTCCCCGGGTACGACTTCGTGGACCTCGACACAGACGCGAGCGACGTCAACGGGCACGGGACGGCCGTGGCGGGCATTGCTGCGGCGCGCGCGAACAACGGCCTCGGGGCGGCGGGGGCGTGCTGGACCTGCAGGATCCTGCCGATCCGGGTGCTCGGTCCGGAGGGCTTTGCAAGGTTCACGACGATCGCGCAGGCGATCGACTTCGCCGTCGAGCGCGGCGCGGCCGTCGTCAACGTCAGTCTCTACGGCGAGAACCGGAACGGCGCCCTCGAGGCCGCGATCCGCCGGGCGCGCGCGTCGGGGGTGCCGGTCGTCGCCGCGGCCGGGAACGAGGGGACGGCGACGGAGGAGTATCCGGCCGCGTACCCGGACACGCTCTCGGTCGGCGCGACCGACGAGAGCGGCGCGCTCGCGGTGTACTCGAGCCGCGGGAGCTGGGTAAAGCTCGCGGCGCCCGGCTGCACGCCGACGACGCAGCTCGGCGGCGGCTTCGGCGCGGGGTGCGGAACGTCGGGGGCGGCGCCGCTCGTCGCGGGCATCGCGGCCCTCCTCCGCACGCAGGCGCCGTTCGCGACGGTCGCGCAACTCGAGGCCGCCCTCGCACAGTCGGCGAGGCCGATCGCAGGAACGCGATTCGGGCGGGTCGACGCCTTCGGCGCGCTGCAACGCCTCGGCCGGCCCGGGCCGGTGCTCGAGCCGACGATCGCGGGGGAGGCGCTGCCCGGCCGAACGCTCACCGCCTACTCCGGCATCTGGGCCGGTGCAGGCCTCCAGGTCTCCTACCGGTGGGAGCGGTGCCGCGAAGAGCGGTGCGAGCCGGTGGGCCGGGCGCGCAGCTATGAGGTCGGGCCGCAGGACGGCGGTGCACGGCTCCGCGTCGTCCTCTCGGCGCCCGGAGCGGAGGAGGCCGTCTCGGCGACAACCGCACTCGTGCCGACGCGGCCCGGGAACCTCTCGGCCCCGACGATCTCCGGCCAGCCCCTCGTGGGAGCGAGGCTGCGCGGACGCGTCGGAACGTGGTCGGGCGGCGGAACGCTCGCCTTCCTCTACCGCTGGGACCGTTGCCGCGACGCGTCGTGCGGAAGGATCGTCGTCGTCGGCCGGAGCAGGAGCTACCGCGTGCGCGAAGCGGATCACGGCCACCGGCTGAGGTTCACGGTGACCGCGGCCAACGACGCCGGTCGTGCGACCGCCTCGAGCGCTCCGACGCCTCGCGTGCGCTGATCGCCCCGGATAGAGTCGCCCCGGTCCCTTCCCGGATGGAGGTGCGCGTGGCGGACTACACGATCAAGCGGATCGAGGAGGTCGAGGACGTCCTCGGGGACTACCCCGGCGAGATGCGGATGATGACGACCGACCTCGAAGCCGAGCAGGTCGCGTTCACGCACCGGCGCATGCCGCAGCACACCGGCGGGAAGGGCTCCTACGGCCACCGGCACAAGGAGCAGGAGGAGATCTACTTCGTCGCCTCGGGCAAGCTCCTGTTCAAGCTGGACGACGACGTCGTCGAGCTCGAGCAGGGAGCGGCGGTCCGCGTCGCCCCTTCGACGTGGCGCTCCGTGTGGAACGACGAGCCCGAGGATGCGGAGCTCATCATCGTCTCCAAGGTCGTCCCCGGCGGCTCGAGGGACGACGCCGAGTACCTCGCGGACTTCTGGGTCGATTAGCCACGCAGAGCCGGGATCCGCTCGCGCGAGTCCCGTTCGCGAACCCTGACGGCGTCCGCTTCGCGGCCGCTGTGCCTCGGTGATCACCGACGGCACGCGGTCGTCGTCTGCGTTCTAGCCGCGCGGCCAGGATATGACCTCGGCCACGGGCCTTCGCCACTGCTCGTGGAAGGCGGGGCCGACGGGAGCCTGCCCGTACAGGATCGGCTCGTTGCCCGGGAAGTGGATGTACGCGTCCTCGCCCCACCTCCCCGCGAACCGCATCCAGCGCGGCGTGGCAGCCGTCACCCGCACCAGCCGCGGCCTGATCGTGCGGCCGGCCGCCGTTCGGTCGACCGGCTTCAGACCGTAGGCCCGAATGACCTCGACGACCTGGGGCGTCCAGCACGCGGGGTCGAGCGCGTGGTCGCCCGCGCGGAAGTAGTTCGCGTGCGATCCGATCCCGACGTAGGCGATGGGATGGAGCCCGCGTCTCGGCGACCTCGCCCAGTCGCGCCTCGTCCCGTCGCAGTGGCTCGAGAGCCCTACGACGAGCGGCTGCCCGTTCGCGTCCAGGATGACCGACACGGACTCCCAGTCGCCCTCGTGCACCTGCCAGAGGTCGCCCGCAGGCACGGTCGGGCTGTACACGTTCCAGGGGTACCAGAGCCAGTACTGGAGGTCGATGCGATTCCTCGTCCGGAACGCGGCCCCGTACACGACCGGGGAGCTCCCGTGCGCGGCCTGGGAGCCCTGGTAGCAGGACGTCGCAGCGCTTCCCTCGATCGCACGGCACGAGCGCTGGTCGAGCCTCAGTCCGACGCCACCCGTGGGAAGCGGGCCGCCGACCGTCTCCCAGCCGGCGGCGGTCCTGCGCTGCAGATCCGAGTCCGCGAGGAACCCCTCGACGGCGACCGGCCGCATCGGCTCCGACGGATGCAGCACCAGCACCGGCGCGTGGCGCGCGAGGAGCGTCGCGAGCGGGGGGCTCGCGCTCGGCGCACCGGTCGACGCGGGAACGAGGACGAGCGTCGCGAGCAGTGCGGCGCCGAGCGTGCGCACGCCCCGAGTATGGAGCGTGCTGTCGGCTCCCGTGGGCAGAGGATTCTCGAGTCAGGCTGGCGCTGCGCCGGCCCAGCGTGCGAGCGCGTCGACGATCTCGCGCAGGCGCAGCCCGTCGCTCGTCAGCACGTACTCGACCCGCGGGGGCCGGGCGTCCCGCACCTCGCGCCGGAACACGCCCGCGCGCTCGAGCTCGACGAGCCGCTGGGCGAGCGTCCCGGGTGGGATCTCGCCGAGCGCCTGCCGGAACTCGGTGAAGCGCGTGCAGCCCTGATGCGATGCGTACAGGATCGAGACCGCGTAGCGCCGCTCGAGGAGGTCCGCCGCGCGGCGGACCTCCTCGGGGACCAGCTCTGCCGTCTTACAGCGCCACACTCGATCGGACCTGCTTCTCCTCGAGGGCCAGGCCCAGCACCTCGTCGATGGACATCACCGGGTGGAAGGTCACGTTCTCCTTCACGTTCTCCGGGATGTCGGCGAGGTCGGCGCGGTTCCGCTCGGGGATGATCACGTCGGTGATCCCCGCCGCGTGGGCTGCGAGCACCTTCTGCTTGAGGCCGCCGATCGGCAGAACGCGGCCTTGAAGCGTGATCTCTCCGGTCATTCCGATCGTGTGCTTGACGGGACGGCCGGTGAGCAGAGACGCGATCGCGGTCGCCATCGTGATCCCTGCGCTCGGGCCGTCCTTCGGGATCGCCCCCGCGGGCACGTGGAGATGGAACGCCTTTCCGTCGAACGCGTCCTCGTCGATTCCGAGCTTGCCGGCGAGCGCGCGGACGGAGGACAGCGCGATCTGCGCGGACTCCTTCATGACGTCGCCGAGCTGGCCCGTGAGTACGAGCTTGTCGCCGTCCTTGTGGGACGTCGCCTCGATGAAGAGCACGTCGCCTCCGGTCACGGTCGCGGCGAGCCCCGTCGCCACGCCCGGCACCGCGGTGCGCTCCGCGATCTCTCGGAAGAACTTCTGGCGGCCGAGCGCCTCCCGCACCGCCTCCTGGTCGATTACGACCGGAGGCTCCACCTCGTCGGAGGCGATCTTCGTCGCGGTCTTCCGGAGCACCGTGCCGAGCTCGCGCTCGAGCTGCCTGACGCCCGCCTCGCGCGTGTACTCGGTGACGACGAGCTCGAGCGCGTCGTCCTCGACCGACACCTCGTCCTCGCGCAGCCCGTTCCGCTCGCGCTGACGGGGCCAGAGGTAGCCCCGCGCGATCGCGATCTTCTCGTCGGTCGTGTATCCGTCGAACCGGATCACCTCCATCCGGTCGAGCAGCGGGCCGGGGATGGTCTCGGCCATGTTCCCGGTCGCGATGAAGAAGACCTCCGACAGGTCGAGCTCGACGTCGAGGTAGTGGTCGCGGAACGAGTGGTTCTGGGCGGGGTCGAGCACCTCGAGCAGCGCCGAGGAGGGATCGCCGCGCCAGTCCGCGCCGACCTTGTCGACCTCGTCGAGCATGATCACCGGGTTCATCGTCCCCGCATCGCGGAGGGCCCGGACGAGCCGCCCGGGCAGGGCGCCGATGTATGTGCGGCGGTGCCCCCGGATCTCCGCCTCGTCGCGGATGCCGCCGAGGGACATGCGCACGAACTCGCGCCCGGTTGCGCGGGCGACCGACTCGCCGATCGAGGTCTTGCCCGTGCCCGGGGGGCCGATGAGCGTGAGGATGGCGCCCGACCGCCGGTCGGCCTCCACCCCGCGCTCCTTGCGCAGCTTTGCGACCGCGATGTACTCGACGATGCGGTCCTTCACGTCCTCCAGGCCGGCGTGGTCGATGTCCAGGACCTCGCGCGTGTGGTTCGGGTCGAGCCGCTCCTCCGAGCGCGTGTTCCACGGCACGGCGAGCAGCCAGTCGAGATAGTTGCGGATGACGGTCGCCTCCGGCGTCTGGTCGCCCATCCGCTCGAGCCGCGAGAGCTCGCGCTCCGCCTGCTCGAGCACGTTCTCGGGCATCTCCGCCTCGGCAATCTTCGCGCGGTACTCCTCGACGACGGACGCCTCGTCCTCGCCGAGCTCCTTCCGGATGGAGTCCATCTGGCGCCGGAGGATGTACTCGCGCTGCTGCTTCTCGACCCCGGACTCCACGTCCTCCTGGATCCGCTGGCGGACCTGCATGAGGGCGAGCCGCTCGCGCTGGAGCTCGAGGGCGAGCTCGAGCCGCTCGCGGACGTCCACGGTCTCGAGGAGCTGCACCTTCTGCTCGAAGGTCAGGTCGGGGGAGTAGCCCGACGTGTCCGCGAGCGCGCCCGGCTCCGAGATGGAGCGGACGAACGCGGCGATGCGGCCGTCATCGCCGCGCAGGTCGAGGATCGCCTCGACGACAGCGCGGTACTCCCGCTCGAGCTCGCGGATCCTGCCTTCGACGGTGTCGTCGTCGGGCCGCTCCTCGACGTCGACGAACAGGCGGCCCTGCGCGTCGCTCGCGGCGGCGCCCGCGACGCCGCGGTGCAGCCCGCCGAGGGCGACCGCGCGGCCTCCGCCCGGAAGGCGGATCCGGTCGGTGACCTCGGCCACCGTCCCGACCTTCGCGTACTCGCCGTCGTGCTTGGGGACGAGCAGCACGCGCTCCTCGTCGCCGACGTCGACGGTCAGGGTCACGTTCATGTTGGGGAAGACGACGATGTCCTCCAGAGGGACGAGCAGCAGGCGGATCGGGTTCTCGTTCTCGCTCACGATTCTCGCTTTCGTACGGGTGGCGTAGTTAGTCCAAGAATTGTAGCGACTACGTCATCCGTCGCGGGCGAGGGCCCGGAACCGCCGGAGCGCCCGGTCGGCCACTCGCCCCGCGAGGCGGTCCGACGAGGGCCCCGCGCCGCTCGCGTCCCAGGTCATGACCCCGGCGACGAACACGCCGCCGCGCCAGAACACGAGCCCGGTGTCGTGCCGTGCGGCCGAGATCCATCCCGCCTTGTGCAGGACCGCGACATCCTCCTGCTTCGACACCCGGCGGTCGAGCTTCGGCGTGTCGCGGACGTGGGCGAGGAGCCAGAGGAGGTAGCGGGCGTCGCCCCGTGTGAAGCCGGGCCGCGCTCGGCGGAGCGGCCCGCGATCCTCGCTCGCGAGCCAGATCGCCCGCCAGAGCGACGTCATGTCCCTGGCGGTCGTGTACTTCCCGATCCCGAAGGCTGGCTGGCGCTCGACGCGCACCGGAATCCCTCCGGAGAGCGTCCGCACGAGGTAGCCCCCGTACATCACCGAGTCGACGAGGCCGAGCGAGCGCATCAACGCGTTGACCCGAAGTCCTCCCGAGCTCGTCGAGCCCCCCAGCCAGACGAGGAGCGCGTTGGCAGCAGCGTCGTCGGAGGGGACGATCATCTCGCGCAGCTGCGAGCCGAGGTACGAGCCCGGCGGCGGGATCCCGGAGTGCTCGGCGAGAACCGTCGCCGCAATCGCCAGCTTGAGCGTCGAGGCGGCGGGGAACCGCGCCTTCGCATTCCAGGAGGCGCCGACCCCGCTCGTGAGGCTCTGGACGTAGACACCTGCGGTCCCGCGGTGCCCGGTCCCGAGTTCCCGCAGCTCCCGCGCGAGACGCGGATCGTTCCGCGCACGGGCGAACGTGGGGCGCGCGGCGGCCGGCAGCCCGAAGACGTCCTCGACGACGCGGGAGGACCGGCGACCGCCGGAGGCCATCGTGGACACGCGCAGCGTGACGTCGCCGGTCGGAAGCGACACGCGCAGCCAGATGCGCCGGCCGCGGAGCTTCCGCACCGCGAGGACGCGGCCGTTCGCGGCGACCACGACCACCCGCGCCCCCTGGGCGGCGCGCCCGGTGACGAGGCCGTACGACACCTGGCGGGGAGCGGGTTGCTCGATCGCGGGGGGTGGCAGCGGGGGCGCGGGTGGGGCAGCGAGCACTCTCCGAGCATCAAACCACCTCTCGCAGCGCAGCCAAGTGACACTGTGTCACAAGGGCAGGCCGCCGCCCCAGAGCCATCGGGCACCCGCCGCGCTCTGCCCCGCGATCTAGCCTTGTCGCGGATGGTCGCGACGCCGATCCTGGCACACCTCGACCTCGACGCCTTCTTCGCGGCGGTCGAGGAGCTCGAGGACCCCGGGCTCCGCGAGAAGCCGCTCGTCGTCGGCGGCGACCCGCACGGCCGGGGCGTCGTGGCGACCGCGAACTACGTCGCGCGCAAGTTCGGCATCCACTCGGCGATGCCCTCGGCGGAGGCGCTCCGGCGCTGCCCGCAGGCCGTGTTCGTCCGCCCGCGCCACGTCCTCTACCGCCAGTACTCGCGCGTCGTGTGGGAGACCATCGCCGAGGTCGTGCCGCGCGTCGAGCAGACCGGGATCGATGAGGGATACCTCGACCTGGCCACGGTCTCCCACGACTTCGCGCAGGCGCGGGCCGTCGCCTCAGCCGTGCGGACGTCGGTGCGCGCGAAGACGAGCCTCACGTGCTCGCTCGGCGTGGGGACGTCCAAGGTCGTCTGCAAGATCGCGTCCGACCGGAGGAAGCCGGGTGGCATCACCGTCGTCCCACCGGGAACCGAGGCGCGGTTCCTGGCACCGCTCGCCGTGAGACTGCTGCCGGGCGTCGGCCCCCGCGCCGAGGAGCGACTGGCGGCGCGTGGCATCGAGACGATCGGCGGGCTGGCCGCGCTCGACGACGCCGAGCTTGCGGCGCTCCTGCCGGGGTCCGTGGGGAGGCTCCTTCGCGACCGTGCCCGCGGGATCGACCCCCGCGACCTGGAGCTCCAGGTCGAGCCGGTGTCGGTCTCCGCCGAAGACACGTTCCCACGCGACATCTCGGACCGCGAGCTGCTGCACGACGAGGTCCGGCGGCTCGCGGACCTCGTCGCCGCGCGTCTCGGGAGCTCTGGGCTCGCGGGGCGCACGGTGACGGCGAAGCTGCGGTACGCAGACTTCTCCATCCGAACCCGCTCGACCACGCTCCCGGCGGGGGTCGACGCGGCCGAGGTGATCGCGGAGGTCGCGTGCGACCTCCTGGACCGCGGCCTTCGGGATCGTCCCGGAGCGCTGCGGCTCGTCGGGGTCGGGGTCTCCGGGCTGTCCGCTCATCGCCAGCTGACCCTGGGCGAGACCTAGATACTAGGCTCCGCGCGTGCTCGAGGCCGCGCTCTGGGGGCTCCTTACCGCCGGGTCGCTCCTCGTCGGCGCGGCGATCGCCGCGATCGCCCGGCCGCGCGAGCGCTGGATCGGCCTGACGATGGCGTTCGGCGCCGGCGCGCTCATCGCCGCCGTGGCGTACGAGCTCGTCATCGAGGCCTTCGAGACCGACCTCACGCTCGCGTCGACCGGGTTCGCGGCCGGCGCGCTGACGTTCTACGTCGGCGACTGGGTGATCGACCGCCGGGGTGGGCACGGGCGCAAGAGCATGAGCGGAGCGAACCAGCTCGCGGGCAGCGCGAACGCGATCGTCCTGGGCACGGTCCTGGACGGGATCCCAGAGTCGTTCGTCCTCGGCGCCTCGCTGTTCCAGGACGGCGTGGTGCCGACCGCGGTCGTGGTCGGCGTCTTCGTGTCCAACGTGCCGGAGTCGCTCTCGGGGACGAGCGGCCTCCTGGAGGCGGGCTGGGCCCGCGGCCGAGTCTTTGCCCTGTGGGCGGTCGTCGTGGCCGTCTCGGTCGTCGCGAGCGCCGCCGGCTGGCTCGCGCTCGACACGATGCCGAACGCCGCCGGCGCTTTCGCCCTCGCGTTCGCCGGCGGAGCCCTTCTCGTCATGCTCGCCGACACCCTCATGCCCGAGGCGTTCGAGCTCGGCGGCAGGGAGGCGGGGCTCCTCACCGCCCTCGGCTTCGCGCTCGGGTTCGCGCTCTCGTAGCGCCAGCCGGTTTCTTGCGCCCGCGCGCCGCGTCCGCGTGGCCGACGCTCATACATTGACGTTCGTCGATGTCTCTGCTACGGTAGGTATCGATGAATGTCGATATCTCTGCCACGAGCTCGGTCGCGTGCTGCCAGTCCCTGGACGACGAGCGGCTGACGCCAGAGGACGCGGAGGCGACGGCAGCCCTCTTCAAGGCGCTCGCCGATCCCACGCGGGTGCGCATCGTCAACCTGCTGGCCCGGAGCGACAAGCCGGTGTGCGTGTGCGAGCTCACCCCCTCCGCCGGCGTCTCGCAGCCGACCGTGAGCCACCACCTGAAGAAGCTCCTCCGGGCCGGCCTGCTCCGGCGGGAGCAGCGCGGCGTCTGGGCCTACTACAGCCTCGACCGCGAGGGCCTCGAGCGCGCAGCGAGCGTCCTCGACCTGAAAGGAGCAGCGGTATGAGCACGGACCTCCGAGAGCAGGTGCGCGAGCGCTACGCGGAAGCCGCGCGCACGCACGCGGATGCGGACGGCTGCGGGTGCGGTGACGGCGGCTGCTGCGGCGACCCGACCACGTCGTTCGGCAGCGGCCTGTACGACGTCGAGGACCGCTCGCTCGTGCCGGGAGACGCCGTGAGCGCGAGCCTCGGCTGCGGCAACCCGGTCGCGGTCGCCGAGCTCCACGAGGGCGAGACCGTGCTCGACCTCGGCTCCGGAGGCGGCATCGACGTCCTCCTCTCGGCACGGCGGGTCGGCCCGTCCGGGACCGTCTACGGGCTCGACATGACGGACGAGATGCTGTCGCTCGCGCAACGGAACGCCCGGGAGGCAGGCGTGTCCAACGTCCACTTCCTCAAGGGACTGATCGAGCAGGTCCCGCTCCCCGCCGAGACCGTGGACGTCGTCATCTCGAACTGCGTCGTGAACCTCTCGACCGACAAGCCGGCCGTTCTCGGCGAGATCGCGCGGGTTCTCCGGCCCGGCGGCAGGGTCGGGATCTCGGACATCGTCGCCGAGGATCGTCTCACCCCCGAAGACCGGGCCGCACGCGGGAGCTTCGTGAGCTGCGTCGCGGGAGCGCTCTCGGAGACCGAGTACCGCGGAGGGCTCGAGAAAGCCGGCCTCGTCGACGTCGAGATCGAGCGCACCCACCCGGTCGCCGACGGCATGCACAGCGCGATCGTCCGCGCCCGGAAACCGGCGTAGCGCGTCGTCCTCCGACGTACCTAGCGTGTCGACGATGGAGATCGTCGACATCAGCGTGAACCGGCGATCGATCGCACGTGCGCTGCTGCACGACGACCGCCTGGAGCTCGCGCTCACTCCGCGCGGCGCCCGCCCGCCGCACCCCGACGTCCGGAGGCGGTGCGCGCACGCGCGGCGCAGCGAGGCGTTCGCCTACCGACGGTCGCGCGACGAGCACTGGCCGATCTCGTACTGCGCGGACTGTCTGACCGTGCTCGCGGGGCACGATCCGCTCGTGCGGCTCAAGCGGCCCCGCTGGAGGCTCGACCCGCAGAACACTGCGGCCGCACGCTGGGCACGGGAGTGGCCGAAGCGCGGTCGTCCCCGCACGGGACGGCCTCCCGAGTCAGTCGCCTGGCCGGATGCCGCGTAGAGAGCACGCACCTGCGCGAGCTCCGCGCGGAGCCGGGCGAGCTCGCGCTCGAGCCGGTCGAGACGTGCGTCGAGACCGTAGACCTTTGGCCGATCACCTTCGGTCACGGCAAGCCCTCCTCGCGGTCAGGAGAAGCGTAGGAACGGGGGCTGACGACCTGCATCCGTATGCCCGGGCCGACGCGGCTCGAGGCACGCTCGAGCGAACGTCAGGCAAGGAGCGCGCGGTTGCGGGCGAGCGCCTCGAGGATGCGGTCTACGTCCTCCTCGACGTTGTAGAGATGGAGCGAGATGCGGAGGTTCGCGTCGCGGGAGGAGGTGACGATCCGGTCGGCATGGAGCGCCTCGACGAGCGCGTTCGGATCGGTGGACGCGACGCAGACGAGCGGCCCGTGCTCCCGTGCCCCGCGCGGCGTCGCGACCGTCGCCCCCAGCTCGTCGAGACCCGCGAGGAGACGCTCCACGAGACCGAGCACGTGGGCCTCGATGCTCGGCACGCCGGCGCTCTCGACGAGGCTCATGCCGGCGAGCCCGGCGTAGATGTTCGGCACGGGGGGCGTGCCGGCGTCGAAGCGCCTGGCCGTGGACGCCGGCGAGTAGTCCGAGATGTCCATGCGGAAGATGTCCTCGTCGGCGAACCAGCCGGTCTGCGTCGGCAGGAGGCCGCTCGTGCAGGTCGCGGCGCACGTACATGAACGCGAGGCCCGCAGACGCGAGCAGGTACTTGACCGTGCCCGCCGTCAGGAAGTCGACCCCCAGCGCGCGGACGTCGAGCGGGATCGCGCCGGCCGCCTGGTACGAGTCGGCGAGGCAGAGCGCGCCGCGCTCGTGGGCGATGCGGGCGACCTCGGCGACGTCCAGCCGGTAGCCCGTGCGGTACGAGATCGCCGTGCAGCACACGAGCGCCGTCCGCTCGTCGATCGCCTCGGCGAAGCGCTCCGGCGGGATCCGCCCGTCCGGCCCGGGGCGCACGTGCGTCACCTCGGCGCCGCGCAGCTCCTGCGCGTGCGAGATCTGCCCGACCGTCGGAAACTCGAACTCGGAGATCACGATCCGGTTGCGCCCGCGCTCGAGGGGCAGCGCGCTCACGAGGCCGCTCACGCCCTGCGAGACCGAGGTCGTCACGGCGACCTCGTCGGCATCAGCGCCGACCAGGCCCGCGAACGCCGTGCGGGCTGCCTCCGCCCGCTCCACCCAGTGCTCCCACTCGGCCCCGTGCGCGTCCCAGCCCTCGAGGTATTCCTCGTACGCCCGCCGCACGTCGACCGATAATGCGCCCTGCGAGCAGGAGTTCGCGTAGATCGTGTGCTCGAAGATCGGAAACCGCGACCGCACGGCCTCCCCGACCCCTTGTGACACTGTTTCACTTGGCTTCATCGGCACTCGCTCGCGGCTTCGGCGGCCCGAGACCCGTTCCGAGCTCACCGCCCAAGGTAGGCCTTGCGCAGGCCCTCGTGCTGGATGAGCTCCGCGGCCTTCCCCTCCAGCACGACCCGGCCGGTCGAGAGGACGTAGCCGCGGTCGGCGATGGAGAGGGAGACGTTCGCGTTCTGCTCGACGACGAGGAGCGCGACGCCCGCCGCGTGCACCTGCTGGATGATCTCGAAGCTCCGCTCGACGAGAACGGGCGCGAGGCCCATCGACGGCTCGTCCATGAGCAGGAGCTTCGGCCGCGCCATCAGCGCGCGGCCCATCGCGACCATCTGCTGCTCCCCGCCCGAGAGCGTGCCCGCGAGCTGCTTCCGACGCTCCGCGAGCAGCGGGAACGTGGTGAAGACGCGGTCGAGGTCATCGCGGAGGTCGGCGCGCGGGCGGAGGTACGCCCCCATCTCCAGGTTCTCGAGCACCGTCATCGGCCCGAAGAGACGGCGGTTCTCGGGCACGATCGCGAGGCCGCGCTCGATGCGACGCGCCGTCGACGCGCGCGTCACGTCCTTGCCGTCGAGCACGACCGAGCCCGAGCGCGGCGGGACGATGCCGAGGATCGTCTTCAGCGTCGTCGACTTCCCCGAGGCGTTCCCGCCGAGGAGGCACACGAGCTCGCCCTCCCCCACCTCCAGGTTGACGTCCTGGAGGATGTGCATCTGCCCGTAGTACGTGTTGACGCCCTCGAGCCGCAGCAGCGGGGCTGACGCCGCCTCCGCGCTCACCTCCGCTCGGCCTCCGAGGACCCCAGGTAGGCCTCCACCACACGCGGATCGGTGGCGACCTGGTCGAACGACCCCTCCGCGATCTTCACGCCGTGGTCGAGCGCGATGACGCGGTCCGAGATCCCCTCGACCACGTGCATGTCGTGCTCGATGACGAGGATCGTGTACCCGCCCTCCTCGCGGAGCCGTCCGATGAGCTCGGTGATCTCGTGCGTCTCCACGGGGTTCATGCCCGCAGCGGGCTCGTCGAGCAGGAGCAGCCTCGGCTTGGCCGCCGTCGCGCGGGCAATCTCGAGCCGGCGCCGATTGGCGTACGAAAGGCTGTAGGCGGGCTGGTTCCAGCGGTAGCCTACGAGCCGCTCCCCGAAGAAAGACAGTCGCTCCTCGGCGAGCTGCGCGATCTCCCGTTCCTCCCGGCGCATGCCCGGAGTGCGCAGCACCGAGCGCACGACCCCGGCACGCGTGTGACCGTATGCCGCGGCCATGACGTTCTCCTTGACCGTCATGTTCAGGAACAGGCGGAGCGTCTGGAACGTGCGCGCGATGCCCCGGCGCGCGATCTTGTGCGGGTCGAGGCCGAGGACGGACCGGCCTTCGAAGGTGATCTCGCCCTCGTCCGGCGGATAGACGCCCGTGATCACGTTGAAGAGTGTCGTCTTGCCCGCGCCATTCGGGCCGATGACGCTGACGATCTCCCCCTCGCCGACGACGAGGTCGAGCTTGTCGAGCACGCGGAGCCCGCCGAACGAGAGCGAGAGGCCCGACACCTCGAGCAGCGGTGTGCGCTCGGCGCTGCTCACGGGCCGCCCCCGTGCCTGTGAGCGTGGAGGGGTGTGGGGAACCGGGAGGTTCCCCACGCTCTCGAGAAGAAGGGGGCACGCAGGGGAAACATGGTTTCCCCCGCGAACGCGAGCCGAAGGCGAGCGTTCGTCACACGACCTCCACTCGCTGCCGCCCGAAGAGGCCCTGTGGCCGGTAGGCCATGAGCGCGACGAGCATCGCCCCGATCAGGACGAAGCGCGCGACCGCAGGCTGGGCGAGGAGGAGGTTCTCCCACACGCACGCCGCGAGGTAGAGGACGGGGACGACGCCGATGGACCGCCAGAGACGGCTGCGGACGAGCGTGAGCCCGAGGATCGCCGCGATGAGGCCGATGTAGGTGAGGCGCGCCAGGGCACCCGCCGGGAGCCCGTCGGGGCCGACCGCCCCCTCGGGCAGCAGCACCCAGTGCTCCGCGAGCTCGTCGATCCGCGCGGTGCCGAACGTCGCGCCCTCGACGAGCGACGGCCGGACCTGCTCCGCGACCTCGTGCACGACGAGCCCGAACGCCACCGTCCCGGCGAGGATCGCCACCGGCAGCCAGCGGGGGCGCACGAGTGCGAGCAGGGCGATCACGACGACGCTGTAGAAGAGCCAGCTCGCGTTGTCCGCGTCGCGCAACGCCTCGAGCGAGGCGTTGATGAGCACCGCGCCCGCGGTCACGCCGAGCAGGCTGCCCGCGCCGCCGAGCACGACCATCGCGTACACGGTGATCAGCAGGACGAGGTCGAAGCTCGCGGGGAAGACGGCGCCCTGGACCGGGGCGAAGATCGCGCCCGCGATCCCCGCGACCCCGGCGCCGACGGCGAACGCCATGAGCTTCAGGCGGTTCACCGGCATCGTCATCAGCTCTGAGGCGAGCTCGTCCTCTCGGACCGCCCGCCACGCACGTCCCGTCCGCGACTGGTTGAGGAGGTAGAGGAAGGAGATGATCACGACGAACGCGGCGAGCGCGACGTAGAAGTAGCCGTCGAGCGACGTGACCTGGCGCCCGAAGAACTCGAGCGGGTAGATGTCGGAGATCCCGTTCGGGCCGCGGGTGAACTCAGCGTTGATGAGGATGACGAGCCAGAGCTGGAGGAAGAAGAGGGTCACGATCGCGAGGTAGTCGCCGACGAGCCGGCGCGAGGGCAGCCCGACGAGGAAGCCGACCACGGCCACCGTCACGGCGATCGCCGGGATCGCGAACTGAGCCTGCCAGTGGCGCCCGGCGTACTCCGAGGCGACCGCGGCGTAGAGATACGCCCCGAGCCCGAAGAACGCGACGAACCCGAGATCGAGGAGGCCGACCCAGCCGACCGCGACGTTCAGCCCCAGCGCGAGGAGGACGAAGATGAGCGTGTCGATCCCGACCTGCATGAGGTACTCGGAGTCGACGAGGAGCGGGAACACGGCGAAGGGGACGACGAGCGCGAGCAGCTTGAGAGCCGGCGGCACGCGGGCAAACGCGTCCTCGACGCGCGCGCCCAGGCTGCGCGCGCGGCGCTCCTCCGCGCTCGCGACCCATTCGTCGACGCCGATTTTCGGCTGCTGGGGGTCCGGGGTCTCCGTCACACCTTCTTCACCTCGGGCTTGCCGAAGATCCCCTGCGGGCGCAGGAGCATGAAGAGAATGAGGATGAGGAACACGACGAGGTCGCTGAAGGCGCTGCCGAGCCGCCCGCGCGTGAGGTCCTCGATGTAGCCGACGGAGAAGGCCTCGGCAAGCCCGATGAAGAGGCCGCCGAACATCGCGCCGGGGATCGACCCGATCCCGCCGACCACCGCCGCTGTGAAGCCCTTCAGGCCGTAGTTGAAGCCCATGAAGTGGTTGATCTGCCCGAAGACGAGCCCCACGAGGACGCCCGCAGCTCCTGCGAGCGCCGAGCCGATGAAGAACGTCTTCACGATGACGCGGTCGACGTCGATGCCCATCATCGCCGCCGCCTCACGGTCGAACGCCGTCGCCCGCATCGCCTTCCCGAGCTTCGTCCTCGTCACGAGGATCCAGAGCCCGACCATCATCGCAGCGGCCGACACGAACACGACCACCCTCAGGATCCAGACGTTGAGCGGCCCCCAGTGGAGCCCGACCTCGACGTCGACGAGGTCGATCGAGTCGTAGCTCCGGAAGTTCGCGCCGAAGAGGAGCAGCACCGAGTTCTGGATGAAGAACGAGACACCGAGGGCGCTGATCAGCGGAGCGATCCGCGGCGCGCGTCGTAACGGTCGATAGGCGAAGCGCTCGATGGCGACGCCCAGGAACCCGCAGCCCACCATCGCCACGAGCACCATGAGCACGATCAGAAGCCAGACGGCGACGCTCGGGTCCTGGGCGCCGCCGAGCCAGCCGAGCACCCCCCAGCCGATGAAGGCGCCGACCATGAGCACGTCGCCGTGCGCGAGGTTCAGGAGCTTGAGGATCCCGTACACCATTGAGAAGCCGAGGGCGACGAGCGCGTAGACGCTCCCGAGCGTCAGCCCATTGACGATCAGCTGGACGAGCTTGTCCCAGTCCATCGGCGGGGTTATCTCACAGACGGTCCCGAAAGACGAGCGGCCCACCGTTCGGGGTGGGCCGCTCGCATTCGATGATGCGTGCTGCTACCGGACGGGGCTGTACTTCCCGCTCGTGATCCGGTAGATGACGAACTCGCCCCCCTTCAGATCGCCCTTGGCGTCGAACTGCGTAGGGCCGCCGATGATCGAAGGCGTGGTGGACGTCCGCACGTTCTTCGTGACCTCCGCGCGGGTGACCTTCCCGTCCGCGCAGGCCTTCCGGATCGCGGTCATCGCGACCCACCCGGCCTGGTACGTCGCAGGCCCGTAGGCCCCGGTGGTGTCTTTGCTCACGAACTTCCGGTACTCCCCGATGATCGCCTTCGCCTTCGGGTCGAAGTGGAGGTCGGGCGCGAAGACCGAGACGTAACCGCTCCTCGGCTTGAACTGCGACGGCGAGTACGCGCCGTCCGTCCCGAACACGATCGCCTTCTTGCCCTGCTCGCGGAGCTGGTTCGAGAGCGTGTTGGCCGCGGTCGCGACCTGCGTCGCAAAGACCACGACGTTCACGTTGCTCCCGACGTTCGCCACGATGGACGAGAAGTCGGTGTCGTCGGCCGACACGGACTCCCGGGACACCGTCACGCGCTTGCCGCGCAGCCCGCGCGTGATCGCGCTTGCGAGCGGCAACGAGTAGTCGTCCTGCGAGTCGATGACCACGACGTTCTTCGCACTCAGGTTCGTCCCGACGAAGCTGACGACGTCCGGGCCCTGAATGCTGTCGTTCGGCACGACGCGGAAGAAGCTCCGGTACGGGTGCCCCTTCGTCAGGTCGATGGCGGTGGCCGAGCCTGAGATGTTCAGCAGGGACGACCGCTCGAACAGGTTCCCCGTGACGCGCACGGCCTGGCTCTCCGAGCCGCCGATGACCGCGAGAACCTTGCTGTCGGACGAGAGCTTGCGTCCCACCGTGAGCGCGACCGGCGCCTTGAGCTGCGTGTCGCCCTCGACGACCTGGAACTGCGTCTTCTTCTCCTTGTTGAACTTCTGGACCCCGAACCTGAGCCACGAGATCTGCTCCTGGCCGAGGAAGCCCGCCGGGCCCGTCAACGGCCCGAGGAACCCGAGCGACACGTTCGTGCACGCTGCCACTTGCGCTGGTGTCGCCGACGCCGATGGCCTGGCCACGGCCGCGGTCGCGACGGCCGCAGAAGCCAGCACCACGAGCGCGACGGCGATCAATCCTTTCCTCATCTGCCCTCCTGTTACGTCGGATGCTTCGTTGGACGAGGTCCGGGGCGCGATTGTTGCGCCGGTCTGCTCGCCAAAGGCTGCATCACACCGTGTTCGCGCTCCGCTGTCAATTCGGGAGCAGTGCGCTGGCGACTAGGGTTGCCGGATCGACACCGGTCTCCAGGGAGCGCGCGTCCTCGTCACTGGGGCATCCGGGGGGATCGGCGCGGCCTGCGTGCGGGCGTTCGCGGCGGAGGGCGCGCGGGTCGTCGTCCACTATCACCGAGGCGAGGAGCGGGCCCGCGCGCTCGCGGGGGAAGTGGACGCGCCGCTCACGCGGGCAGACCTGACGAGCGAGGCGGACGTCGCGCAGCTCTTCGAGGAGACGCGACGCGCGCTCGGCGGGGTCGACGTCTGCGTCGCGGTCCACGGCGTCTGGCCCCGCGAGGACGTGCCGGTCTGGGAGCTTCCGCTCGAGCGCTGGGACGAGACGCTCCGGACGAACCTGACCTCGGTGTTCCTCGTCGCCCGCGCGTTCCTGCGCGAGGTCGAGCGGTCCGGGCGCGGCTCGCTCGTGCTCGTGGGCTCGACGGCCGGCGTCTTCGGGGAGGCCGGCCACGCGGACTACGCGGCGGCGAAGTCCGCGGTCCTGGGCGGCCTGCTCCTCTCCCTGAAGAACGAGATCGTCCGCATCGCACCGCGCGGCCGCGTGAACGCGGTCGCGCCCGGCTGGACCGAGTCGCCCATGACGCGCGGGCTCGTGGACCCCGAGCGGGTCGCAGGCGTCTCGCGGACGATGGCGTTGCGCAAGGTCGCGCAGCCCGAGGACGTCGCCCGTCAGGTCGTCGTCCTCGCGTCCGACGCGCTCTCCGGCCACGTCACGGGGCAGGTCGTCGTCGTCGCGGGCGGCATGGAGGGTCGCACCGTGCACGAGGACTGAGAACCCCGGCGTCCTCCGCTGCACCGCGCTCGCGACCGCGAAGCGCTCACGCTTCACGGGTGTTTCGACCGGAATCCGCACTCGCGGATTCCGGTCTGCGAACGACAAGGGCGGCGTCGTCCGCAGAACGACCAGCGGCCGCTGCGCGGCCGCGCTTCAGGGTCTTCACGCGACCGGAGTCGGCGCTAGGCGACTCCGGCCTTGCGCATGAGAAGGGCGGCGTCGTCCGCCGCCCCTTCTCGGTGCTCTCCGTCCGGTTCTGATTGCCGTCAGTTCCCAGTCGGGAGTCGCAGTGGCTATCGGCACCGGCTTCCGTCGACTTGAGCCGCACCGGCACTAGAGTGGCGCGCGTGGCGGACCGTTTCCTGGAGAGGCTCGAGTCCGGATTGCCGATCGTCGCGGACGGCGGCATGGGCGTGCTCGTGTCAAGCGCCGTCACGCGGCTGCGCTGCCCCGAAGAGGCGAACCTGCGCTCGCCGGAGAGCGTGCTCTCGCTCCATCTCGGCTTCATCCGTGCGGGCGCGGACCTCATCGAGACGAACACGTTCGGCGCCAACCGGCACAAGCTCGCCGCGCAGTACCTCGAGGAGGAGGTGGCGAGGATCAACGAGGCCGCGGTGAAGATCGCGCGCGACGCACGAGAGGTGTCGGGCCGCGACGTCCTCATCGCCGGCTCGATCGGCCCGCTCGGGGGACCCGCGAAGGACCGCGACGCCATCTTCGCGGAGCAGGCGCAGCTCCTCGAGGGCCGCGGGGTCGACCTCTTCATGGTCGAGACGTTCTACGAGCTCGAGGAGCTCGTCGCCGCGATCGGGGCCGTGCGCAGCGTCTCGTCGCTCCCGATCGTCGCGGTGATGACGTTCGACGAGGACGCCGAGACCCTGGGCGGCGTGACCGCCGAGCAGGCGGCCGCCGCCCTCGCGGAGCTCGACGTCGCGGCCGTCGGCGCCAACCACGGCGTGGGCCTCCAGGCGGCGCTGCGGGCGATCGAGCGGATGGGCGGCAGCGGCAAGCCGCTCGCCGTCCTCCCGAACGTGGGCCTGGCGAGCCTTGCCGGGGAGCGGGTGGTCTTCCCCCACGCGACGCCGGAGTACTTCGCGGAGTTCGCGGCACACGCGCAGGAGCTCGGCGCCCGCATCATCGGCGGCTGCTGCGGAACGACGCCGACGGAGATCGCCGCGATCCGCGCGGCCGTCGACGAGAATCGCCGTCCCAGCGCGCCGCTCGTCGTCCGCGAGCGGGAGATGGCCCTCGCCGCGCCGGCCCCGGAGCAGGCGACTCTCCTCCAGCGGAAGCTCGACGCGGGCGAGTTCGTCGTGTCGGTCGAGATCGACCCCCCGCGCGGCGGCAACGCCCAAGCGATGCTGGAGCTCGCCCACACGCTCCAGAGCTCGGGCCATGTCGACGTCGTCGACGTGAATGACAACCCGCGCGCCCGAGCACGGATGAGCGGGATCATGGCCTCGGCGACGATCGAGCGCGTCGTCGGCATCGAGACGATCCCCCACCTCACGCCGCGTGACTCCTCGATCGCAGGTCTCGAGTCGACGCTGCTCGGCGCCCATGCCGACGGCATCCGGAACGTCCTCTCGGTCACGGGCGACCCGCCCGAGGGCGGCGACTACCCGGGCGCCCGCGGCGTGTACGAGGTCGACTCGATCGGCCTCTCGCGGATCATCAGCCGCATGAACGCCGGCGAGGACTACAACGGGCGCGAGATCGACGCGCCGACGTCGTTCTTCCTCGGCGTCGCAGTCAACCCCGCGGCGGACGACCTCGACTACGAGCTCGAGCGGTTCGAGCAGAAGCTCGAGGCCGGAGCGCAGTTCGCGATGACGCAGGTGCTCTTCGACCTCTCCTACCTTGACGCGTTCCTCGAGCGCCTCGGCGGCTCGTGCCCCATTCCGCTTCTCATCGGGGTCTTCTACGTCCGCAGCTACCAGCTCGCCGTGCGGCTGCACAACGAGGTGCCGGGCATCGTCGTCCCGGACCACGTGCAGGCACGACTTCGCGACGCCGGCTCCGACGCCGCCGCGGTCGGCCTCGCGCTCGCGAAGGAGCTGGTCGAGGCCTCGCGCGAGCGGGCCGCCGGCGTCTACGTCATCCCGCCGTTCCGCCAGCCGCTCGCCGCGCTCGACCTCTTCACATAGGCGCGGCCCCTCGCCCCTACTTCGTGCACTCGGTGTCGGCGACCGGCTCTCGACCCGCCTTCCGGACCGCGCCGAGCACGACGTCCGAGGGGATCCCGTAGCCCCCGCGGGAGCCGGGCTGGCGCGCAAAGACGGTCGTGCGCACGCGACCGCGGGCGTCGACTCCGGGCCCGCCGGAGCTCCCCGGCTCGATGACGCCGCGGATCGTCGTGATGGCACGCGTCACCGGCCCGCGGCCGTAGGCGTTACGGCTGATCAGGTCGCGCGTCCCGCCCAGCCTGCCCGGCGTGAGCGTCAGCGGCCCGTTCCCCGGGTAGCCGACGAGGACGACGCCGACGCCGCGCTCGGGCTCCTCGATCCGGAGCGGCCGGCCGCCGAGTCCCGGCACCCGCAGAACGGCGACGTCGTTTCGCTCGTCGAAGGCGACCACCGTCGCGGGCCGGGAGGTCGTGCCGTCCCGCCGGTCGACGCGAGGCGTCCCGATGCCGGCGACGACGTGTGCGTTCGTCACGACCAGTCCGCGGCGCACGATCCAGCCCGAGCCCTCGACACCTAGCCCGCACGCGATGCCCGTGACGCGCACGACGCTCTTCGACGCTGCGACGACGTCGCGGTCGCGTGCGAGCTTGGAGTCCGGCGGCGCGACGATCGCCGGAGGGCCGGCGAGAACGCCGATCGGGTCGACCCGCTCGAGCGTCTCCAGCAGACGCTCCGGCGGGAACGCGTCGTTGATGGTGGAGAGGATCGCGGAGCTCTGCACAGCCCGACGCATGTCCGCCTGCCCCGGCAGGTAGAGGAGCACGGCGCCGACCGCCCAGCAGAGGAAGACTCCGGCGGCGGCGCCGAGGAAGAGGCCCGCGACCGAGTCGAGCGCCCGCAGGCCGGGAACCGCGCTCAGCGTCGTCCGCAGGACGTTTCCGAGCAGCCCGGCGAGCCCGTGCAGGAGCGCGCCTCCGAACACCGCGCCGGCGAGAGCGACGAGCGGCGCGTACGGCGAGCCGTCGCTCAGGAGCGCCGGCGCCACGCGAGCCCCGACGTATGCCCCGAGCGCGAATCCGGCGAGCGAGAGCGCGCCGCGCACAAGGCCGGTCGTCAGCCCGTACAGCGCAGCGACGACGACCACGCCGATGACGACCCAGTCGGCCGTGGACACGACGTCAGGCTACGTGCCGGGAGCCCGGTTCCCTGCACCCGGCTACACTTGGGCGGCCCTCGGGGGCGTAGTTCAGTTGGTTAGAACGCCGGCCTGTCACGCCGGAGGTCGCGGGTTCGAGTCCCGTCGCTCCCGTCTCGAAAACACACTGCGCCGCGACCCCTCCACAGCGGATTCCACAGCGCTAGTACCCCAGACCAGCGGCTGCTGCTGGTCGCGCACTTCGTGGAAGACCCCGCAGCATGGCTCCTCGGCGGTTTTCTGGTCACCGGCGTCTACCTCGTCGCTTCGGCTGCGCAGCTGACGATCGCGCTTGCGACGGCGCGTGGCACCCAGACCGCAGCCCCCTGAACCTGGATCGGGCCGCCGCTAGCCCCGACTCCTGGGCGAGGCGTGTTCTGGATCGAGCTACAGCTCCAGGCTGAGGCGGGCTGCGTACCAGTCTTCCCAGCGTTCCTGAGTCTCGGCCGCGTTGAACTCGCGGTCGAGCCTGACGAGTTCGTAGACGAGGTGGCTACGAACCGGGCGGGTGCCGAGAACATCCGGCAACTCGGAGAGATCGAGCAACCAGTCCGCGTACCAGGATGCCCAGTCGGCATCGTCACCGTCTGTGATCCGGTAGACGGTGTGGTGTGTCTCAGCGGCTTCGTGCAGCAGCTCTGCGACCCGACTGGCTCGATCACCCGACATGTCGCTAGGAACGCTAGAACGCTTGGCTCCGCTGGTGAAGGCTAGCCCCCCATCGTCTCCATGTTCTTCTCGACGACCTCCATCGTCCTCGCCAACTCCTCGGTCGGAGAAAACTCGACCACCTGAGTCCCGTCGTAGATGCTGGGGGTGTGTCCCGGCGGAACGTAATAGGCATCACCCGTCTCGAAGGTCTCTTCCGTGCCGTCAGCGGATGTGAACTTCACCTTGCCCTTGACGACGTAGCCCCAGTGCTCGCATTGACACTGGTCGTTGGGTAGGCCCTTGAAGAACGGGGCAAGGTCGGCGTCGGCGCTGTAGGTCTCGAAGCCAACCGTGTAGCCACCGTCGAAGTGCTCGAAGTGGCCCTCGTAGCCCTCCACTGTCGCGCTTTCGGATGCCGTCACCTTCGATGCCTTAGGCATTTCGTCTCCTTTCCCGTCTTCGTTATGCGTCCGTGGACGGTGCTGCAGCAAGCGGACGCCCTGCCGCCTCAGAGCTTGACGGTGCCCCACGAACCAAAGTGATGCTCGTCACGAGTACCCAGAGCGTCGCGGCAGGGATGAGGATGAAGAGGTATTCGCCCGTTGGCGACCAGAAGCCGTCCCTCGCCCAGGTCGTCGTGCGCAACACGAAGAGCGCCGCCACGACAACTCCCGCCCAACTCAGCCATGAAGGCACGGCCCGTGTGCGCATGAAGCCCACTGAGCTTGCGAGTACGAAAAGCGCTACGGGAAGAGCGGCGAACATGTCGAGCAGCCACTGGAGGTCGAACAGAGCCTTGACGACGCCTGGATCGCCGTCGCCCGCGACTGAATAGGCAAGGCTCGCGCCCATGCCAGTCAGAACGAGTTGCAGGGTCACGAACGCAGTGGCTCCTGCAAGCGCCGTCGCTCCAACACGACCTTCGCCACCCTCTCGCAGCATGTTGGCGATGGCCGCCGCAAACCAGAGAAGGAGAGCCAAGCCGAAAGCGAACAGCAACCCGGACACGAGCACCTTCCCGCGATCACCGTCGTAGTACGAGATCAGATCGTCGGTTGAGTCTCCGACCTTCGGCGCGTCGCCTCCAACGACGAACGCAGCCACCGTGAGAACGACGAATCCGGCACCCGCTCCTCTCGCCCACCGCTCCCAGTTCATGATTCAGCCTCCTCAGCTCGCCACCGTCGGAACGGCCTCGACGGGCAGCTCCTCCGTCAACTGCCGCATGAGTCCGGCGACGTTCGTCATGCACCAGTAGCCGACGAACTTGCCGTCGGCGATGCGGAAGACTTCCGCAGCCTCGGCTGCCACGTGACGGCCAGTCGCCGGGATGCCCTTGTACTCGCCATCGTGTGTTCCGGTCATCGTCGAGCGGAGGAAGACCCTGTCGCCCTCGGCGACGAACTCGTCTAGCGCGACGTGCAGATCGGGGAAGGCCTCGAAGTACGAGAAGCACCCTCGGCGCACTCCCTCGACGATACGCTCGTCGGCGAAGTAGTCGCCCACAGCGTCGAGATCGCGTCCGTTCAGCACCTGGGCGTAGTACCGCTCCACGAGTGCCTTGTTGTCGTCGGACATGACGCTCCTTTCTGTCGTGTGACGAGCGGAGTATTCACCCGGCCGCTCGCACCCGGTAGGGGCGATTCCCCTATTCCTCCCCGAGGTTCCTGACGGCGTAGGCGGCAGCCTCCGCGCGCGTCGAGAGGCCGAGCTTCCCGTAAATCCGGCTGACGTGGTGTTCCGCCGTCTTGGGGCTGATGAAGAGCCGGGCTGCGATCTCGCGGTTGGAGAGACCCTCCCCGAGGAGCCGCAGCACCTCGACCTCCCTCCGGCTGAGAAGTCCGATGGCCTTAGGCCCCGCGCGACCCTTCGCTCCGAGAGAGCGCATGAGAGCGGCGGCGACATCTGCTTCTCGGGTCGCTCCGAGAGCGTCCAGCTCGTTCCGAGCGCGCTTCGCAACGTCCACTGCGGCGTCCGGTGATTCGCTGGCGAGTGCCCTTGCCAGTTCGAGTCGGGCACGGGCAGTGTCGAGCCGCAATCCAAGCGCCGCATATGCGTTCACTGCGCCGCGAACGAGTTCGACCGCGTCCGGTTCCCCTGTGGCTGCCGCGACACGTGCCCGCGCGAGTAGCGCAAGTGCCTCGACACGCTCGCGCCCCGATTCCTCGGCGATGCGAGCAAGCCACGCCGCTGCGGCACGCGCGTCGTCCACGCGGCCTGCGGCAAGGGACGCCTCGACGAGCTGGCCGTAGAGCGGCGCGGCGAGGAGGCTCGATCTCCCAACCTCGTCCAGTCTCCGTCCGAGTAGCTCCTCGGCCGCGCTCGGGTCGCCTCGCGCGATGCGGAGCGATGCGGCGGCTGCCACGGCTTCCGGTTCATCCTCGAAGCCGTCGAGCAACTGCTCCGCCTCGTCGAAGCGGCCCTGAAGGACACGGATCTCCGCAAGCCGCGCGGCTGGATGTCCGCAGCGCGAACGCTGGCCTGCGTCCGTCAGCTCCCGGATCGCCGCGAGGAGTTCGCCCTCAGCGGCGTCGATCCGTCCGTTCGCGGCGAACACGTCCGCGCAGCACGTGCGGCAGAAAGCGAGCAGCATGATCGGGTCGTACTTGCGGACGAAGTCCTCCAGCACCCCGCTCCACTGCTGGGGACGCTCTGAGTCACCGGCGAGGTCGCACGCCAGCATGAGCGTGCAACAGACATCGGCGAACGTCTCCAGGCTCGTAGGCTCCCCGGCCGTCGCCGCCGCCATAGCCTCGTCGAGCCGCGCGAGGCCGTCGTCCACACGGCCCGCGGAGACCTCGGCGAGGCCGAGCTGGGCGAGTGCCCTCAGTTCCAGATCCGTGTCACCCGCGGTCTCCGCGACTGCGATGGCCTCCTCGGCGAGGCGCGCTGACTCGTTCGGATCGCGTGTCCTCTCAGAGCGAGCGAGTGAGAGCCACCCCTGCTCTGCGCCCGGCGCGACATCGCGCAGGAGGCGTTCAGCCCGCGCCAGCCAACCGCTCGCGACGGCGTCGTTCCCGAAGACGAGCGCGTACTCGCGCGAAAGCCAAAGCGCAATTCGCGCCGCTCGCGCCAACTCGCCATCGCGGCGGAAGCCTGCATACGCGCGCTCGCGGTAGACAACTGCCCCCCTCGCATCGCGAAGCCACCAGAGCGCCCGTCCGAGTCCATCGAGCGCCTCGGGCGCATCGGTAGCGTCCACAGCCTCCCGGAAGGCGTCTCGTGCTGCATCCCAGTTTCCGGCAGCAAGCGCCTCGTACCCCGAGGCGAGGGATGCCTCGCTCGACGCGGTCGTCACGTGTCGGATCGTTGCACGGTCTTAAACGGGGTGCCAGCTGCAGCCGGTTGCCCAGGGATCCCGGTCGCCCCTCGCCTTCAAGCGATCCTCCCGAGTACGCGGTATAAGTCACCCCGGTGCGCCGGGAAGCCTGGTCGGCAACTCATCAACGACCGGCTGGAGGCGCTAGTGCTTTCCGATTCCGCTCCGCTCACCGACAACACCGAGCGCCACGCACTAGTCGGTTCCGCTCTCCGGCTCTCCTACTTCACGATCGTCTGGAATGGTGTCGTCGGGGCGACTGCCCTGGTCATCGGGCTTACGACGGGCAGTCTTGCGCTCGTCGGGTTCGCTCTGAACGCGCTCCTTGACTCATCCGCCTCGGTCGTGCTCGTGTGGAGATTTAGGAAGGAGCGAAGCGATCCCGTCGCAGCGGAGCACCTTGAACGCCGGGCGCAGACATGGGTCATCGCCGCGATGCTCGTCGTCGCCCTCTATGTCGGCGTCGAGGCAGTTCGGGCGTTGATGAACGGATCGCATCCCGATTCCTCCGCGTTCGGCTTCGGCATCGCAGCGATCTCCCTGCTGGTGCTGCCAGTTCTCGGCGTCATGAAGCTGCGCGTCGCCGGTCGTATCGAGAGTCCGGCTCTCCGCGGGGACAGCGTTCTTACGCTCGCCGCTGCCGCGCTGGCCGCGATCACACTCGTCGCACTTCTGGCCAACTCCGCACTCGACTGGTGGTGGGCAGACCCCGCAGCCGCTCTCCTTATCGCCGTCGCGCTCGCCACAGAGGCAACCCGCGTGGCCGTTCGTCACCGCTTCGGGTAGCGGTGCGGCTCCGAGGTCGAGTCGCACAACGAAGCCGAATCCGGAACTTGCCGCCACGCGCCACTCCCCTCGCCCTCGCGAGGCGCTCGGGCGTTGGGGCCTGCTCGCTGGCCGTTCTGCCCGCGGCAGCGTCCACAGCATCTAGGCACCTGACCACGTCGGAGGCGTAAGCGAAGCGGGCGGGACGCAACCGCTGCAAGGTCGCGCTCAGCGCTGTTCCGGCCTGTCACGCCGGAGGTCGCGGGTTCGAGTCCCGTCGCTCCCGTTCCCGCAAGGCCAGTGTTCAAGTGCGTTGCGGATCAAGTCTCGTTTCCGCCGCTTGCGCCCGACGCCAGATCAACGCCAGATCGTCCGGATCTCGGCTCGAGTCGAGCGCGGATGGCATTGTGGGAATCGCTAGCGAGATGGCCGTACGTGCGGTCGATCTCCTTCACTGACGCGCCCATGACACGGGACAGCTCGAAGATCGAGACGCCTGCGGCGAGAGCCTCGGCCGAATGTGGTGGGCGGACTCGTCGGCGGCCACGGCTCAGCCCCGGTTGTGGTTGACGACCTCCACGTTGTGCCCGTCCGGGTCGAGCACGAAGGCGCCGTAGTAGCCAGGGTGGTAGACGGCGCGCTCGCCCGGCGCGCCGTGGTCCTCGTAGCCCGCCGCGAGCGCGGCGGCGTGGAATGCGCGCACCGCGGAGTCCTCGCGCGCGGGGAACGCGAGGTGGACGTGCTCCGTGAGCGGCCGCTCGTCTCGGACGAGCGAGAAGCTGTGGTCCGGGCCGGACAGCTGCACGCGGCCGGGCTCGTCGTGCGCCAGGTGGAGCCCGGCGTGCGGGGCGATCGTCGTGTAGAAGCGCCGGGAGGCCTGCAGGTCGCGGACGCGGAGCCACAGGTGGTCGACGCGGCCGTCGGGCACGGCGTGCTCGCGGTCGCCGTGGACCGCTTCGACGCTGTTGCCGTCGGGGTCGAGCAGGAACCCGCCGTAGTACGTCGGGCCGTACTGAGTGCGCGGCCCCGGCGCGCCCTCGTCGCGGTACCCCGCGTCGATGCCGGCCTGCCAGAACGCGTCGACCTGCGCGCGGTCGCGGGCGCGGAAGCCGACGTGGAGCCCGCGGGTCACCGGGTGCTCGCGGTCCGTCGGCGCGACATCCCAGTCGTCCCACTCGACCAGCTCGGCGTCTGCACGGCTGGGCTCGGCGCCCAGGACGCTCAGGACGGTGCGGTAAAAGCGCTCGGATGCCGCGATGTCCGAGACGGCGATGCCGACGTGGTCGAACACCCGGCCGAGGCTACCGTCGAGGGCCCACCCCTTCCAGACCATTCGCAAGCTTGCGGAGCGCGACCACAAGGGCATCGTCAGCAGGAACCGCTACGAACGCGGCAGCCACTTCGCCCCGCACGATGAGGCGCGTGGCCCGCACCCGCTCGCGCACGTCTGGATCGGACCGCGGCTTGCTGAGGCGCATCGCGAACGCCTGCTCCAGCTCGGAGCTCGACTGGAGTTGTCAGCCAGCGGTCTGTCCCGAGCTCGTACTGCTCGCGTGTCGGCGCCCACGGGAAGTCCGGCGCGCGGACGAACCGCGGCTTGCCCTGGAACAGCACGAGTGCGAAGACCCGCTCCGGATACGTCGCAGCAAAGAGGATTGCCATGGCTGCGCCGCCCACGTGGCCGAGCAACGCGGCGCGCTCGACGTCGACGGCGTCCATCACGGCGCGCACATCGTCCATGCGCTCCTCGAGCGAGGGCACGCCGCTGACGCGGTCGGAGGCGCCCGTGCCGCGCTTGTCGAACCGAATGGCCCGCATCCGATCCGTCAGCTCGTCGAAGCCGGAGCCGATGGCGTGATCGTGGAACTCGACCGACGGGAAATCGAGACCCATCGCGAAGACGAGATCCGGCGGGCCTACACCGAAGACGCGGTAGGCGACGTGGACGTCGCCGCTCCGCGCGTACCGGGTTTCGGAGCTCGCGCGCAAGTCGTATCAGCTGCGTGCTACTCATCGCGAGCGCGCAGGAGAGCCGGAGGCCGAGGCTGCATCGGTCGCCGAAGGCGGCGACCAGCACCCCTTGCTACCCGGACACCATGGTGCCCTGCGAGGCTAGAGGCTGCGGGCCCGCTCTCGTATCGTGGGTACGTGAAGCGCCTCTTCCTGCTTCGTCATGCGAAGTCGGCCTGGGATGATCCAGCGCTCCGTGACCGCGACCGCCCGCTCGCACCCCGTGGGCGCAAGGCTGCGAAACGCGTGGCGCGCTGGGCAGAGAAGCACGCAGTCAACCCACAGCTAGTCGTCTGTTCCAGTGCAGTCCGTGCACAGCAGACGCTGCAGCGAGTGCTTCCCTCCCTCGGCGAGCCAGAAGTGTGGATCGAGATCACCCTCTACGCAGCCGGGGCCGAAACACTGCTCGCCCGTATCCAGACCCTTCCCGACGAAGTCGACGAGGTGTTGCTCGTTGGACACAACCCCGGCCTGATGGACGTGTTGCTGCTGCTCGCTGCGCCGGGCAAACTCCGAGAGCGGGCGAGCGTGAATGTCCCAGCAGGCGCGCTTGCGGCGCTCGAGGCGGACGTCGTACGCTGGGCCGACGTTTCGCCCGGCGAAGCCCGGCTGACGGACTTTGTAGTGCCGCGGGAGCTCGGATAGCCCCGCGGACCAGGTGGAGGCTCTCGCCGCCCGAACTCGGCATCTAGAGACCGCCGTGCCCACACAGGACCAGACAGAACTCCAAGTCCGGGTTTCGTCCGCTCAGGCGAAGAGGCGGGCGCGCAACTCCGCGGTGGGCAGGCCCTGAGTGTAGGCCGGTGCGCCGGCTTGATGCTTGCGCCCGCCCTGGGCGAGCGTGCCCGCGTCGATCGGGTCGAAGCCGATCTGGTCGATCAGCTCCGCGACGGTTCGCTTCGCCCCCTCGTCGTCGCCCGAGATCGGGATACCGAGCCGCTCGGGATCCCCGGCCGGACGGCCGTCGTCGCGCAGGCGCATCCACTGGATCGCGTTGAACGCCTTGACGACACGAGCATCCGGCAGGTGTCCCTGCAGCAGCTCGCTCGAGGTGGTGCGGTCGCTGTCGAGCTCCTCGAAGTGACCATCTCGTTGTGGGTAGTAGTTGTTGGTGTCGATCACGACCTTCCCCGCGACAGCGTCGGTCGGCAGGTCGCGGTAGCGACCGAAGGGCACCGATACGACGACGAGGTCGCCGAACCGCTCCGCCTCCGCGGCGATCGTTGCCTGCGCCCGCCCGCCGAGCTCGGTGACGAGACTCGACAGCGTCTCCGGGCTGCGCGAGTTGCTGACCGCGACTTCGTGGCCGGCGTCGACGAAGAGCTTGGCAAGTGTGCCGCCGATGTGCCCGGCGCCGATGATGCCGATCCTCATCTCACGTCCTCTCTCGTCGCGGCAAGTCCACGAACGGCCCGCTGAACACCGGAACACGCTATCCCAGCCTGTCTGAGCTAGCGCACACAGCGCTCGACTCTCATCGGGCTCCTGGGGAGAAGCGCCAGACTAAGGATTGTCCATGAGGCTTCACCTACCAGTACGGCCGGGGGACGGCGCGGTCGTCCACGGCGATGGGAGCGGGGAGTGGACGCTCGACGAGAACGGCGAGGTCGAGGACATCGTCTTCTTCATGTCGCCGGGCTGGCATCGAAAGAAGCGAACGGGAGAGGGCGGATAGCCCTCCCCTCGGTCACTCAACCCAGCGACGATCCATGTTCCACGTCGAGGATCTCGGAACGCTCATCCTCATCCGCCCGCTCACCGACGACGTCGCGAAGTGGCTCAAGGAGAACGTGGCCGAGGACGCGCATTGCATCGGCAACGCGCTCGTCGTCGAGCCGCGCTACCTCGCACTGCTCGTTGAGGGCATGTTCGAGGAGGGTTCGCCGTCCAGTAGGACGTCGGCGTCGGAGCCTGCTCGCGGATCTACTCGGAACAGGTGCTAGGCGACATCGAGCGCCTGTTTGATCCTCCCGATGGCGGCGGTCTCCTCCTCCTTCACCCCGCCCTTGGCTTCCGCTACCGCCGTTGCGACGGCGAGCACCAGACCACGGTAGGCGTCGAGGTCGTCCGGGGCCTTCGCGCCGAGCACTGCCACCGCCTCGCCGAGAGCGTTCATCGTCCCCTCCACGACCTCCTTCGGCGACGCGACCAGGCCGAAGCCCGTGCCATGTGTCCTCGAGAGCTCGCGAACGAGCTGGCTGTCGCTCTCGCGATGCGCGGCGAGTTGCTTCGAACCGTGCTCGCCTCACCGAAGCTGTCGGTGAAGTCGCGATGGGCCGCGGAGACGAGCAAGCCCGCGCCCGTGACTCCCTGCTGCAGGTTCTTCCACTCGTCCTCGGTGAAATCCGCCTTGCCTGCCATGTGTCCTCCCTCGATGGGTGTGAGTGCTGGTGAGTCAAGTCTGATACCCACCGAGGCGCGGCTACAACTCGATCCAGACGATCACCCTCCCCCTCGCGATGCGTTCGGTGGGCCGCGTTACCCGCCGCAGTGCAGATCCGCGATAGTTCCCTACGTTGCCGATCGGGTATCTCGTCGCGACCGGACTCGTCTTCACATGCACTCTGTTCGCGCTCGCCCCACGGCGGCCCCGCCACACGAGTCCGTCGAACCCCGATGCGGCGGAGCGTGCCGCGAGCTCGCGCCGCGAGCTTCCGGCGAGCCTCACGGCCCGGGAGGTCGATGTCATCCGGCTCGTCGCCGTGGGACTCTCGGATGCCGAGGTCGCCAAACGGCTCTTTCTGAGCGTTCGCACTGTCAACGCCCACCTTCGCTCGATCTACCGCAAGATCGGAGTGAGCTCGCGGGCCGCGGCTGTACGGTTCGCGGAGGAGAACGACCTGCTCTAGGGCCACCGGGCGTCAGCACGACGAATTAGGCAACGGTTCGGCAGTCCTGCCGATGCGGTCTCGGCCCAACCGGACGTACCGTCAGCGCATGCTCGGAAGCGAATCGACATCGAGGCTCACGACTCCGACGGCGCTCGGCCTGGAGCCTCACATTCGCGTCCACCGCGTTGTCTCGTTGTCGGTGTCGAGGAACTACACGAGGTTCGGATACCCGTACTCGACGAATCAAGAGTCCCGTACTGCGCTACGGAACGCTGGAACGCACCATGTCAGCGTGACTGCGGAGGTTGATCACCTGCATCAGAAACTCGACGTGGCAAAGGAACGCCTGGCACGCGAGTTCGGTCCCACTGCGGGCGAGCGAGTGTCCGAGTGCTTCGATCGCGTCGTAGCCGAGCTGGTCGCCAAGGCACGGGTGGCGGACTTCGTCGCCGTGCTCGCCGAACGCTACGCGCGCGCCTGCATCGATGCAGGCCCTTGAATCGAGAGGAGAGTGCCCATGTACCCGCCTGTTACACAGTTCGAGACTCGTGAACGCGAGGTCGAGGAGTGGATGGACGTCTTTCGCCCGCGTCGGCGCGGAACGCACTCGCCGCCGTCGAATGTCGCCCGCCGGCGGTCGTCCATCGCCGTGCTCCGCCAACTCATACGCCGTGAGCCCGAACCGCGTCTCGAGGCGAAGCCCGGCGCGTGCTAGCTGCACCCGAAGGGAGCACGCTCGGGACGGATGAATCAGGCGGTGTCCTCGCGCCTAGGCATCGCTGCCTCGCCCGTGTCGGCGTTGTGCTGACTGTCGAGGAGTTCGAGGATTCGGTCGGTGTTCTCGCGGATCGCGCTGATGTCTTGAAACGCCCACTTGGGCGGGGCGTTGTCGGGCACTCCGGACGACGCGACCCGGCCCGAGCTTCCCCCGGCTAGCTCTCTGCTCATGGGGACGCGCGTGATGCGCGTCCCAGGTGATGGGCGTCGATCTCTGAACCCGGCCCAGCTTACAACTGCGATTGCGGAGCCGGATAATACTTGGTATACTACTCAGTATGACCTCTACGAGACGACGGCCGTGAGCGTCCCTCACGCCCTCCTCGCATTGCTGAGTGAAGGGCCGAAGTACGGTCTGCGGCTGCAGAACGAGTTCGGGGCCCGCACGGGCGAGGTGTGGCCGCTCAACGTCGGGCAGGTGTACACGACCCTCCAGCGCCTCGAGCGCGACGGTCTCGTCGAGACGGACGATGGAGAAGGCGAGCGATCGCAGAAGCGGTACAGGATCACGGCCGCCGGCGCTCACGAGCTGGCCGACTGGCTGCGGACGCCACCCGACCTCGTGCCTCCCCCGCGCGACGAGCTCGTGATCAAGGTGCTGGTGGCCCTCCAGGTATCGGGGGCCAACATCGACGAGATCCTGCAGGTGCATCGCCGCCACGTGATCGAGATCATGCAGCGCTACACACAGGTCAAGTCAGCGGTTGCGCAAGACGATGTCGCGTTGGCGCTCGTTGCCGATGCCGAGCTCTTTCGGCTCGAGGCGATCGTCCGCTGGCTCGATGCAGCCGAGGTTCGCCTGAAGCAGCTGCCGTCCACCTCCCTCACACGGACCGTCCCGACCGACCTGCCTCTCGAACCGACTCCCACGACGGAGGTCTCGCAATGACGAGTGCACTCGAACTGCGGCACGTGTCCAAGATCTACGGCTCCGGGCCGACCGAGGTGCATGCGCTCCGCGAGGTCGACCTCTCAGTCGAGCGCGGCGAGCTCGTCGCTGTCATGGGGCCGAGCGGCTCCGGCAAGAGCACGCTCTTGACAATCGCCGGCAGCCTCGAAGAGCCGAGCAGCGGCCAGGTGCTCGTGGCCGACGTCGAGCTCTCGGGCGTCTCGCGCTCGGATCAGGCGAAGATGCGGCGGCGCTCGATCGGCTACGTCTTCCAGGACTTCAACCTGCTCCCAGGGCTCACGGCGATCGAAAACGTCACCCTGCCGCTCGAGCTCGACGGCGTCGGCGGGAAAGCTGCCCGCGCAGCCGGACTCGAGGCATTGGAGGAGCTGGGAGTGGCGGACCTGGAGGCTCGCTTCCCGGACGAGCTCTCGGGCGGCGAGCGTCAGCGGGTCGCAATCGCTCGGGCGATCGTCGGCGAGCGCCGGTTGCTGCTCGCCGACGAGCCGACTGGCGCGCTGGACTCCGTGAACGGCGAGGCCGTCATGCGCCTGTTGCGGGCCGCCACGCAAGCGGGGCGTCGCGGGCGTTGTCGTGACCCACGAGGCGCACCTGGCATCCTGGGCCGACCGCGTCGTCTTCCTGCGCGACGGCCACGTCGTCGACCAGACGGTCGCTCCGCCCGGTCCCGAGTCACTGCTCGCCGCCGGCGATAGGCGATGACGACACTCGCTCACGGGTCAGTGCTGGGCGGGCCGAGAAATGGCGGCGTTGCCGCCCGGCGAGCTGTGATCCGCTGGGCGTGGCGCATGTTCCGCCGCGAGTGGCGCCAGCAGATCCTGGTCGTAACGCTCCTCACGGTCGCGGTGGCGGCCGCAATCGGCAGCATCACGATCGCCTACAACGCGGTTCCCGCCGACGACGGCGACTTCGGCTCGGCCAACCAAGTGCTCACGTTCGACAGCTCGGATCCGCGAAAGCTCCAGGCGGGGCTCGACTCCGCCAAGAGGTCGTTCGGGACGATCGACGTCATCGGCCACCGCTCGGTGCGCGTCCCCGGCAGCGTCGAGACGGTGGATTACCGATCACAGACCCCTGGCGGCGCCTACGGCGGCGAACTGCTCGCTCTCCGTCGTGGCAGCTACCCGGTCGGCCCCGGCCAGGTCGCCGTCACCGATGGGGTGGCGGAGTCTCTTCGGCTCGAGATCGGGTCAAGCCTGGCGCTCGACGGGCGACGACGGACCGTCGTGGGCATCGTCGAGAACCCGAGCAAGCTGAGCGACGAGTTCGCTCTCGTCGCTCCCTCGTCCGCGAGCGCGGACCGGGTCGACGTGCTGGTCGATGTGGACGCGGGGTCGACATCGACCGACTCCTTCTTCCAATCCCTTGGCGACCGCTCCCGCTCGGCCTTCGCGGGTTCAATGACTCGCGGAAACGATGTCAGCGGCGCGGCAGAGACGTTGGCCATCTTCTCCGTCGCTACGGTCTTCCTCCTCCTTGCGTCGCTGGTCGCCGCCGCAGGCTTCGCAGTCGTCGCGCAGCGACGGCTCCGACAGCTCGGAATGCTGGCTGCCGTCGGCGCCACAGAGAAGCACTGCCGTCTCGTGCTGCTGACCAACGGCGCCGTCGTCGGAACGCTCGCCGCATTCATCGGGACGATCGCCGGCCTCGCGCTCTGGTTCGTATTCGCCCCGACACTCGAGTCCGCGGTCGACCATCGCATCGACCGGCTCAGCCTTCCCTGGGCTCTGATCGCGATGGCCGTCGTCCTCGCAGTCGTCGGGGCAACGGCCGCTGCCTGGTGGCCTGGGCGAACGGTCGCCCGCCTCCCGGTCTTGCTCGCGCTCTCGGGACGACCGCCACAGCCGAGGCCCGCACGCCACTCGGCAATCGCGGCCGCAGCGCTGATTGCGGTCGGCGTCGGCTGTCTCGCCCTGTCAGACCGGGACAGCCCTCCGCTCATCATCGCCGGGCTCCTGGCAACGATCCTCGGCACTCTGCTGCTGGGGCCATTGGCGATCCGCCTCTTTGCCCTGGCGGCCGGGCACGCTCCCATCGCCGCGCGCTTGGCGCTGCGAGACCTCGCCCGCTACCAGGCCCGTTCCGGCGCGGCACTCGCCGCCATCACCCTCGCCCTCGGCATCGCCGCGGCGGTCGTCATAACCGCGGCCGCCGCGGAGAAGCAGGAGGACGAGCGAGCGGCCGCCGGGCTCCCCAACCTGTCCGACCGCCAGATTCGCGTGTACACGGGTCCGACGCAACGCCCGGAGCTCATCCCGCTCCCGATCCAAACACCCGCGCAGCTCGCACGCAGTGCTGCGCGCGTCCGCCAACTCGCCGCAGGTCTCGCTCAGGCAACCGTGATCCCGCTTCGGAAGGCCCTCCAACCCGGCGAGCCGCCCATCGTCGAAGAAGGCGACCGGGCCCTCGTCACGGTCGGTCTCGCGAAGCAAGTCGACCCCAAGAGGTGGACCCGGGGATCGGATCTCTACGTCGCCACGCCTGCCCTGCTCCGGCACCTCGGAATCGACCCCGCCACGATCGATCCGAGCGTGGACTTCCTGGCCGACCCGACCGTCCCGACCGACGAGCTCGTCATTCTGGACATCCGGGCGAGGAAGCAGCTCGCCGTCACGAACGTCGCGCGGATCGACAGCCAGGAAGTCCTCGGCTCCGGAGGAGACATCGGCATCCTACCGTCCTCGTACGTCACCCTCGACGGTCTCCGGCGCCACGGCTGGACGCAGATCCTGAGCGGTTGGCTCGTCGAGTCGAGCCGGCCTCTGACGAGCGAGCAGATCGCCGCTGCCCGCGAGCTCGCCGCCGAGGCCGGCCTCGCCATCGAGACGCAGCGAGAGAGCACCTCCCTCGCCACGCCCATCGCCATCGCGACCGCCGCTGGCGCGCTCCTGGCGCTCGCCATCCTCGCCCTGACCGTCGGGCTGATCCGCAGCGAGAGCGCGGGCGACCTTCGCACCCTGACCGCGACTGGAGCCACGGGCAGGATCCGCCGCACGCTGGCGGCGGCCACCGCCGGCGCACTCGCTCTCCTCGGTGCGCTCCTCGGCGTCGCCGGCGCCTATCTCGCGCTAGCCGCGACGTACCACGACGACCTCGGGTATCTGGGTCGGATCCCCGTTCCTTCCCTCCTCGTCATCGTCCTTGGCGTCCCGCTGATCGCCGCGACGGCAGGCTGGCTCCTCGCCGGGCGCGAGCCGCCCGCCATCGCCAGGCCCGTGATCGAGTGATCCAGTGATCAGTTCAACTTCTTCAGGGCACGTCCGAGTGCCTGGCCACCCGCGAGCACGGGCTCGAACAGGTCGCCGTGCCGTTCGACCCGCTCGAGCCCAGTTGGCGAACGGGGTTCCCGGCCGTCTACTCGGCGCTGACCGTGGCCGACGGACCGAAGCCTCACACGACCCTACAGACGAGATGACTGCGTCACGGAAGGGGACGCGAGACTGGCGCGTCGATACGTGGGCGGGGGCAAGCTCTTCGTACCGGGACTGCCGCCGCTGAGCCGGGCAGACGTGCGAGAAGGCCGCACGCGCGGCCTTCTCGCACATCCGGATGTGTGTCCGCTACCGACCCGTAGCGGGCTCGGCGCACGGCTGTGCAGTCACCGACTCGGCCCGCGAACGCGCCGCGGGCGGCCGGGCCGTCCAGGCGAGCGGCGCCATCACGCGCGGACGATCTCCACGGACGGCCGGCTTCGCGTGCTTCGGCTCGAAGCGGAACGCGTCCTCCGCGGGAGGCCCGAGGCCGAACGCGCCGTTCATGGCTCTGCGGACGAGATCCCCTGCAACGAGCAAATCCAACATGTCGTCCCCCAATCAGTGAATCGATTCACCGCACAGTAGCATGAACCGATTCAGCACGTCAAGTATCCTCTCTCCCATGTCCCCTCCTCGGCGTCGGCGCGTGCGTCTTCGCGACGTCGCGGAGCGCGCCGGCGTCTCCATCGGAAGCGCGTCGCAGGCCTTCGGCCACCCGGAGCTCGTCTCGAACGAGATCCGCGAGCGCGTGCTCGCCGCCGCGAAGGAGCTCGGCTACGGCGGGCCCGACCCGACCGCGCGCAGGCTTCGCACCGGGCGTGCGGGTGCCCTGGGCCTGATTGTCAGCGAGCGCCTGGGCTATCAGTTCACCGATCCCGCGTCGCCCTCGTTTTTCGCCGGCGTCGCCCGCGGGATGGGCGAGGAACAATTCGGACTCCTCCTCATCCCGGACTCACGACACCGGGAGGCCGCGGCCGCCACGGTCCGCCAGGCGGTGGTCGACGGGTTCATCGTGTACTCGGCGGCGCGCGACGACCCGCGCGTCGAGGCCGCGCTCGCTCGATCGCTACCCGTCGTCACGGTCGACCAGCCGCGAGGTCTCGCGACGCCTTTCGTCGGAATCGACGACCGAGGCGCCGCGCGCTCGGCGGCCGAGCACCTCGTCGCGCTCGGCCATGAACGGGTCGGGATCCTCGCCTTCACGACCGCCCTCGATCCCGGGGGAGCGCTCGTGCTCGAACTCAGTCTGGAACGCCTCGCCGGCTACCGCGACGGTCTCGGCTCGCGATGGGACGAGCGCACGGTACGCACGTGCCGGCCGAACGCGACCGACACGGGAAGAACCGCCACGCGAGAGCTTCTGCTCGACGACCCGGCGCCGACCGCGATCCTCGCGATGAGCGACGTCCTCGCGATCGGTGCGCTGCAGGCCGCGGCCGAACTCGGAGTCGCCGTCCCGGGCGAACTCTCGGTCGTGGGGTTCGACGACAGCCCGGCAGCGGCCCTGGCGACCCCGGCGCTGACGACCATCGCCCAGCCGCACGAGGAGAAGGGTCGCCTGGCGGCGCAGTGGCTCGTGGAGGCCATCAAGGACGGAGCTCCGTCGAGGGACGACCGGAGAACGGCCATCCTCCCCACGGAGCTCGTCGTGCGCGCGAGCACGTCGTCGCCGCTGCTCTAGGTTCCTCCCGCGCACCCGTATAGAAGGTGCGACGGCGCGTTGGCGCTGGAGGCTCCCCGGCTCCTTGTGACAGTGCAGGCGCGGGACGTAAGCTCTCATCGTGAGTAGCGAGGCGATGGAGGTCGTCAACCGCTGGCGAGCATCGGGTTTCGAGCGGGGAGCGGTTGAGGATGTGCTCGCTGAAGACGTGGAATGGGTTGTCCCGAAAGGCGGCGATGTGATCACCCTGCGCGGGATCGACGGCGTTCTCGAGTGGTATGAGGGTGGTGGGGCGGTCGCGGACGAGGGAGCTGATGATCGCGAAGGCCCGGAGGAGCTCGACGTCTCGGAGGAGCGGGGAGAGCTGAAGGTTCTCGGGGAGGGCCAGGTCGGGTCGCTCAACCGCTTGACCTACACGTTCAAGGAATCGGGCGAAGTCGCCTACGTGAAGCGTGCCAGGCTCGTCTATACCGTGCGCGACGGGAAGATCGTCCGCTACGAGCTCGAGCCCATGCGAGACGAGAGCGACGTCTCGGGCGATCCCGCCTACTGACGGGCGTGCCGCAGATCCGCCGCGCGCTGCACTGCACAAGGGCCGATCGACGGACCGGGCGATGAGCACTCTCCCGGCGGAAGCGGAGAAGCTGCTCGCCGCTGCGCCCGAGGAGTTCGTCTCGGAGCGCACGCGAATCGCCCGCGAGCTGAAGGACGCGGGTCGCCCCGAGGACGCGGTGGCGGTCGCCGAGCTGCGGAAGCCGCCCCTCGTCGTCCTCGCAGTGAACCGGGCCGCGCGCGACCGGCCGAAGGCGGCTCGCGCTGCAGCCGAGGCCGCTCGGCGTGTGCGCACATCGCAGGTCTCGGGCGAGCAGGCCGCGTACCGTCGAGCCCGTGACGACCTCGAGGGCGCACTGGCACTTCTCTCCGACGTCGCCGTCGCCCGCCTGTCGCGTGGGAAGCCCGCGAGCGAGCAGATGCGTAGGCGGGTCAGCGACGTGCTGCGTGCGTCCGTCGCAGACGACGCGACGCGCGACCTGCTCGCCCGGGGGGCACTCGTCGAGGAGCGAGGCTCGAGCGGTTTCACGGCGTACGAAGGGATGGCGCTTCCGTCGCCGGCACGCGGACAGCCGGCTGCGAAGAAGCCGAGCCCTCGAGACGAGAAGCTGCGTGCCCGCAAGAAGCAGCTCGAGGCGGAGTTGAAGGAGGCGAAGCTGTCCCTCCGCGCTGCAGAGCGACGTCGGCAGCAGGCCGCTCGCGAATGGGACGCCGCGGCGAAGGCAGTCGCGTCGCTCGAGGCGCAGCTCGGCGATCTGCGCGCGCCGCTTCGCTGACGAGTTCAGCGCGACATCGTCGCTGTAACCGGACGCGGCTCCTGGCGCGTATCCCGTCTTGTCTCACCGGCCGCAACGTGGGTCGAGGCACGCACTCCGCCCGCGTGCGCCCGGGGATGAGCTCGGAGTCTCCCGACGGCGGGGCCAGGGGAGCAGACCCACCGCCAGAGCACGTTGCGACGGGAGCTGGTGGGACGGTCTAGGTCGAGGGATCGTGCGCTCGCGTGCGCGAGTGATGCTGGAATGTCGCTCGAGTCTGAACTCTGTTCGTAGGAGTTATCGTCCTCGCTCCGGGATGGCGAGCGATGAGTCAGTGATCGATTGGCTTCTCGCGGGCGATTCCGCAATCCGCTGGCAGGTCATGCGCGACCTGCTCGACGAGCCGGCCGAGACGTGGGAGCGAGAGCGAGCTCGGGTAATCGAAACTGGCTGGGTAGCCGAGATTCTCGGTTGCCAGGGATCCGACGGCGAGTGGCCGAAAGGACGTTGGACGGCCTCGGCGTGGACACTGCTGCTGCTCGTCGCGTACGGAATCCCCGAAGACCATCCGGCCGCGCGTGGGCCACTCGAGCATCTGTTCGATCGATTCATGCCCGCAGGACAGGACGTCGACGGTGCGTACATGCTGAAGCGGGTCGACCTCTGCCATCTCGGCTTCTGGCTCGGACTGGGAACGCACTTCCTGCCCGAGGATCCGAGACTTCAGCCTCTCGGCGTTGCAGTCGTCACCGCGCAACGCGACGACGGCGGCTGGAACTGCGCTGAGCGCAACCACCCGGACACGCGTCACAGCTCCTTCCATACGACCTTCAACGTGCTCGAGAACCTCCGGCTCGCAGCCACACGAGGGCTCGTTGAACAACGAGCGTTCCGTCGTGCCGAGGCACGCGCGGTCGAGTTCATGCTCTCGCATCGTCTGTACCGTTCGGACCGCACCGGCGAGGTGATCTCAGAGAGGTTCACTCAACTCACCTACCCGTGGCATTGGCACTACACGTTCCTGCGTGGCCTCGACTACCTGCGCCTGACGCCCGCGATCTCGGACGAGCGACTCGCCGACCCGATCGATCTGCTACGTGAGAAGCGCAAACCGAACGGGCGGTGGCCGCTGCAGATGCGCATTCCCGGAACGCTGCTGGTCGAGACGGAGAAGCCAGGACAGGAGAGTCGCTGGAACACGCTACGGGCACTTCGTATCCTGCGGGCTCGCGGCGATCTCACCCACGCCTGACGGATCCTGCCCGGACGACTCACCGAGTCCCGGAGGGGTGCTCGATGTGCCGGCGTGCTCTTGCTGAGCGCGTCTTCCGAGGGCTACGTCCACGAAAGAGTTCACCGAGCCGGTGGCGCTTTCGTCCACTCGACCCACCGACCTTCCGCTTCCGCGTACAGCCTTCGGGCTGAGCTTCGACCTACTCGCGCTCCGTGCTCGGTGCGTGAAGGTCGCACGAACCAAACGGGTCACCACCTGAGGTCGACATCGCCAGGTGCGGCAGCGCTCGCCTGCGCGTGCGTTCTACCCGGGCTCCGCGCCAACCAGCGAGCGCAGCGCCTGCGCCGTCTGGAGGTCGGCTGGGAAGAACGACTCGATCGACAGCTCGGCGACGGTGACGTCGACGGCGGTGCCGAAGGTCGTCTTCGTGCTGATGAACGCCAGTTCGCTCTCGCCGTGGCGCAAGCGGAGCGGCACGGCGATATCGCCGAAGGCCGGGTCGAGACTCTTGCCGGGGCTGGGGCCGCCGCAGGGGTAGGAGGCGAGCTCGTCGTGGAGCACGCTGAGCGCCGGGTCGCCGCTTGTAAGCGCGTCGCGGACGACGCGCTCGAGTAAATGCGCTCGCCACTCGTGCAGGTTGAGAATCCGCGTCGCCAGGCCTTCGGGGTGCAGGCTCAGTCGCAGGACGTTGATCGGTGGCTCGAGGAGATGCTCGGCAACGCCCTCGATGAGAAGGCTGAGCGCACGGTTGGCGGCGACGAGGCCCCAGTGGCGGTCGACGACGAGCGCGGGGTAGGGCTCGTGTCCGCGCAGCACCTGATCGATCGCGTCACGGACCGGCCCCAGCTCCGGCGCATCGAGCTCGCGTTGCGCGAAGACGGGCGCGAACCCTGCGGCGAGCAACAGCTGGTTGCGATCGCGCAGGGGCACCTCGAGCTCCTCGGCGAGCTGGAGCACCATCGCCGCACTCGGCCGCGAGCGGCCGGTCTCGACGAAGCTCAGATGGCGTGAGGAGACGCCCGCCTGCAGCGCCAGCTCGAACTGGCTGAGCCGGCGGCGCTGCCGCCAGTCTCGCAGCAGCGCGCCCACCGGTGGACGACTCGCGACGACCGCCACAGGGCGATCGTAGCCCGCCGCGAGCGCTCGACTCATTACCTCTCAGGTCATGGACGCCGAGCGCGGCGGCGCGCAAGCTCGCCGAGACAGCGAATCGAAGGGAGCAGCAAGATGGACACAAGGCAGCTGGTCGAGCGCTACCTCGACACCTGGAACGAGACCGACCCGCAGGCACGCCGGTCCGCCGTTTCAAGCGTCTGGGCCGAGGACGCCCGGTACGTCGATCCCCTGGTGGACGTCGCAGGTTGCGACCAGATCTCCGATCTCATCGGAGCGGTTCAGGAGCAGGCTCCGGGCCACGTGTTCCGGCTTCTCGACAACGACGTCGACGCGCACCACAACGTCGCGCGCTTCTGGTGGGAGCTCGTGCCCGCGTCCGGAGGCGAGTCGCTCGCGATCGGCTTCGACGTCGCCGTGACCAATGACGACGGACGCATCGGGAGCGTGCTCGGCTTCCTCGACAAGGCGCCGGGAGCCTGAGAGGGAGAACGCCATGACAACCACGGCGGCAACCGAATGGCAAGAGCTGGCCCGGAGGACGGGGGGTGGAATCGAGGTCGCGCTTCTCTGGAACAAGTCGCGCAACCTTGTCAAGGTCGTCGTCAACGACGCGCGGCTTTGTCACCACATCGACTTCGAGGTCGCAGGTGCCGACGCGCTGAGCGCGTTTCACCATCCGTTCGGCTACGCGGCATCGCGGCTTGCTGGGGACCTCCAGCATGCGGGCACTCGAGAGCGTTAGTTGATAACAACTAGCCGGTTCCGTATAGTTGTGAGGTACTAGTCGGATACGGATACTGTCGAACGGCTGGAGGACGCTTGTGGCACAACCACGGACGGTCGCAAACCTGCTCGGGGTGGCCGTCCTCGCCTACCTGGTCGAGGGCCCGAAGCACCCCTATGAGGTCGGTCGGCTGCTGCGCGAGCATGGTGATGCGCGGAGCATCAAGTTCAACCCCGGCTCGCTGTACACCGTGTTCGGCCAGCTGGCCAAGGCGGGGTTTGTCGCCGAGCGGGAGACGCTCCGCGAAGGTCAGCGCCCTGAGCGCACCGTCTACGCGCTGACGGACGCCGGCCGCACCGAGCTGTACGACTGGATGCGCGAGCTCGTGCAAGCGCCGCGGCATGAATACCCGAGCTTCGTCGCTGCGCTCTCGCTGATCACGGTGCTGCCCCCCACCGAGGTGGCGACCCTGCTCGCCCGGCGAGCCGACGCGCTCGCCGAGGCACGGGACGCGATCCGCGCCCTGGTCGACGACGCGCTGGCCGGGGGCCTCGATCCCGTGTTCCTCATCGAAGAGCAGTACCGGCTCGCGCTGCTCGACGCCGAGTCCACGTTCCTCGCACGCTTCAGCGAACGCATCAACCAGCCGGAGTCGGAGTTTGGCCTGACCTGGCGCATCTTCCACGAGGAGAAGAGATGACCGACGCACCAACCGCCGTCACCGACTCTGTGACCTCTCGAGACGGCACCACCATCGGCTACCGTCAACTGGGCCACGGCCCGGGCGTGGTGCTGTTGCACGGGATCATGGAGTCAGCCCAAAGCCACGTGCAGCTCGCCGAGGGACTGGCCGATGCTTTCACCGTCTACCTGCCAGACCGCCGCGGCCGCGGCCTCAGCGGCCCCCAGGGCAAGGACTACCGCATCCTGAAGGAAGTCGAGGATCTGGACGCGCTCCTCGACAAGACGGGGGCCAACCGGGTCTTCGGGGTCAGCGCCGGCGCCATCATCTGCCTCCAAGCCGCACTCAACCTCCCTGCCATTCAGAAAGCGGCCATCTTCGAACCACCGCTGCTCATCAACGGTTCGGTCTCGACCGCCTTCTTGAAGCGCTTTGACGAGGAGATGGCCCAGGGCGAGGTGTCCTCAGCCCTCGTTACAGCCATGCAAGGATCGCAGATGGGGCCACCGGTACTCAACGTCATGCCCCGCTGGCTGCTCGAGCTGCTCACCAAGATGATGACGGCACGTGAGGAGAAGAAGGCCACGGCCGACGACGTAACGATGAGGATGCTGGCTCCGACGCTGCACGACGACTTTCAGCTGTCCGTGGAGACGGAAGGAGCGCTGGAGAGCTTCAAGGCACTTGGCGCCGAGGTGCTCTTGCTCGGCGGCAGCAAGAGCCCGGCCTATCTCAAGGTTGCCCTCGACGCGCTCGAGAAGGTCCTCCCGGATGCCAAACGCACTGAGTTCCCAGGACTCAACCACGGCGCCTCGGGCAATACAAATAGAGGCGGCAAGCCGGAACGGGTAGCGCAAGAACTGCGCCGATTCTTTGCCTGAATCGCAAGATTGATCCTCGGCGCGCCAGCCGGCTGACCGTCGCCGAGCGTGACGGAGACGACAGCATCGAGACGCATCCTTCTCTGGGTATTGGCCGTCACTCGTCTGGCGTCACGGCGCTCGCGGCAACTGGCTGCGCGCTCTACTCGGGCGGCCGGGTCAGCACCATCGGCGAGCTTCGCTTCGAGAACGAGCTGAAGATCCCGCCACTTCTCGAGCCACGCGAGAAGGGCCGGAAGGTGTTCGACCTGACCTTGCAAGGAGGTCGGGCCGAGTTGCTCCCCCGGCAAGCCGGCAGAGATGTGGAGGGCGAACGGCGCCTAGCTCGGCCCGACCCTCCGCGCCGAGCGCGGCGACCGCGTCGAGCTGCCCGAGACGACCACGCTTCACTGGCACGGCATGCACCTCGCTGCTGAGGCCGACGGAGGACCGCACCAATCGATCGCACCGGCCGAGACCTGGTCGCCGGGCTGGAGGTTGGCGATATTCATATCGGGCGCAGAAATGCCGAGACCTGCGAACCCGAAGGCCCACAGGTCTCGACCACGCGAGCCTTTCATGACGGGCGTGCCGGTCAAGCGGGCGCCCGCACGACCGCGATGTTGAAGTAGCCGGTTCCGAGCGCGCCCCACAGGCGGAGCCAGAGAGCGACGTACATCTCCGTCCCGCGCGCTGAAGAGATGCCGCCGACGTCGCGGATGCACTCCGCCGCCCAGCCGAAGCTCTCGAGCAGCTCGCCCACCTGGTGTTTGGCGCCTTCGTCCTCACCGCAGAGGAAGACGTCGTGCTCGCCGGGCACCTTGCCCGGGTCGACCATCACCTCGCAGTTCATCGTGTTCAGCGCCTTCACGACCTTGGCCTCGGGGAAGCGGCGCTGGATCTGCTCCCCAAGCGAGTCGGTGTTGGAGATGAAGAGCGAGGGCGGCCTCCCCTGCGAGAAGTCGAGTGGGTTGGCGATGTCGATCAGCACCTTCCCGGAGAGGTTCTGCTCGCCGGCCGCCTCGAGCATCGCGACCGATCCCGCTCCGTTCGTCGCGTTCACGATCACGTCGGCGTCGGCGGCGGCCTCTGACGCCGCTTCCAGGCCGACATCGGGGTGGGTCTCCCGCCAGACGCCGAACGGCGGGCTTCCCAGGGGCCCTGGCTCCGTGCGAGCCATCGTCGCCTCGACGTCCCGCGTTCCGACCGTCACCTCATGGCCGAGCTCGGACAGCTTGCCCGCCAGTGCCTGGCCGACCATGCCCGTTCCGAAAACTGCGATCTTCATCACGATCCTCCTTCAGTCGTCACTTGGATGGACGCCAGCCGCTTCTCAACGCCCGAGTGCCTCGATCACGAGCTCGGCGACCCTTCCCCCGAGTACTGCTGCTGACCGGTGATGAGGCGGCCGTCGCGGACGGCGAAGGGCTTCCAGAGCCCGCCCTGCACGTAGTTGGCGCCGCGCTCGTTCGCCGCATCCTCGATCCGCCAGGGCATCACCTGCTTCCCGATCAGCTGGTCGGCGAAGTCCTCCTCGACGTTGGCGAAGCCGGTGATCGTCTTGCTCTCGATCAGGTAGGAGCCGTCGGCGAGTTGCAGGTCGATGAGCGCCGACACGCCGTGGCAGAGGGCAGCGGTCGGCTTCTCGGCCTCGTAGAAGGTGCGGATCGCGGTCTGCAGGTCGGCGTTCTCGCGGAACCCGAACATCGGCGCCTGGCCGCCGCAGACGACGATCGCGTCGAACGCGTCGAGGTCGAGGTCGGCGAGCTTCGGCGTGTCCGCGATGAGCGCCGCGAGCGCCGGTGTATTGACGAAGCCCATCGTGATCAGGTCCTCCGCCGAGTAGCCGCTCTCGTCGCGCGGATCGCTGTAGCCGTCGAGCTCGCAACGACCACCGTCGGGGCTTGTGACCGTCACCTCGTAGCCCGCCTCCATGAAGGCGTAGTAGGGGTGGGTGAGCTCGGACCCCCAGAAGCCGACCGGCCAGCCGAGCGTCGTCGAAACCGCGGGGTTCGCGATCACCATCAGCACCTTCTTCGGGGTCGTACTCGTCGTGTCGAGCGTGGCGGGCATGCGGCTGTCCTTTCCTCGCGCTACCGTCCTTAGTGTGAGCAAGATTACCAAACGGACTAGTAAAGAAAATATTCCCGCCCGTCGAGGCCGGCCCCGCTCGGAGGCCGCCGACCGCGCGATCCTCGAGGCGGCTCTCACCCTGATGGCGCGCGATGGCTACGCGCGCATGTCCGTCGACGCGGTCGCCGCCGAGGCCGGCGTCTCCAAGCCGACCCTCTACCTCCGCTACCCGAGCAAGGCGGCGCTCGCCACCGCCGCGCTCGCGCACGTGCGCGAGCAGACGGCGCCACGCGAGACGGGCGACACGCGCGCCGACCTCGTCGCGCTGCTCCGCCACTTCCGCGCCGGAGTCGAGCGTCCTTTCGGCATGGCGATGATCGGCACCGTGCTCGCCGAGGAACACCACACCCCTGAGCTGTTCGCGGAGTTCCGAGGACGTATCGTCGAGCCACGCAGAGAGATGCTCCGAGCCCTCCTCGAGCGGGCGCAGCTGCGGGGGGAGCTCGCGGATGGCGCCGACGTCGAGACGGCGGTGAACATGCTCATCGGCTCCTACTACGCGGGCTACCTCGCAGGCGGACGCGTCCCACGCGACTGGCCCGAGCGCGCGGTCGATCTGATCCTTGGTGTCCGAGGTGATGACACAGAGTGAAATCTGTCAGTCGTCAGGTATAGTCCCTCTCCACACTCAACGACAGGGGAGGCAATCCGCATATGGAGGCACGCTCGCTCGGCACAACCGGCCTTACCGTCTCTGCGCTCGGGCTCGGCTGCATGGGCATGTCGGACTTCTACGGCCCCGCGGATGAGGCGGAGTCGATCGCGACGATCCAGGCGGCGCTCGACGCGGGGATCACCTTGCTCGACACGGGCGACTACTACGCGGCGGGGCACAACGAGCTGCTCATCCGCGAGGCGCTCCGCCGCCGGAACCGCGAGCAAGCGGTGCTGAGCGTCAAGTTCGGGCTCATGCGCGGACCCGACGGGAAGGTCGTCGGGAACGACCTGCGCCCGCCGGCGGTGAAGAACTTCCTCGCTTACACGCTTCGCCGGCTCGGCACCGACTACGTGGACATCTACCGGCCGGGACGGGTGTTTCCGGACTTCCCGATCGAAGAGACGGTCGGTGCCATCGGGGAGATGGTGCAGGCGGGCTACGTGCGCCACATCGGGCTCTCTGAGGTGGGGGCGGAGACGATCCGCCGCGCGCACGCGGTCCACCCCCTCTCCGACGTGCAGATCGAGTATTCGCTCGTCTCGCGTGGGATCGAGAACGAGATCCTCCCCACCTGCCGCGAGCTCGGGATCGGGGTCACCGCCTATGGCGTCCTCTCCCGCGGACTGCTCTCCGGGCACTGGTCGAAGGAGCGAGAAGCAGACCTAACCCCGCACGACTTCCGCGCCTCCGCGCCCCGCTTCACGGGCGAGAACTTGGAGCGAAACCTCGCCCTCGTCGAAATGCTTCGGGAGGTGGCCGAGGAGAAGGGCGTGACCGTGGCCCAGCTCGCCATCGCCTGGGCGCTCTCGCGTGGTGAGGACGTCGTCCCGCTCATCGGGGCGCGCACGCGCGAGCGGCTCGCCGAGTCTCTTGGCGCGCTCGAGGTCGAGCTCACGCAGGGCGACCTGGCACGGATCGAGGAGGCTGTTCCGGTCGAGGCCGTCGCCGGCGGGCGCTACCACGCCGAGCAGATGGCGATCCTCGACAGCGAGCAGGGCTAGGGTCGCGCGGGCATGGCGACCGAGACGCTCACGTCCGAGCGCATCCTGGAGGCTGCGGAAGACGTCCTCCGCCGCTACGGCCCCGCCAAAGCCAACGTCGTCGACGTCGCCCGCGCCCTCGGCGTCAGCCACGGCAGCGTCTACCGCCACTTCGGAAGCAAGGCGGCGCTGCGTGACGCCGTCACCGAGCGCTGGCTCGCGAGCATTTCGGAACCGCTCGAAGCTGTCGCGCAACAGGGGGGCCCGGCTCCGGAGCGCCTGCAGCAGTGGCTCGACCTCCTCGTCAGCTCCAAGCGCAGCAAAGCGCTCGCCGACCCCGAGCTCTTCGCCACCTACATCGAGCTCACCGCGGACGCGCGCGACGTCGTCAAGGCGCACGTCGACACCCTCGTCGCCCAGCTCGCGCGGATCGTCGCCGACGGTGTTGCACGAGGAGCGTTCGAGGCGACCGACCCCGACGCCACCGGTCGGGCGATCTTCGACGCCACCGCGCGCTTTCACAACCCTGCCCACGCGCCCGAGTGGTCCAACCCCGGCATCGATGCCGCCTACGAGCGCGTCCGAGCGCTCGTCCTCAAAGGGCTCACACCGAAGAGGTCACGGCGCCCACGGGAAACGAGCCGAACGCCCAGCTGACTTAGGCGCGCGTCAGATGGTAAGGAGGAGGTCACTGCCTCACAAATGTGCCGTTGCCCGATCCGACACCGGCGCGACTACACGCGTACTACACAGGCTGTGCCGGGTCGTAGCCGGTCATAGCCGGTCACAGCCGTTCCATCCGGGACGAAGTGCCTGGTCTAGCCGGTGATTCAGGGTCACAGCCGGCCGTACCGGTTGAGCCAGTACCGGTCTGTCACGCCGAGGTCGCGGGTTCGAGTCCCGTCGCTCCCGTCGTTCAAGTGCCCTGCAACTAGCAACGTCTGTTGTCATTGCGGGTTAGATGGGCCGTCGCTCTCTTGGCGGCTCCACGAGGGCGCGCGGCCGCTTGGCCTCGTGTTTCCTTGACTTAGAGCGCACTCCAAGTCCTATCGTTGTGGAATGGCCCGCAGCGAGTACCCTGCGCGGGCGCTGAGCATCGCCGAGGCGGCTGAGGCCTCGGGGCTGAGCGCACATACGCTTCGCTACTACGAGCGGACGAGACTACTCGAACCTGTGAGCCGGAACGGAAGCGGCCATCGCCGCTACCGAGAGGCCGACCTCGAGCGGATCACCTTTCTCACGAGGCTTCGCGCGACCGGGATGCCGATTCGCGACGTCCGCCGGTACGCCGACCTCATGAGGGTGGGTGAGAGCACGAACGAAGAGCGCCTTGTGCTTCTCGAGGCGCACCGCGACGCGGTGCTCGCCAGGATCGAGGCGACGGCTAGGAACCTCGACCTCATCGAATCGAAGATCCACGTCTACAAGGAAAGGCTGGGACGAACATGAAACGGCGCAAGCTTCGAGACCTGGAGGTATCCGCCATCGGTCTCGGGTGCATGGGCATGTCCGCCTTCTACGGCTCCACCGACGAGGGCGAGGCTGTCAAGACGATCCAGCGCGGCCTCGAGTTGGGCATCAACTTCATCGACACCGCGCAGCTCTACGGCCCGCTCACGAACGAGATGCTGGTCGGCCACGCGATCGAGGGACACCGCGACGAGTACGTGATCGCGACGAAGTTCAGCAGCCGACTGGACGACGCAGTCCCGGGTGACATGACGAGCGTCGGGCCGCGAGACGGCTCCGCCGCGCACGTGCGCCGCTCGATCGAGGGGTCGCTCGAGCGGCTCGGGACGGACTACGTCGACCTCTACTACCAGCACCGCGTCGATCCGAAGGTGCCCATCGAGGAAACCGTCGGCGCGATGGCTGAGCTGGTTAAGGAGGGCAAAGTCCGCCACATCGGCCTGAGCGAGGCGGCGCCGGAGACGATCCGCCGTGCCAGTGCCGTTCACCCGATCACGGCGGTACAGACGGAATACTCGCTGTGGAGCCGCGACCCCGAGGCCGAGGTGCTGCCGACGTGCCGCGAGCTCGGCATCGGATTTGTCCCCTATTCCCCGCTTGGACGCGGGTTTCTCGCCGGTCGGTTCACATCGATCGACGAGCTCGACAAGAGCGACTACCGTCGCCGTGGTCCGCGCTTCACCGGCGATAACCTCGAGGCGAATCTCGAGCTCGCTGCGAAGGTCAAGGAGATCGCCGCGGAGAAGGGGATAACGCCGGCCCAGCTTGCGATCGCGTGGGTGTTGGCGCGGGGAGACGACCTGGTCCCGATACCAGGCACGAAGCGCCGCACGTACCTCGAACAGAACGCGGGCGCAGTCGAGGTCGAGTTCACGAAGGACGAGCTGACGCGCATCGATGCGGAACTTCCCGAGCCGGCCGGCGAGCGCTACGACGAAGCCGGAATGGCTTCCGTGAATCTCTAGGAGCAATGCTCGACCGCATCCCCGCCACATGCCTCAGGTTGACAGTCGAGATAACGCGCGCATCCCGCACACATCCCGCAGGAGGTCGCCGGGAGCTCCCGCCCGCACCCGGCAATCCCCGAAAAGGCGACTGCCGAAAGCGACAGGCCCTAGTAGCCCGGAGCCGAGCCGCCGCCTCCGTAGAGCACGAGGAGCACGATGCCGATTGCGACTGCCGCGATCGCAACCGCGACCGCTACCGAGCGCCCGTGGCCCGATCTGGTTCCGTGGGGCCCCGTCTGCTGGTTCAGGGATGCCATGGTGGCCTCCTTACGCTGTTGCGCCCCTTCCTTGGAGCGTGACTTCCGTTTCTTCGCTAGTCGGAAGTACGAGCCGGGCGCATGTGCGGATGAGCACGCAACGTGGGAGACGCGTCCGCGGCATCGCGGGGGCTTTGCGCGTCGACGAATGAGGGCCTGGCAAGCCAGGCCCTCCGTCGAATGCGGTGCGGTCGAGCTACGCGGCGACGAGAACGCGGTCGCTGTGAGCGACGACCTGGCCGCTCGTGATCTTCGGCTCGTTCGGGATCATCGTGTCGAGCTTCTCGTCACGGATCCAGGTGGCGACGATCTTCGTCGACTCCTTGCCCTGCTCCGATGTCTCGAAGAGGCTGAGCGAGCTGAAGACGCCGCTGCCGGCATCGATCAGGTAGTAGCCGGCGAACCCCGGCAGCTTGTTCAGCTTGGGGACGAGGGTCTCGTTGACCTTGCGGGTCAGCTCGTCCGTGCGGTTCTCGTTCACACCGTCGTAGCGGCGGATGGTTGCAAACATGTGATGCTCCTTCGTTCCTAATTCAGGGACAGGAGAGTCCGAACGAACTCCCTGCTGCGCTCAGGTCGGTGCGACAGTCGAAGAGCAGAGTGCGAAGCCTCGACGGCTTCAAAGACAACCAACGCGCTCATTCACAGTAGCCGCGATCTGGATGCGCCGTGTTGCGTCTCACGACGACGCTCTTCGGGGGCGTGGAGTCGGTAGGGCTCGAGCCGCGACATCGCGGCCGTGGAAGCGCTGACCGTCGCGCTCCGGTCGGCTCCGAGCTCCCTGGCGGAGGCGGGGCGAGCTCGTCATCTCCTGAGAGCTCGGGAGCGCCGCGGTTCACCGCCGGTCGGCGGTCCCGAGGTAGCCTCGAGGCTTCCGATCGTCTAGGGTCGGTCGCATGCCGAGCATTCGCTACCGCTTACAGCTCCACCAGGTCGAGGCCGCCGATCCTCCGGTTCGCTACACGCACGAGGGCAAGCGCGAGGGCGACAGGCTCGTGCTCAGGATTCCGTTCGAGAACCTGGCCTCGGGCGAGGGAGCGGAGTTTCAGCTACCCGAGGGCGCGAGCGCGGGCGAGGTCGAGATCGTGTGGAACGTGGCCGGCGAAGGCTGAAGCCGCCCCGTCGTAGCGCCGCTGTTCTGAGCTAAGCCGCCACACACGCTGGTAATCGGGCGGTCCAGTAGCATCGCGGCGTGCGCGAGCTACGGCCGGGCCTGTGGCACTGGGAGGCGCCGCATGCGGACTGGAGGGACGGCGAGCCGTGGGATCCGGTCGTGTCGTCCTATGCGATCGACGACGGCGGGCGGCTGCTGCTCTTCGATCCGATGACGCCGCCGGGCGAGATCAACGCGCTCGTGGCCGACCGCGAGACCGCCGTCGTGCTGACGTGCCCGTGGCACGAGCGCGGCACGGAGGGCCTCGTCGAGCGGCTCGGCCTGCCGGTGTACACACCGCTGCCCGACACGGCGGAGTACCTCATGCAGACGTACGGCCTCACCGCCGAGCAGGCCGGGGACGGCAGCCCTGACCTGGTCTGGTTGCTCAAGGAGGGAAGAGGGGACGCGCGCCCGTATGCGGCCGGCGATCGGCTTCCCGTCGGCGTCGAGGCCTTCCCGGGGCAGAAGCCGAACGACATGGTGCTCTGGATCGAGAGCCACGCCGCGGTGATCGCCGGCGACACGCTCGTCGACTTTGGTGACGGCCTGCACATCAACCCCCGCTGGCTGAGCCCCGCCGTCACCCGCGAGCAGGTCGTCGAGGGCCTGCGCCCGCTGCTGGAGCTCCCGGTCGAGCACATGCTGGCGACGCACGGTGGGCCCTTCGACCGGGCCGACCTCGAGCGCGCGCTCTCCTGACCAAGGGACTGGGCGGGTGGGCGACCTCGCGCCACACACCCCCTCACTCGTAGCGGAGCGCGTCGGCGGTGCGGATTCGGGTGGCGAGCCGGGCCGGGAGACTGGTCGCGGCGACGACGACGAGCACGGTTCCGATCGGGATGAGCGCGAGCGACCACCAGGGTGCGATGACGGCGTCCTCGGTCGCGTCGCCGGCGATCCGGAAGAGGGCGAGGTAGAGCCCGATGCCGAGCGGGATGGCGAGGAGCGAAGCGAGTAGCGCGAGTACGGCGTGGGCGCCGACGACGGTCGAGGTGATCTGGCGAGGAGTGAGGCCGATCGCCTTGAGCACGCCGTAGTCGCGGATGCGCTCGCGGACGGAGAGCAGGGCGACGGCGACGAGCGTGGTGGCGGTGATCAGCAGCAACACGGTGTCGAGCGTGTAGATGAGGAGCAGCAGTTCGTCCGGGAAGTCAGCTGGTCTTGGAGGCACGCTGCGCGTCGAGCGTCGCGTCGAGCGAGAGCACGACGACCACCATCGCGCCGGTGAGCGCGATCGCGGCCGCGAGGAGCAGCGCCCTGCGCCCTCGCGCGAGGAGGTCCTTGAGCCCGAGGCCTATCGTCAACGGCAGGACCGGCCGGGCCACGACACGCGCCAGGCGTGAGCTCGGAGGAGATGGGGTTGCCCGCATGGATCGCCTCGAGGACGGTGAAGCGCGTGCTGCGGCGGGTGGAGGTCAAGGCTCCGGCCAGGAGCACGGGAAGCACGACACAGATCGCGACGAGGATGTGCCAGGGATTCGCCGCGATCGTCGGCGAGCCGAGCAACGTCTGGGCGCTCGGTGCGGCAAGGCGTGGCGCAAGGATCGCCCCGAGCGCGAAGCCCAGGGCGGCCGCGACGAGACCGAGCACGGCGGACTCGAGCGCGAAGACGACACCGACCTGGCGCGGGGTGAAGCCGGCCGCCTTCAGCAACCCGATCTGACGGTGCTGTTCGCTGGCCCGGGCGCCGACGAGGATCCCCACGACCACGAAGGCGACGATCAGGAGCAGGATGGTGAACATCGTGACGATCACCTGTGTGCCCTGCGCATCGCCCAGAGCGTTGTCGCGCTGAACCTGCCAGGTTTCGAAGTAGAAAGGCCCGGACCGGACGACCGCTGGCGAGAAGCCCGCTGCCGCCCGCTCGACGAACGCCGCAGCCGCGATGGGATCCGCCAGCCGCACCGCCTCCGACCAGCTCCAACGGGAGCGATCGGGCTCGACCCGTTCGAGCGTCGTCGGCGTGACCCAGGCGAGGCCGGGTCTGTGGCGCGGGTACCGCGGCTGGCTGGGAACGACAGCCGTGCCGAGCACCGGAAGCGCGATCGAGCCGCGTCTGCTCGTCACTGCGAGCGTGTCACCGACCTCGATGCCGAGCGCGTGCGCAAGGCTGCGTTCGAGCACGATCCCGTCCTCGCGCAGCTGCGAGCCGGCGGTCAGCACGGGTGTGTTCACGGCCGTGCGGCGGCGGCTCAGCCCGGCGAGCTGCACCAGATCGGAACTCCCGCGCGGACCAACGGTCGCCAGAACGAACGGGACGGCCGTGCCGCGCTGCGGTCACGCCGGGCAGCTCGGCGATCGCGGTCGCGTCGGCCCGCGACGGGACGACCGCGAGCACGTGTGCCCCGTTGGCCTCGTCGAACGTCCGCTGCCAGGGATCGACACCGCTCGAGCGCACCTCCAGCGTCAGCACGATCGTCGCGACCGCAGCGGCCGCGATCGCGATCGTGAGCGCGCTCGCGAGCAGCCGCGAGCGGATGCCCGCGAACGCCAGCCTGACCAGCATCACCGTCAACCCGGGCTCTCCAGCTCGAGCAGGGGAGCGACCTGGCGGGCCGCTGCGAGCTCCGTCTCGTCGGCGACCAGCCCGTCGCGGAGCGTGATCACCCGATCCGCCGCCGATGCGACACTCGCGTCATGCGTGACGAGCAGCAGCGTCTGCCCGCGATCCCGGGCATCGCGAAAGAGGCCGAGCACCTCGCGAGCTGCCGCCGAGTCGAGATTCCCGGTCGGCTCATCGGCGAGAACGACATCCGGCCTGTTGGCCAGCGCGCGCGCCAGCGCGACGCGCTGCTGCTCGCCGCCCGACAGCTGCACCGGAGCGGCTCCGTGCTTCTCGGGAATACCGAGCGCGCTCAGCAGCTCGTTCGCCGACCGGCGAGCCTCTCTGCGCCGCCGACCGACCAGCAGCAAGGGAAGCTCGACGTTCTCGCCCGCAGAGAGCGTCGGCACCAGGTTGAAGAACTGGAACACGAAGCCGACCTTGCGGCGACGGAGAAGCGCGAGCTGCGTCTCGCTCAAGCCGTCGATGCGGTCGCCGTCGAGCCAGACCTCCCCCGCCGTCGGTCGATCGAGCCCGGCGAGCAGGTTGAGCAGGGTGGACTTGCCGCACCCGCTCGGCCCCATGATCGCGACGAACTCGCCGCGCTCGATCGAGATGTCGACGCCACGAAGACCCAGCACCTTCGCGCCGCCGGTCTCGTACGTCTTCGCGAGCTGCCTCGCCTCCAGGACCGGTGACATCAGCCTTCCTCCTTCAGCGCGAGTCGTTGCTTGATCAGCTCTAGCCACTCCAGATCAGCCTTGAGATGCAGGATCGCTCCCTCGACCAGAAGCTCGGCCGCAAGCACCTGCCCGTTGGCCTCCAGCAGCGCGTTCAGGTCGCGCAGCGACTGCAGGTACTCGCGCCGCTGCCGCTCGAGCAGCTGCCCAGGCTCCGCGAGACGAGTCGATGCGAGAACGACGAGCTTCATGAAGAACTCGTCCTTGAGCCGCCTGCCGGAGACGGGCGCCTCGATCCAGGCGGCGAGGGCTTCCCGCCCGGCGTCGGTCAGCTCGTACACGCGCTTGCCGCGGCCGTCCCCCGGCACCGCGTGACCGACGACTAGACCGTCGCGCTCGAGCCGCCCGAGCGTCGTGTAGATCTGGCCGGCATTCACGGCTGGCAGCAGGTCGCCGAACTCCTGCTCCAATGAGTGCTTCAACTCGTACCCGTGAGCGCGCTCGCCACTGAGCAGCGCAAGGAAGAGCTCTCTCATAGTTAGCGAGTATACATACTCGCTAACTATGGTGGCCGAATCACGTCACTCGCGCAGGCAGAGAGCGGCCAGGTCCATGCCCCAGGCCGGCTGGTACAGCTGGCATCCCATCCGCGCCGAGAAGAGGTCGCGGCTCGCCGTCGTCGCGAACGCGGCCGCGGGAGCAGCGTCGCGCTGGAGCTCGAGCGCGAGCTGGCCGGCGGCTCGGTACCGCTTCGCGCCCGACAGCTTCGCGACCGCCGCGAGCTTCCGGCTGACGGCAGCGTCGTGGAAGTGCGAGATGTTCGTGGGGACGCCCGCTGGGACGTCGAAGAGGAACGTCAGGATCTCCACTGGATCGGGGGTAAGCGAATATCCGGACACGGCCAGGTCGAACGGCTCGCCGCGTCGGGTGACGCGCGTGAAGAAGTCGCCGATCGGGAACTCCTTCACCTGGACGTCGATTCCGAGCGGCTTCAGGTTGCGGCGGACGATCTGTGCCTCCTCTCGCCACGGTGAGAGGTTGGGTGTGTACATGACCGCCGTCGCGTTCACGGGCCCTGCGATTCGCCTTGCCCGCCGGAGGTCCGGCCCGCCCAGGGGATACAGCCGGAAGTCCTCGGCTCCGGAGGCTGACGGGGGAAGGTAGTCGTCGGTGGGCGACCCCGCGTTGAACGGGTTCACCTCGGCGGCCCTTCGTCCCTGTGCCGCAAGGGCCGACCGGTCGATCGCGTAGTTCACCGCCCGGCGCAGGCGCACGTCGGAGAAGAGTGGCCTGCTCGTGTTCATGTGCAGGATCCGAGCTCCGAGCGCCTCGCTGACGAAGTACTGCTGGTGTCCCGCCCTCGCAGCGTCGCTGCGGGGGCCGTACGCCGACTCCAGTCGCGGCCCCGCAGCCCGCGGTAGCCGGAGCGCGTAGTCGGCCGTGCCGGCTTCGACCTGCTCGAGGGCACGCACGGGATCCACGCCGATCGCGACCACGATCTGGTCGAGCCGGTGCGGGCGGTTGCCCCGGTAGTTGGGGTTCTCCTCGAGAACCAGCTGCTGACGAGGGGTGTACGAGGCGATGTAGTAGGGACCGGCGGCGGGGATGTTGTTCATGCCCCGCGCAACGGGCGTGTCGACCGGGACAGCGCACGCGTAGCCGCCCGCCAGCCGGGCGAGCAGGCCCCCGTCCGGCTTCGACAGCCTGATCGTGAGCGTCCTTCCGCGCGCGACGACGCCCGAGATCTCGCGAGCCTTGCCGGTCACGTAGGCGCGGTACCCGACGATGCTGCTGAACCCGGTGGCCAGCGGTGACCCGAGGCGCGGGTCTGCCACCCGTTCGATCGTCGACTTGAAGGTCATCGCTGTGACCGCCTCGTTCGACGGCGGCGAGAAGCGGAAGCCCGGACGGATCCTGAACGTGTACGTCGTCCCGCCGGCGGTCGGATCGGGCACCGCCTCGGCGATCTCGGGGGCGATGCGCGAACCCTCGGGTGCGGGTCTATCCAGGTACGCGACCAGGTTCGCACACGTCACGTAGAGGAGCCACGAGCCGAAGGCGGGATCGAGCGAGAGAAAGTCTTCCCAGGCGACGAGGCGTGCGCCACGCGCCGGGGGTGACTGCGGGGGTGAGGGCGCGATCGCCACCCACACCAGTCCGCCCGCAGTCGCCAGCGCGCTCGGCGTGCCGGCGAGACGGATCGTCCTCGACACCTCTCCGGAGCGCGGATCGAGGCGCATCACCGTTCCGTCGCGGCTGTTGGCGACCCAGAGCGCGGTCGGCGTGGCGACGACCGCCGCAGGCCCGTCGCCGACCTGCGTCGTAGCTGCGACGGCGTTCGTGCCGATGTCGACCCGCACGACTGCGTTGTCACCGGCGTTCGCGACCCATACGCCTGCGGCGTTGACGGCAACGGCGGCCGGCCCGTTGCCGACCGGGATCGTCGTCGTCACCAGCGTCGCCGGATCGATGCGCGTGACGGTCCCGTCCTCGCTGTTCGCAACCCACAGCGAGCCCGCGCCGGCCGCGATCGCCGACGGAACGTTTCCGACGGCGACGGACTCGACCACCCGTCCGGACTCGGGGTCGACTCGCAGGACGACACCGTCGGGGCTGACGATCCAGATCGACCCGAACGCCGCAAGCGCCGGCCGAGCGGTTCCGCCGAAGAACCCCACCGAGGCGCGGAGTGGCCGCGCGGACGCACGACGGTCGTACCTGGGGTCGATCTTCGTGACGCGGCCCGAGCCCTCGGTCACCCAGACGCCTTCCTCCGTCGCAGCGATTCCCGTCGGCGTGTCTCCGATCGGAATCGTGCGCACGGCTTGCCTCGACGATTCGTCCACGCGAGTCACGCTCTGGTCGTCGAGATTCGCGACCCACAGGGCGCCGGCGCCGGAGGCGATCGCGGCCGGTCGAGCGCCGACCTGAACCGTTGCCGCGATCGAACCGGACGGTTCGAGGGCGACGATCGAGTTCGCCGCCACCGCTGTCCCGCCGGTGCCTCGCGTCGCGAGCACGCCCGCGACTGCGGCCGCGGTCACCGCGACCGTCAACGTCACCCCCGCGACAGTCTTTCGTGAGCCCACTCGGGCACCCGCCCTCGTCGATCTGCGTTCGGCGACGGGCGCGGCGTCGAGTGGCGGCGTCTCGGGTGCGACGGTCGCGCCAGCTGCGCCGGAAGGCGCTTCGAGGAGGCCGCGGTAGATCGACTCGGTCTCGGGCGACGGGTAGGCGCCGAGCTCCTCCGCGAGCAGCCGTCGGCAGCGCTCGTACACCCGCAGCGCTTCCGCTCGGTTCCCTGCGGCGACGTGCGCCTCCATCAGCCGCCGGTACCCCGTCTCGCGGAACGGATCGAGGACGATGAGCTCCTCGGCGGCACGGATCGCTGCCGCCGCGTCGCCCGACAGCCGGTTGACCTCCGCCAGGCAGTCGAGCGCCCGGACCAGCGTCTCGCGAAGCCCGGCGCGCTCGTCCTCCACCCAACGGCCGTCCTCTCCCGGCAGGAAGGTGCGCCGGGCGAGGGTCTCGGCCGTCGAAGCATCGATGCGTGCCTGCTCGAGCTCGCCCGCCGCGAGGGCGCGCTCGGCGGCGGTCGCGGCCTCGTCGGCGGCGACGACGTCGATCCAGGTCCCGGCGGGAAGGGTGAGCTGGTAGCACCCGAAGGCGCTCGTCAGATGCGCGGAGCCGTCGAGCCCGCACTCGGTCAGGAGCGCCCGGAGCTTGCTGACGAGAACCGAGAGCGCCTTCTCCCAGGTCGCCGGAGGCTCGTCCCCCCAGAGCGCCTCGGCCAGCTCGTCCCGGGGGACGGGACGAGCCTGGGCAGCAAGGAGGTACGCGAAGACCAGCCGTCCCTGACGGCCCGGGAAACGCGGCTCGTCGACGACGGCACCGCCCGACTCGATGCGCACGCGCTCCGTCAGCGACACCCTCACGGTCACAGCCGTCACTCCCTTGCCGGCTGCTTGCCGCCGGCTTGCCGTCCTCTTGCCCGCCCCGCGAAGTATCCGCCGTGCCATGCCCGACGACAAGCCACCGTCCTGCGAGTGCGGCTACGAGGTCAGCGCGCTGGACGAGGCGGGCCGTGTCGACGAGATCCGATCCCATGCGCTCGGGGCGCACGGCATCGCGTTCTCCGTCGAAGAGGCGCTCCTCGTTCTCCTCAGGTCGGAGCTCGACGTGTCCCGGGAATCATCGGAGAGCGGCGCTCGCCGGCGGCGCGCGTCGCAAGGAGGTTCGCAATGAAGAAGCTCGTGGGTGGATTGGCACTCGCCTTTCTCGCAGTGCTCTGCGTCGCCGCGACCGCGTACGCGACGGCCAGCTCCGGCTTCAGCACCGAGCAGCTGTCGCTCGGGCGGTTCGGGGAGATGAAGATCAACACGGACGACGTCAAGCTGAAGACGAAGGGCGACTCGGACGTCTACGTCGTCAGGAACACCGTGGTGCCCGGAGGCCAGTCCGGCTGGCACTACCACCCGGGCCCGAGCCTGATCACGGTCGTTCAGGGGACGGCGACGTTCTACGACAGCGACGATCCGACCTGCACGCCGCGGGTGTTCCCGGCGGGTTCCGGCGTCATCGACGACTCGGTCGACGCATCGCACGTGCACCTGCTGCGGAACGAGGGCACCGGCAACCTGATCACGGTCACGATGCAGATCGTCCCGGCCGGGGAGCCGAGGCGGATCGACGCACCAGCACCGGGGAACTGTCCCTTCTAGGCCTCAGGCGTGAGAGGCGGCCGCGCTACCCGCGGCCGCCTCGTCACCCAGCTCCTGGAGGAGCGCCCGCGTTCGGGCGACGGCGGGGAGGACCTCCTTGGCCTCGTAGCGCCGCAGAGCGTCCTCGACGACCGGGATCGCCTCCGACTCACGGCCCGCGATGCGAAGTACCTCCGCGAGGTCCATGAGCGCGTCCGTCTGCGTGTCCGCGCGCTCGGTCGCAAGCGCGACGGCGACCGACTCCCTCGCGAGCGCCTCCCCCTCCTCCAGGTCTCCGCGGTGGGCGAGGAGCACTGCCCGGCCGCCGCTCCACAGCACGCGGGCCGCGATCAGGTTCTTCGCGGCGGAGCGCTCGCAGATGGCGGCACACTCGTCCGCCTCGTCGAGACGCCCGAGGCGGTAGAGGCAGTGGGCGAGCCAGCCGGCCACGATCGCGAGGTAGTTCTTGTCACCCATCGACGTGAGCTCGTCGAACCCGTGGCGAAGCTCGACCTCGGCCGCAGCCCAGTCACCGTGGACCATCTCGACGAAATACCCGAGACCCTCCGCCCTGGCCATCGCGGCACCGGGGAGATCGCCGAGCTCGCGGCGATCGGCCACGCCCTTGATGATCATCTCGCGAGCGGCCTGGCGCTGGCCGAGCATCCCCCTGAGCTGTCCCAGGAAGCACATCGCATACGCCTCGGCGCCGCGGTGCCCCCTGACGCGTTCCAGGATCTCCTCACCCTGCTCGAGTGCAAGGGAGGCAGGCGTCAAGCCGAAGCAGAGCGAGGCGAGGATGCCGATCAGGTCGTCCTGCGGGTAGTGCTGGTCCTGTGCCCGGCGGTCGTATTCGTACGCCCGCTCGGCGGCCGGGCGGAGACCGTCGAGCTTGCAGAGCCCCCACCGGGCCCAGTACACGACGCGCCACGCCCGGGCCGCGCCGAAGTCATCCCCGCTCGCCTCGCACGACCTCGCGGCCTCCAGCCCTTCCGCCTCGAGCTCCTCGTAGTCCGCGTCCGGGTCCACCTGGAACCGCAGACGCATCTGCGAGAGACGGGCTCGCACACGCGTCCTCTCGTCGCCCGCCTGCCCGGCGAGCTCGATGGCCGACTCGAGCGAGCTCTCCGCCTCGTCGAAGCGACCGCTCCAGAGGAGCGCGTCGCCGAGATCGGCGAGGAGCTTCGGCCGGCGCGCGTCGTCCGGTTCCATGAGAGCCAGTGCCCGCGATCGGAGCGTGACGCCCGCGGAGACGTCCCCGCGCGCAGAGGCCGTCCAGCCCGCGGCCGCGAGGTGGTCCGCGGCACGGCGCGCGATCTCCTTCCCGTGCTGGTCGACGGGCCCGAGCTCCGAAAGGTTGCGATGCGCCTGCTCCAGGTGCCAGCCGATGATCTCCGCGTACTCGGGGAGGCGCTCGGCCGCCGTCCGCTCGAGCCAGTCCGCGAAGCGCCCGTGCAGGTCCGCCCGCGACTGCTTCGAGAGCGAGTCGTAGGCGGCGTCCCTGATCAGGAGATGGCGGAACTCGAGCGCCTCCGTGTCCATGAACTCGGACCGGCCCGGTCGGACGAGCTCCTTGCGGACGAGGTCGTAGAGAAGTGACTGAATCCGTTCCGAGACCGACGGCGGCGCGAGCTCCTCGAGCGCGCCGACGTAGAACACCTGCCCCATAACCGCTGCACGGCCGAGCACCGCGCACTCGTCGACACCGAGTCGCTCGAGCCGCGCCGCGAGCAGCGCGTGGATGCCCGGCGGGACGTTCATCGTCGCGACGTCGCCGACGGCGACCCAGCGCCCGTCCACCTGCTCCAGCCTGCCGTCGTCGATGAGCATCGAGATCATCTGCTCGACGAAGAGCGGATTGCCTTCGGCCCGCGCCGCGACGTGATCACGGACCTCGAGGGTCGGCTTCGAGTCGCCGAGGAGCTCGCCGATCAGACGATCGCAGGCGGCGTCGTCGAGGGGCTCGAGACGCACGATCGTGCTGCGCTCGGCGCTCTCCCCCCAGTCCGCGCGGCGCTCGAGCAGATCCGGACGGCTCACGCAGACGAGCAGGATCGGGACGGACTCGGTGTGTCGTGCGACGTTCTCGACGAGCGCGAGGAGCATCGGCTCGGCCCAGTGGGCGTCGTCGAGCACGACGACGAGAGGGCGGTCCCGTGCGAGCCGTGCGAACAGGCGGCGAACCGCCCAGAAGCCCTCCTCGACGACACCTCTCGCTTCGAGGAGGCCGGTCAGCTGAGCGATCGCCTCTGCGACCACCCGAGCGTCCTCCGCGGGGGCGAACAGACCCTCGAGCTTCCCGACGGCTTCCTCGCCCGCATCGCTGTCGTGGATGCTCGCCGCCTGCCTCACCATCTCGGCGAGCGGCCAGAACGTGATGCCCTCGCCGTACGGCAGACAGCGTCCCTGCAGCACCGTCGCTCGCTCGCCGAGCTGGACGACGAACTCATGTGCGAGCCGCGACTTACCGATGCCGGGCGCACCGACGACCGTGAGGAGCCGACACCCGTTCTCGGAGGTCGTCCGCTCGAGCGCCCACTCGAGCTGGGCGAGGGTGTCGTGCCGGCCGACGAGCGGGGCCTCGAGCCGCGGGACGAGCTCCGAGCGCTCGCGGAGTGCCAGCAACCGGTACGCGCCGATCAGCTCCTGCTTGCCCTTGAGCTCGAGGGACCGGGCGACCTCGGTGTCGACGGCGTCACGGACGAGTCGGAACGTGGACTCGGAGAGGAGGATGTCGCCGGGGTCGGCGTTCTGCTGAAGGCGCGCGGCGCTGTTCGCGGCGTCCCCGGCGACAAAGTTGCGGTCCGGGACGACCCCCTTCCCCGCGACGGTGCCGGTGTTGATCCCGGTCCTCGTCGTGAGCGCGACGCCGTAGCGCTCCTGAAAGCCCTCGTTGAGACGGGTGAGCGTCTCGCGCATCTCGATCGCGCTCCGGACGGCGCGGAGCGCGTCGTCCTCGTGGAGCTCGGTCAAGCCGTAGACTGCCATCACGGCGTCGCCGATGAACTTCGCCAGCACGCCGCCGTGTCGCTCGATGACCGGCTTCACGCCCTCGACGTACTCGGTCAGGATCCGGTCGAGGGTCTCCGGGTCGAGCCTCTCACCGAGCCCGGTCGAGTCGACGAGGTCCGCGAAGAGGATCGTGACGACGCGACGGAAGCGCTCCGCCGACTCCGACTCGAGGGGCTGCCCACAGGCGAGGCAGAACCGGGCACGGTTCGGGTTCTCCTCGCCACACGCGGCGCACGTGCGCACGGGGGCGAGTCTAGTGTGGCCGGGCCTGGTCGAAATACGTTCGACGCTCGTTTACGGTGCACTGTCGTGCACGATTCGCTGGGTCTTGTCGAGCGCGTGGCCGCTCTCCATCGCGTCGACGTCTTCGCCCGCGTCCCTGGCCGCGTCCTCGCAGCGGTCGCGGAGGCGACGACCGAGGTCCGCGCAGCGCCCGGCGACGTCCTCATCGAGGAAGGCGCCGTGGAAGCGCACCTCTACGCCGTCGTCGAGGGACGAGTGCGCGTGCACCGAGGGGAGCAGACGCTCGTGGAGCTCGGCCCGTGCACGACGGTCGGAGAGCTCGCGGCGCTCGTCCCGCAGCCGCGCACCGCCTCCGTGACCGCCCTCGAGCCGACGATCGCCCTCCGGCTCGACAAGGTCGTCCTCGACGACCTCCTCGTGGACTGGCCGGAGCTCGCCCACGGCGTGATCGACGCGCTGGTCGGGCGGTTGACGGCGATCGCGGATCACGCGGGCGAGGCGGGGTGAGCAACACCCAGGCACGCAGCGTCGTCCTCCTGCTGACCGCCCAAGCGCTCGCCTTCGGCGTGACGCTCGCGCTGCTGATCGTGCCGGCGAACGCGCTGTTCCTCGACGAGTACGGGTCCCGCTGGCTGCCCGCGACCTACATCGCGGTCGCCGTGTTCGGCACCGCCGGGTCCGCTCTCATCGCCCGGGCCGCGCGCCGCGCGCGCCTGGCCGTCGTCGCGACGGCAAGCCTCGGGGCGCTCGCGCTGCTCTATGCAGCGTCCTGGCTGATCCTCCTCGCGGACGGAATCTGGGTGTCAGCCGTCCTGCTCGTCCTCTTCCCCATCGCCCTGCAGATCGGGTTCGTCTTCATCGGGGGACAGGCCGGCCGGCTGCTCGACGTGCGCCTCATGAAGCAGCACTTCCCGCGGATCGTGTCGGGGTTCGCGGTCGGCTTCTTCCTGGGAGGACTGCTCGGAATCCCGCTGCTCGCCCTGCTCGGGACGACGGAGAACCTCCTGCTCGCGACGACCACGGCACAGCTCGCGTTCCTCGGCCTCCTGCTCCTGACCGAGAGCCGGTTCCCGGAGGTGCGCGCCCCGCCGACCGAGGATGCGCCGGCGGTCGCTCGTCCTCCCCTGCGGACGCTGTTCGCATCGGGCCTCGTGCTCCTTCTCCTCGTCTACCAGGTGCTCTCCGCCATGGGCTCCTGGGTCGTGGACTTCTTGCTGTTCGACCGCGCGTCGCACCAGTACACCGGGGACGACCTCACGCGGTTCCTCGCCGGCTACACCGCGATCCTCAACCTCGCTGACATCCTCTTCCTCGCGTTGCTCGCGGGCCCGCTGATGCGGCGCTTCGGGCTGCGGCTGGGTCTCGTGCTGAACCCGGCCGTCGTCGCCGGGATCCTCGTCGTCATGACGGTGGTCGTCGCGGGGCCCGGCGCGGCGGCGTACAGCCTCTTCGTGCTCGCGGGCCTGCTCCGGATCGCCGACATCGTGACGACCGACGGCACCACCCGGACGTCGATCAACGCTGCGTTCCAGATGGTGCCGATCGAGGAGCGGCTCGCCGTGCAGGCGGTCGTCGAGGGCATCGGCGTACCGCTTGCGATCGGCCTCACCGGCGCCCTGCTGCTCGCGCTCAACGTTCTCGACTTCGGGATCGGCGCGGTGATCGTCTTCGGGCTCGTCCTGGGGGCGATCTGGACGGTGGTCGCCTTCGGCGTGTACCGGTCGTACGCGCGGGCGCTCGCCGACGAGATGCGCACACGGTCGTTCGAGCCGAGCGCCGGCGAGCTCGCGGAGGACGACGCAGTGCGGACGCTCCTACGGTCCGACGACGCGCGCGACGTCAGGCTGGGCCTCGACCTCCTGGCCGGCGCCCTATCCCCGGCGGTCTCCGCCGAGCTTCTCCATGCCGCTGGCCACGCGGATCCCGACGTACGGGTGCGTGCTCTCGTCCGACTTGCTTCGGCCGGAGACGAGCACGCCGCCGCCGACGTTGCGGCGCTCCCGAGCAAGCTCGCCTCCTCGCCGGACGCGCGCGAGCGGGCGGCCGCGGCGACCGCGCTCGGAGCGCGCGGCGTCGTCCCGGCCGACGCGGGGCTCCTGGTCGCCCTTCTCGACGACGCCGATCCCTCGGTCCGCACGGCGGCCCTCGAAGCCGTCACGCCCGACGAAGCCTCGGATCCGGAGATCGTGCGGCGGGTCGTCGCAGCCGTCGAGGAGCCGAAGACCGCAGGACCTGCCGGCTCGGCTCTTCGAAGGCTCGGCGCCGCGCCCGTCCCGTTCGTCCGCGAGGCCCTGGCCCGGGACGGCACGGCAGCCCGAGCTTCGCTCGTACGGGCGGCGGCAGGCGCCGCGGCACAGCACGGGTTCGACGTCATCGAGCCGCTGCTCGCGCAGTCCGACCGCGCCGTCGTGCTCTCCGCGCTCGACGCGCTGGATGCGGCCGGTGGCCGCGACACGGTGCCGCCGCGGGTGCTGGACGAGGTGCTCCGCGACGCGACCGCTCACGCCGGGCGCGTGCTCGCCGCGCGCAGAGCGGTCGACGGTGCCGACAGCTCGGTCGTGCGTGCGCTCGAGGACGAGCTCGACCTCGCTCGCGGCCTCGTCGCCGCCGTGCTCGCGCTCCGTCACGGCGCCGGCGTTCGCGATGCCGTTCGAGTCGTCGACAGCGCGGAGGGACAGCGCCGTGCGCTCGGGATCGAGGCGCTCGACGTGCTGATCTCCCGCGAGGAGGCCTCGATTGCGCTCCCGCTCGTCGCTCGCGACCTGGATGAAGCCGCTCGTGTAGCGGGAGGGGACGCCGCCCGTGACTCCAGGAGCCGAGACGAGTGGCTCACGGACCTGGAGCACGATCCGGAGCGGGTCTGGCGCTCGCCGTGGCTTGCGGCGTGCGCACGGCACGCACGTCGGGCGTGACCGCCCGCTAGGGCGTCGCGGCTTCGGCTTTCACCTCGGCGTACGGCCCCCGCTCGCGACGGTGGTCTCGCTCGTGCCCTATGCAGGCCTCTGGCTGCTCGTGACGATCCGGCTCCCGCACCGCGATGCGCCCTGGACGGCGCTGATCGCCGGCGCGGCGGTGTTCACCCAGGGGCTCCAGCTCCTCCACGTCGTCCTCGTCTACGTCATCACACCGTAGGCGCTTGCGAATCAGGACCTACGGGGCACGGCGAAGAAGCACGCAACGTGAGCTCGGTCGACGAGACCACGCGTTCCCGTCGGCCCCAGCGCTTGCGGCCTCGGAACCTCCCCGGAGCGGTCGGTGTATCGACGGCAGACCCGAGGAAAGGGTCGCCATGCGCAGATACCTCGTTGCAGCCGTGCTCGTCGCGCTCGCGCTTCCCACGCTGGCGGCCGCCAAAGGCCCATCGAGCGTGTCCATCTCCGGGCCGGGACTCGACGGAGCGCTCTCGATCCGGGGAGACGGCGAGGGGAGCACCCCACTGGGGACACTGACGATCGCCAGCGGGTTCTTCGAGCAGGTCTTCGGTCAGTCCCCGGACCCGACGTTCAGCACGCGGCCCAGAGGCGTGCTCGGTCCACGGTACACGGCCGTCTATCTCGTGCCTGGCCCGGACGGCATCCGCAGCCGCATCGTCCAGCACCTCTACCCCTACGCGAAGCCGGTCGCGCTGACACACATGCGGCAAGGACAGCGCTTCTGGGAGGTGGACACGACGCACGGGGGCTGGTACCGCGCGCCGGCGACGCTCAAGCGGATGCTCGTCCGGGTGGGGCTGCCGCCCAGGCCGCCCTGAGCGCTCGCGGAGGATCAGGCGCGCGGCGGGCAGGGCCCCGCCGCGCGCCCCGACGATCAGCCGGTGGCCGTGGTCGACGTGTCGGCGCCCCGTTTGCGATAGCTATACCCGCCCCGCTGCTTCGTGGTGAGGCCGAGGAAGATCGCGGCGAGGCCGACGACGACGTGCGGCGCCCACACGTTCGCCGTCTCGTCAGCGAAGCCGAAGAGCAACGGCGAGGCCAGGAGGAGCGCGCCCGCCGCGATGTCGAACAGGTTGTGCACGGTCATCGGGACGGTGCGCCAGACGCCGAGCTCGTAGTCGGTGAACAGGCTGTAGGCGATCAGCCCGATACCGAGGACGACGGGGATCACGGTCGCGGCGGCGTTGTCGGAGAACTGGAAGATCCAGGGTGCTGCGATCAGCGCCGCACCGACGATGTAGTCGAGTGGAGCGTGCAGCCTGGTCGGGATGAAGCGCATGACGACTCCTTCTGGTCGGAACAACGGTCGCTGCACGTTCGCTCTGCTACTCCGTCCGGTTCGGCTGCGCCCGGAGCCGAGCCGCTAGGCTCGCGATGGTGATCGTCCCTCCGGAGATCGACGCGTTCGCCGAGGAGCACACGACGCCGCCCGAGCGGCTGCTCGTCGAGCTGAGCGAGGAGACGAAGGCGACCCTTCCCCGGCCGCAGATGCTGACCGGGCCGGTCGAGGGTCGCTTCCTGGAGATGCTCGTGTTCGCGAGCAGGGCCGAGCGAGTGCTCGAGATCGGAACGTACAGCGGCTATTCGGCGCTCTCGATGGCGCGCGGGCTGCAGCCCGGTGGGCGCATCGACACGTGCGAGATCGACGAGCGGCACGCGGCCGTCGCGCGCCGCTACGTCGCCGAGAGCCCGCACGCCGACCGGATCACGATTCACGTCGGCCCCGCCCTCGACACCATCGCCCGCCTCGACGGGCCGTTCGACCTGGTCTTCGTCGACGCCGACAAGACCGGCTACGACGCGTACTACGAAGCGGTCCTTCCCAAGCTCGCGCCACGCGGCCTGATCGTGTTCGACAACATGCTCCAGAGCGGCCGTGTCGTCGACGCGCCGGACGAGGACGAGAGCACCCGCGCGATCGTCGAGCTGAACGAGAAGCTGCGGAACGACCCGCGCGTCGTGTGCGTGCTCCTGACCGTGCGGGACGGCGTTACGCTCGTCCGTCACGCCGACTGACGCCCCACGGCGACATCCAGGCCGTGCCGCGCTCGGCTGCGCGAAGCTCTACTCCACGCATTCGAGTTCTTGTTGACATGACCATAACCAGCTGCTATGGTAAGGGTCATTCAGACACAAACCAGCGCACGGAGCTGAAAGGAGAACGTCATGCTTCCCGCCGCGCTTCCGTTCCAGTACCTCCCACGCACGTTCCCGAGCGATCGGATCCGCCGGTCGCCCTCCCTCCCGCACGGCCGCCGCTTGCGCCGTGGCCGGCCCGACGAGGCCGGCGAGTAGGGACATGCGAGCACTCGACACGCACGACCTGGAGCTCATGTGGTGACCAGAGCGAATCGTGCGCAGGCGCCGGCCGGGTACGACCCTTCCCAGTTCCCGGCGTTCGCGGTGACGGTGGACGTGGTCATCCTGACCATGTCCGAGCGCACGCTCCAGGTGCTGCTCGTGCGACGCGGCGAAGCGCCGTTCGAGGGCATGTGGGCCATCCCCGGCGGCTTCAAGCGCCCGACCGAGACGCTGGACGAGGCCGCCAAGCGCGAGCTCGTCGAGGAGACCGGCGTCGAGGTGGCCACGCCCGCCGACGCAGTTCGGCGCCTACGGCGATCCGGAGCGCGACCCGCGCATGAACGTCGTGACGGTCGCGTACCTCGCCGTGCTGCGCGACGTGGGCGCGGTCGTCGGAGGCACCGATGCCTCGGAGGCGGCGCTGATGCCGGTCTCGGCCGTGCTGAACGAGGACGCTCGACCTCGCCTTCGACCACCTGCGTATCGTGCGCGACGCGGTCGAGCGCATCCGGGTCGAGCTCGAGGTCTCGGGCATCGCGACGGCGTTCGTGGGGACGACCTTCACGCTGGCGGAGCTGCGGGCCGTGTACGAGGCGATCTGGGGCGTGCAGCTCGACGCCGCGAACTTCCGGCGGAGCATCGTCGCGGAGGACGGCTGGGTGATCCCGACCGGCCGCCGGACACAGCCCGGCCCGGCCGGCGGGAGGCCCGCGGAGCTCTATCGGGCGGGTCGCGCGTGGAGCCACGGCGGCCCCATCCATCGCCTCCAGCGACACGACGAGAGGAAGTGAGCAGCATGAGAGCTGTCGTCCACGACAGGTACGGGCCTCCGGAGGTTCTCCGGATCGACGACGTCCAGCGCCCGGTCCCGAGTGACGACGAGGTCCTCGTCGAGGTGCACGCTTCGAGCGTCACCCGCTCGGACTGCGGCTTCCGCGAGGCGCGCCCGTTCTTCGTCCGCGCGTTCACCGGCGTCCGCCGGCCGAAACGGCGGATCGTCGGCATGGAGCTCGCCGGAGAGGTCGCGGCGGTCGGCCCGGCCGTGCGCGAGTTCGCGGTCGGGGAGGAGGTCTTCGGCGTCCGGGGCGGCGCGAACGCGGAGTACGTCTGCGTCCGCGAGGCCGGCGTGCTCGCGCACAAGCCCTCCGGCATGAGCTTCGAGGAGGCCGCCGCCGTCTGCGACGGAGCACTCCTGGCGCTCTCGTGCCTGAGACACACGGATCTGCGCGAGGACCGGAGCCTGCTCGTCTACGGCGCGTCCGGATCCATCGGCACGGCCGCCGTCCAGCTCGCGCGGCACTTCGGGGCGCGAGGTCACCGCCGTGTGCGACACGAAGAACGTCGAGCTCGTTCGCTCGCTCGGCGCCGACCGGGTGCTCGACTACACGAGAGAGGACTTCACGAAGAGCGGCGAGACGTACGACGTCGTCTTCGACGCGGTCGGCAAGCACTCGTTCAGGCGCTCCCGCCACTCGCTGAAGCCCGGCGGGATCTTCGTGACCGACCGATCTCGGGTTCATGTGGCATGTCCCGCTCGTGGCTCTCGCAACGCGGTGGGTCGGGGACAAGAGGGGCACGCTGGGGGTGGGCAGGTACCGGAAGGAGGACCTCTTGCTCCTCGAGGAGCTGATCGAGTCGGGGAAGTACCGGGCGGTCATCGACCGGACGTACCCGCTGGAGGACGTGGTCGAGGCGACCCGATACGTCGAGACGGGCCAGAAGACCGGGAACGTCGTCCTGACCGTCAAGCCCGCGACCGCCGAGCGGACCCATGCCCGGCGCGGAGAGGAGGTGACCGCGTGAGAGCCGTCGTCCACGATCGCTACGGACCTCCCGAGGTCCTGCGGCTCGAAGAGGTCGACCGGCCGGTCCCGCAGGACGACGAGGTCCTCGTCAAGGTCCACGCGACGACGGTCACCCGCACGGATTGCGGCTTCCGGGGCGCCGATCCGTTCTTCTCCCGCGTCTTCACCGGCCTCCTGCGACCGAAGAGACGGATCCCCGGCATGGAGCTGTCGGGCGTGGTCGAGGCGGTCGGGGCGGCGGTCGGCGAGTTCGGGGTCGGCGACGAGGTCTTCGGCATCAGGGAGGCGGCGCGAACGCGGAGTACGTCTGCGTGCGCGGAGGGCGGCGCACTGGCGCACAAGCCGGACGGTCTGAGCTTCGAGGAGGCGGCCGCCCTCTGCGGACGGCGCGAGCATCGCGCTGCTCGTGCCTCGCGAGGGCGGAGCTCGGCCGAGGCCGACGCATCGTCGTGTACGGCGCCTCGGGAGCGATCGGCACCGCCGCCGTCCAGCTCGCGAAGGCGACTTCGGCGCCCACGTGACGGCGGTGTGCAACACGAAGAACGTCGAGCTCGTGCGCTCGCTCGGCGCCGACGCGCGTGCGTCGACTACACGCAGGAGGACTTCACGAAGAACGGCGAGACGTACGACGTCGTCTTCGACGCGGTCGGCAAGCACTCGTTCCGGCGCTGCCGGGGCTCGCTGAAGCCGGGCGGTGTCTCCTCGAGACCGACCTCGGGTTCATGTGGCACGTACCGCTCCTCGTCCTCGCCACCCGCTGGATCGGCGACAAGCGCGTCGTTCTCGCGATCCCGAAGTACACGAAGGAGGACGTCCTGCTACGTCAAGGAGCTCATCGAGGCCGGGAAGTACCGTCCCGTGATCGACCGCACCTATCGCGCTCGAGCAGGTCGTCGAGGCGACGAGGTACGTCGAGACCGGCCAGAAGACGGGGAACGTCGTGCTGACTGTGAACGGCGCCGTCCGATGAGGGCCGTCGTGCGCGACAGGTACGGGCCGCCGGAGGTGCTGCGCGTCGAGGAGGTCGAGCGGCCGGTCCCGAAGGACGACGAGGTCCTCGTCCGCGTCCGGGCCACGACGGTCACGCGCACGGACTGTCACATGCGCTCGGCGCGCCCGTTCCTCTGGCGATTCATGCTCGGGGTGCGGCGTCCGAAGCGGAGGATCCTCGGCCTCGAGTTCGCGGGTGTCGTCGAGGAGGTCGGCGCGTCGGTCTCGGAGCTCGCCGTCGGAGACCGTGTGTTCGGCCTGCGGAACGGGTCGCACGCGGAGTACGTCTGCGTGCGTGAGGCGGGCCTGATCGCACGTGTCCCGGACGGCATGGTGCTCGAGGAAGCAGCGGGCGTCTGCGACGGCATGAGCCAGGCCATCGCAGCTCTCCGAGCCGGACGCGTCGGCCGCGGCACAAGGCTGCTCGTCTACGGAGCGTCGGGCTCGCTGGGAACGGGCGCGGTGCAGCTCGCGAGCTATCTCGGCGCGCACGTCACCGCTGTGTGCAACGGGAAGAACGTGGAGCTCGTGCGCTCGCTCGGCGCCGACGAGGTCGTCGACTACGAGCGCGAGGACTTCACGAGGAACGGAGAGACGTACGACGTCGTGCTCGACGCGGTGGGCAAGCACTCCTTCCTGCGCTCGCGCGGGTCGCTCGTGCCGGGCGGGCTCTACGTCGCCACCGACCGGCTCTACAACTTCCCGCTCGCGTACCTCACGAAGTGGATCGGCGGAAAGTCGGTCGTCTTCGACGTCACCGGATACCGGCGCGACGACGTCCTTCTCCTCCGCGATCTCCTCGAGGCAGAGCGGTACCGCCCGGTCATCGACCGCACGTACCCGCTCGAGGACGTCGTCGAGGCTACGCGCTACGTCGAGAGCTGGCAGAAGACGGGGAACGTCGTGCTCACGCTGAACGGAGCCTCCCGATGAGAGCCGCCGTCCGCGAGCGGTTCGGGCCGCCCGATGTGGTCGTCGAGCTCCGGGAGATCGACACGCCGACTCCCGCGGACGACGAGGTGCTCGTCAGGGTGCGGGCGACGTCGGTCAACATCGCCGAGTGGTACGCGGTCACGGGCAGGCCGTGGATTGCGCGCCCGACGATGGGTCTGCGCCGGCCGAAAGAGATCCGGCTCGGAGTCGACTACGCCGGGACGGTCGAGGCGATCGGAAAGGACGTTACGCAGTTCAGTCCCGGCGACGAGGTCTTCGGAGGGCGGACCGGCGCGTTCGCCGAGTACGTCGTGGCCAAGGAGGACCGTGCCATCGTGCGCAAGCCCGCGAACGTCACGCTCGAGCAGGCCGGGGCCGTGGGGACGGCTGCGATCACCGCGCTCCAGGGCCTGCGCGACCAAGGCCGGATCGAGCCGGGCCAGAAGGTCCTGATTCATGGCGCGTCGGGCGGCGTGGGCACGTATGCCGTGCAGATCGCCAAGGCACTCGGAGCCGAGGTCACCGCCGTGTGCAGTCCACCAAACGTGGATATCGCACGATCGCTCGGCGCGGACCGCGTCGTCGACTACACGCAGGTGGACTTCACGCGAAGCGGAGAGCGCTACGACCTTGCGCTCGACATCGCCGGGACGCGGTCGTTTTCCGAGCTCCAGCGCGTGCTCGAGCCGGACGCGACGGTCGTTCTGATCGGGGGGCCCAGGGCGAACCGCCTGCTCGGGCCGCTCGGCCACCTGGCGCGATCGCGGCTCGCGGCAATACGCGCGAGCCAGAAGGTCGCGTTCTTCATCGCGAAGTTCAACAAGGAGGACATGGAGACGCTGCGCGGGCTCCTCGAGGCGGGGAAGGTGACCTCGGTCGTCGACAGCGTCTATCCCCTCGACGCGATCGGGGCCGCGCTCCGGCACATGGGCGAGGGGCACCCTCGCGGCAAGATCGTCGTCACGACGTAGCCGACGCCGTCTGGAGCAACGACGCGCTGTCCGTGGCAGCCCGGGTGGACGGTACCGTTCGTCCGTGGTCACCGCCCGCTCGGATCGGCGGATCGCGCTCCTCGTGCTTCTGCTCGCTCTCGGCGTGCCGGCTGCCTCTGGGTCGTCCGCGGCGCCCCTCGCCTCGGGACAGCGCGGCGAGACCCTCATCGCCGGCGTCAGCGCACACCTGACGGCGTTCCAGCGCATCGCCGAGCGGAACGGCGGGAATCGTGCCGCGGGGACCAGCGGGTACGACGCGTCGGCGCGCTACGTGGCGGCCCGGATGCGGTCCGCCGGATACCGGGTCAGCCTCCAGGAGCTCACGTTCCCGTTCGTCTTCGACCGCTCTCCACCCGAGCTCCGCGCGCTCGGCGGAACGGACTGGAGCTATCGCGCCGGGCGCGACTACGTCACGCTCGCGTACTCCGGGAGCGGTCGCGTGGAGGCAGCCGTCACCGCCGTCGACCTGCTCGTCCCGAGCCCCGCTCCCAACTCGTCGACGAGCGGCTGCGAGACATCCGACTTCGCGGCGTTCCCGAAGGGGTCGGTCGCGCTGCTGCAACGGGGGAGCTGCACGTTCCGGGTGAAGGTCTCGAACGCGGTCGCGGCTGGAGCGAGCGGCGTCCTGGTGATGAACGAGGGCAACCCGGGCCGGCGTGACGTGTTCTCCGCGACGCTGGGGCCGCCGCAGGTGCGCGTGCCCGTGATCGCGACCAGCTCCGAGGTCGGAGAGACGCTGCGAGGCGGCGCGCGCGACGGCGCGACCGGGGCTCGCGCCCTCGTCGCGACGGACGTCGTCGCGGAGACACGACGCACGCGCAACGTGATCGCCGAGAGCCGGAGAGGGAGCCCCGAGAGCCTCGTCGTCGTCGGCGCGCACCTGGACAGCGTCCCCGACGGGCCCGGCATCAACGACAACGGGAGCGGCTCGGCGATCCTCCTCGAGGCCGCCGAGCAGCTGGCCGGCACGACACCGCGCAACCGGCTGCGCTTCGTGTGGTGGGGGGCGGAGGAGCTCGGCCTCGTCGGCTCGAGGCACTACGTCGACTCCCTGTCCGCGGCGGCCAGACGGCGCCATGTCCTCTACCTCAACTTCGACATGGTGGGCTCGCCGAACTTCGTCCTCTACGTCTACGACGGGGACGCGTCGGCCGACGGAAAGGGCGTCCGCGTGCCCCCGGGCTCCGCGGTGGTCGAACGCGTCTTCACGCGCTACTTCGACTCCCGCAGGCTCCCTTACCGGCAGACGGGGATCGGAGCCGCATCCGACCACTTCCCGTTCGCGCAGGCTGGCATTCCGGTCGGAGGGCTCTTCACGGGCGCCGACGGGCGCAAGTCCTCCGAGGAGGCTGCGGCGTTCGGCGGCCGCGCGGGGCAGCCCTACGACCCGTGCTACCACCGCGCTTGCGATCGGCTGACGAACGTCAGCGGTGCCGCCCTGACGAGGATGGCACAGGCCGCCCTCCACGCGATCCGGCACTTCGCGCGGGACGCCTCGGCACTCGGGCGGACCCCGTAGTCGGCGTCAGGCCTGGCGTGCGGGATCCCAGCCGGTCGTCAGCCCCTCGTCCAGCCCGTCCAGCTTCGCCATGTGGGTCGCGCCCAGCGCGAAGTCGAAGACGTCGGCGTTCTCGGCGATGCGGCCCGCGTTCGACGACCGAGGGAGCACGACGAAGCCTTTCTGCAGCGACCAGCGAATCAGCACCTGGGCAGGCGTGCGGCCCACGTCGGCGGCGATCGCTCCCACCGTCGAGTCGTCCAGGCGCCGGCCCTTGGTCAGAGGGCTGTAGGCCTCGACGGCGATTCCCTCCTCGGCACATCGCCGCAGCGTGTCCTCCCGACCCCGGTGGAGGAACGGGCTCAGCTCGATCTGGTTCACCGCAGGAGGCACGGAGGCGTGGGCGAGCAACTCGTCCAGATGATGCGAGAGGAAGTTCGACACGCCGATCGAGCGCGCGAGGCCCTCGGCGTGTAGCTGCTCGAGCACCCTCCAGCTCTCGAGCCTGAGCTCGTGCGGCCAGTGCAGCAGGTAGAGGTCGACCCCGTCCATCCCGAGCCGTTCGAGGGACGCCTCGAACGCGCGCCTGGCCGTCCCTGCACCCTGGTCGCCGTTCGCGAGCTTCGTCGTGACCCACACCGATTCCGGGGGAAGCCCGCTCCCGCGGATCGCCGCGCCGACATCCGCCTCGTTGCGGTACACGGCTGCCGTGTCGACGTGGCGGTAGCCCACGGCGAGAGCCGTCTCGACCGCGGCCTGCGTGGATCGGCCCGGCGGGATCTGGAAGACACCGAAACCGAGTTGCGGGATCGCACGGCCGTCGTTCAGCACGATCGCGGGCTGCTCGGGCACAGGCCTACTCTCGCACGTGGGACTACAGCACCAGCACGCGCCGCGTCATCCGCAGGCCTGCGCGGGCTCCGGAGTGACGAGGCGGAAGTGGAGGTCGTGCAGGCGGACGGCAACACGATCCTCCTGTCCGCGTCGCGAGGGCGCGCAGTAGACGCATGTGGCCGCCCCGCAGGGCGGCCACCACGTTCCTCGGGGATCAGAAGGACGCGCGCGCCGTGCAGACCTCGCCCGAAGGGCTCGTCGCGCGGGCACGGAAGGCGTCCGCGCCGGCGGTGTTGCCGGCCAGCACGCGCGCCTCGAACGAGCCGCTCGGCGGCCGGGTGACCCGGGTCATCCGTGCGACGCGCTTGCCGTTCTGGAAGAGCAGCACGTTCCAGCGCACGCCGTTACGGTTCTGGTCGACCTCGAACTCGACCTCGATCCGCCCGTCCTCATCGCTCAGCTTGAGCTTCGACGTGCTCGACTTCGTGCACGTCCCCCGAACCCGGACGTCGCCGTCCTTCGCGACGCCCGCCGGTGCGGCCGCCAGCGCGACCGCGAGTGCGACGACCGCCGCGACGATCCCTGCGCTCAGCTTCGACATCGTTCCGCTCCTCTCGACTGGGGTGACTCACGCGGCGAACCCTGCCGGGAAGGGGGTCCCGTTCACAATTGGACATAGGTCGTACGCCCATGGTCACCGAGCGGACGGCGTGATACTGAGAGGCAGTGGCTCCGCGTCGCGACCGTCCCGCCGCTCGGCCGGACACGCCGTCCGTCGCGAGGGCCGTCGCCCAGTTCGCGCTGACCGGCCTCGTCGTGCTCGCCCTCTTCGTGATCGGGTCGGTGCTCGTGTTCCGCAACCTCGGCCGCTCCGAGGCGCTCCGGGACGCACGACAGTTCGCCTTGCTCACGGGCCAGGGGATCGTGGAGCCGAGCCTCGACGACGGCGTCCTCCGCTCCGACCCCGGGTCCATGGCGGCGCTCGACCGCATCGTCCAGGAGCGCGTGCTCGGCGAGCGCATCGTCCGGGTGAAGATCTGGAACGTCGACGGAAGCATCGTGTACTCCGACGAGCCGCGTCTCATCGGGTCGACCTATCCCCTCGACGACTCGAAGCTCGAGGTCCTGGAAACGGGGTCGGCGCGAGCCGAGCTCAGCGACCTCGAGGGCCCGGAGAACCGCTTCGAGCGCGGCCAGGGCGGCCTGTACGAGGTGTACTTGCCCGTCAGATCGCCGAACGGGACGCCCCTCCTGTTCGAGACGTACCAGCGGGCCACGGCGGTCGCGTCCACGGGCCGGCGGATCTGGCTCCCGTTCGCGGGGCTGCTGCTCGCAAGCCTCGTTCTCCTCTGGCTCGTGCAGGTGCCGCTCGCGTACCGGCTCGCGCGGAGCCTCCGGCGAAGCCAGGAGGACCGGGAAGCGCTGCTCGTCAGAGCGGTCGAGGCGTCCGCGGACGAGCGACGACGCATCGCCGCGGACCTCCACGACGGCGTCGTGCAGGACCTCGCCGGCATCTCGTACTCGCTCAGCGCGGCCGCAGAGTCGACCGTCGAGGGGATCACGCCCGAGGTTCGCTCGACGCTGCGGAAGGCTGCGGTCGGCACGCGTGAGAGCATGCGGCGGCTTCGCTCGCTCATCGTGGAGATCCACCCCCCCAACCTGCTGGCGTCGGGCCTCGAGGCAGCCCTTCGGGACCTCGTCTCTCCGCTGCCCTCCCGGGGGATCCAGGTCTCCCTCGTCGTGTCGGAGGGCCTCGCGCTCGACGACGAGACCGAGCTCCTCCTGTACCGGGCAGCCGGCGAGGCGATCCGGAACGTGGAGCGGCACGCGGCCGCGTCGACCGTCTCGGTGACGGTCGCCGGGGAGAACGGCCGGGCTCGACTGGAAGTCGTCGACGACGGGGCAGGTTTCACCGGGGCCGAGCGCGAGCGCAGTCGCGCGGAAGGACACGTCGGCCTGTCGCTGCTCGAGGAGCTCACGTCGAGGATGGACGGGACGCTCGACGTGCGCTCGGAGCCCGGCCGGGGGACGTCGTTCGCGCTCGAGGTGCCGGCCCGATGACGCGCGTCGTGATCGCCGACGACCACGCCGTCGTCCGCGCCGGGCTCGCGCAGCTCCTCGCGACGTTCCCGGACGTCGAGCTCGTCGGCGTCGCCGCGGACGGCGAGGAGGCGGTCGCGCTGTGTTCCGAGCACGACCCACACGTCGTGCTCATGGACCTCGAGATGCCCAACGTCGACGGGATCGAGGCCACCAGACGGATCCGCGCTGCACAGCCGGACGTCGCCGTGGTGGTCCTGACCTCCTTCTCTGACCGGGAGCGAATCCTGCGCGCGCTCGACGCCGGTGCGGCCGGATACCTGCTGAAGGACGCCGAGCCGAGTGAGCTGGCGCGGGCGATCGAGGCGGCCGCCCGCGGCGACTCCCCGCTGGACCCCAAGGCCGCGCGCGAGCTCCTGAGCGCGCGCCGCACGCCCGACGCCGCTACCACGCTCTCCGCCCGCGAGCGCGAGGTTCTCGCGATGGTCGGCGAGGGCCTCCCGAACAAGCTGATCGCGCGCCGGCTGGCGATCAGCGAGAAGACCGTGAAGGCACACCTCACGAGCGTCTACCGGCAGATCGGCGTGACGGACCGCACGCAGGCCGCGCTCTGGGCGCAACGACATGGCGTCACCGCGGACGAGTCCTAGGACCCATGTCCGATTGCGCGTGCTCCGCACGCCGGGCACGATCGTCCCATGACCCGCTCGGGCCGGCTCCTCCGTCTCGTCGCAGCCACCGTCCTCGCGTCCCTCGTCCTGCCGCTCGGCGCCGCGGCGGACGACGACCCCCGCGACGACGTGCGCCGTTCCGGGACCTGCACGCGCTCGAGCGACGTGGAAATGCGGCTTCGCGCCGACGAAGGCAGGATCCGCGTCGAGCTCGAGATCGAGACGGGACGCCGCGAGCGCGGCGTGGAACGTGATCGTGCTGCACGAGCGGCGAACCGCGTTCCGTGGGACGCTCCGCACCGGGAGCAACGGCTCGCTCGAGCTCCGGCGGAGCGTTCCGGACTGGTACGGCAGCGACACGATCGTCGTCCGGGCGTCGGGGCCACGCGCGGAGACGTGCCGGGTCTCGGCGACCCTGTAGAGCAGCGACGCCGCGGGGCTACGACGCCGGCGGGAGGACCCGCGCGAGCCTGGCGTAGACGATGTAGCGATGGCTCGCGAAGAACCTGGGCCAGCACGCCTGGAGCGCGATCTCCTCGCGACCGCGGGACTCGAGCACCTCGAGCTGGTTGGCACGGACGATGCGATGGCCGGTGACGACGTAGCGGAACGTCCCGTACGGCACCGCGAGGGTCACCCGGTCCCCGGGACGGAGCTTGTCGATGTGCGAGAACGGAGCCCCGTACGTCGTCCGGTGGCCGGCGACATACGACAGGCGGCCCTCGCCGGGGAACCCCGTCGGCGGGTGCAGGCCCGGGCCCTTCTTCAGCGACTCGGTGTCGGTGCCGAGCACGACCACGACGTGGAGCCCGAGGCGCGGGACGTCGAGGCGCCCGATCGGGTCGCCCACGCCGGTCCCCGCCCTGTAGGCGACGGCCTCACGCAGGTAGCGCGCGGCAGCCGACTCGCCTTGCGACCGCTCGGGCGCGACCCGCGCATGCGCGACCCGCTCCTCGTACGCGCTCGCGAGCCGCGCCTGGTCGCGCTTGTTGAGGAGGAGCGTGATCGGGTCCTGCCATTGCCAGACGGCGAGCACCCAGGCGAGGACGAGCACGCCGCCCAGAACGAGCAGCGCGCCGGATGACCGCAGGACGACGCGCGCGACCCCCCGACCGGGACGGTCGCGCGACGTCTCGTGCGGAGCTAGCTCAGTTCCCGCGCCGTCGAGTCCGGTAGACAACGAAGAGCCCGACCCCGAGCATCGCTGCGCCGATCGCGGCCGGCAGGATCAGCTGCGCTCCGGTGAACGGCAGCAGACTGCTGTCGCTCGCCTCGGCCGCCGGCGGCGTGAACACACCCGGCTTCACTTGCGTGGACTCCGTCGTCGTGCCAGCCGCAGGCGTCTGTTGTCCGTACTGGCTCTGCGCCGGCGTCTGCGCGAGAGCGGCGCCGGACATGGCCAGCAGGCCGACGAGCGCCACGGTTGCGATGACCTTCTTCATACCCAGATCCCCCGTTCGTTCTTGCGAGTCCGTTTCCCCTCATTCAGAGTGGAGCAAAGTCGTTCCGATTGCAAGTCTAGACGGCACTCCCCATGAGGCCAGGAGTAGAGCCGTCAAGGGCCTCATCCGAGCGCCTCGAGGAGGCCCTCGAGCGGGTTGAGGGCCCGGGCCTCGCGAAGAGCCGCTCGTCGCTCCGCGCCGGTGCTCACGGCGGCCAGCTCGTACCACAGGCGCCAGCTCTCCGGCTCCCTGCGAAGCGCTCGCCTGAACGTGGACCGCGCCTCTCCACGATCGCCGGCGAGGGCCTGCGCCCGCCCGAGGAGGAGCAGCGGCTCGACTGACCATGGCTCGAGCCGCTCCGCCCGTCGCGCATCGGACACCGCGCGCTCGTAGTCCTTCGCAGCCGAGGCGTCGGCGCTCGCGTCCGCGGCGCGCGCCCCGAGTGCACCGAGGGCCGCGACCGGGACGAGCGCGAGGACGAGCACGAGGAGCGCGACACGACGCCGGCCGGAGCCCGCCGGGTCGCCTCGGGGCTCTCCCGACGCCATGATCGCGGCAGCGCCGGCCAGGGCAACGAGGGTAAGGACCGGCATCTCCCAGTCCCAGTCGATGGCGGCATGCACCGCGTACACGACGAGCACGCCGGCGGCGGCCGGGACGAGCCGTACGCGGCGAAGTCGCACCGCGAACCCGAGCGGTACGGCGAAGAGCATGACGACCAACGCCGGGCCGAGGGGGCCATACTCGGCGAGCGACTCCAGGTAGAGGCTGTGTGCGTCACGGATCGTGCCCGGAATGGGCCTGTGGGCGAGCCAGTAGCGGCCGTAGCTCCCCCCGCCTCCACCGACGAGCGCGTGCTCCTCCGCCTGGTCGAGTGCGACACGCCAGCCGTCGATGCGGCCATTCCCGGAGAGGTCGAACAGCCGCTCGCCGAGGTCGCCACCGACCTCACGAGGCTGAGCAGTGAAGGAGCTCCAGATCTGCGAGGGCCCACCGAGTGCGAGGACTACGAGCACGATGGAGGCGATCAGGGCTGCAAGGAGACCGGCGTTGGCGACCGCGGAGACGCGCCGAGAGAGGGCCACGCGCGGTCCGATACCGGCCAGGAACGCGGCCGAGGCAGCCGCACCGAGGGCGAGACCCACTCCCGCGGCGGCGAGCTGATGGCCGTCGGCGGAGGCGGAAGCAAGCGTATGTCCCGTCTCCGTCAGAGCGGCCCCGAGCTCGACGCGAGCCACACCGCCAACGCCGGCCACGGCGCAACCGCGAGAAGCGTCGCTGCAAGCTGCAGGCGCCGCGGATCGAGTACTGCCGCGAGCACCAGACCGCCGAGCAGCGCAATGCCTGCGCCGCGGCTGAACGTGAAGTAGATCGTCAGCGCGAGCGGCACGGTCGATGCGGCGGCCGTGAGGCGAACCAGGAGGTTCTCGACGCGGGCGACGAGGTAGAACGCGAGCAGGAGCCCCAGCGCCGCCAGAACCCCCAGCGCGTTCCAGTAGCCCACGGGCTCGGAGAGCCGGTATGCGCCGATCGGGTCGTACTTGCCGAACCGCTCCGGGAAGAGCCTTCCCGGCTAGGGCGTCGATGCTCACGATGCAAGTCCCCAACCACACCCCGGCCAGAAAGCCGGGCACGCGCTCCCGGCGCAGGAGGAGAGCGAACGCCAGGGCACCGGTGGCGTACGCGAACGCGCGCTGCGCCTCGGGAACCGCCTCGGTGGGCACGCCCCAGGTCGCGGACAGCAGTGCCCAGATGGCGATGGCCAGGAGCAGACCCGGGACGGTGAGCTCCCGCCAACCCAGCGCCGGCCTCGGCCGGACGAGCAGCGCGACGGCCGCGACCGCGAGGAACGCGAGCGTCAGCGGCCCCCACGCGGTCGGGTAGTAGCCCCCGTGGGAGGTCCCCACGACGGAGACCACGGCCGCGGCAAACGCACCGGGCAGCAGCCCGCCGAGACGACCCGCGTAAGCGGACACGCCCTCCACCGGCCGCTCGACGACCTGAGCCGTCGCGGGCTGCACGACCTCGCCATCCATCCCCACCTCAGAGTACGCGTGGATTCGAACGGCGGGGTATCTGCGAAACAGGGACCAGAAGCGCGACCACCCGGGGTTCGGCTCCTGTGGCCACGACACCCGCGGACGCGCTAGAAACCCTCTTGTGACCGACGGCTCCGCGTGGCTGAACGCCATCGGCCAGATCTTCCACGTCATCCCCGATCTGGCCACGCCAGCACAGGTGCAGTCGTCTCTGCGGACCATCCTCGACGATCCCTCGCTCGAGCTCTTCTGGTGGAGTCGCGAGGGCCGCTGTTACGTCGACGTGGACGAGGCGCGCCGCGATCTCCTGGCGGAGCGCCCGGGGCAGGTCGCAACGCTCGTCGAGTACGACACGCGGAAGGTCGGGGCGATCGTCCACGACGCACGGCTCCTCGAGCGTCCCGAGTTCCTCGACTCGCTCGTTCCCCTGATGCGCATCGCGATGGAGCGCGACCGTCTCCATCGCGATCTCCTCGAGACGATCGAGCAGCTCCGCGCCTCGCGCCTCCGCATGGTGACCGCGGGCGACGCGGAACGCCGACGGCTCGAGAGAAACCTGCACGACGGCGCCCAGCAGCGCCTCACCGTCGCCCTCCTCGCCCTGCGCCGCCTCGAGCAGCGGGTCGCCGAGAGCCCAGAGCTCGCGCCCCAATTGCGATCGGCGCGGGAGGAGCTCGAGGCGGCGATCGACGATCTCCGCGAGCTCGCCCGCGGGCTCCACCCGCCGCTCCTCGCCCGGCGCGGGCTCGCGGCCGCGGTCCGGGCGGGCGCGGCGCGCTCGACGACCCCGATCGAGCTCGATCTCCGGATCGACGGTCGCATCCCTCCGGCGGTCGAGGCCGCCGCCTACTACGTCTGCGCCGAGGCCGTGACGAACGCGACCAAGCACGCGGACGCAGGGAGCGTGTGGGTGACGATCGTGCAGGAGGAGGATGTGCTCGCGGTCGACGTGCGCGACGACGGGAGGGGCGGCGCCAGGATCGACGCCGTCCCGGACGCGAGCGGCCTGAGCGGGCTCCGCGACCGTGTGGAAGCCCTGGGCGGACGCTTCGACGTCGAGAGCCCGCCGGGCAAGGGGACGCGGCTCGTGGCCACCTTCCCGCTCGTGACCGGTGGAGGCGGCGAGTGACGCCGTCCGGCCCGGAGTGGCGCAACCGCATCGTGTCGCCGGGTGAGGCGGTCGCGTCGATCGGACCGGGCGACCACGTGTTCGTGGGGAGCGCCTGCGCGACGCCGCGACGCCTCGTCGAGGCGCTCGAGCACCTGCCGCGGCCCCCCGCGGGCGTCGTGCTCGTCCACTTCCTCACGGACCGGATCGACGTCGGTGACCCGCCTGCGACCGCGTACCGGCATCGAGCGTTCTACGCCGGCAGCGACGTACGCGAGCTGCTCGGCACCGGCCTGGTCGAGTACGTCCCCGTCTCGCTGCCCGAGGTCCCACGCCTCCTTCGCAGCGGCCGCCTCCGCCTCGACGTCGCGCTCGTCCAGGTCGCGCCGCCGGATCCCGACGGCACGTGCAGCCTCGGTATCTCCGTCGACGTCACGAAGGCGGCCGCGCTCGCCGCCCGCACCGTCATCGCGGAGGTGAACCCTGCGATGCCCCGCACTCGGGGCGACAGCAGGATCCCGGCGGACCGCATCCACCGCTTCGTGGAGGTCGACACGCCCGTCGTCGAGTACGTCCACGCGCCCGCGGAGGACGTGGCGGAGCAGATCGCGCGCTACGTCGCGCGGCTCGTCGACGACGGCGCCACGCTCCAGGTCGGGCTCGGTCGGGTGCCGAACCGCATGCTCGCGCACCTGACGAACCGCCGGGACCTCTCCGTCCACTCGGACGTCGTGACGGAGGCGGTCGCCGACCTCGTCGCCGCCGGTGTCGTGTCCGGCCCGGTGGTGACGAGCATGGCGATGGGTACACGCCGGCTCTACGACCTCGTCGACGACAACCCGCGCTTCAGCTTCCGTCCCGTCGACGAGGTGTGCGACCCGGCGGTCATCGCCGGCCAGGCGCGCATGGTGTCGGTCACGCAGGCGTTCTCGATCGACCTCACGGGGCAGGTGTGCACGGAGAGCCTCGACGGCGAGCTCTACGGAGGCGTCTCGGCCGGCCCGGCCTTCCACCGCGGTGCCCTCGCCTCGCCCGGAGGGCTAGCGGTCGTGTGCCTCGCCTCCCGCACTCCCGCCGGCAGCGCGGCGATCAAGGCATCGTTCGAGCCGGGCGAAGCGGTCGCGATCGCACGCGCAGACGTCCACTGGGTGATCACCGAGTACGGGACCGCGTACCTCTTCGGGCGCTCGCTCACCGAACGCGCGGTCTCCCTCGTCGAGATCGCGCACCCGGACGACCGCGAGGCGCTGCTCGCCGCGGCCGTCGAGCAGGGGCTCGTCGGCGAGGACCAGCTGCTCCGGAGCCGCGGCGCCTACCCCGTCGGCGAGGAGCGCGACGTGACTCTCCGCGACGAGAGGGAGGTACGGATCCGGCCGACCCGCGCCGCCGACGCGCGCGCGATGCAGGAGCTCTTCTACCGCCTGAGCGAGGAGGACGTCCGGAGCCGGTTCTTCCACAAGCTCACGTCGCTCACCGACTCGGCCGCGCAGCACCTGTGCAGCGTCGGCTACGAGGAGGAGATGGCCTTCGCGGCGGTCGTCGGGCCGCGGGAGGACGAGCGGATCGTCGCGACGAGCTGCTACTACCTCGACCCCGCCACCGGCCTCGCCGACGTCGCCTACCTCGTCGACCCGGACTGGCAGGGCTCGGGCCTCGGCACGCTGCTGCACGAGCGCACGGTCGAGTACGCGCGCGAGCACGGCGTTCGCGGGCTCACCGCGGACGTGCTCCTTTCGAACGGTGCGATGCTGCGCGTGTTCCAGCGCGGCGACCACGAGACCACGAGCACGATCTCCGGCGAGAGCTACGAGGTCACGATGATCTTCCGCGACTCATAGATGGTTGAGGTCACGATCTCGCGCGTCCGGATGCGCGATCTGGCGCGTCCGGGCCGCTCCCGCCCGGACACAGGCCGCGAAGCGGCCTGGTGTCGGGCGTGCGCTTCGCGACGGGAGAGCGATGCGAAGGCGTCCAGCCTTGCCACCGCTCTCCCGTCGCACCCCGGAGCGGCCAGCTCGCGCCCCGGAGTCGGCGACCTCGTGACATCAACCATCTAAACGCGGCCGCGGAAGGTGTCGCACGAGTTCGGCGTGCCGCCTTCGATACCCCGCACGAACCAGCTCTGCCGCTGGTCCGAGGACCCGTGCGTCCAGGTCTCCGGGTTCACCTGCCCCTGCGTCTTCTCCTGGATGCGATCGTCGCCGATCGCCGCTGCCGACGTGAGCGCATCCTGGATGTCGGCGCGCGTGATGTCCTCGACGAGCCCCGTGCGAATCGCGTTCGCAGCCCAGACCCCCGCGTAGCAGTCGGCCTGCAGCTCGACGCGGACGCCGTTGCTCTGCGGGCCGGTGTCGCCGCCTCGCGCCCGCTCGAGCACGCCGGTGAGGTCCTGGACATGGTGCCCGTACTCGTGGGCGAGCACGTAGGCCTGCGCGAGCGGGCCTGACGAGCCGCCGAACGACTCGAGCTGGTCGAAGAAATCGAGGTCGATGTACACGTAGCGGTCGCCAGGGCAGTAGAAGGGGCCGACGGCGGAGCTCGCCGTTCCGCACGCGGTCGAGACACCGCCCGTGAAGAAGCGCGTCCGCGCCCGCTCGTAGCCGCGAAGCGCCGACGTCCAGTACTTCTGGACGCTGTTGACGACGGCCAGGATCCGGCAGTCCTCGTACTGGTTCGCGTCCGCCCCCGTCTGGCAGTGGTCGAGCGTCGAGGACGGCGCGCCGGTGCCTGCCGTCTGCCCGGCGAGATCCCCGAGCCCGCCGAGACCGCCGCCACCACCGAGGTTCCCGCCGAGCAGCAGGACCGCCAGCACGATGATGATCGTGACGATCCCACCGCCTCCGAGCGCCATCGGAGCACCACCCATGCGGCGGCCGCGCAGGTCCTCGACCTGCGAGCGGTCGAGCCGTGCGTCCTTCCGGAACCGCATGCGTGAACGGTATTACCCCAGGGGTCTCGACCGCTAACTAGGTGTCCTACCCACGGACGTTGTGAACGCGGCTGATCGGAGGCCGGTCTCCGAGCGAGCTGTGCGGCCTGCCGCGGTTGTAGTGGTCGAGCCAGTGTGGCAGGGCCTCGTTTCGCTGTCGATGTGAGCGATAGGCGAGCCCGTACGCCCACTCGCGGGCCATCGTCTGGTGGAAGCGTTCCACCTTGCCGTTCGTGCGCGGCCGGTAGGGCTCGGTCGTCAGGTGCTTGATCCCGCATGCCGCCAGGAGCTCTCGCAGGGAGTGGCTCTTGACGTAGCCGAAGGCGTTGTCGGTCATGAGTCGCTTGCAGGCGATCCCGTGCTCATGGAAGAAGGCGAGCGCCCGCTCGACGAAGCCGGTCACCGTCACCGCTCTCTCGTCGTCGTGGAGCTCGACGTAGGCGAGCCGGGAGTGGTCGTCGACGATCGCGTGCGCGTAGTCGTAGCCGACCCGCGTCTCGGGCTTCATCCAGCCGCGTAGACGCTGCGAGCGATCGCCGGTGACGCGGTGGCCAGGGCGCAGGAAGCGGGCGTAGCGGGAGACGTCCATGTGCAGCAGGTCACCTGGACACGGCCACTCGTAGCGGTTGGCCGGCTCCTTGCTCGCTCGCGGCGCTCGCGAGATCCCCGCGCGCTTCAGCACCTTCCACACCGTCGAATGGGCGAAGCCGGTCACGCCGGCGACCAGGCGCGGTCCCCAGCCCGTCTTTCGCCGGCAGTCGCAGATCGCCCGCTCGAGCTCGGGGGCGAGCCGTCTGGGGCTGTGAGCGGGTCGGCTGGAGCGATCGAGAAGACAGGCAAGGCTCGCGTGCTCCAGGTCGCTCGCGGCTCGCCAGCGCTGCCACCAGCGGTGGGCGGTTGCCGGCGAGACGCTGAAGCTCGCGGCGGCGGCCCTGATCGAGCAACCCGCCTCGATCGAGCGGACGAGTGCGAGCCGCCCGGCAAGTCCGAGCTTGGCGTTAGCGTGCAGGTACATCCGTGCCCTCCTTCTGGCCGTGGTCTTCGCAGACGCACAGCCTGGAAGGAGGGCCGGATTACGTCGTCAGCCGTTCACAACGTGTGTGGGCAGGACAACTAGGCTGCGCGCATGGGCCCCCCGGACGCCGATCTCGTCCCGCCGGCGGAAGGCTCGGAGCTCGCGCTCGCCCTTCTCCGCGTCGACCCGGGAGCCGTGCGGGCGGTGGGCGACGTGGGGGCCGACACCCTGCTCCACGTCGTGGAGGGAACGGGAACGCTCTCGCTCGGGACCGAGGGCGTCCCGCTCGATGCCGGATCAGCCGCGCTCGTGCTCGCCGGCGAGGAGGTCTCGATCGAGGCATCGGCCCCTCTGACCCTCTCCGGGTCACGGTCGGGCCGGGGCGGACCGCCACGCGCCGCTCGGCCCGCGCGAGGTCGTCGCCCGCCTCGAGGCCTCGCGCTCGGAGGCGGCGACGGGCGCGCGCTCGTTCCAGATCCTCTTCGGACCGCACAACGGCTCCACCCGGGCGACGCTCTTCGCCGGGTACATCCCGCCCGGGAGAGCGCCCTGGCACTACCACCTGTACGACGAGATCGTGTACGTCCCGGAGGGGCCTGCACGTCTCCACGTCGGAGTGGACGAGCTCGAGCTCCCCGCCGGGTCCGCCTTCCGTCTCCGACCCCGGCAGGTGCACATCGTCGAGAACACGAGCGCGGATCGCGAGCTGACGATCATCGGCGTCTTCACGCCCGCCGGGAGCCCGTCGGCCGCGTATCTCACTCCGGACGTCGCGGCCGCTTACCGCTTCGCGGGCTAGTGGGTCGGCGTCCTGTCCTGCTCTACGACGCAGGCTGACGCCTCTGCCGCTTCGCGGCGCGTGTCGTCGCCCGGCTCGACCGCGATCACGAGCTCTCGCTCCTTCCGCTCGAGGACGAGGCGGCCGCGCCGCTTCTCGCCCGGCTCCCCGAGGACCAGAAGCTCGCGAGCTGGCGGTTCGCACGTCGCGACGGGTCCCTCACGGGGCGCGGAGCGGGCACGCCCGAGCTGCTGCGCGCGATGAGGATCTCGCGCCCCGCGGGACGCCTGCTCTCGCTCGGTGCCATCCGTGGTCCTCGATGCGGCCTACGACGTCATCGCGCGGAACCGCGGACGCCTCGGCCGTCTCGTCCCCGACGGACCTGGCCCGCGGCGTCCTCCCTAGGCCGTCGCCGCCGCCTGGACCTCGCGCGCCAGCGATGCGACGGACAGCGGCCGCCCGGAGGCATCCGCGACGAGACGATCCCAGCGCACCGACTGTCCCGGCGCGAAGAGCCTCGTCGCGAGCAGGCGCGCGGCATCGGGTCGATCGACGAGCCCGCCCGCGCCCGACGTCAGCGCCTCCCGTAGCTGCATCGCGACGATCGAGCCGTACAGGTACGTGTGGTAGTAGACGGGCGCGACGGCGATGTGGATCTTCGCCGCCCAGTCGGGGGCTCGCCGCCCGTCGGGCGGCGTCACGAGCTGATAGCGGGAGACGAGCTCCCACCAGGCCGAGTCGAGGTCGCCGTCCGGATCCGCGTAGAGGACGCGCTCGAAGCCGGTCATCACGAGCACCCAGCGCGTGAAGACGAGGTGCTCGGCCGCACCGGCGGCCTGCAGCCGGGGCGCGAGGGACTCGACGTCGCCCGCGTCCACGCCGCGCACGCGTTCCAGCCACTCGCGGTCGCGGGGGAGCGCGCCGAAGAGGAGCGCGGTCGCCTCCGTCGTCACCAGGTGCGTGGACCGCAGGAGCCACGGCAGCTCCCGGTCGAGCCCGAGGTCGTAGACGCCGTGCCCGAGCTCGTGGAGCATCGTCTCGGTCCACGAGTGGTTGGCCACCACGTTCGCGAGCACGCGCACGTCGCCGCCGCGGGTCACGTCGATGCAGAACGCGTGCTGGTTCTTCCCGGGCGGGGATACAGGTCGCTCCGCTCGAGAATCCCTGCGACCTCGAGCCCGAGCCGCTCGTACGTGTCGCGCGCGAGCGCAGACGACGTCCTCTCCCTCGAAGAGCGGGTCGAGGTCCACGGAGCCCTCCGTCGGCGGCTCCTGGAAGAACGGGTCCGCGTAGTGCCACGGGCGCAGCTCCGACTCGGTGCACCCGAACCGCTCGGCGAGCCGGGCGTCGAGCCTGGCTTTCCAGCGCGCGAACGGCTCGGCGGTCGCGCGGTCGCACGCGTCGAGCGTCTCGAGGAGCCTCTGCTCGTCCATCTCGTCGGTCGCGAGGGAGAGCGCGAACCAGTCCCGGTGGCCGAGCGCCCTGGCAGCCTCGTTCCGGAGCCGCGCGAGCTCCCGCACGTCCTCGGCCACCGCGGCGCCGACGGTCTTCGAGGCCTCCCACGCCTCGCGTCGCTCCGTCGGGTCGTCGCTCTCGCGCAGGATGCGCTTGATCTCGTTGTCGCCGACCTCGGCGCCGCGGACGACTCCCCGGTGGCGGGCGTAGCGCGTCTCGACGGCGGCCTCGAGCTCGACGATCCGTGACCGCAGCGAGTCGGGCAGCTGGTGCCGGAGCATGAGGTCGTGCAGGAGGTCGAGGCAGCGCGCGACCATCGGGTCGTGTCCGTCGGAGCGCCGAGCGCCGACGATCTCCTCGAAGAGCGACCCGTCCGCGAGCGCGTTCGAGTAGGCGAGCTCCGTCTCCGCGCGCCGCCGCTCCGTGTCGTCGCCCGCCTGGACGTTCGCGTCCCACCACGCGGCATTGCGTGCCTCCTCGAGCGGTTTCAGGACCCCCTCGGCGTGCTCGACGAGGGCCAGGCCGTCGGTCGTCACGGAGCCACTCCGAGTCGGCGCATCCGCCGAGGATAGCCACGTTCGCTGGTCTCCCGATTTTCCCTGGAAATCAACCACTTCTGCGCCCACGGAGGGTGGAGCCCGACGCACGCTTCCCCCACATGCGCCGAAGTCCCGGACCGTTGCTCTGCGAGCTCCACGCACATACGCGCTGGAGCGACGGCGTCCTGCAGGTCGCCGAGCTCGTCGACCTGTACGCGCGCCACGGCTTCGACGTGCTCTGCATCACCGATCACGTCGTGCGTCACGACGACCCGTGGCGTGAGCGCCGCGGGGCCGTGTTCAACTCGGTGGACGAGCGAACGTGGGACGCGTACCTGGCCGACATCGAGCGGGAAGCCGCGCGCGCGTGGAGGACCTACGGGATGCTCGTGATCCCCGGGCTCGAGCTGAGCTTCAACCACCACGATCCGGCGGACGCCGCGCACGCGGTCGCCATCGGGCTTCGAGAGCTCGTCTCCGTCGATTGCGGGATCGCGGAGGCAATGAGGACGGCCGCCGAGGCCGGCGCCGCGCTCGTCGCGGCGCACCCGTATGACCGCGAGCCTGCGCTCGCCTCCGGGCGGCTGACCCGCCGCTTCGCGCGGGACGCAGACCTGCGCAGGCTCGCGCACCGCTTCGAGCTCTTCAACCGAGACCGGCTCTTCGGATGGGTCGCGGAAGCCGGGCTTCCCGCAGTCGCCACGGGAGACTTCCACCGCCCGGAGCATCTCATCGGCTGGAAGACGCTGCTTCCGAGCCTGCACGACGAGAGAGAGGTAGTCGACTACCTGCGCTCCGCACGCCCGGCCTACCTCGTCCGACTCGAGGCGGATACGGGCGAACTGGCAGCCTGAGGCGGCCAAAACGGCCTTGCGGCGACTAGAGTCGCCGCGATGTCGCCGACGACCGGGACCCGCACACTCCCGTGGAGCTGGTACACGGACCTCGTCGTCCACCGACTCGAGCAGGAGCGGATCTTCCGCCGCTTCTGGCAGTACGTCGGCCGCGTCGACGAGGTCGCGGAGCCAGGGTCGTTCACCACTGCGCGGGCAGGCGACGTACCGGTCGTCCTCGTCCGCGACGAGGCGGGTGTCCTGCGCGCGTTCCTCAACGTCTGCCGGCACCGTGGCTCGCTTGTCTGCACCGGCTCGGGCATGCGCTCCACGCTGCAGTGCCCGTACCACGCCTGGACCTACGGCCTCGACGGGAGGCTCCTGCAGGCGCCGCGCATGGAACGGGAGCACGGCCACGCGATCGACGGCCCAGGGCTCGTACCGCTGCGGCTGGAGACATGGGGACCGTTCGCGTTCGTCAACCCCGACGCGGATGCCGCTCCGCTCTCCGACTTCCTCGAGGACATCCCGGAGCACGTCGACGCCGCGGGGATCGACGTCGACGGTCTGCGCTTCCTCGAGCGCTGGGAGTCCGAGACCGACGCGAACTGGAAGATCTGCGCGGAGAACTACCTCGAGTGCTATCACTGCCCGACGGCACATCCCGGGTTCTCCGCCGTCGTCGACGTGTCGCCAGACTCGTACCTCCTCCAGGCATCCCGCTGGCACATGTCGCAGGTCGGGTCCCTCCGGCCCGAGCCGCGGGGCACCTACCTGCCGGCGGGAGAGGTCGAACGCGGCCAGTTCCATTTCGTGTTTCCGAACACCGTCGTCAACGTCATGCCCGGGCGTCCCAACATCTCGATCGGGCCTCTCGTCCCGCTCGGGCCGGAGCGCACCTTCCGCTTCCTCGACTATTTCGTGGCCGCAGATGCCGACGACGAGTGGATCGCCGAGCTGCTCGCGTTCGACACGCAGGTCGGCGGCGAGGACCGTGCTCTCGTCGAGCGGGTCCAGGCGGGTGTCCGCTCGGGGCTCGTCGACGATGGACGACTCCTGCCCGAGTCCGAGCGGCTCGTCGCCCACTTCCAGGCACTCGTTCTCGAGTCCCTCGCCTGAGCCGAGACGGGCGATTGCGCGAGCCCGCGGCGGCCGAGCGCTGCGGCTGACGTCAGCCGGCGCCGGGCGAGCTGTTCGATGGTCCCGGGCTGGCCGCGCCGACGCGCTCGACGCATGCGGCGATCGTCGCCCTCAGCTCGGAGCCGATCTTGGGATTCTCGCGCTCGAGACGCCAGACGTCCCGGTTCATCACCGTGATCAGCCGCATCGGCGTGTTGGCCACGACCGTCGCCGAGCGACGACCGCCTGACAGGACCGCGACCTCGCCGAACACGTCACCCGGGCCGAGGGTGCGTATGTCCTCGCCGTCGATGCTGACAGTCGCCGTTCCGGCGACGATTGCGAACATGGCGTAGCCGAAGTCTCCCTCCTGCACGAGTTTCTCTCCGGCTTCGACCTCGAGCGACGAGCAGTTGTCAGCGACTCGCTGACGCTGCTCGGAGTCGAGTCCCGCGAGGAGCGGGATCGTTTCCAGGACCGCGACGTCGATGGGACGAACCTAACGCGTCGCCGGTCACGGAGTTGTGGTCATGCGGTGAGGATCTGGAGGTCCTCTGACACGTGTCCGGCAGCAGACCCGAGCGCCGGCCTGATCCATCGAGTCGAGCGCAGCTCCACCGAGAACGGACGCGCCCACGCTCGTTCACCGGAAGGTAACCCCAGCGCAGGCTCTGCCGATAGAGAATGGAGCGATGGCGACCCGCGTCACGAGCGAGCCTGCCAAGCGGCTGCTGAACCGGGAGCTCTCTCAGCTCGAGTTCCACGGCCGCGTGCTGGAGCTTGCGCTCGACGAGTCGATCCCGCTCCTCGAGCGGGTGAAGTTCTGCGCCATCTTCTCGTCGAACATCGACGAGTTCTTCCAGGTCCGCGTGGCCGGTCTCCTCGAGCAGGCCGAGTCAGGCCTCGCCATGCGCTCGCCGGACGGCCTCAGGCCACAGGAGACGCTCGCGCGGATCCGGGAACGCGTCCTCGACCTCGTCGCTCGCCAGTCACGCGCGTGGAAGAGAGAGCTGCGCCCCGCGCTCGCCGCCCACGGGATCGACGTCGGGGGGGTCGAGGACTGCAGCGAGAAGGAGCTCCGAAACCTCGAGCAGCACTTCCAGCGCGAGATCTACCCCGTGCTGACTCCTCTGGCCGTCGGCCCCGGCCAACCGTTCCCGTACATCTCGGGCTTGTCGCTGTCGCTCGCAGTCATCGCACAGGATCCGGAGACGGGTGAAGAGCGATTCGCGCGCGTCAAGATTCCCGAGGGGCTGCCTCGCTTCCTGGCGATCGGCAAGCGGGGCCTGTTCGTCCCCCTCGAGCAGGTGATCGCTCACTTCCTCCCGGCGCTCTTTCCTGGCGCGACGATCGTCGAGCGCGCGGTGTTCCGGGTCACTCGCGATGCCGACTTCGAGGTCTCCGACGATGCCGCAGACCTCCTCGAGGCCGTCGAGACAGAACTTCGAAAGCGTCGCTTCGGCGACGTCGTCCGAGTCGAGGTCAGTTCCTCGGCGTCGTCACGGATGGTCGATCGCCTGACTCAGGGCCTCGGGGCCGACGAAACGCAGATCTACCGGATCGAGAGCCCGCTCGACCTCGCCGACCTGATGGAGCTCGGCGCCCTCGATCGACCCGACCTCAAGTGGGAGCCCTGGGTTCCCGTGGTCGCGCCCCGGCTCGCCGGGGCGCAGAGCGACCCCCCTCGCATCTTCGACGAGATCCGCCGTGGCGACATCGCCGTCCATCAACCCTATGAGTCGTTCCGCGCGAGCTTCGAGACCTTCGCGCAGGCGGCGGTCCTCGACCCCGACGTCATCGCCATGAAGACCGCGGTATACCGGACGAGCGACGACAGCGCGCTCGTCGGCTCGCTGATCGAGTGCGCGGAGGAGGGAAAGCAAGCGGTCTGCCTGGTCGAGCTCAAGGCTCGCTTCGACGAGCGCCGGAACATCGAGTGGTCGCGGGCGCTCGAGCAGGCCGGTGTTCACGTCGCCTACGGGTTCCCCGACGTCAAGATCCACGCCAAGATGACCCTGCTCGTCCGGCGCGAAGGGGGCGAGCTGCGGCGATACGCTCACATCGGCACGGGCAACTACCACGCAGCGACGGCCCGTCTCTACGAGGACTTCGGCATCTTCACCGCGGACGAGGACATCGCCGCCGACGTCGCCGAGCTCTTCAACTACATCACCGGCTTCGGGCGCCCACAGCGGTTCCGGAAGCTGCTCGTCGCGCCCTTCACGCTTCGGAGCGGGCTCGTCGACGAGATCCGCGCCGTGGCAGCCGCGGCGAGCGAAGGACGGCGCGCAAACATCAGGCTCAAGGTGAACCACCTCGTCGATCCCGCGATCGTCGACGAGCTGTACTCAGCGTCCCAGGCAGGTGCGACGATCGACATCGTCGCCCGGACGACGTGCTCGCTCCGGCCGGGTGTCGTTGGGCTCTCCGAGTCCATACGCGTGCGCTCGATCGTCGGTGGCTTCCTCGAGCACAGTCGGATTTACGCATTCGAAGCCGGGGATCGGACCACGGTCTACATCGGCAGCCCGGACCTGATGACCCGAAACCTCGACCACCGCGTCGAGGTCCTCGTCCCTGTGGAGAGCACACGCGTGCGTCAGGAGATCAACGCGATCCTCGACAGCGCGCTGCCGGGACGACACGAACGCCTGGCTCCTCGGGCCCGAGGGCGAGTGGACGAGAGCAACGGCGTCGGAGAAGCCGCACTCGCATCATGCGACGATGATGCGCCGCGCCCGTGCTCGCGCCCGGCGCCGAGCCCGTGAGCACCGTGGCGTTTAGGACAGCCGACGCCGAAGGAAGAATCGGGCCCGTGGACGTCGCGGTCATCGACGTGGGCTCCAACTCGGTTCGACTCCTCGTCGCCGCCGTCGTGGAAGGAGAGGTCCGCGAGCTCCAGCGCGACCGGATCTACCTCCGCCTGGGGGACGACGTGCACGCGCTCGGCCGCGTCGGGCGCAAGAAGCTGAGAGAGCTCGGCGAGGTGACCAGGTCGTTCGCCAAGATTGCACGGAAGACCGGTGTCGAGCGGCTCGAGACCGTCGTCACCGCACCGGGTCGCCAGGCGTCGAACGGCGCCGAGCTCGTCGAGGTCCTGACGGATGCGACGAGATCGGCGGTCGTCGTCCTCGCGGCCGACGACGAGGGCAGGCTGGCATGGGAGGGAGCGGTCTCCAGGATGGAGGATCCCCCCGATGTCGTGGGGGTCGTCGACCTGGGCGGCGGGTCCTGCGAGATCGCGGTCGGAACACCGGGTCTCGGAGCCGCCTGGGTGGACTCGCGCGAGGCAGGTGCGCTGCGCGTCACGCGCGCTTTCCTTGACGAGTTGCGGCCCTCAGCGGAGGCAATCGCGATCGCGAGGCGCGAGGTCTCTCTCCTCCTCGACGGCCTCGACCCGCCGCGTCCGGATCAGGCTCTCGCAGTCGGCGGAACGGCCCGCGCGGCGGGCAGGATCCTCGGACGGCGTTTTGGAGTCGGCGAGCTCGAGGATCTCGTGAACCGCCTGGCCCGAGACGGCGCAGAAACGGTGACCAAGGGGCATGGAATCACCCAAGGGCGGACCCAGACGCTTCTCGGCGGAGCGCTCGTTCTCTCGGAGGTCGCGCGGCGCTTCGGCACGCCCCTGGAGGTCGGTCGCGGCGGTCTGCGCGAGGGAGCGGCCCTCGCGCTCGCCCGCGCGGAGACCGCGGCCGCCTGAGCGGACGTCAGCGGCCGACACGCCGAAGCATTCTCGGGCTGGCGCTCCAGCGAAGGCGGCCCGCGCCGGGAGCCAGCCGACTCGGGGCGTCCAGGCAGATCACGCCTCCCTTCTTCAGCTCGATCTCGAGGGAGCGCTCGTGACCCGAGAGGAGCAGGGAGGCGAGCCGGGAGAGCTGTGGCTCATGGCCGACGAGGGCGAGTGACGTCTCCTCCCGCGCCGCGAGGAGCCTCAGGCCGGCGCTCGCCGGGCACGAGGGCTCGAGCTCCGAGCGGAGCTCGGCCGCCGGCCAATCGGCGAGCTCGTCCAGGATTTCGGCAGTCGACACGGCGCGCACGAAGGGGCTGACGAGAACACCCTCCGGCACCACCGCGAGACGCCGGAGCCCGCACGCAGCGGACCGCATGCGCGCGGCTCCGGCCGGTGTCAGCGGGCGACGCGAGTCGTCGGGCCACTGCATCGCATCGCGTGGCTCCGCGATCGCATGTCGCACGAGGTACAGATCCACGGGCGCACCGTGGATCCTAGGACGCGCCCAGGCTTCGCAGCGCGGCCCCATCCGTCCTCCGGGTAACCGGCTTGTGCCTGTCCGGGGAGAACGCAGGTAACGAGCCGCGGGGTCGTCAGCGAGTGGTCGTCAGCGAGTGGTCGCCCGCATGCGGCCCGGCGTCACGCTCGTCGGAGGCGGGAGGTAGGCGACCGGAGCCAGCTGTCCGCCTCGTCGCTCCACCAGCCAGGTCCCGCCTTTTTCGCACGTGACCTCGCCGTCGAACAGCTTCTCGAAGACCTCTCGGTGCGTGCAGACGAGCGGTGTCGGCCGAGAGCTCGTCGAGGAGCGAGAGGAGATCGTCGATCGGTCCGTCCGGCGTGAGCTCGTCTCGACATTCGACGACGAGACCTCTCGCGTCGGCGAGTGGAACGACGGTCTCGACGCAGCGCGCATGGGGGCTCGACAGGATTCTCTCGACCGCATGACTCGAGAGAGACCGTGGCAGGAGACGTGCCTGGACCCGCCCTGCCTGGTCCAGTCGGCGAGCGTGATCGAGCGACGGCGTCGAGAGCCGCTCTCCCGCGCTGGCGTGTCTGAGCAGCAGCACGTGTCCTCTCCCGCCGGGGATTCTTCATCGGTGGCTCGGTCCAGTCAAGCGGTCGCCAGCAGGCCTCTCGAGCACGGCGACGTCGCGATCGTAGGTGAGAAGCCGATGCGCCTCGTCCGCCGCGACCCAGCGCGCCGTGTCGACCTCGTGACGGAACACGAGCTCCCCTCGCACCGGAGTCATGCGCCAGTACCGGACGCGCTTGGGACGTCCCTGCGCATCGGTGTACGAGGTCGAAGGTAGCTCTTCTCCCAGCACGCAGGTCAGGCCCGTCTCCTCGGAGACCTCCCGCCGCGCGCAGTCCTCGTCCGACTCCCCGGGCTCGGCCTTACCCTTCGGGAACGTCCAGTCACCGTACTTCTGACGGTGGACGACCAGAACCTCCGGTCCGGCCGCGCCCTCCCGGACGACCAGACCTCCTGCCGCGCGCACGAGATAGCTCACATGCGCGCCTTGCGGGCGCGTCGGTCGAGCCGCTCCCAGGCCTTCGGCCACCCTCGACCGCGCCCTTCGCCGCCGCTTGCGCTCGCGATCGACGAGCGGCGATACGGCGCGCTCCGCCGCGGGGTGCGACGCGCCCCACGCGAGGAGCCACTCCTCGGCCACGACCGAGTCCTGATGCTCGCCGAGGACGTCCTGAAGCTGCTTCGCCGCCGAGACGAACCGCTCTCCCGGCTCTCCCAGCTCCGGCGCCGCCAGCTCCGCTCCGTAGCGTGCGCGCTTGACCCGTATCCGTGCGGCGTGGAGCTCTGCATCGGCCGATCCCCGGCCGAGCCTTGCGAACGCCTTCCTCGTGCGTTGGAACTCGGCCCACCAGAGGCCTGCGAGACTCGCGTCGCTCTCGGCCCCGAGCACTGGATGCTCCGCCAGCTCGAGGCGGTCCAGGAGCTCGAAGTAGCGTTGCTCCGAGAGTGCAGCGACCGCGACAGCCCGCGCTTCCTCGCGGGCGGCCTCGAGCGCAGCCGTCAGACCCCTGACGGACCTCGCGGGCAGTCCGGACGCCGCGATCTCCTCACGCATGTGCTCGTGGAGGACGTCGGCGTCGCGCGCCGGACCGAGTGCGGACCCGAGCCAGCCCAACTCGGCGCGAAGGGCTTCCGCCCAGTCCGGATCGACGAGCGGCCCCGCTGCGCGCAGGAATGCTCGTGCCCGACGGGTCGCCACGCGCATCTGGTGGAGGTCCTCGGGATCGGCCCCGAGGCGTGTACCGGGATCGTGGTCGAGCAGGCTGCGTCGCTGTTCCGACAGGGCGAGTCCCAGCACCTCGCCGGGCGTCGCGGCCGGGGTCACGGTCGGAGCCGGACGAGTCGAGCTCGAGGTCGAGGGCACGGTAGAGCTTGGGAACGAAGTTGCTGCGCTCCGCTCCGGCACGACGCAGCACCCGCTCGACGCGTCGAAGCGTGCGCTCGTCACCGTCGAGAAGCTCGACCTCGAGCTCGCTGAAGCGACGGGCCACGCGTCGCCCCTCGAAGACGGCCACCGAGTCCTCGACGATCTCGGCACCGTCCATCGTGATGCTCTCGCGCCGGGTGCGCATGCGTGCAACCTTGACGAGCGACGTGCCGCGGAGATGTACGGCGAGCAGATCCGTCAGCTCCGCCGGTGGGCGAACAGGGGCGCCAGGCACCTCGAGCTCGATTCGGGAGGCGCCGGACGGGATCTTGAGCTGCCAGAGCCTCGTCCCGTCCTCGACTCGGTGACGCAGAGTGATCCGATGTCGCGCGAGCCGGAAGTCCGGCGTGTCGTGGTACGTGGAGACGAACACGCGCAGGGAGGTGGGCTCGCCGAGGTCGGCGAGGCGGAACCCGTCCCGAGGGACGAGCTTGAGCTCCCGTTCGCGGTGCGAGCGCATCGCCGTCACAGCGTAGTGACAGTCCTCATCGCGGTTGAGGGCACATAGGGCACCGCCTCGTCCCGCATCGCCGTGAGCGGCGAGGCGCCCGCCCGCCAGGCGACCGATCGACCGTCAGATCGTGGAGGCGCGCGAACTCTGCCGCACGCTCTCCGTAGTTTCCCGGCGACCGTCTTGCGGGGGCACCCGGATGCGGTGCACGACGCTGGCCTGGACGATTCGACGTGATGCTGGCGGCGTCGGGCATGAGCGTACGGCAACGGCCGTCGTGTCGTTGGCTGAGCCGGGCGCTGATGCGGCGCGCGCCCGTCGATGTCGTCGATGGGCTCTCCCGCGCTCCACACTCGCTGAAAGGACGGGGTCTCCGTGAGGCAACAGGAACTCGAACGTCAGATGGACAAGCTACTCCAGGATCTGCTCCGCGAGGTCGGGGACGCTTTCCCGCCGGAACAGGTAAGGGCGGTCGGCTACGACCACTACGAGCGCCTCCGACGAGAGGCCACGATCAACGACTTCATCCCGCTCCTCGTGTACCGCTACGCGAAGGCAGACCTGGTTCACGGCTGGCGCGAAGACCTCCACGAGGCGGCTTAGGCAAGGAGCATCACGGCGCAAGAGAGCTCGCCCCGCCACGAGGGGCGTTGCTTTCCGATCCGTTCAGACGAGAAGCTCGCGGAGCGCGGAGAGCGTGCCCGGCACGACGCGATAGAACGACCAGCTCCCGCGTCGCTCCCGTTCGACGAGCCCCGACTTCGAGGAGCACCTTGAGATGGTGGCTCACGGTTGGTTGAGACAGGCCGAGGGGCTCGACCAAGTGGCAGACGCACGCCTCGGCACCCGGCTGCGCCTGGATGAGGCTGAGTAGACGAAGCCGCGCGGGGTCAGCGAGCGCCTTGAGGACGGCGGCGAGCTGCTCTGCCTCGTCGGAGGCAAGAGGCCCCTGGAGCAGCGGCGGACAGGCTGGCGCGACTCTGGAAAGCGTGCGCACGGCCAGGATATTGACAGACATCGATGACGTGGCAGAATCCTGTCATCGATCGTCGTCGATGTGAGGAGGAACTCTCGATGGCCGAGATGCTCGACCCCGTCACTCGGGGACACGTCGAGAAGGCAGCCGAAGCGCTGCAGGACGAGTTCGTCGGAACCTTCTCCCGCGAGACGATCGCTCGATATCTGGCCGAGTCGGTCGACTTGCTCGGCGACTCGAAGCTCACGGTGTTCGTTCCGGTGCTCGCCCACCGCTTCGCGCGCGAGCGGCTCAGGGCGCTCGCGCAGGTCGAAGGGCTCGTGACGAAGGAGCAGCCGGAGGTCCTCTTCGTGTGCGTCCAGAACGCGGGCAGAAGCCAGATGGCCAGCCGGCCTCGTTCGCCTGCGCTCTGGAGGCCGCGTTCACGTTCGCTCGGCGGGGAGCGCTCCCGCGGACGAGATCAACCGCGTTGTCGTCGAGGCCATGTCCGAGATCGGGATCGACATGGGTGAGGAGTTCCCGAAGCCGCTGACCGACGAGGTGGTCCGAGCCGCGGACGTCGTGATCACGATGGGGTGCGGAGATGCCTGCCCGATCTATCCGGGTAAGCGCTACGAGGACTGGGATCTCGCCGACCCGGCCGATCAGGACCTGGAGGCCGTGCGGCGCATCCGAGACGACCTCGATCGTCGCGTCCGTCAGCTCGTCGGCGAGCTCCTGCCGTCCGACGCGACGACCGTGTCCTGACGGCTGTCGACTCGGCCATGGCGAGACGGGCGACGACTGTGCCGGCTGAGCCCGCCGACGGGGGAGCGGTGCTCGCCCGACTCTCGAGGCTCGACCGCTACCTACCGCTCTGGATAGCGCTCGCGATGGCTGCCGGGCTCCTTCTCGGCACGCTCGTGCCCGGCATCGACGACGCTCTCGACCGGGTTCAGGTCGGTACCGTCTCGCTCCCGATCGCGGCCGGGCTGCTGCTGATGATGTACCCGGTGCTCGCGAAGGTGCGCTACGAGGACATCGGCCGGATGAGCGACGACGGGGTCGGCAACTGGCGCTTCTTCGGCGTCTCGCTGTTCCTGTCGTGGGTGGTCGGACCCGCGCTCATGTTCGCGCTCGCCTGGATCTTCCTCGCCGACCAACCCGCGTACCGGACTGGCGTGATCATCGTCGGGCTCGCCCGCTGCATCGCGATGGTCCTCGTGTGGAACGACATCGCGCTCGGGGACCGCGAGCGAGCCGCTGTCCTCGTCGTCTTCAATGCCCTGTTTCAGGTCGTCGCCTATTCACTTCTCGGCTATCTCTACTTGACCGTCTTGCCCGGCTGGCTCGGGTTCGACACACAGGGGCTCGAGGTCGGCATCTGGGAGATCGCGCGTACCGTGCTGATCTTCCTGGGCATCCCCCTCGCGGCTGGTTACGTCACCCGGCGGATCGGGATCCGTAGGCGTGGCCGCGACTGGTACGAACAGCGCTTCATCCCGCGGATCGCGCCGCTGACGTTGTACGGCCTCCTCTTCACGATCGTCCTGCTGTTCGCGATCCAGGGTGAGGAGATCACCTCCCAGCCGCTCGACGTCGTCCTCATCGCCGTTCCACTCCTCGCGTACTTCGCGCTCATGTGGACGGCAGGCTTCGTCGCCGGGCGGCTGCAGGGCTTCCCGTACCCCCAGACTGCGGCGCTCTCGTTCACCGTGGCCTCGAACGACTTCGAGCTGGCAATCGCGGTTGCAGTCGGAGTCTTCGGCGTCGCGTCCGGCGAGGCGCTCGCCGGGGTCGTGGGGCCGCTCATCGAGGTCCCCGTCCTCGTCGCGCTGGTTTACGTCGCACTCTGGTTGCGCCGGCGGTTGGCCTGGCCACCTGCAGTCTCCATCGCACCCGAGCACCGTCCGCAGACCGCATCGCGCTGACGAGCCATCCGAAACCGATGCGGACACCGCACCTGGCCGAAGCCAACCTCTTGATGGTCGCTCTGTCCCGAGATGGATCTTGCGGAAGGGACGCGAGCACAGCCACGCGGCGCAGCGCCGGATCTCCGAGACGAGAAAGAGCCCTGAGCGAGCGGCCGATGGAAGCTCCCCTTACTTCCCAAAACGGCTCGTCCGGGCTCCTTCTCTGAGGAGGCGTCCTTGTCGGTGCGGACGCTGAGTCGAGGCTACGCGCGCGGTCCGCGGAAATGCGGTGAACTCGTCGTCTCGATCTGGCAGCCGGCAACTGGTACGTGCCCATGCCCTGTAGACACGGTCGACCGCGGAGAGGCGCTCGAAGGTGCCGTCATGCGGCGTACGTCGAGAACGAATCCGTGCTCGCGAGACCGTCTGTCGCGTATCGAGCGAGCTCGACGGCGACATCCGCGAACACGTCGCCGTCGGTTCGGTATTCGTGCGTGAACTCGACCGCGCCGTTCAGCTCGATGACGGTCCAGTCACCGGACTCGTCCGGTACGAGATCGACCCCGACGAGCGCCGCTCCTGCGGCGCGGGCGGCGTCGATCGCAAGCCCGCATGCGTCCAGAGGAGGATCGGACACCGACTGACGGGTGCCTCCGAGCGCGATGTTCGTTCGCCATTCACCTTGCGCTGCGATCCGGAAGACTGCGCCGACGACGCGCTCTCCGGCGATGAGCAGTCGTAGGTCGTAGCCGACCGGCGTGATGAGCTCTTGCACGACCGCTCCCTGCTGCTGGTACCAGGGCGTGTCGCCGAGCCCAGCCAGCGTCGCGTCCAGCGCGCGCTGATCGTCGCAGCGGACGACGTCACGTCCGCCGCTTCCGAAGCGAGGCTTGACCACGACCGGCAGCCGGATGGCAGGGAACGGGCGTCCCGGTCGGATGTGAGCCGTCGCCGGATGCCTGATCCGGGCACGGCGAAGCAAGCGCGCAGTGAGCAGCTTGTCATGCAACGCCAGAAGCGCCGCTGCGTCATTGAGAACCGCGATTCCCCGAGCCGCCAGCGCGCCCAGCGCCCAGAGCCCTTCCTCGACCCCGTCGAGCGTGGGCAGAACGTCGAGGCGTCCCAGCGCTGCATCGCCCGGACGCAGGATCTCGAGCGCGTCCCTCGGGCTCATGAGCTCCCACGACGACGACCCGACCGTCGCCGCGGTCAGGCAGTCGTTCGTCGGTGTCGCCTGGTGGGCCACGAGAGCGAAGCGCATGAGTAAACCAATCGCACAGATGTCCGTGCCGGACAACCCGAGTCACCAATCCGACACACGATGGGCACCACCCCACCGCCTTCGCCCCAAGGCATCCTCTCGATGCGCGTCCCCGTCGCTCTCGCTGCGAGCGATGTACGTTCTCCTTCCGACGAGAGACAGCGGGGGCGGCCGATGGGCCGCCCCCCGTGTCAGGCAGTCGGTCGGAGGGAGAAAGCTCAGCCCTTCCGTGCGGCCGCGATCGCATAGTGGAGCCGGTTCCTCTGCACCTTGAGCTGCTTCGGGGTCAGAGGGACGAAGCGCGAACGCTTCGCAATCGCCGTCTCGTTGTCGAGGATGTAGTCGAAGAACGCCTGCACCTCGGTCCGCTTGAACGACGAGCCCTTCGCGTAGATGAAGAGCGGCCTGCCGAGTGGCTTGTAGGAGTTGTCCTGCACGGTCTTGATGCCTGGGGCGACGCACTGTCCCGTCTTCGGGTTGCGGATCTCGACCGCCCGAAGCTTGTCCTGATTCTCCTCGTAGTACGAGAACCCGAAGTACCCGAGCCCGCCACGCTCGCCGGCCACGCCCTGCACGAGCACGTTGTCGTCCTCGGACGCCTGGTAGTCGGACCGGCTCGCCCGCGCGGTCCCGTTGATCGCCTCGGTGAAGTAGTCGAACGTCCCCGAGTCGGTGCCGGGCCCGAACAGCTTCAGCTGGACATCGGGGAACCCGGAGCGAACGTCGTTCCAGTTGTTCACCTTCGACCCGGGCTGCCAGATCTTCTTGAGCTCCTCGACCGAGAGGCACGTCGCCCACGTGTTCTGGCGGTTCACGACAACCGTGAGCGCGTCGTTCGCGATGGTGAAGGCGCGCCAGCCTCCGATGCCCTTGTCCTTGCAGGTCTGCGCCTCACTGATCTTCATCGGGCGAGACGCGTCCGACAGGTCGGTCTCACCGCGGCAGAACCGCTCGAAGCCGCCGCCCGTTCCCGAGATGCCCACGGTGATCCTGACGTTCTTCGCACCCGCCTTGGCGAAGAGCTCGGCCGCCGCAATCGTATACGGCCCAACCGTCGACGAGCCATCAGCGGTGATGGTGCCCTTGAGCGCCTTCAGATTGAACTTTGGGTTACTGACGGTCGATGCCGCGATCGCTACGGAAGCAATCGCGAGTGCGACCACCGCCCCCCCGATGGCGACCGCCGTTGTGCGGCGCCCTGTGGAGATCCTCATGCGTATCCCAACTCCTTCGGCTCGAATTGACCCGTTCCCAGCGCGATGGTCGCCTCGAGCCCAACGCCCATGGGCTGCAATGCCGTGAACGGGTGGTTGCGAGGTGGTGAAGCTAGCCGAGCGGTCGTCGGTCGTGAGAGGCGTCCGTGAACTCGGCGAACTCCCCGGTCACGATGAACGCCGTCTGCTCGCCGATGTCGACGGCGTTGTCGCCGATGCGCTCGAAGCACCGAGCGACGGTGATCTGCCGCATGCCCCACTCGAGAGCCTCGGCGTCGTCGATGTACCCGAGGACCTCGTGGAAGACCTGGCGGTTCGAGCGATCGACGAGATCGTCGAGCTGATGCAGAGAGCGTGCACGGTCGAGGTCGCGCGCCGCGAACGTGTTCAGCGCCAGCGTCACCATCTCGTCGCACCGCTCACCCATGTCGACCAGGCCCTCCAGGACTGCGTGCTGGGTTCCGAGGTGGCTCGACAGCTTCGTCAGCTTGGCGATCGTCACGCACTGGTCTCCGATGCGCTCGACGTGGAGCGCACAGTGCAACACGGCGAGCACGAGCCGCAGGTCGCTCGCCACCGGCGTCTGACGGGCGAGAACCATCTCGACCTGCCGCTCGAGCGCCAGGTAGCGGTCGTCGACCTCGTCGTCGAACGCGATGACCTCGTCGCAAAGCTCGACGTCCTGCGTTCGTAGCGCATCCACGGCACCGCGGATCGACCGCACCGCGACCTCGCCCATCTCCTGGAAGCCCGCCTCGAGGGCGTCCAGCTCGGCCTGGAGCTCGATCCTCATCCGAACCGTCCCGTCACGTAGTCCTCGGTCCGCTTGTCGGACGGAGTCGTGAAGATCTTCGCCGTCGTGTCGTACTCGACGAGGATTCCCCGCCGGGCACTTCCGTCCTCGGCGACGACGACGCTGAAGAAGGCCGTCATGTCGGCGACGCGGGCGGCCTGCTGCATGTTGTGGGTCACGATCACGATCGTGTACTCGCGCTTCAGCTCGTGCATGAGGTCTTCGATCCGGGTGGTCGAGATCGGATCGAGCGCCGACGCGGGCTCGTCCATGAGGATCACGTCGGGCTCGACGGCGAGCGCGCGCGCGATGCAGAGCCTCTGTTGCTGACCACCCGAGAGTCCGAGCGCACCCTCCTTGAGCCGGTCCTTGACCTCGTCCCAGAGGGCGGCCCGACGGAGGGCGCCTTCCACGCGCTCGTCGAGATCGCCCTTCATGCCGAGCACTCTGGGCCCGAAGGCGATGTTGTCGTAGATCGACTTCGGGAAGGGGTTCGGCTTCTGGAAGACCATGCCGATGCGGCGGCGGATCTCCACCGGGTCGATGTCGCGGCCGTAGAGATTCGCACCGTGGTAGAGGACCGTGCCATCGACCTTTGCGCCCGGAATGAGGTCGTTCATGCGGTTGAAACAGCGGATGAACGTGCTCTTCCCGCAACCGGAGGGACCGATGAATGCGGTCACCGTGTTCCGAAACACGTCCAGGTCGACTTCCTCGAGCGCCGACTTGCCGTTATAGGACACACCGAGACCGACGACGGAGAAGACCTTCTCGCGCCGTTCGATGTCGCTTCGGTCGAGTGCCCCCCGCGAGGCCTCGGCGATGCGCGTGCTGTCGATCTGCGGAGTCTCCATCTGGGTCATTGCCTCACCATTGCTTGCGATAGCGGTTGCGCAGGAAGATTGCCAGAGCGTTCATGCTGAGCACGATCACGAGGAGGACGATCGCCCCGGCAGCGGCCAGGGTCTGAAAGGTCGGATCCGGCTGCTTCGTCCAGTTGTAGATCTGCACCGGCAGCGCCGTGTATGCGCCGAAGAGCGTCGGATCGAAGGCCACGTAGACGATTGCCCCGACCATGATGAGCGGTGCCGTCTCGCCGACGGCTCGGGAGAGGGCGAGGATAGACCCCGTGGCCATGCCGGGAATCGCCGCCGGAAGCACCTGACGCCAGACGACCTGCCACTTCGTCGCTCCGAGCGCGAAGGCGCCCTGCCGGATCGAGTCCGGGACCGCGCGGATGGCCTCCCGCGACGCGACGACGACCGTGGGGAGCACGACGAGCGTCAGGATCAGGGCGCCGGCGAAGACCACCCGGCCCACGCCGAGCCCGCGGACGATGAAGGCGAGGCCGAGGATCCCGTACACGATCGAGGGCACGGCGGCCAGGTTCTGGATGTTGACCTCGATCAGCCGGTTCCACCAGCGGCCACGGTCCGCGTACTCCTCGAGGTAGATGGCGGTGAGCACACCGATGGGCACCGAGAGCACCAGGACGAGCACGCCGAGGTAGACCGTCGCGAGGATCGCGGGGCGCGCGCCGGCTTCTTCCGGCACGGTCGAAGGCGGACCGGTGAACAGCTGCCGGTCCAGCTCGGGCCAGCCGGTGAGGATGATGTCGACGAGCAGGACGGTGAGCGTCCCGAACGCCACCACCATCGAGAAGATCATCGCGAGCTCGAAGAGCCGGTTCTTCCACACGCGGCTCGCACGCGGCATCTCGGAGGCGTGGGTGACGGTCACTCGTACACCTCGCGGAACCTGCGGACGAGGCGGATCGCGACCAGATTGATGACGAGCGTCATCACGAAGAGCGTGAGCCCGACCGCGAAGATCGTCTTGTACTCGACCGACCCGGTCGGCACGTCACCGTTCCCCGTTGCGCCGATGAACGCCGTCATCGTCTCGATCGTCTGGCGTGGGTCGAACACGATCTGCGGTAGCTGCCCCGCTGCGATGAGGACGATCATGGTCTCGCCGACGGCCCGAGAGAAGGCGAGGACGAAGGCTGCGATGATCCCGGAAATCGCGGCCGGCACGACGATCCTCGTCGAGACCTGCAGCTTGTCAGCACCGAGCGCATAGCCACCGTCCCTCAAGTCACGAGGGACCGCCGTCATGGCGTCCTCGGAGAGCGAGGCGACCGTCGGTATGAGCATGACGCCGAGCACGAGGCTCGCGGCGAGGACGTTGAAGATCTCGACCTGGACCCCGATGTCCCGAAGAAGCGGCGTCACAAAGGTGAGCGCGAAGTACCCGAGGACAACGGTCGGAATGGCCGCGAGGATCTCCAGCACCGGCTTGAGGAAGCTCGCGACCCGGGGCGCCGCGTACTCGCTGAGATAGATCGCGACTCCGACACCGAGCGGGAACGCGACGACGGCCGACCAGAACGAGATGACGAACGTGCCGACGACGAGCGGCAAGACCCCGAAGCTGCCGGGCTCGAAGAGGGGCGCCCACGTTGTCCCCGTCAGGAACTCCCACGGGCCGACTTCCCGGAAGAAGTCGATGGCCGGCATGAGTAGCGAGATGACGATCCCGAGCGTCGTGAGGACCGAGATCGAAGCCGCGAGGAAGAGAATCGCCTGGACGACGAGCTCGCCCGGGCGAATCCTCTTCCTCGGCAGGGTGATACGCCCGGCCTCCTCGACGACGACAGCGGGTGGGCTCACTACGAGGTGGCTTCCTCGTACTTGCCGAGCTCCTCGGCAACCTGGTCGGCGCTCAGCGGGACGAACTGGGCCTCGGTTGCGATCGTCTCGTTGTTGTCGAACATGAACTTGACGAAAGCTCGCACGTCTGGGTTGTCGTCGAACGAGCTCTGCTTCACATAGACGAACAGCGGGCGCGAGAGCGGAGTGTAGGTTTCGTTCTGCGCTGCTTCGACGCTCGGCGCGACGCAGCCGCCGCCGTCATCGACCTCGAGTGCTTTCAGGGTGTCCTGGTTCTCCTCGAAGTAGGAGAAGCCGAAGTAGCCGAGGCCGCCACGCTCACCGGAGACGCCCTGGACGATGATGTTGTCGTCCTCGCTCGGCGAGTAGTCGGTCCTGCTCGCCCCTTCCTCGCCGTTGATTGCGTCGGTGAAGTAGTCGAACGTGCCCGAGTCCGTCCCCGGCCCGTACAGCCTGAGCGCGACGTCCGGGAACGAGGAGTCGACCTGGTTCCAGTTCTTCACCGTGGAGCCGGGCTTCCAGATCGCGTTCAGCTGCTCGATGGTGAGACACGTCGCCCAGTCGTTCTCGATGTTGACGACGTTCGTGAGGGCGTCCGTTGCGACACGGAATTCGACGTACTCGACGCCGTTCTCCGCGCAGAGCGCTTGCTCGTCCTCGTCGATCGCGCGAGACGCGTTGGAGAGATCCGTCTCACCGACGCAGAAGCGCTCGAAGCCGCCTCCGGTGCCGGAGATGCCGACCGTGACGTCGACGTCCTGCTCCGCTTTGAAGTCTTCCGCTGCCTTGGTGACGAACGGCCCGACGGTGCTCGATCCGTCCGCAGCGATCACTCCGCCCCCGTCGCCCCCGCCACAACCCGTGGAGGCCAACGCGATGGTCGTGAGGAGCGTCGCCCCGGTGACGAGGGATCGTGTTCTCATGCGACTCCAGTCTCTCGACCGTCCCGCGGGCGCCGGGATTTCGACTGGTGAACATATCGTGAAAGTCCGGTGAACGCGCTGTCGGGTCCCGACCTCACGGCGGGAACACGCAGCGGATCTCGAGTCCGTCTCCCTGCCCGCCGCGGGCCTCGACGGTCCCACCTGCCTGTGTGACGACGTGCTTCACGATCGCGAGGCCGAGCCCGGTGCCCCGCGAGGCTCGCGCGACGTCCGTTCGGTAGAAACGCTCGAAGAGACGCGGGAGGTCCGCTTCGTCCACTCCGACGCCGTCGTCCCGGCCGCTGACGACCACGGTTCCGTCGGGTGCGCGCTCGGCGACGAGCGTGAAGGTGGCGCCGGGACCTGCGTAGCGGATCGCGTTCTCGGCGAGGTTCCGAACGACGACACGCAGCATGCGCGGGCGGATCGCGAGATCGATGTCCTCGGCCTCGAGCCTGAGGGGCACATCGGCCCTAGCGGACCGTTCCTCGAGTTCCTCGAGCGCCTCCTCGAGGACGGGACGGATCGGTGTCGCTCCGAGCGCGACGACCCTGGCGCCCGATTCGAGCTCGCTGAGGAAGAGCACCTCGTCGATGAGCTCGGTGATCTGCGCGACTTCGCTCGTCGCCTGGGCGACGAGCTCGGGGATGTCCTCCCCGGGCAGGGTCGCCGTCTCGAGGAGCGTCAGCAACCGCGCGAGCGGCGTCCGGAGCTCATGCGAGACCGCTGCGGTGAACCCGGAGCGAAGCTCCTCGTAGGCCGCGAGATCTCCCTCACGCGAGAGATACACGAGCCGCTCACGACGGCCATCCACCTCGTACGGGACGACGAACGGGATCACTCCGAGGCCGCCCGACAGGAACCCCGGCGGCACGCGCTCACCTTCGCGGATCCCCTCGAACGCCTGGCGGGCGCGGCGGCTGGCCAAGAGGACCCGATCCTCGTCGTCGACGACGATAACGGCTTCGCGGCTCTCCTCGACGAGCGCGCGTGCCCGAGCCGCATCAGGGTCCATCGAGCGGGTTCTAACAGAAGGCCTGCTGGCTATCGCGTGCCCGTGTCCGCGGAGAGAGCCGGCCGGGTTGGCCTCTCCGTTGCTCGCTTGTTCACCACCCGTACACCTTCCGGTTACCACTCGACGGCCCCGGGCTCCGACGCGCGTCGTCACTATGTGCCCGGATGGCAAAGGTGTTGATCATCGAGGACGATGACGTCATCGCCCGCGGCATGGCGCGTCACCTCGAGACAGCGGGGTTCGACACGGTCGGCGTGGCGAACGGCGAGACCGGCATGGCGCGTCTGCGCTACGAGCGCCCGGACGTCTGCGTGCTCGACCTCATGCTTCCCGGGATCGACGGGTGGCGCGTCATCGAGCAGGCTCGCGACGAGGGGATCGGGACACCGATCATCGTCGTCTCCGCACGGGGAACCGAGCACGACCGCGTGCACGCGCTCGAGATCGGCGCCGACGACTACCTCGTCAAGCCGTTCTCGATGAAGGAGCTGGCCGCGCGCGTCCGCGCGGCGGCCCGCCGCGGCGTGAGCGCGGCGGAGCAGCGCCGGGGAGACGAGATCGTCGTCGAGGAGCTCAGGCTCGACCCGGACAACGTCCAGGCGTACGTCGACGGAAAGAGCGCGGAGCTGACCCCGACCGAGTTCCGGCTCCTGTACACGCTCGCCCGCGAGCAGGGGCGCGTCCTGACACGGGACGAGCTCCTCCAGCGCGTGTGGGGACGCCGCGCCACGCACCGCGACCGCACGGTGGACGTCTTCGTCCGCAAGCTGCGGGAGAAGGTCGACCGCCGCGCCCCGCGACACGACTTCATCCACACGCGCTACGGCGTGGGCTACAAGCTCGAGGCGCAGCCGAAGGGCTGAAGGCCACCCGGCCGTCGCGAGTGCGTCGGCCGTCACGGCGCGCGAGTAGGGTCTCCGCGTGGACCGGCGTGCCAGGACGCTATCTGCGCACGCTCGTCCTGGCGGCCCTCCTGGGCGTTCCGGTAGCCCTCGCAGCCGGGCTCTTCCAGACCGCGATCCACGACGTGACGCACGTCGTCTGGGACGTCGTCCCCGACTGGCTCGGCCAGAGCGAGCCCGCCACGTGGTACGTCGTTCTCGTCCCGGCCGTCGGCGGCCTCCTGGTCGCCGCCGCGGTACGCCTTCCGGGCCACGGCGGGCATTCGCCGCTCGAGGGACTCGGGATGGGAGAGGTCCGCCTCGTCGACCTCCCCGGGATCCTCCTGGCGGCGCTCGCGACGCTCGGCTTCGGCCTCGTCCTCGGGCCGGAGGCGCCACTCATCGCAATCGGCCTCGCCCTGGGAGCGGCATCGGTTCGCCTCGTGACGATGGAGCAGACGGAGGCGCGTCTGCTCGCCCTCGCCGGCGCGTTCGCCGCGATCGCGGCGCTGTTCGGTGGGCCTCTCGTCGCCGCCTTCCTGCTCTTCGAGGTCACCGCCGCCAGCGGTGCGATTCCCGCGCAAGCGCTGGGACGCGCGCTGCTCCCGGGCTTCGTGGCCGCCGGTACCGGTGCTCTCGTGTTCACCGGCGTGAACGACTGGCCGGGGCTCCACGTGAGCGAGCTCGCGCTGCCCGCGCTGCCTCCGTACGACACGGTCCGGATCGCCGACCTGGCGTGGTGCATCCCGCTGGCTGTGGCAATCGCGGTCGTCGTTGCCGCCGCGCGTCACCTCGCGCACGGGGTGGCGACGAGGGCGGCGTCGAGACCGGACGTCGCGCTCGTCGTCGCAGGCCTGCTCGTGGGGCTCGCCGCGGTCGTGTTCCGGGCGTTGGCGGATCGACCGGTCGACCTCGTCCTCTTCTCGGGACAGCAGGAGCTGCCCGACATCGTCACCGAGGGGTCGGCCTCCGTGCTCGCGCTCCTCGTCCTCGCGAAAGGGCTGGCGTACGCCCTCTCGCTGGGCAGCGGGTTCCGGGGTGGGCCCGTGTTCCCGGCGATCGCCGTCGGCGTGGCGGTCGGCGTACTCGCCGCGGACGTCCTCCCGGGGCTCGAGACGACCCCGGCGATCGCCGTCGGGATCGCGGCTGGCACCGCAGCCGTGCTGCGCGTGCCGTTCACCGCGGTGCTGCTGGCGACGCTCTTGCTCGGGTCCTCTGCCGTAGACGTCGCGCCCATCGCCGTGCTCGCCGCCGCCGTCGGGTGGCTCGTAGCGACGGCTCTTCCGGACCCGGAAGACCGTCACGAGCCGGCGCCGGCCGGCGCGGACGCGACTACAGCGTGACGGTGACGGGGAGCGAGAGCTTGCTGACGTTGCCGTCCGTGTCTCGCGCACGGACGCGGTACGTGAAGCGGCCGCGGCCCGGCCGGTCGACGTAGGAGGTCGCGGGCGTCTCGCCCACCTTCGCCCCGTTCCGGAACACCTCGTAGGCGGCCACACCGACGTCGTCGGTCGCCGGCTTCCAGGTCAGCCGCACCTGTCGGCCACTCTGCACGGTGGCTCGCAGGGACGCGGGGACGGCGGGCCCGACGCCGCCTCCTTGAGCACCCGTCGTCACCGCTCCGGTCGCCGCCGGTCCGACGTTCGTCGCCGCGTCGTACGCGCGGATCTCGTACTGGTACGTCGTGAGCGGCGCGAGGCCGGGATCGAGGTACGTCAGCTCGGTCGTCGTCCCGACGAGCACGCCGTCGCGGTAGACCCGGTACCCCGTGACGCCGACGTTGTCGCTCGCGGCGCTCCAGTTCAGCCGCGCGTACGTCGCGGTGGGCGTCGGCGGGAGCCAGCCGGGAGCGCTCGGCGGCTCGACGTCGCCGCCCGGGAAGACGATGGCGACCGTCGCGCCGGCCGGGCCCACGCCCGGTCGTCGTGATCGTCACTCCGGTGAGCGGGTCCGTGACCGACTGGCCGAAGCCGAGGGCCGCGTCGGAGAACGTCGCCGTGCCCGGATTGGCGTCGACGAGCTTCGACTGGACGAGGCTCGTCAGCGCGGGGGCGATCCGGATCGAGACGCCGTTCACGACCGGGTCCCCGGCGGTGAAGTTGTCGAAGATGCCCCAGGGCTGTCGGAGCTCGAGGTTGAGGTACGTGCCGTCCCCACGGGCAACGCGCAGCATCCGCGGCGTTCCCGTGAGCTCCGCCGCCTTGAGCAGGTAGGAGCCGGTCGTCGTCACCGTCTGTGTGTCGGCGAACCAGCCGAGCTGCGCGCGGTGCCAGTTCACGTGATGGCGGGTCTGTGCGCCGCCCATGACCGAGAACGGATCGCCGTACTCGCTCTGGGTGCACGAGCCCGTGAAGGTGCCCCCGGTGCACGCGAGCGTGCTCGCGTGGTGGACGCCGAAGTTGTGACCGAGCTCGTGCCCGACCACGCGCAACGTCATCGCCCCGTTGATCCAGCTCCCGGTCCCGGGCAGGTATGCGAGCCCCGACCAGCCGCAGCTCGAGGCCTGCGGGAAGGCGTAGACCGTGTACTGGTAGTCCGAGAGCTGCACTCCGGCGGCGGCGGCCTTGGCCCGCGCCTGACTCGCCCACGTCGTGTAGGCGCAGCCGGCGTTCGTCGCGTCGATCGTGTACCAGCCGAACACGTCGCCCGTGAGCGCAAGTTGGCCGTACGAGGCGTCGCGGTAGTACTCGTCCACCGAGTTGGAGTTGTCGAAGACGACTCCCCGCACCGTCGCGGGCGTCCAGGGCTGGCTCGCGTTGTTCGAGAAGTTGAAGAGGAGGACGGCCACGGTCTTCGTCCCGAGAGCGGCGAGGGGCACTGCCTCACCCACGGGCTCGACCGGCCCGTTGACGATCAGCGCGCCACCCTGATCGACCGCCGTCGCGTGGACGCGTCGCCCCGCGAGCACCTGGACCGAGGCGTTTGCGTCGGCTATCGGGACGATCCCGGCAATCGTCGTGTCCACGCCCGCACCGACGTCGACGGGGGTCGTGAACGTGTCGCCGTGCCAGGTGCGCAGCGTGCCCTCGACCGGCGTCGCGATCCCGAGGACGGCGAACGCCGCCGGCGCGCAGGCGAGCGGGAGCGCGAGCGCGCAGAGGACGGCGACACGGGCGAGTCGTCCCATCGCTCGAACGGTAGGGACTCCACCAAGGGAGACAACCCCTCGAGCGCAGGTTCACCCCTCCGGGGGAGGCCGCGTGCTTCGGGTATGCTTCGCTAGGTTAATGGTTAGTGACGTTACGCTTAGCCCGGAGCTCGTCGCCTCGGATCTCCGACCCGTTCTCCTGCGCCTCGCACGCGAGCTTCGGAAGGAAACGGAGCAGCTCGGCGTCACGGCGCGTCAGGTGACGCTGCTCTGGCTCGTGAAGCGCAGCCCCGGGCTCTCGCTCGCCGAGCTCGCGGCCGAAGAGGGCATTTCGCCGCCCGCGCTCTCCGGCAACGTCGACCGCCTCGAGCGCGCCGGTCTCCTGCACCGCGTGCGGTCTCAGGACGACCGCCGCCGCGTCGGGCTCGAGCTGACCGAGGACGGAGCGAAGCTGCTCCGGCGCGTGCGCGCTCGGCGCACCACGTGGCTCACGCAGCGGATGCGCGACCTCGGCCCGGCGGAGCTCGAGGCGATCGAGACGGCGATCCCCGCGCTCCGACGGCTGCTCGGAGACGAGGCGTGACGCGACTCGTCTTCGCGCTCAAGGCGCGCACGTTCCGCAGTCTTCGGCGCCACCGGAACTACCGGATCTTCTTCACCGGCCAGCTCGTCTCCCTGGCCGGAACCTGGATGCAGAACGTCGCGCTCGCCTGGCTCGTCCTCGAGCTGTCGGACTCGGCCCTCGCCGTCGGCGCACTCGCGTTCTGGCGCTTCGTGCCCTTCACCGTGTTCGGGCTCGCGGCCGGCGTCCTCGCCGATCGCGTCGACTCCCGCCACCTGGTGATGGCGACCCAGGCATCCGCGATGGTCGTCTCGCTCGTCCTGGCCGTCGTCACGCTCACCGGGACGGCGACGCTGACCGTCGTCTACGTGCTCGCTGCGCTCGGAGGGGTAACGCTGGCCTTCGACGCACCCGGCCGGCAGTCGCTCACGTTCCAGCTCGTCGGGCCGCGCGAGCTGCCGAACGCAATCGCCCTGAACGCGGGCCTCTTCAACGGCTCTCGCGTGGTGGGGCCGGCGATCGCAGGCGTGATCATCGCCATCGCCGGGACGGGGATCTGCTTCGTCATCAACGCCGCGAGCTTCCTCGCGGTGCTCACGGCGCTCGCCCTCCTGCGCACGAGCGAGCTCCACCACGTCGAGCACGATCCGACGGCCCGGCTCGTCGAGGGGACGCGCCGGGCGCTGGCTTTCGCCTGGCACGACCCGGACCTGCGGCTCGTCCTCGTCGTCGTGACGATCGTGAGCACCGTCGGCTTCAACTTCCACGTGCTCGTGCCGCTGCTCGCCGGCGAGACGCTGCACGTCGGCCCGGAAGGGTTCGGCCTCCTGTCGGCGACCTTCGGCCTGGGCGCCCTCATCGGAGCGCTCGTCACCGCGACCTTCCGTGAGGCGAGCTGGCGGCTGTTCGCTCTCGGCGGCGCCGGCTTCGGGGTGCTCGCGCTCGCCCTGGCCCCGGTGGAGAGCGCGGTGCTTGCGGCGATCCTCCTCTTCGGCGCGGGGGCGTCGTTCACGCTCTTCACGGCGAACGCGAACGCCCTCGTCCAGCTCGGGGCGCCCGACCGGCTCCGGGGCCGCCTCATCGGCCTCTACCTGTTCGCCTTCGCCGGCGTTGCGCCGATCGGCGGACTGCTCGCGGGCTGGCTCGCGGAGATCGGCGGGACGCCGCTCGCGTTCGCGGTCGCCGGCGCGACCTCCGTCACGACCGTGGCCGTCGCGAGCATGCGCCGCTCGCGCGGCGCGGTGCTCCGCGACCAGCCTGCCTAACCCGCCGCCGGCTCCTCCAGCGTCCGGATGTCCCAGAGCGGCGCGCCGAGCTGCGACTCCGTGAACGCCATCACCGAGAGCTGGCGCGAGTCCGGGTACTCCACGGCCTCGGGCGACGGCCGGTTGGACACCATCAGGTAGCGCACTGGCTCGTCCGAGCGGTTGGTCAGCTGATGCGCGCCGTCCGGGCCGACCGGGAAGTGCACGACGTCGCCCTCCGCGAGCTCCCGTTCGCCCGCAGGCGCGCGCAGTGTGGGCCTGCCGCGCAACACGACGAGCAGCTCCTCGGCACCGTGGTGGAAGTGGTAGTAGCCACCCGTCTTTCCGGGCGGGACCTCGTAGAGCGTCGCCCCGATCTTCTCGCCACGCGGGAGTCGGGTCGTCCGATCGGCAGCCCACTCCTCGTCGCCACGCTCGAGCTCCCACTCGTCGCTCCAGATGTTCGGAGTGCCGTCCACGGAAGGACCTCCTGGTCGTCATGATCGTGTCGTGGACGTCTACCGTACTCCGGAGGCGCGATTCGAGAACCTCCCCGGCTACGCCTTCGCGCCCCGCTACGTCGACCAGGACGGCCTTCGCATGCATTACGTCGAGGAGGGCGCCGGGGATCCGGTGCTGCTCCTGCACGGCGAGCCGACGTGGGCGTTCCTGTACCGGAGGGTCGTCCCGCAACTCGCGGCGGTCGCCCGGGTCGTCGCCCCCGACTACTTGGGCTTCGGACGCTCGGACAAGCCCACACGCATCGAGGACTACTCGTACGACTTCCACTACCGCTCGATCGAGCGGCTCGCCGAGGACCTCGACCTGCGAGGCGCGACCGTCGTCGTCCAGGACTGGGGCGGCCCGATCGGGCTCCGCCTCGCGGTCGAGCACCCGGACCGCGTGGCACGTCTGGTCGTGCTGAACACGGGAATCGGCGCCGGCCGGGCACCCTCGCCCGAGTGGCTCCGGTTCCGCGAGTTCATGCGGCGCGTGGGGGACGAGATCGTCCCCGGGCAGCTCGTCCGCCTCTCGTGCGTGACGGAGCTCCCCGACGAGGTCGCGGACGCCTACAACGCGCCCTTCCCCATCCCCGAGTCGAAGGCCGGCGTCGTCGCGTTCCCCGAGCTCGTGCCCACGGAGGTCGACCACCCCTCGGCCGCGAAGATGCTCGAGGTGCGAGCCGCGCTCGAGCGCTGGGACAGGCCGGCGCTCGTCCTCTTCTCCGACTCCGACCCGATCTTCACGCCGGCCGCGGCCGAGCGGATGGCGGCACTGATCCCGGGCGCGGGGCCGGCCGAGATCGTCCCCGGCGCGGGCCACTTCCTGCAGGAGGACAAGGGCGAGGAGATCGCCGAGCGGATCGTGCGCTTCCTGCGTGAGGGTTAGTCGGCGACGACCCAGGTGTCGCTCGAATGGAGCAGCGCGGCGAGGTCGCCCTCGCCCGAGCGCTCGCGCGCCTCCTCGAGCTGCGCGCTCATGAGGTCGTCGTAGACCGCGCGCTCCACGCGCCGGAAGACGCCGAACGGGACCGCGCCGTCGGTCTCGAAGGTGATCCGGGAGAGGGCGAAGGCGAGGCTCGGCTCGCGGTGCGAGGCGTCGTGGACGAGGACCCGCTCCTCCCCGGCCTCCGCGACGTCGACGACCTGGGCCGAGCCATCGTGGTGCTGGACGACCCCCTTCTCGCCCTCCGCACCGAACCGGATCGGCTTCCCGTCCTCGAGGTAGATCCGGTTCTCCTTCACATCGCGGACGTAGTCGAACGCGCCGTCGTTGTAGATGTTGCAGTTCTGGAGGATCTCGACGAAGGCCGACCCGCGATGGTGCGCGGCGGCCTCGACGACCTCCGCGAGGCCCTTCTTGTCCGTGTCGATCGCGCGGCCGACGAAGGACGCCTCCGCGGCGATCGCGATCGAGAGCGGGTTGAAGGGGTAGTCGAGCGAGCCCATCGGCGTCGACTTCGTGACCTTCCCGAGCTCCGAGGTCGGCGAGTACTGCCCCTTCGTCAGCCCGTAGATCCGGTTGTTGAAGAGCAGGATCTTGAGGTTGACGTTCCGGCGGAGCGCGTGGATCAGATGGTTCCCTCCGATCGAGAGCGCGTCGCCGTCGCCCGTCACGACCCACACCGAGAGGTCGGGCCGCGTGACGGCGAGGCCCGTCGCGATCGCCGGAGCCCGGCCGTGGATCGAGTGCATGCCGTAGGTCTGCATGTAGTAGGGGAAGCGCGCGGCGCAGCCGATCCCGGACACGAAGACGAGGCGCTCCCGCGAGATCCCGAGCTCGGGCATGACACCCTGGATCACGTTCAGGATCGCGTAGTCACCGCAGCCCGGGCACCAGCGGACCTCCTGGTCCGACTTGAAATCCTTCGCGGTCAGCTGCACGAGATCCCCGTTTCCCTCGCTCATTGATCCACCAGCGCCGTGATCGCGTCCGCAAGCTCGGCCGACCGGAACGGGCGCCCGCGCACCTTGTTGTAGCCGACGGCGTCGACGAGGAACTCGGCTCGGATCAACATACGCAGCTGCCCCAGGTTGATCTCCGGAATGAGGATCTTCTCGTACCGGCGGAGGACGTCCCCGGTGTTGCGCGGGAACGGGTTGAGATGCTGGAGGTGCGCCGACGCGACGGTCCGCCCGCTCGCGCGCACGCGCCGCACGGCAGCTCCGATCGCGCCGTACGTCGAGCCCCAGCCGAGGACGAGGGTGTCGGCTCCACCGGGATCGTCGACCTCGAGCTCGGGGATGTCCGCGGCGATGCCGGCGACCTTCGCCGCGCGGAGCCGCACCATCCGGTCGTGGTTCTCCGGGTCGTACGAGACGTTGCCGGTCTCGTCCTGCTTCTCGAGCCCGCCGATCCGGTGCTCGAGGCCCGGCGTCCCGGGGACGGCCCACGGCCGGGCGAGCGTCTCCGGGTCGCGGCGGTAGGGGAGGTAGCCCGCCTCGTCGTTCGGCTCGGTCGCGAACTCGGTCGAGATCTCTTCGAGCGCGAGCACGTCGGGGATGCGCCACGGCTCGGACCCGTTCGCGAGGTACGCGTCCGAGAGCAGGAAGACCGGCGTCCGGTACTTGATCGCGATGCGCGCGGCCTCGATCGCGGCGTCGAAGCAGTTGGCCGGCGTCGAGGCGGCGACGACGGGGACGGGGGACTCGGAGTTCCGTCCGAAGAGCACCATGAGCAGGTCGGCCTGCTCCGGCTTCGTCGGCATCCCCGTCGACGGCCCGGCCCGCTGGACGTCGACGATCACGAGCGGGAGCTCGAGCGTCACCGCGAGACCGACCGTCTCCGACTTCAACACGATTCCGGGGCCTGCCGACGTGGTCACGCCGAGCGCGCCGCCGAAGGCGGCCCCGAGCGCGGCCCCCGAAGCCGCGATCTCGTCCTCCGCCTGGAACGTGCGGACGCCGAACTGCTTGAGGTTCGCGAGGTCCTCGAGGATCCCCGACGCGGGAGTGATCGGGTACGCGCCGAGGAAGAGCGGCAGCCCCGAGAGCTTGCTGGCGGCGACGAGGCCGTAGGAGAGCGCGGCGTTCCCCGAGATCTGCCGGTACGTCCCCGGGGCGAGCGGGGCGGGAGCGACCTCGTACGAGACCGCGAAGTCCTCGGACGTCTCGCCGTAGTTCCACCCTGCCTTGAACGCCTTCGTGTTCGCCTCGGCGATCTCCGGCCGGCGCGCGAACTTCGACTCGATGAACCCGAGCGTCCCCTCGACGGGCCGGTGGTACAGCCAGGACATGAGCCCGAGCGCGAAGAAGTTCTTCGAGCGCTCCGCCTCGCGCGACGTGATCCCGTCCACGTCCTTCAGCGCCTCGATCGTCATGGACGAGAGCGCGACCGAGTGGACGTGGAAGTCGGCGAGCGACCCGTCGTCGAGCGGGTTGGACTCGTACCCGGCCTTCTGCAGGTTTCGGTCGGTGAACGCGTCCGTGTTGACGATGAGGGTCGCGCCCTTCGGAACGTCGGCGAGATTGACCTTCAGCGCGGCCGGGTTCATCGCGACGAGGACGTTCGGCTGGTCTCCCGGGGTGAGGATGTCGTGGTCCGCGAAGTGCACCTGGAACCCGGATACGCCCGGCAGCGATCCCGCCGGCGCCCGGATCTCCGCCGGGAAGTCGGGCAGCGTCACGAGATCGTTTCCGAAGACGGCGGTCTCGCTCGTGAACCGGTCGCCGGTCAGCTGCATGCCGTCGCCGGAGTCCCCGGCGAAGCGAATCACGACCCGGTCGAGCTGCTCGACGGGCTTGGCCTTGGCCATGGTCGAGGTATAGCGCACGCGGAGGAGCAGAGGACGGGCACCGCGAGCCCGGTCGCAGTCGCCGGGTATAGATGCCACATGCCCCAGGACGCGCACCCGAGCGCCGTCAGTCGTCCTGTTCACCCGGGATCTCCGCCTGCACGACCATCCCGCGCTGACGGCGGCCCTGGAGCGCGCCGACCGGGTCGTCCCGCTGTTCGTCTTCGACGATACGGTCCTCGGGAGCTTCGGCGCGCCGAACCGGGTCGCCTTCCTCCTGGAGTCGCTCGCCGTGCTCCGCGACGCTCTCCGCTCCCGTGGCTCGGACCTTCTCCTCCGTCGTGGCGACGCGGTCGAGCAGACACTGAGGGTCGCCCTGGCGTACGGGGCCGAGAGCATCCACCTGAGCGAGGACGTGAGCGGCTTCGCTCACCGCCGGCTCGAGAGGCTCAGGCGTGCCGCAGCCGGCGAGCGCATCGAGGTGCACACGTTCCCCGGCGTCACGGTCGTCCCGCCGGGTGATCTCTGCCCCGACCGGCGGCACCGGGCCGTTTCGCGTCTTCACGCCGTACTGGAGCCGCTGGCGCGCGACGCCCCGACGGTCCGCGCTTCCCGTACCGGGCTCTGTCCCTCCGGTCGGTTCGGACGATCCCGGCCAGGTCCCCGAGGTCTCCGAGCTCGCTCGCGGCGCCCCGGTGCCGGGCCTCCCGTCCGGCGGAGAGCGCGAGGGCCGGTTGCGACTGACCCGCTGGCTTCGGGACGGGCTCGCCGCCTACGACGACCGGCGCGACGACCTCGCCGTCGCAGGAACGTCAGGGCTCTCGCCGTACCTCCACTTCGGCTGCCTCTCGGCGCTCGAGGTCGTCGAGCATGCCTGGCCGGAGCCGGGTGGCGAGGCCTTCGTCCGCCAGCTCTGCTGGCGCGACTTCCACCACCAGCTGCTCGCGTCCGACCCGGCGAGCTCCACGCGTGACCAGCGCACGCGCGGTGACGACTGGCGGGACGACTCACACGCGCTCGAGGCGTGGAAGCAGGGACGGACGGGGTACCCGATCGTCGATGCCGGGATGCGGCAGCTGCTCGCCGAGGGCGTCCTGCACAACCGCGCCCGACTCGTCACCGCCTCGTTCCTGACGAAGCACCTCTACATCGACTGGCGGCACGGCGCCGACCACTTCGCGCGGCACCTCGTGGACGGGGACGTGGCGAACAACGTCGGCAACTGGCAGTGGGTGGCAGGAACCGGCGCCGACACCCGCCCGAACCGCGTCTTCAACCCGATCCGCCAGGCCCGGCGGTTCGACGCGGACGGAGACTACGTCCGCCGCTTCGTCCCGGAGCTCGAGTCCGTCGCCGGCCCCGACGTGCACGAGCCGTGGCGGCTGGGCCCCCTCCGGCCGACCGGCTATCCGGTTCGGCTCGTCGAGCACGAGGAGGCGGTGGCGCGCTTCCTCGGAGCGCGGGCGGCCACGGCTTCGAAGCGGTGAGCTACCTCGCCCCTTATGGCGCCTGCCGGCGCAGCGCATCGCGCACCGCGTCGTCGAACGGCGTGAGCTCGAACGGCACCAACGCGCGGATGCGCTCGTCGCGTACGACCGTCGGTGTCCGCGAGTCCGTCGATCAGCGGCCTCGCGACAGCAGCGTTGACGGGTGTTACGAGGTGAAGCCACCAGGACGACAGGCGCGGAGTGAGCACCGGTACCTCGACGATCGGCATGCGCTTGCCCCGGATGCGCGCGATACGCTCGATCATCTCCCGGTACGTCATGACCTCCGGGCCGCCGACGTCGTAGGAGTCGCTGCGCTGGAGCTCGAGCCGGCACGCACCGACGAGGTAGCGGACGACGTCGCGGAGCGCGATCGGCTGCGTCGGTGTCGACACCCAGCGCGGGCAGACCATCGCCGGCAGGCGGTCGACGAGGGCACGGATGGTCTCGAAAGCCGCGCTACCCGGGCCCACCACCATCCCCGCCCGCAGGGTCGTCACCGGCACGCGGCCGGCGGCGAGCCGCGCGGCGGTCTCGGTCCTGCTACGCAGGTGCTCGGAGACCACGTCCTCGTCGCCGCCGAGGCCCCCGAGATAGACGATCCGCCGTGCACCCGCGGACTCTGCGATCGAGGCCACGTTGTCCGCCGCCTGCCGGTCGACGCGCTCGAAGTCCGCGGCGCCGAGAGAGTGCACGAGGTAGACGACGACGTCCTCCTCGCGAAGAAGCCCGCGCAGCGAGTCGACATCTGCAGCGTCCGCCTGCACCCACGAGATCCCGTCCTCGCCGTGCCGCTGCCGGCGAGAGACCGCGACGACCGCGTGCTCGCGCGCGAGCTCCGGGAGCAAGGCGCGCCCGATGACGCCCGACGCCCCGAACACCACGGCCCTCACGAGACGTCCCTCGCCGCACGCTCCAGAAACCGTCGACTGATCGCGCGATGCGCTCGCGCCTGCACGGTCGCGTAGAGCGCCCGGCGAAGCGACCGTCGACGCCGGCTTCCGCCGAGGCGCGGGAAGTACCCCGCCACCACGAGCTCGAGCTCCGGGCTGTCGACGGCACGCTGGGCGACGACGAGCGAGCCGCCCGGCCTCGCTGCGAGGAGTCCGCCGCGGATCGGATACCGGCATTCGACACGGTCGGAGGCGACGGACACCTCTGGCGGCCCGAAGCGGAGGAGCGGCACGACTCCGCCGATCACGAGGACGATCTCACCATCGCGCGATCGCGGGCGCACGAGGCCGCGCGTCGCGTGCCTCACCTCGTCGAGGTAGAGCAGCCCGAGCCGGCGTGCGCCCTCCTCGTCCACGCCGACCACACCGTCCGGGAGCCCGATCCACTGGCGCGACTCGATGGCGCCTGACGCCGTCTCGCGCTCGCTCGTCGACCAGCCGTGTGACACAGCGCGAGCGCTCAGGGCCGCCGGCGCGCGAGCGTCTCGGCTGCCGTGACGAGGTCGTGGTCGAGCAGGGTTCCGTGCGCCCGCTCGGCGATCTGCTGGGTCGCCGCAGCGCCGGACACGTAGAGCGGTGCGTGCACGGCGACCTCGCGGAGCCGCACCGCGATCGGGTCGAAGACGCCGGTCACGGTGCCCGAGACGACGACGGCATCGGGGGCCAGTGCTTCGGCCGCCTCCACGACCGAGGCCACTGGCGTGTCGGCACCGAGATAGCCGATTCGCCAACCCTGCCCGCGGAGCACGAGCCCGAAGCCGAGCAAGGGGGAGGTCGTGGAGCTCGCGCTCGGCGCAGGCGAGCAGCGCGCGTGGCCCGGAGCCGCGATCCCACCCACGGGCGAGTGCCATGAGCCGCCCACGAACGACGTTGCTCGCGAAGTGCTCCTGCGCCACGGACGCGTCACCGCGCTCCCAGCGCTCACCGAGCTCGTGCAGGTACGGGACGAGGACGTCCTGCAGGACGACCTCGAGCGTGAGGGTGGCGAGCAGCCGGTCGAGAGCGGACTGGGCGCCGACCTCGTCGAAGCGATCGAGCGCCGCCACGAGCTCGCCTGCGTCCCTGACCGGCGCAGGCGACGCCTCGTTCAGCGTCCTCTGCGAGCGCGAGTCGCGCCGCCTCGGCCGCCGAGAGCCCGCGGTCGAGGTTCGCCCGCATCGCCAGCACGCGGGCGACGTCGTCCTCGCCGTAGAGCCGGAACCCTCCCGGCGTGCGGCTGGGGGCGAGGAGCCCGTAGCGCCGTTCCCAGGCGCGAAGGGACTCGACGGGGACGCCGACCCGGCGGGAGAGCTCACCGATGCGGAGGAGCTTTTCAGCCATCTGCTGCCCTAGGTCCCGGCGGGCTTCCGCCGCGGCGGGAGATGGCACGAAGACGCTCGTCGTGCGCTGGTACTCGGCGTAGTCGGACCGGCTCCTGAGCGCCTGGGCCTCCGTCGCGGGGATTCCCGTCACGCGGAAGAGGAGCAGGAGCAGGACCGCGGGAACGATCCACGCCAGCCAGCCCCAGGGGGCGGTCGTCGCGACGAGGGCGACACCGCACCACGTTATCCACTCGAAGAAGTAGTTCGGGTGGCGCGACCAGGCCCACAGGCCCTTGCGGGCGGTCAGCCCGCGGTTCGCCGGGTCCGCACGCCAGGCCGCGAGCTGACGGTCGGCGACGATCGCCCCCGTGTTCCCGACCGCCCACACGCCCACGCCAACCCACTCGAGGGGACCGATGCCGTCCGTAGCGTCGAGGCTGACCAGGAGGAACGGCGATCGAGAAGAAGACCACGAACGCCGCCTGGAACTGGAAGAAGAGCAAGAAGTTCCGGTTCGCGCGGCTCCCCCACTTGGCGCGCAGGGCCCTGTAGCGGCCGTCCTCCTCCTTGCCGAGCACGCGATCGAAGAGCAGGTAGAGCCCCAGACGCCAGCCCCAGACCGATGCCAACACCGCCGCGAGCACGCGATGGGCGGCGTCCCCCTCCGCGAGCACCGCGTACACGACCGCGACGCTGGCGATCCCGATCGCCCATGCGACGTCCACGAAGCTCGCGTCCCGGGTCCGCACCTGGACGATCCAGAGCAGCGCCATGCCGACCGCGGCGATCGCGGCGCCGACGAGCAGGAGGACAACGTACGAGTCGGTCACGGCTCGCTCCCACTGACCTGAGGGTCGGGAGCCGCCGCGCGCGGGCGTGCCGCACCCGAGCGTCGCGACAGCACCGAGGGCCACCACGTCCTCTCGCCCAGCTCGAAGGTCAGAGCGGGCACGAGGACGGAACGCACGACGAACGTGTCCAGCAGCACTCCGAGCGCGACCGTGACCCCGATCTGCGTCAGTGCGACGAGCGGGAGGACAGCGAGCACCGAGAACGTGCCCGCAAGGACGATCCCGGCCGAGGTGATCACACCGCCCGTCACCGCGAGCCCTTTCAGCATCGCGTCTCGCGTCGGCATCGTCAGCGCCTCCTCGCGCACCCGCGCCATGAGGAAGATGTTGTAGTCGACCCCCAGAGCGACGAGGAAGATGAAGGCAAAGAGCGGGTAGCTCGGATCCTCGCCGGGGAAGTCGGTGAACACCTCGAAGAGCAGCAGGCTCGCTCCGAGAGCGGCGACGAACGACAGCACCACCGTGCCCATCAGCACCACCGGCGCGACCAGCGCGCGGAGGAGCGCGACCAGGATCGTGAGCACGACGAGCAGCACGAGCGGCACGAGGAGCTTCGTGTCGCGCTCGACCGCGGCTCGCAGATCGGCCTCCTCGGCGCTCGCCCCGCCCACGAGCGCGGCCTCGCCGACCGCCCCGCGGAGCTCCTGGCGGAGGGGCTCGATGGCGGCGAAGCCCGCTTCGCCGAAGGGGTCCGCGTCGAGGACGACGTCGAAGCGGGTGCCCGGCTCCCCCTCCTCCGGCTCCCCGACGCGGACGACGCCGGGCGCGGTCGCGCGGCGTCGAGCGCGGCCTCGGTCTGCGCCGGGTCGGTGACGAGGACGATGGCGGGTGCGCTCGCGCCCGCCGGGAATGACTGCTCGAGCAGCCTCTGCCCCTGCACCGACTCGACGGACCCGCGGAACAGGTTCGCCGTCGTGAGGTTGTCGTCGAGCGTGAGCGTTCCGAGAGCGAGCGCGGCGAGACCGAGCGCCGTGCCGATCCACGCCGCGCGATGTCGACGTTCGATCCGCCTGCCGAGTCGCGTCCAGAAGCCGCGCGAGGCCGGACGCTCGTCTCCGTACCGCGGGACGAACGGCCAGAAGGCGCGCCGTCCGCCGACGAGGAGCAGCGCCGGAAGGAGGGTGAGCATGGCCGCGGCCGCGACCGCGACTCCCATCGCGCCGACCGGGACCGAGGCCGGCGATCGAGTTGACCTGGGCGAAGGAGAGGCAGAGGAGCGCCGCGACGACGGTCCCCGCCGACGCGACGATCGCCGGGCCCGCCCTGCCGCAGCGCGATCTGCATGGCCTCGTGCTTGTCCTCGACGCGGAGGAGCTCCTCGCGGTAGCGGGCCGTCAGGAGCAGCGCGTAGTCCGTCCCGGCGCCGAACACGAGGACGAGCAGGATCCCGCCCGTCTGCCCGTTGACGACGAGCCCTGCCTCGGCCAGCAGCGTTCCCGAGGCCGCGGACGACGGCCTCGGCGAACAGCAGGGCGAGGAGTGGCAGCAGCCAGAAGATCGGGCTGCGGTAGATGAGGACGAGCAGCACGAAGACGAGCCCGGCGGTCGCGAAGAGCAGCGTCGAGTTGATCCCCTCGAACGCCTTGCTCGCGTCGGCCGAGAAGCCCGCGGGACCGGTCACCTGCACCTCGAGCCCGGGCGGGAGATCCTCGCGCACGAGCGCGCGGACGTCGTCGACGGCCCCGATCAGGACGTCCTCTTCCCCTCCGGCCTCGATCGGGACGGTGAGGATCGCGGCCTTGCCGTCCTGCGACGCAATCGTCGGCGGCAAGGCTCGCCGACTCCCTCGAGCCCTGCGTCGCTCACGCGACGGCGCGCTTGCTCGATCGGCGTCTCGGCTCGCCGCGTCCAGCCCGTCCGCGGCGCGGAAGACCGCGATCGCCGGAGTCGCATCGCCGGCGGGAAAGCGGTCGGATGCCTCGAGCACCGCCACGGATTCGGCGCCTTCGGGCAGGAAGCTCGACGGCTCGTTCTGCTGCACGCTCTCGAACCGTCCCGCGAGCGGCCCCAGCGCGAGGACGAGAACCACCCAGAACGCGAGGGCGACGAACTTCGAGCGCCGTCCGGCGACGAGGCTGACTGGTAGAGGCGGTGCGATTCATTGATTCGGTACATACTCTATACAAAATCGAGGCTAGCGAATCGAACTCACATGAAAGCAAACGCGTAAGCGACCTTGCGCAGTGGAGTTCGAGTCTGTACTATCTCTATACGTACTCTCTACAGAAGGGAAGGAACATGCGCAAGGCACTGGTCATCCTCGGAGCAACCGCGGTCGTCGCGTCGGCCGTCATCGCTCCGGTCTCGGCAGCTCCGTCGGCGCCGAGGCAAGACATCACGCAGATCGCGGCCTCGTCGCCGCAGTTCAGCACCCTCGTCTCGCTGCTCAAGAAGGCGGGGCTCGTCGGGGCCCTGAAGCAGGGGAACTACACGGTGTTCGCGCCCACGAACGCGGCGTTCGCGAAGCTCCCCAAGTCGACGCTCGCCGCAGTCGGCAAGGACCGTGAGCTCCTGAAGACCGTCCTGACCTACCACGTCGTCAAGGGCAAGGTGCCGGCTGCGAAGGTCGTGACGCTGAACGGCAAGTCGGTGAAGACGCTCTCCGGCCAGAGCGTGAAGGTCACCGTTCGGGGCGGCAAGGTCTTCCTGAACGGCTCGACCCGCGTCACGAAGACCGACGTGCTGGCCACGAACGGCGTCATCCACGTCATCGACAAGGTGCTCATCCCGAGCAGCTGATCTGCCGTCGTCCGAGCGCTCGCTCGGGCGGCAGAGCAGGAGACCGAACGAGGGAGGGCTGTCGAGAGGCAGCTCTCCTTCGTCGTGGCGGCCGGCCGGTTGCAGGCTCGCGGAGCGCTACGGCCGACTGCGGTGGGTCAGCTCAGCCGGTAGACGATCCGGCCGCGCGTGAGGTCGTACGAGGAGAGCTCGATCCGGACCCGGTCGCCGGGGAAGACACGGATGCGGAACCGCTTCATGCGCCCGCCCATGTACCCGAGCGCCTCGTGCCCGTTGTCCAGACGCACCCGGAACATCCCGCTCCGCAGGGCCTCGACGACCTCTCCCTCGACCTCCAGTTTCTCTTCCTTCACCGACACGCGGCCTTTCTGTCCGATGAGACACCGTGGCCGTCCGGGGACGGCCACGGCCTCGATCTTGTCGCTACGACGACGCGAGGACGACGTTCGTCGCCTCGGGGCCCTTCGAGCCTTCCCGCGCCTCGAACTCGACGCGCGCACCCTCGGCCAGGGACTTGAACCCGTCCCCGGCGATGTTGCTGAAGTGCACGAACAGGTCCTTCGAACCCTCGTCAGGAGTGATGAACCCGTACCCCTTGCTGTCGTTGAACCACTTCACGGTTCCGCTTGCCATATGGAAAACACCTCCCTCACCAACTCACGAACGGGTAAGGAAAGCGCAAGTGCGCGAACCGGACTCGCTCTAGCTTGACGCGCGAGAAGGGTATCAGGACACGCTCTCGGCGCTCTCCTCCGGCTCGGCGGACGCATCTTCGGGGACGTCCGGCTCGACGACCTCCGGCTCCTCGTCTCTCCGTCTCCGTGTCCTCGTCCTCCGCGGGCGGTTCGGGCAGGCGGCGAGATCGCGATGCCGGCAGCGGCCCAGACGGCGACGGCGAGCCAGTGCACGCCGATCACGTCCGTCTGGAGCCCGAGCAGCAGCACGGCGGCGAAGGCCGCGCCGACCCAGGCCTCCCTGCGGAGGAGCCCCGCGAGCAGCACGAGGCTCCAGAGGACGAACGCCGCCATCCCGGCGATGCCGGCATCCACCCCGATCTCGGTGTACGTCGACTCGCCGGCCTTGATCTCGACGCCGGTGCGCTTGGCCACCACGCCCGCATTACCGAGCCCGTGTCCCTGCGGATGCTCGAGCACGACCCGCATCCCGTCGCGGAGGTTGCGCCAGTGGCTCTCGGTGGACGACTCCGAGCCGGAGAAGGGATCCGAGCTCGCGTCCGGGTCCTGCTGCGCGTTCTCGCGCAGCCACTCGAGCTCCTCCTGCGTGTAGCTCGTCGACGGCCCGATCGACGGGTAGGCCGTGAGGAAGGCCGCACCGGCCGCGATCGAGACGGCCGCGAGGACGGCCGGCGCGAACCGGCGCTGCGCCGCGGCGAGCACGACGAGCCCGACCGCGAGCGCGGCGAACGCTGCTCTCGTGTGCGTGTACAGGAGCGCGGCGTAGAGGAGCGCGGCGACCAGCGCCCTCCACGCGCGCACGGGTCGGCTGACGACGAAGACGAGCGCAACGACGAGGACGTACGCGCTCGCGAGCGGGGAGAGGAGCGTGGACACGAGCCGGCGGATCGGGTTGTCCTCGTCTCCCGTGTTGTAGACCCAGTTCTCGGGGAGCCCGGAGAGGCCCTCGTAGTCGAGGCCGAGCTGCTCCCGGTACCAGCCGGGGACCCCCGAGTCCCGCCACGCCTGGAGCGAGACGATCCCGAGGTCGGCGAGCCCGGCGACCGCGACGGCCACGCCCACGAGGACGACGACCGCCGCGAGCCTCGACCGCTCCTGCGATACGCGCGGAGACCATTCGGCCGAGCGCGTACGCCGCGACGGGCAGGAGGTGGTGACGAAGCGCGAGCAGCTCCCCGCGCGTCGTCGCCTCACCGTCGAGCACGCTCTGCGGAACGAGGGCGTACACGAGGATCACGGCCGCATAGGTGGCCGCCAGGACGTCGACGAGCTGCAGGCGCGGCAGCCGCCGGGCGTTCCAGGCGACCGCGGCGAGCGCGACGAGGAGCAGCGCCTCCTTCCACGCCGCGACGGCGTCCAGGGCGCGACCCCGCACGCCGAGCTCCCAGAGCTGTGCCATCGCCGCGTTGTGCACCGCGAGCCCGGCGACGACGAGGAGGAGCAGGGCGCCGGCGAGGCGCTCGCCGCGGCTAGTCAACGATCGCCACCAGCGTGAGCCCGAGGTTCACGGTCCGGACCCGCCCCGGGAAGAGCGACGCGAGCGAGCGGCTGGAGAGGAGGTCGATCTCCTTCGCGAACTCCTTCCCCGCGAGGTCGTAGATCCGGTGCGCCGCGGGGCGCGGAAGCCAGTGCACGAGCGGGAGGCGGGTGTGGACCTCGACCGGGAACCAGCGGTTCGGCGTCGTGACGAACACGCGCCGGCCCACGCGCAGGGCCTCGGTCACGAGCCGCCGCTGCCGCTCGCGCCCGCCGACGTGCTCGATGACCGCGTTCGAGAACACGACGTCGAAAGCGCCGTCTTCGAACGGGAGCTCGCAGGCGTCTCCCTGGACGTAGCGGATCGCCGGGTAGCGGGCGCGGAAGCCGGCGCCGTCGTGGAGGCCGAGGGCCGTGATCCGCTCCGGCCAGGGGTAGAGCTCCTCGAAGAAGTTGAGGGTCCCGCAGCCGTTCCCCTCGCCGAAGCCGAGCGCGTCGGCTCCCACGTCGAGCACGGTCGTCTCCGGCGTCGGCCGGAGCTCGTCGAGGAACAGCTCGAGCTTCCGCTTTCGGGAGCGCAGGGAGACGGCATCGACGAGGCGCATCGCGTAAGTATCGAGTCAGGACCCGCGAGTAGGCTGGCGTGCGTGGTCGAGGCGACGATCAGGCCGCGGGGGCCGTACTCGCTGCAGCTCACGGCAGGACAGGGCTGGCGCGGGCGACTGACCGCAGGCCGCTCGGCGCAGGCGTGGCAGCGCTCCGACGGCGCAGTCGTCGTCAGGGCCTCCGACGACGCCGGGATCGACGAGGCGCGGTTCGTGCTCGCTCTCGACGACGACACGGGCGCGTTCCACCGGAGCTACGCACGCGATCCGCTGCTCGGCCCCTCGCTCCACGCGCTTCGCGGGATGCGCCCACGGCGCAGGGCGACCGTCACGCATGCGGCGCTCCGGGCGATCTGCGGACAGCTCATCCAGGCACGTCGAGCGCTCCAGATCGAGCGCGCGGTCACCCGTGCCTGTGGAGAGGACCCGCCGAGCCGCAGGGCGGTCGCCCGTCTCTCCCCGGCTGCGCTCTGCGGGCTCGGCCTCGCGGCGAGCCGCGCGTCGACGCTCGCGCGTCTCGTGCGCACCGTCGACCTCGAGGGGCTGAGGCAACGCCCGGACACGGCTCTCCCGGCGCTTCGGAGGGAGAGAGGCGTCGGCCCCTGGACCGTCGGCGTCATCGCGCTCCAGGGGCTCGGGCGGTACGACGCCGGGCTCGTCGCGGACCTCGGGCTCGTCAAGCTCCTGGCGTCGATCCGCGGTACCTGGCCGGATCCCGCGGAGACGGTCGAGCTTCTCGAGCCGTACGAGGAGTGGCAGGGCCTCGCGAGCATGTTCCTGCTCCAGGGCTTCAAGCGTGGCCTCGTGCCCGGCGCGAGCACGGACCTTGCGCGCCTCGTCCGCTCGTCCGCGCGACCGGCGTCGCAGGCCTCCTGACACGGTGTCGGGAGGCCCTTCCCCGCCCTACACTCCGGCGATGATCGACGGACGGAAGGTCGCGATCCTCGGCGCCGGACGGATCGGTGAGGCGCTGATCATCGGGCTTCTCTCGTCGGGCTGGCGCGAGCCGGGAGAGATCGCCGCGACCGCCAGGCGGCAGGAGCGCGTGGACGAGCTCGTGGAGCGCCACGGCGTCGCCGCGACGCTGTCGAACCGCGACGCCTCGGCCGGCGCCGCGCTCGTGGTCGTCGCCGTGAAGCCGCAGGACATCGACGGCCTGCTCGGCGAGATCGGCGGCCTCATCCTCCCCGAGCAGACGGTGCTGACGATCGCCGCCGCCATCCCGACGTCCCGGATCGAGAGCAGGTTGTCCCCGGGCGTTCCCGTCGTGCGGGCGATGCCGAACACGCCCTCCACCGTGCACGAGGGCATCGCCGGTCTCTGCGCGGGCTCGCACGCCGGCGACGAGAACCTCGACCTCGCCGAGGAGGCGCTTGCCCACCTCGGGGCCGTCGTGCGCGTGCCGGAGACCGCCCTCGACGCGATCACGGCCGTCTCGGGGTCGGGACCTGGCCTACTTCGCCCTGCTCGCCGAGGCGATGATCGAGGCGGGGATCTTGCTCGGCCTCTCGCGCGAGATCTCGACGCAGCTCGTGGTCCAGACGATGTTCGGCACCGCAAAGCAGCTCCGCGACGAGAAGATGCACCCGGTCGAGCTCCGGGAGATGGTGACCTCGCCTGGCGGAACCACGATCGCCGCGATACGCGAGCTCGAGATGGCGGGAGTGCGCGCGGCGTTCCTCAACGCCATCCAGGCCGCGATGGTCCGCGCGCGCGAGCTGGCCGCCGGCGAGCCCTAGCCCAAGCGCGACGGCAGCATCGGCGACGAGAGCTCTACCGCGAGGTCCTCGCGCGCCGGCGAGCACCTGCAACGCGAGCACCGTGTCCGCGACAGGCACGTCCTCGAGGAACTCGTCGCGCGACTCGAAGTCGGCCAGCAGCTCGCGTGCGGCCGCGCGCGTAGCCTTCCGCGTCGCCGCGCGCGAGCGCGTCGAGCGAGTCGGCAACCGGGCCGGGGAAGTCGTCGCGACCCCGAAGCGCGCCGGCCAGGCGCCCGGCCTGCGTGTCCTCGCCGAGCACGAGGTGCGCCAGCGCCGCCGCGTAGCGGCCGATCGGGCCCTCCGACTCCGCGGCGCCGGCCTCGAGCGCCCAGCGCGCGTCCTGGCGCGCCCCGTCGAGGTCGCCCGCGATCAGGCGCGCCTTCATCGCCCCGATGGGCCGCCCCCAGCTGCCGGGGGGCGCGTCCGGCCAGCTCTGCCGGTAGCGGTCGGCGGCACGCAGGAGCCACTCGCGGGCCTCGTCCCGCCGTCCGAGCACGAGCAGCGCGAGCCCGGCGGCCCAGGCCGCGTTCCCGGTGCGCGTGAGCTGACGCTGGCGCTCCTCGGGCGCATCCGGGAGGCGCGCGAGTCCGTCCGCATAGCGCTCCGCCGCCTGCTCCGCGCGTTCCTCCCAGTTCGCCATGCGCGATCGAAGTATCGTCCTCGGCGTGGGGAGAGAGCTGCGCGAGGTGGTCTACGTCGACGGCGCTCGCACCGCGTTCGGCCGGGCGGGGCCGGGCGGCGCGTTCTGGAGGACGCGCGCCGACGACATGGCGGTGAAGGTGGTGCGCGAGCTCCTCCGCCGCAACCCCGGGCTCCCCGCCGAGCGGATCGACGACGTCGTCTTCGCCGCAACCGCGCAGGTCGGCGACCAGGGCCTCACGCTCGGACGCGACGTCGCGCTCCTCGCGGGGCTGCCGAAGTCCGTTCCCGGGTTCGCGGTCGACCGCATGTGCGCGGGAGCGCTCACGGCGACCACCGCGGGCGCCGGCGAGATCGCGATGGGCGCCGCAGACGTCGTGCTCGTCGGCGGCGTGGAGCACATGGGTCACCATCCGATGGGCGAGGACGTCGACTTCAACCCGAGATTCGTCGCGGAGCGCATCGTCGACGACTCCGCCGCGGTCATGGGGCAGACCGCGGAGAACCTCCACGACGCGTTCCCGCACCTGACGAGGGAGGACGCCGACGCGTACGCGGTCGAGTCGCAGCGGCGGGCGGCAAAGGCCTGGCAGGAGGGCGTCATGGACGGCATCGTCGTTCCGATGTCCGTCTTCACGGACGACGGCTGGAGGATGGCCGACCGCGACGAGTTCCTGCGGCCCGACACGACGATGGAGGGCCTCGCCGGACTGCGTACGCCCTTCCGTGCCGGCGGCCGGGTCACCGCGGGGAACTCCGCGGGGCTCACGGACGGTGCGACGGCCGCGCTCCTCGCCTCCACCGAGGCGGCGGACGAGCTCGGCCTCGAGCCGCGGATGCGCCTCGTCGGGTTCGCCTACGCGGGCGTCGAGCCGGAGCTCATGGGCCTCGGGCCCGTGCCCGCGACGACGAAGGTGCTCGAGCGGGCGGGGCTCACGCTCGAGGACGTCGGCCTGTTCGAGCTCAACGAGCCGTTCGCGGTCCAGGTCCTGACGTGGTGCGACGGCGTGGGGGTCTCGTCAGACGATCCCCGCCTGAACCCCTACGGCGGGGCGATCGCCTGCGGCCATCCGCTCGCCGCGACCGGTGTCCGGCTGATGGCCCAGCTCGCGCACGGCTTCCGGGAGCGTCCGGACGTCCGCTACGGGCTCACCGCCCTCTGCATCGGGCTCGGGATGGGCGCCGCCGTCCTCTGGGAGAACGTCGCCGGCGTAGGCTCGACGGAGCCGGACAAGCAAGCGGAGGCGGCGGCTCCGCCGGCGCCGTAGCGAGCGATGGCTAGCGCGCCCACGCTGTTCAAGCTCCAGCGCCTCGAGACGCGGGCCGGCCCGGTCGCGATCGTGACCATGGACAACGGCGAGGACTGGCAGAAGCCGAACACGTTCGGCGAGCAGGCCCTGCGCTCGCTCGAGGAGGCACTCGGCGAGCTCGAGACCGGCGAGTGGCGAGGGCTCCTCCTCACGGGCAAGCCGTTCGTCTTCGCCGTCGGCGCGGACATGGGCGAGTTCGGCGAGATCACGCCCGAGCGGGCGCGCGAGGGCGGTCGCGCCGGGCACGAGCTGTTCGGCCGGATCCGCGAGCTCCCGTTCGTCACGGTCGCCGCGATCAACGGCGCCGCGCTCGGCGGCGGGGTCGAGATCGCGCTGCACTGCGACTACCGCACGATCGCGACGTCGGTCCGGCACTTCGCCTGCCCGGAGGTGTTCCTCGGCCTGATCCCGGGCTGGGGCGGGACGCAGCTCGTCCCGCGGCTCGTCGGCGCCGAGCAGGCGGTGAAGTTCGTCGTCGAGAATCCCCTCCGCCAGAACCGCATGCTCACGGGCCCGCAGGCCCACGAGACGGGCTTCGCGGACGCGCTGCTCGAGCCCGTCGAGCTCCTCGACGAGTCGCTCGCGTTCCTCCTCGAGAAGATCGAGGAGGGTGCCGGCAAACGACATCCCCAGACCGACCTCTCCGACGTCTCCGAGGTCTGCCGCAAGGCCCGCGCGCGGCTCGACGGGCAGGTGCACGGCGCCGCGCCCGCTCCCTACCGCGCGCTCGACCTCATCGAGGGCGCGGCGAGCGTGGTCGCTCGAGGAGGGGTACCGGGCCGAGGAGGACGCGCTCGCCGACCTGCTCCCCGGCCCCCAGGCCCAGGCGTCGATCTACGCCTTCGGGCTCGTCGAGCGGCGCGCGAAGCGCGGAGTCGGGATCCCCGAGGTCGAGCCGCGTCGCGTCCAGAAGCTCGGCGTCGTCGGCGCCGGGCTGATGGCCCGCCAGCTGGCGCTGCTCGCGGTGCGGCGGCTGGAAGTGCCGGTCGTCGTCCGCGACCTCACGCAGGAGCAGGTCGACGACGCGATCGCGTGGATCGCGGGCGAGCTGGACGAGCTCGTGCGCAAGGGTCGCCTCGGCGAGGCGAAGGCGCGCTTCCTCGCCTCGCTCGTCAGCGGCGGCACCGGGTGGGACGTGTTCGCCGGCTGCGACCTCGTCCTCGAGGCCGTGTTCGAGGAGATGGCCGTCAAGAAGGAGGTCTTCGCCGAGCTCGAGCGCGTCGTCTCGCCCGAGTGCGTGCTCGCGACGAACACGTCGTCGCTGTCCGTCACCGAGATGGGCGCCGACCTCGAGCACCCGGAGCGCGTCGTCGGCATGCACTTCTTCAACCCGGTCGCGGTGCTGCCGCTCGTCGAGCTCGTCAGGACGCCGCAGACGGACGACGTGACGCTCGCCACGACCTGGGCGCGTCACGAAGAAGCTGCGCAAGACCGGGGTGCTCGTCCGCGACGCGCCGGGCTTCGTCGTGAACCGCCTGCTCGGCCGCCAGGGCGCCGTCGTGACGGAGGCGCTCGACCACGGGAACACTGTCGAGGAGACGGACGAGGCGGTCCTCCGCCTCGGCCTGCCGATGGCGCCGTCGGTGCTCCTCCAGCTCGTCGGCCCGAAGGTCGCCAACCACGTGCGCCACACGCTCCACGAGGCGTGGCCCGACCGCTTCGCGCTGTCCGCGACGCTCGAGAGCCTCGCCGAAGGGGGCGAGACCCGTCGTCGTCGAGCACGCACCGCGCAGCGTGGAGGAGATCCACGAGGCGGTCCTCGACGCGCTCGCCGACGAGGCGCGCCACATCCTCGAGGACGGCGTGGTGGCGGAGGCGGCCGACATCGACACGTGCCTGCTGCTCGGCGCGGGGTTCCCGTTCTGGCTGGGCGGCATCACGAGGCACCTCGACCAGACCGGCGTCTCCGAGCGTGTCGTGGGACGACCCCTGGCCGGGCTCGCCGCTGTCCGCACCTGACATCTCGTTCCCCGCCGCCGTCTGCGGTATGCTCCGAACGTAACGCTCGCCGCGGAAACAGGCGGGCGTCGACTCTTAGGGAGGAGCGGCACGGAAAGACGTGCTGCGCAAGTACACGACGTGACGACTACGCCGACGCTGACGTCGGATACACCCGAGCACCTGACCGCGGCGGCACGCCGTGCCGAAGCCTGGTGCGGCGAGCCGTTCCTGGCGGACGACGAGGACGCGTCGGTCGCACTCGCCCCTGGTACGGCCCGCCGCGCCGCGCTCGACGACGCCCTGGAGGAGATGGACGCCGGGCTCACCAGCCCCTCGGCGCGGTGGAAGGTCCGGTACGGGCTCATGCTCGGCCTCGAGCGCGTCCTGACGGAGGACGCGCCCCGCACCGCCGCCGGAACCGAGCTACGCCGACACCAGGTCGACGCGCTCGCCGGGATGCTGGCGGAGCTCATCGCCTCGACCCAGCGCGACGCCGAGGAGAACGGCAACGGCGGCGCCAACGGGAACGGCAACGGCGCCGTCCAGGAGGCGGAGCTCGAGGAGGAGGCCGAGGACGACTTCGACGCCGGCTACGTCGACGAGGCGCTCGGCGACGGCTTCCACGGCTCCGATCCCGGCGCGAGCCGCCGCTACCGCTTCCGCCACCCGACGGCCTCCGGCAAGACGATCGCCGCGGCCGGCTTCGTCGAGGCAGCACGGAACCTCGGCGTCCTCATCCTCACCCACCGGCGGCTCCTCGTCACGCAGTTCACGCGCGACCTGACGACGGAGGGGTACGGAGAGCGCTTCACGGAGGCGGTGCTGAAGGGGACACGCGCGCCCAGTAGCAACCCGATCACGATCCAGACCTACGCCTGGTTCGCCCGCCACGGCGTCGAGCTCGACCGCGAGACGTACCACTTCGTCCTCTGCGACGAGGCGCACACTGCGCTCGGGGAGAAGACGAGCGCCGCCATCCGCGCGTTCCACGAGCCGCTCTACATCGGCATGACCGCTACCGAGCAGCTCATCGCGAAGCAGGTCTCCGACGTCTTCCCCGCCTCCGTCGACGACCTCCCCCTCGGCGACGCGGCGCGGCGCGGGCTGATCGCGCCCCTCCGCTGCCTCCGCGTCCCGCCCGCGGCTGCGATCAACTCCGTTCCCATCGTCGGCGGGGACTTCGAGGAGCACGCCCTGGCGGCCGCCCTCGACCACGAGGCCCTGAACCAGGCCGCCGCGAGCCTCTACCGCGAGCGCTTCGGCTCGACGCCGGGGATCGTCTACTCCGCCGGTGTGGAGCACGCCTACAACCTCGCCCAGGAGTTCCGCGCGGCCGGCCTCAAGGCCGAGGCGGTGTCGGGCCGCACGCCGCCCGCCCGTCTCGCGGAGACCCTCGCTGCCTACGAGCGCGGCGAGATCAACGTGCTCATCAACGCCCAGCTCCTCGCCGAGGGCTGGAACTCGCCGCGCGCCACGGTGTGCATGCACCTCGCCCCGACGGCCTCGCGGCGCGTCTACCAGCAGCGGATCGGCCGGATCATGCGCATCCATCCGCGCAAGGAGGCGGGCGTCGTCGTCGACTTCGTGCCGAAGGCCGCCACGCACAACGAGCGCGTCGTCTCGCTGCACGCGCTCCTCGACGCCGACTTCTACCGCGAGGGCGCTCGCGTCACGCCCGCTCCGCGACGGCGCCAGCAGCGCCGCGCGCGGCGGAAGCTCTCCCCGGTGCCGTGGCTCGTCCCGGTCACCCCGGACGTCGCCCGCCGGCTCGGCGTCATCCAGCGCGAGTGGCAGCGCATCGACCCCAAGTACCTGGACGAGGACGAGCAGCGCTTCTGGGCGACGATCGCCGGCCGCCAGATCAGGTTCGATCAGCGCGCCGAGTTCGCGCGCAAGTTCACCGAGGGCAGGGCGAGCAAGGCCGCCCTCGAGCAGTTCCTCGCCACCTGCGCCGCGGAGAACCCGAACCGCCGGCTGCGTATGACCGCGCTCCTCGACCGTGTGGCGACGCCGGTCGAGCGGGCCGACTTCGACGACCTCGTGACCCTCGTGACCCAGGCGCCGCCCTGGGAGAAGGACCGCGCCGCCGGTGTCCGCGTCCTGCTCCGCGCGATCGGCGAGGGCAAGGCCGTCGCGCCGGAGCAGATCCTCGCGCGCTGGACGTGGAGGCTCGCTCGGGCGACACGGAAGGTGCAGGACCGGCGCGTCTCGAGCGAGTTCCCCGAGGCGAAGCGACTGCTCGGCGCAGCCGCGAACTCCCGCGGGCACCGGCACGAGGAGAACGTGAACCGCCTCGTCCAGGTGGCAAGCGAGATGCCGCTCCCCGTGGGTGCGGCGCTCCTCGCATCGGCCGAGGGCTACACGCCCCGGGCGAACGCTGCGCTCGACCGCGCGCGCGAGGAGCTCGGGGCGATCGAGGACATCGCGAACGCCCTCGCCGACAACCTCCCCGCCCCGAAGCTGACCGCGCGCAAGAACCGGCGGCGGCGGCGGAAGCGCAAGGGCCAGCCGCAGACCGCGCCAGCCGCCGAGGCCGCAGGTCCGGAGGCCGGGGGCGACGGTACCGCGCCCGAGGCCGCACCGCACGACGACACGCCGGTCGACGTCAGCGTCGCCGAAGACGCCGCGTAGTCGCGCGCCTCGAAGGAGCTCGAGACGCACTCCGCGGCCGCGAAGCGGCCGCGTTCAGGGATCTTTCGCGCGACCCGATCCGCGCTGGCAGATTCGGTCTTGCGCACTCGATGAGCTCGCGACGCGCCTTCCTGGATCTTTCGCGCGACCGGATCCGCTGGCGGATTCGGTCTTGCGCGCTCAACTGGGACCCGGTGACTCCTTGCCGCCGTCGCCCTCCCGCTCCTTGAGGAAGCGGGCGATCTCGGCGGCGAGCGCCTCGCCGGAGGGCAGCCCGCCGGACTCCTCGAGCCAGTCGAGCGAGTCCGCCCGCTGCTCGAGCTCCTCGACGTAGGCCGCCGTGTCGGCGTCGCTCGCGACCGCCTCGGAGACCTGCTCGACGTAGGAGGTCTCCGCCTCCTCGAGCTCGCGGATGTCGATGTCCACGCCGAGGACTCCCGAGAGCCGCTCGCAGAGCGCGCGCGCCGCCTTCGGGCTCGGCGCGAGCGACACGTAGTGCGGCACGGCCGCCCACAGGCTCACGGAGGGGATCCCGGAGCGTCGGCAGGCGTCGAGCAGCACGCCGGTGATCCCGGTCGGGCCCTCGTAGCGCGAGAGCTGGAGCCCAAGCTCGTCCACGAGCTGGGGATCCGTCGCGGCGCCGGTCACCGGTGACGGCCGCGTGTGCGGGACGTCGGCGAGCAGCGCACCGAGCGTGACGACGAGCTCCACGCCGAGGTCACGCGCGAGCCCGGCGACGAGGTCGGTGAAGGTGCGCCACCGGTAGTTGGGCTCGACGCCCACGAGCAGCACCGCGTCGCGCCCCGTGCCGGGTATGCGCGCGCGGAAGAAGGCGTTCTCCGGCCACTCGATCCGGCGCGTCTGGCCCTCGTCGAGGGAGACGTGCGGGCGCGTCGCCTGGAAGTCGACGAAGAGCTCCGGGTCGATGTCCGCGAACTTCTGGGCGTCCCAGAGCTTGGCGAGGTAGCCCGTCGCGAGGGTCGCGGCCTGCCCCCCGTCGTTCCAGCCCCGGAACGCCCCGATCAGGACGGGCCGCTCGAGCGTCGGACGCTCGTAGAGGCGCAGCTCCCGCTGTTCCCCACTCATCGGCGGAGCTTACTCACGGGCGAGCGAGGCGGGCGGGCGCCACAGCACGAAGGCGAGCGCGACGCCGAGCGTCCAGATCGCCGCGGCGAGGAAGACGTGGACGAGCACGAGCCCCCAGGGCAGCGCGTTCCGGTACTGCACCTCGCCGACGATCGCCTGCGCGACGAGGGTCGCGAGGAGGAGGCCCCAGACACGCAGGAGACCCGGGTAGCGGTCGCGCAGCCGCCAGAGGAACACGCCCAGCAGGAGCACGCCGATACCGAAGACCGCGGCGACCCGCACGTGGACGTAGACCGTGTCGCGGATCCCGAGGCCGAGCCGCTTCACGTTCTCGTCCGCGCCCGGATGAGGACCCGACGCGGTGGCGACGGCGCCGGTGACGACGAGCGCCATGCAGGTCGGGATCCCCGCCCAGGTCACGACCTGCCGGAGCCAGCGCGGCCCCGCGGGGCGCGCCAGGCCGCCGACGAGACTCCAGCCCTCGAGCACCACCATCCCGGCCAGTCCCAGGCAGGTGAGCCCGAGGAGGAAGTGGGCCATCACGGCGAGCGGGTGCAGGTCGACGGCGATGGTGATGCCACCCATCGGGATCTGGGCCACGGCCACGAGGAAGGCGCCGAGCGCTGCGCCGCGACCGATCCGCGACAGACCGGGAAGCTTCCGCGCCCCGAGCCAGGTCGCGAGCGTGAGCAGGATCCCGACGAGCGCGATCATCCGGTTCCCGAACTCCACGAACGCGTGGTAGCCCTGCTCGGGGTAGGGCTTGTCGCCGCAGCGTGGCCAGTTCTCGCAGCCGAGCCCCGACCCCGTCAGCCGCACGAACGCTCCCGACGTGACGACGAGGAAGAGGGCGACGCACGACGACGTGGCGAGGCCGAGGAACCTCCGCGGGGAGAGAGCTCCGGCACGGCCGACGGCGGCGGTCGTCACCGCAGCACCACGCCTGCACCCTCCTCCACCGTGCCGATCCGCGCGAGCGGAAGGCCGTCGGCTGCGAACGTCGCCTCCAGCACCACTCCCCGGTCGGCGGGGATCGAGACGAGGAGCCCGCCCGCGGTCTGCGGGTCGTAGGCGAGTGCCTCCCGCGCCGGGCTCGCGCTGCTCTCGACGTGCGGCCCGGCGAACTCGCGGTTGCGTCGGTCCCCGCCCGTACGGACGCCCGCCTCGGCCAGGTCGAGCGCGCCGGGAAGAACGGGCAGCGACTCCGTGTCGATCACCACGCGCACGCCGCTCCGCTCGGCGAGCTCGTGGGCATGCCCTGCCAGGCCGAAGCCGGTCACGTCCGTCGCCGCGCTCGGCGAGAAGGGCCGGAGCGCGTCCGCAGCCGACTGGTTCAGCTCGACCATCGACGCGATGGCCGCGTCGAGCGCCCCCGGCGGCGCAGTCCCGTCCCGCACCGCCTGCAGGACGATGCCCGTGCCGAGCGGCTTCGTCAGGTAGAGCGCGCCCCCCGGGAGCGCGCCCGTCTTCGCCCAGACGGCGTCGGGATGGACGGTGCCGACGACGGCGAGGCCGTACTTGGGCTCCGCGTCACGGATCGTGTGACCACCGGCGAGGATCGCGCCGGCCGCGCGGACGCGCTCGTCCGCTCCGGCGAGCACCTCGCCCAGCTGCTCGACGGGAAGCTCCTCGGGGAACGCGGCGATCGAGAGCGCGAGCAACGGCCGGCCGCCCATCGCGAACACGTCGTTCAGCGCGTTCGTGGCGGCGATCGCGCCGAACGTGCGCGCGTCGTCGACGAGCGGAGGGAAGAAGTCCACCGTGAAGACGAGCGCGCGCTCGTCGTCGAGTCGGTACACGGCCGCGTCGTCCGCGGGATCGAGGCCGACGAGCAGGTCCTCTGCCTCGGCCGGGACGAGGCCGGCGAGGACGGTCTCCAGGCTCGCCGCCGCGTACTTCGCGGCGCAGCCGCCCGCGCGGGCGAGCGAGGTCAGCGGGACGGTGTCCACCAGGTGAACTCTAGGAGTTCGAATCGCGGCGCCGGCAAGCCACGGGGGAGGAGGGAGCGAGGCGGTGGAGAACTCGGAGCGCGGAGAGATCCATCCCCTTCTCCTCTCCCCCTGACGACAGCGGCCGCCGCCCCCTCGGCGGCCGCTATTTCGTGGGGGGAAACGACGTCTCCCCCCACGTGCCCCCCCTTCCTGTTCGCTGCTCGCGGAAGAGGCGGCGACCTGGCCTTCCGGCGGGCAAAGCCCGCCTCCGGCCCTCACGCGTTGCGACAGCTCAACGTCGAAGGACACTCTCGGTACACCACTCGGTCAGTTCGTCGATACTCGTCCGATGAAGTCGGCGCTCGTCACCGGTGGCTCGTCCGGGATCGGGCTCGCGCTGGCGCACATGCTCCGCGACGAGGGCTACGGGCTCACGCTCGTCGCGCGGCAGCCCGAGAAGCTCGAGGCGGCCGCGGAGGAGCTCGAAGCCCACGCCGTCGCCGCGAACCTCGCGCTCGAGGAGGATTGCGTGCGCGTCGTCGCAGCGCACGCGGAGCGCTGGGGCGGGATGGACGTGCTCGTCAACTCCGCCGGCCTCGGGATCGGCGGCCCGTTCGCGGGCCAGGACACGAAGCGGTTCGACCTCCAGCTCGACGTCAACCTCCGGGGGACGATGCTCGTGACGCGCGAGGCGCTCCCGCTGCTGCGCGAGTCACGCGGCCAGATCGTCAACCTCGCGTCCATCGCGGGCACCATCCCGACGCCGGGCCTCGCGGTGTACGGAGCCACGAAGGCGGCGGTCATCTCGCTGACCAACTCCCTGAACCGCGAGGAGGAGGAGCACGGCGTCCGCGCCGTCGCGATCTGCCCCGCCTTCGTCGCCACGCGCATGACCGACTGGACGGGGATCCCGTCCGAGGAGCAGATCCAGCCCGAGGACGTCGCCGAGCTCGTCCGTACGGTGCTCGGGCTGAGCCCGCGCGCGCGCGTCCCCCAGATCGTCATCGAGCGCCTCGGCGACCGCGTCTGAGCACAGGCGCCGCCCCCTGCGGCGTCAGCTGCGTTCGATCGGGACGTCGACGAGATTGCCCCACTCGGTCCACGAGCCGTCGTAGTTCTTGACGTTCTCGTAGCCGAGGAGCTCGCGCAGGACGAACCACGTGTGCGCGGACCGCTCGCCGATGCGGCAGTACGCGTGCACCTCCTTGTCGGGGGTCACGCCCTTGGCCGCGTAGATGTCGCGGAGCTCGTCGACGCTCCTGAAGGTCCCGTCGTCGCGTACCGCGGTCGCCCAGGGGATCGACTGCGCCCCCGGGATGTGCCCTGCCCTGGACGCACCCTCCTGCTCGTACCCGGGCGGCGCGATCAGCTCGCCCGAGTACTCCTGCGGGCTGCGGACGTCGACGAGCGCGACGCCCTCGGACGCGAGGCCCGCGAGCACGGCGTCCCGCCGGATGCGGATCGACTCGTCCCGCTCGCCGGCCTCGTACCTCACAACCGCGGGCGATGGCAGCGCGATCGTGAGGTCGCGACCCTCCTCGATCCACTTCTGGCGACCGCCGTCCAGGAGCCGCACGTCGTCGTGGCCGAAGAGCCGGAGGTACCAGTAGCCGTACGCGGCGAACCAGTTGTTCTTGTCGCCGTACAGGACGACGCACGTGTCGTTCGCGATCCCGCGGGACCCCAGCAGCCGCTCGAACTCGTCCTTCGCGACGACGTCGCGGACGAGGTCGTCCTGGAGGTCGTCCCGCCAGTGGAGCCTGACGGCGCCCGGAATGTGGCCCTCGTCGTAGAGGTCCGGGTTCTCGTCGACCTCCGCCGCGACGACGTCGGGGTCCGAGAGGCGCTCGGCCAGCCAGTCCGTGGTGACGAGGGGTGTCGTCGTGTCGACGTTCATGAAAAGGCCTCTCGGGAACGCGCCGAGCGTACCAGCGCCCGGTCGGAGGGAGGCTACGCGCCGTCGACGAGCTTCTCGCGCACGACGCGCTCGAGCTCGCGCACCGAGACCGCGCCCTCGAACCGCTCGGCGATCCTCCCGTCGCGCCCGACGGCGAACGTCCACGGCTCCGTCTCGAGGCCCCACTCGCGAACCCAGCGGTTGTGCCCCTGTGCGGGGTCGTTGTCCTCGTAGACCTCGACGTGGATGAAGCGCACGTCGGAGTCCTCGAAGCGGCGAGCGGTCTCCTCGACCACGTCGACGACTGGCCCGCACGTACGGCTCGAGCAGAACTTCGGCGTCGCGAAGGTCACGACGAACGGCACCCGCGCGCGGATCGAGTCGGCCACCGAGTGCTCGAGGAGCGACTCGTCGGGCGGCACCCGGGTCGTGATCTCCGCGGCGTCGCCGCCCGCCGAGGCGAGCGTCGGGGTGTCGCTCGCGGGAGCCGGGTCGCCGACGTCGGGCTCCGGGTCCTCCTTCGTCACCACGACGTTGCCGAGCGCCTGCACCTTCTCCTCGCCCCCTTCGGGCTCCGCGAGCAGCCAGTACGTGCCGGGCTTGGCGAGACGCACGTTCGCGACGTAGATGTGCGTGGCGTCGGCCTCGGCGCCTCCGGGGACGCCGATCCGCTCGAGCTTCGCCTCGGACTCGAGGAACGGCTTCGCTGCGAGCGCACGAGCGACCCAGATGCGGGCCGTGGGCAGCGTGACGGCGCGGTTCTCGGAGTCGACGACGAGGAACGACACGCGAACGTCGCCCGGCTCGTGGCTGGCCGTCCCTCGGATGAACGCGACGTCGTCGCCGGGCGCGCGCCAGAGCTCCTCGAGCGTCTGTCCCCCTCCGGGTTCGGCATTCGTGGACACGTCCCCACCCGATCCGCCGCACGCGGCGAGGAACAAGCACGACGCCGCGGTCAGTACCGCAGCCGGGCGCATATGCGCCCGAGTCTAGCCGCAGAGGTCCGAGCGGCTAGTGACCGTCCGGCCACGAGAGCGCGGACATGTTGCCGAGCCATGCGGCCAGCAGCGCCAGGTTCACGACGAGCATCAGCAGGCGTGCCTTCATGGCGACCTCCTCCCTAGAAGCGGATTTCCTGGAGCGCCTCGGCGGCGTTCCGGTAGAGACGTGCGGCCTCGCGGTCGTGCCCGCGACGCGCCGCCAGGTCCCCCAGCGCAACCCACGCCTCCGCCCGGTGGCTGATCGACGACAGCTGCTCCGCAGCCGCATCAGCCGCCCGGAAGCACTCCTCCGCCTCGTCCAGCCGCCCGCGCTCCATCAGCGCTCGTCCCAGTACGAGCTGCGACGGGCAGACCTCGTGGAGGAAGTCCTCCCGACCCTGCAGGAGATCGAGCGCCCGGCGCGCGAGCTCGTCTGCCTGGTCGTACTCGCCGCGGCGCAGATGCACCGTGGCCATCCCGCCGAGCGCCTGAGCGGCGTCGGCCGGCGAATCGGTGTCGAGCGCCCTTCCGAAGGACGCCTTCAGGTGCTCGACGGCCTGCTCCTCGTCACCGAGGAGGAGCGTGAGACCGCCGAGAGCGAGCAGGAGCCGTCCCACGTTTCGCTCGTCGTTCAGCTCCTGGTAGAGCTCCTTGGCCCGCTGCGCGTAGCTGCGCGAAAGCACCCAGTGGCCCTGGCGCTGCGCGATCAGCGACGCCTGGAAGTACGTGTTCGCGATCGCGCGCCGGTCGCCCAGGTCCTGCGCGAGCTCGAGCGCGCGCTCGACGTCCTCCCGCGCGGCGACGTAGTCGCGCTGGCGTCGATGGCAGCGCGAGCGCCAGCCCAGGACGTCGGCTCGCAGGAGGTCGCACGGCAGACCCGATCGCTCCGCGAGCCCGAGAGCCTCGTCGAAGAGCGCGATGGCCGTGCCGATGCTCGAGAGCTTGTAGCGACAGACGCCGAGCCTGAAGAGCAGGTCGGCGCGATCGACGTCGGAGAACTCCGGGGACTCCGCGATCTCTCGCGCCCCGACGAGCAGCTCCACGGCGTGGGTCACCTCACCGTGCTGCTGCAGCGCCCAGGCCTCGCCCACGAGCGCGCGAAGCTCGAGCGACGGGGCCCAGGTGCCCTCGACCGCCGACCGCGCCTCCCTGAACGCGCCCACCGCCTCCTCGTCGCGGTGCGCCTCGGACAGCGCCTCGGCACGTGCGAGGAGCGCCTCGATCTTCGTTCGCTCCTCCGTGGAGACGCCGGCCGACAGGAACCCGGGGTCGACGCCGAGCCGCTCGGCGAGCCACGCGATCGTGGCCTCGGGCGGACGCGTCTTGCCACGCTCGATCTGGCTGACGTACTCCTTGGAGAAGCGCCCGGCGGCGAGCTCGCTCTGCGTCAGCCCGGCTGCGACGCGGAGCGCGCGCACGCGCTCGCCCAGACGGGTGGCGGCGTCCGGGGCGGGCGTGCTCGTGGCGGTCTCGTTCATGCCCATCGGAGTGAACCGTCCGGCCTCCCCGGACGCTCCCCCCCGGAAGGGGGACATGCGCCGTGTGCGCCGGTCAAGTAATGGTAGCCGAAATCACTTGACCGGACTACTTGACTTTTTCGGACCTGGCTCCTATAGTCAGGCCCACACCGCATCCGATCGGACGCCAGATCGGTTGCGCGGGCGTCACCGCCGGATTTGCGACGGGCGCCGGGAGGAACGTGGCTGGGCCGCAGAGCCACCGTTCTCCGGCTCGTCGCCCCGGCCAAGGGTCGCCTCGAACGGAGAACGCCCCCGGAGCCGCAGCCGGGGGCGTTTTCGTCGTGGGGGGACACCTACGGTTTCCCCCCACGCACCCCCCTTCCCTCGCCGTACTGCACGGCTCGATCGCACATGGCCTCCCGGCCGGCAGAGCCGGCCTCCGGCCCCCGGCGCGTCGGGCACGGATCAGCGGAGAGACAGGCGGCTCAGGCTGCGGGCTCGACCGCCGCCGGAGCGGCCTCGCCGGCGCCCTCGTGCGGGCGCACGAGCGCGAATGCCACGATGGCTCCGACGACCGCGATCCCGGCGGCGACGAGGAGCGCACGCTCGAAGCCGTCCATGAACGCCGCGGCATCGGGCGTGTCGCCTAGCTGCGACGCGACGATCGCCCCCATGACGGCGATGCCCATCGTCCCGCCGACCTGCCGCGCGCTGTTCAGCACGGCCGAGCCGACGCCCGCCTTCTCCACCGGCACCGCGCGCGTGGCGGCTGCGGCGCTCGGCGTCATCGTCAGCGCCATCCCGAGGCCGCCGATGATGAGGCACGGGAGGAGCTGCCAGTACGACGCGTCAACCCCCAGCTGCGAGAAGAGCAGGAGCTGCGTCGCGATGAGGACCATCCCCACGGTCATCAGGCCTCTCGACCCCAGCCGGTCGGCCGTCCTCCCGGCCACGGGCGCGACGAGGATGATGAGGACCGTCATGGGCAGGAACGCGGCGCCGGCCTGCACGGCCGAGTAGCCGAGGATGTTCTGCATGTACAGGGAGACGAAGAAGAAGACGCCGAACATCGCGAGCGCCACGAGGAGCATGGTGAGGTTGGCGCCGGTGTACGTCCGGTTGCGGAAGAGCTCGAGCGGGAGCATCGGCGCCCGTTGCTGGCGCTCGAGCAGCACGAAGGCCACCAACGCCACCGCCGCGACGAGGAAGCACCCGAGGATCCGAGCCGAGGTCCACCCGTATGTGTTCGCCTCGATGAGCCCGTACGTCAGCGCGAAGAGCCCGATCGCAGACGTCGCCAGCCCCGGAAGGTCGAGGCGCTCGTGCGTCTCGTCGCGCGACTCGTCGATGAGTAGGAAGCTCGCCACGATGCCGAGGATGCCGATCGGGACGTTGATGAAGAAGATCCAGCTCCAGTCGAGGTGCTCGGTGATGAGACCCCCGACGAGCGGTCCGATCGCGAGCGCGAGCGCCGACGTGCCCGCCCAGATCCCGATCGCGGTGCCGCGCTCACGAGGCGGGAACGTCGCCGCGATGATGGACAGCGTCGCCGGGTTCATGAGGGCGGCACCCGCACCCTGGACGACACGCGCACCGATGAGCATCTCGCTGGAATCGGCGAGCCCGCACAGAAGCGATGCGACCGTGAAGATGACGATGCCGACGACGAAGATGAGCCGGCGGCCGTAGGCGTCCGCGATCTTCCCGCCCACGAGCATGAGCGCGGCGAAGGTGAGGGCGTACCCCGTCACGATCCACTGGAGCTCGGAGAGGTCGGCGTCGAGGTCGCGTTCGATCGACGGCAGCGCCACGTTCACGACCGTGTTGTCGAGCATGATCATGAACAGGCCGACCGAGACGGCGGCCAGCGTCAGCCACTTGCGGTTCTCCTCTGCGAAGATCCGAGCGCGCATCGCGCCTACCGTAGCCCGTGCACACCGAGCCAGGAGACATGAGCCGCTTCGCCTGGACGCCCAGCGAGGCGCAGCTCGAGGCCGCGAACGTCGTGCGGCTCGCGCGGCGTCTCGACTGCTCCGACTACCACGCCCTGCACCGGCTGTCCGTCGACGACCCGGAACGCTTCTGGGCGGCGGTGCGCGACGACCTGACGATCCCGCTCTTCCGCAGCTGGGACGCAGTCACCGACGACTCCCGCGGGATCGAGTGGACGACGTGGTTCACGGGAGCGAGACTGAACGTCGCCGAGGCCTGCGTTCACCGCTGGGCGCGCGAGTGGCCGGACGCCGAGGCCGCGGTGCTCAGAGCGGAGGACGGTGGCCGAACCGGGCTGACCTGGAGCGAGCTCTCGCACGAGGTGACGCGGCTCGCGGAGGGTCTCGCGAAGCTCGGCGTCGGCGCGGGTGACGCGGTCGGCATCTTCCTGCCCATGTCGCCGCACGCGGCGATCGCCTCGCACGCGTGCGCCCATCTCGGCGCCGTCCAGGTCCCGATCTTCTCGGGCTTCGCCGCGCCGGCGATCGCGTCGCGGCTCGCCGACGCGGACGCGAAGGCCCTGATCACCGCCGACGGCTCGCTCCGGCGCGGCAACGTGGTTCCGATGAAGGAGATCGCGGACGAGGCCGTCGCCTCCGTGCCGTCCGTCGAGCACGTCGTGACCTGGAGCCGGCTGGGCCTCGACGCCCCGGCGACACCCGGCCGCGACCACGACTGGGCCGACCTCGTCAGGGACGGGCCGGGCACGCTGCCGCCGCTCGAGGTCGAGAGCGAGCATCCGTTCCTCATCGCCTACACCTCCGGGACGACGGGACGGCCGAAGGGCGCGCTCCACGTCCACGGGGGGTTTCTCCTCTCGATCGCGCGCGAGGCCGCCTATCAGGCCGACCTGCGTGCAGGCGACCGCGTGCTCTTCGCGACGGACATGGGCTGGATCATGGGCCCGTGGACCGTCGTGGGCGGTGGGTCGCTCGGCGCGACGGTCGTGTACCTGGAGGGCGCCCCCGACTGGCCCGCGGACCGGCTGTGGACGCTCGTCGAGCAGGAGCGTGTGACGATGCTCGGCGTCTCGCCGACGCTCGTCCGCGCACTCATTCCGAAGGGTGAGCCCTCCGCCGACCTGTCTTCACTCCGGGCCGTGACGACCACCGGCGAGCCGTGGAACCGTGGCCCGTACGACTGGCTCGACGAGCACGTGTGCGGCAGGGGGCGCATCCCGGTCGTGAACATCTCCGGCGGCACCGAGGTGGGGGCCTGCTTCCTGTCGGTGACGCCCATGGCGCCGACGAAGCCGTGCTCGCTCGGCTTTCCGGCGCTGGGCCAGGACATGGACGTCTTCGACGACGCCGGAGAGCCGCTGCGCGGCGAGGTGGGCGAGCTCGTCTGCAAGCGCGCGTGGCCCGGGATGACCCGCGGGATCTGGGGAGACCCCGAGCGCTACCTGGAGACGTACTGGCGTCGCTTTCCCGGTGTCTGGACGCACGGCGACTGGGCCTCGATCGACGAGGACGGCTACTGGTTCCTCCACGGCCGCTCGGACGACACCCTGAACGTCGCGGGGAAACGGATCGGCCCCGCCGAGCTCGAGTCCGCCGCCGTGAACCACCCGGCTGTGGCCGAGGCCGCCGCGATCGGCGTCCCGCACGAGGTGAAGGGGGAGGTGCCGTGGCTCTTCTGCGTGCTGCGGCACGGCGCCGAGGCATCCCCCGAGGACGTCTCGCGCGCGGTGACCGACGAGCTCGGCAAGTCGTTCAGGCCCGAGCGAGTCGTGTTCGTATCCGCGCTGCCGAAGACGCGCAGCGCGAAGATCGTGCGGCGCGCCGTCCGCGCGCAGGCGCTCGGGCATGATCCCGGGGACTTGTCCACTCTCGAGAACCCGGAGTCCCTCACGGAGATCGCACGTGCCGTCTGACCGGCTCGAAGGCGTCGCGCTCGTGACGGGCGGCGGGCGGGGGATCGGCGCGTCGATCGCGCGCGAGCTCACGGACGCCGGGATGACGGTCGCCGTCACCGGGCGGACGAGAGAGCAGGTCGAGGGAGTCGCCGCGGAGATCGGCGGGCTCGCCGTCGTCGGCGACGTCTCCCGCCGCGAGGACGTCGAGGAGTGGGTGGCGAGGACGGAGGCGGAGCTCGGCCCGATCGATCTCCTCGTCGCGAACGCCGGCCTGTCCATCAGCGAGAGCGAGACGCCGGCGTGGGAGCTCGAGCCCGAGGAGTGGTGGCACGTGCTCGAGGTGAACCTGCTCGGCGCGTACCTCTCGTGCCGGGCCGTCATCCCCGGCATGCTCGAGCGCGGGCGCGGACGCATCGTCCTGACGGGATCCGGGGCCGCGTACCTCCCGGGGTCGAGGAACACGTCGTACTCCGCGAGCAAGGCGGCCCTCTGCCGCTTCGGCGAGACCCTCGCCCTCCAGCTCTCCGATCACGGAATCCCGGTCTTCTTCTTCAGCCCTGGCCTCGTCCGGACGGACCTGACGGGCTCGTCGTTCCCGGACGACGCTCCGTGGACCCCACCCGAGCTCGCGCCGCGCCTCGTTCGCGTGCTCGCGTCCGGGCGGGCGGACGCGCTCGCCGGCCGCTACCTCCATGCGGAGCACGACGACATCGAAGACCTCATCGGCCGCGCGGACGAGATCGCGGCGAACGACCTGAACGCGATCCGGCTCCGTCGCTGACTTAACCCCCTGCCAACGGCTCCCGGCGTACCCTCCGGCGAGTGCCGTTCTTCATCTGCCCGAACTGCAAGCGCCGCTCGATCGACACCGACGGGTACGAGGGGTTCACGACGCAGGTGGTGCAATGCCGGAACTGCGGGTTCGGCTTCCTCTTCGAGATCCTCGAGGACTACTACCCGGCCCCGGCGACGGGGCTCGTCGTCTGCGACCGGGACGATCGCATCCTCGCCTGCGGGCGGGGGGTGTTCGAGCTGACGGGCTTCCGCGACTCCGACCTCCTCGGGAACGAGGTCGTCGGGGCACTCTCGCTCTCCGACGCCTCACCGATGGACGTCGTCCGCGAGTGGGGCGTGCGAAAGCTGGGCCAGGAGCTCTCGATCCGGACGAAGGCCGGGGTCGAGAAGGAGGTCACGGTGGACTTCTTCCCCGCCTACGACGAGGACGGCGGGATGCTCGTCGCCCTCACGCCTCGGTAGGCGTCTGGCGCGCGGGCGAGACACGCCTCGCCCTACGAGAGCGGTTCACTCCGGCATCGCGGCGGCGAGAGCCGCCGCGCTTCAGGGTCTTCGCGCGGTCGGGAGTCCGCTTGGCGGATTCCCGACCTTGCGCACTATCGAGGCTCGATCCAGACCTGCCTCGCGAGCGCGAGCAGCTCGCCGTGCTCCGCGAAGAGAGCGGTGCCGGCGTGGAGCTTCCGGCCGTCCTCGCCGCAGGGCCAAGCCGCGACGACGCAGCGCTCGCCCGGCGCCGGGACGCGGAGCACGTGCGCCGTCATGCGCCCGAGCACGATCTCTCCACGCCCAGCAGCCCCGACGGCGTACGCCCCCGGACAGTCGATCGCGGCCCACACGACCTCGGGCGAGGGCTCGTGCGCTGTCCACGGCGCGGCGAGCAGGGGCTCTCGCCCCTCGACCGGGCCGGCATGGACCGCGAGCCCGTCCCCCTCGTCGCGGATCCCGCAGACGAAGCACTCGCGGAACAGCGGGCTCCCGACCCGGACGTGCCGGGTCGTCGCGTTCTCGGCCTGATCGAGGGGCACGGGCGCGGGAGGATCGAGGTCGACCGGTGCCGCGCGCGCCTCGGCCACGAGCTGCTCCCGGTCGAGGAGCAGTGCGACATCGTCGTCGCGACGCACCTCGAGCGGGCGTCCGAGGGGTGGTGGCAGGCGGAGCGTGACCTCCACCGCGTCGGCGTCGACGAACGCCGCGAGCCGCCCGCACGCGTAGCCGCCGTTCGCCGACGTGAGCGGGCCGCGGTAGCGCCGGTCGAAGGTGATCGTCACGGGCGCCAGTTCTACCTGCGGCCGCCAGTCGCAGGCCCCGGCCGGATGTAGACTCGGTTTGTGACTGTGAGGCGAAAACCCTGAGGATCGCGCTCGCGCAGCTGAACGCCGTGGTGGGTGGTCTCGACGAGAACCGCGAGCGCATCCTGTCGTTCGTCTCGGAGGCCAGGGACGTCGGCGCCGATCTCGTCGTGCTCCCGGAGCTCGCGGTCACGGGGTACCCCCCGGAGGACCTGCTGCTCCGACCGGCCTTCGTGCGAGCCGCGCGTGACTCCCTCGAGATCGTCGCCCGCGCGACGCACGGGTTCGTCGCGCTCGTGGGAACGCCCTGGTTCGACCGCGACCTCGCGAACGGGTGCGCCGTCTGCGCCGACGGCGAGGTGCGCGCCGTGTACCGGAAGCACTTCCTGCCCAACTACGGGGTCTTCGACGAGCACCGCTACTTCGCGGAGGGTCGCGACCTCGTGCTCCTCCGCCTGGGCGAGCGCCACGTGGGAATCACGATCTGCGAGGACGTGTGGCAGCCCGGGCCCCCGGCGACGGACCTCGCGCTCGCGGGCGCCGAGCTCATCGTGAACCTCTCCGCGTCTCCGTACCACGTCGGCAAGGCCGAGGAACGCGAGGAGATGCTCGTGTCCCGCGCGCGGGACACGAGCTCGTTCCTCGCCTTCTGCAACCTCGTGGGAGGGCAGGACGAGCTCGTGTTCGACGGCCACTCGGTGCTGCTCGACGACTCGGGCGAGGTGATCGCGCGCGCGCCGGGCTTCGAGGAGCACCTGCTCGTGTGCGACGTCGAGCCGGAGCTCGCCATCGGGCGCCGGCTCCGGGACGCCCGCCGGCGCGAGCTCGACCGGTCGCGCGAGTCGCTCCCGGCGGTCGAGGTCGTCGAGCTCCCTGCCGCCTCCTCGCATGCGGACGAGATTTCCGGCACGATCGCCCCGTTCGAGCCCGAGCTCGAGCAGATGCGCAGGGCGCTCACGCTCGGCCTCCGCGACTACGTGGAGAAGAACGGCTTCCGCGACGTCGTCGTCGGTGTCTCGGGCGGGATCGACTCGGCGGTCACCGCAGCTCTTTGCGCCGACGCCCTCGGCCCCGAGCGCGTCCACTGCGTCTCCATGCCGTCGCGCTTCAGCTCGGAGGAGACGAGGACCGACGCGCGGCGGCTGGCAGACGGCCTCGGGTGCGACTTCCGCGAGATCACGATCCAGGACCCGGTCGCAGCGTTCCACGAGACCCTCCGGGAGCCGCTCGGCGAGCTCGAGGGTCTCGCCGCGGAGAACCTCCAGGCGCGCGTGCGCGGGGTGATCCTGATGGCGCTCTCGAACACGTACGGCTGGCTCGTCGTATCCACCGGGAACAAGTCCGAGCTCGCCGTGGGGTACTCGACGTTGTACGGCGACATGGTCGGCGGCTTCTCGCTCCTCAAGGACGTGTTCAAGACCGACGTCTTCCGACTGGCGCGGCACCTGAACGAGCGCGCCGGACGGGAGCTCGTACCCCGAACGACGATCGAGCGCGCCCCGAGCGCCGAGCTTCGCCCCGACCAGCGCGACGAGGACTCGATCCCTCCCTACGACGCGCTCGACCCGGTCCTCGAGGCGTACGTGGAGCTCGACCGGTCCCGCGAGGAGCTGCTCGAGGAGTTCGATCGCGAGGTCGTGGAGCGCGCCGTCGCGCTCGTGGACCGGGCGGAGTACAAGCGCCGGCAGGCGCCGCCGGGCGTGAAGCTGCGCCCGAAGGCCTTCGGCCGTGATCGCCGAACGCCGATCACGAGCCGCTGGCGCGATTGACATCGCTCTCCGTAAGTTGTAACTTACGGTAAGTGATTACTAACGGACACCCTCTCGACGCGCTCGGCGATCGCACCCGCCGGCAGGTGTTCGAGCTCCTCCGGGACGGGCCACGGTCCGTCGGCGAGCTCGCGGCAGCACTGCCCGTCAGCCGGCCCGCGGTCTCGCAGCACCTGCGCGTCCTCGAGGAGGTCGGCCTCGTCGTGCACACGAAGCAGGGGACGAGGCATCTGTACGAGCTCGACTCCTCCGGAGTCGGAGTGCTCCGGAGCTGGGTCGACGGATTCTGGGACGAGGCCCTCGCCCGCTTCAAGGCGTCGGCCGAGAGAAAGGGAGGCACGGCATGACCGATTCGCTCGTCATCGAGGTGGTTCGCAAGGTCGTCACCGTGGACTGCGCGGTCGAGGAGGCCTTCCGCGTGTTCACTGCGGACGCGCTCTCGTGGTGGCCCGTGGAGACGCACTCGATCCACGAGACCGTCCGCGAAATCGTGTTCGAGCCGGAGGTGGGAGGCGAGGTCTACGAGGTCTCGACCGACGGCGAGAAAGGCCACTGGGCAACCGTGACGACCTGGGAGCCGCCCGGCCGCCTCGTGCTCGCCTGGAACGTCCGGCAGGCAGAGCAGGTCCCGACCGAGGTCGAGATCCGCTTCGTCGCCGAAGGCGAAGCGACGCGCGTCGAGCTCGAGCACCGGGGCTGGGAGGCAGTGGCCGAGGCCGCCGCCGAGAAGCGAACGAGCTACGACACGGGCTGGGACGTCGTGCTCGGACAGTACGTCGACCGGCTCTAGACACCCGCGTCGACGGGTTCCGCGGGCGGCCCGTGCAGGATGAGCTCGCGGACGAGGAGCTGGAGGCGGCGCGGCGCGAACACCGCCGTCGCCGCTTCCAGCTCGTCCGGCTCCCACCAGCGGATCCCGGTCATGCCCTCGAGCCGCAGCTCGTCCCAGGACAGGCGCGGCGCAGGCTCGAAGCCGCGCGTGCGCACGAGGTAGTAGCGCTCGGTCTGCCCGTCCCACCTCCCTCCGCCCATGGGTACACGGTGCGTCCGCGTCCATATGAGCGGCCCGAGCTCGAAGCCCTCGAGCCCCGCCTCCTCCACGAGCTCTCGCCGGAGCGCGTGCTCGTCCGACTCGCCCTCCTCGATGCCGCCCCCGGGGGTCGCCCAGACCAGGCGATCGCCGAAGTCGAAGCGGACGAGGAGGATCCGGTCGGCGTCGTCGAGGACGACGGCGCGCGCGGCGGGTCGAAGGCGCTCCGCGCTCACGGGAGGCCCACGAGCCCGCGCAGCTTCTCGAACCATCTCAGCCGCTCCTCCCAGGGGACGGCCGCGTTCGCCGGCGACGTGGACGGGAGCACGAAGAGGCTGGTCTCGCCGAGCCTGCGCTGCTGGAGCCCGAGCTCGGAGCGCTCGCGAAAGACGCCGTTGTACGCGGCCTTGCCCACGAAGGCGACATAGGGCGGCGCGAACGTCCGCGCGAGCTCGTCGAGCCGATCTGCGGCGCCCGCGAAGTCGTCCGCGCGCAGGTCGCCAGAGCGGCGCGTCGTCCTGCGCGCGGCGTTCGTGAGCCCGATCCCGAGGGCGAGGAGCCCGGCGTGCTCCTGCGGCGCATAGAGCCTCGGCGTGAAGCCCGACGCGTGCAGCAGGCGCCAGAAGTCGTTGCGCGGGTTCGCGAAGGGCGCCCCCGCCGCGGCGCTCACCCGCCCGGGGTTGATCCCGCAGAAGACGACCCCCATTCCCGGCCCGAGCGTGTCGGACACCGCTCCCTCGCGCCGGCCGCTCACGCGACGAGGTCGAGCACCTGCGGGATGGACGTGATGCGCAGCCCGCTCCAGTCCTCCAGCCCGTCCCACGGCGGCTGCTCGCCGGGTGGGTGGATCACGACCGGCGTCATGCCGACCCGCGCCGCGCCCTGCAGCTCGCCGTTCGCGCCGTCGCCGACGAACAGGCACTCGGAGGGGTGGACACCGAGCTGCTCGCAGGCGAGCTCGTAGATCCGGCGGTCGGGCTTCACGTACCCGGCGCGGGCGGAGAACACCGTGACGTCCAGGAGCCCTGCGAACCGTGAGTCCCCCCATACGAGTGGCACCTCCTCGGTGCAGTTCGATACGAGGCCCGTCGCGATGTCCCGCCGGCGCAGCTCGGCGAGCGTGGAGAGGGCGCCCGGGACGGGCACGAGCGCAGCGCGCGTCAGCTCGAGGCGGCGCGCCAGGAGCCCGTCCACGTCCGCATCGACGCCCAGCTTCTCGTACAGGGCGGCGATCGCGGCGGCGATCGGCCCGCTCTCACGCAGCCGGTAGAGCTCGTCGCCGTTCCACAGCTCGACGAGCGCTTCGGACGAGACGCCGAGGGTATGCGACCAGACTTGTCGGAGCTCGACGGACTTCTCCTCGGGCCACGCAGCGAGCGTCTGCCACAGGTCGAAGACGACGGCCCTCACCATCGCCGAATCCTGCCTGGAGCAGCTAGGCGGCTTCGGCCTCGCGAGCGTCGAGCCGCAGCTCGAGCAGGCGTCGGAGCCGCTCGCCCATCTCCGTCGGCTCGTCCCGTGGATCCGGCTCCCTCCGGAGGACCTTCACCGAGTCGTCCGTCCACCGCCACCCGTAGCAGCGCTCGTAGCACTCGGCCTCGCTGAGCGTCCGGAGCCGCTCCTCCATTCGCACGCACCCTAGGCGAGCTCCCGGACGGCGCTGTCCGGCTAGGCTCGCACCGATGGCGACGAAGCCGCGCGTGCACGAGTTCGACGTCACCGTGGACGCCGGCCGCGTGGCGCGCACCTCCCTGGGAGGCAGCCCGCTCCCCCGGGAGGCGGAGTGGTGGGCGGAGCACCTCGTTCTCGCTGGGCTCGTGCGTTGCATCCTCGCCAGCATGGACTACGCGGCCCGCCGGGCCGGCTGCAACTCCGTCGGCTCGGGAACCGCGCACGGGACGGTGACGCGCCGCGAGGACGGAAGCTACGGCTTCGTCGACATCGAGGCGACCCTCGAGGTGCAGCTCGCGCCGGTGCCGACCCCCGAGGGCCTGCAGCACCTCGTCGCCAAGGCCGAGGTGGGCTGCTTCGTCGGCAACTCCCTCAGGCCGAAGCCGCGGTACCGCTGGGTCGTCAACGGCGAGCCCGTCGACTGACGGCCCATCGACTGACGGCGACATCAGCGGGCGGCGGGCGAGGGCCTCGCCTCCGACAGCTCGACGAGCTCGTGGAGGCTCGGCGCAGCGCGAATCGCCGGGCTCAGGGTCCCCCACAGGGCGAGCGCGAGGCCGACGGCAGCGAAGACCGCGATCGTCGCGCGCTCCGAGGTGGCGTCGAGCAGGAGCCCTGCGACGAGCGGGCCGAGGGGCGCGATGGAGAGGCCGATGGTCGTCCACACGCTGCTCACGCGACCGAGGAGGCGGTCCGGCGTCAGCGCGAGCCGGTAGCTGTGGACGACCGAGTCGGTCGACGGGATCACGAGCGCCGTGGGGAGGATGCTCGCGGTCAGCACGTACACGCTCGGCCAGACGAGGAAAGCGGCGCAGCCGACCCAGGTCCAGAGCTCGAGCAGGAGCACGCCCCTGACGGGCAGCCGCCTGCGCACGAAGGGCGAGAGGAAGGCGCCGACGAGGATGCACGCGCCGAACGCGGCGACGAGAAGGCCGACCCTGCCGCTCGTCAGCCCCTGCTCCTCTCCGATGACGACGATCGCGAGCAAGACGCCCGGCCCGATGAAGTTCGCCAGTCCGAAGAGCAGCGCGGTCGTCCTCAGGAAGGCGTGGTCCCACAGGAAGCGGAACCCCTCGGCGAGTCGCGAGCGCAGGGACGAGGCATCCGCCTCGCGCTCCCCCTGGAAGGGCGTGCGCATCGCGAGCAGCGCCGACGCCGAGAACACGTACAGCACCGCGTGGACGAGAAACGGAAGCGCGCGGGCGACGCCGAACAGCACGCCTCCGAGCGCGGGGCTCGCGACACCGACGGCCGCCTCGCGGCCGGTGACGACTGCGACGGCTGCCGGCAGCTGCTGAGTGGGCACGACCGCACGGAACGCGCCGTGCTGGGCCGCGGAGAACAGCGCGGCTCCGGCTCCTTCGACGAACGCAACGAGCGGGACGATCCAGTAGACGACCTCGTCGGTGACGACCAGCACGCCGAGCGTGCCGATCGCCACGGCCCGCGTGGCGTGAGCCGCGATCATGAGCCGCCTCCGCTGCCAATGGTCGGCAGCGAGCCCTGCCGGCAGCGCGAACAGCGCCATGGCGAGCAGCCGGACGAACGCGACGACGCCGGCCTTCGCCGGCGAGCCCGTGAGCGCGAGCACGAGCAGCGGGTACGCGATCGAGGTCATCTGCGAGCCGGCGCTCGACAGCAGCAGCCCGGCCTGGAGCAGGAGGAAGTCGCGGTTGCGGCGCAGTGGAGTCGCGCTCACGCGGCGACGCTAGCGGCGACCGCGGGTCGAGTCGAGGCTGTGCGTGCTCGGGTAGCCTCACCCGCGATGCCCGCGCTCGCCGCCCGTCATCTGTCGCAGCCCGTCCGGTGAGCGCGACGCTCCTCGACGTCGGCGCGGTCCGCGCCCGCTTCTCGGCGCTCGACCGCAGGCTCGCGTTCTTCGACGGCCCCGGCGGGACGCAGTGCCCTGACGAGGTCGTCGACGCGATCGCGCGGTACCTGCGCGAGGACAACGCCAACATCGGCGCGCCCTACGAGACGTCTCGACGCACGGACGAGCTCGTCGACTTGGCGCACGAGAAGGCATCGTCGTTCCTCGGCTGCGCTCCCGAGGAGATCGCCTTCGGGCCGAGCATGACCGCGCTCAACTTCCTCCTGACGCGCGCGCTCGGCCGAACGCTGGAGCGGGGCGACGAGGTCGTGGTGACGGCGCTCGACCACGACGCGAACGTCGCGCCCTGGCTCGAGCTCGCTTACGATCTCGGCATCGTCGTCCGTGTCGCCGGGCTCACGGACGAGCTCCAGGTCGACTACGACGACGTCGAACGGCTCCTCTCGGGGAGGACACGCGTCGTCGCCTTCCCCGTGGCCGCCAACTCCGTCGGCACCACTCCCGACGTGCGGCGCCTCGTGGAGCTCGCGCACGACGCCGGCGCGCTCGCCTGGGCGGATGCCGTCCACTACGCGCCCCACGGGCCGACGAACGTGGCCGAGTGGGACGTCGACGTCCTCGTCTGCTCGCCGTACAAGTTCTTCGGGCCGCACATGGGCATGGCGTTCGGGAAGCGAGAGCTCATCGGATCGTGGCGGCCGTACAAGGTGCGACCCGCGGCCGACGAGCCGGTGGGGCACCGGTTCGAGCTCGGCACCTCGCAGCACGAGCTCCTCGCTGGGCTCGTCGCGACCGTGGACTACGTCGACTCGCTCGGCTGGGAGGCCATTCGTGCACACGAGCACGCGCTCGGCACGCGGTTCCTCGCCGGGCTCACCTCGGGCGTGCGGCTCTACGGGATGCGAACGATGGTGGATCGCGTCCCGACCTTCTGCTTCAACGTGCCGGGGAGGACGCCTAGGGAGGTCGCGACGCGGCTCGCGGAGCGCGACGTCGCCGTGTGGCACGGCGACTACTACGCGGTCGAGACGATGCGGCATCTCGGCCTTCCGGGCGGGGCCGTTCGGGCCGGCATCGTCCACTACAACACCGAGGACGAGGTCGACCGACTCCTCTCCGCGCTCGCCGACCTCGCGTGAGGCTGCTGCTCCTCGGCGGGCCCCGGTTCCTCGGCCGCGCGGTCGCGGACGCGGCGCTCTCCTGCGGCCACGAGCTCACCTTCTTCAACCGTGGGCGGACGAATCCGGAGCTGTATCCCAACGTGGAGCGCATCGTCGGCGATCGTCAGGGCGACCTGGACGCGCTCGAAGGGAGACAGCTGGGACGCCGTGGTCGACACCTGCGGCTACCTCCCGGACGACGTCGCGTCCACGGCCGCGACCCTTGCGAGCTCCGGGACGTACTGCTTCGTGTCGAGCGTCTCGGTCTACGCGGACCTCAGCGCGCGCCAGGACGAGTCGGGCGCGGTCGCCGAGCTCGGTGACCTGCCCCGCGACGAGGTCACGAACGAGAGCTACGGCCCGCTGAAGGCGCTATGCGAGGACGTCGTGCGCGAGGCGTTCGGCGACCGGGCGCTCGTCGCTCGGTCGGGCCTGATCGTCGGCCCCCATGACCCCACCGGGAGGTTCACCTACTGGCCGCATCGAGTCGCGCGTGGAGGTGAGGTCCTCGCGCCCGGGCCACGGGAGCGGCGAGCCCAGGTGATCGACGTCCGCGACCTCGCCGAGTGGATCGTCTCGCTCTGCGAGCGAGGAGAGGGCGGCACGTTCAACGCCACGCACCCGGGGATCGCGTGGGGAACGCTGCTCGAGACGTCTCGCGCCGTCGCCGGGAGCGACGCACGGGTGACGTGGGTGACGGACGAGTTCCTCGTGGAGCACGAGGTCGGCGAATGGCTCGAGCTCCCGCTCTGGCTCTGCGACCCGGCATTCGCGGCGGCCGACGACGTGGACGTGGGCCGCGCGCTCGCGGCCGGTCTCTCCTTCCGTGCGCTCGACGACACCGTGCGCGGGACGCTCGACGAGGCCGGGACGGTCGACGGCGTCGGCCTCGCGCTCGAGCGCGAATCCGCGCTCCTCGAAGCGTGGCATGGCCGGTAAGGACTACTCCGGAACCCCGCTCTCGCAGAAACTCGGCGCGAAGCCCGGCTCGGGGGTCGTCGTCCTCTTCACGACGACGCGCGAGGAGCTCGAGCGGCGGTTCGCGGGCCTGCAGGCGACACTCGACCCGGCCGACGGCCTGTGGATCGCGTGGCCGAAGAAGGCGGCCCGGATCGAGGGCGACCTGACGTTCGAAGCGGTGCAGGAGATCGGCCTCGCCCACGGGCTCGTCGACAACAAGTCGTGCTCGATCGACGACCGCTGGCAGGCGCTGCGGTTCGTGTACCGCCTGGCGGATCGCTGACTACACGTACGACTTGCGGGCGCGGTCCCACGGCTCCTCGTCCCAGCGGATGAGGTCGGGGTCGACGCCGCGGGCGTCGGCGAGATCGACGGTCAGGCGCTGGAAGCGGACGATGTCGACGACGGGATGCGTCGTCGCCACGAGCGTGGTCTCGCAGCCGATCTCGCCGAGGGCAAGCACCGCGGCGTGCGCGCGCTCCGCGGCTCGCCCTTCGCCCTCGAGCACGAAGCACCGGACCGAGGCGTCGATCGCCGCGAGATGCCCGTGGAGGAGCTGCTCCGTGTGGTGCGCCTCGGCCGCGACGTGCGCGCCCTCGCGGACCTTGAGCACTGCCTCGAGGACGGTCGCCTGGTCGCCGCCGGCTCCGGCGACCACGAACCGCTCGTGGTCGGACGCCTCGAGCGGGTCGGCGGCGAGCTCGCGCTCCACGGCTGCGGGCAGTCCGCTCACGTCCTCGCCCAGGAGCGCCCGCCCGGCGGCGATCGCGCAGGTGTAGCTCGCCGTGTGGCAGTAGCTCCTCTCCAGCTCGGGCGTCGCGACGACCACGTGGTCGGCCGCTCGCGCGATCGGGCCGTCCGCGGCGCCGGTCACGAGCCATGTCTCCCCGGCGAACCCCTCGACGGCCTCGCGCGTGAGCGCCGTCTCCCCCTCGTGGCTGATCGCGACGAGCACGTCGGCCTCGGGCGCACGTCCGAGGACCACCTCGAGCGCCTGGGCGGCCGTCCCGCACGCGAGCGCGGCGTGGAACGAGGTCCCGCAGCCGGTGAAGAGGACCCGGGCTCCGTCGGGCAGGCGACGCGTGCCCGCCCGCTCCGTGACCTGCCGGAGCCAGTCCGGCTGCGAGGCGATGGCCGCTCGGGTCAGCTGATCGGGCACGGGCAGTGTCTATACCATCGGCGCGTGTCCGTCTTCGAGCAGACCCGCCTCGGCAACGGCGTACGCGTCCTGACCGCCCCGATGCCGCAGGTGAGCTCCGTCGCCTGCTTCGTGATGCTCGCAGCGGGATCGCGGTACGAGACACCGAGCTCGAAAGGAATCGCCCACTTCGCGGAGCACATGTTCTTCAAGGGGACGGAGCGGCGCCCGACCGCCCGCACGATCTCGACCGAGATCGACGGGATCGGAGGCGAGTTCAACGCCTTCACCGGCAAGGAGCTGACCGGCTACTACGTGAAGTGCGCCTCCGAGACGCGCGACGTCGCCCTCGATGTCCTCGTGGACATGCTGCGCAACTCGACGTTCGATCCCGAGGAGATCGACAAGGAGAAGGGCGTGATCCTCGAGGAGATGAACGTCTACCTGGACACGCCGCAGCGCTACGTCGCGAACGTCTACGACCGCCTTCTCTTCGGCGACCAGCCGCTCGGCTGGGACATCCTCGGCACGCGGGAAACCATCGAGGGCACGACCCGCGAGACGTTCACGTCCTACCTCGACTCCTGGTACTGGCCCGAGCGGATCGTCGTCGGCATCGGCGGCCGCATCGGCGACGGGCTCCACGAGCGCCTCGAGGAGCTCCTCGGCGACATCGAGTCGCGGGAGACGGCTTCGCGGGCGGACGTCGTACTTCCCCCCGACCGGTCTCCCGTGCTGGTGCACTCGAAGCAGTCGGAGCAGGCCCATCTCATCCTCGGTGTCCGGGGATACGACCTCGGGCACCCCGACCGCTACGCGCTCCAGCTGCTCGCGGTCGTCCTCGGTGGCGGCATGTCCTCGCGCCTGTTCACGGAGGTGCGGGAGCGCCGCGGGCTGGCGTACTACGTCCACGCGGCGAACGCCGCGTACACGGACGCGGGGTCGTTCTACACGGGCGCCGGAGTGGACGTCACGCGGATCGACGAGGCGATCACGACGATCGTCGGGGAGCTCGGCAAGGTGGCCGCCGAGCCCGTTCCCGCGGACGAATTCGAGAAGGCGCGAGGCTACGCGAAGGGCAGGTTCGTGCTCAGGCTGGAGAGCCCGCAGGCGATGATCCAGTTCGGTCTCCGCCGCGAGGTCCTGGAGAACGAGACCGAGGAGCCGGACGACGTCCTCCGCGAGCTGGACGCGGTTACCGCGGAGGACGTGCAGCGGGTCGCACGCGACCTGCTCGAGGGCAAGCGCCTCTACCTCGCGGTCGTCGGGCCGTTCGACGACCCCGAGCGGTTCGAGAAGCTCCTCGCGGCCTGACGCGCGCCGGCGCGAGATAGATCCCGGGCGTGCGACCGCCCGCGTCACAGGCGGTCACGCGATCGACACCGCCGGCGCCGAGGTGCTCACCTTCCTGGCCGACGCGCTCGGAACGACACCCCAGACGTAGACTCGGCGCGGTGAGCGATGAGCGCGAGCTCCTCAGGCGGACAGCCGAGATCGCGGCCGACTTCGTCGACTCCCTCGACGAACGGCCGGTCTGGCCGCCGGCGACGGTCGACGAGCTGCGCTCCACGCTGGGAGGCGACCTCCCGGAAGGGCCGAGCGACCCGCTCGAGGTGATCGAGACACTCGCGGAAGCGGCCGAGCCCGGCGTCGTGGGAATCCCGAGCGGGCGCTACTTCGGCTTCGTCATCGGCGGCGCCGTCCCCGCGGCACTGGCGGCGGACTGGCTCACGTCGACGTGGGACCAGAACGCCGGCCTCGTGGTCGCCGGCCCCGCGGCGGCGGTCGTCGAGGAGGTCGCCGGGGGCTGGCTGAAGGAGCTCCTCGGCATCCCCGAGGTCGCCTCGTTCGCCTTCGTCACGGGCTGCCAGATGGCGCACGTCACCTGCCTCGCGGCCGCCCGGCACGCGGTCCTCGAGCGTGTGGGCTGGGACGTCGAGCGCAATGGCCTCGCCGCGTCGCCGCCCATCCGCGTCGTCGCGGGTGCGAAGCGCCACGTCACGCTCGACCGCGCACTGCGACTCCTCGGCTTCGGGAGCAGCTCCATCATCCCCATCGAGGCCGATTCGCAGGCGCGGATGCGGGTCGAGCCACTCGCGGAGGTGCTGCGGACGATCGAGGGCCCGGTCGTCGTCTGCGCAAAGGCCGGCGAGGTGCACACGGGCGCGGTCGACCCGCTCGCTGAGATCGCCGACCTGAGCGCCGGCGCCGGCGCCTGGCTGCACGTCGACGGCGCGTTCGGGCTGTGGGCCTCCGCGTCGCCCGCGCTCCGGCACCTGGTCGCGGGCGTCGAGCGAGCCGACTCGTGGGCGACCGACGCGCACAAGTGGCTCAACGTCCCGTACGACTGCGGCCTGGCGTTCGTCGCGCATCCCGACGCCCACCGCGCGTCCATGCGGGTCACCGCCGAGTACCTCGTCGCTCAGCCGCACGCGGCGCGGGACCAGATGGACTGGACGCCCGAGTTCTCGCGCCGCGCGCGAGGCTTCGCGGTCTACGCGGCGCTTCGCTCGCTGGGGCGCTCGGGGGTCGCCGAGCTCGTCGACCGCTGCTGCGCCCGGGCGCGCAGCTTCGCCGGCGCGATCGTCGAGCTTCCGGGCTGCGAGGTCCTGAACGAGGTCGTGCTGAACCAGGTCCTGTTCCGCTTCGCGGACGACGCGACGACGAGCGCGGCGCTCGCGGAGGTACAGGCGGGCGGCGAGGCGTGGATGAGCGGGACGACGTGGGAGGGCCGCGCCGCGATCCGGCTCTCGGTGTCGAACTGGCGGACGACCGAGGACGACGTCGACCGCACCGTCGCGGCCTTCGGGGCCGCGCTCGCGACGCGCGTCTAGCGAATCCCTCGCAGAGGCTCGGAGCTCCGGTGCGGCCTTACAGTGCCTGGCACTGTAAGGACGCCGGAAGCGTGCCGATTCGTTCACAGCCTCGGGCGGCGAGGCGAAACGGGGCTACGTTGGAGCCCATGGCGCGCGCCCCTCGAACCGCCCTTCCGGACGGCTACTTCCACATCACGTGCCGAAGCGTCGCCGCCGCCGGGGCCGTGTTCCGGGACACCGACGATCGCAGGACGTTCCTGGAGCTCGTGTGGCGCACCTCGCGCGAGCACAGCTGGACGTGCCACGCGATCTGCCTGCTGCTCTCGCACTACCATCTCGTTGTCGAGGGGACGCGCCCGTGCCTGTCACGGGGCATGCAGCGGCTGAACTGGCGGTACGCGATGTACTTCAACCGGAAGCATGGGTCGTTCGGACACGTCCTCGCAGACCGCTTCGCCACGCGCTCGATCGAGGGCGAGGCGTACCTCTACGACGCGTGCGCGTACGTGCTTCTCGACCCCGTCCGGGCCGGGCTCTGCGATCGTGTGGACGAGTGGCCGTGGTCGTACAGCTCGTTCGGTCTCGTAGCGACGTGACGGGCCGCCGCTCGCCCGGCGCAGCTCAGCCCTCGGACGGCTGAGCGACGGCGCGGTCCGCGATCTCGGCAACGACCGCGGGGTCGGCGAGCGTGGTGGTGTCGCCGAGCGGCCGTTCCTCGGCCACGTCGCGGAGCAGCCGGCGCATGATCTTGCCCGAACGCGTCTTCGGGAGCTCGGGCGTGAACACGATGTTCGCGGGCTTCGCGATCGGGCCGATCTTCGTCGCCACGTGATCGCGGAGCACGTCGAGCATCTCGACGGAACCGTCCTGCCCGCCCTTCAGGGTCACGAACGCGACGATCGCCTGGCCCGTCAGCTCGTCCGCGCGCCCACAGACGGCGGCCTCCGCCACGCTCGGATGATCGACGAGCGCGGACTCGACCTCGATGGTCGAGATGCGATGGCCGGAGACGTTCATCACGTCGTCGACGCGGCCGAGCAGCCAGAAGTCGCCGTCCTCGTCGATCCGGGCACCGTCGCCCGCGAAGTACATGCCCGGGAACCGCTCCCAGTAGGTCGCCCGGAAACGGGCGTCGTCGCCGAAGATCCCACGCGTCATCGCCGGCCACGGCCGCTTGAGCACGAGGTAGCCGCCGCCTCCCGGGCCGACCTCCCGCCCCTTGTCGTCGACGACCGCGGCCTCGACCCCGGGGAAGGGCTTCGTCGCCGATCCCGGCTTCGTCGTCGTGACACCCGGGAGCGGTGTGATCAGGATCATCCCCGTCTCCGTCTGCCACCACGTGTCCACGACCGGGAGCGAGCCCGCGCCGATGTGCTCGCGGTACCACATCCACGCCTCGGGATTGATCGGCTCGCCGACCGTCCCCAGGAGGCGGAGCGAGGAGAGGTCGTGCTTCGCCGCGTGCTCCGGACCCCACTTCATGTGCGCGCGGATGGCTGTCGGCGCCGTGTACAGGATCGTCACCCCGTAGCGCTCGACGATGTCCCACCAGCGGTCCTTGCCCGGGAAGTCCGGCGTGCCCTCGTACAGGACGCTCGTGGCTCCGTTGCAGAGCGGCCCGTAGACGATGTAGCTGTGGCCGGTGACCCAGCCGATGTCCGCCGCGCACCAGTACACGTCCGTCTCGGGCTCGAGGTCGAAGACGTAGTGGTGCGTCGTCGCGACGCCCACGAGGTAGCCGGCGGTCGTGTGGGCGATCCCCTTCGGCTTCGCAGTCGTCCCGCTCGTGTACAGGAGGTAGAGGAGATCCTCGGCGTCCATCGGCTCGCACGGGCACGAGGCGGGGTCGGAGGGCTGCCCCGCGACGAGCTCCGACCACGTGAGGTCGCGTCCCGCGACCATCGGGACGTCCGCCCGGGTCCGCTGGCCGACCACGACCTTCCGCACGCCGGGGCACGACTCGAGCGCCTCGTCCGCGTGGGCCTTCAGAGAGACGGTCTGACCCCTGCGCCACCCCTCGTCCTGCGTGAGCAGGACCTCGCACTGCATGTCGTTCAGCCGGCCGGCGAGCGACTCGGCGGAGAACCCGCCGAAGACGACGGTGTGCGGGGCGCCGAGGCGCGCGCACGCGAGCATCGCGACCGGGAGGCCCGGGCCCATGCCCATGTAGATCCCGACCGGTGTGCCCTTGCGCACGCCGAGAGCCTTGAGGCCGTTCGCCGCCTTGACGACCTCGTCCAGGAGCTGGGCGTAGGTGATCGCGGCCCGCTCGCCCTCGGGCTCGCCCTCGTAGTAGTACGCGACCTTCTCGCCGCGGCCGGCCTCGACGTGACGGTCGAGGCAGTTGTAGGCGACGTTCAGCTTCCCGCCGCCGTACCACTTCGCCCACGGCAGGTCCCACTCGAGCAGCGTCGTGAACGGCTCGAACCAGCTGACGCGCTCGCGGCCCTCTCGCTCCCAGAACTCCTCGAACGGAACGTCGTAGATGTCGGGCTTCGCGTTCGCCTGGGCGGCGAAGTCTTCCGGCGGCGGGTAGCGCCTTTCCTCGTCGAAGAGGGTCTCGATCGCGATGTCTCTCATCCGCTCGGCTCCAGGTCGTAGGGGCAGTCCGTGAGTCGCTCGTAGCCGTCGTCCGTCACGAGCAGGAGGTCCTCGACGCGCACGCCGCCGAAGCCGTTGCGGTAGAGGCCCGGCTCGATCGTGATCACGTCGCCGGCGACGAGCTCGTCCCCGATCATCCCCAGCGAGGGCGCCTCGTGGACCTCGAGCCCCACCCCATGACCGAGCCCGTGGTAGAAGCCGTCGCGCAGCACCTCGCCCTCCGCCTTCGTGAGCTGCGTCGGGAACCCGCGCTCGGCGAAGAGCCCGGAGACGAGACGGTGGACGTCTCCCCCGTTCACCCCCGGACGAATCTCGGCGGCCGCGAGCTCGAGGGCCTCGCGGCAGAGCGCGTACCACTCGTGTATCTCCGCGGGCGCGTCGCCAACCACGAACGTGCGTGTGATGTCCGCGAAGCACGCCGACTCGAGGTCGACGGGGAAGAGGTCGAGGAGGACGACGTCGTCTCCCCCGATCGGACCCGAGCCCATGTCGTGGCCGACCGCCGTCTGCGGGCCGTGCGAGACGATCATCTCCTCCGCCAGCGCGCCGTGCGCGAGGAAGGCCGACTGGACGCGCTCCTTCACGAGCTCGCACGTCAGCGGCTCCCCGTCCACCGCGAGACCGCCGTTCGCCGGCTCCGCGCGGCGCAGGAGGTCGCGGGCCGCCGCCATACCGGCCTCGGCGGCGCGCTGCGCCCTGCGGATCCCCGCCAGCTCGTGTGTGCTCTTGCGGCGCCTCCGATCGTCGAAGAGCTTCTGGTCCACGTCGAGCTCGACACCGCTCGCGCGCAGCGCCTCCGCGATCCCGAGCGGGAACCTGCTCGGCACCGTCGTCCGCCCGATGCCGAGGCCGCCGGCGATCCGCCGCGTGAGCTGTCGTTCGTACTCGTAGGAATCGATCCCGCTGCGGCGCAACTCGTCCGCGCCGAACTCCTCGGTCGGCAGGACGTCGAGCTCGAGGCCGAGCCCTTCGACGCGCACGGCCTCCATCGAGCTGATCACGACGACCTTGCGCCCGTCGACCTCCGCGTAGAAGAACGGGTCGGGGATGCCGAGGGGCACTTCGTGGCGAAGCTCGGGGGTCCGCAGCGTGTCGCCGACGACGAGGACGTTCACGGTCGCCGATCCTAGCGCCGCGCGGGTAGAGTCATCGTCCGTGGAATCCGAGCTCCGGATGCTCCGCGAGCGACTCGCCGAGATCTCCGACATCCAGCGCAGCGTCGGGCTGCTCTTCTGGGATCAGCGCGTGACGATGCCGCCGCTCGGCACGCCCGCCCGCGCAAACGCGGTCGCGACGCTCGGGAAGATCCTCCACGACCAGTTCGTGGACGACGAGATCGGCTCGCTCCTCGAGGCCCTGCGCCCCCTCGAGGAGTCCCCGGAGTACGACTCGGACGACGCGAGTCTCGTCCGCGTCACGCGCCGCGACTGGGAGAAGGAGCGGCGCGTGCCGTCCGAGCTCAGGACCGAGCTGCTGCGCGCCGGGGCGGAGGGGCACCTCGCCTGGGTCGAGGCGCGTAAGAACGACGACTTCGCGAGCTTCCTCCCCGTCCTCGAGCGGAACTTCGCCCTCAGGCGCCGCTACGTCGAGTGCTTCGAGTGGGACGACTCGCCCTATACGCCGCTCCTCGACGACTACGAGCCGTTCATGACGACGACCGAGGTCGCCGAGGTGTTCGACGCCGTCAAGCCGGTGCTCACCGAGCTCGTCCGCGAGGCGCCGCGGGTCGACGCCGGCTTCCTCGAGATGTCGTACCCGGCCGACCTGCAGCGCGGGTTCGGCGAGCGCGTGCTCGCAACCGTCGGCTTCACCGACGGCGCCTGGCGTCTGGACCCGACCGCCCACCCGTTCTGCATCTCGTTCTCGACACGCGACGTACGGCTCACGACCCGCTACGACGCCGTCGGTCTCCATTCCCTCTGGTCGTCTCTCCACGAGGCCGGCCACGGGCTGTACGCGCATGGCATCGCCCCGTCGCTCGAGCGGACGCCGCTCGCGAACGCGCCGTCGCTCGGGCTCAACGAGTCGCAGAGCCGCACGTGGGAGAACCTCGTCGGGCGCAGCCGGCCGTTCTGGTCGCACTGGTACGAGCCGCTCCAGGAGACCTTCCCCGAGCAGCTCGGAGGCGTCGGGCTCGACGAGTTCGTGGCCGCGATCAACCGCGCGGAGCCCGGACTGATCCGCGTCGACGCGGACGAGACGACCTACAGCCTCCACATCATCCTGCGCTTCGACCTGGAGCGCCAGCTGATCGAGGAGACACTCGCGCCGAAGGACCTGCCCGAGGCGTGGAGGGCGGGCATGAAGGAGCTGTTGGGGGTGGACGTCCCCGACGACGCGCGCGGTGTCCTCCAGGACGTCCACTGGTCCTCGGGCGGCATCGGCTACTTCCCCACGTACGCCCTCGGCAACGTGATCTCGCTGCAGATCTGGGCCGCCGTCCGCGAGGCGATCCCCGACCTCGACGCGCAGCTCGAGGCGGGAGACCTCGGCACCCTCTCGGCGTGGCTCCGAGACAACCTGTACTCGCTCGGCCGCAAGCTCACGCCCAAGGAGACCATCGAGCGGGTCACGGGCTCGCCGAGGATCGACCCGGAGCCGTATCTCGCGTACCTCCGCGAGAAACTGGCCGCCCTGCCGATGGGCGCCTGAGATGGACGAGAAGCGACACCGGCCGCGCAAGCGGACGGCTTCAGGGATCTCGCGCGATCGGACGCCGCGTGAGCGGCTTCCGATCTTGCGCACGATGCCGCGTGCCTGACCGGCTCGAGCTCGTCGTGAACGGCGAGCCGCACGCGCTCGCGGTCGAGCCACGCACGCTTCTCGTTCATGCGCTCCGAAACGACCTCGAGCTCACGGGCACGCATGTCGGGTGCGACACGAGCCAGTGCGGCGCCTGCACGGTCTTGCTCGACGGGAAGGCCGTGAAGAGCTGCTCGATGCTCGCGCTCCAGGCCGACGGATGCGAGGTGACGACGATCGAGGGCCTCGGCGCGAACGGTGAGCTCCACCCGCTCCAGCGCGCGTTCGTCGAGCACCACGGGCTGCAGTGCGGCTTCTGCACGCCCGGCATGATCCTCACCGCGGTCGACCTCCTCGCGCGCGACCCGGATCCCGACGACGCGACGATCCGCCACGCGCTTCGCGGGAACCTCTGCCGCTGCACCGGCTACCAGCCGATCGTGGAGGCCGTCCGAGCCGCGAGCGAGGCCCTGCGGTGATCCCCGCCCCCACCCGCTACGTGCGCGCCGGCTCGCTCGACGAGGCCCTCGAGGCACTGGCCGAGCCGGATGCGACGGCGCTCGCAGGCGGCCAGTCACTCGTGTCCGTGATGAAGCTCAGGCTCGCCCGCCCGGCCCTCGTCGTGGACATCGGCCGCCTCGACCTGGCGGGGCTCGACGTACGGGACGGGGAGCTGCGGATCGGCGCGCTCACGACCTGGGCCGACCTGGCGGCGGCACCCGAGCTCCGCCGCCCCGCGCTGGCCGCGCTGGCGGAGTGCGCCGCGAAGATCGGCGACCTCCAGGTCCGGAACCGCGGCACGATCGGCGGCGGGCTCGCGCATGCCGATCCCGCGTCGGACATGCCCGCCGTCGTCCTCGCGCTCGGCGCCACGCTCGTCGTCCGGTCGGCCGAAGGCGAGCGCGCGATCCAGGCCTCGGAGTTCTTCCTCGGGCCGTTCACCTCCGCGCTCGGCGAGCGGGACCTCCTCACCGAGGTCGTCGTCCCGCTGCCGCCCGCGGGCTCGGGCTCCGCGTACGCAGCGGTGGACCACCCCGCGTCGGGGTTCGCGCTCGCCGGCGCGGCCGCGCTCGTGCGTCCGCGACGGCACGCGGCAGCGTGGCGCTCACCGGCGTCGGCGTCGGCGGCCACGCGTTCCTGCTCCCCGCGGACGAGGAGCCCGAGCGCGCGATCGCCACGGCCGAGCTCTACGGCGACCGCTTCGCGCCGGCTCCGTACCGACAGCACCTCGCCGGAGTCGTCGTCCGGCGCGCGATCGCGCACGGCCGAGGCGCGGGCGGAGGAGGACGTCGCATGACGGGCGTGATCGGCGTCGCACGACCGAGGATCGACGCCCCCGACAAGGTGACCGGCGCGACTCGCTACGCGGCCGACGGCTACGTCCACGGGCTCCTGCACGCCCGTCTCGTGCTGTCCACGGAGCCGCACGCCCTGATCGAGCGGATCCATCGCGAGGACGCGCTCGCGATCCCCGGCGTCGTCGCCGTGCTGGACGCCGGCGATCTCCCGATCACGAGCTCGGACACCGACCGAACCGCGGAGCCCCTCGCCCGCCGCGAGGTCGTCTTCGCCGGGCAGCCGGTGGCGATCGTGGTCGCCGAGAGCGAGGCCGCCGCGGAGGACGGAGCCGAGGCGGTGCTCGTGGAGTACGAGCCGCTGGAGGCCGTCCTCGACGTGGAGGCGGCGATGCGGCCCGGAGCCGCGCTCGCCCGGCGGGTCGAGGAGGCGACCGACAGCGGCGACCTGGAGTCGATCCACGCCGGCGTCGACCACGGGCAGGAGGCAGACGAGGAGGAGCGGCTCTCCGCCAACGTCCTCGGCCGCGTCAACCGCACGTCCGGCGACGCCGAGGCGGCGCTCGCGTGCCAGCGACGCCGTCGTCTCCGGCGTCTTCCGCACGCCGTGGGTGTACCAGGCGTACATCGAGCCCCAGGTCTGCACGGCGTGGCTCGAGCCCGACGGGTCGCTCGTCGTCTCGACGAGCACGCAGGGCTCCTTCGTCACGAGGGGCGAGCTCGCGCGCGCCTTCGATCTCCCGCTGGAGCGGATCCGCGTCGTCGCGGAGCCGCTCGGCGGGGCGTTCGGCGGCAAGTTCGCGCTCGTCGAGCCGCTCGCGGCGGGCGCCGCGCTCGTCCTTCGCCGCGCCGTTCGGCTCGTGCTGACGCGCGGCGAGGACTTCCTGGCGACGAATCCCGCCTCCGCGCAGGTCATGGAGGTGACGGTCGGCGGGCGCAGGGACGGCACGCTGACGGCCGTCTCGGCGCGCATGATCGTCGACCGGGGCTCGAACGCCGGCTGGGGCGTCGAGGGGATCACGTCGCTCCTCGTCGCCGGCCCGTACCGCTGGGAGGCGCACGACCTCCGCGGGTACGGCGTCCAGACGAACCGCTTCACGTTCGGCGCCTACCGGGGACCCGGCGCCCCCACCGCGGCCTTCGCGCTCGAGTCCCTGCTCGACGACCTCGCCCGCGAGCTGGAGCTGGACCCGCTCGAGCTGCGGCTCCGGAACGCGGTCGTCGAGGGCGACGTCGGCGTGAGCGGCAGCCCGTTCCCGGTCATCGGCGCGGTGGACGTCCTCGAGCGCGTGCGCGAGCACTCGCTCTGGCAGCAGCGCGGCTCCGTGCCGGACGGTGAAGGCATCGGCGTCGCCGCCGGCTACTGGCCCGGGGGGACCGAGCCGGCCGCGGCCGTCTGCCGCGTGGACAAGGACGGCACGATGACCGTCGTCACCTCGGCGGTCGACATGAGCGGCGTCGACACGGGCTTCGCCGCGATCGCCGCGGAGACGTTCGGCCTCCCGCCCGACCAGGTGCGAGTCGTCGCGGCCGACACGGCCACGGGCCCGTACGCCGGGGCGAGCGGAGGCTCGAAGGTCACGTACACGGTCGGCACCGCGGTGCTGCGCGCGGCCGGCGCGGCGCGGGAGAAGCTCCTCGCGGCCGCCTCGGAGGAGCTCGAGATCGCGCCCGGCGACCTCGAGGTCGTGGACGGCGTGGTGCGGGCGGTCGGCGCTCCGGAGCGCTCGATCACCGTGGCGGAGATCGCGTCGAAGGCGCTCCGCTTCGGCGGGCGCTACGAGCCCATCGAGGGGCACGGCGGCTCCGCGCAGACGCGGGGGGCGCCGTCGGTGGCGGCCCACCTCGCGCACGTGCGCGTCGACCGGGAGACGGGCGAGATCGAGCTCCTCCGCCACGTGATCGCGCAGGACGTCGGACGCGCGCTCAACCCCGCGCTCGTGGAGGGACAGATGCGCGGCGGCACGACGCAGGGCATCGGCTGGGCGCTGTTCGAGGAGCTCGTCCACGACGAGCACGGCCAGCTCACCACCGGGTCGTTCCTCGACTACGCGATCCCGGTCGCCGACCGCGTGCCGGAGATCGAGACGTTGATCGTCGAGGTTCCCGCACCCGACGGCCCGTTCGGCGCGAAGGGGATCGGGGAGGCGCCGGTGATCGCGGCCGCCCCCGCAATCGCGAACGCAGTCGCGGCAGCGGTGGGCGTCCGGCTTCACGAGCTGCCGATGAGCGCTCCGAGGGTCTGGGCCGCTCTCCGCGAAGCAACCTCGGGCGGGAGCGGGGCGTGAAGGCCTACGAGCGCGCCCGCGCGATCGTCCGCGACTGGGACGCGGAGCTCCGCGTCGAGCTCCCCGAGAACGCGCGCCTGTTCGACGCGCACACGCACCTCGGCCACGACATCGACGGGATGGTGGGCGACCACGACGAGCTTCTGCGCATGCTCGATGGCTACGGCTTCGAGCGGGCGTTCGTGTTCTGCATGGACGAGCACGACCGCGTGCCGGCGTTCTCCGTCCCGAACGAGCGCACGCTCCACCACGCGCGACGAGCGCGAGGGGAAGCTCGTGCCCTTCGTGCGGCTCGACCTCGTGGAGCGCCCGCTCGAGGAGGCGCGGAGGTGCCTCGACCTGGGAGCGCGCGGCATCAAGCTCCACCCGCGGGCGCAGGCCTTCGCGCTCGACGACGAGCGCCTCGGCCCGATCTTCGACCTCGCCGTCGAGCACTCCGTCCCTATCCTCATCCACGGGGGCCGCGGCCTGCCCCCGATCGCCGAGCACCTGGAGGCGCTCGTCCGCCGGAACGAAGGGGTGCAATTGATCATCGCCCACGCCGGGATCGCGGACATGGCCGGACTGGCTGGGCGCCTGGGCGGGATCCCCGGGGTCTTCTTCGACACCTCGGTGTGGAGCGCGGTCGACCTCCTCGACCTGTACCGGCAGGTGGCGCCCGAGCAGGTCGTGTACGCGTCGGACTACCCGTACGGCCGCCAGCCGAACTCACTCCTCGTCGCGGTGAGGACCGCGAAGCTCGCGGGCCTGGACGACAAGCAGCTCCGGCTCATGCTCGGAGGGACCGCGCACCGCATCGCCGACGGGACGGAGCTCGAGCCGCTGTCCTCCCCGAAGGGGACGACGTCGCTCGTCCAGCCGCTCACCTTCGCGCGTATCCACCAGTACATCTCGATGGCCGTGCCCCTCCTCTGGCTGCGCCAGCGGGACGCGATCGGCGCGATCGGGCTCGCGGTGAACGCCTCCCGCGAGCGCGGGAACGGGCACCACGAGGAGGCCGAGCGGATCCAGGAGCTGCTCGTCACCGCCCAGGAGCTGTGGCGGGACGGCGCCGAGCTCGTCTCGGACGACGAGCGCATCGCTGCCTTCCGCTCCGCGATCCAGCTCGTGAACCTGGCCGACATGGTCGCGCTCACGACGCGCGCGTAGCGCGGTCGGCTCAGACGACCGCGTACAGCCTGCGGACGCCCTCGAGCCCCTTCAGCTCGTGCTCGCCGCGATCCTCGAGCTCGAGGCCGGAGCCCTCCACGAGGTCACGGGTCGTCGAGCTGACCACGACCTCGCCCGATCGAGCGAAGGACATGACCCGCGCCCCCACGTGGACGGCGATGCCGCGCGGCTTCTCGTTCGGTGGCCGCTCGACCTCACCGGTGTGCACCCCCGCGCGCACGTCGAGCCCGAGCGAGGCGAGCGCGTCCCGGATCGAGAGGCCGCAGCGGATCGCCCGCGCTGGCCCGTCGAAGAGCGCGAGGAACCCGTCCCCCGCGGTGTCGATCTCCTCCCCGGAGAAGCGGGCGAGCTCGGCCCTGACGGCGTCGTCGTGCGCCGCGAGGAGCGACGCCCACGCCTCGTCGCCCAGAGCAGCCGCCTTCTCCGTCGAGCCGACGAGATCGGTGAAGAGGACGGTGGCGAGCACACGGTCGGACGAGGCGACAGGACGCACCCCGGTGAGGAACTCCTCGATCTCGTCGACGATCTCGTCCGGCCGTACGGCCGGCAGGTGGTCGTCGCCGCTCAGCTCGACGAAGCGGGCGCCGGGAATCCGCGAGGCGATGTACCGCCCCTCCTCGGGTCGCGAGTCACGGTCGCCCGCTGCGGTGGAGGACGAGCGTCGGGCACTGCACCGCGTGCAGCGCGTGGCGGACGTCGGCCTGCGAGTTCATGAGGATCAGATCGCGTGCCGCCGCCGGACTGAGCGAGGCGCGGCCTCGGCGCTGGTACCAGGCTGGAGCGTCGGGTCGGCGTTGGGCGACATCGTCGAGATGTCGACGTTCTCGCCCCATGTCTCCTCGAGTCGACTGTGCGTAGCCGATCCGCTCCTCCGCCGTCGGCGCCCACGGATAGTCCTCGTCCGGGTCACGGCGCTTCGCATACGTACCCGTAGAGGACGAGCGCCCGCGTCCGCTCGGGATACGTCGCGGCGAAGAGCACGCACATCGGGCCGCCCTCCGAGTACCCGAAGAGCGCGGCCTGCTCGCTTCCGACGGCATCCATGACCGCGCGGACGTCGTCCATGCGCGACTCGAAGTCCGGGAGACCGACCGTACGGTCCGACAGCCCCGTCCCGCGCTTGTCGAAGCGGATCAGCCGGGCGAACGACCCGAGACGCTCGAGCAGGCGCGCCATCGACGGATGCTCCCAGTCGATCTCGAGGTGCGAGAAGAACCCCGGCACGAGCAAGAGGTCGAACGGCCCGTCTCCGGTCACCTGGTACGCGATGTTCACGTCGCCACTTCGTGCATACCGGATCGGCGCGCTCATCCGGCGAGCTCCGTGAAACGGAAGCAGCCGACGACGTGGTCGTTCACAAGGCCGACCGACTGCATGAACGCGTAGCAGACCGTCGGGCCGACGAACCGGAAACCCCGGCGCTTCAGGTCCCTCGACAGCGCCCGCGACAGCTCGGTCTCCGCGGGGAGGTCGGCGAGCGAGCGCCGGCGCTCGACGATCGGTGCCCCGCCGACGAAGCTCCACAGGTAGGCGTCGAGGCCCCCGGCCTCCTCGCGCAGGCGGAGGACGGCGCGTGCGTTCGAGACGGTCGACTCCACCTTCAGCCGGTTGCGGACGATGCCCGGGTCTTGCAGGAGACGCTCGACGTCGCGGTCCGTGAAGCGCGCCACGGCCTCGGGGTCGAAGCCCGCGAACGCCACGCGATAGCCCTCGCGCTTGCGCAGGATCGTCGCCCACGAGAGACCGGCCTGCGCTCCCTCGAGCGTGAGCAGCTCGTAGAGGTGCCGCTCGTCGTGCGACGGCACTCCCCACTCATCGTCGTGGTGGGCGAGCATGAGCTCGTCGCCGCCGGCCGTCCAGTCGCAGCGTGCGCGTTCCACGGGCGCCGATAGGATCGCACGCGATGCGCACCGTCCTCTTCGCGTGCCTGATCGCGCTCCTCGCCGCGGGTTGCGGCGGCGGCGGCAGCGATACGGCCGGGACGACGACCACCGCCTCCGGGTGCGAGGACGTCGCGGCCCCGGACGCCCGCGACGCGCCGACCCTGACGCTTGCCGGAAGGCACGCTCGATCCCGCGAAGACGTGGCAGCTGACGTTCGAGACGAACTGCGGGGACTTCACGGTCGACCTCGACCTCGCTCTCGCCCCCGAGACGACCGCCTCGCTCGTGTACCTCGCTCGCGAGGGCTTCTACGACGACACGGTCTTCCACCGGATCGTCCCGGACTTCGTGATCCAGGGCGGCGATCCGACCCAGACGGGGACGGGTGGGCCCGGGTACGCGACGCTCGACGTCCCACCCGGCACCGTCCGCTACACGAAGGGGACGATGGCGATGGCGAAGTCGCCCCTCGAGCCCGCGGGAACCGCCGGCAGCCAGTTCTTCGTCGTGAGCGCGGACGGCGTGCACCTCCAACCGGAGTACGCCGTGGTCGGGAACGTGACGAAGGGACTCGACGTCGTCGAGCGCATCGGGGCGCTCGGCGACGCCGACGAGCGGCCCACGCAGCCGGTCGTGATCCGCACGGTGACCGTCACCGAGAGCTGATGAGCATCGCCGCGGTCGTCCTCGCGGCCGGGGAGGCGACGAGGTTCGGCGGGCCGAAGCAGGCGCTGCTCCTTCCCGCCGTCCTCGAGCGCCTGGCGCGATCGCCCGTCGACGAGATCGTGGTCGTCGAGGGCGCGTACGAGCTCGAGGTTCCGAGCGACACCGTGTCACCTCGCATCTCCGCGCGGGTCGTGCGCTGCGCCGAGTGGGCGCACGGGCCCGGGGCGTCGCTTCGCTGCGGGCTCGCGGCGCTCGGCCCCGACGTCGAGGCCGCCGTCGTCGCGCTCGCCGACGGCCCTCACCTCGCTCCCGAGGCGATCGCTCGCGTGCTCGACGCCTGGCGGGCGGGAGGCGGGATCGTCGCGGCGTCGTACGAAGGGTCGCGCGGGCATCCGCTCGTGGTGGGTCGCGAGGACTGGGGCGACGTCCCGGACGGCGGGCTCAACGAGCGGCCGGCGCGGCTCGTCCCCTGCGACGATCTCGGCGCGCCCGGTGACGTGGACCGGCCGGACGATCTCTGATCTGCGCAAGCACGGGATCCGCTCGCGCAGATCCCGTGCGCGCGAACATCCCTGAAGGCGGCCGCTTCGCGGCCGCTGTGGTTGCGCGGTCCCGAGCGCCGGCGGCCGGCGGGCCGCGTGTTGCGCTAGGTCGTCGCGTCCAGGCCGCGGAGCTCCTCGAGCTTGGCCATGAGGCCCGGCGGCATCCGCTCCGCCGCGCTCGACTTCACGTACCGGCGGAGGGTCTCCTCGAAGTGGTACCGGCGGCGGCAGTAGTCGCAGCCCGCGAGGTGTTGCTCGGCCTCCGCCCACTCCTCGTTCGTGAGCGTGCGGTCGAGGAAGTCCTGCAGGAGCTCCTCGCAGCGATCGCAGGGATCTCCGCTCATCGGCTCACCCTGGGACCGTAGCTCACTGGACGGCCTCCTCGGCGAGCCGCTGCTTCAGCGCCCTCCGTCCGCGATGCAGGCGGGACATCACGGTGCCGATGGGGATGTCGAGGATCTGTGCCGCGTCGGCGTACGTGAAGTCGCCGATGTCGACGAGCACGACCACGTCGCGGAACTGGGGTGAGATGTCGGCGAGCGCGTTCACGACGGAGTCCTGCGACAGCCTCTCGACGACGACGTCCTGCTCGAGCGCTTCCTCCCCTGCCGCCGACGCCATCTTGTTGGCGAGGTAGTAGTCGGTCTCCTCCAGCGCCTGCGTCTGCGGCGTGCGCTGGATCCGACGTCCGCGGTCGACGTTCAGGTTCGTGAGGATCCGCAGGAGCCAGGCGCGCATGTTCGTCCCGGGGGTGTAGGAGCGCCAGCTCCGGAACGCTCTCGCATACGTCTCTTGCACCAGATCCTCTGCCTCCTCACGCGATCGGACGAGCCGTCTCGCAACGCGGTAGACCTGGTCGGCGAGCGCGAGCGCCTCCTCCTCGAAGCGGGCGCGATCGCGAGCTTCGGTCGCGATGCGTCGCGCGTCGGTCGCCGGCTCGGGCTCGCTCACCGGTCTACCGTACCCTTGCCCTACGGGGCCTGCAACGAGGCCTGCGCGAGGTCTATTCCCGCCGATCGGACGACTCGTGGAACCCGGCGCGGGCGAGCGCGGCCAGGATCTCGCCCCGCGACGTCCGCTCCTCGTCCCAGGCCAGGGTGACGTCCCCGAGCAGGTTCGCGTTCGCCGACTCGAGCCCGTCGTGACCCCGAAGCGCAGTCGCCAGCCTGCCGACGCAGCGCTCGCAGCGCACCCCGGTCACGCGGATCGTCTCCTGCACGACGCTCACGGGGCCATTGTAGGTGCCGCTCGCCCGGGGACTACCGCTCGACCGGCTTGCCCTTCACCGCGTGCACGGGGCGGCCGGCCGCCTCCCACGCGTAGTACGACGCGCTCGGCCCGAAGGACGCTCTCGTAGCCCACGACCCGCGGGTTCCGGCCGACCTCCTTGGCCCGCTGCGCGTGCCACAGGAGGTTCGGGTCGTCCCGCTCCTCCCACACGAGCACGAGGTGCGCTGCGGTCATGAAGTCCGCCACGAACGTGCACCCCGTCGCCGGGCACGGGAAGGGATCGGTGCGAACGCAGAACCAGCCCGAGTGGTCGTCGACGCCCTCGTCGTGCCACAGGCCCTCGTCCGTCGTCGCCTCGACGTCCGGGAGGACGACGGCTCCGCGCCGGGGTTCGGGTTCCACCGGGGGCACAATAGCCACGTGGCCGCCACGGGCTCGCGAGACGTCGCGATCGTCCTCTCGGGAGGCGGGGTCAACGGCGTCCTGCTCGAGCTCGGCTTCCTGAGGCGCATGCGGGAGAGCGAGCTCTGGCCGCGGGTCGGGTGGATCTACGGGACGTCGGCGGGGGCGCTCGCCGGCATGCTCGCGGCGCTCGACCGTCTGGACGACTTCGAGGAGTTCATGCTCGGCCTGCAGCCGGCCGATGCGTTCCGCCCCCGACCTCTCTGGCGGTTCCCCGGCGGTCTGCACGACTACACGCTCCCCGAGACGATCGCCAGCCGACTCGGCGACACCGGCGAGCTCGGCCGCGCGCTCGGCGACGCGGAGATCGAGCTCGTCGTCTTCGCCACCGACCTCACGGACCGCGACGAGGACGACGGCGCGCGCCATTACGAGCTCGCGTATCCGTCGCACTCCACGCCTCCCGACACCATGGGCCGCGCGATCCTGGCCTCGGCCGCGATCAGCGCGCTCGTGCTCCCGATCCGCATGGACGGCGTCATCGCGACGGACGGCGGGTGGGTGCGGAACTTCCCGCTCGACCACGCGTACCGGAACGCCGAGGTGAACGCGATCGCGGCGTTCCGGTACATCGCGAGCTACCGGCCGACCGACCTCGCGCTCCTGTCGAGGGTGCGAGACCGGCTCGACCGCTTCCGCGCGGTGCCTCCCGTGCGTGCGCTGCTCGCCGAGATCCGCCTGGCGGAGGAGCGGGCGGCGCGCGGGGAGCCGGCGCACTACGGGGAGCTCATCGTTCGCCTCATGCGGGTCGCGATCGCCCGCAACACCGTCCTCGAGGAGCACCTCGCCGGCGACCGCGAGGCATCGGTGGCGGCGCTCCAGGACCTCCGGCGGGACGTCGTCGACGCCGCGACGGCGGCCGCCCCACCGTGGCGCCGACGCCGGCTGCGCTCGCGGCTCGACGAGCTCTTCGCGGCGGCACCCTTCCCGTTCCGGCACGACCGGCACGTCCCGACGCTGATCGTCCGCGGCAGCCCTGGCGAGGACGGCCTCGACCCGACGTTCCGCGGGGACGAGCCGTGGCCGGAGGAGCGGAAGCGCGCGCTGATCGCGCGCGGCTACGACCTGACGGACGCGGCGCTCGCGGCCAGCGACGAGCTCTGAGGGGTCGGGACGAGGAAGAGGTCGGCAGGGGCCCGGGCAGGCGGTCGGGCCCCTTGCCGTAGCGGTCGGGCCCCGGAACGATCCCGGGGCCCGTGTGCGGCTAACCCTGGGGGGAGGAGGGTTGCCGTCCGAGCGTGACGAGCACGCTCTTCTTCTTGGCGCCGCGATAGAGCGTGAGCCGGACCTTCTGGCCCGGCGCGTGCTCCGAGATCGCGTCGCGCAACTCTTCGATCGACGAGATCGGCTTGCCCTCGATCCCGACGATGATGTCGCCGCCGAGGACGTACGTCTCGCCTGCGACGACGACGTCGGTCTTGCCCTCTCGCAGGCCCGCCTTGTCCGCGCCGCTGCCGTCGTTGACGGTGGCGACGACGACGCCCTTCTCGACGGGGAGCTTGTACGTCTCGGCCACCTCCGACGTGAGCGCGTGGCCGGTGATCCCGAGGTAGGCGTGGTCCACGTGACCCGTGCGCAGGATCTGGGCGACGACGTCCTTGACCGTGTTCGAGGGGACGGAGAACCCGATGCCCACGTTCCCGGTCGAGACGCCGCCGGTCTCGATCTGCGTGTTGACGCCGATCACCTGTCCGCGGGCGTTGAGCAGCGGGCCGCCCGAGTTGCCGTGGTTGATCGGCGCGTCGGTCTGGATGACGTGGTCGATCGTGAAGCGGTTCGGCGCCGTGATCAGCCGCTGCAGGGCGCTCACGATGCCGGCGGTCGCGGTGCGGGCGAGGCCGAACGGGTTGCCGATCGCGACGACCTGGTCGCCGACCTGCACCTCGTCGGAGTCGCCGAGCGCGAGCGGTGTCAGCGCACTCGCGTTGGTGTCGACCCTGAGCACCGCGAGGTCCGTCGAGGGGTCCGTCCCGACGAGCTCGGCCTCGACCGTGTCACGGTTCGAGAAGCTCACCCGGATCTCGTCGGCGCCCTCGACCACGTGGTAGTTGGTGACGACGTGGCCCGTCTTGTCGACGACGAAGCCCGAGCCGAGCGCCTGGCCGGTGGCCGTGCCGCCCGTCGAGTTGATCTGCACGACTCCCGGCGCCGCGCGCTCGTAGATCTCGTTCACGCTCATCCCGTCGGACGTGGTGCGCATCGTCGACGAGCTCGGCGCCGCGGCGGTCTCGGTCACGACGGTCGTGTCGCCGTCGAGCCCGCCGAGCACGGCGACGACACCGACGGCCGCCGCGCCCCCGAGGGCGGCGGTGACGAGGAGAGTGAGGACGTTGCGGAGTGGTGGGAGGGAGAGCATGCCGCCCCGTCGTTATACGCGTGGACGGGTGAATCTCGGGTTAGCACCCGTTAAGCGGCAGTTGTGGGTCAGCCTACGAGCACACCCGTCACGTACATCGCGGCGACGCCGGCGAGGAAGCCGCCGATCGCGTGCCCGGATGTGAGCCCTCCCGGTGCCTGGCGTGCGACGTAGCGGCCCACCTCGACGACGACCTGGAACGCGGCGCCCGCTGCGATCGCGAAGAAGAGCGGCCCGAGGACGTCGCTCGACGCGTAGCCCCCGAGCCAGGCGCCCAGGATCGCGGGCGCTCCGGCGATGAGCGCGAGGCCGGCGAGAACCCCCAGGGAGACGCGCGACTTCGCGACCGGCGCCGCGATGCCGAGACCCTCGGTGACGTTGTGGATCATGAACCCCACGATCAGGAACGTGCCGAGCTGGAGCTCGCCGACCGCGAACGACGCACCGATGGCGAGGCCTTCTCCGAGGTTGTGGATCCCGATCCCGATCGCGACCAGGAGTGCGAGCGCGAGCCCGGCCGCGCCGCTCCCCTTGCCGAGCCGGCCGGCGAGGGCGGTCATGCCGAGGAAGCTGAGCGCGACGCCGAGGAGCACGATCCCGCTCCCGCCGAGCGCCGACGGCAGCACGGCCTGCAGCTCGAACGCCTCCGCCAGGGCCTCCACGCCGAGAAAGGTCAGCAGCCCGGCCGTCAGCGCCATGAACGCGGCGAGCCACGCGGGGCTCGCCCGGCGGAGCGCCGGGAGCCAGAGCAGCCCGAGCGCGACCGGCAGGACACCCGACGAGCGCGCCGATCAGCGCGTAGCCGAGGAACCCTCTCGGCGGAGGGCGACGGCGTCGCGATCGCCGCGGGGATCTCCTTCACCGTCTCGATGCCGGTCGGAGCTCGTCACGCCGACCGTGAGCGGGTCGTTCTCGACCCAGTCGAACGGCACGACGATCGTGCTCGACCGCAGCCGGCCGAGCGTCGTCGGCCCGTCCACGGTGAACGGCACGATCGCGTCGTCGACGTTGACGTTCGCGATCGTGAGGTCGTCCGGCTGCGGGTTCCGGACGACGATGCGGATCACGCCCGGCTCGAGCTCGACGCGCCGGATGTCGAACTCGTCGGCCGGAGGCGGGTTCGTGCCCACGAGGTCGACGAGCGACGAGCCGCTCGAGACGACCACCCCGACGGCGAGCGTGAGCAGCAGCACCGGCACGACCGCCCACAGGCGCCAGCCGAGTCGGCCCCGCGCCGCGGTCGAGCCGGCCTCCATCAGTCCGTGACCTCGAAGAACCCCATCCAGCCGAGCTCGGCGAACTCCGACTGGTGCGCGTGGAACATGAACCGCCCCGTGTTCGCGAACCGGATCTCGAGCACGCCGCGCTGGCCCTGGCACTGCATGACGGTGTCCGTGTACTCCCAGTGCTCGCCCGTGCCCGTCGGCTGGTAGCGGAAGAAGTCGCCGTGGAGGTGGAACGAGTTGACGAGGTCGAACTCGGTGAGGTTCGCGAGGTAGATCCGCACGAGCTCGGAGCGGCGCACGCGGATCGGGTACCGCGCGTAGTAGAACGAGCGACCGTTGACGGTGTAGAAGTTGTTCTCGCCGTCGCCGTCGGTGTCGAACCCGTTCATGACCATCACCAGCTCGCGGGCGGGCGGGCGGGGCTCGGGCGGGTCGATGATGAACGCCCCGTAGAGCCCCTTGTGGATGTGCTTCTTGAGCGGGGTGGCGTGGCAGTGGTAGAGGTGGAAGCCCGCCGGCCGCGCCTCGAACTCGTACGTGAGCTCGTCGCCCGACTCCACGATCTCGAAGACGCCGTCCATGTTCGCGGGGTGGATCCCGTGGAGGTGGATCGTGTGCGGATGCGCGCCGCGGTTGAAGAAGCGGACGCGCAAGGTGTCGCCCTCCGTGGCCCTTATGACCGGGCCCGGGACCGTCCCGTTGTACGTCCAGGCAGGGAAGAAGACCCCAGGCGCGATCTCGAGCTCCTTGTCGACCGCGGTGAGGGTGTACTCCCGCACCCGGCCGGCCTGCGCAGGGAGCGCCCGCGGCGGATGGAGCAGACGCGTCGAGGTCGCCGGGACCGCCGACCGCCGGCGCCTCCGCGCCGATCATCGCCGCATGGCCCGTCGCGCCCGGCAGGTGGCTCGCGGGGGACCTCGCCGGGCCGTGGCCCGCGTGCTCGTGGCCGCCGGCCTCGGCGGAGCCGTCGAGCGCGAGCTTGCCGACGAGCGGGACGGCCGCCAGCGGCGCCGCGGTGGCGAGCAGGCGACGACGGGTGAGGCGCGCTTTAGGCATGACTAAATCCGAAGCATACTGTAGGCTCATATGGAGATGCCTGCAACTCCGGAGCTGACCGCCGCCGCGCAGGACTACCTGCGGGCGATCTACGCGCTCGAGTCGAGGGGCGAGCGCGTGACGACGTCCGCGCTCGCGGCGCGGATGGGGGTGAGCCCGCCCTCGGCGACCGCGATGGCGAAGCGGCTCGCCGAGCTCGGACTCGTCGAGCGTGCGCCGTACAGGGGCGTGACGCTGACCGAGGACGGGCGCCGACACGCGCTCGAGATGCTCCGCCACCACCGACTGCTCGAGCGCTATCTCACGGATCGGCTCGGGCTCTCGCTCGCGGACGTGCACGCCGAGGCGGACCGCCTCGAGCACGCGCTCTCCGAGGAGCTCGAGGCGAAGATCGACGCCGAGCTCGGGTACCCGACCCACGACCCGCACGGTGACCCGATCCCGGACAGCGAGCTGCGGCTCGAGGTCGGGCGCGAGCGCACGCTGGACGACCTCGCGGCCGGCGAGCGCGCGTCGGTCTCCCGCGTCCCGGACGGGGACCCGGACCTCCTCCGCTACCTCACGGAGCTGCGCCTCGTCCCGGGGTCCGAGGTCGAGGTCGTGTCCCGCGCTCCGTTCGCAGGCCCCGTGACGGTCCGCACCGAGAGTGGCGCGCACGCAATCTCGCGCGAGCTCGCCGAGCGCATCGGCGCCGCGGCGGCGTAGACCGGCTGACGCGCGGCACGGGCGGTGCTCCACCCGTGCCGGTCGCGGTCAGCGGGTCAGCGCAGGACGCCCGGGCGGGTGAGCGCCCAGATCACCCAGCAGGCGAGCGCGATCTCGAGGATCGCCCAGAACGGGTAGTACGGGATGAAGAAGAAGTTCGAGACGGCGGCGAGCATCGCCAGCACCAGGGCGACGATGCCGGCCCACGCGGCGCCGGAGAAGAGCGCGGCGCCGGCCAGGACGACCAGCGCGCCGAGCAGGAGGTGGATCCACCCCCAGGCCGTCGTGTCGAGATCGAACGTGTAGTTCGAGCCCACGACGAAGAAGTCGTCGTCGAAGATCGCCGTCAGCCCTGCGATCACCTCGAAGCTGCCGATCAGGACCATCATCACCGCGGCGAACATGACGCCACCGGCGACCCAGCCGGAGGTCGGCTCGGGGGTGTAGTCGCTCACAGCTCCTCCTTTCGCCCGTGTCTCGACCCCAATCGGCACGGACTCTAGGCGAGGAGCGCTGACCCTGCGTGCCGACGGCGCGACGTGCCGTCAGGCGGCCGGCACGCCGGAGTGCTCGGCGAAACCGGCGAAAGCGGCCAGCAACTCGGCGAGGTTCGCGACGCCTCCGTTCGCGTTGAACGTGAAGCCGTCGCTCCAGACCTCGACCCAGTCGCCCTCGGCACGCACGGTCAGGTCCCGGGACAGCTCGGCGCCCGCCAGGGCCGTGCCCACGAGGTCCACCCGCAGCTGCCAGCCGGAGTCCTCCATGGTCCCGATGGTGACGCCGTACTGCTGCTCCCAGTCTCCGTTGCACTGCGCCGCGTACCACTCGCGCAGCACGTCGAGAACCTCCCCCGCCATCGCCTCTGAGCGTAATCAGGAAGCGGAAAAATGGAAGGCCTGGGCGGTGAGCGGCTAGCCGATCCCGACCTGGCGCAGGTCGAGCGTCACGGTCTTCACCTCACGCTCGCGGTCCGTTCCGAGCGCGTCGTCGAGCCTGCGCTCGAGATCGCCGGACTCGAGCAGCTCCTCGGTGATGTCGGCGCCGCCGATCAGCTCGCCCTTCACGAAGACCTGGGGGATCGTCGGCCACCCGGAGACCGCCGAGAGCTCCTGGCGGATGCGGGGGTCGGGAAGGATGTCGACCGCCGTGATCGGCGCGCCCGCGGCGTGCAGCGCATTCAGGGCGCGGTAGGAGTTCCCGCACATGATCGCCTCGGGCGTGCCTTTCATGAAGAGGGCGACCGGCTCCTCGCGGATGACGTCCTCGATCTGCTCACGCAGCTCACTCATGCCGTTCCTTTCGTCGGAACTCGAGTTCTGATCCGCAGCTCGTGGATGGAGCCGTCGGCGAGCGGGACGGCGAGCGCCTCGTTCACTCGGCGGTGCTGGTCGAGGAGCCCGAGGCCGTCGAAGGCGGGGCTCGAGACCGTGACCTGGAAGTGGTCGCCCGTCCCGGTCCGGTCCTCGACGCTCAACTCCGTCGCGTCCGGGAACGCGTCCACGAGGATCGCATGGATCGAGTCGGCCTCCATCGCGGCCATGGTAGATGGTTGATGCCACGATCTCGCGCGTCCGGATGCGCGATCTGGCGGGTCCGGGCCGCTTCCGCCCGGACACAGGCCGCGAAGCGGCCTGCTCTCGGGCGTGCGCTTCGCGACGGGAGAGCGGCGCCAAGGCGTCCAGCATTGCCACCGCTCTCCCCTCGCGCCCCGGAGCGGCCAGCTCGCGCCCCGGAGTCGGCGATCTCGTGGCATCAGCCATCTAGCGACCGGTAGGCTCATCCTCGATGCGCCTCCTTCGCACGCTCGCCCTGCTCGAGATCGGCGCATGGGCCGGAATGGCCACCGCCGCGGCGTTCGTCAAGCGCGCCGTGCCCTCGCGGGGCGACGAGGAGAGCGACGAGCTCGCGCTCGTGGCCGTCTTCGACGGTGTCGACCTCAGGAGCCGCGCGAAGGCCTTCCGGGGCGGCTCCATGCTCGCCTGGTTCGGCGGGGTCGCCGTCGACCTCCGCGAGGCGGAGCTCGCGCCCGACGCACGTCTCTCGGTGCACACGCTCTTCGGCGGGGTCGCCGTCAGGGTTCCCGAGGGGTGGCGGGTCGAGTCGGGCATGAAGGCGATCGCCGGGGGCGTCGACGTGCGAACGCCGGCCCAGGACGACCCCGACGCTCCCACGCTCAGGGTCGACGGGCTCGCGCTCTTCGGAGGAATCGCGATCGGCGCGAAGGCCGCCGACGCGGCCACCGAAGGCGCGTAGTGCGCCGCGCGACGCGGTTCCTGCTCTCGCTCCCCGAGCGCGTCCTGCGGGCGCTGGCAGCGGTGACGGGCGGCACCGTCCACGAGACCGCCGAGCTTCTCCTGCCACGGCTCGTCCGTCGGTCGCGACTGTACGAGGCGACCGCGAAGAACCTGCTCCGGATCACGGTCGAGCTGATCGGAGGCGTGGCCCGCCCGAGCGAGCACGTCGCCGGGGAGGTCGAGCCGTCGCCGGGGAAGCTCGCGGTCCGCAAGGGCGCCGGGAACGTCGTCGAGCTCGGGTCGATCTTCGCGTTCGGCTTCTCGCCGCTCTGGCTCCTCGCCGCGGCTGCCGACGTCACGCACGGCACGCGGGTGTACCTCGACGCGCTCGTGGGCGAGCTCAAGGATGCCGGTGTCGTCGCGCGGGACGCCGAGCTCGGCTCGGTCGACGAGCTCCTCGCCGCTCTCGAGGGCGCGAGCGGGACGACCGCCCGGCTGATCGACATCCCCCCGCTCGAGGTGGAGGCGCTCAAGCAGTCGCTCGCCGACCTCCGTGAGAACGCGGAGGGGCTTCCGTCGCCCGCCGAGCTCTCGACCGCCTACAGCGGCCTCCTGCGCGAGGCGGAGCGCGAGAGGCGGAGCGTGCTCGAGGTCTCGGTCGGAATCGGCCTCGCGTTCTTCAACTCCGCGCGCAAGGTCGGACGGCAGCACGTGCTCGATCCCTACACCGAGGACCTGAGGCCCGTTCGTGACGAGGGGTTCGCCTCGTACGCGCTGCGCGTCGGCCGCCCCTACGCCCAAGCCGTGGTTCGCCACTTCGACCCGCGGCGGGCGTCTCTGACGGAGCGCGGCCTCGACCGGTGGGGCAGGTCGAACGTGCTTGAATCGGGGGACATGGCTCATCCGGATACCTTCGGCGCGCGGTCCCGCATCACCGTCGGCGGCCGTGAGCTCGAGGTGTTCCGCGTGGAGGCGCTGCAGGAGCGCTACGACGTGCTCCGGCTCCCCTACACGCTGCGCGTGCTCCTCGAGAACGTCCTCCGCCGCGAGGACGGCGCGACGGTGACGGCGGACGACGTCGAGGCGGTCGCCGGCTGGGTCGCCTCCGCCGAGCCCTCACGCGAGATCTCGTTCACCCCGGGCCGTGTGCTGCTCCAGGACTTCACCGGCGTCCCCGCCGTGGTCGACCTCGCGGCCATGCGCGACGCGATGCGCGAGCTCGGGGGCGACCCGGAGCGGATCAACCCACAGTTGCCCGCCGAGCTCGTCATCGACCACTCGGTGCAGGTGGACGAGTTCGCCTCACGCCTGGCCATCGGGCGGAACGCCGAGCTCGAGTTCCAGCGGAACCGGGAGCGCTACGCCTTCCTCCGCTGGGGTCAGGGGGCCTTCGCCGACTTCAAGGTGGTCCCCCCGAGCACCGGGATCGTGCACCAGGTGAACCTCGAGTTCCTCGCGCGCGTCGTGGACGACCGCGACGGCATCGCCTTCCCGGACACGCTCGTCGGGACCGACTCGCACACGACGATGATCAACGGCCTCGGCGTGCTCGGATGGGGGGTCGGCGGAATCGAGGCGGAGGCGGCGATGCTCGGCGAGGCGATCTCGATGCTGGTCCCCCAGGTCGTCGGCTTCAAGCTGATGGGCGCGCTCCCCGAGGGCGCGACCGCCACCGATCTCGTGCTCACGGTGACGCAGCTCCTGCGCCGGACAGGGGTCGTCGGCAAGTTCGTCGAGTACTACGGGCACGGACTCGAGAGCCTGCCCCTGGCCGACCGCGCGACCATCGGAAACATGTCCCCCGAGTACGGCGCGACATGCGGGTTCTTCCCGGTGGACGCCGAGACGATCCGCTACCTGAGGCTCACGGGGCGTCCCGAGGAGCGCATCGCGCTCGTCGAGGCGTACTGCAAGGAGAACGCGCTGTGGCACGACCCGGACGACCCGCCGACCTACTCGCAGGTCGTGGAGCTCGACCTGTCCACCGTCGAGCCGTCCCTCGCCGGGCCGCGTAGGCCACAGGACCGAGTCCCGCTGCGGGATGCGAAGAGCGCCTTCCTCGAGGCGCTCCCCACGTTCGGCGTCGACTACGGGAACGGCGTGGACGAGGCGGTCGCGGAGTCGTTCCCCGCGAGCGACCCGCCCGTGACCGCCGAGCCCGGGGCGATCGCGCCAGCCGGCGACCAGATGGTCTCCGTCCCGTCGGCGGTCGCCGAGCGTGCCCATGGCGTGTCCTGCGAGATCGACGGCGAGACCGTCGTCCTCGACCACGGGTCGGTCGTCATCGCCGCGATCACCTCGTGCACGAACACCTCCAACCCCACCGTCATGATCGGGGCGGGCCTCCTCGCCAAGAAGGCGGTCGAGCGCGGGCTCCGCCGCCAGCCCTGGGTCAAGTCGAGCCTTGCCCCCGGCTCGAAGGTGGTCACGGAGTACTACGAGAAGGCCGGGCTCACGCCCTACCTCGAGGAGCTCGGCTTCCACACCGTGGGGTACGGCTGCACCACGTGCATCGGGAACTCGGGCCCGCTTCCCGAGCCCGTCTCGCGCGCCGTCGCGGACGGCGACCTCGTGGTCTGCGCCGTCCTCTCCGGGAACCGCAACTTCGAGGCGCGCATCCACGGCGAAGTGAAGGCGAACTACCTCGCGTCCCCGCCGCTCGTCGTCGCGTACGCGCTCGCCGGGCGGATGGACGTCGACCTCGTCACCGAGCCGATCGGGGTCGGGTCCGACGGCGAGGACGTCTTCCTCTCGGACATCTGGCCGTCGCCGGAGGAGGTGCGGGCGACGGTCGCGGGGTCGGTCGGGGAGGAGATGTTCCGTTCCACCTATGCCGACGTCTTCACGGGCGACGAGACGTGGCGCACCCTCCCGGTCCCGGAGGGAGAGCTCTTCGCCTGGGACGACGCGTCGACGTACGTGCGGCGCCCGCCCTACTTCGACGGGATGTCACCCGCTCCGCAGGAGGTCGAGAACGTCGTCGGAGCGCGCTGCCTCGTCTGGATCGGCGACTCCGTGACGACCGACCACATCTCGCCTGCAGGCTCGATCCGGCCGGACTCGCCCGCGGGGCGGTACCTCCTCGAGCACGGCGTCGAGCGGAAGGAGTTCAACTCCTACGGCTCCCGGCGCGGGAACCACGAGGTGATGGTGCGCGGCACGTTCGCGAACGTCCGCCTGCGCAACCTCCTGGTGCCGGAGTCGGAGGGGACGTGGACGGTGCACGTGCCCTCGGGCGAGGAGATGACGATCTTCGACGCAGCAGAGCGCTATCGGACCGACGGGACGCCGCTCGTCGTGCTCGCGGGCAAGGAGTACGGGTCGGGGTCCTCCCGCGACTGGGCCGCGAAGGGGCCGAGCCTCCTGGGGGTGAAGGCCGTGATCGCAGAGAGCTACGAGCGCATCCATCGCTCGAACCTGCTCATGATGGGCATCCTCCCGCTCCAGTTCCCGGACGGCGAGAGCGCAGCCACGCTCGGCCTGACCGGTCGCGAGGAGTACGCGGTCCTCGGCGTAGAAAACGGCGAGGCGCAGGAGGTGACGGTGCGGGCGGACACGGCCGAGTTCCGAGCACGCGTCCGGCTCGACACTCCACGCGAGCGCGAGTACCTCCGCCACGGGGGGATCCTCCCGTTCGTGCTCCGCCGGCTGCTCGCGACCTAGCGCCGGAGCGGTGCACGGCCGATTCCCAGCTCCGCGGGCAGCGGGCGGGAGTGCACGACGACGAGGGTCGTCGTCGGCCGCGTGAGGGCGACGTAGAGCTCCCGGAGGCCCTGCCCGCCGGCCGCCTCCTCCACGATGAGCGCGGGCTCGACCACGATCACGTGATCGAACTCCATGCCCTTCGCCTCCCGTGGCGTCAGCACCGCGATCCGTGAGTCGTCGAAGAGCGCCGGCGACTCGGCAAGGTCTCCCCGCAGCGAGAGCGGGGTGATCAGCGCGAGGAGCCCCTCGGCGTTCGCGAGACGGGCGGCCTCGTCGTAGGCCCGGGCCAGCGGGGGATCGGCATGCACGAGCCGCGGGGCGGCAGCTCCGACGCGATAGGCGACCGGCGGCTCGACATCCGGCGCGATGTGCTCGAGGAGCGGGAGAGCGAGCTCCATGATCTCCCTCGGGACGCGGTAGGCGGCCCGCAGCTCCGCGACCTCGGACCGGTCCCCCGCCGGAAGGTGGGGCACGACCTCGTCCCAGCTCCGATACGGGATCGGCCCGGTGGCCTGCGCGATGTCGCCGAGGATCGTGAACGATCCCGTGGTTCTCCGGCCGATCATCCGAAGCTGCATCGGCGTCAGGTCCTGGGCCTCGTCGACGATGGCGTGGCCGTAGCGCCCGGGGAGGCCGTGGAGCAGCGCCCGCGCCTCGTCGAGCAGCGGGAGGTCGGCGGCGCTCCAGCCGCTCCTGGCGCGGCGGAGGAGCCGCTGCTCGTCCGGATCGAGAACGCCGTCCGCTACCTCGGCGAGCCGCGGAGCCGAGGAGAGGAGCTGCCTGACCACCTGCTCCGGGCGCGGCGCGGGCCAGGTCTCGTCGAGGAACCGCGCGAGCAGCCCGTCCCGGCGGAGGCTGCGCTCGACCTCGTCGAACGCACGCACGGCGAAACCGCCGAGCCGCGCGCCGTAGTCCGCGTAGAAGCGGCGCAGCACGTCCATCCGGAAGCGCTCGCGCGCGGCCGCCGAGACGCCGAGCTCCGCCCGCGCGTCCGCGAGGAGCCGGGCGACCTCGTCCTCGCCCACGCCGACGAACCTCCCCTCGAAGCGGACGACGAGCTCGCGTGGACGACCCTCGGAACGCAGCTCGACGGCCGCTCGAGACGACGTCGGCGATGCGCGTGTCGGCCTTCAGCCGCTCGACGTCCAGCGGATCCGTGACCGTGACCTCCGCGTCCGTCCACGAGCTCGTCCACCGCCCGCTGGTCGACGCTGTCCTCGCCCAGCGCGGGGAGGACGTGCGCGATGTAGTCCATGAACACGCGGTTCGGGCCGACGACGAGCACGCGCCGAAGCTCGCGATGGGCGTACAGCAGGTACGACGCCGCGGTGCAGGCCGACGGCGGTCTTCCCGGTGCCGGGGCCGCCCTGCACGATCAGCGGCGGCTCCGGCCCGCGGGCGATGAGTCCGTACTGGTCGGCCTGGATCGTCGCGACGATGTCGCGCATACGCGCGTCGCGGACTCGTTCGAGCTCCTCGAGGAGGAAGTCGTCGACGGCCGCCGCCGCATCGGCCAGGGACCCGTCGAGCGCCTCGTCGCTGATCCCCGTGAGCCGCCTTCCTTCCGACCGGAAGCGGCGGCGGAGCGTCACCCCGTGGGGATCGGTGGGGTCGCCGTGTAGAAGGGACGTGCGGCCGGCGCCTGCCAGTTCACCACCACGACGCCGTCGTCGTCGTCCACCCAGCGGCGCCGACGTAGAGCGGGTCGTCGACGGACTCGAGGTCGATGCGGCCGAAGCAGAGGGAGCGCTCCGCCTCCTCGAACGACACGAGGCGCCGAGACGCCCAGGCCTCGATTGCCTCGGCGGCGACCTCGGTCGCGCCCGCCGCCGCGGACCGGAGGAGCACCTCCCGCATCCGGTCGAGGCACTCGTAGGCGTGGTCGAGGTGGGCCTGCTCTGCCCCGAGGTCAGGGTGCGCCATGCGGTGACCAGCAGACGAAGATGGCCCAGCCGAGGTGGTCCCGCCGTGGCGGAGAGTACGTCCGCTTCCCGCGCTCGTGCCACTCCCGGACCTCGCCCGCGTCCGGGTCGTCGGGATTCGCGGCCAGCCACTCCTCCACAGCGCGCCAGTGGAGCGTCTCGTAGCGGTCGAAGTCGTCCTCGGACGACGCGATCATCGAGACGACGCGCAGCGACCCCGACCCGAGGATCGCGACCGTCCCGTCCAGGGTCGTGAACGGATCGTCGCGCTCCTCGTAGTCTTCCGGGAGCGGCAGCCGCCGCCAGTACGGCTCACCGACGACGACGTGGCCTCCCGGGCGGACGACGGGCTCGAGCGCGTCGAGCGTGCCGGCGAGGCCGGCCCAGACGAAGCTCGCGCCCAGGCACATGGCGACGTCGTACGAACCGGGCTCGAGCGTCGCGGCGGCGCCGTCGCCGAGCTCGAACGAGACCTGCCCCGAGAGGCCCGCCGCCGCCGCGCGCTCGACCGCCACGGCGTGGAACTCGGGGGCGATCTCGATGCCGCGCACCGAGCAGCCGAACTCCCGCGCGAGGAGCAGCGCCGGGCCGCCGCGTCCCGAGGCGACGTCCAGCACGCGCGACTCCGTCCCGAGCCGCAGCCGCTGCCCGAGCAGGAGCAGCTTCTCCTCGGACGTCGGGTTCTGGATCTCGTGATCGCGCTCCGCGACGACGTAGTAGCGCGGGATCACGTCGACATTCTCCCAGCCGGATAGCCTCCACCGCCAATGAGCGACGCTCGTGGACGGGACGACGCGGCGGCGAAGCGGCCGCCTTCAGGGACTTCCCCGGAGGCCCGAACCGGCGCGAGCCGGTTCGAATCTCTCGGGACGAACGGGAGCTGGGGAATCGAGCCGGTCCCGCCCAGGCTCCGCGTGCTGGACGGAGTCGAGACGGGGCTCCTCTGGGGGAACCTCGGCGTCTCGCTCCTGGTCGTCGTGGCTGCCGCGGCGCTCGTCCCTTCGCTCTCGCTCCGCGACGCGCTCGTCGCGATCGTCGTCGGCTGCGCCCTCGGGAACCTGATGCTCGGCGTCGCCGGCGCGATCGGGGCGGACGCGCGCGTCCCGGGCATGGTGCTCATGCGCGCACCGCTGGGGCGGCGTGGCTCGTACCTCCCGACGGGCGTCAACGTCCTGCAGGGGATCGGCTGGTCGATCTTCGAGCTCCTCATCATCGCGACGGCGGCCGCGGCGCTCTCGGACGAGCTCTTCGGGTTCCGCGCGCAGTGGCTCTGGACGCTCGCCTTCGGAGCACTCGCCCTCGTGCTCGCGCTCCTCGGGCCGATCGGCTTCGTCCGCCGCTTCGTCCGCCGGATCGCGATCTGGGCCGTGCCGGTCGCGCTCCTCTACCTGACCTGGTGGGCGCTCGACGGCGCCGACCTCGGGGCGCTCTGGGACGCGCCCGGCGAAGGTGGCATCTCGACCTGGCAGGGCGCAGACGTCGTCGTCGCGATCACCGTGTCGTGGGTCCCGGTACGCGGCCGACTACACGCGCTTCTCGAAGACGCGCCGGGAGCGTTCGCCGGCACGGGGCTCGGGTACTTCGTCCCGGACGCCTGGCTCCTCGCGCTCGGGGCCGTCCTCGTGCTCTCGCGCGACCTGTCCGACCCCGCCGGGTTGCCCGTAGCGGTGGTCGCGGGGGGCGCCGCCGCGATCGTCGCCCTGTTCGCACTGCTCGTCACGGAGACGGACGAGGCGTTCGCCAACGTCTACTCTGCCGCGGTCTCGCTCCAGAACGTCGCGCCGGGCGCGCCGCAGCCGCTCCTCATCGGCTCGTGACCGCGATCGCGACGGTGGGGGCACTGGTCGTCGACCTCGTCTGCTACCAGGCCTTTCTGCTCCTGCTCGGATCGGTCTTCGTGCCGCTCTTCGCGGTCCTGCTCGCCGACTGGCTCGCGGCGGGTCGCCACTACTCCCCCGAGGCGATCTTCGAGGCGCCGGCCTGGCGTCCCGGCCTGATCGCCGCCTGGATCGCGGGGTTCGCCCTCTACCAGTGGCTCTACCCGACCGGGCCCGCTGGTCGACCGACCTCGTCGTGCGCTTCGAGCCGCCGGACTGGGGGATCGGGGCGACGGTGCCGAGCTTCGTCGTCGCGTTCGCGCTCGCAGGGCTCGTCGCGCTCGTCACGGGCCGGCCCGTGACCCGCGGTCGCGGCATGACCGCCATCGCCGTCATCGGCCACCTGACCCGGGACGTCGTCGCGGGCGCCGCGGCCAGACCCGGAGGAGCGGTCTACTACGCGGCGCGTGCGCTCGCCAGGATCGGCGCCGACGCGGTCGTCGTCGCCCGTGCGCCGCCAGCGACGCGGGCATGCTCCTCCCGCCTCTCGAGGCGTTCGGCCTGCCGGTCGATCCGGCGTGGGTCGAGCACCGACCGCGTACAGCTTCCACTACGAGGGCGACCACCGGATCATGACCGACGACGCGGTCGGTGACCCGTGGAGCGCCGAGAGACCGAGGGTCGCCGACGCGCTGCGGCGACGCAGGGTGGATCCAGCGGGCGCGCTCGTCCGCACCGACTTCGGCAGCGACGCTCGCGGCGCTCGCGGAGCGCGGGCGCCTGCTCGTCGATGCCCAGGGTCTCGTGCGAGTCGCCAGGCTCGGGCCCCTCGCCTGACGCGGACGTCGATCAGACGTGTTCGCGGCACTGCGGGATCCTGAAGCTGAACGACGAGGAGGCCGCGATCCTGTGCGGCAGCGCGGAGCCGGAAGCCTTCGGCTCCTCGGCGTCCCCGAGGTCATCCTCACGCTCGGCTCGCAAGGGGCGCTCGTCGTCACCCCGGCGATTCCGAACGCGTCGCGGCCGTCCCCTGGTACGTCGACCCGACCGGCGCCGGGCGACACGTTCTCCGCGGCCTACCTCGCGAGCCGCGGCGAGGCGCCGAGCCGGTCGAGGCGGCACGCGAGGCGAACGCAGAGGTCGTAGAGTTCATCGCGAACGCGGCGCTTAGCCGGCGGCGGCGTCGCGGTATCTGCGGTCACGTCGATCCGGCTTGGACGTGATCCGCGCGACGGGGCGCAGGAACCTCGGCGTCGAGACGCGGATCGCCCGCGACGAGCGCCTCGAACTGCCGGGAGCCCGTGCGCGCGCAGGAGGCTCGGGGAACGAACGAGAAGCACCGGGTGAGGTGCGCACAGGTCGGCGAGTCGAGTTCATGCGCATGATCAGCAAGTCGTCGCACTGCGCGATCACGTTCTCGTGCACCTTCTGGGGGCGCGGTGAGTCGCGGAAGTACAGGCCGAACATGCGGCTAGATCGAGTTCGGACCGCGAAGTCCGTCGCGTGCCACTGCAATAGCCCGTCAGGAAGATGCGGACAGACGTTGTGCGCCTCGTCGACGACGATCAGGACCGGACAGCGCTCGATCCGTCGCTCGCAACGCGGCCGAGCACGGCCTGGCGAAGACGTTCCGATCGCGAGGCGATCCGAAGGTGCCGAGGTCGACGAAGAGTACCGCCAGTCATTGCGGTCGAGCTCGTCGCGCACGAGCCGGTTCGCCCGGCGCCCAGATCCCACCGGTCGACGCCGAGGTCACGGATCTGGCTGAGCGAGCGCGGCTGGACCTCGGCATCCTGATCCTGCCTCCGCCTCGTCCAGCTCGAGCTGCGCGTCGCCTCGGCGACGGGCGAGCTCAGGAGATGCCGGAGCTCCGTGAACTCCTCGGCGACCGACGATGGGGTCGATGCGCAGCAAGCCGTCGAGCGCCGCGTCCTCCAGCACTCCCACGGCGGAGTCGCAGGCGAGTGTCGCGCGCGGTCGCCTCGGCACGCCGCACGCGTATCCTCGGAAGGTCGGACACGCGTGGTGCGAGCCGGGGATCCGTGACCGATCGCGTTTCGAGGAGGCGATGAAGTCCGAGTTGGGGTCGAGAACGACGATGCGAAGGGACGTCTCGTAAAGCAGCGCTCGAGGACGACGGCGAGGCGTACGTCTTCCTGACCTGGACTGGCCGGAGTCGAAGCGTGCGCGGTCGAACCTGCTGGCGTAGCGCGCGGAGCAGATCGTCGTCGACGAACGCGCTCATGCCGATCTAGATGCCCACGGTTCCACGAGATCGACGCTCGAGGAAGCGCCACGCCTCAGTCGGCCGTCGCAAACACCAGGGGAGCGTCGGCATCACCGGTTCGGCCTCCGCGACGAGCAGGCGCCCTCGCCCTCGACGACCTGACTCCGAACGCGGGTACGTACGCCCGTGCGAGTCGGCCCACGTCGCCTCGGAGACCGCTCCGCGTTGCTCGCAGCCGACTAGAGCCGGAACTCGCCACGCGCGACGACGACCGCGTGCCCGCCGACCGCGACCTTCGCGACCTCGCCGTCGCGCCCGTCGGCGCGCGCGAACAGCGTCGACGGCCGGCCGATCTCGTCGCCTTGTGAGATCTCGATCCACTCGCCCCACTCGACGAGGCCGTGCCGGCAGACGTGGACTGCGAGCGGGCCGGCGGCGGAGCCGGTGGCCGGGTCCTCGTCCGCCGGGCCCGAACATCCGCGTCTTCCAGCGCGCGCCGGAGCCCGCGAAGCAGTTCACGCCGGTGATCGCGAGCGCCGCGAGGGCCTGATGTCCGGACGGAGCGCAGCGACGCTCGGCTCGTTCCGAGGGTGACGAAGACGTGGGTCGGGCCGTTGTCGTAGCGGTCGATGGGGAGCTCGAGCCGTCGACGCCGAGCGCGGCGAAGAGTGCCCCCGGGTGGGGTCCGGCCCCACCTCGGGCAGCGGCTGCTACATTCGACCGAAGACGATCGGCCCGCTCTCGTCTCGCTCGAGCTCGACGGGGACGATGCCCACGCGGGTCTCGAGCTCGACGAGGCCGAGCTGGAGCGGGCCCGCGAGCACCCACGCCGTACCGAGCGCGGATGGCCGGCGAACGGGGATTTCGTGTCGGCGGTTGAAGATGCGGATCCGGCCATGGCCGCCATCCTCCGCCGGGAGCACGAAGACGGTCTCGGAGAAGCCGATCTCGAGGGCGAGCGCCTGCATCGTCTCCTCGTCGAGCGCGCGGGCGTCGGTGAACACCGCGAGCTGGTTCCCGCTCAACGCCCGGTCGGTGAAGACGTCCGCGACGACGTAGCGGAGGCCGTCCACGGCTTCACCCTACCCCGGACTATCCTCGGGCCGTGCTCGTGCTTCCTCGTCCGCCACGCGCACTCGGAGCCCGGGGGAGCCGGACGAGCTGCGGCCGCTGTCCGCCCGTGGTCGCGTCGAGGCACGGGCGCTTGCGACGCAGCTCGGCGCGCACGCGACACCACCGCGGGTGGTGTTGACGAGTCCGCTTGCTCGCGCGCTCGAGACGGCGGGGCTCATCGCCGATGCGGCGGGCTGCTGCGCTTCGCGTCGACGAGCGACTCGCTCCGGGCGTGACGGGTGAGCTGCTTGGCGAGATGGTCGCGGGAGCAGACGGGCCGGTTGCTGCAGTCGGTCACCAGCCCGACTGCTCGGAGATCGCGCTCGCGGTCACCGGCAGTGATCCCGGGTTCGCGCCGGCCGGCGTCGCCGAGCTGGATCTCGAGTAGAGCTGCCATGAGCGCCGCGATCGCCGTCAGCGGCCTCCGCAAGCGGTACGGCGCGGTCGACGCGCTCCGCGGCATCTCCTTCGAGGTCGGCACCGGGGAGGTGTTCGGCCTGCTCGGCCCGAACGGCGCCGGCAAGACGACGACGGTGGAGATCCTCGAGGGCTATCGCGACCGCGACGGCGGCGACGTGGAAGTCCTGGGATTCGATCCCGAACGGTCGGAGCGAGCCTTCCGGCAGCGAGTCGGCGTCGTGTTGCAGTCGACGGCGGTGTGGCCGAACCTGACCGTGCGCGAGACCCTCGCCATGCTGGCCGGCTACTACCGGCAACCGCGCGGCGTCGACGAGGTGGTCGATCTCGTCGGGCTGGCCGAGAAGCGCGACGCGCGCGTGAAGACGCTCTCGGGCGGGCAGCGCCGGCGGCTCGACCTCGGCATGGCGCTGGTCGGCGATCCCGACCTGATCTTCCTCGACGAGCCCACGACGGGCTTCGATCCGGGCGCCCGGCGGGCGGCCTGGGAGACGATCCGCTCACTACGCTCGCTCGGCAAGACGATCCTGCTCACCACGCACTATCTGGACGAGGCGCAGCACCTCGCCGACCGGGTCGCCGTGCTGCGCGACGGCGAGATCGTGGAGATCGGAGCCCCCTCCGCGCTCATCTCCGCGACGCGCGAGGTTGCCATCAGCTACCGCAGGAACGGCGAGCAGGTCGTGCTTCGGACCGAGGAGCCGACCCGCGTGCTGCACGAGCTCACCGGCCGGGCGCTCGAGCAGGGCGAGGAGCTCGAAGCGCTCGAGGTGCGGAGAGCGACGCTCGAGGAGATCTACCTCTCGCTGGTCGAGGACGACGCGGAGTGAAGGTCCTCCTGCACCAGCTCCGCTACGAGCAGCTGCTGTTCTGGAGGGCGCGGGAGGCGGCGTTCTTCATCTTCGTCTTCCCGGTGCTGCTCCTGCTCCTGCTCGGATCGGTCTACGACGGCGAGATCGAGGGCATCCCGGCGACGACCTACCTGCTGATCGGCATGCTCGGCTACGGGGCCGCCAACACCGGCTTCGCCGGCCTCGCCATCCAGCTCGTGCTGCGCCGGGAGAACGCGCTGTTGAAGCGCATCCGCGCCACCCCCCTCGACGCGTCGAGCTATCTGGGCTGCCTCCTCGCGTCGAACCTCGTCGTGTTCGCCATCCAGGCCCTCACGATCGTCGTGCTTGGCATCCTGCTCTTCGACTTCGAGCTGCCCGACGACCTCTTCTCCTTCGTCCTCGCGCTCCTGCTCGGGGCTGTCGCCTTCACGGGGCTCGGTCTCGCCGCCGCAGCGCTGATCCGCTCGTCCGAGGGCGTCGCACCGGTCGTGAACGCGATCGTCCTGCCGATGGCGTTCCTGTCGGGGGCGTTCGGGCCGACGGACGGGTATCCGCAGCTGCTGCAATGGATCGGCGACGTGCTGCCGCTCAGCCACCTGATCGACATCCTCACGGCGATCGTCCGCGACGGCGAGTCCCTTTTCGCGGATCCGACGGCTCTCGCGATCGTCGTCGCATGGGGCGCCGCGGGACTCGCGATCGCGCTCCGCCGCTTCAGCTGGATGCCGCGCGAGCGGTCGGGACGACGGAAGGGGTCATTCTGACCCGTGGGGGTCTGACCCCCCCGTCGCTCCTAGCGGTTCGAGAAGATCGAGAGGTAGTACAGGAGCACCGCAACCGCCGCGAGAGCTCCCGCCACATACGTCCACGCCGCCGCCTTGAGGACGCTGTTCACGCCTCCCGCCTCGGTCGTGGCCACGAATCCGAGGTCGCTGAGCTGACGCTTTGCGCGCCGGGAGGCGTCGAACTCGACCGGAAGCGTCACGAGCTGGAAGAGGACGGCGAACGAGTAGGGAGGACCGCGACGAAGACCAGCTCCAGGGCCCCGAGGATGAAGCCGCCGATGAGGAAGAGGAACCAGATGTTCGATGTGAACTGCACAACCGGGCGATCGTGTGACGGACACGGGAAGAATGCGTATGCGTTCGCGTGCTGTTCGGGCGTGCCCGACCTCGTGCGAGCCGACCGCAGTCAGAGGAGATCGACCGGCCGTTGTGCACCTCCGGGGAAAGGTGAACCGATCGGCTGCGTGGGTCGTAGTGGTCAGAGAGGGCGCCGGGAGTCTCCTCGATCGGCACCTCCTGGAGCCCGTTGGCGTCGAGGATGCGACGGGCGACCTCCGCCCCTGTCATCCCGTGCGAGACGGGAACCTGGAGGTTGCGCGCAAACGTGCTCTTGACGCGATGCTGGGCCCAGAAACCCAGGGCCATGGGGATCACGAAGAAGATGAGGAAGTACATGGCAGGATCGTAGCGGCGGGATTCTCCGTCGCCGGTCGACGGCCAGACGGGCCCGCGTGCGTTCTTAACCCTCGGCGCGGAGCTGCTGGCACGAGTCGGCGTTCGCGAACGCCTGCTCGAGCTCCGCGGACGAGTCCCCGAACAGGGAAGCGGACTGCAGCGATGCGACCGTGTCCTGGACCTGCTCGAGCAGGGCCTGGAACTGCGGCGCCAGCGCGGCCAGCTCCTGGAGGAACTCGGTAGGACTGTCGGCGTCGAGCGCTCCCTGGGCGGCCGTGCGGAGCGAGTCGAAGCTCTCCCGGAGCCCGTCCGCCGCGGTCGTCGAGCGCCTGCTCCGCCTCGTCCCGTGCCTCGAGGTCGGGCGGGCCGAGCCGCTTCAGGTCGTCCACGAGCTCGTCGGTCGCGTCCCCCGCGTCGTCGAGCTTCTCTCGAGCGCCTCCCGCGTCAGCTCGCCGTCGCTCACGTCGGCCAGGCCGCTGATCGCGCCGCGCCAGTCGTGGAGGTTCGTGCATACGGAGTCGGCCCATTCCGTCGTGTCCACGGTGGTGAAGTCGTCGTCGGCGAGCCGGGCAGCGATCACCGCGCCGACGATCACGAGGACGCCCACGACAATCGCCGCTATGAGCCAGCTCCGCTTCACCCAGGCGCGAGTCTAGTCTTCGACAGACCGTGTCGAAGGAGAACGCCTCCCGGATCGCCGAGCTGCTCCACGAGGCCGCCGAGACGCACCACGTCGTTTACCGGATCACCGACGGGGACGACCCGGACTGGGCGTCCTGGTACGCGGACTGGCTGCTCGACCTCTCCGAGCTGCCGACGCTCCTCGGCACACGCCCCGTGCGGAGCCACCTCGTGCACGCGCTCGTGGAGCTCGACCGCCTCTACGGAGAGGAGAGCCCGGACGAGAGCTGGGAGGACTGGTACGCGGCGCGGCTCGCCAAGCGCCTCGGCGCCTGACCGCTCACGCCTCCGCCGCACGTTCCTCTGCGTGGCCCTCGATCTCGACGTGCGGCAACCACTCGAGCCACGACGGGAGATACCACGCAACGCTCGTCCAGGAGGGCCAGGACTGGGGCAGGAGCACGAGCCGGATCAGGGTCGCATCGATGAAGAGCGAGATCGCGACCCCGAACCCCATCTGCTGGAACTCGACCTGATCGCCGTTCGCGAAGCCGACGAAGACCATGATGATGATGAGCGCCGCGCCGGTGATGATGCGCGCGGTCGACCCTACGGCGTGCGCAACCGCGTCCCGCGCAGGCTCCCCACGCGTGTGTAGCTCGCGGATGCGGCTCAGCAAGAACACCGTGTAGTCCATCGAGAGGCCGAAGAGCACGGAGAAGAGGAAGAGCGGCAGCCAGGCAGCGATCACCTCCACCTGGCTGAACTCGAGGAGCTCGTTGCCGATCCCTCTCACGAACACGAGCAGGAGGAGGCCGTATGCGGCACCCACGGATAAGAGGTTCAGCGCGATCGCGACGAGCGGCATCACGATCGAGCGGAAGGCGACGGCGAGCAGGACGAAGCTGAGGCCGAGGACGAACGCGAACACGATCGGGAGCCAGGAGGACGTGAGCTCGCGGTAGTCGATCGTCTCCGCGGTCTCGCCCGTGACGAGTACGACCGCGTCGCTCGAGCCGAACGCGTCGGGAACGACGCCCTCGCGCAGCCGCTCGACGGCGGCGAGCGCGCGGTCGTCGCGGCTGTCGCCCACGACGAGCGCCTCGACGAGCGAGGCCCGGCCGTCGGCGGCCGTGCTGACCTCGACGTCCCGGAACGCCGTGTCCCCCCGGACCGACATCCGCCACCTCGTTCACCGCTGCCTTCACATCCTGCGAGCTAGCATCGCCCTCGATCACGACCTGCACGCTGTCGACGGTCCCGACACCGAACGACTCCTCGAGCGCGACGAACCCTTGCTTCGCGGGGAACCGGTCCGGGAGCGTGCGAATGCCGGAGAAGCCCGTGTCGAAGTCGAGCACCGGCACCGCGAGCGCGACGAGGACGACGATGGACCCGACCGCGCTCGCGAGCGGCGCGCGCATGACCGCGCGGACGATTCGTGACCAGGTCCGACCCTCGGTGCCCGCGCTCCGTTCGATCCGCCGGCCCAGCCAGGGATCCGCAGCGCGTTCACGCGGTCCCCGAGCAGTCCGAGGATCGCCGGAAGGAGCGTCAGCGCCGCGACGACCGAGACGATCCCGACGAGGATCGCGCCCGCCGCGAGGCTGCGGAGGATCGTGTCGGGAACGAGCAGCATCCCGAGCATCGCCAGCACGAACGCCGTGCCGCTGAAGAGCACCGCGCGGCTGGCCGTCGCCCCGCTGACGGTGATCGCGTCGAGCTTCTCGCGACCGCGGTTCCGCTCCTCGCGATAGCGGCTGACGATGAAGAGCGCGTAGTCGATCCCGAGCGCGAGCCCCATCCCCGTCAGCATGTTGACGACGAAGACGGAGAGGTCGAACGCCTGGCCGACGAGCGCGGTCAACGCGAGCGCGACGACGATGGCCACGAGCGCCGTGAGCAGCGGCACGAGAGCCGCGACGACCGAGCCGAAGACGACGAGCAGGATCAGCAGCGCGATCGGCATGCCGAACTCGAGCTCTCCCTTCTGCAGGTCCTCCTCGGAGAGACGCTGGTAGTCCTCGTCGGCCGTGAACTCGCCGGTGATGGCCGTCTCGTACCCATCCTGCTCGGCCCGGTCGACCAGGGAGACGATCTCCCCGATCCCGTCGTCGCCGTCCGGGCCCAGGGCGAGCGTTACGAGGGCGGCGGCGTGCTTGTCGGGGGAGACAAGCGACCGGTCGTGGTCGTCGAAGTAGCTCCGCGCCGAGGCGACGTAGCCCGAGCCGAGGAGCGCGAAGGCGAGATCCTCGACGCGCCGTTGGAACTCGGGATCGTCGACGGACACCGTGGCCGACCGCACGATCACGACCTCGTTGACGACCTCGTTCGGGTCGTATGGGAAGTGCTCGCCGATGAGGTCGTAGCCCCGATAGGACTCGGGGTCGTTCGTCATCTCGCCCTCGGTCGTCAGCGCGGACGAGAGGAGGAGCGCGATGGTGGCCGCCGCGGCGAGGACGGCGAGACCCCAAAGCCCGATCGTCCGCCATGGATGCGACGCGCAAGCGCGCGCGAGCCTGCGGGTGAGGTCGTTCACGAGGCCCACCGAGGGTTACACCGTCGGGGTCACCGGTCAAGGCCGCGCGGCGAGCTAGCATCGAACGCTGCCGGAGGCCATGCCCACCCGCACCGCGCTCATCTCCGACACCCACGGCAACGCGGTCGCGCTGCGAGCGGTCCTGGCCGAGCTCGACGCGGAGGGAATCGAGCGTGCGGTCTGCCTCGGGGACGTCGTCCAGGGCGGGCCCCAGCCGGAGGAATGCGTCCACCTGCTCGCGGCCCGGGGGCGGCCCGTCGTGCTCGGGAACGCCGACGCCTTCGTGCTCGACCCGGCGACCGCGGAGAGCTCCTCGGAGGCCGTCACCGAGCGACCGCTCGCGGTCCGGGAGTGGACGCACGGGCGGCTGACCGAGGCCCAGCGCGGCCGGATCGCGGCGTGGGCGCCGACTGTCTCCGCCGACCTGGGCGACGGCCGGTCGCTCCTCGCCTGCCACGCGACGCCCGCCTCGTACAACCCGGTCGTCCTCCCGAACGCGCCGGCAAGGGCGAGTTCCGCGACGCCTTCGACGGCACGGACGCCGACGTGGTCGCCTGCGGCCACATCCATCTCCCCTACCTCCGGCGGATCGGCTCGACGATCGTGCTCAACCCCGGCAGCGTCGGCCTCGGGTACGACCACGAGCAGGACCCGGAAGCCATCCGCTTCGACCCGTGGGCGGCGTGGGCCGTCGTCTCGACAGGTGGGGGACGGCTGTCGGTCGACTTCCGCCGCACGCCGTTCGACGTGTCGGCGGTGGTCGAGGCGCATCGCGCGAGCGGGATGCCGCACGCCGAGGAGTACGCGGAGTCCTGGGCGCGCAGCTGAGGGCGGCGTGGCGAGTGACTATCGTGGTCGCCCGGCCCCCGTAGCTCAGTGGATAGAGCTCCGAATCCGCGACCGATGTTCACAGCGTCCGACGCGCGCGCCGGATTCAACGGACAGCTCGCCGCCGGGGAGGAGCCAGGCGCCGTTTCCAGCTACGGACGTCGCCGCTAGGGCTGCGGCATGACCTGGATCAGTACATCCGGGCGAACTGCGAATTGTCCGCTAAACGGCGTTGCTGAGCGGCGATCAACATCAGTGGGGCAACCGCAGCGGCGAAGATCCCCATCGCGAGAGCGGCGTCAGGCGGTTGCCGCTGTGGACGAACGCGATCGCGATCAGCGTGAGAAGCGCAACGAGGATCACGCCGTCCACTTCACCCAATTCACGCTCGACTCGCTGACGATGATGCGCTGCCGCCGGGCGTCGCGACTGGAGCGAATCCACGATCACGCTGTGCCGCCTTCTGGCCTTCGCGCGGTGACAGGCCGATGGCGAGCTGAAGCGCCTGCGCGAGCGGAGCCGGATCACCGCAGCGTCGCCGCTGGGGCCATCGCTGCCATTCCTCGTCGCTGCATGCCGGATGTGGCGGCGAACGAGCGCGTCCATACGCGTCCAGGCTCGCCGGGGAACATGGACGAGGAGGACAGGAGCGAGCGCACGCCCGCGGTTGATGCTCCCCCGCCCGGCGTCGCTCCACCTGCGCCGCCAGATCCGACGATGAGGCCGAAGAGCAGCCCCATGAGGAGCATCGGCGAAACGCTGACGCCTCTCCGCGCTCCGACCGCGATGCCATCACGACGATGTAGACCGCCGCCGCGATGAGGAACGTCACGCCGAACACGAAGAGGGCCAGCCCCGCAAGGCAGGTCTTGCAGCCAGCCCGAGATGCCGCGGCCGTCCGATCCGCGGACACTGAGTCCCGTCGCTCCCGTTCTCGAAGTCGGGAAGCGTCTCCACGAGGAGAGCCCGAGATTCACGCGCGTATCGTGGACAAGCTGCGCGTAGAGAGCAGGCGCGCGCCGTTCGAGAAGACTCCCGCTCGACGAACCCTTGACCTAGAGTGCACTCGAAGTCCTATCGTCAAGGCATGGCCACCACCGAGTCCACGGAGCGGGCACTGAGCATCGCCGAGGCGGCTCAAGCCTCCGGGCTGAGCGCGCACACGCTTCGCTATTACGAGCGGACGGGGTTGCTCGAACCCGTGACCCGTAACGGGAGCGGCCATCGCCGCTACCGAGCAGGTCGACCTCGAGCGGATCTCGTTTCTCACGAAGCTTCGCGCGACCGGCATGCCGATTCGCGAGGTTCGCCGGTACGCGGAGCTCATGAAGGCTGGCGAGGCCACGAACGAGGAGCGTCTGGCGCTTCTGGAAGCGCACCGCGACAACGGTGCTCGCCGAACTCGAGGCGACCGCGCGCAATCTCGAGCTCGTCGAGTGGAAGATCAGCGTCTACAAGGAAAGGCTGGGACGAGCATGAAGCGGCGTACGCTTCGAGACCTGGAGGTATCTGCCCTCGGGCTCGGGTGCATGGGCATGTCCGCCTTCTACGGCCCGACCGACGAGGACGAGGGCGTGAAGACGATCCAGCGCGCCCTCGAGTTGGGCATCGACTTCATCGACACGGCACAGCTCTACGGTCCGCTCACGAACGAGATCCTGGTCGGCCGCGCGATCAAGGGCCACCGCGACGCGTACGTGATCGCCACGAAGTTCAGTCGCCGGCTGGACGACGCCGTCCCGGGCGACATGAGCAGCGTCGGGCCGCAGGACGGCTCGGCCGAGTACGTGCGCAGGTCGATCGAGGGGTCGCTCGAACGGCTCGGGACGGACTACATCGACCTGTACTACCAGCACCGCGTCGATCCCAAGGTGCCGATCGAGGAGACCGTCGGCGCGATGGCCGAGCTGGTCGAGCAGGGCAAGGTCCGCCACATCGGCCTGAGCGAGGCGGCGCCGGAGACGATCCGCCGGGCGAATGCGGTTCACCCGATCACCGCTGTGCAGACCGAGTACTCGCTCTGGAGCCGCGACCCCGAAGCCGAGATCCTGCCGACGTGCCGCGAGCTCGGGATCGGGTTCGTCCCCTACTCCCCGCTCGGGCGCGGGTTTCTGGCCGGTCGGTTCACCTCGCCCGACGAGCTCGACGAGCACGACTTCCGCCGTCGCGGCCCACGGTTCACGGGTGAGAACCTCGAGGCGAATCTCGAGCTTGCCGGGAAGGTCAGGGAGATCGCCGCGGAGAAGGGCGTCACGCCGGCGCAACTCGCGATCGCGTGGGTGCTTGCACGCGGCGACGATCTCGTCCCGATCCCCGGCACCAAGCGCCGCACGTACCTCGAGCAGAACGCCGGCTCGGTCGAAGTCGAGCTGACACCGGACGACCTGGCGCGCATCGATGCGGAGCTTCCCCAGGCCGCGGGCGAGCGCTACGACGAAGCCGGTATGGCGGCCGTGAATCTGTAGGAGCACCGACGCGGGCCACGTCCGGCCTCGTCGGCTAGTCCCTTGCGTGAGCGCGCCAGACGCCGCCGAGGAAGTCGCTGATTCGGGCGAGGAACCGGAGAGCCGAGCCGCCGCCGAACCCGGGCTCTCTCGACGACAATCGAGCTGTGCGAGCACTCAACGCACTCTCGTTCGGCGCGGACAGCACGTCAGCCCATGTATGTCAGGCTTGGCCGAGAGGTACGACGAGGCAGCATGGGCGGCGCAGGATCGCGGATCCGACGCGGAGTACGAGGTCTTCTATCGCCGCGCGCGGGCCGCGGCCGCCGTCGCATTCGCGCACCGCGAGGATGCAGGCAACGCCGTCTACGAGGCGGCGCACGCCTTTGGCGACACCGACCGGTTCGCCGACGCTCTACGCGCCGCGCTCCGAGGTACGACCCACCCGACGCCCAGGCAGCATCAGACCTGTGCGAGTTCGTAGCGGTCGCGCAAGGCGACTGCACGTAGGCAACGCGCCGCTCGGGTGCGCGAGTGCTCCGGGCGATCGCGGCGATGCGTCGCCTCGGCCACGGGAATGACGCCTGACGCTGTCCTGAAACGACAGCGACGGGTTCGGGCGTCAGTAGTTCGCGGTAGTCGGGATCGGGGCGGCCCCTGCTGTCAGAGAGCTCCGGTTGAACGATGCTGATGAGGTCGATTCGGAGGTGTCTTCATGGCTGTTGCAGCCCCACCCAAACACGAGCAGCCGCCAGAACTCGAGATGAACGCCGAGCCTGTTGACGAGGCGCGCGAATATGCGATCGCGACTCTCAAGCGCAAGCGGAAGTTCGCCCAGGATTCGGTCGCCTACGTCGCTGTGAACGGCTTGCTCTGGCTGATCTGGCTGTTCACCGATCCCTCGACCAACGGCAGTATCCCGTGGCCCGCCTGGGTTTCGCTCGCCTGGGGGTTCTTCCTCGCCCTGGACGGCTGGCGCGCCTACGGCAGATGGCCGGCGAGTCTGAATACGCCGATTACCGAGACCGAGATCGAGCGCGAGCTCGAGCGGAAGCGAATCCGCTGAAAGGGAGGTGGACGGTGGCAAAGACCTACCGCATGAGCCACGCAACGCGGCTGATCAACTCGCTCTTCCGGACTCTCACCCGGTTCGGCCTGGGTGCGTCTTATCGCCACATACTCACGGTGCAGGGGCGGAAGACTGGCCGCCTCTACTCGACGCCGGTCGACGTTCTCGAACTCGATGGCCAGCGGTGGCTCGTCGCGGCCTATGGGCCGATAAGCTGGGTCGCGAACGCCCGCGCCGCGGGCGAGGTCACGCTCAGCCGCGGCGGGCGCTCTCAGCAGTTCGAGGTCGAGGAAGCTGCGTCGACGGCCGCAGTCCCAGTGCTTCGCAACTACATCACTGAGATCCGCGTCACCCGCCCCTACTTCGACGCTGGCCCGTCGTCAACCGACGAGGAAATTGCGGCAGAACTCCCGAGGCACCCAGTCTTCCGTCTCGTCCCGCGCTGACCGCCTCGGCTCAGGGGGTCATTCCCGAACACTGGCCCACGCGTCGTGCCCTACGCTTGCCCGGTGGCCGACGAGGTGACGATTGCGCGCTCGGATGCCCGAGTGTGCGGGAATGTCGCTTGAGGCGGTGTCCGTGCCGCTGCTCGTCACTGGTGGCCGGGGACGTCGGCCGGCAGTTAGTCGGCTATTGGTTCCCAGATCAGCTCGGCGACGTCGAGGACGAGATCGGGCTCGGGCTGGTCCGGATCTGCCTGCGTGCGCACCTCGCCGATACAGACGCAGACGGTGTCGTTGAGTCGCCGGTACTGCTCGGCATCGCTGAGATGGAAGATCGCACCGACGATCTGCCGCCTTCCCGGCGGGTACGCGCGCCCGTACCCGTGCAACTCGAACATGATCGTCGCTCCGTCGTCGGCCTCGATCGCAGCGCGGAAGTCAGGCCGAAACGGACCCGTCTCAGTGCGCCGACGCGGGAAGTTCGCACCTCGGAAGCGGCCGGTGATCGAGCCCTCGCATCGGCCTTCGGCGAGAAACAGGTGCTGTTCCCACCCGCCCTCGAGCCCGATCATCCAGCTCTCGGGATACGTGAAACGGATCCGATACAGGGGCTTCGAGCCGCAACGATCCTCCTGCCGCAGAACCTTACGTCCCTCGAGGTGCGAGCGGTGGCACGCGACAGGACGCTCATGTGCGCGAGTGTGCGGGAATGTCGCTTGAAGGCGTGACTCTCAGACCTCGCCGAGATGCGGCTGCCTTGAAGTACTGCCGGCGGGTCTACGTCGCGGTCGTCTGAGGGAGCCTGGCCAGGTCGATCGCCTCTTCGATCGTGAGATGCCGGCCGGCCTCGGTGGCCCGGGCGGCTTCGTCGGCTGAGAGCGCCGCTCGCGCCAGGTCGACGAGCTCACGGCCGGGCGTTTCGTCGGAGTACACGACGACGATGCCTTCGTCCTGGGCGTAGACCTCCGCCGCGGCAGCGATCTGGACGGCACGCTCGGGTCGGTTCTCGACCGCCTCGGCGGCTGCAAGCCCGACGAGCGAAAGCCCCACGCCGCGCACGCTGGCGACGTCGGTGTGCGCCTGCACCGAGTCGAAGAAGTAGCGACGGGCGAGCGCAACCTCGCCGCCGCCGAGGCAGGCCCAGGCCATCTCGGACAGGATCCGCGCGACCTCGCCGCGGTCGCCGACCGCCTCGAACGCGGCCAGCGACTGCCGGTAGAGGTCGAGGGCCGCAGTCGATTCGCCGCGGCCGGCGGCGAGCTGCGCGAGACCGCCAAACGACGTGCCGATCCCTTCGCAGTCACCGAGCCGCTGTTGGATCCGGAGCGCCTCGAGGTATTGCGCCTCTGCCACGTCGACCTCGCCGCTCAGTGCGTGGGCGATGCCGCTGAAGCTCAGGGAGAAACCCAGCGCCCAATCGAAGTCATGAGCGCGGCCCAGCTCGATCCCGCGCGCCGTCCACTCCAACGCGCCCCCGGTGTCCACTCCTAGCAGCCCGAGCCCTCGGCACAGGGCGGCAAGGCACAGCTCACGTCCGGCCCCCAACTCCTCGGCGATCCGGTAGGCCTCATCCCATTCCTCGTTCGCGCGCTCGAGCTGCGCGGTCATCCAGAAGGCAAGCCCGACGTTGAGCAGCGCCCCGGATCTACCCACGCTGGGAGGCAGACCCTGACCCGCTGCGAGAAATGCCTCCGAGTACTCGCGCGCGCTGACGTTCTTCCCGCGGATGTGCCAGTACATCCACAGGTCGCCGCACAACTGCATTCCCGCCTCACAGGCGGCTGGGTCACCCCGCTGGGCGCCGCCGAGGAGCGTCTCGAGCGCTGTCTGCAGGTTGCCTTCCTCGGCAATGCCGCGCTCCACGGATCCGATCTGGCCGGGCCCCTCGATCGCGTCGCGAATCTCGCGTGCGACCCCCGCATAGCGGCGTGCGTGCCGCCCCGCGATCTCGCCCGACTCGCCGGCGAGGTCGAGCCGTTCCGACGCGAATTCGCCGATCGTCTGCAGCATCCGAAGCCGATCGCTCTGTCCGTCCGCCTGAACGAGCGCCTTGTCTACGAGCGACTCCAACTCGTCGAGACAGGCTGAGCCAGGGTCGGCACAGACCGCCTCGACGTCGGCCAGCGTGCACCCGCCGGCGAAGACGGCCATGCGCCGGAACAGGCGCTGCTCGTGCTCGCTCAGAAGCGAGTGGCTCCAATCGATGGTGGCGCGCAGCGTCTGCTGCCGCTCGTGCGCATCCGCGACGACCGGAAGTGAGCACGTCGAGCGCATGATCGAGCCGCTCGAGCAGCGCTTCCGGAGCCAGGAGCCGGAGACGGGCGGCAGCAAGCTCGAGAGCGAGCGGCAGGCCGTCCAGCCGCCGGCAGACCGCCGCGACAGCCCCGGCGTTCTCCGGCGTCAGCTCGAACGAGCTTCTGGTCATCATCGCGCGCTCGACAAAGAGCGCGACCGCCGGATACGAGCCGAGCGACTCGGTCGAGGTTGGATCCGACGGTGGGGAACTCGAACGGGTCGAGCGCGTACTCCCGCTCGGCGGCGATCCTGAGTGGTGTCCGGCTCGTTGTCACGATCTGGAGCCCCGGGCAGCTCTCGATCAGGCCCGCCACGTCCGAAGCCGCCGCCACGACCTGCTCGAGATTGTCCAGGAGCAGAAGTGCCTTCTTGTCACCGATCAGTGCAGCGACGCCCTCCGCCAGCGTCCGCTCTTCGGCTTCCTTCACGTCCAACGCGTCCGCGAGAGCGGGGACGAACTGCGCAGGATCCGTCACCTCGGCCAGCGCGATGAACGCGACACCGTCGAGGAACTCGGGCGCAAGCAGCCGGCCCAGCTCAACGACGATGCGGGTCTTTCCAACACCGCCGGGACCCGTGACCGTGACGACCCGATGCTCGCGCGCCAGTTCGACGAGCGACGCCAGATCAGCCGCGCGGCCGACGAGTGGCGTGGTCGGCTCCGGCAGGTTGCTCGGCAGACTGGCAAAGCGCTCGCCCTTGCCTTCAAGCGCCTCCGGATCCGGCACCACGATGCCCTCGGCCGCGATTGCATAGAGCTCGAACGGGCGCCCGACGTTCTTGAGCCTGAACCGTCCCAGGCGGATGACGCCGACGTCGCTCCGGTTCTTGATCTGCTCGTACGCCGAGTCGGACAACATCACCCCGCCAGGCACGGCGAAGGACTCGATCCGAGCCGCGATGTTCACAGCGTCACCGGTGAGCCGCTCGGAATCGACGACCACCTCGCCCACATGGACTCCGACGCGAATCGGAACGTCTTCCACAGCGAGCGCCCGCTGGATCTCGACGGCGGCGAGCACCGCAGCAAGCGCGCTCGGGAACATGCTCATGCTGCCGTCGCCGAGCCTCTGGACGATCGTCCCGCCGAAGGCGTCGTGGTGGCTCTCGAGCGCGCTCATGTATCGGTCGCGTTTGTCGAGTGCCACACGCTCGTCCGCCTGGATGAGCGCCGTGTATCCGACCATGTCGGTGAACATCACCGCGACGAGCCGACGATCTAGCGGCACAGTCAGGGCATCCCCTTCGGCCGGCTCGGAGGGACCGGATGTCGCCACACCGACGACCGTATCGCAGTCCACGCGAAGGCACGGGCAGGCGGCCGGCCACCGGCCTGCCGGCCCTCGCTCAATCGGCGCCCAGGCGATGGGTGCCTGCGCTGCCCCTGTGCGCGGGAATGTCGCTTGAGCGAGGGCGGCCTGATCCGTAGTTCGCGACGCCCGGCTCCGCGGCTGCCCTGATGCCCTGAGCCGCAGACGGGTCGAGACTCCGGACGATGTGGCGACCGAAGACACGATGGGCTTGCCTCCTCTCGCCGACGTGGACATGGCCTCGCAAAGAGTGACCGCGCGACTCGTTGGGGTTCTGTTCATCGTGGCCACCGTCACGTCGATCATCGGTGGGTCGCTGCCTCGGCCCGCCAGGCCCTCCTCTCCAGCACTAGCGCAACGAAGGGGACGGTCTCGTGCCCGAGTGTTCGGGAATGTCGCTTGACGCTCGGAGTGCCTGAGAGCCGTCTACGTTGCCGTGATTCCGAATATCCAGGTGGCATTGATTCACCGTCTGAGTCCCGGAACCGGCGTCAGCCTGGACGCTCCATGTCCACGAACGGAACATCGCCCCACCCTTCGAAGAACCGGAGGCGACGGCCGGTGCGACGGAATCCCGCGCGCTCGTAAACACGGATAGCTCGCTCGTTGAACTCAGCGACATCGAGCACCATGCGCCTCCGCCCGAATCGTGACTGCGAGAACTCGAGACCGGCGTTCACGAACGTGGCTCCGAGCCCTCGCCCGGTCAGATCGGGCCGCAGTCCAAGGCCGTAGAAGAGCGCGTCCCCACGGTCCTCGAAGTAGAAGAATCCGGCCACCGTGCCGTCCTCGGCGCGCACGCTGGTAGAAGCGCTCCGGATTATTGGGCGGGATACCGTCGTCGTCGTAGAAGTCGTAGGGCGGCGGATATCTCCATGCGGCCCTCTCAGAGAACAAATGCGCTGTCGATGGCTCGACTCGGAAATTCACGGCACTACCCTCAGCTTGACAGAGAGGTTCTTCCGCCTCGCCGTGGGCACCTCGACTTCTGTGCGACTCCGTCCACGAGCGTGCCAGCGAGAGGTTCCTGCGCTGCCCGAGTGTGCGGGAATGTCTCTTGAGCGCGCCCCGACCGGTGTCTAGAGGTCGAGCGCCTTAGGATCCTCGCAAACCGCGGCGAGGAGGGCTCGTGATCGTTCACTCGAGGCTCGACAGCTCGCATCTAGCAGCAAACCTGCTGGGTGATCCGAGCGAACGGGATCTGTTCGTCTATCTGCCACCGGGCTACGAGGAGTCGGATCGACTGTATCCGACGGCCTACCTGTTACATGCGTTCGGCGAGACCGCCGCGCAAGTGCTGACACCGGACACGGATGGACAGCGGTGGCACCCGCCAATCGAAGACGTGCTCGACCCGGTGTTCGGCCGCTTGGGGGTGCCGCCGATGATCGTGGCCATCCCTGACGGCAACTCGCGCTACGGCTGCGGACAGTGGGTGGACTCACCGGTGACCGGCAACTTCGAGCAGTACGTGCTGCACGACGTCGTCCCTGCTGTCGACGCCACGTATCGGACCATCTCCAATGCGCGCAGCCGAGGCGTGTTCGGGTTCTCGTCCGGAGGCTTCGGCGCCTGGAACGTCGCCTCGCGCAACCCGGATGTCTTCGGAGCGCTGGCCATGCTCTCGGGCGACTCGTTCCTCGACATGACCCACAAGTTCGTGCCGTACAAGTTCTTCGACAGCATTTGGCCAGAGGAGCCCAACGGCCCGATAGAGGGGAACGTCTGGTCGCAGCTCGTCTACGACTACTCGGCGACGTATTCACCTAATCCGGATCGCCCGCCCTTCTACGTCGACCTGCCTGTGGCCTGGCCCAGTGGCGAGCTGATCCAGGAGGTCTGGGACCGCTGGCTCGCCTTCGATCCGGTCGTCAACGTGCACGAGCGTCTCGAGAACCTCAGGCAGCTGTCCGGCATCCTGCTCGATGCAGGCTCCGCTGACGACTACAACCTCCACTGGGGTCACCGCCTGCTCAGCCACTACCTCCACGAAGCGGGCATCGCGCACGAGCACAGAGAGAACCCCGGCAACCACGGCGGTCGCGCGAACGAGCGCTACCAGGTCGCGCTGGAGTGGCTTTCACACGTTCTCGAGCGCGACTGATTCGTCCTGCAACTGGGGATAGGTCGCCGCTGTGTTCGAGCGTTCTCTCGCTCGAACCATCGCGCGGGTGCTGCTTGCTGCTGGCAACTCTGACTTCGGCGGCTAGAGGCTTGATGTGAATTAGCGGCCGTCGTAGGCGGCGAGGGCGCGTGCGGGTCGTCCGGCGAGGGTGTTGAGCAAGATGCCGAGGGTGAGCGCGAGCAGGCGCTGCGCGATCCGCGCGGCTAGCCCAGCCGGTGTCTTGGCAAGGTGCCGTTCGAGCCGCATCTGGCCCTTCAGGTTGGAGAAGACGCTCTCGATCGCGAGCCGGATGGAGGCGAGGCGCCGCTCGCCTGCTTCGTTGTTGGCGGTCCAGTTCCTTCGCCGGGGTGATGAGCTCGACGCCGCTTGCGGCGAGCCGCTCGCGGTAGCCGCGGCCCCACAAGCCTTTGTCGGCGATCACGATCTCGCTCGGGGTGCCGGTGAGCAAGGCGGCGAGCGGTTCGTACTCCTTCTCGCCCGCAGGCACGAGCGTGTACCCGAGCGGCAGCCCGCGCGGATCGGTGAGCAGGACGAGTCGCACGCCCCACAGGAAGCGGTGGTGAGACTTCTGAAAGCCGTAGCGGGCGAAGCCCGCGAACTCGCTTCTCGACGCGCAGCCGGGGTAGCTGGCGCAGGCGAGGAGCGTGCCGTCGCAGAGGCGGATGTCGCCCGTGTCGAGCCAGCGGGCGAGCCGCTGCTGCACCGCCGCGATCAGCTCGACGAGCGCGCGCAGGCGCCGGTTGTATTGCGACTGGTCCGGTAGGTGCGCGAACCAGCCGGGCAGGATGCGCCCCACCAAGCCGAGGAACTGGCGATCCGAGGAAATCCCCATCGCCGCCTGGCAAACGGCGAGGGCGACCAGCTCAGCGTCGGTGACCTTCGCCGGTCGACCGCATCGAGCAGGGACCGGGTACTCATCAGCGAAGACATACGCTGCTACGACAAGGGCTTCCAGATCGGCCGTCATCTCGAGCCTCCATCTCGAGGGACACGTCTGGAAGCCCTCCTTCGCGCTGGCACGGCGGGTCCCTGCTCGGAACCCGCCGTTTCACATCAAGCCTCTAGCAGGTCTACGCAGGGTCTAGTGCACCTGGCGCCGCCGGGGAATCCCTGTCTACAACCGGATTCCGGCCTGTTTCCTAAGCCGCGTGCAGGTTCGATTCATGCCGGGGGCACTGGGGCCGCGCGAAGCGACTCGCCCGACACACGACGCCAGCACGGTCGCGGGAACCCGGCGTCTACCCACGCCAATCCCGGCGCTGCAACGGCCCGCTTCCTGGCGCCGGCTTCGGCACGATTGGCTCGTGCATCTCGACGTTCAAGACGGACTCGTCGCACTGGGGCTCATCCTCGCCGTCGCAACGATGCTCGCGATCGCGCCTGCGCTGCGTATCCCGTATCCGATCCTGCTCGTGCTCGGCGGCCTGGCGATCGGCGTCGTCCCGGGGATGCCCGAGTTCGAGCTCGAGCCCGAGCTCGTCTTCTTCGGCGTGCTGCCGCCGCTCCTCTACAGCGCGGCCTTCTTCACCTCGCTCCGCGACCTGAGAGCGACCGCGCGGCCGATCGGGCTGCTGGCGGTCGGCCTCGTCGCCGTGACGACCGTCGGCGTGGCCGTCGTCGCACACGCGGTGATCGACGACCTCACGTGGACGAGTGCGTTCGTGCTCGGGGCGATCGTCTCCCCGACCGGACCCGCTCGCGGCGACCTCGATCGCGCGTCGCCTCGGTGTTCCGCGCAAGCTCGTGACGATCGTCGAGGGCGAGAGCCTCGTCAACGACGGCACCGGGCTCGTCCTCTACCGCGCCGCAGTCGCGGCCGTCGTCACGGGATCCTTCTCGGCGTTCTACACCGGCGGATTGTTCGTCGTGAGCGCGGGTGGTGGAGTGGCGGTCGGGCTCGGCGTCGGATGGCTCGTCCGTCAGATTCGCCGTCGACTCGACAACCCGCCTGCGGAGATCACGATCTCGCTGCTCACGGGGTACGTCGCATTCATTCCGGCGGAGCTGATGGGTGTCTCGGCCGTGCTCGCCGCCGTCACCGCCGGGATCTACCTCGGTTGGCACACGCCCGAGCTGACGAGCGCTCAGGTGCGTCTCCAGGGACTCGCCGTGTGGGAGATCGTCCAGTACCTGCTGAACGCCCTTCTGTTCGTGCTCATCGGCCTCCAGCTCCCCGTCGTCATCGATGCGCTCGGCGACATCTCGGCTGCGAAGCTCCTCGGGTACGCCGCGGTCGTGAGCCTGACGGTCATCGTCCTCCGCTTCGCATGGGTCTTCGCGGTGTTGCACGCTCCGAAGTGGATCGCGCGACGCATGTCGAACTGGCGCGGTGCGGTCTTTCTCTCCTGGGCGGGAATGCGAGGTGCGGTCTCACTCGCAGCGGCGCTCGCACTGCCGCTCGAGACCGACGCCGGCACACCGTTCCCCGGTCGCGATCTGATCCTCTTCCTGACGTTCTCGGTCATCCTGGCGACACTGGTCGGGCAGGGACTGACCCTGCCCTTCGTCATCCGCGTGCTCGGGCTCGAGGACGACGGGCTCGAGGAGCGTGAGGACTCGAAGGCTCGCATCCATGCTGCGGAGGCGGCTCTCGCGCGGCTCGAAGAGCTGGTCAGCGAGGACTGGGTGCGGGAGGACACCGTTGAACGCGTACGAGGTGCGTATCGCTTTCGGACGAACCGCTTTCGGGCGCGCCTCGACGACGGGGACGACGGCGCGATCGAGGTGCGCTCGCAGGACTACCAACGCCTGCGCCGCGAGCTGCTCGACGCCGAGAGACAGGCGCTCATCGACCTCCGGCGCAGCGGCACGATCAGCAACGACGTCTGGCTACGCGTCGGTCGCGATCTCGACCTCGAGGATCAGCGACTCGACATCTAGGCGTGACCGATTCGGCTCCGCCCCATCCAGCTCGAGGCTGGGCACTGACAGAAGGGTTTCGCGCGCGCATCCACGGAAGGCGCCTCATTCGGGGCACCCTCGTGGAGGCATGACGGCGAGCCTCGATTCGAGCAACGTGCGAGGTGCCCTTACGAGGAGGTTCGAATGCTTGGCAGCAATCTCCGGGTCGCGCTGGCCGAAGTGCCGGTCGAGTCCGCGCTCCCGAAGATCGCCGCGTCGGCGGCTCTCCTCGCGGCCGTTCCCTCTGCACTCATGACGCTGCCGCAGGACGGTCTCCGGGACTACCTCCCCATCCTCGCGCTCATCGTCCTCGTGACTCTCGGGGTCTTCGCATGGGGAGTGCCGTCCGCGCTCGATCTCGAGGAGCCGGGGCCGACCACTGTCGCGCTCGCGCTCTCCGGCACGGGCCTGGTAACGCTCATGCTCTTCTGGACCGGAGTGCCGGCCCTCCTGGCGGCGGGCGGGATCGTCCTCGGGCGGACGCAGCTCGACGTCCCGGAAGACCGTTACCGCGCACTGATGGCGATCAGGATCGGCACCGCATCGATCGTCCTGTACCTCCTTCTCGCCGTCGCGGACCTGCTGTAGCCGCCGGTGAGCTCAGTAGTCGTCGAGCTCGCGCAGGCGCTCGTCGCCGATGCCGAAGTGGTGCGCAATCTCGCGCAGCACGACTAGATCGCGAAGCACTTTTTTCGCTGCCGTAGCTCCGTTTCTCGAAGTTCACCGCCCGCGACTGCTACCGTGTGCCCACGGTTCGGCAATCACGCCGTCCTGTGAGATGAGCTTCTCGTTCCTCCTTCGGGTGATTCGAGGTAGGCAAGTCTCGAACCCGTAAAGGAGTCGAACAACATCATGTCCCACCACTCGTTCCGCGAGCTCGGCGTGTCGCCGCCCGTCGTCGACGCGCTCGCCGCTCGCTCCATCCACCATCCCTTCGAGATCCAGGAGCTCGTCCTGCCGGACGCGCTCGCAGGGCTCGACATCCTCGCCCGCTCGCCGACGGGGTCCGGCAAGACGCTCGCGTTCGCCGTGCCGATCGTCGAGCGCGTGACGACGAAGGACGCCCGCCCCTCGGCGCTCGTCCTCGTCCCGACCCGAGAGCTCGCGGCGCAGGTCGGCGCCGTGCTTCACCTGCTCGCCCCCGTCAAGGGCCTCACCGTCGCGACCGTCTACGGCGGGGTGCCGCTCCAGGCACAGGCGAAGAAAGCCGCGAAGGCGCACGTCCTCGTGGCGACGCCGGGACGGCTCGAAGACCTCGTGACCCGCCGTCTCGTCGACATCTCGCAGGTGCGGACGCTCGTCCTCGACGAGGCCGACCGCATGCTCGACATGGGCTTCCAGCCGCAGGTCGACAAGCTCGTCCGCCGGCTGCCGCGCAACCGCCAGACGATGTTCTTCTCGGCGACGCTCGACGGCGCCGTCGGCGAGCTCGCCCGCGCGTACACGAACAGCCCCTCGCGCTTCGACGGGTCGCCCGAGCACCACGAGCCGGCGGACATCGAGCACTCCTTCGTGTCGGTCACGTTCGACACGAAGCTCGAGACGCTCGTCCGCCACCTCGAGGAGTCCGACGGGCTCACGCTCGTCTTCGTCCGCACGAAGCGCGGCGCCGACCAGCTCGTGAAGAAGCTGGCACGTCAGCAGGTCGACGCGGTCGCGATGCACGGCGACATGTCCCAGCGGGCCCGCGAGCGCTCGCTCGCACGGTTCGAGGAAGGCAAGGTGAGGACGCTCGTCGCGACCGACGTCGCCGCGCGCGGACTCGACCTCGATGACATCACGCACGTCATCAACTACGACCCGCCCGCGGAGCACACGAGCTACGTGCACCGCACGGGCCGAACGGGCCGCGCGGGACGCAGCGGGAGCGCGATCACCTTCGTCCTGCCGGACCAGCAGGCCGACACGAGCCACGTCGCCCGACGGCTCGGGCACGGCGAGAAGTACGAGGAAGCCGGCCTGCGCTCGGCCCGCCCGAAGCTCGTGTACTCCGGGCGCCGCCGCCGCGGCTCCAAGTGGTAGACGGCTAGCTGACACGCAGGACCGGATTCCGCTCGCGCGGACTCCGGTCGCGCGGAGGATCCCTGAAGGCGTCCGCTTCGCGGCCGCATCGTGCTGTTTACGACCCAGCCGCTAGGTGACGGGAGCGAGACCGCGCGCCTTGCGAGAGGCCGCGGTCTGGCGCTTCTGCGCGGAGAGCTCGAGCTTCCGCAGCCTGACGTTCGTCGGCGTCACCTCGACGCACTCGTCGTCCGCGACGAACTCGAGCGCCTGCTCGAGGGACATGGGCCGAGGCGGGATCAGCCGGACGAGCTCGTCGGCGGAAGCGGAGCGCATGTTCGAGAGCTTCCGCTCCTTCGTCGCGTTGACGTCGAGATCGCCGGCGCGTGCGTTCTCGCCGACGATCATGCCCTCGTAGACCTCGACGCCGGGCGTGACGAAGAGCTGGCCGCGCTCCTGGAGGTTGAGCAGCGCGAACGAGCTCGCCGGTCCGCGCCGGTCGGCGACGAGGCTGCCGGTCGGCCGCGTCCGCAGCTCGCCGTGCCACGGCTCGTAGCCGTGGAACACGTGGTGGAGGATGCCGGTGCCGCGCGTCTCCGTCAGGAACTCGGTGCGAAAGCCGATGAGGCCTCGTGCCGGCGACGAGGTACTCCATCCGCACCCAGCCGGTCTTGTGGTTGACGAGCTGCTCCAGGCGGCCCTTGCGGAGCGCCAGCAGCTGCGTGATCACGCCCGACGTACTCCTCGGGCGCGTCGATCGAGAGCCGCTCCACCGGCTCGTGCATCGCGCCGCCGATCTCCCGCGTGACGACCTGCGGCTTGCCCGCGGACAGCTCGAACCCCTCGCGACGCATGAGCTCCACCAGCACCGCGAGCTGCAGCTCGCCACGTCCCTGCACCTCCCACGCGTCGGGGCGCTCGGTCGGAAGGACGCGCAGCGAGACGTTCCCGACGAGCTCCTGGTCGAGCCGCGAACGTGATCATGCTCGCCGTCAGGCGGTCGCCGTCCTGGCCGGAGAGCGGTGAGGTGTTGATCCCGAGGGTCATCGCGAGGCTCGGCTCGTCGACCCCGATGACGGACAACGGGCGCGGATCGTCCGGGTCGGCCAGGGTCTCGCCGATCGTCACGTCGGGCAGCCCCGCGACCGCCACGAGCTCGCCCGGCCCGGCCTCGTCCGCCTCGACACGGTCGAGCGCCTCGGTCACGTACAGCTCGGTGACCTTCGCGCGCTCGATCCGGCCGTCCGCGCGGCACCAGGCGATCTGCTGCCCGTTGCGGATCGTCCCCTCCCGGATACGGCAGAGCGCGAGCCTCCCCACGTACGGGGAGGCGTCGAGGTTCGTGACGTGCGCCTGGAGCGGGATGCTCTTCCTCGTAGGACGGGCGCCGGGATCCGCTCGAGCAGCACGTCGAACAGCGGACGCAGGTCGTCCGCGAGCTCGTCGGGATCGAGGCCGGCGCGGCCCGCTTTCGCGTTGGAGTAGACGATCGGGAACTCGATCTGGCTCTCGTCGGCGTCGAGGTCGAGGAACAGCTGGTAGACGTCGTCGACGACCTCGGCGACGCGGGCGTCCGGCCGGTCGACCTTGTTGACGACGAGGATCACCGGCAGGTGCGCCTCGAGCGCCTTGCGAAGGACGAACCGCGTCTGCGGCGAGCGGGCCCTCGCTCGCGTCCACGAGGAGCAGCACGCCGTCGACCATCGTCAGCGCGCGCTCGACCTCTCCTCCGAAGTCGGCGTGACCCGGGGTGTCGACGATGTTGACCTTCACGCCACCAAAGCGGACTGCGGTGTTCTTCGCGAGGATCGTGATGCCCTTCTCGCGCTCGAGATCCATCGAGTCGAGCACGCGCTCGGCGACGTCCTGGTTCTCGCGGAAGGAGCCGGACTGCCAGAGCATGGCGTCGACGAGCGTCGTCTTCCCGTGGTCGACGTGCGCGATGATCGCGACGTCGCGTATGTCCTCGCGGAGCGGCACCCGTCGAGGGTACCCGTGGAGCGGGCACGACCCGCTCTCGGTCAGCCCACGACGCGGGCGGCGCCGTCGACGGCCGCCTTCACGTCGTAGTAGTGCTTCCGGGCCTCCTCGAGGGTGTCGCCGATGGCCGTGAGGCCGATGCGACCGGCGACGGCGAGCGCGCTGACCATGTGCAGGACGACGCCGGTCTCGCGCTCCCCGTCCCACCCGAGGTCACGCTCGGCGACGACGTCGAGCAGGTCGTCGGGAGTCAGCGACGTGTACGCCGGGGAGTCGAGGTGGTCGGTGGCGGCGTAGTGCTTGATGTCGCCGAGCCGCGTCCGCCACTCGCCCGCGAGCGGGTCGTACACGCCGTCCGTCAGGCTCGTGAGCGCGAACAGCGGGTGCGTCGTGCCTCCGCAGCGGAGGTTGATCTCGAGCGCGTACGAGCGCCAGCCGTCCTCCCCGGGGACGGTGGCGAAGTCGACGGAGGCCCGTCCGATCACGCCCTCGCGCGCGAGCCGGCGCCCCACCTTCAGCCCTCGCCGGCAAGCTGGGTCGCGTACTCCTGGTCGGCCGGGAAGTGGCAGCCGAAGTACGTCTGAGCGTGCGGCCCCCCGAGCACCTGGTCGTGCGTGGACATGATGTCGACCTGGCCCGCGGGGCTCATGCGGAGCTGCACGCTCGGGCTGCGGAAGCGCTCGCCCGCGATGCGCTCCTCGACGATCCCGCCCTCGGCGTCGAGCGCGGCGAGGTACTCGTCGACGGTGAGCTCGGTGTCCTCGAGCTCGATCGCCGCGGACAGGTCGTCTCCGGCCGCGAGATCGACCAGCGCGTTTCCCAGCCCGCTCACGCCCTTGTCGAGCTTGAGCACGGCACCGCGGGCGTCCGGTCGCCGCCTCCGAAGCTCGTGGAGCGCCGCCGGGAGGTCTCGTCGACCGTCGACGTCGAGACCGGCCGGGTGCGGCACGTCCTCCTCCTCGAACACTCGGCGGCTTCCCGTCTTCGTGCCGAGCCAGTTGAGCGCCGGGTCGGCGCCGTACACCGGGAGGCCGAGCTGCACGGCGAGATCCACCTCGTCGTCGGTCATGCAGAAGGGGAGGAGGAAGGCGAGCTCGGGATCGCCGATCAGGCCGCGGACACGCCGGATGGCGCCGGGGCGGGCGAGGAGCTTGCGCGACAGCGGCTCGTTGCGGCCGTCGACGAGCGACACGGGAACGAAGCGCTCGCGGGCCTCCGGGGTGTCGAGCTCGGGGACGAGGCCGAAGTAGTAGTCGAGGAGCCGGGAGTGGATCGGCTGCGACGTCACGTACACGACGCGCGACCTGGGAGCGCGGAGCAGGCTCAGGACGAGGCAGAGGAAGCGCTCCTCGTACGCCGGGAACACCGGGATGAGCTGGTCCGGGACGTCGAAGCTGATCGAGTGCGCCACGACCACCGTCCGCTCGACGTCGCCGATGGAGCGCAGGGTGACGCTCGGCCAGAGCTCGCGCAACCTGGACTGGAGCTCTGCGAAGGTCGGCTCGGCCATCGCACGTAGGTACTGGGTTCCGCTCCGCAAGTCAAGAGACGCCACGGTGCTACGGTCAGCCTGGCATGGAGCCGCCGACGCTCACCTCGCTCGAGGGACGCGTGCTCGCCGTCGCCGGACCGGGCGGCACGCTCGGCCCCACCGTCGTCCGCCGGCTCGCGGGAGCCGGAGCGAACCTCTCTCTGTGCGGACGAGAACTGGACCGGCTGGACGCGATCGCCGGCGACGCCGGCGGTGACATCGAGACCGCGGCCGTCGACCTGCTCGACGCCGCGGCCACGCGCTTCTGGGCCGACGACGTCGCTTCGGGCGAGGGGCGGATCGACGGGCTCGTGCACCTCGTCGGGGGCTGGCGCGGGGGGACACCGATCGAGGAGACGCCGCTCGAGGACTGGGACGTTCTCAGCACGTCGCTCGTGCGGACGCTGCAGAACGTCACGCAGGCGTCCACGCGTCACCTGCTCGCGAGCGGCCACGGGCGGTTCGTGGTCGTCTCGGCCGGGCAGGCGCAGGCTCCAACGCATACGAACGCGAGCTACGCCGCGGCGAAGGCGGCTACCGAGGCCTGGACGCTGGCCCTCGCCGACCGGTTCCGGGGGTCGGGGGCGACCGCCAACATCGTCGTCGTCGGCTCGATCGTGTCGCCCGAGATGCGCACCGAGAGCCCGGACAAGGACTTCTCCACGTTCACTCCGGCCGAGGAGATCGCAGAGGCGATCGCGTACCTCGTCTCCGATGCGGCCGCGTCGATGAACGGCCAGCGCGTGATCCTACGCGGCGCGGTCTAGGGCGCGCCGCGCAAGCCGTTCGCGCCGGAGCTGGAGCGCGGGCAGGGGCAGAACGCTCGCGACGACGAGCCAGACGAACGCCTCGGGCACCCCGAGGACGAGGCACACGCCGAGAGCCGCGAGCTGGGTCGAGAGCCCCGTGTTCGCGAGATACGTCATCGTGAGCCGGTCGTAGTAGGCGAGTGTCGCCGGTCGTGTGCGACCGGGGTCCACGTCGGGGCCGAGAGCCCGCTCCAGCCGACGCCGAGAGAAGCTGCGCACGGCGCGGTCCTGCGGTGCGAAGACGACCCGGTACGCGCTCTCGAGGGCCCGCTCGACACCGCTTCCCGACCGCGGCGCGAGCTGCGTGGCACGTCCTCCTGCCTCGCGGTGCAGCTCGGAGAGGTTGAAGTCGAGGCTGAGGAGGAGCGTCGAGGCGATGAATCCGGCCAGCGCCAGCCACGGCTCCCCTGTGACCGAGCCGAGAGCGGCGAACACCGCCGCGTTGACGACCAGATCGGCCTCGGTGTCGAGGTACCGGCCGAGCAGCGTGACCTGGCCCGACGCCCGCGCGAGCAGCCCGTCCGCGTTGTCGAGCAGCGTCTTCAGCTGCAACAGCACGGCCGCGCCCACGAGCCCGCCCGCTCCGAGCAGCGCCGCCGCGGCCAGCCCGACGGCCAGATGGACGAGCACGACCGCGGTGGGCGGGACGCGGAGCGGCAGGAGCAGCCGAACGAGGACCGCGGCGAGCGGGCCGAAGCCGTAGGCGATGACGAGCTCCCGGGCCGGCCGGTCCTTCTCCGCGCGGGGGAGCGGCACCGCGGGCGTGGTGTCGGTCGAGGTCGCCATGGCTCGTGCTCGATCGTAGATACTGGTCGGATGGCCGATCCGGATGGCTGGAGCGAGGTCGACGACGCGCTCGAGCGCACGTTCACGTTCGACGACTTCCGGGGAGCGCTCGCCTTCGTGAACCGCGTGGCCGAGCTCGCCGAGGCGGAGAACCACCACCCCGACATCGCGATCCACTACAACCGCGTGACGCTCCGCTGGTGGACGCACACCGCGGGCGGGATCACCGACCGCGACCGCGAGCTCGCCGCCAGGTCTGCGGACGTCGCCTAGTCCGAAGCCTTCACGACGACGACCGGGCAGGGCGCGTGACTCACGACGTGCCTGCTCACGGAGCCGAGGAGCACCGAGGCGATTCCGGAGCGGCCGCGCGAGCCCACGACCAGGAGATCGGCTCCCTCGGCCTCGTCGACGAGGGCCTCCGCTGCGTCGCCCTCGGCGAGGCGAGTCTCCATCTCGCCCGGCACGCCGTCGGGGAAGGCCGTGGCAAGTGCGCCGTCGAGCTCGGCCTCCGCCGTCGCTCGCTCGGCCTCCAGCTGGCCGGGGTAGTCCCCCGCGGGCATGGGCATCATCCCGGGGTCTCCGATGGGTGTCGGCGGGATGAACACCCATACGTGCACCGCCGCGACACGCGCGTCACGAAGCCGCGCCTCGGCGACGGCCCAGCGGAGCGCCTCGTGCGACGGCTCGGAGCCGTCGACGCCGACGACGATCGTCCCGGGCATGGGAGTCAGCGTACATCCGCCGGGGTAAGGTGAACCCCGTGACGCCTTCCGGCCCGCGCGTGACCGTCTTCGACGTCGGGCCGCGGGACGGGCTCCAGAACGAGCCGGACGTGCTCGCCCCGAAAGTGCGGGCGGAGCTCGTCGGGCGCCTCGTCGGCGCGGGCCTCCGCGCCGTGGAGGTTGCGAGCTTCGTCGACCCGCGCAGGGTCCCGCAGATGGCCGACGCGGAGGAGGTCGTCGCCGCGATCGAGCGACGCGAGGGCGTCGTCCTGGCGGGGCTCGCGCTGAACGAGCAGGGCTACGAGCGCCTCGCCGCCTGCCGGCTCGACGAGGCCCGGTTCGCCTTCGGCGCGACCGAGTCGTTCAACCAGCGCAACCAGAACGCCTCGGTCGAGGAGTCGCTCGCCGCCGCCGAGCGCATCGTCGCGCGCGCCCGGGCGGACGGGATCACTGCGACGGTAACCATCAGCGTCGCCTTCGGCTGCCCGTTCGAGGGCCCCGTCGACGAGGCTCGCGTGCTCGAGCTCGCCGAGAGCGTCGCCTCGAGCCGGCCGGACACGATCGTCCTCGCGGACACGATCGGCGTCGCGACGCCGGGTCGGGTGCGTTCGCTCGTCTCCAAGACGGCGCAGCTGGGCATCCGCGTCGGCGGGCACTTCCACAACACGCGGAGCACGGGCTACGCGAACGCCCTCGCCGCGCTCGAGGCCGGGGCCACCGTCCTCGACGCCTCCGTCGGCGGCCTCGGCGGCTGCCCCTTCGCGCCGCGTGCGACCGGGAACGTCGCCACCGAGGACCTGGTCTACCTGCTCCAAGGCGAGGGCGTCGAGACGGGCATCGACCTCGAGGCCCTGATCGCCGTCGCGGAGTGGCTCGAGGAGATCCTCGGCCGGCGGCTCGAGGGGCAGGTCTACCGCGCGGGGCTGTTCCCCGCGAGCACGAGGTCCTGAGCCAGCACGCGCTCGCACGGGCTAGCGAGCGCGCCGGGACGACGGTTCCGCGCACCTCGCCGAGCACGATCTCTCCGGCTCTTCCCCGGAGGACGAGCTCGTCCCCGTCCTCCAGGAACGAGCGTGTGCTCCCGTCGCCGAGCCGGATCGGGCGAGCGCCGTTCGACGTGAGCTCGATGAGCGAGCCCTCCGACCCCGGATCGGGACCTGAGATCGTGCCCGTGGCGAAGACGTCGCCGGTGGCCAGCGAGGCACCGTTCACCGTCGCGTGGGCGAGCTGCTGGGGAATCGTCCAGTAGAGTCCGCGCGCGTTCGTCCGCGAGACGACGTTGCCCGCCAGCTCGACCTCGAGGTCGACGTCGAGCGCCCAGTCGCCCGGGATGCGGAGGTACGGCAGCGGCTCCGGGTCCTGCGGCGGAGCCGGGACGAAACGGTCCTCGAGGAGCGCGAGGGGCGTGACCCAGGCCGAGACCGAGGTGGCGAACGACTTCCCGAGGAAGGGCCCGAGCGGCTGGTACTCCCACGCCTGCAGGTCGCGCGCGCTCCAGTCGTTCACGAGCACGACCCCGAAGACGTGCTCCCGGAACGCCGCTCCCGGGACCGGGCGCCCAGCGTGCTCCCGACACCGACGACGAAGCCGAGCTCGAGCTCGAAGTCGAGCCGGCGGCTCGGGCCGAAGCGCGGCGCGGGATCGTCCGCGCTCTTCACCTGGCCGCACGGCCGCGTGACCGGCGTGCCGCTGACGACGATCGTGCCCGACCGGCCGTGGTAGCCGACGGGGAGGTGGCGCCAGTTCGGAAGCAGTGGCTCGGCGTCCGGGCGAAACAGTCGCCCGAGGTTCGTCGCATGCTCGAGGGAGGAGTAGAAGTCGACGTAGTCTGCCGACGTCGAACGGCCGCTGCACCCTCGTCCGCTCGAGCGGCACGAGGTCGGCTCCTGCACGGACCCGCGCGACGCAGCGCGCCGTGACATCCTCCCACGCGCCGCGACCCAGCGCGAGGAAGCGGTTGAGGCTGGTCGTGGAGAAGTCCGAGCCGAAGCCGTTCGCCGGAAGGTCGAGCACGTCGTTCCCCACCCTGAACCCGACGCGGGGCGGTTCTCCCTCGACCGCGAAGACGCCGAAGCCGACAGCGCCGTTCATCGCGGGAGCATCCCGAGCGAGTCGAGCTCCTCGACGGGCTCGAAGAAGCTGCAGCTCCCGATCGAGTGCAGCCCGCGCGTCCTCGCCTCCGCCGCCTCCGACGGGCTCGCCGCACGATCTCGCCAGCGGAACGCGTCGGCGTCGGCGGTGAAGGCGGCGGCGTCCTGCTCCGAGAGAGCAGCCTCCTCGTCCTCGAAGACGACAGCGGCGAGGACGTTGAGGAGCCCGTGCTCGCCGTCCGTCGCGACGGCGTGGTGCAGCCCCGCCGTCGCCTTGAACACGACGGCCCGCTCGCGGCAGGCGCGGACGAAGCGGGCGAGGCGGTCGACGTCGGGGACCTCGGCCCCGCCGCAGCGCACCTTCGCGCGCAGCCGCGCCCCTGCGATCTCGTCGAGCCGGTCCTCGAACGCGTCGTCGAGCGGTACTTCGACGTAGACCTCACGACGCGCGGCGCCGACGGTCGCGAGGGGCACGGACGGAGGCAGCTCGACGGCCTCGATGCGATCGGCCGCGGGCACCTCGGCGTCGAGGACCACGCTCACGCCCCGTCCGACGTCCGGAAGCTCGTGAAGTCGAGATGCCGGGCAGACGAATCGACCCAGTACGAACGCCTGGGCGCTCTCCCGCGCGCGCTCGTCCTCGGCGACCGCCTCGGCAAGCGGAAGAGCAGCGGGCGGGAACATCGGCGCATGGTCGATCAGGCGGGCGAGCAGGGCGACACGGGCGTCCGCTGGCGTCGTCACGAGGGCGCATCTTGGCAGAGCGCTCAAGGGCACCTGTCGCACATCCGATGACGAGGTCGGGACACCCGATATGTCCGACCCTGCGCGCAACCCCCTCGAGCGGTCGTCGCGGCCGCAGATGAGCCTGGTGTCGTCCGGCTCGTCCGAGCCGTACCGCCGACTGGCAGAGATCTTCCACGACGTCCTGTCCGAGCAGAGCCTGGACGCACTTCTCGAGCGGATCGCGGACACGCTCGCCGAGCTGATCCCGTACGAGGACGTCCACATCTACGAGGCCGACGAGGCAAAGCGGGAGCTGATCCCGGTTCTCGCGCGCAGCAAGTGGGCGGACGAGGTCATGCGCGAGCGCTTCTCGTACGGGGAGGGGATCACCGGATGGGCCGTGGAGCGCCGCGAGCCGGTCCTCGCGAACAAGGCTCATCTCGACCCGCGGGTGCGCTTCGTACCCGGGACGCCGGTCGAGCCCGAGGCGCTCATCGCGGTGCCGCTCATCGCCAGGGGCCGCCTCAAGGGCACGCTCAACATCTACCGCGTCGGCGAGGACGCGGAGTTCAGCGAGGAGGAGTTCCTCCTCGCCACACGGTTCGGCGACGCGGCGGCGCTCGCCCTGGACAACGCGCACATCCGCGCCCGCCTGGAGCACCAGGCGTCGACCGACGCCCTCACGGGCCTCTACAACCACCGCGCGTTCCACGACCGCCTCCGCCATGAGCTCCGGCGGGCTTCTGCGGAGCACGACAGCGTGGCTCTCGTGATGCTCGACCTGGACGACTTCAAGAAGGTGAACGACATCTACGGGCACGGCGTCGGCGACCAGCTCCTGGTTCAGGTCGCCGACGTCCTGCATGCCTCCGTCCGCGCCTCGGACGCTGTGTGTCGCATCGGCGGCGAGGAGTTCGCGATCATCCTCCCGTCCGGCGACGTTCCGAGCTCCGTGGCCCTCGCCGAGCGCCTCGGCAGGGAGCTCGAGAAGCTGGAGGCCGACGCCGCCGGAAGCTTGACCGTCTCGACCGGGATCGCGGTGGGGCCGGAGCACGCGGCGAACCCGCGCGAGCTCGTTGCCTGCGCGGAGGCCGCGATGATGACCGCCAAGTCGCGCGGCGACGGGCTGGTCGTCGCCTTCGACGAGACGACACGCGAGCGGCCGTCCACGCCCGGGAGGCTCGACGACGTCAGGTCGATCGCCCACCTCAAGATGCTCCAGAGCCTCTCGGGGAAGCTCTCGCGCCTCAACGACGTCGCGCAGATCGGGATCACGATCGCGGACGAGCTCCGCCTCCTCATCGACTACCACAACTGCCGCGTCTTCCTCCGCGACGGCAACGACCTCCTCCCGGTCGCGTTCAGGGGAGACCTGACGGCAGCGGAGCCGGGGACATCGGTCGCGGTCCTCCCGACGAAGGTCGGGCGGGGAATCACGGGGCGCGTCGCCGAGACGGGCGAGCCCCTGCTCGTCGGCGATGCGGCGCACTGCGAGTTCGGCGAGCAGATCGCCGGCACCGTGGAGATCGAGGAGTCGTTGCTCGCCGTCCCGCTCACCTTCGGATCGAGGGTGACGGGCGTGATCGTGATCTCTCAGCTGGGCCTCGACCAGTTCGACGCCGACGATCTGCGAGTCCTGGAGGTCCTCGCCGCGCACGCGTCGGTCGCGCTCGAGAACGCCCGCCTCTACGAGGCGCAGAGGCGTGAGGCCGAGAGCGCAACGGCGCTCCTCGAGTTCGGTCGTGACCTCGCGGAGGCACAGGGCCTCGCCGAGGTCGCGGAGCGCGTCGTGTACGGCACCGCCCGGATCCTCTCCAGCCCCGCGGCCGCTCTCTGGCTCCAGGGCGCCGAGACGGCCGACGCGCTCCGGCTCGCGGAGGTCCCGGGCAGGGCGCCCAGAGACGCCGCTCGCGTCTCGACGCTTCCGGATTCCTTGCTCGAGGCGTGGGGCGGGCGAACGGAGCCGTTCACGGCCGAGGAACGGAGCGCCGTCTCGGTCCTCGTCGGGCCGAGCGACGGCGCACGGCTCGCCGTGGCCCCGCTCGCCATCGACGGCCGTTGGGGAGCGGTTGCGGTCGCGATCCCGGATCACGCGAACTTCGGCCAGCGCGAGCTCGAGCTTCTCGGCGGCCTCGCGCAGCAGGCCAAGCTGGCGCTCCAGAGCGCCGCGGGCTACGAGACGCTCGAGCGGACGTTCCTCTCGACCGTGGAGGCGCTCGCGAACGCGCTGGAGGCGAGCGACGAGCCGACATCGACCCATGCGCGCTGGATCACGGACCTCGCCCTCAAGGTGGGAGTCGAGCTCGGTCTCGGGCCGCGGGCCCTCAAGCGGCTCGAGCTCGGCGCGCTCTTCCACGACATCGGCAAGCTCGGGATCCCGTCGGCGATCCTGACGAAGCCCGGCCCGCTGACACCGCTCGAGCGCGCGGTCGTGGAGAAGCACCCGGTGCTCGGCGAGCGCATCCTCGCCCCGATCTCGCAGCTCGACGAGGTGCGCCGCATCGTCCGGGCCGCGCACGAGCACTTCGACGGCTCGGGGTACCCCGACCGTCTCGCGGGAGAGGACATCCCGGTCGAGTCGCGGATCGTCCTCGCCTGCGACGCGTTCCACGCGATGACGACGGACCGTCCGTACCGCCGCGCACTCGGCGTCGACGAGGCAAAGCGGCGGCTCCGCGACGGAGCGGGCACGCAGTTCGATCCCGACGTCGTCGACGCGCTGCTCCGCGTCCTCGCCGAGTAGTGCGCAAGATCGGGATCCGCCCGCGCGCGGATCCCGATCGCGTGAGAGAGACCCGAAGGCGACCGCTTCGCGGTCGCTGCCTGGCCGGTCCCGTCGACGCCGTGACGGTCGATGCCGGCAGGTCCTCTCAGGCGCCCGCCGCCTCCGCCTTGCGCAGGCCGAGGAACGCCCAGGTCCAGAAGGCCGACCCCGAGCCCGATCGCCAGCGCGAACGCCGCGAGCACGTGCGGCGCGTCGCCGGCGACGAAGCCGCGGCCGGTCTCGAGCAGGTACGTGGCCGGGTTCACCGACGCGGCCGCCTCGATCCACCCCTGGAGCAGGTCGAGCGGCACGTACACGGGCGCCAGGAAGAGCACGAAGAAGACCGGCATCTGCATGAGCGGGGCCGCCTGGATCGTCCGGAACCGCATCGCGATCCCTCCCGCCCAGAAGAAGCCGCAGAAGTTGACGAGCATGGCGAGCACGAAGAGACCGAAGACGTCGACGACTCCACCGCTGACGTTCATCCCGACGGCGAGAGCGACGACGGTCAAGAGCGCGGCGACGACGAGCCAGCGGACGAACGCCGCGAGCGCATAGCCGAGGACGATCCCGATCCGGTGCGGCGCGGCGAGAAGGAGCCGCTTCGCGAAGCCGCCCTCGAAGTCTCGAGCGACCCCGAAGCCCGTGAAGACGCCGCCGAACGCGGCCGACTGGAGGAGCACGAACACGAACTGGAAGGCCGTGTAGCCCGGTTCGTAGTCGAACCCCGGGATGTCGTTCAGCTGCGAGAGCCCACCTGCGAACGCGGTGAAGAAGAAGAGCGGGAACGCGACGGTGGGGAGCAGGATCTGCGGGTTCGTGAGGGCGTTCTTGAGCGTGCGCCACGCGACCCCGGAGACGACGTCCCACATCCGCATCCGCCTACGTCCTCGTCATCCGCATTCGCATCGCCCGCGAGGCGAGAGCCAGCGAGACCAGGCCGAGGACGATCACGAACCCGAAGCCGAGCGCGAGCGCCTGCCAGTCCCAGCCCGTGATGATCAGGCTGCGGACGCACTCGATCATGTACGAGACGGGGTTCAGGGTCGCAGCAGTGCGGAACCAGTCCACGCCGATGAGGTCGCGCGGCGTGTTCATCGACGAGATGAACAGGAACACGAAGAGGACCGGGAAGAGTGCCTGGATCGTCTCGCCGGAGCCCGTCCGGAACGCAAGCCAGGCACCGAGCGCGCCGAACGACAGCGCCACGATCGCGCCGTAGACGACGAGAACGAGGATGCCCAGCGGCCCGGACTCGAAGGTGACTCCGGCCGCGAGACCGACAGCGATGTAGAAGAGCACCTGGACGACGCCCAGCACGACGACCCCGGCGAGCTGTCCCGAGAGGAGTGCCCAATCGCGGAGAGCGGTCAGCGACAGCCGGTTGATGAACCCCGTCTGGATGTCGCGGGCGAGATCGGTGCCGGCGTTCATCGTCGAGAAGAGCGCGCCCTGGATGAACGGCACGGCGAGCGCGAAGGCGAGGAACGAGTCGGTCGGGAACCCCGGAAGGTCCGTGGAGGAGTGGAGGCCGCCGGCGTTCACGGCCATGAGGGCGACCGGGAAGACAAGCGGCGGGATGACGCTCGCGGGCTGCCGCGACGTCCGGACGACCGACCTCCGCGCGATCGCTCCGACCTGCGTCAGAGGGATCATCAGCGCCGCGCCTGCCCCGCCGCGTCGGCTTCCTCGGTCGCCCCCTCGAGGGTGCGCCCGGTCTTGGCGAGGAAGACGTCGTCGAGCGTCGGCGCCCGCAGCTCGAGGTCGACGACGTCGACCCCGTCCGCGTCGACCGCGCGAACGATGTCGGTGAGCCCGAGCCCGTCGCGCAGGCGCACGGCGACATCCCGGCTCGTGCCGAGCGGCTCGCCGAACCGGGAGAGGAACTCGGCGATCCGCGGGCGGTCCTCCTCGCGGCGCGGGATCGCGTGGACGCTCGGCCTCCCGATCTCGGCCTTGAGCTCGGCCGGCGTGCCCTCCGCCACGATCTTCCCGTTGTCGATGATCCCGACGCGGTCGGCGAGGACGTCCGCTTCCTCGAGGTACTGCGTCGTGAGGAACACCGTCACCCCCGCCTCACGGCGGAGCAGCGTCACCTCCTCCCAGAGCGCGGTGCGGCTCTGCGGGTCGAGGCCGGTCGTCGGCTCGTCCAGGAACAGGATCCGCGGTGAGTGCACGAGCGCCAGGGCGAGGTCGAGGCGCCGCTTCATGCCGCCGGAGTAGCCCGCCACCTTGCGATCGGCCGCGTCCGCCAGACCGACCCGGTGGAGCAGCTCCTCGGCCCGTGCCCTGCGCTGGGCCTTCGGCACTCCCTGGAGGGTCGCCTGCAGGCGGAGGTGGTCGCGTCCGGTAAGGAGTGGGTCGAGGGCGGCCTCCTGAAGGGCGACGCCGATCAGCCCGCGCACCTTCGGCCCCTCGCGGACGACGTCGTAGCCGCCGACGCGAGCGGTTCCGGCGGTCGGCGGCAGGAGCGTCGTCAGGACGTGGACGGTGGTGGACTTCCCGGCGCCGTTCGGCCCCAGGAACCCGTAGATCTCGCCCGGCGCGACGGTGAGGTCGATCCCGTCCACCGCCCGTGGGCCCTTGCGGTACTCACGGACGAGGCCCTCGACCTCGATCCCGTTCGGCCGCTCCACCGTCCAACACTAGCGGCGGGCGGACAGGGCTAGAGCGGCTCGAGCGGAAGCTTCGTCGCGACCGCGCGTCTTCCGCCGCGCTGGTAGACGACGTCGACCGAGTCGTTCTGCCGGTACGTGCCCGCGACGCCGACGAGGATGGAGGTCCAGCGCCAGAAGCCTAGCCTTCCCTCCGTCTTCAGCTCGCGATCGAAGACCAGCGTCCGTCCCTCGACCGAGAAGTCCGTTCCTTCCTCCTGCGGGACGCCGTTCACGTAGACCTCGAACGGCCGGACGACGGCCGGCGGCAGGCGGACGCGGGTTCCACGGGACGCCCTCTCCGACACACTCATAGAATGGCAGCCGGTGCGCGCGCTCCTCGTCCTGGCCGGCCTCCTGCTCGTCGCCGCGATCGCCGCCCCGCTCGCGTTGGGCGACAACGGAGGCTTCACTCCCATCGACCCGGCCTCGCCGAACGCGGAAGGAATCACCCGCAGCTTCCTCTTCATCTCGATCTTCACGCTCGCCGTCTTCGTGCTCGTCGAGGGGCTCCTGCTCGCGTTCGTCGTCCGCTTCCGGCGCAGGAAGCGCGAGCGCTTCGCGGACGGGGCCCAGATCCACGGCGCGACGCGGCTGGAGCTGATGTGGACGTTCCTGCCCGTCGCGATCCTCGTCGCGATCGGCGCCTTCGTGTTCGTGGAGCTCCCAGGGATCAAGAACGTCCCGGAGGCGGGGGCGAGCGGACAGCTCGAGGTGCGGGTGACCGGCCGCCAGTTCTACTGGCAGTTCGAGTACCCGAACGGCGTGATCGCGATCGACACGATGCGCGCGCCTGCCGGGGTCCCCGTCCGGCTCGAGGTCGTCTCGCCGGACGACGACGTGATCCACTCGTGGTGGATCCCGGCGCTCGCCGGAAAGATCGACGCGATCCCCGGCACGGTGAACGAGACCTGGTTCCAGGCCGAGGAGCCGGGCGTCTACACGGGCCAGTGCGCGGAGCTGTGCGGGATCGAGCACGCGAACATGCTGGCGTCGGTGGAGGTGCTGCCGCAGGCGGAGTTCGACGCCTGGCTGGCGCAGCGCAGGACGGAGCAGACCGCCGGCACGTCCGACCTGGGACAGGAGACCTGGGAAGGCGTGTGCGCGAAGTGCCACGGGCTCGCCGGCGAGGGCGGCGTCGGGCGCCCGCTGGCCGGCTCGCCGACGCTCGCCGACCGAGACGCGCTCGAGAACATCGTCCGCAACGGACGGCGCGCGATGCCCGCCGTCGGCTCCGGCTGGACGAGCGAGCAGATCGACGCGCTGGCCAACTACCTCGAGGAGAACCCACCGGGTGGCGGCTAGGACCGAGACCGTGCCGGCCTGGCAGCGCGGGAGGGTGACGAGCTGGCTCGTCACGACCGACCACAAGCGGATCGGGATCCTGTACATCGCCACGTCGCTCGTCTTCTTCGTCCTCGCGGGCCTCATGGCGCTCGCGATCCGGCTGCAGCTGTCGCAGGCGAACGCGGACGTGCTCGACCCCGACCGCTACAACGAGCTCGTCACGATCCACGGCACGGCGATGGTCTTCCTCGTCGTCGTGCCCATCCTCGCGGGGCTCGGCAACTACCTGCTCCCGCTCATGATCGGCGCGCGCGACGTCGCCTTCCCGCGGCTGAACGCGCTCTCGTACTGGCTGTTCGCGCTCGGAGGCGTCGTGCTGATGCTCTCCTTCTTCGCGCAGGGGGGCGCCGCACAGGCGGGCTGGACCTCGTACCCGCCACTCTCGGTCGAGCGGACGGGCAACGGGCAGGACCTCTGGATCCTCTCGCTGCACATCCTCACCGCGTCCTCGCTCGCCGGCGCGATCAACTTCATCGTGACGATCCACAGCCTGCGGGCGCGGGGGATGACCTGGACCCGGATGCCGCTCTTCGTCTGGTCGCTCTACGTCTTCGCGTGGCTGCTCATGGCGGTGCTCCCGACGCTCGCAGCCGGACTCACGCTCCTGCTCCTCGACCGCGGCATCTCGATCGGCCCCTGGGACGTGCAGACGAGCTTCTTCGACCCGGCGGAGGGCGGCGCGCCGGTGCTCTACCAGCACGCGTTCTGGTTCTTCGGGCACCCCGAGGTGTACATCATGGTGCTCCCCGCGTTCGGAATCGTCTCCGAGGTGCTTCCGGTCTTCGCCCGCAAGCCGATCTTCGGCTACAAGGCGGTCGCGTTCTCGACCGTCGCGATCGGCTTCTTCTCGATGCTCGTGTGGGCGCACCACATGTTCACGGTGGGCCTCACCTACCCGCTCCAGTCGTTCTTCATGATCGCCTCGATGATCATCGCGGTGCCGACCGGGGTGAAGATCTTCAACTGGCTCGCCACGCTGTGGCGCGGGAACATCGCCTTCGACACGCCGATGCTGTTCGTGCTCGGGTTCCTGTCCGTGTTCACGATCGGCGGCCTGTCGGGCATCTACCTCGCCGCCTTCCCGGTCGACTGGCAGGTGCACGACACGTACTTCGTGGTCGCGCACTTCCACTACGTGATCATGGGAGGCGTCGTCTTCGCGATCTTCGGCGGCCTCTACTACTGGTGGCCGAAGATGTTCGGCCGGATGCTCGGCGAGACGCTCGGCAAGTGGCACTTCTGGCTGATGTTCGTCGGCTTCAACCTGACGTTCTTCCCGCAGCACCTGCTCGGCCTGGAAGGGATGCCGCGGCGGGTCTACACGTACTCGAACGAGGACTGGGAGGGCTACAACCTCGCGTCCACCATCGGCTCGTGGGTGATGGGCGTCGCTGTGATCCTCTTCTTCGTGAACGTCTACCGGACGTCCAAGACCGGTGCACGCGTGGGGAACGACCCGTGGCAGGCGGACACGCTCGAGTGGTACACGACCTCGCCGCCGCCGCCGTACAACTTCGACGAGGTGCCGTACGTCACGAGCGCCAGACCCCTCTACGATCTGCGGCGAAGGCTCCGTGAGCAGCGAGGCGATCGCACAGCCGTCTGAGCCGGCCGCGACGGGCTGGCTCCTCCGGGCGTCCGCCGCCGCCGGCGCGGTGGCGACGGGGCTCGTCGTCGCGAGCGCCGTGCTCGGGCTGGGCACGGCCCACTGGGGCGTCGTCGGTGTCGCGCTGCCGTTCCTCGTGGCCGACGTCGTGGTCGCGCGACTCTCGTACCCGGCTCTCGTCGGGCGGATGCTGGCCGCGCTCGCGCTCCTCCTCGTCGCGGTGGCGCTCGGAGGCGTCGTCGCGTGGAGCGGAAGCGCTCGCTGGGCGGTCGCGCTCCACGTCCTCGCGGCGGCCGTCGCGCTGGGAGCGGCCCTCGTCGCCCTCGTCGGGGCGTCGAGAGGGGCACCGGCTCCGTTCGCGTCCGCGCGCGACTACCTGACCCTGACGAAGCCGCGGATCATGATCCTCCTGCTGCTCACCGGCGCGGCCGGGATGTTCGTCGGCGCGCAGGGGCTGCCCCCGCTCGGCCTCTTCCTCGTGACGATGGTGGGCCTCGGGCTCGCGTGCGGAGGCGCGTCCGCGCTCAACCACGTGCTCGACCGGGACATCGACCGGCTCATGGGCAGCCGGACCCGGAACCGGCCCGTCGCCTCGGGTCGCGTGACGCCGGCGCAGGCGCTCGAGTTCGGGCTCGTGCTCTCGGCGCTCTCGTTCGCGCTCCTCGCGTCGGCCGTGAACCTCCTGACGGCTGTCCTCGCGCTCGTCGGGAACCTCTTCTACGTCGTCGTCTACACGCGGTACCTCAAGCGGTCGACGCCGCAGAACATCGTGATCGGCGGCGCGGCCGGCGCCGTCCCACCGGTCGTCGGCTACGCGGCGGCGACCGGCAGCCTCGGGCTCCCCGCGCTCTGGCTGTTCCTGATCGTGTTCCTGTGGACGCCGCCGCACTTCTGGGCGCTCGCCCTGATGATCAAGAAGGCGTACGCGGCGGCGGGCATCCCGATGCTTCCCGTGGTGCGCGGCGACCGTGAGACCGCCCGCCAGATCCTGCTCTACTCGATCGGCCTGGTCGCGTTCACCCTCGTCGGTCGGCCTCTGGCTCGGGCCGGTGTACACCGTCTCGGCCCTCGTCCTCGGAGCCGTGCTCGTCGTGCTGGCGGTCCTGCTCCGGCGCGACCTCTCGGTCGTCCGCGCACGGGTGCTGTTCCACTACTCTCTCGCCTACCTCGCGCTCCTCTTCGCCGCGGCGGCGATCGACCCCCTGATCACTGAACGCGAGACGACTCCGAGACCGAGCTCGCGCGCAAGAACCTCCGCTTCGGCTGGGCGCTCTTCGGCCTCTTCTGGCTGCTCTTCCTCGGCACCGCGATCGTCGCGGTTCTCTACCTCCAGCTGGACTGACTTGTGCGCAAGACCGGTATCCGCTCACGCGGATCCCGGTCGCGCAAGATCCCTGAAGGCGTCCGCTTCGCGGCCGCTGGGCTCGTCTTGTGCACGAGTGGTGGGCCGCCACTAGCGGTATCCGCTCACGCGGATCCCGGTTGCGCAAAGATCCCTGAAGGCGTCCGCTTCGCGGCCGCTGCGCGTATGCACCCACCTCGAACAGAGCCCAGTTCCTGCCCGCGGGGAGTCTTTCTCGCCCTGCCCGAGGAGCCCGCCGACGGGCGCGCCGCTCGCGGTCAAGGACCTCTTCGACACGGCGGGGCTCGTGACCACGTACGGCTCGCCGCTCTTCGCGGAGCACGTGCCGGCGGAGACCGCGCTCGCCGTCGTCGCGCTCGAGGAGGCGGGGTACGGCGTGGTCGGGAAGACGAACCTCCACGAGTTCGCGTACGGGGTGACCTCGGAGAACCCGCACTTCGGCACCGTGCCCAACCCCGGCCATCCGGGCCGGGTCGCGGGCGGCTCGAGCGGCGGAAACGCGGCCGCCCTCGTCCTCGGCGCGGCGGACGTCGCCCTCGGCACCGACTCCGGCGGCTCGATCCGGATCCCCGCGGCCTGCTGCGGCATCGTCGGCTTCAAGCCGACGTACGGTCTCGTGTCGCTCGAGGGCTGCTTCCCGCTTGCTCCGAGCTTCGACCACGCCGGGCCGATGGCGAGGGACGTCGCGACGTGCGTGGAGGCGATGCGCGTGCTCGCGCCGGGCTTCGCCTCGCAGACCCTGGACGCGCTGGGAGACGTCGCGGTCGGCGTCGCCTGGCTCGACGGCGCCGACCCGCTCGTCCGGGAGCAGGTGGACGAGGCCGCCACGCTCTTCCCGAACCGGAGGCCGGTCGATCTCCCGGAGCCGGAGGGCGTGGGCAGGCTCTTCATGCACGAGGTCGCGGGTGTCCATGCGGAGCTCTTCGCCGAGAACGCCGACCTCTACGGCGAGGACGTGCGCACGAAGGTCGAGCGCTGCCTCGCGGTGACCGACGCCGAAGCCCAGGCCGGCGCGCGGCAGCGGGACGAGTACCGCGAGCGCTTCGAGGCGTCGGTCGAGGGGCTCGACCTGGTGCTCACGCCGACACTCCCGTGCGTCGCTCCGAGGGTGGGCGAGGGCGGTATCGGCGACCTGCACGTGCGCGAGCGGATCGTCGAGCCGGACCTTCCCGCTGAACGTCCTCGGCTGGCCGTCGCTCGCGCTCCCGTGCGGCGCGGCCGAGGAGGGCCTCCCCGCCTCCGTTCAGCTCGTGGGGAGGCCCGGCAGCGACGCGCTCGTCCTCGCCGCGGGGAAGCTGCTCGAGGCTGCCCTGCGGCAGCGCGTCGCGTGAGCCCCGACCTCGAGCTCGCGCTGCGGCTCGCGGACGCTGCCGACGCGATCTCGCTCCCGCTCTTCGGCACTGGCCTGACCGTCGAGCGCAAGGCCGATCTCACACCGGTCACGGAGGCCGATCACGCGGTCGAGCTCGAGCTCCGGCGGATTCTCGCGGAGGAGCGCCCCGGAGACGGCGTGCTCGGGGAGGAGCACGGGAGCTCGGGCGGAGGGCGCCGCCGCTGGGTCATCGACCCGATCGACGGCACCCGGAACTACACTCGCGCGATCCCGGTGTGGGCGACGCTCGTCGCCCTCGAGGAGGACGGGGTCCAGCGCCTCGGCGTCGTCTCGGCGCCGGCGCTCCGACGGCGCTGGTGGGCCGAGCGCGGCGCGGGCGCGTTCGCGGACGGGCGCTCGATCCACGTGTCCTCGGTGTCGCGCCTCGAGGACGCGGTCGTCTGCGTCGCTCCCGAGGACGGCGTGCCCGACGCCGCCCGCGGCGCCTGGCACGTGCGGGGCTTCGGCGACTTCTGGGCGCACATGCTCGTCGCGGAGGGTGCGGTGGACGGCGCCTTCGACGCGGTCGGCGTGAGCGCGTGGGACCTCGCCGCCGTGCTCCCGATCGTGGAGGAGGCCGGAGGCCGCCTGACCGACCTCTCGGGCGAGGCCCGGGTCGACGGCGGGAGCGCCCTCTCGTCGAACGGGCTCCTGCACGACCGGCTCCTGTCCGCACGCCGGAGTCCGTAGAAGCCCGTAACGGGCCGGGTGTCCTCTGCGGAGGGCGGCTCCTGGCAGCGCCCCTACGGTGCACGAAAACCAGCTCCGGGAGGGATCGTGACCAGCTACACGTCTCCACGCACGTATCCAGGGCGCCCGAATCCGGCAGACCCGTCCGGCTCGGGTGTCCTCGTCGAAGGTCGTCGCGGTGTTCCTCGGGATCGCGGTCGCGGTCCTCTCCATCGTGGCAGTCGTCCTCGTCCAGACCGCGAACGAGGCCCGCGACGACGTGCAGGCGAGCACCGCGGACGACCGATCACTCGAGCCACACGACCGGCAGCAGCGCAGTCAGCCTGCCGCTCCAGAGCTTCGCCGGGAAGACCGGCGAGGACGCCGAGGCGCTCGCCGCAGGCGCACACCGCCTACGACGCGGTGCTCCCGGCGGTTCCCGCAGGCGACCTGGTCAAGGTCCACATGGTCCTGAAGGACATGGTGGTCGAGATCGCGCCCGGCGTGAAGTACAACACCTGGGCCTTCGACGGCCACGGCGCGCCCAGGCCCGATCGTCCACGTCCGCGAGGGCCAGACCGTCGAGATGACGCTCACGAACGGCGGCTCGATCCCGCACTCGATCGACTTCCACGCCGCGCGCATCGCGCCGAACGTCGCCTTCCGCGACGTCGCGCCCGGGCGAGTCGTTCACGTTCCGCTTCGAGGCCGAGCGACCCGGGCGTGTTCATGTACCACTGCGGGACGAAGCCCGTGCTCGCGCACATCGCGAACGGCATGTACGGCGCGATCGTGGTCGATCCCGCGAAGCCGCTGCCGAAGGCGGACCGCGAGTACGTGCTCGTCGCCAGCGAGTGGTACCTCTCCGGCGACGGCGTCGAGGAGCCCGCCTCCCTCGACATGGCGAAGGCTCGCGCGACGCAGCCCGACTGGACGACGTTCAACGGGTACGCGAACCAGTACGTCACTCATCCGCTGCCCGCCGATCCCGGCGAGACGGTCCGCTTCTACGTCGTCGCCGCAGGCCCGACGCTCGACACGAACTTCCACGTCGTCGGGACGATCTTCGACCGGGCCTGGGTGAACGGCGACATGACGCAGTTCCAGCGCGGCGTCCAGACGGTCGGCGTCCCCGCCGGCGGCGGCGCGGTCTTCGACGTGAAGATCGACGAGCGAGGGCCTGTACCCCTTCGTCAGCCACGCGTTCGCGCACGTCGACCTCGGCCAGGTCGGCCTCCTCAAGGTCGGCAACCCGAAGGGGACGATGACGCACTAGCTGCGGATCGCGAGCTGCGACGAGGGCGTCACCGGGCGCCTTCGTCGCGATACGGCGGATGGGCTCCGAAGGTGCTCTAGGTCGCGGCGAGCACGGCGCGCTTCGCGTCGATGCCGGCGCGCAGCGTGCGGAACGAGTCCGCGAACTTCTCGACGCCCTCGCGCTCGAGCGTGTCCACCACGTCGTCGTAGTCCACGCCCGCGGCGGCGAGCTCGGTGAGGAGCGCGTGCGCCTCGTCGAGCCCCTGCGTGAGCGTGTCGGCGACGACGCCGTGGTCCTGGAACGCGGCGATCGTCTCGGCGGGCATCGTGTTCACGGTGTTGAACCCCACGAGCTCCTCGACGTAGAGGACGTCCCGGTACGCGGGGTTCTTCGTGGAGGTCGACGCCCACAGGCACCGCTGCGGCCTCGCCCCCTTCGCGGCGAGCGCGCTCCAGCGCGGGCCGGAGAAGATCTCGAGGTACTGCTCGTAGGCGAGCTTGGCGTTCGCGATCGCGAGCTTGCCCTGGAGGTCGGTGCGGCCGAGCTCCTCGAGCCGCCGGTCCGCCTCCGTGTCGACGCGCGAGACGAAGAAGCTCGCGACGGAGATCACCCGCGAGGGATCGCCCCCCGACTCCGCGAGGCGCTCGAGACCGCGGAGGTACGCCTCGGCGACCTCCGCGTGCCGTGCGAGCGAGAAGATGAGCGTCACGTTGATCGAGCGGCCGCGGGCGATGGAGTCCTCGATCGCGCCCAGCCCGGGCTCCGTGCCGGGGATCTTGACGTAGACGTTGTCCCGGTCCACGAGCTCGTGCAGCCGCATCGCCTCGTCGAAGGTCGCCTCGCGGTCGTAGGCGAGCTCCGGGTCCACCTCGATCGAGACGTAGCCGTCGACCCCGCCGGTCCCCTCCCAGGTCGCGTGTAGGAGGTCGCACGCGCGCGACACGTCCTCCACGGCCAGCTCGAGGAAGATCTCCTTCGAGTCGTCGTGCCGGGTCAGGGCGTCACGGAGCTGATCGTCGTACCAGGGCCCGGTCGAGAGCGCCTTCTCGAAGATCGTCGGGTTGGAGGTGACGCCGACGACGGCGTCCTCCTCCATGAGCCTCGACAGCTCGCCCGTCTCCAGCATCTCCCGCGACAGCGAGTCCATCCAGACGCTGACTCCGTGCCTCGAGAGCTCGTGCAATCTGCTGGACGGCATCCCATTACGTTACCTCCGCGGCGGCAGGGGGAAACGCCGACCTAGAATGGCCGACATGTCCGATGCCGAGCGCAGGAGAGAGCTGGGGCAGCAGCTCCGCGTCGACTCCGTGCGCATGAGCGCCGTTGCGAAGTCCGGGCACCCCACGTCCGCGATGTCAGCCGCCGATCTGATGGCGGTCCTCGTCGACGGGTACCTGCGGTACGACTTCGACGCGCCGAAGAGCCCCGCGAACGACCGGCTCGTGTTCTCGAAAGGGCACGCCTCGACCCTCCTCTACGCGATCTACCGCGCCGCCGGCGCGATCACGGACGACGAGCTGCTCACGTACCGCACGCTCGGCAGCAGGCTCCAGGGGCACCCGACCCCGGTGCTCCCCTGGGTCGACGTGGGTACGGGCTCGCTCGGACAGGGCCTTCCGATCGGGGTCGGGATGGCGCTCGCGGGGAAGTACCTGGACAGGACAGGGAACAGGGTCTGGGTCCTATGCGGCGACAGCGAGATGGCCGAGGGCTCGATGTGGGAGGCGTTCGAGCACGCCGCGCACTACGAGCTCGACAACCTGACCGCGATCCTCGACGTCAATCGGCTGGGGCAGCGCGGCGAGACCATGGTCGGGTGGAACCTCGACACGTACGTCGAGCGCGCGCGATCCTTCGGCTGGCACGCGATCGCGATCGAGGGCCACGACGTGGACGAGATCGACCGGGCCTACGAGGAGGCCGTGGCCACCGCCGGGAAGCCGACGGTGGTGGTCGCGCGCACCGTGAAGGGCAAGGGCGTGAAGGTTGTCGAGAACGAGAACGGCTGGCACGGCAAGCCGCTCGACGACCCTGACGCGGCGATCGCGGAGCTCGGAGGCCTGCGCGACCTCCGGATCGAGGTCGCGAAGCCCGAGCCGGGGGAGCCTCACCGCTTCGAGACCGGAGCGCTCGACCTGCCGCAGTACGAGGTCGGGAGCGAGGTCGCGACGCGCAAGGCCTACGGTGACGCGCTCGTGGCCCTCGGTGCCGCCCGTGGCGACGTGGTCGTCCTGGACGGCGAGGTCTCGAACTCGACCTTCGCCGAGTCCTTCGCGAAGGCCCACCCGGAGCGCTTCTTCGAGATGTACATCGCCGAGCAGCAGATGGTCGCGGCCGCCGTGGGACTGCAGACCGTCGGCTGGCGGCCGTTCGCATCCACCTTCGCGGCGTTCCTGACGCGCGCATACGACTTCGTCCGCATGGCGGCCGTGAGCCGGGCGACCCTCGTGCTGAGCGGCTCGCACTCCGGCGTGTCGATCGGCGAGGACGGCCCGTCGCAGATGGGGCTCGAGGACATCGCCGCGTTTCGGGCCATCCACTCGAGCGTCGTCCTCCATCCCTGCGACGCGAACCAGACGGCGACGCTCGTCGCGGCGCTGGCGGACACACCGGGGATCTCGTACCTGCGGACGCTCCGTCCCGCGACCCCCGTGCTGTACGGGCCCGACGAGGACTTCGAGATCGGCGGCAGCCGCATCCTCCGCTCCTCCGACGAGGACGAGGTGGCAATCGTAGGTGCCGGGATCACCGTCCACGAGGCGCTGAAGGCGGCCGACGAGCTCGCCGGCGAGGGGATCGCGGCACGCGTGGTGGACCTCTACTCGATCAAGCCGCTCGACGCGGAGACGCTCGTCGCGGCCGCCGAGGCGACGGGCGGGCGAATCATCACGGTGGAGGACCACTGGCCGGAGGGCGGGCTCGGCGAAGCCGTGCGGAGCGCCCTCGCGGACATGGACGAGCCGCCGCACGTTCTCTCGCTCGCCGTGTCGGAGATGCCGGGCTCGGCGAAGCCGGAAGAGCTGCTCGCAGCCGCGGGGATCGACGCGGCGCACATCGCCGCGGCGGCCCGGCGGATCGTCGCCGAGCACGCGACGCGCGTCTCCGGCTAGCGGCGAAGCCCACCATGGCGGTCCTGATCGCATCCGAGCTCCGCAAGGAGTTCTCCGGCGACCCGCTCTTCGACGGGGTCTCGTTCACCGTCGGCAGGCGCGATCGCACGTCCCTGGCCGGTCCCAACGGGTCGGGGAAGACGACGCTCCTGCGGGCGATTGTCGGCGAGACGTCGCTGCAGGGCGGAAAGCTCGCCTTCGCGAAGGGAACCAGGGTCGCGCTCCACGACCAGCGCCCTCCGCTCGAGTTCGATCTCACACTCCGCGAGTACGCGCTCTCGGGCGCGCGCGACCTGCTCGAGACGGAGACCGAGCTCCGGAGCCTCGAGGAGACGATGGCGGGAGGCGCACACGACGACGTCACGCTTCGGCGGTACGCCGACGCTCAGGCGAGGCTCGAGCACGCGGGCGGCTGGGGCTGGCGCGACCACGCCGCAGCGACGATGCGCGGCCTCGGCTTCGCCGAGGACGACCTCGACCGGCCGCTCGGCACGTTCTCCGGAGGCGAGGTGACGCGAGCTTCCCTTGCGCGTGTCCTGTCGGGCAAGCCCGACCTCCTGCTCCTCGACGAGCCGACGAACCACCTGGACGTCCAGAACCTCGAGTGGCTGGAGCGCGAGCTCGAGACGATCGACGCTGCCGTCATCCTCGTCGCCCACGACCGCTGGTTCCTGGAGGCCGTCACGACCTCCGTGCTCGAGCTTGGGCCGGCGAGGGCGCACTACTTCGCCGGCCCGTGGCACGAGTGGCGGCGCGAGAAGGCGGCGCGCGCAGTCGCGGCGGAGAAGACCGTCGGCCGCGTGGCCGACGACATCGAGCGCCTCGAGCGGTTCGTGGCCCGATTCCGGTACAAGAAGTCGAAGGCGAAGCAGGCGCAGGCGAAGCTCACGCAGATCGGGCGCCTCGAGAAGGAGCGATCGCGTGCGGCGGAGGAGCTCGCGGCCCTCACCCGCAAGCGACGGACGCTCGGGTTCGACTTCCTCCGCCCGCCGCGCACCGGGCGCGTCGTCCTCGAGGCCGAGGGCATCACGCTCTCCGCGGGCGACAAGCTGCTGCTCGAGGATGCGTCGTTTGCGGTCGAGCGTGGCGAGAAGGTCGGCCTCGTCGGCCCGAACGGCAGCGGGAAGACGACCCTGCTCCTCGCTTTGCTCGGCGGGCATCCGCTCGACCGCGGCACCGCCCGCCTCGGGCACGGCGTGATCCCCGGCTACTTCTCCCAGCACACGCTCGAGCTGCCCTCGCAGGGCTCCGTGCTCGACTGCGCGACATGCGGCGACCGGTCTGCCGAGGCCGCAGGCACAGATGCTCCTCGGCCGCTTCCTCTTCTCCGGCTGGGAGACGCACGAGCGATCCGTGACCGCGCTCTCGGGCGGCGAGCGCCGGAGGCTCTCGCTGGCGCTGCTCGTCGCGTCGGGCGCGAACTTCCTCGTCCTCGACGAGCCGACGAACCACCTCGACATCGAGAGCCGCGAAGCGCTCGAGGCGGCGCTCGAGGCGTTCCCCGGGACCCTCCTCGTCGTCTCGCACGACCGCGCGCTCCTCGATGCCGTCCCGGACCGCATCGTCGCCATCGAGGACCGCTCGCTCCGCTCGTACGACGGTGGCTGGGCCGATCTCACGCGCGAGCGAAGGGCCGAGCCGGCGCCCGAGCCCGAGCCGACACCAGCGAGGAAGCCACGCGAGCGTCCGCGCGCGTCCGGAGCGGCGGCCTCCGTCCGAGCTCGAGCTTCTCGAGGGGAAGATCGCCGAGGCCGAGACACGCGTGGCGGAGCTCGAGGGAAAGCTCGCGACGGACTGGACGAACATGGACGTGCTCGCCGCGCACCGCGCCGCCCGCGACGAGCTCGCCGAGCTCCTCGGCCGCTGGGAGGTGCTCTTCGAGGAGCCCGAGGCCCGGTGACACGAGGGGCGTCCCGCGACGTATACGGGGCATGCACGCAGTGACGCTGGACGCGCGCCGCCCTGCCGAGGCCGCGACGCCGTCCTTCCCCGCCGTCGCCGAGGAGCTGCTGGACGACGTGTACGGCTACCTCCTCTACCTCACGAAGAACTGGGCGGTCGCGGAGGACCTGACCGGCGAGACGTTCGAGACCGCGCTCCGGCGCTGGCGGAAGTTCGATCCCCGCCGCGGAACCGCCCGTGCCTGGCTCCTCGCGATCGCGCGGTCGACCGCGCTCGACTGGTTCCGCGCCGAGGCACGGCGACGACGACGCGAGGAGCGGGCGGACGCGCGCGAGCCGCGCCCGAGCCCCAGCATGGCTTGGGCTTCGGCGAGGGCCTCTCGCCGGAGCTCGAGGAGGGGCTGCGCGCGCTCGCCGCCGGCGAGCGCGAGGTCGTCGCGTTGCGCGTCGTCCTCGAGCTGGACGGCGAGGAGACCGCGCGCCTGCTCGGCATCACCCCGACCGCCGTCTCCACACGCCTGCATCGCGCACTCGGAAAGCTCGAAGAGAGGATGAGAAGCCATGACCCCGTCGCCTGACCTGATCGACGAGCTCCGAGCAGCCCGCCCTGTCGCCCCGGCAGCGGTGCGAGCGCGCGTCCGGGAGATCGCCGCCGCCGAGCCAGCCGCAGTCCTCTCTCCCCGTCTGGAGCCGGCTCGGCCTGCCGGTGCGTCGAATTGCGCTGGTCGCCGTGCCCGCGGTGCTTGCGCTCTCGTTCGTGACCGCCGGCGTGGTCGGGCTCTCGCACTCCTCACGCGAGACCATCCAAGGCGAGAACGCCCCGACGCCGTCCTCGTGGCGAAGCAGCTCATCCCAAAGGGGACGCCCGGGAACATCGTCGCGAGCCAGTCGATGTACGCGCCGACCACGCTTCCCCGCAAGGAGGTCGAGGTCGGGTCGATCGCCGACCCGTCCTACCTGGCGGGCCGCGCGGCGTCGGTCGACATCTTCCCCGGTCAGCAGTTCTCCGCAGCCGACTTCGCCGCGACCGACACGTTGGCGGTGGACTCGCAGGTCGCCGGCGCCACGAAGGGTGCCGCCGTCGGACCGACGCCCGACCGCGCCCAGCGCGTGAGCGCGACGCTCACCGTCGAGGTCGCGCGACTCGGACGCCGTGTCGCGCGCGGCGCAGGATGCGCTCGAGCTGACGCGCTCGCCTCGGCGGCCACGTCGTCAGCGCGTCCGTCGCGACCGGCGACGAGGGAAGCGCGTCGCTGACCGTCCGCGTCCCGGTCGACAAGGTGCAGCAGGCGATCGTGCAGCTCTCCGGGCTCGGCCGCATCGTCTCGCAGCAGGTGACGATCGACGACCTCCAGGAGGATCTCGACGCGCTCGAGCGGCGCGAGAGCTCGCTCCGCGCCCAGATCGCGCGCATCGGCGCGCGTCTCGAGACCGAGACGCTCGACGCGGAGACGCGTGCCGTGCTGGAGGCCAGGCAGGCGCGGCTTCAGCGCGAGCTTCGGCAGGTTCGCCGGGGCATCTCGTCCACGAGCGCGGAGGCGCGGATGGCCACGATCCAGCTGAGCGTGGTCACTCCGGACGCCCTCGGCGTCGTCCCGGCGCCGCCCTCACGCCTCGACCGTACCCTCGACGAGGCACTGAACGTGCTCGTCTGGGAAGGCGTCGTCGCGCTCGCGATCGCGATCGTCGTCGCGCCAGTCGCGCTCCTCGCGCTCGCAGCGTGGCTCGGCCTGCGCCTCTACCGCCGCCGCGAGGACGAGCGCCTGCTCGCCGCGAGCTGACACCCCTGGTGACTGTCACCTTCGGTGACAAGTCACCTGCCTTTCCCGCAGCGGACACCTGGTGACTGTCACCTTCGGTGACAGTCACCTGCCTTTCGCGCCGTCACCCGGGCCGAGGGTCGCGATGAGCGCCTCCGCGACCACCTTCAGCGGGCGCCCCGAGATCTGGCTCGCCTTGCGGAGCCGCGCGAAGGCCTCCTGCTCGGAGAGCCCCTCGCGCTCCATGAGGAGCCCCTTCGCCCGCTCGATCGCCTTCCTGGCCGCGAGCGCCTCGGCGAGCGAGCCCGCCTCCTCGCGGAGGGCGGCGAGCTCGTCGTGCCGGGCGCGCGCGGTCTCGATCGCGGGCAGCAGGTCGGTCTCGCGGAAGGGCTTCACGAGGTAGCCGAAGACGCCGGCCTCCACGGCGCGTGCGACGACGTCGCGCTCCCCGTAGGCGGTCACCATCACGATCGGTATCGGCCGCTCGTCGAGGATCCGCCTGGCCGCCTCGATCCCGTCCAGCCGGGGCATCTTGACGTCGAGCAGCGCGACGTCCGGCTCGGTCTCGCGCGCGAGCGTCACGGCCTCCTCCCCGTCCCGCGCCTCGGCGCAGACCTCGAATCCCGCGCTCTCGAGCAGGCCCTTGAGATCCAGCCTGATCAGCGTCTCGTCCTCGGCGATGAGCACGCGCGTCACGCGGGGAACACCACCTCGGCGCGGAGCCCCGACTCGTTCCGGAGGGCGAGCGACCCGCGCAGCTCGTCGCGGACCAGTGCACGGACGATCGAGAGCCCGGTGCCGTCGCCGTCTCCGTGCATGCCCTCCCCGTCGTCGGCGATCGTGAGCACGACCTCCCCGTCGCGCGTCCCGAGAGCGATCGAGACGTGGGCGCCGCCGTGCTCGAGCGCGTTCTGGAAGAGCTCGGTGAAGACGAGCGCGAGCGCCGTCGCCTGCTGTCCACCGAGCGAGACCGGAGAGAGCTCCGCACTCACGTCCTTGCCGACGACGAGCCCCTGCACGAGCATGGCCCGAAGACGGTCGACGAGCTCGGCGAGGTCGACGTCGTCCTCGCGGTGCTCGGTGAGCACCTCGTGAACGGCAGCGATCGCGAGGATCCGGTTGACGGACTCCTGCAGCGCCTTGTGCGGGTCGACGTTCTCCGCCCGAGCCTGGAGGCGCAGGAGCGAGGCCACCGACTGCAGGTTGTTCTTGACGCGATGGTGGATCTCCTGGGCGAGGACGCCGCGCATGAGCGCCCGCCCGTGCTCGAGCGCGACCGCCGCGTGGTGCGCGATGGCCTCGAGGAGCGCGCGGTCGTCGGCGGTGAACGGCGTGTCCCGGTCGCACACGAGCTCGCCGATCCGGCGTCCCTTCCAGCGCAGGGGCAGGCGGACGGCATGCTTTCCGGCCCGTCCCTCGGGCCACGCGATCTTCCCGTCCTCGAGGACGAGCGCCGCTCCCGTCGCGTGCAGCGACTCCATCGTCGTCTTCACGATCGCCTCGAGCGACTCCTCGAGGTAGAGCGACTCGGACACGGCCTCCGAGATCCGCGCGAGCGCCTCCAGCTCGACGACGCGCCGCTGGGCGGCCGCGTACAGCTTCGCGTGCTCGATCGTCTGCGCCACCTGCGACGCGATCGCGACGAGCAGCTCGATCTCGGCGCCGGTGAACGTCCGAGGCTCGCGCGTGCGGACGTTCAGTGCGCCCTCGAGCTTCTCCCGCGCGAGGATCGGAACGGCGAGGATCGACTCGTACTCGTCCTCGGGGAGGTTGGCGAAGAGCTTGAAGCGCGGGTCGAGATGCGCCTGTGCGGCGATCATCACGGGCGCCCGCTCGGCGGCGGCGGTCCCGGTGATCCCCTCGCCGGGACGCATCCGCGGCGTCCGCGTCATCTCCTCGACGCGGCTGCCGTGCGTCGCGCGCAGGACGAGCTCGCCCGAGCCCTCGTCGTGGAGGTAGACGAAGCAGGCATCGGTGCCGAGCGCGTCTGCGACCTTGCGGGCGACGAGCTCGAGCACCTCCTGCAGGTCGAGCGAGGAGTTCACGGCGGCGATGGTCTCCGTCAGGAGTCGGAGATGCCGGGAGGTCTCGTCCACGTCCCTGATTGTCACGTTTGAGATCGCCGGTGCGCGGTCATAGAGTTGACGGGACGTGGGCTTCGACGACTGGCTTCTCGTGTTGCACGTGCTGAGCGCGTTCGCGTTCGCCGCGGGAATGGTGCTCTTCTGGGTCCTCATCGTCGCGGTCCGGCGGACCGACACGCCCGACGGGACGATCCGCATGGAGCCGATCGCGAAGGTCGGCGGCGCGGCCACCGGGATCGGAGCCGGGGGGACGATCGTCTTCGGGATCTGGCTGGCCTTCTCCGTCGGCAACTACGACATCTGGGACGGCTGGATCATCGCCGCGATCGTGCTCTGGATGGCCGCCGGCGGGGTGGGCGGGCAGACGAGCAAGGCGTATCTCCAGGGGATGCGGAAAGCACAGGAGCTCGAGCAGGCAGGCCAGAACGGCCCGAACGCCGAGCTTCTCGCGCTGAACCGCACGCAGCGCGGGCTCGTGCTGCACACGATCGGGTCCCTGCTCCTCGTCCTCATCGTCGTCGACATGATCTGGAAGCCGGGCGCATGACCACGGTCCTTGCAGCGGTCAGGCCGGACAGCTGGAACTTCCCGCTCTTCCTCCACGTCTTCGGAGCCATGGTCCTCGTCGGCGCCACTCTCACGGCGGCGTCGCTCCTGGTGTTCGCCAGGGGCGACGTTCGGCTCCTCCGACTCGGGTACTGGACGCTCCTGCTCGTCGGGCTCCCGGCGTTCATCCTGACCCGGCTCGCCGGCGAATGGCTCGCGAATCGGGAGGGTTGGTACGACGAGGGAGTTCCCGACCAGACGTGGCTCGGAATCGGCTTCATCGTGACCGACCTCGGCGGACTGCTCTTCCTCATCGCCCTGATCGTCGGTGGAATCGGCATCCGACGACTCCGCCGCGCAGGGGGCCCAGGCCTTCTCAGGGTGCCGATGGTCATCTCGTTCGTGCTGCTCGCCGCGTACGTCGTCGCGATCTGGGCGATGGCCGGCAAGCCTGACTAGTTTGCGCCGACAGACCTGTGAGACGCGGCTGATCGCGCGGGTGGCCGCCGAGCGAGCCTGTGCGGTCGGCTAAGACTCGGTTGTACCAACGCAGGTATCCCGGAAGCGCGCGACTCGAGTGAGCGCTCGTGCGGTAGGCGAAGCGGATACGCCCACTCGTCGCAGCAGCGTCTTGACGAGCGCTTCCGCCTCGCCGCTCGGTCTGCGAGGCGTCGGGGACGCGTGCAGCGGCGGGCGATGCGGAGCGAGCTCGGCGCACCGGCCGCCGGCTCACGCGTGCGAGCAGGTAGCCGTTGCCGTTGGGCGAGCACTGCGCCGACCGCGATCGCCGCGCTGCGCCAAGCACCAGGCGGCGGCGCGGCCGCAGGAAGGCGAGCAGCGCATCCGGGCTGCGTGCGCGTACGCGAGGCGAGGCTCGCTGATCGCGTAGGCCAGCTCGCGACTGCCGGTCGTCGATCGCCAGATGGCAGGTACTGCGCAGCTACGGCGCGCGCGGTTGCGCGCGAGCCGGCTCGCCGAGTGCGCTGTCCGACCGAGCGAAGCGGCCGAGCTCGTGCACGTCGACGTGGAGGAGCTCGGCCGCTCCTGGCGGTCGGACAACGCGTCTACGGCGCCGGCCGCCGCAACCGCAGACGCCGAGCGGGCAGTACCTCCACCGGCGAGGCCGGCGACCGACTGCGCCGGCACTACAGCGGCGCCGCTCGCGTAGCGGAGCCAGGACGCTGCTCGGCTTCCGCGCAGTCGCCGCCCTGGTGCTTGGCACGCGGGGCCGGTCGCAAGTGCCCGCAACGCAACGGCTACGGCTAGCGACGCGTGAGCCGGCAGCCGTGCGCGCTCGCTCGGCAGCGGCCGCGGCCGCCTGCGGGCTCGACCCCGCGAGAACGAGCGCGACAAGCCGGCAGCGCGACTCGAACGAAAAGCGCATCCGCTTGGGCCGGGCACACTCGGCTCGCGCATCTGGGACCTCGTTGGCGAGCTGGGTCTCGGTCGACCGCAAGGCTCGCCGGAGGCCCGGCCGCGATTAGCCGCGTCTCGCAGGTCTGTAGGCAACAGATCTAGTCCCGCAGACCGGGATCCGCGAGCGCGGATCCCGGTCGCGGAAACCCCTGAAGGCGTCCGCTTCGCGGCCGCCATGGACGCGTCCACCCGTGCCGCGCTGTCGGCGGGTCCCGGTGGCGCCGTGAGAAGCGCAATTTCGCCCGCTCGTATCGCTCGACTCGTCTGGCCCAGCCACTTGCATCCGGCGGACGGAAGTTCCATGATTGCGACTGCGGGGCATGCCGCAAGGCGAGCGGCGAGCCCTGTATCTGACGGCCGATCGCGGGCTCCCTGGTGTGGAGCCCGTGGTCGTTCTGGCGTGAGTGAAACCTACGGTTCCCCCCGACCGATCACCGCGGGACGGGTCCTGCGGCCGGGATCCACGCACGCGGATCCCGGCCTGCGGTGACTACAGCGCCGCCAGGTAGCGCTCCTTCTCCCACTCGGTGACCTGGACGCGGTACTCGTCCCACTCCTTGCGCTTGAGCTCGACGTAGCGCGGGAAGATGTGGTCGCCGAGGGCGCGCCGCATCAGGTCCGAGCCCTCGAGCTCGTCGATCGCCTCACCGAGCGACTCGGGCAGCGAGGTGATGCCCTGCTCCTTCCGCTCCGCAGCCGTGAGCCGGTACAGGTTCCGCTCCATCGGGTCCGGGAGCTCGTAGCCCCGCTCGATCCCCTCGAGCCCGGCGTGGAGCAGGGCGGCGAAGGCGAGGTACGGGTTGCACGCCGGGTCGGGACAGCGGATCTCCGCCCGCGTCGACTGCTCCGAGCCGGGCTTGTACAGCGGGATCCGCACGAGCGCAGAGCGGTTCCGCTGCGACCAGGCGACGTACACGGGCGCTTCGTAGCCCGGCACGAGCCGCTTGTACGAGTTCACCCACTGGGCGAGGACGGCCGACATCTCGCGGGCGTGCACGAGCAGCCCGGCGATGAACGACTTCGCCGTCTTCGACAGGTGGTACGCGTCCCGCCGGTCGAAGAACTGGTTCCGCCCGTTGCGGAAGAGCGACATGTGCGTGTGCATGCCGGAGCCGTTCTCGCCGAAGAGCGGCTTCGGCATGAAGGTCGCGTAGTACCCGTGCCAGGTCGCCACCTCCTTCACGATCAGGCGGTACGTGATCGTGAAGTCCGCCATCGAGAGCGCATCGGCGTAGCGCATGTCGATCTCGTGCTGGGAGGGACCGACCTCGTGGTGGTGGTACTCGATCGGGATTCCGACGGCCTCGAGCGCCGCGATCGTGTCGTTCCGCACCTCCGTCGCGGCGTCCTGCACCGTCATGGCGAAGTAGCCGCCTTCGTCGATCGTCTCCGTGCCCCGGTCGTCCTCGAACAGGAAGTACTCGAGCTCGGGACCGACGTTGAACGTGTCGAACCCATCGCCTGCATGCGCTCGAGCGCCTTGCGCAGCGCGAAGCGCGGATCGCCCTCGTACGGCGACCCGTCGGGCGTGACGACGTCGCAGATCATCCGCGCGACGTTCGCGCCGATCGCGTGCCCGTGGTCGTCGACCGGACGCGGCATGAGCTGGAACGTGGCCGGGTCGGGGATGGCGACCATGTCCGACTCCTCGATGGCGTTGAAGCCCGTGATCGACGAGCCGTCGAAGCCCATCCCGTCGTTGAGCGCCTCCTCCATCTCCGACGGGCGTGATCGCGAACGACTTGAGGTGGCCCTCGAGGTCGGTGAACCAGAAGAGGACGTGCTCGACGCCCTCGTCCTTGATCCGCTTCAGCACCGCGCGCCGCGCGGCCACCGACGAGGTCGCGCGATCCTTGCTCCTGACCATCCTCCCGCCCGCCTGGCTCCTCGGTCGTGCCATGAATCCCTCCTCGAAATGGAAAAAGCCCCGGACGGCGGAGCCGCCCGAGGCCTCGTCGCCTCACACAGGACCGCGGGAGTCTAGCGGGCGCCGGCCGGCTCTGTCGCGAGCTCGGGCTCGAGGCCCTGGTGGCGCAGCGCACGTCCGTAGAGGACGAAGCGCAGGCGCCAGGGCCGCCGCGCCGGCCGCGAGCGCCGCGCGGATCCCGAACACGTTCCCGACAGCGCCGAGTGCCGGTCCGCCGCCCCACTCGCCGGCCGAGTCGCCCAGGTTCGTCATCGAGATCACCGTCGCCCGCACGCTCGAGTCGTCGATGCTCGTGTTGAGCCACGTCGAGTAGACCGGGCCGACGAGCGAGCGCAGGACGCGCGTCGCCCAGTACGCGGCCACCGCGACCGCGAAGTGCCCGGCGAAGGCGAAGGCGAGCGTCCCCAGGATCGTGAGCGCGTCGAAGGCGAACAGCATCCGCGTCATGCCGACACGGGCTCAGCCGGACGAAGCGCGCCCGGAGCGGCTGCGCGACAAAGATGGCAAGGAGGAGCACACCGGCGTTGAGAACGCCGAACCACACGACGGGATCGAGGTCGCCGAAGCCGGGCACGCCGACGTCGAGCAGGAAGTGCGCCTCCCAGAGCCGGTCGAACGCCTCGCTCCACATCCCGGAGAAGAACGCGATGCCCACGATGAGCAGCAGCATCGGGCGCGCGCGCATCAGCCTGCCGCCGGCCGCTCCGGTGCGCGCCATCGTCCGCATCGCTCCCACCTCGCCGCGGGGGCCGGGCGGAAGCCGGTCTCCGGCATCAGCACAGCGAGAGTGGCGCCGAGCAACACGAGGACGAGGCCGGCGGCGACGATCGGGACACGGAGGTCGACGAGCGCCAGGCCGACGGCGCACGCGATGCCGAGCAACGCCCCGACGCGCGCGGCCTGGGCGCCGCGCTGGTACGGCGCCGCGACGTTGTCCGTCCCGACCTCGTCCGCGAGCCAGGCGTCCTCCGCGCCGCTCTTGAAGGTCCACCCGAAGCCCATCACGGCAGCGGCGATCAGCACGGCGGCGACGCCGGGGGCGAGGCCGGTCGCCACGTAGGCGAGCCCCATGATCACCGCGCCTACGACGATCGAGGCCCGCCGGCTGTACGTGTCGGCGACGATCGCGGTCGGCACCTCGAAGAGGAAGTACGCGACCTCGAGCGCTGTCCCCGCGAGCACGAGCTCGAGCGGGCTCATCCCGAGGTCGGTGACGAAGAACACCGCTGCGACCGTCCAGCCGAGCGACATCGCGAACGACTCGACGCCGCGGTACAGGAGCCAGGTCCGCTGCGCGTCGAGTCGGCGCATGGCCTACGCCGAGGCGCCGGAGTAGCGCGAGAGGCCGAAGCGCCAGAAGCGGCGGGTCGCGACGAAGAGCACCGCGGCGAAGACGGCCGCGAGCGCGAGCGTCTGCCACTCGAGCCGCGAGGTGACCGCCTGCGCAGGGACCGTGACCGCGAAGGCGATCGGCACGAGGAAGGTCACGCTGTAGCGGAGCCACCCGGGGTAGATGCCGACCGGCCAGCGGCCCGTCTGGAAGAGGCCGTCGAAGAGCTCGGCCGCGGTCCACATGTTCACGACCCAGAAGGCGCCGGTCGCGATGACGAGCCAGAAGCAGTAGATCATCAGCCCGCCGAACAGGAGCGCGAGCGCAAACGCGAGCGCGTCGGCGGGACCGAGATCCGTCGCGATCCGCGAGAGCCCGAACCCGAGCACGACCGCTCCCGAGAACACGTCGACGACCTGCCAGATCCGCACCTCGCGCACGCTGACCAGCACCTGGGCGTCTTCGGGCTTCGTCAGCGCGTAGTCGAGCGTCCCCTCGCGTACCTCGTCCATGATGCGGGCCATGTTCGGCTGGATGTACGTCTTGATCACGCCGCCCATGAGGATCTGGATGCCGAGCACGCACAGGAGCTCGGGCCGCGACCAGCCGTTGAGCTCGTCCGTGTGCGAGTAGACGAGCGCGAGCACGGCGAGGCCGACGAGGAGCGTGATCGCCGACTGGAAGAGCGAAACGACGAAGTTCGCGCGGTACTGGAGCTCGTTCATCACGCCGACGCGCAGGTACAGCCACGAGACACGCAGCGCGTTCATCTAGCCACCCACCGCCCCGTAGCGTCGGATCGCGAAGCGCCACGCGACCTTGAAGAGTCCGAGCCCAATGAGGATCCACAGGAGCTGGAAGCCGAGCCCGCGTGCGAGCTCGGCGTTCGAGAGATCGCCGACGAGGGCCTCGATCGGGAAGTAGAACGCCCACTGGAAGGGAAGGAACCACGAGATCGTCTGCACCCAGTCGGGCATGAGAGGGAGCGGGACGAGGCGGCCGGAGAGCAGCAGCTCGAGCGTCATCCAGAGGTCGAAGATGGCCGCGCCGCGCGTCGTCCAGAAGCAGAGCATCCCGAGCGTCGACTGGAACATCGTCCGCAGGAGGTAGGCGCCCCAGATCGCGACGCCGAAGACCGCGATCTCGAGCGGGCGCGGGTCGAGCGTCGGGTCGAAGACGAGCGAGAGCCCGAGTGCCAGCGGGATCCAGAGCACGATGACGACGACCTTCCAGCCCGCGAAGTAGGCGATGTCGTAGTGGAGCGGATGGAGCGGGCGCAGGAGATCGCGGTTGAGCTCGCCCTCGCGGATCCGGTGCTCCCAGTAGGGCGCGCCGAAGACGATGTTCATGTTCCGGACGAGCGTCCAGACGATGTAGTAGGCGGCGAAGTACCCGGCCGTGAAGCCCTGCACCGAGCCCCCCTGCTGGTCCGCGATCGTCGTCCAGACGACGAGGTAGATCACGGGCTCGGCGATCATGCCGAGCATGTAGAAGTAGTTCGCGGTCCGGTACTGGAACTGCGTCTGGACGGCCGTCCGCATCGTCGTCAGGTAGAAGTCGACGGTCGAGCGGAGCCGGCCCGCCTCGGGGAGGCTCGTTACGTGCGGGACCGTGGTCACTCGGGGCGTTCCTGCGCGAAGACGAGCTCGATGACGTCTTCGATCGGCGGATCCTCGATGTTCAGGTCGAGCACCGACTGGTCCGCGAGCAGACGCGCCGCGACCTGCGACGTCTCCGCCTTCGGGACGCGCAGGGTGACCCAGTCGCCGTCCCGGTGGATGACTTCGCCGTAGCGCTCGAGCTCGACGTTGCCGTTCTCGAGCGCGACACCGATCGTCTTGTACGCGGCGAACTGATCCGCGAGCCCGGTCAGGGCACCGTCGAACAGGATCCGTCCGTGGTGGATGACGATCACGCGCTTGCAGAGCGCCTCCACGTCCGCCATGTAGTGGCTCGTCAGCAGCACGGTCGCGCCGTGGCGCTGGTTGTACTCGGCGACGAACGAGCGGATCCGCTTCTGCATCGTCACGTCGAGCCCGATCGTCGGCTCGTCGAGGAAGAGCACCTGCGGACGGTGGAGGAGCGCGCCGACGATCTCCACCTTCATGCGCTCGCCGAGCGAGAGCTGACGCACCGGCTTGCGCACCAGATCCCCCACGTCGAGGAGGTCGATCAGCTCGTCGCGGGCCGGCGTGAAGTCCTCGCGCGGGACGCGGTAGATCGCCCGGTTGAGCTCGAACGAGTCGAGCGCGGGGAGGTCCCACTGGAGCTGGTTGCGGTTGCCCATGACGAGCGTGATTCGTCGCAGGAAGCCCTTCTCGCGCTTCGACGGCACATGGCCGAGGACGAGCGCCTCCCCGCCCGTCGGATAGAGCAGGCCGGAGAGCATCTTCAGCGTCGTCGTCTTGCCGGCGCCGTTCGGCCCCAGGAAGCCGACGACCTCGCCCGGCGCGATGTCGAACGAGACCCGGTCCACCGCCCGCACCTCGCGCGTCTTCCGGCGCACGAGGCCCTTCGCGGCCGCGCGCAGGCCGGCCTCGCGCTCCGGGACGTCGAAGACCTTCTCGAGCGCGGCGACGTGAACCGCTTGCTCCACTATCCCTTCCTCCGCGCAAGCGCGGGATCCGCGATCGCGAATCCCGCGCGCGCCAAGATCCCTGAAGGCGGCCGCTTCGCGGCCGCTGCCGATCTCGTCATCTCAGCCGCTCCTCTTCAGCTTCCCGTGCTTCTTCGCGTACCGCTCGCCCCGGGAGAAGATCCAGAGGCCGAGCGGGATCGACACGACGCCGATGACGAGCAGCGGCCAGATCTCGTCCCACATCGTCGACAGCCCCTGGCCGTCCAGGATCGCGGCCCGCGCGGCCTCGAGCGCGTACGTCGCGGGCGAGATCTTCGCGAGCCACTGCATCCACTCGGGCAGCACGTCGACCGGGTAGTAGACGCCGGAGACGACGAGCAGCGTCCCCTGGGCGATCCACCCGAGCTGGGTCCCCTTCTCGGGCGAGATCAGCGGCAGGACCGACGTCATCATCCCGATCCCGAGGAACGAGATCGAGGCGATCGCCAGGACGACGAGCGCCGCCATGAACTGCGCGTCGGGCACCGACAGGTCGAAGAACCACACGCAGACCGTGAACAGGAAGACCGCGCGCAGGAGCCCGTAGATCACCGAGAAGACGCCCATGCCCGCGAGGTGCATCGAGCGCGAGAGCGGCGCCATGAACGTGTACTCGATCGTCCCCTCCCAGCGCTCCCACGCGACGGTCTCCATGAGGAACTCGAAGAGCACGCCGAGGTACGCCCAGACGACGGCGCCGATGAGGAGGCTCGTGGCCACCCGGTTGACGTCGAGCGTGCCGCCCTGGGCCTCGATGCCCTTCGCGATGAAGACGATCGTGAGCGTGTTCGCGACGGTCCAGATGAACCAGGCGAGGTCCCACCAGATGTAGCGCTTGGTGAGGTAGTAGTTGCGCTCGACGACGCCGCCCGCGCCGACGAGCTCCGCGCGCAGGGTCGTTCCGAGGGTGCTCACTACGCCATCACCTCCCGTCGTCGTCGTCGTCCTCGTCCTCCTCCGCCTCGAACTCGCGCCCGGTCGCGGCGAAGAACGCCTCCTCGAGCGTGTCCGCCCCGTACCGGCGCTTGAGGTCGTCCGCCGGCTCGAGCACGAGCAGCCTGCCGCGGTCGAGGATCCCGACCCGCTCGGCCAGCACCTCCGCCTCGGCGAGGTCGTGCGTGCAGAGGAGGATCGTCGAGTCGTGGTTCGTGCGGATCTCACGGATGAACTCCTGCACCTCGAGCTTCGAGCGCGGGTCGAGCCCCGTGGTCGGCTCGTCGAGCAGGAGCACGACGGGCGAGGTCAGGAGCGCTCGCGCAAGGGCGACCTTCTGCTGCATCCCGCGCGAGAGGTTCTCCATCGACTCGTCGCGCCGGTCGCTGGGGAACCCGACGCGCCCGAGGATCTCCGGGATCCGGTCTCGCGTCTGACCCGCCGACATGCCGTAGTACCGCGCCGCGTAGCTCAGGTTCTCCACCGCGGACATCTTCTTGAAGAACGACGCCTCGACCGACACGCGGTTCACGAGGCGCCGGACCGGGCGCGCGCTCCGCACGACGTCGTGCCCGAAGATCTCCGCCGAGCCGCCGTCCGGGAGCAGCAGCGTCGAGAGCAGGCGGACGAGCGTCGACTTCCCCGAGCCGTTCTGGCCGAGGATCGCGACCGTCTCGCCGCGCTGGATCACGAACGAGACGTCGTCGAGCGCGACGCGCGTCTTCCGCCCGAACCGCCCCTTCTTGGGGTCGCGGAGCTTGAACTCCTTCCGGAGCTCCCGGACCTCGACCGCGGGCGCGGTCGGACGGCGGACGGTCTCGATGGGAACTGCCTCCTGCACTTCGCTCATCTGATGCTCCTTCGAAGAACTGCGTAGCGAGAAACGGGCACACGGAAAGCCAGGCCCGAAGGGAGGGCCACGGCAACGGGTATCTCAGCTACTGGCGAGGCGCATCAAGTCGCGCACGATAGCACCGCCTCCGGCGTGCGGTCAACGGCGCGAACGCACACCGTGCGGGACTGGCGCGCCACGCGTCGAATCCCGAGGGGTGAGCCTGTCCACCCTCGCCCGCGGGGCGGTCGTCGGCGTGCTCGGCGCCGCCGCGCTCGCACTCGCTCCCCTCGCCGCCGCGGACGTCGCCGACGAGACGGCGCTCGCCGAGCGCTACGCGCCGGTCGTCCGCCTCGTGGAGCAGACGGAGGAGTGCGGGCCGGGCGAGCCGTACCGGCCGAGCGACATCGACGCGTTCCTCGGCGAGGAGACCGTCTCACTCCGCGGGCCGTGGCGGAGCAACGACCTCGTGGAGATCGCACCGACCGCGGATGACCTGGGGAGGGGCCTCTACGAGTACAACCTCGACTTCCCCGGCGACGCCCTCAACCCGGGCTGCGACTACGAGCGCTGGGCGCGCAGGGTCACCGAGGGCACGGAGCCGACCGTCTACGCGCACGTGGCGACGGAGAGCGGGGACTCGGGGCGGCTCGCGCTCCAGTACTGGCTCTACTACCCCTTCAACGACTGGAACAACCTGCACGAGGGCGACTGGGAGATGATCCAGCTCGTCTTCGAGGCGGGGAGCGTCGAGGAGGCGCTCACGGAGACCCCGGTGGAGGCCGGGTACAGCCAGCACGAGGGCGCCGAGCGTGCGGACTGGGGAGAGGACAAGCTCGAGCTCGTCGACGGCACGCATCCGGTCGTCCACCCGGCCGCCGGCTCGCACGCGAACTTCTACGAGGAGGGGCTCTACCTCGGGCGCTCCGCAGAGCAGGGGGTCGGCTGCGACGACACGACGGGGCCGACCGTCGAGCTCCGGCCCGAGGTCCGCTCGATTGCGAGCGACGCCGCCGCCGCGCGCGCGGCCTTTCCCTGGATCGCGTTCGAGGGCCGCTGGGGAGAGCGCCAGTCGGCGTTCTACAACGGCCCGACCGGCCCGAACCTGAAGTCGCAGTGGACGGCGCCGATCACCTGGTCCGAGGACTGGCGCGACCGCAGCTACGCCGTGCCCGCAGGCGGGCACCTCGGGACGGACGCGACGGACTTCTTCTGCGAGGCGGTCGCGACGGGCTCGGAGTTCGTGCGGAAGCTGGTGGAGAACCCGCAGCGGATGATCCTCGGGCTCGCGCTCTTCGCGGCGCTCCTCCTCTACGCGGCGACGCGCACGTCGTGGCGGCCGAGCACGCCGCTCCGCGTCGGGCCGACGCCGTTCGTGGGGGCAGACCCTCACCGCGTCGGCGCGGATGTACGCCTCGCGGCCGCTGCTCTTCATCGGGATCGGGCTCGTCACGATCCCGATCGGGATCGTGATCTCGCTGCTGCAGTCGGCGGTCGTGCACGCCTCGGAAATCGGCCTCGACGCCGAGGGCGAGAGTGGCGGCGTGCTGGTCCTGATCGCGCTCGGGATCGGGATCGTCCTGACACTCCTCGGGCTCGCCCTCGTCCAGGCGGCGAGCGCACGTGCGATTGCGGAGATCGACGCCGGGCGGCCGATCGGCGTCGTCGGCGCGTACCGCATGACCCTGGACGGCTTCCGGCCGCTCGTCGGCGCGCTCGCCGTCGCGGTAGCCGTGGGAGGCGTCCTCTGGCTGACCGTCTTCCTCATCCCCGTCGCGATCTGGCTCGCCGTGCGCTGGGCGCTGCTCGTCCCGGCCGTCGAGCTGGAGGAGCGCTCCGCCCTCGACGCCCTGCGCCGGAGCGGGTCGCTCGTCCGGCTCCAGTGGCTCAAGGTCGGCACGCTCGTCGTCGTCGCCGCGGCGCTCGCGATCGTCACGGGCCCGTTCCTCGGTGCGCTCCTGCTCCTCCTCGTCAACCTGCCGTTCGCGCTCGTGAACGTCGTCGCCGCGCTGTTGTACGCCGTGGCGATGCCGTTCGTCGGCGTGACGACGACGTACGTCTACTTCGACACGCTCGCGCGCGAGCGCCTCGAGGAGCGCTCCGCCTCGCCCACCGAGCTGCCGGCGGAGATCGCGCTTTGACGTTCGTCCGCGGGACTGGTTAGAGTCGGGTCGGAACGGAGTCGGCGACGGCTCCGGCCGAGGCGACGTGGCCTCAGAGCTCTGGAGAGCTCTGGGGTCTTTTTATTTGGTCCGAACAGGAGGTGACGAGATGTCGGAGGTCGAGGAACGGCACTACCTGCGGAACGGCAGCGAGACGCTGCCGGACGCGCGCGAGGCGCTCGAGTGGGCGACCGGGTCACGGGTCGCGATGGTCGACCTGAAGTTCTGCGACCTGCTCGGCACGTGGCAGCACGTCACGCTGCCGCTGACGGCGTTCGACGAGACCGCCTTCGACGACGGGCTCGGCTTCGACGGGTCCTCGATCCGCGGCTGGCAGGCGATCCAGGACTCGGACATGCTCCTCATCCCCGACCCGTCCTCGGCGATCCTCGACCCGGCCACCGAGGCGCCGACCCTCTCGCTCGTCTGCGAGATCGCCGATCCCATCTCGCGCGAGCCGTACGCGAAGGATCCGCGGGGCGTCGCGAGGCGCGCCGAAGCGCATCTGCGCGCCAGCGGTGTCGCCGACACCGCGTACTTCGGCCCCGAGTGCGAGTTCTTCGTCTTCGACGAGGTGCACTACGACCTCGGGCCGAACCGGTCGCACTACTGCGTCGACTCGGCGGAGGGCTACTGGAACTCGGGCAAGCCGGGCCTCGGCTACACGGCGCGGCCGAAGGAGGGGTACTTCCCCGCCGCGCCCTCCGACACGCTGCACGACCTGCGCACGGAGATGGTGCTCACGCTCGAGCGGATCGGGATCCCGTGCGAGTTCCACCACCACGAGGTGGCCTCTGGCGGCCAGTGCGAGATCGACCTCCGCTTCACGACTCTGACGCGCATGGCCGACCAGGTCATGACCTACAAGTACGTCGTCAAGAACGTCGCCCGCCGCCACGGCAAGACCGTGACGTTCATGCCGAAGCCGCTCTACGGCGACAACGGCTCGGGGATGCACACCCATCAGTCCCTGTGGATGGAGGGAACGCCGCTGATGGCGGACAGGTCCGGGTACGCCGGTCTCTCACAGCTCGGCCGCGCCTATGTCGGCGGGCTGCTCGCCCACGCGCCGGCCCTGCTCGCCTTCTGCGCGCCCACGACCAACTCGTACCGGCGGCTCGTCCCAGGCTACGAGGCACCGGTCAACCTCGTGTACTCGCAGCGGAACCGCTCCGCCTGCATCCGCATCCCGATGTACTCGGAGTCGGCGAAGGCGAAGCGGATCGAGTTCCGCCCGCCCGACTCCGCGGCGAACCCGTACCTCGCCTTCGCCGCGATGCTCATGGCCGGGCTGGACGGGATCGAGCGCGGGCTCGACCCGGGCGCGCCCGCGGACTACGACCTCTTCGAGGAGGCGGACGGCGACGTGCCGCAGGTGCCGGGCTCGCTCGCCGAGACGCTCGATGCGCTCGAGGCCGACCACGAGTTCCTGCTCCGCGGCGACGTGTTCTCGAAGGACCTCGTCGAGACCTGGATCGCCTGGAAGCGCGAGAACGAGATCGACCCCGTGCGCCTGCGACCGCACCCGGCGGAGTTCGCGCTCTACTTCGACTGCTGACCCCACATCGGGGAGGGGGCCGCACGGACTCGGCCCCCTCCCCACGCCTCCTTGACGAGCGCCAGAGCCACGACGGCCGCCGGCGCGCCGACCTGCGCCGCTGCAGCGAGCTCGGTTCCGATCGCCATCGTGGCCAGAGCCGCGCCGCTCGCAGCGAGCCGGATCCCCCGCGCTGGATCCCAAGCGTCCGTCGGCTGGTGCACACCTTGTCTCGCGAACGGACGCGCGCGATAGTGGCGAGCAATGTCACGAGTAGCCGGGGTTCTGAAGCGCACGAATGCCTCCGGCTGGCTGCTCGTCGTCCTCGTCTCCGTCCTGGCGGAGGCGGCAATCCGGCAGCTCGACCTGCACGACAGCGTGGCTGCGCCGTCCGACACCCTCCGCGCGCTCGTCGACGGGCTCTCGGACGGAACGCTCTCCGGCGAGATCGGCACCACACTGGAGCGGTTCGTCGAGGCATTCGCGTTCGCGATCGCGGTCGGCGTCACTCTGGGCGTCGTCATCGGAAGCTCGCGCACACTGCTCGAATCGTCCTCGGTCGTGCTCGAGTTCCTGCGGCCGATCCCAGCCGTGGCCCTGATCCCGGTCGCCTATCTCTTCTTCGATCTCGGCACGCCGATGATCCGGTTCGTGATCGCCTACGCCGCCGTCTGGCCGATCCTCGTGAACACGCTGTACGGCGTCCGCGGAGGCGATCGCACGCTCCACGACGTCGCGAGGACCTCGGGCGTCGGCCGACCCGGGAGGCTCGTCCGAGTGACGCTTCCTGCCGCGCTTCCGAGCATCTGGACCGGGATCAGGGTGAGCGCGCCGATCGCCCTCCTCGTCGGCGTCACCGCGGAGTACCTGACCCTCACCGGCGGGATCGGCTCGTACTTGCAGCAGAAGCAGAACGCGGGCGAGCTGCCGGAGATGTACGCCGCAGTCGTGCTGACCGCCCTGCTCGGCTACACGATCAACGTCGTGCTCAAGGCGACGGGGCGGCGCGTGGTGTTCTGGGGCGGCGAGGAGCGCGTCGCGTGGCGCTGAGGACTTCGCTCGGGCGGGTCGGGCGGCCGCTCCTCGGCGTGGCCGTCTTCGTCGGCGTGCTCGTGATCTGGGAGGTGTGGGCGCGTCACGCAGGATCCTTCCTGGTTCCCCCGGCAAGCGAAGTGCTGGACCGTGCGTGGCACATCTGGCCGACCAAGGACTTCCTCGCGAACGTTGTGGCGAGCCTGAGCCGGCTCGCCGTCGGATTCGCGATCGGCGCGGGAGTCGGCATCGCGATCGGACTCCTCATGGGATCCTCGCTCGCAACGAGGCGCGCGCTCGATCCGCTCGTCGAGCTCGCGCGGGCGACTCCGCCCATCGCGATCGTCCCTGCGCTGATCGTCGTGCTCGGCGTCGGGCAGGGCATGCAGATCGCGGTGATCGCATTCGGCGTCTGCTTCCCCGTGCTCGTCAACACCGTCGAGGGCGTCCGGGCCGTGTCGCCCGAGGCCCGCGATACGGCCTCGATGCTGCACGTCGGCCGCGCGGAACGCGTCTACCGCATCTACCTTCCGGCCGCGCTCCCGTCGATCGTCGCCGGGCTGCGCGTTGCGGTCTCGATCGGCCTCGTCCTCGTCGTCGTCTCCGAGTTCGTCGGTACGGGTGACGGGCTCGGGAGCTACATCTGGGCTCTGCGAGGCCAGTTCCTCTACCCCGAGATGTACGCGGCGATCCTCTTCCTCGGCCTGCTCGGATACACGCTGAACCGGCTCTTCCTCGTCGCGGAACGGCGCCTCCTGGCGTGGCACTACGGAGCAGCCGGTGAGTCTGCCCGCTGACGCCGTCGACCGTGAAGATGCAGCGGCGTCCCACGTGGACCCCGTCCTGCGCGTGTCGGGACTCGGCAAACGCTACTCGCAGCAGGGTCCGGCGGCCCTGGCCGACGTCACGTTCGAGGTCGCCGAGGGCGAGCTGCTCGCGATCGTCGGCCCATCGGGCTGCGGGAAGACGACGCTCCTCCGCCTGCTCTGCGGCCTGACGCAACCGACGAAGGGAACCGTCCTCCTCGACGGCCGGACGGTCGTCGGTCCGCCGCGAGAGGTCGCGATCGTCTTCCAGGACTACAGCCGCTCGCTCTTCCCCTGGCTCACGGTCATCCGGAACGTGGTGTTTCCGCTGCGCCACACCGCCCTCTCGAAAGCCGGGAAGATCGCTCGGGCCGAGGCGGTCCTAGGGGAAATCGGCCTCGACGGCACGGCGGACAAGTATCCGTGGCAACTCTCGGGTGGCATGCAACAGCGGGTCGCGATCGCACGCGCGCTCGTCTCCCATCCGGAGCTGCTGTTGCTCGACGAGCCGTTCGCGTCCGTCGACGCGCTGACCAGGGCCGAGCTCCAGGACGTGCTGCTGCGTGTCCATTCGAGCCGCGAGGGCCGCTCCGCCACGGTCGTCCACGTGACCCACGACATCGACGAGGCCGCGTACCTCGCCGACCGGGTGCTCGTCCTCAGCCGATCCCCCGGGCGCATCGTCGGTTCAGTCGACGTCGGGCTCCCCCGGCCCCGGTCGCAGACGGCGACCCGGAGCTCGGAACGCTTCCTCACGGTCCGCAACGAGATCCACGACGTGATTTCCCTGCACCAGAGGACGTAGGTACGATCGGCCAGCTCCAAATGCCGATGCACACGAGCTCGACATACGAGCGCGCAAGACCGAGGGCCGCGTTCGGCCTGCTCTGTCTGCTCGGCGTGCTCCTCGTCGTGTCGACGGCGGGCTCGGCGACTGCGAATACGCAGCGCGCTTCGCTCGACGAGGTCACGATCGCGATCATCGCGGTCGACCCGGCGGCTCAGATCATGTACGCGAAGGACAGGGGCTTCTTCCGGCAGCAGGGGATCGACGCGGAGATCAAGATCGTTGCCGACGGGACGCAGACGGTACCGGCCCTGCTCTCGGGCCAGGCTCAGTTCACCGGCCTACCGACCGGGGCGCTGGCGCAGCTCAAGTCCAACAACGCCCCGGTCAAGCTCGTCGCCGCCGGGGCGCTGTACCGGCCGAGGCTGCCCACAACCGGAGTCTTCGCGGCGCCCGGGAAGCGGATCAGCCGCGCGCGAGACCTCGTCGGCAAGCGTGTCAACGTCGACTTTCGGAACAGCATCGCGCACATCGGCCTCCTGCGCTGGCTCGACCGACGGGGCGGCGTCTCCCCGAACCAGTTCGAGCTCTCCACGCTGCCGTTCGCGCAGTCGGTAGCTCCCTTGCTGCGCGGCGACCTCGACGCCGCAGTCCTCCCCGAGCCCTGGGCAACCATGGCGTTGCGCGGCGGGGCCCGGCGTATCGCCTTGCCCTTCGATTCCGTGTGCACGCAGGACTGCCTCCTGACCGTCTTCATCGCCCGCTCGAGCGTCGACCCCAACCTCGCCGCGCGGTTCCGAAACGCCGTCCAGGCCGCCGCCGTCTGGGCAAACCAGCCGCGCAATCAGGTTGCCAGCGCACGCATCCTCGCCAGATACGCCAGCGTCAAGCCGACTTTGGTCGTGAACATGACCCGGACTCCGTACGCGACGCGGCTCCGGCTCGTCCAGGCGCAGCCGTGGATCGACCTCTATGCGGAGTACGACCTGATTCCCGACTCCTTCACTCCAGCCGACCTCCTCAAGTAGCGTCGCTTTCGAGGGCGAGCGCATCGCCGAGTGCGAGGGCGACGGCTGCGTCGAGCTCCAGCAGCTGACCCTCCTCCCTCGCGCGCTCGAACTCCGCGTCGACATACGGTCGTATGCGCTCGGGCTCGAGGGCACCGTGGATCCAGCGACCCGACGCGCGCTCCTGCTCCGCCTCGGCCGCGCCCCAGAGCGTCCCGGCGCGACGGCGCTCTCCCGTCCGCGCCTCGATCTCGGCGAGGAGGCTCAGCTCGTAGGCCTGCGCGCGAGTGTCCCGCATCGCGTGCGACAGGGAAAGCGCCTGGGCGGCGCTCTCCCTCGCCTCGTCGAGGCGACCCAGCTCGAGCGAGACCGCGCCGATCTTCGCGAGATTGCCGGCGAGCCACCAGCGGAAGCCGATCCGCTCGCAGATGTCACGACTCTCCCGATGGAGCTCGAGCGCGCGCGCGAGATCTCCCTCGATTTGAGCGACGTCGGCGAGCGAGGTCAGCGCCTGGGCCTCTCCCTTCGGGAACCCGACACGACGGTTTCCCGCGAGGCTCTCCTCGGCGAGCGCCCGCACGCGCTGCCAGTCGCCGCGCTGCGCGGCCGTGTTCGCCACGCGATGGAGGAGCACCGCGACCCCGCGCTCGTCGCCGGTCGTCCGGGCGATCGCGAGGGCCGTCTCGAACAGCTGCTCGGCCACGTCCGTGTTCCGGTGGATGTTCTCCATGCCGCCCTGAACCCGCAGCGCGCGGGCGACGAGCCGATCCGGCACGTCGGGATTGCCGTCGAGCAGCGCAACGGCCCAGTCGATTCCCTCCTGCGGGCTGTTCGTCGCCCAGTAGTTCTCGAGCGAGACGAACAGCTCCAGACCGAGCTCCCGGTCGTTCTCGAGCGCCCACGCGAGCGCGACGAGCATGTTGTCGCGCTCGGGGAGGACGAGGTCATGGCGTTGCGGGCCTTCTGACTCTGCATCGAGGTTCGACTCCTGCGCGATCGCGAGGTAGTGCTCGGCATGCCGCCGTCTGAGCGCGTCGGCCTCGCCCTCCGAGCGCAGCTTCTCGGCGGCGAGCTCGCGGATCGTCTCGAGCATCCAGAAGCGCGGGAGCTCTGCATCCCTTCGACGCAAGAGGCTCTTGTCGAGGAGTGACTGGAGCGTGTCGGGGTCGGCCTCACATATCTCCTCGGCGGTCGCGTACGTGCAGCCCGTGAAGACCGAGAGAGCGCGGAACAGCCGTCGCTCGTCGGCGTCGAGCAGTTGGTACGACCACTCGATCGTCGCTCGGAGCGTCTGCTGGCGAGGATCGGCGTCGCGTCCCGCACGGAGGAGGTCGAGGTGTTCCGAGATCCGATCGAGGAGTTGCTCGGGCGTGAAGAGCACCGTGCGTGCCGCGGCGAGCTCCAGGGCCAGGGGCAGGTTGTCGAGCCTCGCGCAAAGCGCCTCGAGGGCTGGCGTTGCCGCGACAGCGGAGTTGAGGGCTCGTGCCCGCGACACGAAGAGCGCGACACCGTCCTCGCTCTCCAGCGGGGGCACCGCGTAGACATGCTCGCCCTGGAGCTGGAGGCGCTCGCGACTCGTGACGACGATCGTTGGACCGGGGCTGTCCCGTAGCCGCGCGATCTCGCCTGCGATCTCGGGCAGGAGGTGCTCCGCGTTGTCGACGAGCAGGAGCGCCCTCGCTCCGGCGAGGCGATCCGCGAGGCTGCCGGCGAGTGCCCGGCCGGGCTGCTCGTCGACGCCGAGCGCCTGGGCGAGCGTGAAGACCAGGAGACGAGCGTCCCTGAGCGGTGCGAGCGAGACCCACCAGAGGCCGTCGGGAAACGAGCCGGCCGCCTCGGCGGCGGCCTGGGTTGCGAGCCGCGTCTTGCCGGTGCCGCCCGGCCCCGTCAGCGTCACGAGCCGGACGTCGTGACGTTCGATGAGCTCAGCCGCCTCGGCGAGCTCGCGGGCGCGTCCGAGGAAGGGCGTCGGGGGAACGGGAAAGTTAGTGCGGTAGAGGCTAGCGATGGGCGGGAACTCCGCCTCGCCGAGCTGGAACACCCGTTCCGCCTCCGCGAGGTCCTTGAACCGGTGCTCGCCCAGGTCGCGCAGGACCTCGCCGTCGAGCAGCGACAATGACGACGACGAGACGAGAACCTGGCCGCCGTGCCCGGCCGCGGCGATGCGTGCGGCGCGATGGACGTCCGGGCCGACATAGCCCTCGTCCGTCAGCAGCGGCGTGCCCGTGTGCACTCCGATGCGCACGCGGATCGGGCCCTCCGTGAGCCCCTCCACGATCGCTCGGGCAGCGGCAAGCGCCGCCGGAGCCGTCGGAAAGGCGATAAAGAACGCGTCGCCCTGCGTATCTACCTCGACCCCGGCACGTTCGACGCAGGCACCCCGCACGACGCGCCGATGCTCCGCCAGGGCTTCTGCGTAGCGCTCTGAGCCCAGGTCGTCGAGCAGGCTTGTCGAACCCGCCACGTCCGTGAAGAGGAACGTGACGGTGCCCGACGGGAGATCGGTGCGCACGGGGGACATCATGCGCGGCGGGGCATCTCGGCTCAACCAGGCTCGGGCTCGAGCTGGACAGCGCCGTCGGCGACCGCGAGCGCGAGCGCGGTCCGCGAGCGAATGCCGAGCTTGCGGTAGATCCGCGTCAAGTGCGCCTCGACCGTCGCGCTCGTCACGAAGAGCTCGGACGCGACCTCACGGTTCGTGCGGCCCTCGGCGACGAGACGCGCGACACGCCGCTCTGCGCTCGTCAGCTCACTGTCGCGTCGAGGCCGTGGACTCGCCCGCCTGAGCTCGTCCTCGGCACGCTCGAGCCAGAGCGGCGCGCCCAGCTCGGCGAAGATCTCCACGGCGCGCCCCAACGCCTCCGCCGCCCGCAAGCGCTGACCTGTCCGCCGCAGCGCAGCACCGGCGACGAGGAGCGCGCGGCCGGCGTCGAGCGGGAAGCCGAGCTCCGCGAGGTCGTCCGCGGCCCGCCCGGCGGCCTCGGCCGCTTCGTCCGCTCGTTCGCGGCCGAGCAGGAGGAGCGCACGACAGCGCAGCGCGACCGGCGTCGCCCAGCGGTGCCGCAGCGCCGCCGCCTGTGCCTCGAGCTGCTCGAGAACGTCCTCGGCCTCGTCGAGCCGGCCGAGGAGGACGAGCGTCTCGATCACGTCCGGAAGGACAGGCTGCCAGCCGGGCTCGCCGATCCCGAACGCATCGAGGGCTTCGCGCACGCCCGCGAACGACTCCCAGGCAGCCTCTGCGTCGCCCCGCGCGAGCTCGACGTGACCGAGCGCCCAGCGCAGCCGCGGCGGGTTGATCCGATCGCTGCGCAACTCCGCGAGGTGCAGGCCTTCCGCCGCGAGGCGTCGAGCTTCCTCGACGCGTCCACGAGACCCCTCGAGCAGGACGCGCGCGTAGTAGACGACGACCGCCCCTCCAGGCATCGCGTCGTCGAGGATTGCCCGCGCCTCCGTGGCATACGCATCGGCCTGGTCCCAGAGCCCCGCGCGCCACTCGAGGTCCGTGAGCGCCATCAGGAACACGAGCGGAAGCCTCAGGAGGCGCCCCCGGCGTACGAGCTCGTCGTGCTCGTCGACGAACACCTCTCGTGCGCGGTCGAGCTCCCCCGCCCACAGCAGGCGACTGGCGACCGCGTTGGCGGGCGTGATCTGCCACGGCGCCATCCCCGCCAGGCTCTCGGCCGCGAGCAGCTCCTCGTCGCTCGGTACCGCAGCGGTCCGACCTCGCCCGCCCTCGTAGTACGCGAGGGCTGCCGCTGCGGTGGCGGCCAGGGCTTCGTCGCCGAGCTCGACCGCGATGCGGTACGCCTCACGCGACGCATCGGCAGCAGTCCGCGCATCGGCCGACACCCAGCCCCCGTGCTGTGCATGGCGGAGCAACGCCTGACAGCGCACGCGGGGATCGGGCGCGATCTCGATCGCCTCCCGGAAACACGACATCATCAGCTGGCGGTCCTGGTGCTCCGTTTCGCCCCTCACCAGGAGCGCCCGCGAGCGGACGCCCGCAGGGACGCTCGGGTCGAGGAACGGCTCGATCAGCACCCGCGCCTCGTGCATGTCGCCCGCCTCGAGCAGGAGGCCGGCGCACGCGAACGTCCGCCGCACGCGCTCGCCCTCGTCGCCGACGGGGGTCAGCCGGAGCGCCTCGATCCCGAAGACCGCAGCGGCGTCGGATGCCCCACGCTCCGCGGCGACCCCCGCGGCGCGCTCGACGACCTCCGCGATCGTCTCGTCGGCCTCGGACGTCGCGAGCGAGAGATGGCGTGCCCGCTCCTCGAGGTCGTCGACGAGGTCGGCGACCTGCAGGTGAAGGGCTCGGCGTCGGCGCGGCGAGATCTCCGAGTACACGGCAGAGCCCAGGAGTGGGTGCGTGAAGCGCAGGACACCGTCGCCGCCGACCGTGATCGCGCCCGCGGCGACGGCGTCGTCCAGGAGCACCTCCGTCACCGAGACGCCGCCGAGAGCCCTCGCGACCAGGGGCAGCGTGGGACGCTCCACCACCGCGATGAGCTCGAGCAGGGGGCGGGTGCCCTCCGGAAGAGCCCGGACTCGATCCCGAACGAGCTCCTGGAGCGACGAGGTCATGGTCAGCGACCGCCACTCGGCGCCCTCGCGCCGTGCGGCCCGGGCGAACTCGAGCGCGAACATCGGATTGCCACCCGACGCGGCATGCACCGCGGCGAGCTGCGACCGCGGGATCCGGACGTCGAAGCGCTCCCGCACCAGGCGCTGCAGCGCGTCCTTACTCAGCGGCCCGAGCGCGACCTCTTCGTACGCCGCATCGAATCCGGTCGCGAGCCCGAGGGGATCGCGCGCATCGTCATCGCCCCGCAGCGTGGCGACGACGCCTATCGGCGCCTCCCCCACGCGTCTCAGTGCAAACGAGAGCGTGCGCACGGACGCGGCATCGAGCCACTGCACGTCGTCGACGGCGAGGAGGAGGGGGCGCTCCGCTGCCAGCGCGTGAAGCGCCGCCACGAGCGCTCGCGGCAGCGCGAGCCGGTCCGGGCGTCCCCGCCCGTCCGTCTCGAGCCCGAGCGCAGCCGCCAGGACGTGGCGCTGGGGCTCCGCCAGCGAGTCGGCAACGTCCTCGTACGCCGGGTCGACGTAGATCCGAGACCGCACCGAGCGGGATCGGCATCTCCGCCTCCGCGCAGCGCGCGACGAGCACGCGGACTCCGCTCCGCTCCGCGGCGGCGATCGCCTCGCGCCAGAGCGCGGTCTTCCCGATACCGGGCTCACCGCGGACGAGGAACGCGCGAGACCCGGCGGCGAGCTGCCCGACGAACGCCCCGAGACGCGCGAGCTCCTCCTCGCGGCCGACGAGCTCGAAGGTCGACGCCATCGTCACCGCTCGATTGTGGCCGACTGTACGAGCAAGTTCCAGACGGCGAGCGAGCTCCAGCTGTCGACGACCGGCTCAACCGACGCTCCACTCGACCTCCAGCCCGCTCGACCGACGCCGGGAACCCTCGGTCCATGCATGAGACGAGCAAGACCCGCAAGCGTGGGGGGTGCGCCTCGCCGAAGTGTGGGGGTTTCCGCGACGCGGCGGGAGCACGCCACGTCGATCGTGAGTCGATCACGAAGGGAGGAACGGAGATGACTCCAAAGCCCAAGGGCGTCCTCGCAATCGCCCTCGCAACGCTCGTCGTCTTCGCGGTCGGCACGGTCGTGTCCACGGCACGCGGAGCCGCATCCGCGACGTCACCGGCGACGCTCGCGCGGGCCGCGTCCATCCGCGACGAGGTCAACACGCGGATCCGGCTGCTCGCCGGAGCCGGGCTATCCGTCACGGAGGCGACCTCGACGGACATGATCGACTCCTTCACGCTTCTGTCGGAGGACCTGCTCGACGCGCGCTTCGTGCCCGCGAGAGGCGGCGTCTGGTACACGATCTGCCCGGATCGCGCGCTGTGCCCGTACCCGGCGTCGCGGCTCTCGCGACCGGCATCCGACCGCCTCGCTCGTCGACTCGCCCTCGAGCTCGCGCTTCGCACGTTCCTGGAGACGGACGCACCGGTCGTCGGGGTCGCGCTTCCAACGCCCCACTTCGTCGCCGTCGTCCTCGAGCGGGAGGAGCTCGCACGCAAGGTGGACATGTCCGCCCTCGCGAACGCGCTGAGCCGAGAGCCGCTGCTCGACCGTCCCCTGGCCGCACTCGCAAAGCCCCTCGACGGTGATCGGCCGACCGACACGCCGACCGCGCTGCAGCGGACGGTCGACGAGCTCACCCGTCCGCGGACGTACCTCTTCCTCGACTTCGAGTCCGGGCCCTACGGCTCGATGTCCTGGGCCGGCATGCCCTGCTGGCCCGCCGTCAGCTGGTAGCCGAGTAGCGTCGGACTCCGCACGGCTGCCTGCCTGCGCGAGAGGGCGCCGCCACGCCGACCGGCGGCGCCCCGACCACGGGCAGCTCGAACGAGGCTCCACCGCCGCTCAACCGGCGCCCCCGATCGTGGCGCCATGCGAGCGGGGCCTCGTATCTTCCGACGCAAGGCTCTAGGCTGCGCGGCGGGCAGGCAGCCGAAGGGAGGAACGATCGTGGGACGCCGTCATGTGCTCGTCGTGCTGCTCGCCCTACTGGTAGGGGGCGCAGCTCTCGCCCAGCCCGGCTCGAGCGCCCGCCAGGAAGGCGAGATCTTTCGAGTGGTCTACTCCCCCGCATCCGGGCTCGACTTCCTGGACCCTGCGCTCGCGTTCACGCAGCCGGCCTGGTCGCTCCTCGACACGACGTGCGCGCGGCTCTACACGTACCCGGACGAGCCCTCGCCGGCGAGCTTCCGCGTCGTGCCGGAGGTCGCCGCCGAGCTACGACGTCTCGCCCGACTTCAAGACGTACACCTTCAGGCTGAGGACCGGCTTCCGCTTCAGCGACGGCAAGCCCGTACGCGCGAACGCCTTCGCGCAGGCGATCAACCGCGCGCTCGCGCCGGTCGACTCACCGGGCTGGATCTACGTGCGGGACATCGTCGGCGCCCAGGACGTGCACGCCGGCAGACGCTCGGCGGCCAGCGGCGTCGTCGCACGCGAGGAACACGCTCGTCGTGCGGTTCTCCCGTGCGGTCACCCGACTTCGTCGCGACGACGACCCTGCCCTACTTCTGCGCCGTGCCCCCCGGGCTGCAACCGTCCCAGGAGGGCGTGGGCGTCGTCCCCTCCGCCGGCCCGTACCACGTCACCGAGTACCGGCGGGGCGAGCGCGTCGAGATCCGGCGCAACCCCTACTACGGAGGCGAGCGGAAGATCCAGCTCGACGGCTTCGACGTGAATCTCAGAGGTGGCTCACCGACGGACCAGATAAGGAGCATCGACCGGGGCGACGCCGACTGGGGCCACTCGCTTGCCTCGATCTTCATGGACCCGACGCTCAACCTCGAGGGGAAGTACGGGATCAACCTGTCACGGTTCTTCGTGAAGCAGGGGCTCACGCTCCGCCTGCTCGCGCTCAACTCCGAGCGGCCCCTCTTCCGGCACAACCCGAAGCTGCGGCGCGCCGTCAACTTCGCGCTCGACCGGAGCGCGCTGCTGCCCAACGCAGGCGGCCCGATAGCGGCGCGGCCCACCGACCAGCTTCTCCCGTACGTCATCCCCGGGTTCCGGGACTCGGCGATCTACCCGCTCGAGGGTGCCGACCTCGCGAAGGCGAGGGAGCTGGCGGGCGGGCGGCTCCAGGGGAAGAAGGCGATCCTCCTCACGACCGAGTTCCCCCTCCCGAAACAGGCAGCGCAGCTCGCCGCGCAGCAGCTCGCGAAGCTCGGGCTCCAGATCGAGATCAAGACCATCCCGGATCACATCGCGAGCACGGAGTATCTCGAGAAGCTCACGGCGCCCGGCGCGGAGTGGGACATCGCGCTCGTCCTCTGGACGCCGAACATCCCGAACGCCTACGCCTACCTCCATCTCCTCGTCGAGTCGCAGCAGCTCGGCGGTGAGACGCTCACGCGGGTGCGGTCGAAGCTCCTTCGCACGGCCCTGCAACGTGCAGTCCGGTTGCCGCAGGGGCGCGAGCGCAACCAAGCGTACGCGGCGATCGACGCGATGCTCGCCCGCGACGTCGCTCCGGTGGCTCCGCTGAACGTGGTCAACGAGGCGACGCTCGTCTCGGACCGCGTGGCTCCGCGATGCATCGTCCTGCGGCCCGTGCTCGATCTCGCGGTCGCCTGTCTGAAGTGAGCCGCCGCCTAGGGCGCCTGCACGGCCACCCACACGAGCCCACCGGCCACCGCGATCCCGGTCGGAGAGTTGCCGACCGAGACGGTCTCCACGACCTCGTTCGTGGCGGGATCGATGCGGGACACCGTCCCGGCGGCCGTGTTCGTGACCCAGACTGCTCCTTCCCCGAACGCCACGGAGGTCGGCCCGTCTCCGACCGGGATCGGTAGCCCCGCGCTCGAGCTCAGGCCCCCGTCGATCCGCCACACGCTGTCGTCGTCCGTGCATACGACCCAGATCGCCCCCTCCCCCGCGGCAATGCCGCTCGGGCTTCTCCCCACCGTGAACGGCTGCACGGCGCCCGTCTGGAACGTGTCCGGGTCGAAGCGCTGAACGGTCGAGCTTCCCGAGTTCGCGACCCACACGGAGTCGTACGCGACGACGAGCGCCGCCGGGCCGGACGCCGCCCGACCCGGCCGACTCGCCGTCGAGCGTGCGCGGGTGGACGCGCGCGATCGTGGAGTCCCCGAACGCCGCCCACACGAATCCCTCTCCGAAGTCGACGCCAGCGTCGGTGAGCCGCGTCGACCTCGTGCCCAGCTCCTGCTGCGACCACGTGTACAGCTGAGGGTCCACCCGGAAGAGCGTGCCAAGCCGCCCGTTCACGACCCACACGAAGCCACGGGCGACGTCGAGCGCGTCGGGCGTGGCGGGGAGCGAGACGTTCTTGACGACCTTCCTCGTGGCGAGGTCGACCTGGGTCAGCAAGAAGTCGTCGAGGCTTCCGACCCAGACCGAACCGCCCCCGCCCGCGACCGGGCCCGGCCGGACGCCCGTCGACAGGATCGCCGCCTCGAGCACCCGGTTCGTCGCGGGGTCGATCGCGGCAACGGAGTTCGGCGCGACGACGACCGACCCGCCGTCGTCGCGGAGGAGGAGCGCCACCGCGGCAGCAGCGAGGGCAAGAGCGACCGCGGCGCCGAGGAGGGCACGCCGGCGCCGCGACCGTTTCACGGACGGTTCCACCGTGGCCGCGACCGTCGTCTGCTCGGGCTCAGCGACGGGGGCAACCGAGAGCGCCTCGTCCTGCCGCAGGATCGCGGCCTCGAGGTCCCGCAGCTCCTGACCGGGCTGGAGCCCGAGCTCGTCGTCCAGCTTCGTACGCAGGCCGCGATACACCTCGAGGGCGTCCGCCTGCCTCCCGGAGCGGTACAGGGCGAGCATCAGCTGGGCGTGCAGGCGCTCCTGGTAGGGGTGCTGGGCGACGAGGGACTCGAGCGCGCCGACGAGCTTCGTGTGCCGGCCCAGGTCGAGCTCGGCGTCGATCTGCTCCATCTGCACGACGAGCCGTAGGTCAGCCAGGCGCGCGAGCGTGTGGCGCTCCGGCCCCTCGAGCTCGACGTTCGACAGCGCCGGTCCTCGCCACAGCGCAAGTGCGCGCCCGCGCAGCTCGACCGCCCGCGGAAGGGACTCCGAGCGCGCGGCCTCCGACAGGCTCTCGAACTCGGCGAGGTCGAGCGAGCGAGCGCCGACGACGAGACGGTAGCCGGGCGCCCGGGTCTCGAGCATGTCGGCGCCGAGCTGCTTCCGCAGCGCGTGCACGTAGCCCTGGACGAGCTTCTCGGCGGTCGCCGGAGGCCGCTCCCCCCAGAGCTCTTCGACGAGGCGGGTGGTCGAGACCGTCTCGTTCGCGTGCAGCAGGAGCACGCCGAGGAGCGCACGCTGCTTGGCTGCGCCGAGCCGCACCGTGTGCTCTCCGTTGCGGACCTCGAGTGGCCCGAGGATCAGGAACTCCATCCCACCGCCTTCGACGAGGGCGAAGCGACGGTAGCACTGGCCGCGACCGGTGCTCCACCGAGGCTCCAGCCGGGCTCAACCGCCGTGCCCGAGGCTGTCGGCGAATCCGAGACGAAAGGAGCCGACATGGCCCCGACCTCGTACAGCGGCAGCGCCAGGGTCGAGCGGAGCGAGTCGTGAGCGCGCGACGAGCTGCGATCGTCATGATCGGGCTCGCGGGGGTCGTCGCCGTCGGCGCGGTGACGGCGCTCGCCGGACGCACCGCAGCGGGCCCGTTCGAGCTCACCTTCGACGGCAGGCACGAGGCCGACCCGGAGTCCCCCGTCGGCTTCCGTCATGTCGGGCCCTTCACCGCTTCGGGCGTGTTCTGCGCTTCCGGACAGGCCAGGACGCTCGGCGGAATTGGGACGACACCCCTGATCCGAATGCTCACGTGCGACGACGGAAGCGGCACGGCGACTGCCCTCGTCGTGCCGTTGGACAACGAACACGGTGGATCCGGCGGCTGGAGGATCGTCAGCGGCACGGGGAAGTACGAGCGACTCCGCGGCGAAGGACGGTTCACGAGCGTCCGGACGGGCGGCGACCCCCTCGACCACGGAACGATCACGTTCCGCAGCGCCTGGAACGGAATCGCCGACCTGGACGACGCACCGCCGACGGTCGCCGTCTCGAGAGCCACGGCGGTGAGGCTCCGGACCCCGGCGGGCGCCTACTCGGTCAAGCTCGCGCTCGTCCTCAGCGACAACGTCGAAGGAAATGCCGTGTCGTACACGCTGCGCGTGACGACTTCGAGCGGGATCGAGCTCGCTGCGGAAGTTCGGTACCGCCAGGACGGGGGCCGCCGTCTCGGTGACGATTCGCGTGCGACCGCTGAACGCGCGGGCGCGGTCGATCCTCCTGCAGCTCACCGCCTCCGACCCGGTCGGGAACGAGCGCAAGCTCGTCCGCGCTGTGAAGCTCCCACGCTGACAATCGGAAATGAGCAAGCGCTATTAAACACATGCCATCGAGACGCGTGGTGATGTCTGCGACAACGCTCGCGTGCCTGGGTGATCACCGCGAATTGGGGGTCTCAGATGTTGTTCAAGCGGGCGTCCTGGGTAGGCGTCCTGGCCGTTCTTGCGCTCCTCGCGGGCGTCGGTCGAACCACCGCACCGGACACGGCGACGGCCTCCACGACGATCGTTGCCGGGACCTTGAACCTACTGGGAACTCTCAACATGGCGTCGCTCGATGCGCCGTGCCCACCGGGGATGTCGGTGTCGACTCTCTGCCACTCGCGCCGCGCACAGGGAGGGATCTCCGGGCTCGGCGAGGTGACTCAGGCGTACATGTACAACGGAGATCCGGAGCCCTGCCCCGGCAACGTGAAGATCCTCGGTTATGCGACGAGTTTCAGCGTCGCGGGCAAGGGCGAGATCCACTTCGTCGTCGCCGATGCTCCTAACTGTCTGAGCGCTGGGGCGGGGCTCACGGCGACCCAGTCGTTCACGGTGACGGGCGGATCAGGGATCTACGCCGGCGTCTCGGGGAGCGGCAGGGTCGAGCGGGCAGCGAACTTCACGTCCGCGGGCGCCGCAGGAACGGACACCTGGATTGGGACCCTCGACGTCCCCGGACTCGAGTTCGACGTGACGCCGCCAACGCTGAGCGGTGCGACGTCGAAGACCGTGCGTGCTCCAAGAGGCGCAAAGAGAGTCCGCGTCACATACAAGGTGACGGCAACCGACAACGTGGACGCTCAGGTGCCTGTCACGTGTAACCCTCGCTCGGGCAGCCGATTCCCGGTAGGTCGCACCGTCGTCAGATGCTCGGCGACGGACTCGAGTGCAAATACCACGGCCGCCACCTTCACGGTCACCGTCAGACGAACCCGCTAGCAGGGAGGGCGCCGCGGGCGAGAACCGCGGCGCCCGCCCGCCCGCCTCAGCGGACGTTGAAGGTGACGCTGACGGTCGCGGTCGTTTCCTGCGCCTTCCTGGTCGGCAGCGTCATCTCGCTCAGGCCCGACTCGAGCGCACTCGGTCAGGAGGGCGGGATCCTCCCACGTCGGCTCGCCAGACGCCGGGCAGGACTATTGAGGGATCATCGCGCTACCTCTTGCAGACGGCCCCGAGGTCGAGGTCGTTTTCCTGGCGCCGATAGGCGTGCACGCCGGGCGCTCCAGACCAGCAGCCATAGCGCCGCGAGACGAGACCCCGGTGCGTGACGTCCGCGTAAACCGCCACGGGCGGGTCGTTGAGCATCAGATGGGCCTCGAGGTCAGCCCAGGCTTTGGCCCGGGCGGCGGCGCCCTTCATCCTATTCGCTGCGTTGGCCCGTGCCTCGTACTTCGTGCCGCGGAGGAGCGGAACGAGGGCCCCAGCCAGGTCGGGATACGTGGCCGCCAGGGGGGACCATGCGACGTCCCACGGCTCCCCCGGTGTGTTGAGCTTCGCGAACAATGTGAAGAGCTCGAAGGGCTTGACCTCGACGTCGATGTCGAGCTGCCTCATGTTGGAGACGAACACTTGGGCGTGCGCGAGGCTCCACGAGTAAGCCGCCGTGTAGAGGGTGAGGGTCGTCGGCCGATGTCCGGCGCGCGAGGCCCACCTGCGCGCCGTGTCGGGATCCGGCCCGCGGAGCGGATAGAATCGTCCGCTCTCGCGGAGCGTCGCCGGTAGTAGGCGGTCGCTGGGCCTGCCTGTCAGGCGGCCGGCCGCACGGGTCAGGCGCGGCCTGTCGAGGGCGTAGTTGATCGCCTTCCTGAGCGGCGCCTCGCCGGGGAGGCGGCTGGCTTTGGAGCGTTTCTGGAGCGCCCGAGCGTACGGTCGCACGCATGACCGGAATCTTCGAAAAGGAGCAGCCCTGACACGAGAACCACGCTCACGGCGGTCGGCACTACCGGCCGCGCTCGTCATCGGCGTGACGCTGCTCGCGGCGGCCACGATGGGGGCGGCAACGATCACGGAAGGCCGGATCGCCGGGCGGTTCGACACGCGGACGTCCGTCAGCGGAACCGTCGTCATGAACTACACGCTCGAGGACCGGAGCGTGGGACCCCTCCCCTGCTCGTCCCGGTACATGAAGTGGTCGGCGAGGCTCCACTCGCGAGCAACATGACGCACAGGAACGTTCGATGCGCGCGAAGGTGGGCAGTGCGGGCGGCGCTCGTGCTCGGTCTCGTCGGCATCTTCGTAACGGGCGCCGTGGCGGCCTCGGCTGCTCACCCGACAGCGAGCAAGCCGTGCCCCAAGGGATCGGTGGCCGCGGTCATCGGAGGGAAGGGCGCCTGCCTCAAGGCTGGACTGAAGTGCAAGCGCGCACTCGACCGGCAGTACCACCGCTACGGCTTCCACTGCCACACCGGCCGCCTCGTGCACTCCAAGCCTAAGCCGCCCGCTGTCTTCGAGCGCAAGGTGGACGTGGGAGGCTTCCGCCTCGCGATCAGCTGCCTGGGAACGGGCAGTCCGACTGTCGTCCTCGAGAGCGGGGCCGGTTGGGGGGACAGCGCCTGGTATCTCCTCCAGCCCAGGGTCGCGAAGACGACACGCGTCTGCTCCTACGACCGGGCCGGGCTCGAGGCCAGCGACGACCGCCAACCTCCGGCACCGGTACCGGCCGCGAAGGTTGTCGAGGAGCTGCATCGCCTGTTGGCGGGAGCCGGCATCTCCCCGCCCTACGTCTTCGGAGGCTGGTCCCTGGGCGGCTTCTTCAATCGCTTGTACGCGAAGCGCTATCCCGACGAAGTGCTGGGTCTTGTCGGGGTGGACGGAACGCCGATCGGTCTTCCGGGGGAGCCTTTTCTGAACCCTCCCGGCCTGCCCCCCATCGATCTCGTCGGGGGGCCAGGCCTGCCCGATTCCTACTACCTGGCGGCCGCTGGCGCGGAACTCGCTGCCGCGCCGGATCTGGGCACGCGGCCGCTCGTCCTCCTGACCCACGGAAACGGGCCGCCAGGAGCCCCGCCGACTTCGAGGCACAGTGGTTGAAGTGGCAGAAGCAGGTCGCCCGCCTGTCGACATCATCGATCCTCGTCCGCGCCGAGAACGCGGGCCACGGTATCCAGCTGGACGCTCCGGACCTGACCGCCGAGGCGTTCCGCCGATTAATCGCTGCCGTTCGTACTGGTGTCCCCCTCCCGGCTTGCCCCGCGACGCGTCTAGCCAGCTCGGGCGGGACCTGCCTGGATCCGACTAGCCCCTAAACGGAGTCCGCGACAGAAGGAGGACAAACCATGCACCGCCTACTGATCGCTCCGCTCGCCCTGGTCGCGCTCGTCGCGACCGTGGCCGCGACTGCGACCGCCGGGGAAACGCTCGAGCCGAGATCGCTCGCGCTCCCGGCGCTCGCCGGCGGCGAGTTGGGGGAGAGCGCGGCCGCGGGATCGGCGGTTCTGAGCGCGGCCGACGCTCGGCAGCAACCTTCGCTTCGCCTCTTCCGAGCGTGGCTCGCCGCGTTCAACAGCGGTGATCGAGGGCGGTACGCGACCTTCCTGAGGCGCAGCTTCCCGTCTCGGGCTCCGTTGCTGACCCCGGAGATGGGCTTCCGGGAGCTCACGGGCGGGTTCGCGCTCCGAAAACTGCAACGGGTGTCGGCCACGCGGGTCTCCGGGTGGGTGCAGGAGCGCGACTCGGATCAGTTCGCGCGCTTCGTGCTGAGGGCCTCGGCGAGCAAGTCCCCGAAGATCCTCGGGTTGGACCTGATCGCAATTCCTCGCCCGGCCGCATTTCCCATCGAGCGACTGACCGAAAGTGAAGCGATCGCGAGCGTCGAGGCGCTGCTGCGCAAGAGCGCCGCTGCGGACCGGTTCAGCGGCACGGCGCTCGTGGCGAAGGACGGGCGGACTCTCTTCAGCAGCGCCTACGGCCTCGCCGATCGCGAGCGAGGCATCTCGAACACGCTCGACACGCGCTTTCGCATCGGCTCGATGAACAAGATGTTCACCGCGGTGGCGACGCTGCAGCTCGTCGAAGCGGGCAAGCTCGCGCTGGACGACCCGGTCGGCAAGCACCTCCGCGACTATCCGAACAAGGACGTCGCCTCGAAGGTGACGGTGCGCCACCTGCTGACGCACACCGGCGGCACCGGCGACATCTTCGGCCCGGAGTTCGACCGCAACATCCTGACAGCTGCGGGAGCACGACGACTACGTGAAGCTCTACGGCGAGCGTCCGCCGAGCTTCGAGCCGGGCTCACGCTTCGAGTACTCGAACTACGGCTTCGTGCTGCTCGGCGCGATCATCGAGGCGGCGAGCGGCACGTCGTACTACGACTACGTCCGCGAGCACGTGTTCCGCCCCGTCGGGCATGACCTCCACGGACTCGCTGCCCGAGTCCGAGGACGTACCGAACCGTTCGATCGGCTACATGCGACCGTACTTATGGCGCGCGAGTCGCTGGCAGCTGAACACTGACTCGCTCCCATGGAGGGGCACCGCCGCGGGCGGCGGCTACTCGACGGTCGGCGACCTCGCGCGCTTCGCCGACGCGCTGATGAGTCACGAGTTGCTCAATCCCGACTCCACGGAGCTGCTGCTCGCCGGCAAGATCGACCTCGGGTACGGGGTGAGATATGCGTTCGGCTTCCTCGACGGTCGCGACGCAAACGGAAACGGCTGGGTCGGCCATGGCGGCGGCTGCCCGGGTATGAACGGGGATCTGCGGATCTACCCGAAGTCCGGCTACGTGGTCGCGGTGCTGTCGAACCTCGATCCGCCGGCGGCACAGCGGATCACGGACTACCTCGACCCGCGGCTTCCGACCTCGTCGAGCTCGTAGTGCGCCGGGCGCCATCGAGGTCGAGGTGAGGGACGAGAGCGCATGCCGAGAGTCGTCGGGGACACTCACCCTCCCGTGACGCGAGCGGCAAGACGGGAGGCGCGCCTCGGCACGCTTCCCGTCCTTGGACCAGCGCGCGAGCTAGGCACCCCCACGGAAACGTCGTATCGTCGCTTCGACTTGAAAATTCGCGTACTCGGCCCGCTCGAAGTCCTGAGCGACGACCGCGTAGTGCGGCTGGGCGGCCCGAAGCAGCGCACGGTGCTCGCCCTGCTGGCGGCGGCGGTCGGCAAGTCGGTCTCGGTGGACGAGCTGATCGACGGCGTCTGGGGCGACGATCTAACAGCGACGCGCTGATGCTGCAGACTTATGTCTGAACTTCAGGTGCGATCGGTGATGTATGTGCGCGAGATGGCGCTATTGCTCACGCTGATTACGGAGTGATGCGATGAGTTGAGCGAACGATGAGAGACGGTTGCGCTCGTGGATATTCAGCTCGCGGGGCGCGCAACGCTCTGCGCAGCTCTCGCGCTCTGGCGCGGTCACTGTACGCTGACGCGCTCGACTGCTTCGCTCTGGAGTACGATGCACGTGTCTGGGATCTGCGCTTTGCGCAGTGAGACGCGATGATGGATCTCACGCTCGAACGCAACGCGATCTCGTGCGGATCTCGATGTGCTGTGCGAGGATTTCTGATCTATGAGCGCTTTGCGCGCAGCACATGCTCGCGCTCTATTTTTTTTTTTTTTTTTGTATGGTGACGATGCGCGTTCGCTCGCTGAAGCGCGCGGCGCGGCTGATTCTCTCTCAGCTCACTGCCTCTGACCCGGTCGGAACGAGCGCACGCTCACCCGTGCAGTGAAGCTCCCACGCTGACCCGCCTGTCACGCAGGGCGCCGCGGGCCGGGAACCGCGGCGCCCGTTTACCGACTCAGCGGAGGGTGAAGGTGACGCTGACGGTCGCGGTCGTCTCCTGCTCGCCGGGGACGATCGGCGTCGAGGCGTCCAGTGCCGCCCGCTCCGCGTACGGAAGCGGGGTCGCGGCGGAGCCCTCGACGATCGAGGTGACCTCGCCGAGCGAGCGCCCGGCGGCCTTCGCGAGCACCTGAGCGCGCTCGCGCGCCTCGCCGATCGCCTTCGCGAGCGCCTGCCGGTAGAGCTCCTCCGCGTTCGTCGAGCTCATGCCCGGGCCGGAGACCTGGTTCGCGCCGGCCCCGACGGCGGCGTCGATGAGGCCCGGGGCGTCCCCGACGTCGCTCACGGCTGAGACGCTGTTCGAGGCGGAGTAGCCGTCGATCGTCCCGTTGTCGCCGGTCACCGGGTAGACGCTGACCCACTGCGTCGCGATCTCCCGCGCGCCGGCCTGGCGAAGCGCGTTCAGGACCTTGCGCATCGCATCGCCGTTCGCCGCAACGGCGGCCTTCGCGGTGGTCGCGCGCGTCTCCACGCCGAACGACATCTGCGCCTCGTTGGGGACGGACTGCACGGATCCCACGCCGGAGGCGGTGACGGTGTCCTCGGACTCGGCGGCGTCCTGCGCTCCGGCGAGGTCGGGCAGGCCGACGGCGCCGGCGAGGGCAACCGCCGCCAGTCCGGCTGCGGCGAGGAGAAGCAAGCGTTTCATCGGAGAACCTCCGCGGTCGGTGTCGGCGGGTATACGCCGCCGAGCGAGCGCGGCGTCACAGGGTCACAGGTCGCGAGCCCGCTCGAGAGCCGACCGCTCCGCCTCGGTCAGCGGCCGGGCACGTCCGGTCTCGGCATCCCGGGCAACAACGACGGCTTCCGACTGGGCGGCGATCTCGCCCGACGTCGTGCGGATCTCCTCGCGGAGCGTGATGCTCGAGCGACCCACGCGGTCGACGCTGCACGTGGCGACCACGCGCTCGTCCTCCATGCGGAGCTCCCGCCGGAAGTCGATCGCGAGGCGCACGAGGACGTAGTCCCACGGCTTCGCGTCCGGCAGCACGTGCTCGAAGAAGTGGTCGCGACCCACCTCCAGGTACGTCGCGTAGACCGCGTTGTTGACGTGGCGCAGCCCGTCCAGGTCGCGCCAGCGGATCTCCAGCTCCTTCTCGTGGGCCACGACGGAAGGGAGCCTAGAGATTGTCGACGAAGCGACTCCGGGCCTCTGCGAGCGCGGCACGGATACCGCCGGCGCCCGGCGCACCGCGCGCCACCCTCCCGCGCGGCTTCCGGTACGAGCCGTCTCGGACACTCTCGGCGACCTGCTCGTGGGCGTCGCGGAACGGCACGCCCTTGCGCACGAGGGCCTCGGCGGCGTCCGTCGCCAGCAGGAGCGGGTCGGAAGCCGCCTTGGCGAGCCGCGCCCGGTCGACGTCGAGGCCGCTGACGAGCACGGTGAGCGCATCGAGGGCGAGTCGCACGTCTCGCCTGGTCGCAAAAACCGGTGTCTTGTCCTCCTGCAGGTCCCGGTCGTACGCGAGCGGCAGGCCCTTGACCGTCGCGAGCAGCCCGGTCAGCCGCCCGATCGCCGTCCCCGCCTTGCCGCGGGCGAGCTCGGCGACGTCGGGGTTCAGCTTCTGCGGCATCATCGACGAGCCCGTCGCGGCACTCTCCGGGAGCCGGACGAAACCGAACTCCGAGGTCGCCCAGAGGACGATCTCCTCGCCGATCCTGGACAGGTGCGTGAAGAGCACCGCCGCCGCGTAGAGGTAGTCGAGCGCGAAGTCGCGGTCGGCCACGGCGTCGATCGAGTTCCGCATCTGCCGCGGCGGCGGCGGCAGCTCGAGCGTCGAGCCGGCGAGCGCGCCGGCGCCGAGCGGGCTCTCGGCGGCCGCCTCCGCGGCGGCGGCGAACCGTGTCCGGTCGCGGTCGAGCATCTCCACCCAGGCGAGCAGGTGATGACCCAGGGTCACCGGCTGGGCCCGCTGGAGGTGCGTGTAGCCGGGCATGACCGTCTCCGCCTCGGCCTCGGCGAAGGAGAGGCAGACGAGGGCGAGCGCGTCGATCGCGTCGCGCGCCTCGGCGCAGGCGTCGAGCACGTAGAGACGCATCGCGGCGACGACCTGGTCGTTCCGGGACCGTCCGGCGTGGATCTTCCGGCCGACGTCGCCGAGCAGCCGCTCGATCGCCGTGTGCACGTCCTCGTCGGAGTCGAGGTAGGCCGACGGGTCCTGCGCGATCTCCGCGAGCCGTGCCTCGACTTCGTCGAGCTCGCCCGCGTCGAGGATCCCGGCTACCGCGAGACGCCGGGCGTGCTCGGCCGTCGCCTCGCAGTCGTAGGGGAGGAGCTCCGCGTCGTCCGCGCGCAGGAACTCCCACACGTCCGGGTCGAGCCCGCGCCCGACCCGCCCTTGCCACGTCGTCACGCCTCGATCTTGGCGCGCTCGCGTGCCGCGTGCAATTCCGACTCGAGCGACGAGATCCTGATGAACCCCTCCGCGGCGCCGTGCGGGAAGGTCTCGCCGGCCCCGTACGAGGCGAGATCGGCCGCGTAGAGCGCGTGCGGCGAGCGGCGCCCGGTCACGACCGCCGCGTTGGGACGCAGCTCGAGCCGGACCTCTCCGGTTACGAGCCGCTGGGTCGAGCTCACGAATGCGTCGATGGCCTCCCGAGCGGGGCTGAACCAGCGGCCCTCGTACACGATCTCGGTCCAGCGCTGCTCGAGCGGTCGCTTGAGCCTCGCCTCGTCCCGCGTCAGGACGACGTCCTCGAGCGCGGAATGCGCTGTGATCAGCGCGTTCGCCCCGGGAGCCTCGTACACCTCCCGGCTCTTGATGCCGACGGCGCGGTTCTCGATCGTGTCGAGCCGCCCGATCCCGTACGTCCCGGCGAGGTGGTTGGCGCGCGTGATGAGCTCGGCCAGCGGCAGCTCCTGGCCGTCCAGCGAGACAGGGATGCCCTGCTCGAAGCCGACCGCGACCTCGATCGGGTCGGGCGCGTCCATGGGGTCGGAGGTCAGCGCGTACGGCTCCTCGGGCGGAGCAATCCAGGGGTCTTCGAGAATCCCAGCCTCGATCGAGCGCCCGAAGAGGTTCTCGTCGATGGAGTAGGGAGACGCCTCGGTCTGGACGACCGGGATCCCGTTGGCGAGCGCGTACTCGATCTCCTCGTCGCGCGTCCACGCGCGGTCCCGCATCGGCGCGATCACCCGGACACCCGGATACAGCGCCTTGAACGCGAGCTCGAAGCGGAGCTGGTCGTTCCCCTTCCCCGTGCACCCGTGGACGACGGCCTCGGCCCCGAGCTCGAGCGCGATCGCGGCCACCGCCCCGGCGATCACGGGGCGCGAGAGCGCGGAGACGAGCGGGTACTTCCCCTCGTACAGCGCGTTCGTGGCGATCGCGCGGGCGCACTGCTCCTCCGCGAACGCCTCCTTGCAGTCGACGAGCAGGACGTCATCGGCCCGTGCGGCCCGCGCCCTGGCCATCGACTCCTCGAGGTCGAACTCCTGGCCGACGTCCACCAGGACCGCCACGACCTCGTCGAACCCGTACCACTCCTCCTTCAGCCAGGCGAGGATGCACGAGGTGTCGAGCCCGCCGGAGTAGGCGACGACAGCGGTGCGCACTCTAGGCCGCCCCCTCGAGCAGGTGCCCGACGAGCTCGGTGCGCACATTGGTAGCTGCACTTCCCTCCCGGACTGCGACGAAGATCGTGTTGTCGCCCGCGATCGTCCCGGCGATCGACGGGTGTCCCGCCTCGTCGATCGCCTGCGAGAGGGCGCTCGCGAGACCGGCCGGCGTGACGAGCACGACGAGAGGCCCCGCGGCCTCCGCCGAGATCAGGTACCGGCGGACCGCCGTGCCCAGCGCGCGCATGCGGTCTCCGTCCCCGGTTCCGGGCGGCGCGTACACGAGCCGGCCGCTCGGTGCCCGGACCTTCACGAGGCCGAGGTCGGCGAGGTCCCGCGAGACGGTCGTCTGCACGACGACGAAGCCCTCGTCGCGGAGCGCCGCGGCGACCTCGGCCTGCGTGGAGAGCTCGCGCGCACGGACGAGCCGAAGGAGGGCGTTCTGTCGCTCGAGCCGGCGCACGGGGTCTTATTATGCATATATAGTGCGTGTTATGCACTACGCCGGAAAACCCTTGCGGTTACAGGGGAAACGGCTGCTACGCTGCGCGCGCGGTGGAGCGCGTCCTCGTCCTCAACGCGAGCTACGAGCCCTTGAACGTCTGCTCGCTCCGCCGCGCGCACGTACTCGTGTGGAAGGGCAAGGCGGAGATCCTCGAGCACTTCGAGAAGCCGATCCGCTCCGCCACGACGAGCTTCGAGCGTCCGCACGTGATCCGGCTCGTGACGTACGTCCGGGTACCGCGGGGCGTGACCCGCCGGATCTCGAGGCGCGTCCTCTTCGCCCGCGACGGCTGGAAGTGCGCCTACTGCGGATCGAACGGCGGGCGGCTCACGCTCGACCATGTCGTCCCGCGCTCGCGCGGCGGCACCTCGGTGTGGGAGAACGTCGTCACCTCGTGCGCGCCGTGCAACCACACGAAGGGCGACCGTCTGCTCGAGGAGACGAGCATGACGCTCCGGACCAATCCTCGCCCTCCGACGCCGGTGCTCTTCATCCGACTCGCGGCGGAGCACATCCCGGACGTCTGGCGGCGCTACCTCCCGGGCGCCGAGCCGGCAACTGCTGCGGCCGCCGCGTAACGCCTAGCGGGCCATGGCTCGGTCGACGGCCTCCTGCTCCTCGGGGAGAGCGCGACGGACGAACGTCCGCGATCGAGGTCCTTCACGTAGATCCGCGCGTAGTCACGTCCCTGGATCGCGGTGACGACGGTCCCGGTCCGCGTGGCGTCGAGAAGCGCCATCGACGCTGATTGCTGGCCGCCCGTGCCCTCGTACGCGTCGTAGCGGACGACGGCGGTGTTCGTCACGGCGCCGTCCACGCGGCGATCGACGCGCGAGAGGCCGGCCGCGACCTCGTCGACGGCGCGGTGCAGGTCGTCCACGCGGGCCTGCAAGGCGACGGCGAAGTCGAGGAGGTCTCCGCTGCCCGAGCCCAGGATCGCCGCCTGGGCGGCCTGCACGCGCGAGAGCCGGTGCCAGAGAAGTGCCGCGAGCAGGAGGGCGACCGCCGCCACGGCGCAGGCCGCCGCCGCCACGCCCAGCGAGAGCGTCAAAGCGTGAAGATGACGGGGAACTCGGCGGTGTTGTTCGCGGTGTTCGTCTCGCCCGGCACCGGGTCGACGTCGACCTTGATCGAGATCTGCTCCTCGAACGGGACGAGGGCTCCGACCTTCAGGGTCACGGTCTTCGTCTCTCCGGGGTCGATGATCGGGATCGTCGCGGTCTTGACGATCGGATCCGGTTGCGCCGGGATCGTGAGCGTCACCTTGACGCGGACCTCCTGGCTGTCACCCGTGTCCTCCACCGCCACCTGGAACGCCAGGTCGTCCGTCACCTGGATCGTCGTCTCCGTCTCGGTCGACAGGAGCTGCCCGCTCGGCAGCACCTTGACCGAGGCGATGCCGCTCCCGTGCAGGCCCGTCGGCGTCCCGCCCGTCGAGGCACCCTGGATGCGCTGCCAGATCGCTGCGAGCGCGCTCGCAGTCGTCAGCTCGTCGGCGGTGACGAACTCCGACGCGGGCGCCTGGATGCCCTCCACGCCCTCCTCCTCCATGGTCGCGGTGGCCGGCGCCTGGAACGAGTCGGTCCAGATCACGTCGCTCGCGTCGAAGCGCTGCGTCTGGGCGGCGAGCTGCTGGCCGACCGCGGTCGCGTCGGTCGCGTCCGCGGTCTCGTTGAACGTCGTCTGGAGCCCCTTCAGCCCGTTCACCCGGTACTGCAGCGCGAGGACTGCCCCGCCGTTGGCGTCGACGAGCGGGCCCGGTGGGTCGAGGTCCTGGGCGCGCTGCACCTGGCTCTCGGCCGACTGGATGTACCCGCCGAGCTTCGCGTCGAGGTCCTCCTGCTTCAGGCCCGGCGTCGTCAAGAGCGTCCCCAGGTTCTGACCTAGCCTCGCGGAGGCGTTCCCCACGGCGCCGATCTCCGTCATGTAGTCCCCGTAGCGCGTCTGCTTGCGATCCGTTGAGCAGCCTTCGGCCCAGACGACGAGGAGCACCACGATGAGGATTGCGAGCGCGACGAGCGCGATGAGGCGGAGGAGCGGTGTCAGGTTCCCGGGGCCGCGGAAGCGCGGTCCGCGGCGGCGCGGGCCACGGTCGCGCGGCGGGCCGCCCTGGCCCCGCTCGACCGGCTCCTCCCAGGACGGGAGGCTCCTCCTCGTCGAAGAAGTCGAAGTCGAGGATGTCCTCGTCGCGCGTGCTCATGGGCCGCCCTCTGCGCACATAGGCCGCCCGCCACTCTAGACGAGGCACAGGAGCGCACCGGGCTGAAAACGGGCCTCGCAGGAGTTCCGGACGCGACGGCCAAGAGGGCCCGTACCCGTGTCCACAGTCGCCGTCGCCCCCTCGACCCGAGAGCTCGTCCTCGGACGCTACCGCCCGGTTCGCCCCCTCGGGAGCGGCGGCTCCGGGTCGGTCTGGCTCGCCCTCGACGAGCGGAGCGGCCTCGACGTCGCGCTGAAGATCATTCCGCGGGAAGGGAAGGCAGCGGCGCGGGCCGAGCGCGAAGCGCTCGCCGCGAGGCGCCTGCGCCACGACCGCTGCGTCCGCTCCTACGACGTGGGGCACGACTCGAGCCACGTCTACATCGCGTACGAGTACGTCCCGGGGCGCACGCTCCGCGAGGCACTCCGCTCCGGGGAGCTCACCGACGAGGAGGTCGTGGAGGTCGCCGCCCAGGTGCTCGACGCCCTCGCCCACGCGCACCGCACCGGGATCGTGCATCGCGACGTGAAGCCGTCGAACATCCTCCTCGAGAACAGCGACGTGCCCGCGGCCCGGCTCCTCGACTTCGGGCTCGCGCAATTCGACGGGGCCGACACGCTCACCGCCGTCGGCGACGTCCCGGGACGCTCGCGTACATCGCTCCCGAGCGCCTCGCGGGCGAGGACGCGACAGCCGAGAGCGACGTCTGGTCGGTCGGCGTCCTCCTTTGGGAGGCACTCTCTGAGCGCCATCCGTTCTGGGGCGTCCCGCTCCAGGAGGTCGCGGTCGCGATCCAGGCGGGAGCACCGCACCTCGGCACGGAGCGGAGAGATCTCCCTCGCCGGCTCCTCGCGGCCGTCGACGGCGCGCTCGCACCCGACCCCGCCAGGCGACCGCGGGCCTCGGCGCTCGCGGCAGAGCTCAGGAACGCCCTTCGCAAGGCGCCCCGCCGGGAGGCGACGAGGCCCCAGGCGAGCGCGAAGACGGACGCACGACACCTGCCGCGTCTCGGTGGCCGCGTGCTGCCCGTCGGGCTCGCGATGCTCGCGGCCGGCCTGGGAGCGACGCTCCTGCCCTTCTGGCCGCCCGTGCTCGTGGCCGCTATCGTCGTCGGCGCGGGCCTCGGCGCCTGGCTCGACCCGCGCATCGGCCTGGCGGTCGCCCTCGCGGCCCCGCTGTTCCCGCTCGGGAACCATGCCGAGAGCGCCGCCGCGCTGTACGCGGCGCTCGCGGTCGGCTGGCTCCTCCTGAACTGGCGCGATGCACGATCCGGGCTGCTGTTCGTGGCGGGACCGCTCCTCGCACCGGTCGGCCTGCTGGCGCTCGTGCCCCTGGTCGTGTTGCCGGCGCGCGGGACACTGCGCCGCGGGGCGCAGGGCGGCGTCGCGGTGCTCTCGGCCGCGCTGCTCGCCGGGGTCGCGGGAGAGGAGCTCCCGCTGACGTCCGAGACGGCCGCCTCCCTCGGAATCGTCCCGTCCGACTCGACTCGCGAGGTCGCGCTCGCCGTCTGGGGCGAGCTCGCGCTCAATCCCGCCGTGCTCGGCGGCGCGCTCGCGTGCGCGCTCGCCGCCGCGATCCTGCCCTGGGCGGCCCGCAACAGCCGCTACGGCGTCGCGGCCGTCGGCAGCGTGCTCCTCGTCGCCGCAGCCGCAACGGGAACGGGTGTCGCGGGGCTGCTCGTCGCGGGCCTCGTCTGGGCGTTCGCGGCCAACGTCGCGGCCGGGATCGGTCGCCGCCTCATCTAGACTCGTCGCGCGGGCCACCGCCTGCCACATGGCTTTGCTGCGCAGCATCGAGTCCAGGATCGAGGGCCTGTTCGAGGGGGTCTTCGGCCGTGCGTTCCGGACCCACGTCCAGCCGATCGAGCTCGCGCGCAAGCTCGTGAAGGAGATGGACGACCATCAGACGGTCTCGGTCTCCCGGGTCTACGTGCCCAACGAGTACACCCTCTACCTCTGCACGCAGGACCGTCGCCGGTTCTCGGGGTACGAGCCGTCCCTCGTCGGCGAGCTCCAGGAGTACCTGGCCGAGCACGCGCGCCGCGAGCGCTACGTGCTCCTGACCCCGCCGCGAGTCCTCGTGACGACGGACGACGACCTCGCCATCGGCGAGTTCGGCATCGGCACGCGGCTCGTCGCCGACGAGGCCTCCGCCGAGGCGGCGCAGCCACCGGCCGATCTCCCACTGGAGCAGCCGGAGCACACGATGGTCTACCGGGCGCCGGCCGCGGTCGAGGAAGAGGTGGAGGAGGAGCCAGAGCCCGTGCAGGCGACCGTCACCTTCGACGGCAAGACGCGCACGGTCAGCGCCCCGCGCGCCGTGCTCGGCCGCTCCCGGGAGTGCGACGTGCGCGTCGGCGACGCCAACGTCTCGCGGAAGCACGCCGAGATCCGTCACGAGGACGACGCGTGGTGGATCGTCGACCTCGGGTCGACGAACGGGACGCTCGTCAACGGGCGCAGGGCGAAGAGAGAGCGGCTGAGCGCCGGCGACCGGATCACGCTCGGCTCGACGGAGATCAGCTTCGGCGAACCTCGGTCGTGACGCTCGACGCGCTCTCCACCGACGAGACGCTCCTGATCCTGAAGGGGCGTTCCTCGTCCTGCTCTACGTCTTCATCGTGCTCGTCGCGCGCAGCGCGACCAAGGACCTCGCCGGCGCCCCGCAGGAGAGCATCATCCTCGGCCCCGCCGAGGCCGAGGCGCTCCGCGCCCAGGTGCGCCCTCGCTCGGCGTCCTTCGTCGTCGTCGAGGGCCCGGGGCGGCGGGCAGGGAGCATCCTCACGGTCGGCAGCGCGGCCGTCGCGGGCCGGGATGCCGGGTCGAGCATCCGCCTCGACCGGGACGACTTCGCGTCGTCCCGCCACGCGAAGCTCGAGCCCGGCGCGGAAGGCGTGTGGGTGGAGGATCTCGGCTCCACCAACGGGACCTTCGTGAACGGCGAGAGAATCACCGCCAGGACGCTGGTCCGTGCCGGCGACACCGTTCGCATCGGGCAGACGGAGCTCCGGCTCGAGCGATGAGGATCGGCCGCGCAGCAGGCGTGACGGACACCGGGCGGAGGCGCCTGCGAAACGAGGACGCGTTCGTATGCGAGCCGCCGCTCTTCGCGGTGACCGACGGGATGGGCGGCGCTCGCGCGGGCCAGCTCGCCGCCGAGCTCGCCGCGACGGTGCTCGAGGAGGGCGCGTCCGAGATCGACGGCGTTGACGCGCTCGTCCACGCCGTGGAGGAGGCGAACCGGAGGATCTGGGAGCGCTCGGTCTCCGATCCCGAGACCACAGGCATGGGCGCAGTCGCCACGGTCGCGCTCGTCCGCGACGGCACGGTGGCGATCGGGCATGTCGGCGACTCCCGCGCGTACCTGATCCGCGGGGGCGCCATCGAGCAGCTGACGAAGGACCACTCCCTCGTCGCCGAGCTCGTCGAGAGCGGCGTCCTGACGCCCGAGGAAGCGGAGCATCACCCGCAGCGCTCGGCGATAACGAGAGCGCTCGGGACGGAGCCCGCGGTCGAGGTCGACGTGCGCACCGTCGCGGGGGAGCCGGGTGACGTCTTCCTTCTCTGCTCCGACGGGTTGTCGTCGATGGTCCCCGACGACGAGGTGGTTGCGGCGGTCGAGGCAGTCGCGCGAGACCCGGAGCGAGCCGCGGAGGCATTGGTAGCGGCGGCGAACGCCCGGGGTGGGGAGGACAACATCACCGTGGTGATCTTCGAGCTCGTCGGCGACGCCGACGCGCGGGCGGCGGAGGACGGGGCGCCCCCCGAGGACACGCAGCCCGATCTCGCGCCCGAGGACGGCTCTCCCCCCGACGAGCCCGAGCAGGAGAGCGCCTCTCCTGCGTTCGACGACGACGCGGCTCCGGTCGACACGACCCGCCACGGCGCCGGGCCGGGGGCCGGCTTGCGGCCATCGCCCTGGTCGCGGCACTGCTGGTGCTCGCCATCCTCGCCCTCTACGCTGGCATCACGAGGTGACGGCGCGGAACCGCGAGCTGGGCGGGCTCGTGCTCGCCGCGCTCGTCGCCGGGATCGCGCTCGCGAGCGTGACGATCGCACGCGACTCGCAGTTCTCGGGCGACGCGGTGCTCTGGGCCGCGCTCTTCCTCGGCCTCTATCTCGTCGCGCACGTCGTCGCCCGGCGCACGGTGCCGGACGCCGACGGCGCGCTGCTGCCGCTGACCGCCGTCCTCACCGCGTTCGGCCTCGCGCTCAACTACCGGCTCGACCCGGACGACGGGGGCAGGCAGGCGCTCTGGGTGGCGATCGGCGTCGGCGTCCTCTGCGCGACGCTCCTCTGGCTTCGTCACGACTACCGCGTCCTCGAGTCGTACCCCTACCTGTTCGGCGTCGCGGCCGTCGCGTTGTTGCTTCTGCCGAGGGTTCCCGGGCTCGGGGAGGAGGTCAACGGCGCGCGCCTGTGGGTGGATCTCGGCGTCATCCAGTTCCAGCCGGGCGAGCTCGCGAAGATCTGCCTCATCGTCTTCCTCGCCGGCTACCTGCGGGAGAAACGGGAGTCGATCGCCCAGGGCCGGCTCAAGGACGTCGGGCCGCTGCTCGTCCTCTGGGGCGCGGCCATGCTCGTGATCGTCGCGACCAACGACCTCGGGAGTGCCCTCCTCAACTTCGGGATCTTCCTGGCGATGCTGTACCTCGCGACCGGGCGGGCGCTCTTCGTCGCGATCGGCGTCGCGCTCTTCGTCGGCGGCGCAGCCGTCCTCTACAACGCGATCGACCACGTCCAGGATCGCGTGACGATCTGGCTGCACCCGTGGACCGACGAGAAGGTGTACTGCGCGACGAGCGGCACGCTCGAGCTCCGCCAGGACTGCGCGTCGTACCAGCTCGTGAAGAGCCTCTACTCCATCGCCAACGGAGGGTTCGCCGGGACGGGCTTGGGCAACGGCACGTTCGAGTCGACCGACGGCACGCCCCTCATCCCCTTCCTCCGGACCGACTTCATCTACTCGGCGGTCGCGCAGGAGCTCGGGCTCGTGGGAGCCGCAGCGATGCTCCTCTGCTTCATGCTGTTCGTGGTCCGCGGCATGCGGATCGCGCTCCGCGCGCAGGACGGGTTCTCGAAGCTCCTAGCAGCCGGCCTCACGTTCGGCTTCGCGCTCCAGACCTTCATCATCGTCGGCGGCGTCCTGCGCGTCGTTCCGCTGACGGGTATCACCCTCCCCTTCGTCTCGTACGGGGGCACGAGCGTCGTCGCGAACTTCCTCCTGCTCGCGGGCCTCCTGCTCGTGTCCCAGCGCGCCAACCGAGCCCCGTGAACCCACGGATCGTCAAGCTCACGTACGTCGCCCTCGCGCTCGTCGGCGTGCTCGTCGTGATGACGACCTATTGGCAGACATGGGCGGCGCCGGACCTGGCGGCGAAGCAGGACAATGCGATCAGGCGCGTGGCCGAGTTCTCGGTCGACCGCGGCCTCATCCTCACGCTCTCCCCGAGAAGGCGTCTCGCCCGGAACGTCCAGCGGGAGGTGGGGTCGAAGACGCTGTACTTTCGCCGCTACCCGCAGGGTCCGTGGACGGCGCACGTCGTCGGCTACTCGACGGTCGGGCGGTCGCGGACGGGCCTCGAACGCTCGCTCAACGACTACCTGACGGCCTCGAACGAGAACCTGTCGACCGTCCTGGACAAGGCGCTCGACGAGCTGCGCGGAAAGCCGATCCAGGGCAACGACGTCCTGACGACGCTCGACCTCGGCGCTCAGAAGGTCGCGCTCGAGCAGCTCGGGCGGCGCTGCGGCGCGGTCGTAGCGCTCGACCCGCGGAACGGAAAGGTCAAGGTGCTCGCCTCGTCGCCGACCTTCGACCCGAACCGGGTGGAGGACGACTTCGGGAGCATCTCGGAGATCACCGCTGACTGCGATCCGGCGTCCCCGCTCCTCGATCGGGGCACCGCGGGCCTCTTCGTCCCCGGCTCGACGTTCAAGGTGATCACCGCGTCAGCCGCGCTCGAGTCGAAGAAGTACACGCCCGAGTCCACGTTCGTGGACCCCGGATACTGCACGGTCTACGGCAAGCGAGTGAACAACTTCGACACGACCCGGCCGTTCGGGACGATCACATTGGAGACCGCGCTCGTCTACTCGGTCAACTCGGTCTTCTGCAACATCGGGCTGAAGCTCGGCGCGAAGGCGATCCTCGACACGGCGAAGCGCTTCGGGTTCTACGAGCGCCCCCCGCTCGAGACGCCCGCGGACGAGCGACAGCCGAGCGGCCTGTACCGGGACGGCCGGCTCTACTACCCACGCCTCGACTCAGACGTCGACGCGGGGCGGATGGCGTTCGGCCAGGAGCGGCTGCTCGTCACGCCGCTGCAGATGGCGATGGTGGCAGGCGCGATCGGCGTGAACGGGAGGCTCATGGAGCCGCAGGTGGTCGCCCGCGTCGTCGCCCCCGACGGCCGGGTCGTGCAAAGGCAGCAGCCGACGCTGATCAGGCAGGCAGTGACGAGGGACACCGCGGCGTCGGTGGCACGGATGATGCGGCTCGCGGTCGAGCGGGGGACCGGCACGGCAGCACAGATTCCCGGATGGTCGGTGGGCGGGAAGACGGGGACGGGCGAGACCGGAGTCCCGGGCTCCAACACGACGTGGTTCATCGCCTTCGCGAGCCGCGACGAGGACACGCCCGCCGAGCTGGCGATCGCCGTCGTGCTCGAGGATCAGGCCGGGACCGGCGGCACGACCGCGGCTCCGATCGCCCGCACGGTCATGGAGGCCATCCTGCGGGGCACGGAGAATCCCTAACCTAGTGGGCAACCGCCGATGACGATCCAGGACACCCTCTCCGGAACGCTCTTCGCGGGGCGCTACCGCGTCACCCGGAAGCTCGGAGGCGGGGGGATGGCCGACGTCTACCTCGCGGAGGACCAGGAGCTCGGGCGGCGCGTCGCGATCAAGGTCCTGCACGCGCGCTACGCGAACGACGACCAGTTCGTGGAGCGGTTCCGCCGGGAGGCCACGCACGCGGCCGGCCTCTCCCACCCGAACATCGTCTCGATCTTCGACCGTGGGGAGACGAACGGCTCGTACTTCATCGTCATGGAGTACGTGGAGGGGCGGACGTTGAAGGAGCTCCTCCGCAGCCGCGGCCCGTGCCCGATCCCCATGGCGATCGCCTACACGCGCCAGATCCTCGCCGCGCTCCGCTACGCGCACCGCAACGGCGTGATCCACCGCGACATCAAGCCACACAACGTCATCGTGGACTCGGAGGGCGTCGTCAAGGTCACGGACTTCGGGATCGCACGGGCCGGCTCGAGCCAGATGACGGAGGAGGGCTCGATCATCGGGACCGCCCAGTACCTCTCCCCGGAGCAGGCCCGCGGGGCGCCCGTCGACCAGACGTCCGACCTCTATTCGACGGGGATCGTGCTCTACGAGCTCCTGACCGCGGAGGTCCCCTTCTCGGGGGAGACACCGGTCGAGATCGCGATGAAGCACCTCTCGGAGGTGCCCGAGCCGCCCTCGGAGCTCCGCCCGGAGATCTCGACCGACCTCGACCTCGTGGTCCTGCGCGCCCTCGCGAAGGAGCCCGCCGACCGCTACCAGTCGGCCGTGGCGATGGACGCCGACCTCGAGACGGTCGCGCGCGGTGGCCACGTCCCCGCGGAGACGGCCGAGGCTGCGACCGTCGTCCTCTCGAGCTCGCGCGCCGACGGGTCGACCGCGGTCACTCGGGTGACGAGGCGGCCGCGGACGGGTGGCGCGGCGTACCCGCCGGAGTTCGACCCGAGACCCAAGCGACGCTCGGCGTGGCCGTGGCTCGTCGGGCTCGGCGCCCTGCTCGCACTGGTCGTGGGCGGGTTCTTCCTCTGGGACACGATCCGGGAGCAGCTCGACGGCGCCGACACGGTCGCCGTCCCGTACGTGGTGGGCCTCGGCCAGGCGCAGGCCGTCGACCAGATCACGCAGCGCGACCTCGTCCCCCGCGTGCGGCGTGTCCCCAACTCCGACGTCGAGGAGGGGTTGGTCTTCGCGCAGGACCCGACCGAGGGCACGAGGGTCGACAAGGGCGACGTCATCTTCATCGACGTGTCCTCCGGCAAGCCGAAGGTGACCATCCCGAGCGTCGTCGGCCAGACCGTCGAGGACGCCGTCGCCGAGCTCACGCGTGCCGGGCTCGACGCCCAGGTCTTCGAGGTGAACTCCGAGCGCGAGGAGGGCACCGTCACCGCGCAGAAGCCGGGCGCAGGAACCGTCGTGGTCGAGGGCACCCAGGTCCGCATCAACGTCTCGAAGGGGCCGAAGCCCGTGAGTGTCCCGAACGTCGTGGGACTGCCCTACGACCAGGCCGCCTCGGAGCTGCAACGCGCCGGGTTCGGCGTCGCGCGCGTCGACGTCGCCTCGGATCAGACGAAGGACACCGTCGTCGACCAGGAGCCGAACGGCGGCAGCGAGAGCTCGAAGGGCGCGACCGTCACGCTCTCGGTCTCGCGCGGGCCGGAGACGAGCGCCGTCCCGGACGTCACGACCCAGGACGTCACCGTCGCCGAGACGACGTTGGAGGCGGCGGGCTTCCGCACGACCGTCGTCCTCGAGGACACGGACGACCCCACGCTCGACGGCATCGTCCTCTCGCAGGACCCGGCGGGCGGGTCGCAGGCGAAGCCGAACACCGTCGTCACGCTGTTCGTCGGCCGCTTCACGGGCGACGAGACGACGCCCATCCCGTGAGCCCGCGCCTGCGCGTCGCCGTGCTCGCGGGCGGGCGGTCGAGCGAGCACGAGATCTCCCTCGCGTCGGCGCGGTCGGTCCTCGCCGCCCTCGACCCCGCGCGCTACGACGCGGCGACGATCGAGATCGCCCGCGACGGCCGCTGGGAGATCGCAGACGGCGCCGCGAGCCCCGGCGCGCTGCCGGCGTCGACCGCCGAGTCGCTGCCCGTGCTCGCCGGGTCGCCGCCCGCGGCGCTCCTCGGCCGGATCGACGTCGTCCTCCCGATCCTGCACGGGCCCTTCGGCGAGGACGGCACCGTGCAGGGCCTCCTCGAGCTCGCCGGCGTCCCCTACGTCGGCGCCGGGGTCGCGGCCTCGGCGCTCTGCATGGACAAGGACCTGTGCAAGGCGGTGTTGCGCGACCGCGGGATCCCGGTCGCGCGAAACGTGACCCTGCGCGAGGGTGATTCGGTGCGCCATCCGTTCACGTACCCCGTGTTCGTGAAGCCCGCACGGCTCGGCTCCTCCGTGGGCATCTCGAAAGCCCACGACGCGGGGGAGCTCGAGGCCGCGGTGGCTCTGGCCCGCCGCCACGACGACAAGGTGCTCGTCGAGGAGCTCCTCGAAGGCACCGAGGTCGAGTGCAGCGTCCTCGGGAACCGCGACCCCGTCGCCTCGGCGGTCGGCGAGATCGTCGCGAACGCCGAGTGGTACGACTACTCGGCGAAGTACGACGAGGGCGGCATGGAGCTCGTCGTCCCGGCGCGGATCTCGGCCGCCGCGACCGAGCGAGTGCGCAGCCTGGCGGTGGAGTCGTTCGTCGCGACGGAGTGCGAGGGCATGGCGCGGATCGACTTCTTCGTGACGCCCGACGACGGGGTGGTCGTGAACGAGATCAACACGATCCCGGGCTTCACGTCGACGAGCGTCTACGCGAAGCTCTTCGAGGCGTCCGGCCTCCCGTACGCCGATCTGCTCGACCGCCTGATCGAGCTCGCGCTCGAGCGGCACGAGCGGCGGAGCCGCCTGGAGTACTAGAGGCCCTCGAGGAGCCGTTCGGTCTGCGCGCGGTGCCACTCGAGCCCGAACGCGCGAAAGCCCTCGTCTGCCCGTGTGAGCAGCTCGTCGTCGCCGCGAACGATGCCGAGCGCGCGCAGCGCGAACGGCCCGACGACCGAACCATCCGCGAGGAACGCTGGGGCGTCGACCTCGACAAGCTCCGTGCGGCGAAGCGCCGCAAGGACGTCGAGGCGCGCCACGAGAGCGCCGACGCCCCACACGTTCGTGCGCTCGATCGGAACGTCGAGAAGCGCTTCGGCAGCCGCGCGATCGCTTCGCGTGAGGGCGATCCGGAGCCTCGGGCCGACGAGGTACGAGTCGAAGCCCTCGCCGGCGATCCGAACCGCCGAGCGCTCGAGCGCGGCGGCACGCGACTCGTCGCCCAGGACGACGTGCGCCGCGGCACACAGCAGAAGATCGCGTGGGTTCCTGACGCAGGGGGTCGCGAGGTTCGCGGTGACGAGATCCCACGTGCGGTCGGTCTCGGCTGCGAGCGTCGGCCAGTCGCCGAGGGTGTCCGCGAGCTCGAGCTCGAGGGACACCGTGTGAACGCGATGGTGGGCCGACAGCCGCCGGGACAAGTCGCCGTGCAGCGCCGCGAGCTCACGCGAGCGCTCGAAGTCCCCCAGCGCGGCCACCACCGGAGCGCCGCTCTCGTACGCCTCGCAGCGGTGGTCGGGGTCGTCGATCGTGGCCGCGAGCTCGAGCCGCTGGTCGATCAAGGTTGCCGCCTCGCGATATCTCCGCCGCTCGAACGCCGTCTGGCTCCGAGCGCCGAGCGCGAAGGAACGCAGCTCGGCGCTGTCCAGCGCCGCCGCGAGAGCGCCCGCCTCGTCGAGCAGGTCGTCGGAGGCGGACGCGGGCTCGATGTTGACGAGCGCAAGCGTCGCGCGAACGCGTGCCTCGCTCTGCGGCGCCGCGAGCGCGAGCGCGTTCCTCGCCCATCCGTCGATCCGCTCGCGGTTCAATCTGATCGAGAACATCGCCGACCGAATGGACGCCTGGAAGGCGAGGAAGGCGTAGATGTCGGCTCGCTCTCCGTCGTCGATGGGTCCTTCGAGCGCCTGACTGAGCGACGTCTCCATGCCGTCGGCGTCGTACCGCAGGGCATGCGTCTCTCCGAGCAGGCGCAGGAGCCGCGCACGCTCGGCGGCGTCCTTGGAGAGCTCGACGGCGCGCCCGAGCAACTCCACCGCCTCGTCCAGCTCGTACCGACCGCGCGCGAGCTCGCCGGCGCGCCCGAGCCAGTGAACTGCCCGCACCTGGATCCTCTCCAGCTGTTCGGGCTCGTTTGCCCACACGAGATCGGAGTCCTCCGGTCGTGCCGCCTCCGCGAAGTGGTACGCGAGGAGCGACGCGCGTTCGTCACCACCGACGTCGCGTCGCTCGAGCCACGCCGCGAGCGACGCGTGCAGACGCCCCCGCTGTGCCTTCGGAATCGAGCCGTATGCGACCTCGCGCGTCAGCGCGTGCTTGATTACGAACTCGCGGTCGTCGTCCCACGAGGACGCGCGCCTCGCGCTGATCAGGTCGCGCTCTTGCAGGACCCCGAAGTCGGGCTCGACGCCTCCGAGAAGATGCACGACGGGCGCGCGCCAGAAGACGCGGCCGACGACGGCCCCGGCCTGAAGCGCAGCCTTCTCCGTGGGAGGAAGCCGGTCGATGCGCGCCGCGAGCACCGTGTGCACCGTGTCGGGGATCGTGAAGTCCGGATCGCGCGCCCCGAGCTCCCAACCGCTCTCGCCACGAGCCAGGAACCCACTGTCGACGAGCTCCCCGACGAGCTCCTCGAGAAAGAACGGGTTGCCCTCCGCGCGAGCCACCACCAGCTCGTGCACCTCGCCCGGAAGCACCTCGGGGAGCATCTCGTCGAGCATCGACACGGCGTGCGTCTCCGGAAGGGGGTTGAGCCAGAGCAGCGTCGTGTTGCGCCGTCCGGCGCCCCACGCAGCGCGTCGGTCCATGAGCTCGGGCCGGGCGGTCGTGAGAACGAGAATCGGCGCGCGAACCTCGGCTACCAGCCGCTCCACCAGATCGAGCAGATCCGGCTCGGCCCAGTGGACGTCCTCGACGTGCAGGACGGCCGGGCTGTCGGCAGCCATGTCCTCCACGAGCCCGACCGCCGCGGCATGCAGCCTCTCTCGTGCGTCGAGAGGATGGAGCTCGCGTGCCACGTCGAGACCCAGCGCCAGGCCGAGCAGCTCCCGGCCCTCGAGCCGACGCGCGATGTCGGCCGGCGCCGTGCCCTCCGGGATCCCGAAGTGCTCGCGGACGATCTCGCCGAGCGGCCAGTAGGTGATCCCGTCGCCGTACGCCAGGCAGCGCCCGGTTCGGGCGATCGGCGGCGGATCCTCTCGAGCGAGCACGTGCTGCAGCTCTCGCACGAGCCGCGACTTCCCAACCCCCGGCTCGCCGACGATCGTGACCAGGTACGGCTCGGAGCCGGCGACAACCCGGCGATAGGCCGCATGCAGGAGCTCGAGCTCGGTGTCGCGCCCGACGAAGACCCGTGGAAGGCCGCTGACGCCGCGCGGTCGCGTGGCGCTGAGCGCCCGCAGGACAGGCGAACCGACGAGACCTTCGGGCTTGCCCTTGGCCTCGACCGTGCGCGGTGCAGAGAACTCGAACGCTCCAGTCGCCGCCGCGACGGTGCGTACTCCGACGAGGACCTCGCCGGGCTCCGCCGCCTTCTGGAGACGGTCGGCGACGTTGACTGCGTCCCCGGTGGCGAACGAGCCACCCTCCGAGGGTTCCCCGACGACGACCTCGCCGGTGTTGACGCGGATTCGGAGCGCGACCTCGCCGCCGAAGAGTTCGCGCATTCTCCTCTGCATGGCGAGTGCCGCATGCAGCGCCCGTTCGGCGTGGTCCTCGAGCGCAGCCGGAGCGCCGAAGACCGCCATGACGGCGTCTCCGGCGAACTTCTCGACGGTGCCGCCCGTGACCTCGATCTCCTCGCGCATGGCCGTGTAGAAGCGCTCGAGGTGCAGTCGCACGCGCTCCGGGTCGCGTTCCCCCGCGAATGCCGTGGAACCGACAAGGTCGGCGAAGAGGACGGTGACGAGCTTGCGCTCCTCGCTCGCCGAGCGTGGGCGCTGCTCGGCACCGCATGCCGGGCAGAACCGGGCGTCGTCCGGAACTGACGCGCCGCACGCCGGGCACGTCGACATGGCGGAAGTCTGGCGGAGAGGAGCGGCCGTTTCTAGCCGAGAGCCGCGGCGAGCGCCTCTTCCCAGACGACGAGACCCTCGTCGAGCTCGCCGTCCGAGATCGTGAGCGGGCACAGGACGCGGATGCAGTTCCCGTAGACGCCAGCCTTCATCAGGATCAGGCCGCGGCGGAGCGCCTGCTCGACGACGGCGGCCGCGAGCTCCGGCGCCGGCGACTTCTTCACCGGGTCCTTCACCAGCTCGATCGCGAGCATCGCGCCGAGACCGCGGACGTCGCCGACCTGCGCCCAGCGCTCGCGCCACCGGAGCATGCGGGATCGGATGACCTCGCCGATCGCGCCGGCCCTCGAGACGAGCTCCTCCTCCTCGAACACGTCGAGCACCGCGCACGCGGCGGCGAGCGCGACGGGGTTCCCCACGAACGTGCCGCCGATCGCGCCCTCGTGCGGGTCGTCCATGATCGGGGCCCTGCCGACGACGCCGGAGAGCGGCAGCCCGCCGGCGATCGACTTCGCGAGGACGATCAGGTCGGCCTCGACGTCGAAGTGCTGCATGGCGAACATCCGCCCCGTGCGCCCGAAGCCGGTCTGCACCTCGTCGGCGACGAGGACGATGCCGTGCTCGTCGCAGAGCTCGCGCAGGCCGCGCACGAACGCGGGATCCGCCGGGACGAACCCGCCCTCTCCCTGCTGGGGCTCGAACACGATCGCGGCGACGTGATCGGCCGACACGTGCGTGGACAGCATGTGCTCGAGCGAGGCGAGCGCCTGCTCGGGCCCGGGCCCGCGGTACGCGTTCGGGAACGGGGCGCGGTAGACCTCGGGCGCGAACGGCCCCAGGCCCTTCTTGTACGGGTGCGTCCGGGAGGTCATGGTGAGGGCCAGCAGCGTGCGTCCGTGGAAGGCGCCCTCGAAGGCGATCACCGCCTGCCGCCCCGTGTGCAGCCGTGCGAGCTTGACGGCGTTCTCGACGGCCTCGGTGCCGGCGTTGAAGAACGCAGCGCGGGTCTCCCCGGAGATCGGCACGAGGTCGCCCAGGCGCTCGGCGAGCTCCACGTAGAGCTCGTACGCGACGACGGTGTAGTCGGTGTGGAGGAACCGGTCCGCCTGCTCGTGGATGGCGCGGACGACCCGCGGGTGGTTGTGGCCGACGTTCATGACGCCGACGCCGCCGACGAAGTCGAGGAACGTGTTGCCGTCGACGTCGGTGATCGTCGCGCCCTGCGCGCTGGCCGCGACGACCGGCGCGTGGACGATCAGCGGGCGCGCAACGGAGCGCTGCTCGCGCTCGAGGATCTCCCGAGCACGCGGCCCGGGGACCTCGGTCCGGAGCTCGATCGCGCGCATCGCCACCATGCTCTCAGCCTATCCGAGCAACCAGCGGGCACCAGCCACCGATCCGCGATCGAGCCCCGCTTGACTCGCCACCGCGGTGTGAGTAGGCATGGAGCCGTGGACGAGCACGACCTCGCTTCCGACCCGCTGACCTCGCTGCGCGCGTGGCTGGCCGACGCGGCAGCCATCTCCTCGGCGCCGCAGGCGATGACACTCGCGACGGCGACCGCCGACGGACGGCCGTCGGCCCGCATCGTGCTCCTGCGAGGGGTGGACGAGCGCGGCCTCACCTTCTTCACGAACCGCAGCTCGCGGAAGGGCGAGGAGCTGGCGGCGAACCCCCGCGCCGCCCTCGTCCTGCACTGGTGGGAGCTCGGGCGCCAGGTTCGCGTCGAGGGCACGGTGGAGGAGGTCGAGCCCGCGGTGTCCGAGGAGTACTGGGCGACACGCCCGAGGCCGAGCCGCCTCGCGGCGTGGGCGTCGTCGCAGTCGCTGCCGGTCGCGAGCCGCGGCGCCCTCGAGTCCTCCTACGCCGCGGCCGAGGAGCGCTTCCGCGGCGGCGACGTGCCGCTGCCCCCGTTCTGGGGCGGGTTCCGGGTCGAGCCGGAGCTCGTCGAGTTCTGGACGCACCGCGAGAACCGCCTGCACGATCGGATCCGGTACGTGCGCTCGGGCGGGGGCTGGCGCAGGGAGCGGCTCGCGCCGTAGCGACGCAGATCCCCTACGGAGCCTTCAGCGCGCCGTCGGTGTACAGGCCGTTGGCGTTCCACAGCATGTATCCCTTCGCGCCCGCGCGCCGGGCCGCGTCGATCTGCGCCCGCACCTCCTCGATCCCGTACTGCGTCGAGAAGCTGAAGTCCTGCACCCACGGGACGAGGAGGACGTCCCGGCCCCGCAGCGCCCGGTCGAACCGCCTGAGCGCCCGGTCGACCGTCGCTCCGGGAGATCCGCCGGGGTCGGCGAGCCCCAGCTCGCCCGGGCCGAAGTGCGACGGGTAGGTCATCGGGTACACGTGGTCGAGGTAGGGAGCCATCCGTCGCGGGATCTGGCCGATCCCGAGGTCGCGCGCCGCGGAGAGCCCGAAGACCGCCGCGGAGACGCGCACGTCGAACGGCTCGAGCCGGCTCGCCGCGTAGCGCAGGAACGCCGGAACGGCCTGCCGCTTCTTCAGCGCCCGCGGCTTGCGGTAGACGGCGCTGTCGACGTCGCCGTCCGACGGGAAGCGCACGTAGTCGAACAGGATCTCGTCGAACCCCGCCCGGGCCGCGGCGACGGCGACGTCCACGTTGTACTTCCACACCCTGCGGTCGTACGGGTTCGTCCAGCCGAGCCCTGCGGCGTCTCTCCACACCGAGCCGTCGCTGCGCCGGACGGCCAGATCCGGGCGCCCGCTCGAGAGGAGTGGATCCTCGAAGACCACGACCCGACCGACGAGGTACAGCCCCCGTCCGTGCACGAGCCGGGCCGCCGTGCGGGCCCCGTAGTACTCGCGCGCCGCCCCGACCTTCCTCGCCAGCGGCAGCGAGCGCGGCGTGAAGCCGATCTCCCCGTTCTCGTCCTTCACGTCGAGCTCGATCGCGGTCAGCCCCTCGCGCTCCAGATCGACGTACTCCCGGAGCTTGCCGGGGAGGGACGCGAGGCCGAGAGTCACGTGGACCCCGCGGATCTCGACCGGCAGCGCGCGAGGCCCGGCGGCGTCGACGGTGGCGAGCGTCGCCAGCTCCGACGTCGGCGTAGGAACGGTCTGCGGACCGCCCACGAAGCGCGCCCCGACCCCGAGGAGCGCGACACCGACGAGCAGCGAGCCCACGAGGACGCTGCGGCGGAGGCGCTTCCTTCGCCTCGAGGCCGCCCGACGCTCGCGGAAACGCTCGTTCGGGTCGATGGGTGGGAGCAGCACCGACACCGGGGCAGGGACCTTACCGCAGCCGGAGCCGCGCCGACCCGCCCATGTGACACGGTGTCACAAGGTCCCCGCCTAGAATCGGGCGGTGGTCCTGTCCGACCGGACGATCCGCCGACTGCTCTCGGAGGGGCGCATCGGCATCTCCCCGTACGAGCCGGAGCTCATGCAGCCGTCGAGCCTCGACGTGCGCGTCGACCGCTACTTCCGCGTGTTCCGGAACTCGCGGTACCCCTACATCGACGTGAAGGCGGAGCAGGAGGAGCTGACCGAGCTCGTCGAGGTCGAGGGGGACGAGGCGTTCATCCTCCACCCGGGGGAGTTCGTGCTCGGCTCCACGCTCGAGCGCGTGACGCTGCCCGACGACCTCGTGGCGAGGCTCGAGGGCAAGTCGTCGCTCGGCCGCCTGGGCCTCCTCATCCACTCGACCGCCGGCTTCATCGACCCCGGCTGGGACGGGCACGTCACGCTCGAGCTCTCGAACGTCGCGAACCTCCCGATCACGATCTACCCGGGGATGAAGATCGGGCAGCTCTCGTTCGTCCAGCTCTCCGAGCCCGCGGAGCGCCCGTACGGCTCGGCCGGGATCGGCTCGAAGTACCAGGGACAGCGCGGCCCGACGCCGAGCCGCTACTGGCAGAACTTCCCTCGCCCGGAGACGAGCTAGGCGCCGGTGTCACACAGCAGGTCCGGGCCCTCGTCCCCGAGCTTGCCGAGAAGCGCGACGAGGCTCCCGAGCTCCTCCCGGGGAAGCCGGCGCGCGAAGTGCTCCTCGATCTGGGGCACGTGGGTGGAGCGCGCCTCGCCCAGCTTGGCGAGGCCCTCGTCCGTGATCACGGCGTAGACCACTCTCCGGTCCTCGCTGCACGACGCCCGGTCGACCCATCCCTGCCGCTCGAGACCGTCGAGGAGGCGCGTGATCCCCGAGGGAGTCAGCACGACCTGCTGCGCGAGGTCGACCCGCCGCAGGCGGTGATCCGGAGCCAGGGAGAGACGGAGCAGAACCTCGAAGTCGTTGATCGTGAGGCCGTGATCCGCGGCGAGCTGGGCGTTCAGCTGCCTCGTGACCGTCGCATGCGCGCGGACGAGGGCGACGAACGCATCCGTCCCAATCTCTTGCTCACTCAATAGTTGACTAGGCATGTTCTCTCCGCTACAGTTGTTTGCGTGCTCAATAGTAGCGCACACAAAGGAGGGCACGCAATGTCCACGATCACAGAGCAGACAGCCACCCTCATCCCGGCAGGCGACTGGGAGATCGACCCCGACCTGGTCGTCCCTCGAGTTCGAGGTCAAGAAGCTCGCGCTCGTGACGATCAAGGGCCGCGTCCCCGGCTTCACCGGGACGATCCACGGCGGCGAGGAGCCCACCATCGAGGGCGTCGTCGACGCCACGAGCATCACGACCTTCGACGAGACACGCGACAGCCACCTGCAGTCGCCGGACTTCTTCGACACCGCTCGCTACCCCGAGCTGCGGTTCGAGTCGACGTCGGTCTCGGAGCACGGTGACGAGCTCGTCGTCGACGGGGACCTGACGATCAAGGGAGTCACGAGACCCGTCGTGCTCACCGGCACGTACGCCGGCGAGGGCGCTGACCCGTGGGGCAACGACCGGGTCGGGCTCGAGCTGCAGACGACCATCGACCGCACGGACTTCGGGCTCGAGTGGAACGCCCCGCTTCCCGGCGGCGGCTTCCTCCTCCCGAACCAGGTGGTCCTGAAGGCGATCTTCGCCGCGGTGAAGGCGAGCTGACGATGCAGGTCCTCGCCTTCTCGGGCAGCCTGCGCGAGCGGTCGTACAACACGGCCCTCGCCCGGGCGGCGGCCGACCTCGCCCCCGCCGGGGTCGACGTCGACCTGTACGACGGGCTCGCCGAGCTCCCGCCGTACGACGAGGACCTGGACGGCGAGGACGCCCCTGCCTCCGTCAGGGATCTCCGCGAGCGCATCGAGCACGCCGACGCCCTCCTCTTCGTCACTCCCGAGTACAACGGCTCGATCCCGGGCGTGCTGAAGAACGCGATCGACTGGGCGTCCCGCCCGCCGCGGGGTGGCGCAGCGATCTGGGGCAAGACCGCCGCGGTCGCCGGCGCGACGACTGGACAGTACGGGGCCATCTGGGCGCAACAGGACCTGCGCCGGGTCCTCGGTATCGCCGGCGCACGCGTGATCGACGGCGAGGTGCCGGTGGCGCGCGCCCACGACGCCTTCGACGAGTCCGGGCGGCTCACCGACTCGCGGGTCGCAGCGCGCCTTGCGTCGCACCTCGAGGCGCTCGTCTCCGAGGCCGTGCCGGTCGCAGTCGCGGCGTAGTCGTCGCTGCCGGAAAAGACGAGGGGCTGCGCGAGCAGCCCCTCGATCTCGGTGACCAGCGTTGGAGTAGTAGAGGCGCTTCCGGCAGACGACATGCGTCTGCGGCGCAAGCTGCGAGCCCCCTACGCTGGCTAGGCGATTCCCGGTGGTCCCGGGGGCACGCCTCTACCCGCTGGTACCTCCACTGCCGGTACTGTCATCGCTCAAACCGGACCACCTCCTTTCCGCGGTAGCGGCAGCATACGTGCTGGCAGCGGATGGAGAAAGGCGGAGAGCCTGCTCGACGAGCGTCGCCGCACGCCCGGGACTTCCAAGGCCTTCGGCGGGGGCGGGTCGAAGCGCGCCACGAGCTCGGCGCCGCGGCGCTCGCGCCCCTACTCGAGCAGGCGTGCCGGGGCGCGCTCCGCGACGGGCGTCGGCGTTCTCCGGCACGGCGAGCATGATCCGCAGTCGCCGCAGCGGACGAAGCCGGCAGTCGGGCTGGTCGGGCGCGACGCCCGAGGGGCGCCGCGTCGACCATCCGAGCTCGATCGTGTACTTCCGCGTGCAGGACATCCACGCCGCACGCACCGAGTCTCACCGAGCGCGGCGTCCCGTTCGACGACGAGCCGCACCTCATCGCGACGATGCCCGACCACGAGCTGTGGATGACGTTCTTCCGCGACCCGGACCGGAACGTCCTCGGCCTGTGAGCGAGGTGCCCTAGCCGGCTAGGACACGACCACCGTGAGCTCGAGCCCGCGGTCGAGCGTGACCGTCACGCTCGAGAGCGTCGGGTCGGCCTGGCGGGCGGCGGAGTACGCGGCGAGCGTCTCCGCGTGGGAGACGACGTTGTCCGCGACGACCAGCGCGCCCGGCTCGAGCAGCGGACGGACGAGCGTGAAGAGCGCCTCGTAGTCGGTCTTCTCCGCGTCGAGGAAGACGAGGTCGAAGACGTCCTCGGTCGCGCTCAGGGTCGCGTGCGCGTCACCCTCCACGAGCTCCGCCCACTCCTCGAGGCCCGCGGCGGCGACGTTCTCCCTCCACGCCGAGCACCGGTCCGGGTCGCGCTCGAGGGAGACGAGGCGTCCTCCGAGCACGCGCGCCCCCGACGCGAGCCAGATCGACGAGTACCCTCGCGACCCACCGACCTCGAGGACCTCGATGCCGGCCTGCGACGCCGCGAGTGCGAAGAGGAACCGGCCCGTGCCCGGCGCCACCTGGCGCGAGCGCTGGGCCGGCGGCAGCCCGGCCTCGCGCTCGGCGCGGTCTTCCTCCTCGAGGCGAGAGAGCACGGAGAGCACCCGGTCGTCGAGCATCAGTCCCCCACGTCGACGACGACCATCCCGTCGCGAACCGAGACAGGGAAGATCTCCACGGGCTCGAAGGCCGGAAGTGACATAGGGATGCCGGTCTCGAGATCGAAGCGAGATCCGTGCCGTGGGCAGACGACCATGCACAGCTCGGGCTCCCACTCCCCCTCGCACAACGGGCCGTCGTCGTGGGAGCAGCGGTCCTCGATCGCGTGCAGCCGCCCACCGCAGTTGTAGACGCCGACCGTGCGATCTCCCGCAGGGACGAGCCGCATCGTCCCGGGCGGCAGCTCGTCGAGCGGAGCGACCTCGATCTCTGCCACGACAGCGGCCTAGTCGAAGACGAGGTCGCGGACCGACGTTCCCCACTCCTCCGGGAAGCGGGGTTCCTCGCGCCTTGTGCAGCGCGAGCTTGAGGACGCCGAGCCCGAGGATCGCGCACTTGAGCCGCACGGGCGTCAGGGGGATGCCGAGCTCCTCGAGCAGCTCCTCCTTGGGCATCGCCGCGACGTCCTGCGCCGTGCGGCCCTTGACGAGGTCGGTCAGCATGGAGGTCGCCGCCTGGCTGATCGCGCAGCCGCGGCCGTCGAACCCGACGTCCTCGATCACGTCACCCTCGCCGAGACGCACCGACACGGAGATCTCGTCGCCGCAGAGCGGGTTCTGCCCCTCGGCGCGGGCGTCGGCCGGATCGAGCAGCCCGTGGTTCCGCGGGTTCTTGTAGTGGTCGAGGATCAGCTCGCGATACAGCTGCTCAAACTCGGACATCGCTCACCCGAGGCTCGTCTTGACCTTGTGGAGCCCGTCCACGAGGCGGTCGATCTCCTCGGGGATCGTGTACAGGTAGAAGCTCGCCCGCGTCGTGGCGCTGACGCCCAGCTTCGACATCAGCGGCTGCGTGCAGTGATGCCCGGCGCGCACGGCGACGCCTTCCCAGTCCAAGCACCTGGGCGACGTCGTGGGGATGCACGCCCTCGACGTTGAAGGAGACGATCCCCGCGCGCCGCGCTGCGGGAGGGCCGTAGGCCTCGACCCAGGGCAGCTCGCCGAGCCGCTCGAGGGCGTACTCGAGCAGCTCGTGCTCGTGTCGCTCGATCGCCTCGAGCCCGATCGACTGCAGGTAGTCGACCGCCGCGCCGAATCCGACCGCCTCGGCGATGGCGGGCGTCCCGGCCTCGAACTTGTACGGCAGCTCGTTCCACGTCGTCTTCTCGTGGGAGACGGAGCGGATCATCTCGCCGCCGAGGTTGAACGGCGACATCTCCTCGAGCAGCTCCCTGCGGCCCCAGAGCGCGCCGACGCCGCTCGGGCCGCACATCTTGTGCGACGAGATCGCGAGGAAGTCGCAGCCGAGCGCCTGGACGTCGAGCGGACGATGGGGAGCGGCCTGCGCCGCGTCGACCACCATGATGGCGCCGCGCTCGTGCGCCCAGGCGCCGAGCTTCACCGCCGGGTTGACGGTGCCCAGCGTGTTCGAGACGAGATTGCAGGCGACGACCTTCACGGTCCCCGCGCGCTCGATCTCCTCGAGGGCGTCGAGGCGGAGCTCGCCGTGCTCGTCGATGGGGATCGCCTGGAACGCCGCTCCGGTGCGATGGGCGACGTACTGCCACGGGACGAAGCTCGAGTGGTGCTCGAGGTCGGAGACGACGACGACGTCGCCCGGGCCCAGGTTGTCGAGGCCCCAGGCGTAGGCGACGAGGTTCAACGCCTCGGTGGCGCTGCGGGTGAAGATCACCTCGCGCTCGGACGGCGCGTTGACGAACGCCGCGACCTTGCGCCGACCCGTCTCGTAGCCCGCCGTCGCGCGCTCCGCGAGCCGGTACACGCCACGGTGGACGTTCGCGTACGAGTGCTCGTAGAACTCGCGTACCGCGTCGAGCACCTGCCGGGGCTTCTGGGACGACGCGGCCGAGTCGAGGAACGCGACCGGCTTCCCGTTCACGAGCTCGTCGAAGACGGGGAAGTCGGCGCGCAGCCGGTGCGCGTCCAGGGTTGGCTCGGTCGTTACGGCCACCGGCCCATGGTATCCGGCGCCACCCGGCTCACCCGAGGTCGACGCGGCCGTTCGAGGCGGCACGCTCGGCCGCGAGACGCTGCCTGCGGACGGCCGTCGCAACGCCCTCCAGGATCTCGCACAGCTGCTCGAGGCGCACGCGCTCCGAGACCTCCACGAGCAGCGCGAGCTTGACCTCCGGCGCGAGCTCGACGCGGCCGGCGAGGACGAACGAGAGCTGCTCCGTCCCCTCGGGCGGCACCTCGACCGAGCTCCCCGTGAGGTCCCGCAGCTGCTCGAAGAGCTCGAGCGCGCGAGCGATCGTCTCGGGCTCGGCGGGATCGGCGTCGTCCACGACGTCCTCGACCTCGCCGGTCTGGAAGCTCCGCCCGTGCGTCAGGCCGCGCAGGCGGAACCGCTCACGCCCCTCGACGACGATGTTGAGCCGACCGTCCTCGAAGCGGTCGAGCACCTCGACGACCCCCGCGCGCGTTCCGACTTCTCGGATTCCGTCGTCGTCGGCGTACACGAGGCCGAACTCGAGGTCGTCCTCGAGGCATTCGCCGACGAGCTCCTTGTAGCGCTCCTCGAAGACGTGCAAGCGGGAGCTGCTCGGCCGGCAGCAGGACGAGCGGGAGCGGAAACAGGCCGAGGTCGCTCATCTCACGAGCGCACGAGCGCCGCGTACTCCCACAACGGCCCGCGGCCCTCCGCGGCGCGCCGCAGCCCCTCGGCCTCGGCAGCCGCGATCAGGGACGAGGGTGGGTGGACGAACGCGCGATACGACCGTCGCAGCAGCCACATCCACGCGTTCAACGTCCTCATCAACGGCCGGACCCAGAAGACGTCACGCGGGAAGCTCAGAACGAGCGCGCGCCGCGTGTGGCGCGCGGCTTCGCCGGCCAGGGCTACGCCGTCCGGCGAGCAGCACACGACGCGGTTGAGGATCACGAGGTCGGCGGGTGCGACGGCTTCGGGACGTTCGAGGATGTCGACCACGCTGAACGTCGTGCGCTCGGCGAGGCCGCGCTCGCGTGCGAGCTCGAGCGCGTACGGCTCCCAGGCGCCGACGAGCTCCACGATCTCGCCTCGCTCCGCCCCGGCGTCGAGCAGCTCGGCGTGCATCGCTCCGATCCCGCCGCCGATCTCGAGCACGCGGGCGCCGGCGAGGCCCCCTGCCGCCGCCGCCGCGACCATCTCCCGCTCCAGGCCGTCCAGGCCCTTGCTCCGGAAGCGGTCGAGACTCCGCCGGGCGATCCTCGGCTTGAACACCTGCTCGCACGGGCCTGCGCGGCAGCAGCTCGTCACGGGCTCACGCAGTCGCGTCGAGGTCGAGAGCCGCCGAGTTGATGCAGTAGCGGAGCCCGCTCGGGCCCGGGCCGTCCGGGAACACGTGGCCGAGGTGGCCGCCGCAGGTCGCGCACAGGACCTCGGTGCGGGTCATCCCGTAGCTCCGGTCCTCCTCCGTCACCACGCTCGCGAGCGAGGCCGGCTCGACGAAGCTCGGCCAGCCCGAGCCCGAGTCGAACTTCGCGTCGGAGCGGAAGAGCTCCGAACCGCAGCCGGCGCAGCGGTAGGTCCCGGGTGCGTGCTCGTCCCAGTAGGCGCCCGTGAACGCGCGTTCCGTGCCCTTGCGTCGCAGGATCTCGTACCGCTCGGGGGTGAGCCTGGACCGCCACTCCTCGTCCGTGAGGTGGACGTTCTCGCTCATGACGCGAGAGTACCCGTCGGGGGACGGACCGACAGGTCGGTCCTACAGCACGACGAGCGACACCGCCACGAACTGCGTTGCTGCCGCGGCGATCACGAGCACGTGGAAGATCTCGTGGAAGCCGAACGTCGCCGGGAACGGGTTCGGCCAGGCCGTCGCGTAGGCAAGGGCCCCGAGGCTGTAGAGGGCTCCGCCGACGAGCACCAGCACCGCAGCGGGGACGCCGAGCGACGGGAAGAGCTGCGGCACGGCGATCACGCCGACCCAGCCGACGGCGAGGTACGCCATGGCCGAGAGCCAGCGCGGGCTCTCGATCCAGACGAAGCGCGAGCACGAGCCCGAAGGCGGCCCCGGCCCAGACCGACGTCAGGACCACGACGCTCGCCCATCCGCCGAACGCGAGCAGGGCGAACGGCGTGTACGTCCCGGCGATGAAGACGAAGATCATCGCGTGGTCGAGCCTTGCGCGCCCGCAGGCGCGCGGCCGCCGTGCGCCACGGGACCCGGTGGTACAGCGCGCTCGCGCCGAACATCGCGGCGAGCGCGCACGCGTAGACCCAGGCCGCGAACCGCTCGAGCGGGCCCTCGGCGAGGACGACGAGAACCGCGCCCGCGAGGAGAGCGGCGAAGAACGCGTACTGGTGGAAGACCCCGCGCAGGCGGGGCGTGAGCGTGTGCGTGCATCGCCGGATTGTGCCGCGCGCCGCCTATGTCTGCGGGATGCGGGCTTCGAGCGCGGCGGCGAGCGACTCCCGGACGGACTCGAGCTCGACCCGGTCGAGCACGTCCTGGAAGAAGCCGCGAACGATCAGGCGCTCGGCCTCGGAGCGCGAGAGCCCGCGGGTCATGAGGTAGAAGAGCTGCTCGCGATCGACCTGTCCGAGCGTCGCACCGTGGGTGCAGCGAACGTCGTTCGCCATGATCTCGAGGCCGGGGATGGAGTCCGCATGGGCGGTCTTCGAGAGCAGGAGGTTGCGGTTCTCCTGGTAGGCGTTCGTCCGCTGCGCGCCCTCCTCGACCCGGATCATCCCGCGCCACACGGCACGCGCCGTGTCGCGGAGCGCGCCTTTGAACGCGAAGTCGGAGGTCGTCGACGGCGCCATGTGCTCCTGGAACGTGTCGTAGTCGAGATGCTGCGTCCCGTCGACAAAGTAGGCGCCGGTGACCCTCGATGTCGCGCCGGGCCCCGCGAGGTCGTTCTGGATCCGCACCTTGCCCTTCGCGGAGCCAAACCCGCCGGCGACCCAGTCGAGCTCGGCGTCGCGCTCGACGCGCGCGTGGTGTGAGGCGAAGTGCCAGGTGCCGCGCGAGTAGTTCTGGATGGAGACGTACTCGACCTTGGCGCCGGGACGGACGACGATCTCGACCGCGGCGTTCGAGTAGGCCGAGAGCTCGGTCGTCGCCGACGACGTACTCCTCGATGACGGCGAAGCGCGTCTCGGGCTCGGCAACGATCAGGAGCCGCCAGAAGAGCGAGCCGCCCTCGACCGCGTTCGCCACGCGGACGTACAGCGGCTTCTCGAGGATCGTCCCGCGGGGCACGTGGACGAGCAAGCCGTTCCTCCAGAGCGCCGCGTTGTGCGCCGCGAACTTCTCGTCCCAGCCGACGAGCGAGTAGAGAAGCTCGTGGTCGTCGGAGAGCGGCTCGAAGCGCACGCCGTCGGGCGCCCGCTCGATCTCGATCCCGCTCTCGCCGACGTGGGCGACACCTGCAACGTCGACGTCGAGCATCGAGGCCGGTGTCGCGATCATCCCCGGCCGCCGTTCGTCGTCCACGCGTCGGGGTCGAAGCCCGACAGGTCGGTGAAGCGCCAGTGCTCGTCCTTCGTCGTCGGAAGAGGGAGCTCCCGGTAGCGCTCGAGGAGCTCGGTCCGGGTCATGCGTCGTACCGCCGGTGAAGCATCAACGAGTTCCCGTCGGGATCCCGGAACCAGGCCTGCTTGCAGACGCTCGTCTCGATCGTGTCGCCGTCGAACTCGACGCCCTTCGCCTCGAGCTCGGCGCGGGCGACGTCGACATCGGCCACGCGAAGCGCGATCCCCGCCGGGGACGGCGCGAACGGCTGGCCGATGCTCGAGGGGTCGAAGATGTCGAGCGTCACCTGACCGGCGCGGAGCTCCATGTCGCTCTCGCCCTCGGTCTCGATCTCGAGGCCGAGCATCTCCGTGTAGAACCGCTTCGCGCTCGTGAGAGTCCTGGGTCAGGAACGAGACGAAGTCGACGCGCTCGACCTGATCATCCGGCCGACCTGTGCCGTCGGGTACGGCGCGTAGCGCCGGTGCATCGTCAGCGGATTGCCGTCGGGGTCGGTGAAGACTCGCCAGTGGCAGACGCCGGTGTCGCAGTCTCGCCCTCGAACTCGACGCCCTGTCGCCTCGAGCTCGGCCCGCGCCGCATCGACATCGTCGAGGGAGCAGCGCGATGCTGCCTCGTGGCAGCGGCTCGTACTCGACGCCGATGCGCCGGGTACCGGTCGCGAGGCGAGCGTACGTCGCCCGTCCGAACTCGTTCCAGTCGTTAGCGAGTTCGGGATCTCGCAGCCCGAGCATGTCGACGTAGAACTCGCGCGCCCGCTCGCCGTTGCTCGTCGGGAACGCGATGAAGTCGACGCCTGCGCGCCGACTCGGACTAGCCGACACGAGCCCTCCATCTGGAGCTGGATCAGCCGGTTCATCTCGACGGCGTACTCGAGGGGGAGCTCCTTCGTGATCGGCTCGACGAAGCCCGAGACGATCATCGCCGAGGCCTCCGCCTCCGAGAGCCCGCGGGTCATGAGGTAGAAGAGCTGCTCCTCGCCGATCTTGGACACCGTCGCCTCGTGCCCGAGGTCGACGTCGTCCTCGTCCACCTGGATGTAGGGGTACGTGTCGGAGCGCGACTCCTCGTCCAGGATCAGCGCGTCGCAGACGACCTTCGACTTCGAGCCGTGGGCGCCCTTCGCCACCTGCAGGAGGCCGCGGTAGCCGGCACGCCCCCCGTCCTTCGAGATCGACTTGGAGGTGATCACGGACGTCGTGCGCGGCGCGACGTGCACGACCTTCCCGCCGGCATCCTGGTGCTGGCCCTTGCCGCCGAACGCGATCGAGAGCACCTCGCCGTGCGCTCCCTCGCCCATCAGCCAGACGGCCGGGTACTTCATCGTGACCTTCGAGCCGAGGTTCCCGTCGACCCACTCCATCGTCGCGTTCTCGTAGGCGACGGCCCGCTTCGTGACGAGGTTGTAGACGTTGTTCGACCAGTTCTGGATCGTCGTGTAGCGATGGCGCCCGCCGCGCTTCACGACGATCTCGACCACCGCCGAGTGCAGCGAGTCGGACGAGTAGATCGGCGCGGTGCAGCCCTCGACGTAGTGCACGTACGCGTCCTCGTCGACGATGATCAACGTGCGCTCGAACTGGCCCATGTTCTCCGCGTTGATGCGGAAGTAGGCCTGGAGCGGCATCTCGATCTTGACCCCGGGCGGCACGTAGATGAACGAGCCGCCGGACCAGACGGCGGAGTTCAGGGCCGCGAACTTGTTGTCGTTCTGCGGGATGATCGTCCCGAAGTACTGCTTGACGAGCTCCTCGTGCTCGCGGAGGCCCGAGTCCATGTCGAGGAAGATGACGCCCTTCGCCTCGAGGTCGGCCTGGAGCTTGTGGTAGACGACCTCGGACTCGTACTGAGCGCCGACCCCTGCTAGGTACTTCTTCTCCGCCTCCGGGATGCCGAGCTTGTCCCACGTGTCCTTGATCTCGGAAGGCAGGTCCTCCCACGACTCCGCCTGCTTCTCGGTGGGCTTGAGGTAGTAGAAGATGTTGTCGAAGTCGATCCCCGAGAGGTCCGCGCCCCAGCTCGGCATCGGCCGGGCGAGGAAGTAGTCCAGGCTCTTGTGCCGGAAGGCGCGCATCCAGTCGGGCTCCGACTTGTGGTCGGAGATCGCATCGATCAGATCGTGCGAGAGGCCCCGCGAGGACTTGTAGACGTACTGCTCCGCGTCCGACCAGCCCGAACTCGTAGTCCGAACGGATTTCGCGGACGACATCGGTCTCGTGCGTGCTCATGCGTCACCTCCGACGCTCGCCGGAGTGAACGCCTCGTAGCCCTCGGCTTCGAGCTTGTGGGCGAGCTCCGGTCCTCCTTCGGCCACGATACGCCCGTCGACGAACACGTGCACGAAGTCGGGCGTGACGTAGTTGAGTATCCGCTGGTAGTGCGTGATCACGAGCGCGCCCATCTCCGGGCCGACGAGCGAGTTCACGCCGTTGGCCACGATCTTGAGCGCGTCGATGTCGAGGCCTGAGTCGGTCTCGTCGAGCACCGCGATCCTCGGTCTCAGCATCGCCATCTGGAGGATCTCGACGCGCTTCTTCTCGCCGCCCGAGAACCCGTCGTTCAGGTAGCGGGACGCGAGCTCCCGCGGCACCTTCAGCTCTTCCATCGCCGCCAGCAGGTCGGTGCGGAACTCGGGGATCGGGATCGGATCGTCCTCGCCTCCGTTCGCGGCCTTGCGCTGGGCATTGATCGCGCTTCGGAGGAAGCTCGTCACCGTCACGCCCGGAACGGCGTGCGGGTACTGGAACGCGAGGAAGAGCCCGCGCTGCGCGCGCTCGTCGGCGCCGAGCTCGGTCACGTCCTCCCCGTCGAGGAGGATCTGACCCTCGGTCACCTCGTAGGAGGGGTGGCCCATGAGCGCATACGCGAACGTCGACTTTCCCGAGCCGTTCGGCCCCATCATCGCGTGCTTCTGGTTCAGGTCCACGGAGAGGTCGACCCCCTTGACGATCTCGGGGCCTCCCTCCAGCGCGACGTGAAGATTCGTGATCTCGAGTAGTGCCATGGGAAAAGGGGCCTGGCTGAGCCTGTGGTCCACAGGCTGTCCCCCGCCGTCCACGGATCGTAGCCGGACCGGCCGTTCACGACCCCGGTGGTAAGGTTGTCGCATGCCGTTCGGCATCTCGATCTGGGAGGTCATGATCCTGCTGATCGTGCTTCTCCTCATCTTCGGCGCGAAGCGCCTGCCGGAGATGGGACGCTCGCTCGGCAAGGGCATGCGCGAGTTCAAGGACTCCGTCACGGGGGTCGAGGAGGCGGTCTCGACGACGACGCCCACGACGTCCGCTCCGCCCGCCGAGCTCCCCGCCGCCCCCTCCGAGCCGATCGGTGAGACGGCCGAGGAGACGGAGCGGGAAACCGTCACCTAAGGGGGCGGTACACCTGATCCGCCGCTGGCTGCCGCGGCGCCTCACGCACGGTGAGGAGGCCACGCTCGTCGAGCACCTCGACGAGCTCCGCTCGCGGATCATCGTCGTGCTCGTCGCGCTCGTCCCGGCATTCCTGCTGGCGTTCGCCTTCCACGAGCAGCTCATCGAGTGGCTGATGAGGCCGCTGCCGACGATCAGCGCCTCATCACCCTCGGCGTCACCGAGCCGTTCACGACCTCGGTCAAGGTGAGCCTGATCGCCGGCCTCGCGCTGATCGTGCCCATCCTCCTCTGGCAGGTCTGGGCCTTCCTCGCGCCGGCGGTCGAGCCGCACTTCCAGCGCGTCGTGGTCGGCTTCATCGCACTCGCCTCGGCGCTCTTCGCGACCGGGGTCGTCTTCATGTACTACGTCGTGCTGCCGCGTGCGCTCGACTTCCTCACGACCTTCGACGACGACGTCTACGAGAATCAGATCCGCGCGAGCTACTACCTGTCGTTCGTGTCGTGGACGCTGCTCGCGGGCGGCCTCGCGTTCCTCATGCCGATCTTCGTGCTGGGGCTGGTGCGGCTTCGCGTGCTGACGTCCTCGCAGCTCCGCGGCAACCGCAGCACCGCCTTCGTCGTCCTGCTCGTGTTCGCCATCCTCCTCCCGACGGTGGACCCGGTGTCCCTGGCGTTCGAGGTCGTGCCGCTCGTCCTCCTGTTCGAGCTCTCGATCTGGCTGTCCGTCGTGATGGAGCGCCGCTGGCAACGCACCTGGGACGAGGACCTGGCCGGCGCCGGGACGACGTGAGGACGCTCTCCGCGGACTGGGTCGTGCCGGTGGAGGGCGATCCGATCCGCGACGGCGCCGTCGCGATCGGGGACGACGGGCGCATCGCCGCCGTCGGGACGGTCGCCGAGCTCGGCGAGGGCGAGCGCTACCCGGAGGCGGTGATCCTCCCCGGGTTCGTCAACGCCCACAGCCACCTCGAGTACGCGGTGTACGCCGGGTTCGGCGACGGGCTCTCCTTCGGCCCGTGGATCGCACTGCACGTCGAGCGGAAGGAGCGGCTCGACCTCGCGGACATGGAGGCGATCGCGCGGCTGGGCGCGCTCGAGTGCCTCCGCTCGGGGATCACGACGGTCGGCGACTGCAGCTTCAGCGGCGCCGCGGCCACGGCGTGCGCGGAGCTCGGGCTGCGCGCGATCGTGTACCTCGAGGTCTTCGGCGCAGACGAGTCGCCGCTCCGCGAGCGCTTCGAGCCCATGCGCGAGCGGATCGCGGCGTGCGCTCTCCGACCGCGTGCGCCTCGGGATCTCGCCCCACGCGCCGTACACGTGCTCCCTCGACCTCTACCGCGCGTGCTCGGAGCTCGGGCTGCCCGTCGCGACGCACCTCGCGGAGAGCGAGGCGGAGACGGAGTTCCTGCGAAGCGGCACCGGCAGCTGGCAGGCGTTCGCCGAGCTCCTCGTGCCCCCGCCGGGCCGAAGCGGGATCCGCGCGCTCGCCGAGGAAGGCCTTCTCGGACCGCACCTCCTGGCGGCGCACTGCGTCCAGGCGGACGCGGAGGAGATCGAGCTCCTCGCGGCGCACGACGTCGCGGTCGCGCACTGCCCGCGGTCGAACGCGATCCTCGGCTGCGGCGTCGCGCCGCTGACCGCGATCCGCGAGGCCGGCGTGCGCGTCTCCATCGCGACCGACAGCCCCGCGTCGACGCCGTCCTTCGACATGTTCGACGAGCTGCGCGCGGCGGTGTCGGCCGCCCGTGCTCGAGAGCGCCGCCCCGACGCCCTCACCGCCCACGACGCGCTCGAGCTCGCGACGCTCGGCGGTGCGAGCGCGCTCGGGATGGGCGAGGAGACGGGCTCGATCGCCGTCGGGAAGTGGGCGGACCTGACGGTCCTCTCGCTCGCGGGAAGCGCGTTCGTACCGTGGGAAGATCCTGTTACGGCTACGGTTCTCGGCGGCTCGCCGGACCGGGTCGTCGCTACTCTCGTGTCGGGCGAGACCCGCTACGAGAAAGGAGGGAAGACATGGCTCGAGCTGACCGCCGCCGCGCGCAGCGCCCGCAGTCGGCTGCTGTCCCACGACGGCACGACGTCGTGATCGAGGACACCATGTTCTTCCCGCGGCTCCGCCGGCAGGCGAAGTGGGTCTTCCTGTTCCTCGCGCTCGTGTTCGCCCTCGGCTTCGTCGGGTTCGGCGTGGGCGCCGGCGGGGTCGGCTTCGGGGACATCATCCGGGACGCCGGCGGAGGCTCGGGCGCGCCCTCCGTCTCCGATGCCGAGAAGCGCGTCTCCGAGAACCCTCGCGACGCCGCAGGCCTTCCGCGACCTCGCGACCGCACAGCAGACCGCGGGCAACGTGGACGAGGCGATCGACGCGCTCGAGAGCTTCGTCGCCCTCCGTCCGAAGGACGCCGACGCCCTCCGCGAGCTCGCTGCCCTCTACCTGACGAAGGCCGGCGAGGCCCAGCAGCGGGCGCAGATCGCCCAGCTCCGGGCCTCGTACCTCGCGCCCGCCACGAGCATCCCGGCGCTCACGCAGCTCGGCGACAAGGTGCTCAATCCCGATCCGATCACGAACGCCATCACCGTGCGCTACTCGGACGAGATCCAGGTGGCGTACGGAGAGGCGCAGAGCGCGTCGGCCCGGGCGGTCGACATGTACAAGCGGATCGCGGCGGCGAGCCCGAAGGACCCGACCGTCCAGCTCGAGCTCGCGCAGGCCTCGCAGGACGCGGGCGACTACGCGACCGCGATCTCGGCCTACGAGACCTTCCTGAAGCTGGCCCCGGACGACCCCACCGCACCGGAGGTGCGGCGGATCCTGAAGCAGCTCCGCGTGCAGTCCACGGTCACGGGTTAGACTCGCCCTCCGTGAGGACCGCCGCACTGCTCGCCGCGTCTCGGCGCGGCCGCCCTGACGTTCGCGCTCGCAGGCTGCGGGACCGGCGGCTACACGAGCGGCGGAAGCCAGGGAGCCGGGAAACAGCTCTTCATACAGGCGTGCGGCGGCTGCCACACGCTCGCCGACGCGGGAACCTCGGGCGCGGTCGGCCCGAACCTCGACGATGCCTTCGCGCAGGCCCGGGAGGTCGGCATGACGTCGTCGACATTCACCCAGGTCGTCGCCGAGCAGATCGAGTACCCGATCACGGACACGTCGACGGGAGCGCCCGGGATGCCGCCCATCGACGTCACCCTGCCGCTCTGCGAGGATGTCGAGGGCGACGCCTTCTGCGTCGAGGACCAGCAGCAGGCAGCGGCCGACATCGCCACCTACGTCGCCGCGGTCGCCGGCACCGGCGTCACCTCAGAGGCTCCGACGGACGGGAAGTCGATCTTCGCGCAGACGTGCGTCGCGTGTCACACGCTCGCCGACGCGGGTTCGTCGGGGACCGTGGGGCCGAACCTCGACCAGGCGAAGCCCTCCAAGGATCTCGTGGTCGACCGCGTGACGAACGGGAAGGGCGGGATGCCGTCGTTCAAGGGCGACCTCGACGCCGCCCAGATCGACGCGGTCGCCGACTACGTGTCGTCGGTCGCCGGCAAGTAGCGACTGCGTACCCTCCCGGGAACAGCCGGTGACAGTCCCCTTCGGGGACAGTCACCCTCAAGCAGGCTGGTGACTTGTCACCCCTGGTTCTCGGCCGGCGATGCCTGCAGGTCGACCACGACGTGAGTCACCGGCACGTCGAAGCGCTCGCGGACGGCGCCGACGACCCCACGCTCGAGCCAGTTCGACCTGCCTTCGGGATGCGTGGAGAGAACGATCTCGTCGGGGTGGAACAGCCGGACCGCGTCCTCGATCGCGACGAGCGGATCGACGTCCCCGACCGCGCCGCGGGCGTCGATCCCGATCGACGAGAGCCGGGCGAGGGTGGCGTCCAGGCGGGCCTGGGCCTCCGCCCGCGCGGGATCCTCGTCGGACGTCCACGTCTTGAGGCGCGAGTTCAGCGCCGGGCTGACCACGAGGAACTCGGTCCTCCCGCTGAGCGCGAGCTCGGAGATCGCGCTCGTGAGCTCCTCGCCGCCGACGGTCTCGTTGGCCACGACGAGCACGCGCCGCTCGTCGGAGGCCCCCACGTGCTCGACGTGCTCCCGCGGCGGAGCGGCGCCCCGGCTGCGCAGGTAGACCCCGGCCGCGCCGGCCGTGAGCGCCAGGAACGTGGCGAGCCCGAGCCACGGTTGGATCCACGAGGCCAGCACGATGAGCGCGAAGGCGCCCACGGTGACCAGGAGGAGGCGAAACGCCGCGGCCTCGCTGCGGAACGGGCTCTCCACGGCGTCAGATCAGGTAGACCGCCGAGTAGACCACGATCCACATGATGTCCACGAAGTGCCAGTAGATCCCGGGAAGCTCCACTCCGTGGTGGTGCTCCGGCGAGTAGTGGCCGCGGAAGCCCCGGACGATGACCATGCCGAGCAGCGTCAGGCCGACGAAGACGTGGGCCCCGTGGAGCCCGGTCAGGCCGAAGAAGACCGACGCGAACGCGCCGTCGCTCGTGTTGAAGCCGACGTTCAGGTACTCGATGACCTGCGTCAGGAGGAAGGCGAGCCCCATCATGAAGGTGAGGACCATCCCGGCGAGGAACGCCTTGCGCTGACCGCGCTTGATCGACTGCAGGGCCCAGTGCATCGTGAAGCTGGAGGTGACGAGGATCGCCGTGTTCACGCCGGCGACGAACACCGGGAAGTGGTACGGCTCGGGCGGCCACTCGGCTGGGCGCGTCCGGGTTCACGACGCGGACGAAGAAGTACGCGGTGAAGAAGGAGCCGAACAGCATCGCCTCCGAGGCGATGAAGAGGAACATGCCGAGCACGCGCGAGTCGACGCGCGAGCTCCGGTTCGCCTCGGGTGGCCCGTGGTGCTCGTGGATCGCTTCGGCGTGGCTCGTCACACCGGGGCCTCCGCCTGCTCGACCTCGACGACGACGTGCTCGACGGGGAGCCCGCTCTCGGAGCGCAGCCGGCCGACCAGGTCGCGACGCAGCCACGACGAGCCTCGGTCGCCCGGGAACGTGGAGACGATGATCTCGTCCGTCCGCTCGTCGTGCACCTCCTGCATCGCGGCCGTGAACGGGTCCGGATGTGCGATCTGGCCGTGCACGTCGATGCCCTCCGCGCGCAGCGTCGCGAGCGCCGTGCGGAGACGGCGCTCCGCCTCGGGATGCTCCGCCTGCGTGGGATCGCTCTGCGGGCAGACGATCAGGAAGCTCGCGGTCCCGGCGCGCGCCCGCTCCCGGATGCGGTCGAGCAGCGGCTCGCCGAGGACGGTCTCGTTCGCGACGACGAGGACGTTCGCGCCGGCCCTCGCGCTCACGTCCGCCACGACGTGCTCGACGGGCCGGCCTCCCGCGATCTTGCGGATCTCGTCGACGAGGTTCTTGCGGAGCCAGCCCGACTTCGTCTCCGGATGGGTCGACACGATGATCTCGTCGACCTCCTCTGCTGCGAGGACGTCCTTCACCGCCGCGAGCGGCTCGTCCTCGAACACGCCGCCGTGCGCCGGGATCCCGGCCTCACGGAGCGCACTGAGCGTCCGTTCCAGCCTGCGGCCGGCCGCCGCACGCCGCGAGTCCCGGTAGACGACGTACCCCTCGCGGGGTTGGGATACGGGGGCGACGACCGCGACCCGGATCGGGCCCTTCTGCGCGCGCCGCTCGACCGCCGCCACCAGCTCGCCGCCGACGAGCGTCTCGTTTGCGATGACGAGGATGGAGGCGGGCTCGGTCATGAGCTGGCCCCCAGCTCAGGAGCGGGGAGGGGTGTGGGGAACCGGGAGGTCCCCACCCCCAGAAGAAGGGGGCACGCAGGAGAAGCATGGTTTCCCCCGCGACGCGAGCCGGACGCCGGCGTTGGTCATGCGTGCGCCTCGGCCCTCTCCCGGGCGGGGCTCATCACGGCGTGGCGCGCCCCGGGGACGCCGTACTCGTACGGTCCGCCGACGACCTGCGGGATCTCGTCGAAGTTGAAGATGGGCGGCGGCGACGACACCTGCCACTCGAGCGTGTGCGCTCGCCACGGGTTCGCCTCCGCGACCGGCCCGCGTGCCCAGCTCACCGCGACGTTGTAGACGAAGACGACGAACGACGCACCGAGCGCGAACGAGGCCACCGTGATCACGAAGTTCACGTCGCCGAAGGCCTCGTCGTAGTCGGAGACGCGCCGCGGCATGCCGCGCAGGCCGATGTAGTGCATCGGGAAGAACGTCACGTTGAAGCTCACGAACGTGAGCCAGAAGTGCAGCTTCCCCAGACGCTCGTCGTACATGCGGCCGGTCATCTTCGGGAACCAGTAGTAGACCCCGGCGAAGATCGTGAACACGGACCCGCCGAAGAGCACGTAGTGGATGTGCGCCACGATGAAGTACGTGTCCGAGGCGGCGATGTCGATCGGCACCGATCCGAGGTAGATCCCGGAGAGGCCGCCGATAACGAACATGGTCACGAACCCGAGCGCGAAGAGCATCGGCGTCGTGAGGTGGATACGACCTCGCCACAAGGTCGCCGTCCAGGAGAACACCTTGATCCCGGTCGGTACCGCGATGAGGAGCGTCGTGATCATCATCGGCACGCGTAGCCAGTCGGCCATGCCCGCGACGAACATGTGGTGCGCCCAGACGGAGAAGCCGAGCACGAGGATCCCGAGGAGCGATAAGGCCATCAGCCGGTAGCCGAAGATCGGCTTCCGCGACATGGTCGAGATGACCTCGGAGACGATCCCGAAGCCGGGCAGCATCATGATGTAGACGGCCGGGTGGCTGTAGAACCAGAAGATGTGCTGATAGCCGAGCACGTAGCCGCCGCCCTCGGGCGTGAAGAAGCTCGTGTGCATGATCCGGTCGAACATCACGAAGAACTGCGACCCGGCGATGAACGGCGTCGCGATCACGACGAGGAGCGACGTCGTGAAGTTCGCCCAGACGAGCAGCGGCATGCGCCAGAAGGTCATGCCGGGCGCGCGCATCGTGATGATCGTCACCAGGAAGTTGAGCGCCGTCATGATCGACGAAGCCCCGGCCCACTGCACTCCCATGTTGAAGAACGTCTGCCCCAGAGGCTGGCCCTCGGAGAGCGGCGCGTAGCCCGTCCAGCCGGCGCCGAACGCTCCGCCCGGGGCGAGGAAGCTCGCGACGAACATGGTCCCCGCGATCGGGAGCAGCCAGAACGAGAGCGCGTTCAGCCTCGGGAACGCCATATCCGGCGCTCCGAGCATGAGCGGCACGACGAAGTTCGCGATACCCGCGAACGCCGGGATGATGAAGAGGAAGATCATCAGCGTGGCGTGCACGGAGACGAGCCCGTTGAACGTCTGCGAGTCGACGAACTGGAGACCCGGCTGTGCGAGCTCGGCCCGGAAGAACATCGCCATGAGGCCGCCGATCGCGAAGAAGACGAACGTCGTGACGAGGTACTGGATCCCGATCACCTTGTGATCGGTGTTCACGCGGAAGTAGTCCCGCCAGCTGCGTGCCCCGTGCCCGGAGTGGTCCTCGGGTCGTGTGGGGCGGCCGGCGACGTAGTGCAGCCAGTAGTCGAACGCGCCGATGCCCGCGAGGAACCCGATCGGGGCGAGCGTCATCGCCGCGACCGCGAGCACGACCTCGGTGTTCCAAACGGGGTCCCAGCTCCACCACCAGCGCAGCCCGCAGACGAGGAGCGTCCCGAGACCGAAGAAGAGGGCGGCCATCCACGCGCCGCGCACGAGCCCGGGGCCGAAGAGGATGCGCCGCGTCGGGCCGACGGGCGGCTCGTAGTGGGCGGGGTAGACGTCCCCGTGCGTCTCGTGGGTCGCCGTCACGCCTGCTCTTTCTCGAGCCACGCATCGAACTCGGCCCGGGTGACGACACGCGCCTTGGCGCGCATGGTCGCGTGGCCGAGCCCGCAGAGCTCGGCGCAGACGACGGCGAACTCACCGGTCCGGTCAGGGGTGACGAGGATCGTCGTCTCGATCCCCGGAACGGCGTCCATCTTCTGCCCGAAGTTCGGCACCCAGAACGAGTGGATCACGTCCACCGAGGTCATGGTGAAGCGGGCCTCCTGCCCGACGGGCAGGACCAGCTCGCCCGACTCGAGGTCGTCGTAGTCGGAGTACACGAACTTCCACGCGAACTGCTGGCCGATTGCCTGGATCTCGAGCGGCCGGGTGCCCGCCTCGCCGTTCCGGGCGAGGACGACGGCGCTGACGATCCCGATCGCGGTGACGAGGACCGCCGGCACGGCAGTCCACAGGATCTCGAGACCGGTGTGTCCGTGGATGGGCGGGCCGTCGGTGTCGTCGTCCTCGGGGACCCGCCACTTCCAGACGGAGAAGACGACGACCGCGGTCACGAGCGAGAAGATCGCGATCGAGATGATCGTCGCGAACCAGTAGACGCCCTGGATCCGGTCGAACTCCTCCGACGCCGAGGTCGGCAGCCACTGGAGGAGGACCGCCACGAGCGTGAGCGCGACGGCGATCACGACCCCGATCGCGGCGAGCTGGACGATCCCCTTCCGCACGGACGACGAGACTACTCCACCGGCGAGCCGTCGTGCCAGCGCATCCCGCTCCGCCCCGTCCGGGACCTCCGAACCAGCCGCCGTCCTACCATCCTTCGGCTCTTCCAGGTCGCCGGCGTCGTCCCGCGGGAGGCCGGTTCCCCGCCGCGAAGGGCTGACCGGCGGTGGTCCGAGTGAGTGGCCACGCCCGCCGTCGATGGACACATCCACCCAAGCCCATGCCGGAGCCGGACGATGACGCGCGGCTCACCGACATCGGCCGCGAAGGCGTCTCTCCTCCGAACGGGGTAGTGATGGCCCTCGTTCGAGGGAGTCGGGTACCCCTTCTGGGTGGCACCCGTTCGGGAGCACGCACGATCGTGAGTTGAGGTAGGTGCGGCCACCATGACCGACTCGAAGACACCCGTCCGGGCGGCGTCCGGCACTGCCGGCGCCGGTCTCACTCGGAGACAGACCATCGTGCTCGCGGCGCTCACGTGCGGCCCCCTCCCGCTGCTGTCGATCGCGGCAACGGTCGTCCCGCTCCCGGACCTGATCGAGCGCGTGACGGCGAGGCTCATCCCGTTCGTCGCGGCGCCGCTCGGAAGCGATGGCAGCGCCGCCCACCTGTTCGCGAGCCCGTCGGCCCTCGAGAACGGATCCGGGTCGAGCGGTGACGTGCTCGGTTCAACCGGACGTACGCAGACGCGCGACACCGCGCGGAGAAGGAGCTCGGTCCGCGCGCCCGTCCGAGACGGAGAGCCGACCCGACCCTCGAGCGCGCCGCATGCCGGTCCGACGGCGCCCGCGGACATGCCTCCGGGAGACGGCGGCGAGGACACGCCCGGCCCAGCTCCGTCATCGCCGGCCGCGGAGGAACCACCCGCTCCGGCGACCCCGCGTCCCGCCCCCCCGCCCGAGCCGACCCCGCTCCCGCCCGCGCCCGAGCTGCCGCTGCCGGAGCTCCCGCCGCTGCCGCCGATCGAGCTACCACCGTTGCTGCCGTCGGTCGACGTTCCCCCCTTGCCGCCGCTCCTGCCGACCGATCCCCTTCCTCCGCTCCCATTGCCGTAGGGCCGCAACGCATGCGCGTCCGTCGCAACGAGCACACACGATCTGCGCTCTTCGAGCGGGAGCGTCCGCCTCGGCTCGTCCTCCGGTTCGCGCTCGTGCTGTCGGTTGCGATGGCCGTCGCGTCGGCGCTCATCCTCCTCGTCGTGCGCGTGTACGCGATCGAGACTGCTGAGCGTGGCGCCACGAGGCACGCCGAGCTCGTCGCGTCCACGCTGCTGCAACGCGAGCTAGGCCCAAGCGACATCGTCGCGCCGGTCTCCCGCACCCGCCGTCGCGAGCTGGACTCGATGTTCCGCCGACACGATGATCGACGCTGACATCCTCGCCGTCTCGATCGTGCGCGAGGACGGCCTGGTGACGTATTCCACCGAACGCGGCCTCGTCGGTGCGCGCATCGACCGGACGCACGTCGGGGACGCGGCCGGCGGCTCGATCGTCAGCAGGATCTCGGACGGCGGCGCGGGCGCCTCGCAGGACGGCAAGTCCCTGGAGACGTACGCACCCGCGGGGCAAGGCTCCCGGCGGGGCGCGGTCGTGATCGTCCAGAGCTACGCCCCGATCGAGCGCGCCGCACGCACCGCGCAGCTTCGAGTCGGCGCCGTTCTCGAAGGGTTGCTGATCCTGCTCTTCCTCGTCTTCGTCCCGTTGCTCGCACGCGTGTCGCGCCGAATCACCAGGCAGATCGACCGAATCCACGCCCAGGCGCTCTACGACGAGTTGACCGGACTTCCGAACCGTTCCCACCTGAGCGAGCTTCTCGGGCTCGCGACGCGGCGCGCCGGCGATACAGACCGTCGACTGGACGTCCTGGTCGTCGAAGTCGACCGAATCCGGGAGATCGACCAGACTCTCGGCCACGCCGGCGGTGACGCACTGCTCGTCGAGGCCGCGAGACGGCTCCAGGCAGCGGTCGGCGAGAGGTCGCTGCTCGCGCAGCTGGGACGCAACGAGTTCACGATCGTGATCGAGCACGACGACGCCGTCGAGGCAGAGGACGTGGCGAGGGGGCTCCGTCGACGACTGGAGCCGCCGGCGCTCGTCGGAGACATCCCGATCGCAGTCGACACCGCTATTGGGATCGCGTGCTTCCCGACGGACGGCCCGGACGCCGAGACCCTCCTGAAGCACGCGAAGGTCGCGACGCAGGTTGCGCGGGAGAAGGGAGTCGGCGTCCTTGCGTACAGCCCCGCTCTCGACCCCTGCGACGCGGCGCAGCTCTCGCTCGCCGCCGAGCTCCGCGGCCTGGCCGAACGCGGCGAGCTCTGTCCGCACTACCAGCCGAAGATCGATCTCGCGACCGGCTCGATCGTGGGCTACGAGGCGCTCGCGTACTGGCAGCATCCGAGGCTCGGCCTGCTATCGCCGGGAGCATTCGTGCCTCTCGCGGAGCAGACTGGAGGAATCCGGTATCTCTCGCGCTCCATGCTCGCTGCCGCGGTCAGGCAGCTGCGGGAGTGGGACCGCATTCGGCCCGGGCTGACCATCGCCGTCAACCTTTCGGCTGTCGACCTCCTCGACGTCGCACTACCGGACGAAGTGGAGGCCCTGCTGGGGGAGGCGGGCCTTGACCCTCGACGGCTGTGCGTCGAGCTCACCGAGAGCGCGATCATGGCCGATCCGGAGCAGGCGACGTCGACCCTAGACCGCCTCGTGGCCCAGGGAGCCCGCGTTTCGATCGACGACTTCGGCACCGGTCATTCGTCTCTCGCATATCTCAGGCACCTCCCCGTGAGCGAGCTGAAGGTCGACCGGAGCTTTGTCGACGGCATCGCTCGAGCGCCGCAGGATCGCGTAATCGTGGAGGCGGCCATCCAGCTCGGGCACAGCTTCGATCTCACCGTCGTCGCCGAAGGCGTCGAGTCGGCGCAGATCGGGAACCTGCTGCGAGCCCTCGGCTGCGACCAGGCGCAGGGATACCTGTATGGACGCCCGCAGCCCGCGGAGGCCACGACCGCGCTCCTCGCGACCGGCGGGCTCGAAGCCGCCTGACGCACCGGCGGAGCAATCGGCGACGGCGCGACCGCGTAGTCTCAGCCCGTGAGTACGACGCGCGTCGCGATCGTCACGGGCGCGGCCCGCGGGCTCGGGGAGGCCATCGCGCGGCGGCTCCACGCCGACGGCTGGGGCGTCGCCCTTGCGGATCTCGACCTCGGCGGCGCTGAGCGCGTCGCGGGCGATCTGGGCAGCCGCGCGTACCCGGTCCTCCACGACATCCGGGAGCTCGACTCGTGGAGCCGCCTACTCGACGGCGTCGCCGCGGAGCTCGGTCAGCCGTACGCGCTCGTGAACAACGCCGCGCGGACCGAGGTGCGTGGGTTCTTCGAGATCGACGTCGCCGAGTGGGACGACGTCCTCGCGACGAACCTCCGCGGCACGTATCTCGGCTGCCGGATGCTGGGGGAGCGCCTGCGCGACCAGGGTGGTGGCCGGATCGTGAACCTCGCGAGCGTCGCGGGCCAGGCGAGCCGCGCCGTGACCGGCGTGCACTACGCGACGTCGAAGGCGGCGATCATCGCGCTCACCCGCCACGCCGCGACAGCACTCGCCCCGTACGGCATCACGGTGAACGCGGTCGCGCCGGCGGCGATCGACGGCCCGATGGTCGCGTCGGTCCCGGCCGACCGGATCGCGGCGATGCTCTCGACGATCCCGGTCGGGCGGCTCGGCCGGCCCGAGGAGGTCGCCGCACTCGTCGCGTTCCTGCTCTCGGACGAGGCCGGGTTCGTCACAGGTGCGACCTTCGACGTCAACGGCGGCATGCTGATGCGCTGAGAGGGGCCGCCGCGCCGGGGCTACACTTGCTCGTCGCGGGCCGTTAGCTCAGCTGGTAGAGCAGGGGACTCTTAATCCCAAGGTCGAAGGTTCGAATCCTTCACGGCCCACTCGGCCCACCGCTACCGCACCTCCACCGACTCGAGCAGCACCCCCTGCGCGGCCTCGTCGGAGAGGTCGTCGTCTACCGCAGCGTCGACCTCCGCCCCCTCGGCGCGCGTGCCGCGCGTCGCGTCGACCCAGTGCTCGACGAAGTGCTCCGGCGTGAAGTGCGAGAGCGCGCCCAGCCGCACGCGGATACGTGTCACCGACGACGCCTTCTCCGCCTCCGCGACGGCGAGCACCTTCCGCACGAGGTCGTCCATCAGCGCGCGCTCGTGCACGGCTCCTCGATCGAGACCAGGTGACAGTCCACTTCGGAAATCAGGTGACAGTCCCCTTCGGGGACAGTCACCCGCTCAGCTCCGCGAGCGCCGAGGCGACGACCTCGTCGAGCGCGGCCTCGACGGACGGCGTCATCGGATCGCCCATGGCGAAGGCGGCTCCCTCGACCCCGAGCAGGACGACCCGGCTCGGCGCGCGGCCGAGCGCACGGCCGAGCTCGAGCGCCTCGCCGACGCTCAGGGCGTGCGTGGACGCGAGCCGAACATCCCGCGGCAGCGGCCCGGAGCCCACGTCCACCCGCACGACGGTCCCGGCCGTGGCACCGGCGGAGACGGCGTCCACGACGACGAGCGTGTCGACGCCGTCCCAGAGCTCGAGGAGCCGCGTCGGCTCGTCGGCGCAGTCGAGGACGACGGCCCCGGCGTCACGAAGCCGCTCGGCAACGCGCGGGCCGACGGCGTCGTCGCCGCGGAACGGGCTTCCGAGGCAGACAGCGGCCGCGCTCAGATCCGCTCGACCTCGAGGCGCAGGAAGTGCGTCGCGCAGGAGATACACGGGTCGTAGTTCCTGATCGTCTGCTCGCACACGTGCGCGAGGCGGTCGTCCGGGAGGTCGAGCGAGCGCTCCACGACACCCGTGAGATCCTCCTCGATCGTCTTCTGGTTCTGCGACGTCGGCGGCACGATCTTCGCGTCGAGGATGAGCCCGTCGGCGTCCAGCTCGTAGCGGTGCCAGCAGATCCCGCGCGGGGCCTCCGTGCAGCCGCAGCCCGTCCCCGCCCGCGGGACGCACTCGACGGCCGGGGGATCCGGGCGCTCGTAGCCCTCGATGATGCGCAGCGCCTCGTCCACCGCGTACAGCGTCTCGACGCCGCGGACGAGGATGCTCCGGAAGGGGTTGCGACAGACCGGCCCCAGTCCGACCTCCTCGGCGGCCTCCTTCGCGACGTCCGACAACTCCGCGTAGTTGTTGGCATACCGAGCGAGCGGGCCGACGAGGTAGGAGCCGACTCCCGCGAGCGTGGAGTGGAGCGCGTTCGAGCGCTCGACGTGCGTCTCCGTGAAGTGCTGCTCGTACTCCTCGACCGGGATGTCGAGCCCGGTGCTCGAGACGATCCGCCCACGCTCGATCGGGTACTCGCCCGGTTGCCGGAGGGAGACGAACGCGTAGTCGCGCTCGTAGTCCGGGAAGTCGAGGGTCGCCAGGAAGCGGAGGAAGTCGCGCGACGCCTCCCGCGCCCACTCGAGCTCCGGGACGAGCGCGCGCAGCTCCGCCGCTGTCGAGGCCCGGTAGAAGCCGCCCACCTTGAAGTTGATCGGATGGACCTCCCGCCCGCCGATCACGGTCATCAGCTGGTTGCCGGCCTTCTTCAGGCGGAGCGCGAGCTCGACGAGGTCCCGGCGGTCGCGCGCCAGCTCGACCGCGCCGTCGTAGCCGAGGAAGTCAGGGGCGTGGAGCATCGCCGTGTGCAGGACGTGGCTCTCGATCCACTCGCCGCAGTAGATGAGCCGGCGAAGCAGCCTGACCGGCTCGGTGAGCTCGACCCCGCAGGCCTGCTCCATCGCCGCCGCGGCCCCGGCCATGTAGGCGATGGGGCAGATGCCGCAGATGCGCGCCGTGATGTCGGGCGCCTCCGTGAAGGAGCGGCCGCGCAGGAGCGCCTCGAAGAAGCGCGGCGGCTCGAAGATCTTGAACTGCACCTCCTCGAGCGCGCCGTCGCGCACTCGCACGAGCATCGCTCCCTCGCCCTCGACCCGGGCGAGGTAGTCGGTGCGGATCTCTCTCACCTGCTCACTCACGGGCGAGGCTCGCCTCCTTGAACGCGGGCGCGTTGGCGTTGAACGTGCGGAAGGCGCGCACGAGCCCGGCGTCGCTCACGCCCAGCTCCTTCCACTGGCGCGAGAGCGCCTCCGTGTTCGGGGACTCCATGGGCCCGAAACAGCCGTAGCAGCCGCGGCCGTAGGCCGGGCAGATCGCGCCGCACCCCGCCTGGGTCACCGGGCCGAGGCACGGCGTGCCCTCGGCGACCATCACGCACGGCGTCCCCCGCGCCTTGCACTCGGTGCACACGCTCGTCGACGGGATCCGCGGCCTGCGCGCATGGAGCAGCGCGGACACGGTCTCGACGAGCTGCGCCTTCGAGATCGGGCAGCCCCGGAGCTCGAGGTCGACGGTGACGTGATCCGCGATCGCGGTCGAGGTGTCGAGCGTCGAGATGAACTCCGGCGACGCGTACACGAGCGGGATCCACTCGCGCACGTTCGCGAAGTTCCGGAGCGCCTGGATGCCTCCGGCCGTGGCGCAGGCGCCGATGGTGACCAGGAGGCCCGACTGGGTGCGCACCTCCTTGATGCGCTCGACGTCGTGCGGCGTCGTGACGGAGCCCTCGACGAGCGACACGTCGTAGGGCCCCGCGACCTCGGCGCTCGTCGCCTCCGGAAAGTAGGCGATCTCGATGCCCTCGGCGATCGCGAGCAGCTCGTCCTCGCAGTCGAGGAGGCTGAGCTGGCAGCCGTCGCAGGACGAGAACTTCCAGACGGCGAGCGTCGGCCTCGTCGCGACGGCGCTCACAGCTCCCGCACCTCCATGAGCTCCATCATCTCGTCTGCACGGAAGACGGGGCCGTCGCGGCAGATGAGCTTCGGCCCGAGCTGGCAGTGCCCGCAGTGCCCGACGCCGCAGCGCATGTTCCGTTCCATCGAGAGCCAGATCCTCTCGATCGGGAGCCCGCGCTCGAGCAGTGCCCGCACGACGAACACCATCATGATCTCCGGGCCGCAGACGAACGCGGTCGCGGAGGCGGGATCGACGAGCGCGCCGGGGATCAGCGTCGTGACGAGACCCACGCGCCCGTGCCAGCCGGGTGCGGCGGCGTCCACCGTGACGTCCACCTCCGCGTCGAGCCGCGATCGCCAACCCTCCACGTCGCCGACGAAGAGGAGGTCGGCCGGGGTGCGCGCGCCGAGCAGCACGGACACCGCTCCGTAATCGCCCCGGTGAGCGAGCGCGTGCCGGATCGCCGGGCGGAGCGGCGCCAGGCCGATCCCGCCCGCGATCACGAGCAGGTCACCGCCGGCCGCCGCGGCGAGCGGCCACTCGTTGCCGAACGGGCCGCGTACGCCCACGACGGCGTCCTCGTCGAGCGCGCAGAGCGCGCGGGTGACGGGCCCGACTGCGCGAATGGTATGGGTGAGCCGCCCGTCGCCCTCGTGCGCGCCGCTCGTCGAGATCGGCACCTCGCCGACCCCGAAGGCGTAGAGCATGTCGAACTGGCCCGCGCGGGGTCTCACCGCGTCGCCGAGCGGGTCGAGGTCGAGCGTCCACGTGTCCGCGGTCTCCTGCGAGCGCGAGCGCAGGCGATACGGCAGCGGGGTCATCACGCCCCGTGGCGGCTCAGCTGACGCCGACGCCGCCATAGACGTCCAGGAGTCTGAACTGCGTGTGCTCGAGCCGGTCGATCATGACCTGCGCGAACCGCTGCATCAGCTCGTACCCGAGCTCGGCGTCGTCGGCGCACTTCCCGCGCAGGCATGCGCCGTCGAAGACGATCGCACGCACGTCCTCCGACGCGCGTGCATCGAGATGCCAGCGGTACGGCGGGAAGAGCCACGACCAGCCGACGACGTCGCCGGGGTCGGCCGTCTCGATCACGAGTCCGCCGCGTTCCGGCGTGTTGAGCTCGAGCGCGACGCGCCCGCGGCGCACAAGGTAGAACGTGTCCGCGTCGTCGCCCTCGCGGAAGAGCAACGTCCCCTCCTCGAAACCGGCGTTCTGCGCGCAGCCCGCGACGAGTGCCAGGTGATCCGCCGGCAGCCCGGAGAAAACGGGCGACGAGGCGATCAGGTCAGCGAGCGTCTCCACGATCCACCTCCTGGTCCGTGGCACGGATGGCCGTCAGCTCCTCGGTGACGTCGATCCCGACCGGGCACCAGGTGATGCACCGACCGCACCCGACGCACCCGGACGTGCCGAACTGGTCGAACCACGTGCCGAACTTGTGCGTGAGCCACTGGCGATAACGCGAGCGCGCCGACCGCCGGACGCTGCCGCCGTGGATGTAGGAGTGGTCGATCGAGAAGCACGTGTCCCAGACGCGCCAGCGCTCGGCGGAGCCGTCCGTGAGGTCGTTGACCTCCTCGACCGACGAGCAGAAGCAGGTGGGGCAGGCGAGGACGCAGTTGCCGCACGTGAGGCAGCGCTCGGCGACGTCGTCGAAGCGCGGGTGCTCGCGATTCCGGGCGAGGAGCTCGGGCAGCCCCACGGCGTCGAGCTGCCGCCCCATCCGCCGAGCCGCCTCGTCGGTGACCCGGAGCGAGGCGGAGACGTCCTCCTCGGTCGCAGGCTGCGCGGGAAGCGTTTCGAGAAGCTCTCGCCCCCGCTCCGAGCCGACCTCGACGAGGTAGCGGTGACCTCCCTCGAGCACCTCGGTGAGCGCGAGGTCGTACCCGCCCTCGGAGCGCGGGCCGGTGCCCATCGAGACGCAGAAGCACGTCCCCCCAGGGACGCCGCAATTCACGGCGACGACGAAGGCGTCCTGCCTTCGCTGCGCGTAGTCCCGCTCGACGTACGGGCCGCCCAGGAAGACGCGGTCCTGCACGGCGATCGCGTGGAGGTCGCACGAACGCGCCCCGAACAGCGCGAGCGGCTTCGCGGGAGGCGGATCTTCCTCGACCATCAGCACCTCCCTGCTCGCGGCTCCGGTGCTGCGAAAGAGGCGCACGTGCGAGGGGAAGAGCTCCTGCTTCCACGAGTGCGGGCCGACGGCCCACCCGAAGACCTGCTCGTCGCCGCGCCGCTCCAGGCGGTAGGTCGCGGCCTCCTGCTCGGCGGTCCAGCCGTGCGGCAGCTCCTCGGCAGACGTGATCTCGTCGAGGACGATCGCCCCGTCCCGGACCGTCGGGCCGACCACCCGGTACCCCGCCTCCACGAGCGCCTCGACCAGAGCGACCAGTCCCTCCGGGCCCATGACCCTGGCGTCGCGGGTCGGCGTGTCGGAGACCATTCGCGCCGAGCATAGGGGAGCGCCGGGAAGCCGCGCATCCGCACCTGCCCCGCCGCCGCTGCGGAATTCCCGCACCGACCGGGTGGTCGTCCACGTTGCGGGGCCGAGCGGACTACGGCACGCTTGCATGCGTGGCGCAGACGCTGTCCGACACGGTCGAGAGGCGGCGTATTCGCGTCCGCGGTGTCGTGCAGGGCGTGGGGTTCCGCCCCTTCGTCCACCGGCTCGCGACGGGCCGCCGCCTCGGAGGCTTCGTCCTGAACGACGGCGAGGGGGTCGTCGTCGAGGTCGAGGGCCCGGGGCTCACGCTGGACTCCTTCACCGAGGCGCTTCGGCGCGAGACACCCCCGCTCGCGAGGGTCGACTCGGTGAGCTCGGAGCGGATCGCCGCGGTCGGCGACTCCGGGTTCGTCGTCACCTTCAGCCGCGGAGCGGGCGGATCGGCGCTCGTGCCGCCCGACGTCGCGACCTGCGACGCGTGCCTGGCGAGAGCTCTTCGACCCGACAGACCGACGGTATCGGTACCCGTTCCTCAACTGCACGGACTGCGGCCCGCGTTTCACCATCGTCCGCTCCGTCCCCTACGACCGGCCGTCGACCACGATGGCCGGCTTCCCGCTGTGCCCCGACTGCCGCCGGGAGTACGAGGACCCGGGCGATCGCCGCTTCCACGCCGAGCCGATCGCGTGCCCGGCGTGCGGCCCGCGGCTGTCGGTCCCCCTCGAGGAGGCGGTCGGCGTTCTGCTCTCCGGCGGGATCGTCGCGGTCAAGGGCCTCGGCGGATACCACCTCGCCTGCGACGCGGAGAGCGAGGAGGCGGTCGTGCGCCTGCGCTCGCGCAAGGGGCGCGAGGAGAAGCCGCTCGCCGTGATGACCGCCGCACCGGAGCTGCTCGCGGACCCGACCGTGGAGGAGGACGCGCTCCTGCGGTCGCCCGCGCGGCCCATCGTCCTTCTCCGCCGGCGCGAGGACGCACCGATCGCGGAGGCCGTCGCGCCGGGGTCGCCCTGGCTCGGCCTGATGCTTCCGTACACACCGCTGCACCACCTGCTGTGCACCGACACCGGCCGCGCGCTCGTGATGACGAGCGGCAATCTCACGGACGAGCCGATCGCGTTCGACGACACCGACGCGGAGCGACGGCTCGGCCGCATCGCGGACCTGTTCCTCTCGCACGACCGCCCGATCCACCGCCGCTGCGAGGACTCCGTGGTTCGGGTGGGCTTTCCGATCCGCCGCTCGCGGGGCTACGCGCCGACGGCACTGCGGCTGCCCGTCGCCGCGGAGCGACCCCTCGTCGCCGCGGGGGCGGAGCTGAAGAGCACGTTCACCGTGGTGCGTGGCGGCGAGGCGTTCCTCTCGGCGCACCTGGGCGATCTCTCGAGCGAGCACGCCTACACCGCCTTCCGGGCCGACCTCGAGCTCTACCTCGACATGCTCGGGGTGGAGCCTGCAGCGATCGCGTGCGACCTTCACCCCGACTACCTGTCCACTCGCTGGGCGTGGGAGCAGGGCCTTCCACTCGTCGAGGTGCAGCACCACCACGCGCACGCCGCCGCCTGCCTCGCGGAGCACGGCGAGACGGGACCGGCGCTCGCCGTCGTCCTCGACGGCACGGGGCTCGGAACCGACGGGACCATCTGGGGCGGCGAGGTTCTGCGCTGCGACCTCCGGGACTTCGAGCGCGTCGCGCACCTGGAGCCGGTCGCTCTGCCCGGGGGCGAGGCCGCGGTGCACGAGCCGTGGCGGGTCGCGGCGGCGTACCTCGAGCGAGCCGAGCGCCCGGTGCCCTGGGAGCGCTGGGCGGCCGTCCGGCAGAGCCTCGACGTCAACGCGCCGCTCTCCTCGGGCGCAGGACGGCTGTTCGACGCCGCCTCCGCGGTGCTCGGGATCCGCGAGCGCGTGAGCTACGAGGCCCAGGCGGCGATCGAGCTGGAGCACCTCGCCGGCGACGCCGTGGCCGCGCCGTACACGTGCCGGGTCGAGGACGGCGTCGTTCACGGAGCCGACCTCGTTGCAGCCGTGTACGACGACGTCCGCAGCGGCCGCGAAGCGGAGCGAGATCGCCGCCGCCTTCCACGAGGGCGTCGCAGCGGCGTTCGTCGCCGCGTGCGCCGCGGCCGGGAGGGAAGAAACGGCCGTCCTCTCGGGGGGCTGCCTCCAGAACCTGCGTCTGCTCGGCTCTCTGCGCTCCGGGCTCGAGCACGAGGGATTCCGCGTCCTCACCCACGTGTCCGTGCCCCCGAACGACGCGGGGGTGAGCTACGGTCAGGCGGCAGTGGCTGCCGCGAGGCTCGCGTCATGTGCCTAGGGATCCCCGGGCAGATCGTCGACATCGCCGACCGCGAGGGTGGGCTCGCAACCGTGGACGTCTCCGGCGTCCGCCGCTCCGTGAGCGTCGCGCTCGTCGACGAGCCGTCCGCGCCGGTCGAGGAGGGGGACTGGGTGCTCATCCATGTCGGCTTCGCGCTCGCCCGCATCGACGAGGAGCAGGCGCGCGAGACGCTCGAGCTGCTGCACCGCGGCCTCGAGCTGCAACGCGAGCTCGACGAGATGCGCCACGGAACGGTGGCATGACGATCGACGCGGAGCGCTGCCTCACCTGCGGCGACGTGGCGGTCGCCGCCCGGGTCGAGGTCGTGGAGGGAGTCGAGGCCGTGATCTCGGTCGACGGCGCGAGGGAGCGCGTCGGCATCGACCTCGTTCCCGACGCCCGCCCGGGCGACCTCCTGCTCTGCCATGCGGGCATCGCGCTCGAGCGGCTCGCCGAGGGGAGCGCCACATGAGATTCGTCGACGAGTACCGCGACCCTGCGCTCGCGCGCAGCCTGTCGGCGGAGATCCACTCCCTCGTCACGACGGGTGAGGTCGTACGGATCATGGAGGTCTGCGGCGGCCACACGCACGCCATCTACCGCCACGGACTCGAGGAGCTGCTCCCGCCGGAGATCGAGCTGGTGCACGGCCCCGGCTGCCCCGTGTGCGTGATCCCGATGGGGCGGGTCGACGACGCGATCGCGATCGCCGAGACCGACGGCGTCACGCTCGCGACCTTCGGGGACATGATGCGGGTCCCGGGAGGAAAGGGGTCACTCCTCGAGGCGAACGCCCGGGGGGCCGACGTGCGGATGGTCTACTCGCCGCTCGACGCCCTCGAGCTCGCTCGCCGCGAGCCGGAGCGCCATGTGTGCTTCTTCGCCATCGGGTTCGAGACGACGGCGCCCGCGACCGCGGTGACGCTGCTCCGGGCGCGCGACGAGAAGGTCGCCAACTTCTCGGTGTTCTGCAACCACGTGCTGATCGAGCCTCCGCTCCGCGCCATCCTCGGCACGCCCGGCCTCCGCGTCGACGCGTTCGTCGGGCCCGGGCACGTCTCGTCGGTGATCGGGACCGACGCCTACCGCTTCATCCCCGACGAGTTCGGCAAGCCGATCGTCGTGACCGCGTTCGAGCCGATCGACCTCCTGCAGGCGATCGTGATGCTCCTCCGCCAGCGCGCCGAGGGGCGCTGCGAGGTGGAGAACCAGTACACGCGCGTCGTCCGTCCGGAGGGCAACAAGCGCGCTCTCGAGGCGATCGCCGAGACGATGGAGACGCGTGACGACTTCGAGTGGCGCGGGCTCGGCGTCCTCCCGCGCAGCGCGCTCCGCGTGCGCGACGACCTCGCCGACTTCGACGCGGAGCGGCTGTTCGCGCTCCCGGGCGCACGGATCGAGGACCCGAAGGCATGCCGCTGCGGCGAGGTTCTGACCGGTCAGATCAAGCCCTGGGAGTGCGGTGTCTTCGGCACGGCGTGCACCCCGGAGCGACCGCTCGGGACGTGCATGGTCTCGAGCGAGGGCGCCTGTGCCGCGTTCTTCTCCTACGGACGGCTGCGCCGGCCACGGGAGGAGACCCCCGTCGGTGCCTGACCCGCGCCGGGGGCGGCGCCCGGTGCTTCGCGACGAGAGGATCACGCTCGCGCACGGGGCGGGAGGGAAGGCGACGCGCGATCTCGTCGCGGCGCTCTTCCTCGACGCGTTCGAGAACGATCTCCTCGCGCCGCTCGGGGACAGCGCAGTCGCTCCTCCCACTGCCGGGCGGCTCGCGCTCACGACGGACAGCTACGTGGTGAAGCCACTGTCCTTCCCCGGGGGCGACATCGGGGAGCTGGCCGTGAACGGCACCGTCAACGACCTCGCCGTCGCGGGAGCGCGTCCGCTCTGGCTCGCCGCCGGGTTCGTCATCGAGGAGGGGCTGCCGGTGGCGCAGCTGCGCGAGCTCGTCGCCTCGATGGCATCCGCCGCACGTCGCGCGGGGGTCGCCGTCGTCGCCGGGGACACGAAGGTCGTGGAACGCGGGAAGGCGGACGGGCTGTACGTGACGACGTCGGGCGTGGGCGTGCTGGAGCACGACGTCGAGCTCGGCCCCGATCACGTGCGTCCGGGCGACCGCGTGCTCCTTTCGGGCACGCTCGCGGATCACGGCATGGCGGTCATGATCGCCCGCGGCGACCTTCGGCTCGAGGGAGACGTCGCGAGCGACACGGCGCCCGTGCACGAGCTGGCCGCCGCCCTGCTCACGCTCGGCGACGCCGTCCGCTGGATGCGCGACCCGACGCGGGGTGGTCTCGCGACGGCATTGAACGAGCTGGCGGGACAGTCGGGGCTGGCTGTCCGGATCCGGGAGACCACACTCCCCGTCGAGCCTGCGGTCAACGCCGCCTGCGAGATCCTCGGGATCGACCCGCTCTACGTCGCCAACGAGGGGAAGCTCGTTGCGGTCGTCGCCGAGGACGTCGCCGAGGACGCGCTCGCGCTGCTTCGCCGGAGCCCGCTCGGCGCACGTGCGGTCGAGATCGGGGCCATCGAGCAGGAGCCGGACGGGATGGTGCTCCTGGACACGGCGCTCGGCGGCAGCCGTATCGTCGACCTGCTCGTCGGGGACCCGCTTCCGCGCATCTGCTGACGGTGGAAGCGACTGGTCTAGGGAATCCCACCCGGGATGCCGACGATGGTGCCTGTGAACGGGGGGTCTCCGTCGTAACGAGCGAGCGCGAAGTCGTCGCCGACGCTCGTCGTCCCCGCGACGACGATCCTGCCGTCCGCCTGGAGAACGAGACCCTCGGCCCTCTCGACACCGCCGAAGTCGGTCGTGATCCTTCCGGCCACACCGAAGCTCTGGTCGAGGTCACCGCCGGTGCCGTACCGCGCGAGGGCGACGTCGGATTCCGCGCCCCCGGCGGCCACGATCCCGCCGTTGGGCTGGATCGCCACGGCGAAGGCGGCCTCGGGATCCGTGCCTCCGAAGTCGGTGGTGACCAGTCCGTCCAGATCGAAGCTGGCGTCGAGCGGTGGAGAGCCGACATCGAGCGTCCCGTCGAACGTGTACCGGGCGAGCGCGAAGTCCGACGATCCGCCCTGAGCCGTCGTCCCGGCGACGACGATCTCGCTGCCCAGGTTGATCGTGACGTCCAGTGCGACGTCCTGCCCGCCCGAGAAGTCGGTGGTCACGCGGCCGTCACCGTCGAACGTCGGGTCGAGGGCGCCGGCGATCGTGTACCGCGCCAGGGCGAAGTCCCCGTCGGAGCGGCCGACGACGACGACCTTCCCGTCGCTCTGCAGAACGACACCCTCGGCCCGGTCGTCTCCGCCGAAGTCTGTCGTCACCTTGCCCTGCGTCCCGAACGTCGAGTCGAGGTCGCCCTTGAACGTGTACCTCGCGACGGCGAAGTCCTGGCCCGAGCCGCCGACGGCCAGGAATCGACCATCCGGCAGGCGGACGACGGCACGGGCGACGTCGGTGTCGCCGAAGTCGGTCGTGACCTCGCCCTGGTGGCCGAAGCTCGGATCGAACTTGCCGCCGCCCTTGTACCGGACGAGCGCGAAGTCGCCGTCCGAGGTGCCCGCGGCCACGATCTTCCCGTTCGGCTGGACGACCACGCCGTTCGCCTCGTCCTGCCCGCCGAAGTCGGTCGTGACCTCTCCGTCGCCGTCCAGCGTGGCGTCGGGCGTTCCGTCGGGCAGGTAGCGCGCGATCGCGAAGTCCCCACCGGCGCCGCCAGCGGCGACGAGCTTCCCGTTGCTCAGGTACGCCAGGGCGTGTGCCGCCGCCGGAGCGCCGAAGTCGGTCGTGACGGTCCCGTCGCCGGCGAACGTCGCATCGAGGTCGCCTGGGAAGGCCTGCGCTCCGGCGACGAGAAGGGCGGCCGCGACCCCGACCACCAGCGTCGCCGCCACACGACGTGTGAGCGTCCTCATTCGGGAGTGCCGTACCACCGAGCGCACCGGCGCAGGGTGAAGCACGCGTCGGACGGCGCACGCCGACCCGAGGACGACCGAGCCGACCTGCTCCGTAGGCTTCGCCGCGTGAAGGTCGTCTCTGTCGTCGGGAACCGCCCGCAGTTCATCAAGTCTGCGCCGCTGTCGGTCGCCCTCCGCGAGGGTGGCATCGAGGACGTCGTCGTGCACACCGGCCAGCACTACGACCGCGCGCTCTCCCAGGTGTTCTTCGACGAGCTCGCGGTCCCGGAGCCGCGACACCGCCTCGATCTGCACTCGGCCGACCCAGCAGTGATGGAGCCGGCGATCGCGGCGGTCGTGCGGAGCGAGTCGCCCGACCTCGTTCTGGTCTACGGCGACACCCACTCGACGCTCGCCGGCGCCAGGGCCGGGGTGTCCGCGGGTATCCCCGTGGCGCACGTCGAGGCCGGGCTCCGGAGCGGCGACCTCACGATGCCGGAGGAGCGCGCCCGGATCGAGGTCGACCGCATCGCGTGGCTTCTCTTCTGCCCGGACGACCGCTCGCGAACGACGCTGACCGCGGAGAACGTCCTCGGTCGCATCTACGTGGTGGGCGACGTGATGGCGGACGCGACGTTGCGCTTCGCGCCGATCGCGCGGGAGCGCTTCCCGATCCCCTACGCGCCGCGCAGCTACCTCGTTGCGACGATCCACCGACAGGCGAACGTGTTCCAGCCGCGCCTCGGAAGGATCGTCGACGGCCTGAACCGGCTCGGCGAGCCCGTCGTCTTCCCGGCGCATCCGCGCACGCGTGGGCAGATCGAGGCGGAGGGGCTGGAGCTCGAGCCCCACGTCCGTCTCGTCGAGCCGCTCAGCTACATGGAGCTCTCCGCCCTCGCGTCGCAGGCACGGGTCATCGTCACCGACTCGGGGGGCCTGCAGAAGGAGGCGTACTGGTACGGCGTACCCTGCGTGACCGTGCGCCCTTCCACGGAGTGGGTGGACACGGTCGCGACGGGCGCCAATGTCCTCGTCGACGACGACCCCGACGCGCTCGTCGAAGCCGTCGCGAGCGCGGCCATGCCCGCGCGACGGCCGGTGCTGTACGGGGACGGCCACGCCTCGGAGCGGATCACGCAGGTGCTGCTCGCTACGATGCCCGGCCGATGAAGCGGGACGTCGCCATCGTTGGCGCCGGCTACGTCGGCGTGCCACTCGCCCAGGTCTTCGCCGACGCGGGCAAGCGCGTCCTGCTGGTGGACATCGACCCGGAGCGCGTCGCGAAGCTGAACCGGGGCGAGAGCTACATCGAGGACGTCCCGTCGGCGGAGCTCGGACGCCTCGTCGCGGACGGCAGCATCACCGCCACGACCGACTACGACGAGCTCCGCGACGCCGACGCCATCGTCGTCGCCTTGCCGACGCCGCTGTCCAGGCAGCGGGAGCCCGACCTCCGGATCCTGACCGCCGCCTCGGAGGAGATCGCGACGCGTCTACGCCCCGGCCAGCTCGTCGTTCTCGAGTCCACGACCTACCCCGGAACGACCCGCGAGCAGGTGCGCCCGATCCTCGAGCGAGGGAGCGGCCTGACGGCGGGCACGGACTTCCACCTCGCGTTCTCCCCCGAGCGCGTCGACCCCGGTCGCGAGGACTGGACGACGCAGAACGTCCCGAAGGTGGTCGGCGGGATCAGCGAGGAGTCGACCGACGCGGCCGCCGCGCTGTACGGCTCGGCCATGGACGTCGTGCATCGCGTGTCGTCGCCCGAGGCCGCCGAGCTCACGAAGCTCCTCGAGAACATCTTCCGCTCGGTCAACATCGCGCTCGTCAACGAGCTCGCGCAGCTCTGCGACCGGATGGGCATCGACGTCTGGGAGGTCGTCGAGGCTGCCGCGACGAAGCCCTTCGGCTTCATGTCGTTCCAGCCCGGCCCGGGCCTCGGCGGGCACTGCATCCCGATCGACCCCTTCTACCTGACGTGGAAGGCACGGGAGTACGGGTTCTACACGGAGTTCATCGAGCTCGCCGGGAAGGTGAACGAGTCGATGCCCTACTACTGCCGCTCGGTCGTCTCACAGGCGCTCAACCACTCGCTCCAGCGCTCCCTGAAGGGCTCGCGGATCCTCGTGCTCGGCGTCTCGTACAAGCCGGACATCTCCGACACGCGCGAGTCGCCCGCGGTCAAGCTCATCGCGCTGCTCCAGAACGCCGGTGCGGAGGTCGCGTACCACGACCCGCACGTGCCATCGCTCACGGAGAACGGCGTCTCGCTCGCGTCGGTGCCTCTCGAGCCCGGCGCGTACGACTGCGTCGTCGTCGTGACGAACCACTCGACGATCGACTACGACCGGCTCGTCGAGGAGGCGAAGCTCGTCGTCGACCTCCGCAACGCCACCGGCGCGAACGGCCGGCGCTCGGAGAAGGTCTGGAAGCTGTGACCGCAGTCCGCGTCGGGCAGGCGGGCCTGGGCGAATGGGGCCGCAACCTCGCCCGGAACTTCGCCGAGCTCACCGAGCTCACGTGGATCGCGGACCCCGCGGAGGGCAAGCGCGAGGAGTACGAGGCGCGCTACCCGCAGGCGCGCTGGGCGGCGAGCGTCGAGGAGATGGTCGCGGACCCGGAGCTCGACGCGGTCGTGATCGCGACGCCCGTGCCCATGCACTACGAGCTCGCGAAGATCGCGCTGGAGGCGGGGAAGCACGTCTTCGTCGAGAAGCCGCCGGCCATGACCGGCGCGGAGATCGACGAGCTCGTCGCGATCGCCGATGAGCGCGACCTCGTGCTCATGCCCGGCCACCTGCTCCTGTACCACCCCGGCGTCCTGAAGCTGAAGGAGCTCGTGGACGCGGGCGAGCTCGGCGACGTCCTGTGCGTGTACGGCAACCGCCAGAACCTCGGGCGCATCAGGCCGTACGAGAACGCGCTCTGGTCCCTGGGCGTCCACGACCTCTCGGTGATCCTCTTCCTCCTCGACGAGGACCCGGTCGAGGCGATCGCGCTGGGACGCGACTTCCTCCAGCCCGGCGTCGAGGACGTGGTCTTCTGCTATCTCCGCTTCCCGTCGGGCCGCATCGCGCACATGCACCTCTCCTGGCTCGACCCGCACAAGATGCGCAAGATGACCGTCGTCGGCACGGAGAAGATGGCCGTCTTCGACGACATGGAGCTCGACCGCAAGGTGACCGTCTACGAGAAGTCGCCGTGGAGGCCGGTCGACACCTACGGGGAGTGGCAGACCCGCACGGGCGACATCCACATCCCGAAGATCGCGACCGACGAGCCGCTCAAGCTCGAGTGCCGCGCCTTTCTCTCGCTCGTCCGGGGCGAGGGCGACCGCCGGAAGGTCGCACGCGACGGCGCCCGGGTGGTCCGGGCGCTCGACATGCTCACCAGCTCACTCCGGGCCGCCTCCTCTGCGTGAGCGCCGAGATCCACCCCACCGCGACCGTCTACCCGGGCACGGTCCTCGGGGAGGGCGTCAAGGTGCTGGAGCACGCCGTCGTCGGCAAGCAGCCCGTCCTCTCGCCCCGCTCCACGGCGAAACGGGAGCCGCTGCCGCCGACCCGCGTCGGTGACGGCTCCATCGTCTCGACGGGCGCCATCGTGTTCGCCGGCAGCTCGATCGGCGCGCGCGTCATCCTGGGCGACCAGTCCTGCGTTCGCGAGCGCGTCACGATCGGCGACGACGTCGTGGTCGGGAGGGGTTGCCTGGTCGAGAACGACACGACGATCGGCGCGATGTCCAAGATCCAGGCCGACGCGTACATCACCGCGTACTCGATCCTCGAGGACCACGTGTTCGTCGCCCCCTGTGTCGTCACGACGAACGACAACCTCATGGGACGCACCGAGCGCCGGCACGAGGTGATGGCCGGGCCGACGATCCGCCGCGGCGCACGGATCGGGGGCGGCGCGATCCTGTGCCCGGGCGTCGAGATCGGCGAGGAGGCGTTCGTCGGGAGCCGGCGCCGTCGTGACGAAGGACGTCCCGGCGCGAACGGTCGTGGTCGGGAGCCCGGCGAGGGTCCTCCGAGACGTGCCCGAGGACGAGCTCCTCTAGCCCGAGCGGGCGCGCGCTCAGCCCTTGACGATCGTGAGCCGGTAGTGGGCGAGGCCGGGGCTCGCCATCCGGACCTGCACGAAGAACGTCCCCGCCGCAGCGGCGCGGTACGAGAGGTACTGGCGCGACCCGGGGCGGGCCGAGACACGCACCCGGAAGCGCACGCTCGAGACGTCCTCGATCGACCGGGTCTGCGGAAGCCAGAGCGCGAGGTTGAGATCCGCGTCGGTCCCCGGGCTCTTCAGCCCGACGTAGACGGGCTGGCCCCTCCGGAGCCGGATCGCGTACACGTCGTCCTGGTCGTCCCAGAAGTCGAGGGTCGCGTCGATCTGGCGCGTCGCCCCGTAGAGCTCGTACGAGCGGAGCCCCGCGTCGTCGTTCGCCTCGTAGCGGTCGCGTGACGGCAACGGCTGGAGCAGCGCCTCGATGGCGGCGGTGACGTCCAGCCGTCCCCAGCCGGACAGCGAGTCGTGGCCGTCGGCGCAGCCCGCGCAGCCGGTCGCAGGGGTGTGGTCGACGGCGGCGTTCCGCAGGATCGCGCTCACCTGCTCGGGGCGGAGCGTCGGGCGCAGGCTGAGCAGCACGGCCGCGGCGGCGCTGACCTGCGGCGCCGCGAAGGACGTCCCCTGCGCCGCCCGGTACTCATCGGGGCCGCAGCTCGAGTAGCCCTGCTCGGAACAGGACGGGTACCTCGCGGTGAGGGGCCGCGGTAGGATCGAGAGGATCTCCAGCCCCGGCGCCGCGAGGTCGTTGTAGACGGGGTCGCGGTTCGAGAACTTCGGCACCTGTCCGTCCTCGGAGACCGCGCTCACGCCGATGACGTGGGGCAGTGCGGCCGGGTAGCTCGCGTAGCGCCAGGGCGCAGCCGGCGCCTGGTCGGCGTTCCCCACGGCCGCGACCACGACGGCGCCGTTCGAGACCGCGTACGCCACCGCGTCCGCCTCGAGCCGCGAGTAGGTGTCGCGGCTGGGATCGAGCGGGTCTCGCACGCCGCCAAGGCTCATGTTGATCACGCGCGCGCCGTTCTCGACCGCCCAGCGAATGGCGCGCGCCTCCGCCTCCACGGAGATCGAACGCGACTTCGTCACGACCTTGGCGACGAGGAGCTCGGCGGAAGGGGCCAGCCCGGCGATCCCGATCCCGTTCCCGACACCCGCGGCGATCAGGCCGGCCACGAACGTCCCGTGCCCGAACGTGTCCGTCCCTGCCGACCCTCCCACGAAGCTCTTCGAGCCGATGATCTTCCCCGCGAGCTCCGGGTGTCCCGCGTCGACACCGGAGTCGATCACGGCGACGGGGATCCGCTCGAGCGCGGGAAGCGTGATCCACGGCTCGTAGAACCGGCTCTGCGTCAGGTACCACTGCTTCGAGACGAGCGGATCGGTCGGCGTCATCGCCAGGCGGCGGGTCACGAGGGGCTCGACGTACCGGACTCCGCGGACCCCGGACACCACGGCCGGGGAGGGAAGGTCCACGACGAGGACGGGGATCGGAGCGAGCCGCTCCGGGCGCGAGCCGCTCCGACGCTGCACCGCCAGGGCGACCGTCTCCGCGTCTGCGCCCGGCGCGAGGCCGACCGCGTACCGGGCGGCGTCGGCCGGCGAGGAGACGGCGAGCGACGCGAGCACGACCGCGGCAGCGACGAGCGCACGCCTCATCCCGTCACCACCAGCACGGAGGTGACTCCTTCGGCCCACGTCCCCGTCTTCGCGACGCGCGCGCGGTAGCTCCCCGGGACGAGCGGGAGCTCGGCGTTGAAGCTCCCGTCGGCATCCACCGTCGTCTCGGCGAGCGGCTCCCACGACGTCCCGAGGCGCCGCTCGACCGTCACCTCGGCACCCTTGAGCCGGGGCCGCACGATCCCGGAGAGCGTGTCCGGCTCGGCCGCTTGCCGCAGCTGCACGCGCGGGGCGACCTGGACGAGCAGCGCCGGGGACGAGGCGCCCTCGACCTCGATGCGGTAGCGAGCGGTGCGAGTGGGCGTCAGGGGGAGCGAGAAGGCCCCGCTCGAGTCGCGCTGGAGCGGGCCGATGACGGACCAGGTCGCCGCGCTCCCGTCGGGCGAGGACGACAGCACCGGCGAGGGGAGCCCCCGGGCGATCCCCGCGAGGCGGACCGTCGAGCCGAAGACCACGGCGCCACGTGGCTGGTCGAGGCGGAGGACGCCGACCGAGATCCACGTCGAGCGGAGACCGAGCCCCGTGCGGAGGAGACTGGCGGGTACGCTCGTCGTCCCGGCGGCGGTCTGGAGCCGCAGCGAGCGAAGGCGTCCGGAGGGTGTCGGCACGCCTGTGGCGTCGAGCACGCGCGACTCGACGCCGAGCTTGGACTGCACGGTCCGCGCGCCGATCAGCACGGGGCCCCACCGGTGATACGGGGAGGCCTTGTCCCACGGGTCGAGGCGCGACACGAGATACGGGACGGAGAATCCGAACACGTCCGCCGCGCTGGCCGTCTTCCCACCGGAGGTGGAGAAGTAGTACGTCGTCGCGATCTCGCCGCCGTAGAGCACGACCTGGCCCGCGGTTGCGCGCACGGCCTCCGTCGTCGAGGGCTTCTCGCCCGCCGTCCCGAGGTAGACCTGGCTCCGCACGTCCGAGTACAGATCGAAGGGCTTCCCCTCGACGCGCGTCGCGAGGGCGTACGAGCGCGCGGCGACGGCCTGCGCCTTCAGCGCCTCGGACGGCCACGAGTGGGGCACCTCTCCAGCGACGACGCCCTGCAGGTAGCTCTCGAGCGGGACGATGTTGACCACCCGTAGGAACCCCTTCTCGGAGGCAACCTCGAGCTGGCCCCGATACGGACGGCCGTCGAGCGAGAGGGGGAGGCCCTTGCCCGAGCGGATCACGAGCGGAGACACCGCCCGCACCGGGCCCTTCTCCGTCTGGACGACGAGCTTCTGCGTGAGCGCGAACGGGCCTGGCGGGAGCGGGAACCGCGTGCCGGCCGCGTCGATCACGACGGAGGGAGCGGTCGACGTCACCGTGATCGCCCGCCTCCCCTCGGCGAGCAGGACCCGGAGCTGCTTCGTCCCCGCCCGCCCGAGCTCGGTGCCCGTGTAGTAGTAGGCGAGGATCTCGTCGTACGCGTAGCCGGCGCTCGCCATGCCGTAGGCGCCGTACTGGCTCATCCCCACACCGTGACCCCAGCCCCGTCCCGAGACGACGAAGAGCGCCTCGCCCGGGGTCGGCGCCACCTGGCTGGGCTGCGCGGACGCGGCCGTCGCGGCGACCACGAGCGAGAGGGAGAGGACGAGAAGGAGGCGCACGGCCCGGATCAGGCTAGCTGGGAAGGGTTAACCATCTGTGTTGTCGGCACTAGCCCGTATGCCTTGAGAGCCGGACGAGATCGAGCGGCAGTGCGACCGCGAAGCCATCGCCTCTGTACCCGTTACCTCGCCTCGATCTGGTTTGAACTGCGATGCGACGAGCGGCGTCCGGCGCCCTCTGTACCCGTTACCTCGCCGCGATCTGGTTCGAACCGCGACGCGACGGCGAAGCCGGCGCCTTCAGGGGTTTTGCGCGATCGAGATCCGCGCGAGCGGATCTCGATCTGCGCCAACGAATCAACGCCAGGCGGTCTCGGTGACCGGCGCGCGGCCCTTGAGCGGCTCCCACCAGGCCCGGTTCGCCGCGTACCAGCCGACCGTCTCGGCCAGGCCCTCGTGCCAGCTGTGCTGAGGCGCCCACCCCAGCTCCCGGCGGATCTTCGTCGCGTCGAGGAGGTAGCGCCGGTCGTGGCCCGGTCGGTCCGGAACGATCGTCTTCAAGGAGGCAGGCTTCCCGGTGAGGCCGAGCACGAGATCGGCGATCTCCTCGATCGTCGCCTCGAAGCCCGAGCCCACGTTGTAGGTCTCGCCGGGCTTCCCGTTGCGGAGGACGAGGTCGATCGCCGAGCAGTGGTCGAGCACGTGCAGCCACTCGCGCTTGTGACCGACGGACGCGTACAGCGGTAGCTGCTCGTCGTCCAGCGCGTGGGTCGTGAAGAGCGGGATGACCTTCTCGGGGAACTGGTACGCGCCGTAGTTGTTCGAGCAGTTCGTGATCGTGATCGAGAGGCCGAACGTCTCGTGGTAGGCGCGGACGGCGTGATCGGCGCCGGCCTTCGAGGCGTTGTACGGCGTGCGCGGGCGGTAGGGCGACTCCTCGGTGAACACGTCGTCCGAGTCCAGCGCGAGGTCGCCGTACACCTCGCAGGTGGAGACGTGGTGGAAGCGGGTGACACCGGCGACCCTGGACGCGTCGAGCAACGTCTGCGTGCCGAGGACGTTCGTCCGGAAGAATCGCGTGGGGTCGACGACGGCCAGGCTGTTGTGCGACTCCGCGGCGAAGTTGACGACCACCTCGACGCCCTCGTCGCGAAGGAGTGCGCTCGACCGTCTCACGGTCGCAGATGTCGGCCTGCACGAACACGATCCGGTCCTCCACGGCAGCGAGATTCGGGCGGTTCCCGGCGTACGTGAGCAGGTCGTAGACGACGACGTGGTCGTCGGGATAGCGGTCGAGCCAGTAGTGGACGAAGTTGGAGCCGATGAAGCCGGCGCCACCCGTGACGAGGAGTCTCACGCCGGGGAAGGCTACTGGCTGGCGAGCGCCGCCAGGCAGTCCCGCACGCCGTCGCGCCAGTGTGGAAGTCGCGGTGCTCCGGGACGCTCGCTGCGCAGGACGGCGTACGCGGGGCGGGGCGCGGGACGGCCGAGCTCCTCGGTCGTGATCCGCCGAACTCGGCACGCCAGGCCGGCCTCCGCGAAGATCGCCTCGGCGAAGTCCGCCCAGGTGCAGTCGCCGTCCGCCGCCAGGTGCCAGAGCCCACGCGGCCGGTCGGCGTCGACGAGCTCTCGCGTCGCGGCCGCCAGGTGGCCGACGAAGGTCGGGCACCCGCGCTGGTCGTCGACGACGGAGACCTCGTCGCGCTCGGCGCCGAGCCGGAGCATGGTGCGGAGGAAGTTGTGGCCGGTCGCGCCGAAGAGCCACGACGTGCGCACGATCCAGGCGCTCCGCGCCCGCGGCCGCCTCGCCGCCGAGCTTCGTGCGGCCGTAGACGGAGAGCGGGTTGGGGCCGTCGGACTCGACGTACGGCTCGCGCTTGCGGCCGTCGAACACGTAGTCGGTGGAGTACGCGACGAGCGGTACGCCGAGCGCGGCCACGTTCGCCGTGCCGCCGACGTTCACCGCCGCGGCCTCCTGCGGATCCGCCTCCGCGCCGTCCACGTCCGTCCACGCGGCCGCGTGCAGCACGAGGTCGAACGATCCTCGTGACACCGTGTCACTCGGCGGGAGGGTCACGTCCCAGTCGGCGCGACCGAGCGCCACGACGTCGTCGGCGGCGAACGCGTCGCGGAGGGCGCTGGCCGAGCTGGCCGCCCGCGCCCGTGATCAGGACGCGACGGCGTCCCGCGGGGACAGGATCGGTGTGCTCGTGCTCCACAGGTGCGCGACGCGCGGGTCGTTCCACGGGATGGTGTGCTCGTCCGGGTCGTCCGGGTCGTACTCGGTCGTCACGTGGTAGACGAAGAGGAGGTCGGTCAGTGCCTCGAAGCCGTGGGCGTGATGTCCGGGGATGTAGAGAGCGACGCGGTTCTCGTCGCCGATGTCCTCGGTGTAGGTCTCGCCCGTGCCCCTGTCGAGGACGACGACACGGGCGGTGCCGCGGAGGCAGGCGAAGAGGTCGTCCTGTCCCCGCTCGTGGTAGTGCAGGCCGCGCACGACCCCCGCACGCGACACCGACACGTTCGTCTGCGCCATCGGCTTCGACAGAACGCTGTCGCGGCGCAGCTCGCAGAACCAGCCGCGCTCGTCCTCGAACACGCGGAGCGGAAACCGGGCGAGCCCCTCGATCACGCCGCCTCCCGCTTGTTCGCGCCGGTCTCCTCGATCCGCCGGCCGATGTCGGCGAGGTGCTGCCAGTGCTTCCCGGCGTCCTCCCACCAGCCCTCGACCTCGCGGGCGTCGAGACGTCCCTGCAGCGCGTAGTGCCGGTTGACGTCGGTGATCTCGAGCTCGCCCCGGCTCGACGGCTCGAGCGAGGCGATGACGTCGAACACGTCGGGCGGGTAGCAGTAGAGCCCCACGACGGCGTGAGACGACGGCGGCGTCTCGTAGCGGAGGTCCACCACGCCGGCCTTCTCCACGATGTCCGCGACCCGGCCGTCCTCGTAGACGACGACGCCGAAGTTCTCCGGGTCGTCGACCTCCTTCACGAAGATCCTCGCCCCGTAGGCCTCCTCCGCCCACTCGCGAAGCGCCTGCGACTGCGCGAACTCGAAGATGTTGTCGCCGAGCACGACCACGAGCGGCGCGCCTCCGGCGAAGTCCCTCGCCATCCCGACCACCTGGGCGATGCCGCCGGGCTCGGTCTGCACCTTGTACGTGAGATCGAGCTCGAGGATCGGGTCTCCCCCGCCGCGAGGGGCGAGCCTGCCGTCGCCGAGCAGGTCGATCATCTGGCCGGCGTGACCCTTCCCCGTCACGAGGAGGACGTCGGTGATGCCCGCGAGCTGCAGGAGCTGGAGCGGGTAGTAGATCATCGGCCAGCTCCCCACCGGCAGCAGGTGCTTGTTCGCGATCCGGGTCAGCTCGCCGAGGCGCGTCGCCTCGCCCCCGGCGCAGATCAGGCCCTTTGGCTTGCATCGGGTGGATGCTAGTGCCCGCCTGGGCGAAGCGACGCGCGATGCTCGCCGAGCGGGGACGGATCGACACGAACGACGCGCGCGAGACCCGTCGGCATCCACCAGTTCCACTTCCCGAAGAGCTTCATGGCGCTCGGCACGAGCAGCGCGCGCACGATCGTCACGTCGATGAGGATGGCCGCGGCGAGCCCGAAGCCGAACTGCTGCAGCCCGACGAGGGACCCGGCGACGAACCCCGTGAACGCGGCGAACATGATGAGTCCCGCGGCCGTCACCAGACGGCCCGTCTTGGTCAGCCCGAGGACGACGGCCTCCTCGTTCGTCGCTCCCGCGTCCCACTCCTCGCGCATCCGGGAGACGAGGAACACCTCGTAGTCCATCGACAGGCCGAAGAGCACGGCGAACAGCATCACCGGAATCCACCCCTCGATCTGGTCGTACGAGATCAGGCCGACCCACCCGCCCGCGCCCCACTCGAACACGATCACCAGGAGCCCGTACGCGGCGCCGATCGAGAGCAGGTTGAGGACGATCGCCTTCAGCGGGAGCACCACCGACCTGAAGGCACGCATGAGCAGGACGAACGTCGCCACGAGCACGCCCAGGACGAGCCACGGGAACGCCGTGTACGTGAGGTGGAGGAAGTCCTTGCCGCCCGGCGGCCCGCCGCCCGCGTACACCGTGGCCGAGTCGGGGAACCCGGCCGCGGGGATGATCTCGTCGCGGAGGCGCTCGACGAACTCCAGGCTCTCGGGCTTGCCGTAGTCGTCGCGGCCGACGACCTCGACGTTGAGGAAGCGGCCGGTCGCGTCGACGTGCTGAGGCGTCTTCTCGAAGACGACGGACGCGACCTCGGGGTCGGTCTCGAGCGCCCGCGCGAGCTCGACGACGGCATCGCGCAGTGCCGGATCGGTGACCCCGCCCGGCGAGCCCGTGTCGACGACGATGCTCGTCGGAGCGGTGGCGCCGGCCCCGACCGCCGCCGCGAGCACGTCGTAGCCGTCGACGGCCTCGAGGCCGCGCGGGATGCCCTCGTTGCTGCCGGGGCCGAGCTCGAGCGCCAGGATCGGCGCGGCGAGCAGGAGCAGGAACGCCGAGGTCAGGGCTGCGACCACCTGTCGCGTGCCGCATGATCCCGCGCGCGAGCCACGCCCAGAACCCCTGCTCGTGGTCGTCCCGCCGCTCGAGCCAGCTCTCGGGCAGGAGCCGCACGCTGTCCAGGCCGGGCCCGAACAGGGAGAGCACCACCGGCAGGAAGGTGACGGCGCCGAGCAGCGAGACGGCCGGGATGATGAGCCCCCCGAGACCGAAGCCGCGCAGGAACGGAAGCGGCATGAAGAGGAGGAGCGCGAGGCCGATCCCGACGGCCGTGCCGCTGAAGACGACCGCCCGCCCCGCGGTCGCCATGGTGCGCACGATCGCCTCGTCCCGATCGGGATCGCGCCGGAGCTCCTCCCGGAAGCGGTGGACGACGAGCAGCGAGTAGTCGATCGCGATCCCGAGACCGATCAGCGTGACCATGTTCTGCAGGTACGTCGCGAGCTCCATGAAGTTCGCGAAGACCCAGACGAGCGCGAGCGCGGTCGGGATGGTGACGATCGCGAACGCGAACGGGATCAGGAACGCCAGCGTTCCGAATGTGAAGACGAGGATCAGGAGCGCGATCGGGACGGCAATGAGCTCGCCGCGCAGGAGGTCCTCGGCGAAGACGGGGTCGAGGTCGTGCTCGATCGCGGCCTGCCCCGTGACGTAGACGGTGGCGCCCTGGATCGACCCGATCGCCCTTCGCATGTCGTCGGTGCGGCCCTTCGAGTCGGCCGGCTCGAGATCCGAGACGATCCTCGCCACGACGAGGTCGTCCGTCACCGGAGCGACCGATACGAGCCGGCCGGTGGGCAGCTCGGCGGCGGCGCGCGCGGCCGCGGCTCGAACCTCCGGCACGAGCGCCCGCGCGTTCCCCTCGCCGTCCACGACGACGGTGAACGAGCCCGTCGACCGCTGCCCGAAGTGCTCCTCGAGGATGTTCTCGGCCCGGTGGGTGTCGGTTCCCGGGAGCACGAATCGGTTCGTGAGCAGGTCCGACAGCCCCAGCGAGACGATGCCGGACACGACGAAGACGGCGCCCCAGGACGCGAGAACGGCGAGACGATGGCGGAGGACGAGCCGCGTCAGCCGTTCCATCAGCCGCCGCTTCCGTCGTCACGGTCGCGCAGGCGCCACGCCCGGCGGGCGGCCTCCTTGCGCTTCCGGACGCCGGGAACGGCGCGGACCGCGGCCACCCAGACGTACAAGACGAGCCCCACGAGCGTCGCCAGGACGGTTAGAAGCCGCTTCGGGTGGAGAAGCACGTACATGACTCCCCGCACCCGGACGATCGTAACCGACATACTTCAGGAGAAGCCGAAGAAAGGGTGGTAGCCGAATGGCGAAGACCAAGGACAAGAGCACGGTGGCCGTGGACGCGCTGCGGCCGTACGTGAAGCGCGCGATGGACGACCCCGATCTGCGCGACGATCTCGTCGCAGCGTTCGTCGCCGCCAAGAGCCTCTACGGGCAGATCTCGAGGGGCGAAGGCGTCCGCGGAAAGGCCGAGAGGATCTCCGACAAGGACTTCCAGAAGCAGCTCCAGGCACTCGTCTCGGACGTCTCGGAGGCGAGCGACCGGCTCAAGGGCGAGGAGAAGACCCACAAGACGCGCAACCGCGTGATCCTGCTCACCGGCGTGACGCTGGGCGTTCTCTACAACCCGTGGACCGGGCCTCAGACGCGGGAGTGGATCATGGAGCGGATCGCCGGAGGCAACGGCGACGGCTTCGAGGAGTTCGCCGAGACGCTGTCCGAGGAGACCGAGGACGTCGTCGCGGCCGCCAGCGGCAGCGAGTCGTAGGCAGGGAGCCTCGGGGTCTTCGCGCGGCCGGATCTCTCGGCGGTAGCGGAGCAGCGCGATGCGCCGCGAAGCGGCGCCTTGAGGGGTTTGCGGAGCGAGAGTCGCCGCGGGAGCAGGCCCCTGCGCGGGCTCCGTTGCGGTAACACTTCTTGAGCGCATCCTCGAGCGCCCCGGGCACGAGCCCGCTCGTCGCCGCGATGTCGTCGGCCTGCAGGAGCACCGCGCCCGGCGGAGGCAGGCTCGTGGCGCCGCCGGTGCCGACGTAGATGCGACCGGCAGCGAAGGAGATGTCCTCCGCGCGCCGCCACGCGAGGAGGATCGGATAGGGGGCGACGACACCGTCGTAGCCGAGCCCGAGCATCCCGACCGGATGGATCTCGAAGTGGAGATGCGGGGATCCCCCGTCCGCGTCGCCCGTGTCGCCGACGAACCCGATCACGTCCCCGGCCTCGACCCTGCGACCCTCGACGGCGAGCGGTGAGTAGGCGGAGAGGTGGGCGTAGTAGAACTCGTTCCCGGCGTCGTCGCGCAGCCAGAGGCGGTATCCCCCGAGCCGGTTGAAGCCGATCGTGTGCAGCGTGCCGTCGGCCACCGCGAGCAGCGGAGCGCCCAGCGGGGCGAAGATGTCCTCGCCGTGGTGCCATCCTCCGTGGACGCCCGGCCGCGGCGCGCCGAAGCTGTCCCCGAACGAGACGGTCCCGTAGACCGGGAAGACGTAGCCACCGGAGGAGAGGCGCGCGGTGACCTCCGGGGCGACGAGCACGGGGCCGCCAGGCACGGTGTCACCCGCGTCGGAGGCCTCCGGCGCGCTCGGGACGGACGGCTGGGGAGTCGCGGGCGGCGTCGGCCGTCGGACGCGGTGTCGGGCTCGGGGGCGCCGGCTGCGATGGTCGGAGCGCGACCGCCGTCGCCAGCGCGCTCGAGACGACGATCTCGCTCCCTGCGGGCAGGCCGCCGTGGTCCGCGGACAGGCGAACCCGGAGCGCCACGACCGCGCCCTGCGCTGCGGCGGGCGTTGCGCGTTGGCCGCTCGTGTCGGAGAGGACGGTCAGCAAGCCCCACCCGCCGAGGGAGACCGAGGTCCCGGGGGTCGACGAGACACCCTGACCGAGCGCCCGTAGCCCCTCGACCGCGGAGCCCGGCCGCGCTCCCGCCCGCGGAGCGAACGCTCGCACCCGCGGTCGTCGCCGCGGTCACGCGTCCGGCCACGACCTCGCCGTTGAACAGGGAGAGGACGATCACCTCCGCGAACGCCTGGGCCGCCGCGGCCTCGCCGGGCTGCGCGGAGGCGGTCGCGCGCGACCGCCCGACGCTCACGATCGAGCCGTCGTCCGGGTACTGGAACGACTGGACGTCGGCCGTCGTGTTCGTCGGCCAGGCGAGCTCCCCCAGGGAGATCGGGCTCTCGCCGGGAATCGTGATGCGCACGAGCGTCGCGCTCGCGCCCGTCACCGAGCTCCGCGGAGGCGGAGCCGCGGCCGCGAGCGCGGTCGAGAGGGCGAGCACCACCCCGACGAGCACGACGGCGCGGGTCACGACGACTCAGGGTAGCGCGCCCGCTCGCTGCGGCGGGCACGCCAGACGAGCTGCACGGCGACGGCGAAGAGGAGCACTGCGAAGAGGCGCCGCAGCGCGCTCTCCGGGAGCGACGTCGCGATCTGGGCGCCGATCTCCACACCGACGATCGACGCGACGCCCACGACGGCGGCGGTCCTGACCCGCAGGTGCCCGTACCGGCGCTGGTTCAGTGCGCCGGCGGTGACCGTCGGGATGATCGCGAGGAGGGACGTCGCCTGTGCCTCGAGCTGGCCGAGGCCGAGAGCAACGAGCGTCGGGACGAAGAGGATTCCACCCCCGACGCCAAACATGCCCGCGAGCACTCCGGCAGCCAGGCCGAGCGCGATCGCCAGGGCGATAGTCGACGCGCTCACGGGCTCACTGCCACAGGAGGAGGATGCCGACGGCGACGAGCAGCAGCGCAAACCCGTACGTGAGCGTGCTCGTCCTCACGCGCTGCTGCAACGACGTACCCGCGAGGACACCGGCGACCGCGGGGAGCCCCACGAGCGCGGCGTAGCCGACCCGCACCTCGCCGCGGGCCGCGAACACGGCGACGCCGGCGAGCGCCGTGATCCCGATCGCCGCGAGGGACGTCGCCGTCGCCTCGCGCTCGGAGAGTCGCGCCACGAGCACGAGCAGCGGCACGGCGATGATGCCGCCGCCGACCCCGAAGAGCGCGGAGAAGACCCCGGCGACGAGGCCGATGGCGACGAGGCGCACGGACGTATCCTATGAAGGCATGAGGATCACCCTCCGGCGCGCCGTCCCGGCAGTGGCCGCCGCGGCGATCGCGGTCGCAGGCATGCCCGCCTCGGCCGCGCCGCCGGACATCGGCACGTCGCGCTACCTCGTGCGGCACGATCCGCGGCTCTGTCCGTCGCCGCTCTGTGGAGGCTCGTGGGTCGCGCTCGCGAACCGCACACAGACGCGCTGCGACGACGGGACGCTCCGGGCACGCTGCTACGTCGCGCGCACCGTCGACGTCGAGCGCCACCCCCTCGACGCCTCGGTTCCCGAGGGCGCGCTCGCAAGGGCGGCGATCGAGGCGTGGGACTTCGAGGGGCTGGGCCGACTCGGAGTGCTCGTCGTAGCGGACGTGCGTGCGCCGGCCGGGCGAGCTCCGGCCGGTCGTGTCTATCGCCTGCGGGACAATCGCAAGCGCTGTGTGCGGGCGCCCTGCTTCTGGATCAGCGTGGCACTGGCCAACACGGGCCTCCGGACGACGCTCTCCGGCCTCGACCTGAGCCACGCCGGGCTGACGCCCGTGCAGCGGGCGGCCGCGGAGTCCACGCTCGGCTCGCCCGCCGCGCTCTACGCCGCGGGACGCATCGTGCGGACCGCGGACGGCGGTCGCGAGCTCCGAGCCGCCGGCGTCTTCCTCGGCAAGCCGTGAGCCCTCACCCGCGCCCGACGAGATGGCCGACGACGTGCTCCGCGTCCTCGCCGACACCGCAGAGAAGAGCCGACCTGCGCTTGTACAGCCAGTTGAGCCCCACCACGTAGAGGCCGGGGTGCCCCGTGACGCCGCGCGTCTGGAGCGCCCAACCCTGCTCGTCGACGAGCGGGAGGTCGATCCAGGAGTAATCGGGGCGGTACCCCGAGGCCCAGAGGATCGAGGTGATTCCCTCGCGCTCGAGGTCGAGCGTCCTCGTGTCGGGCTCCGGCGCGACCGTCTCGTCGAGGTGGTCCTCGGGATCCGGAACGTCGAGGCCCTCCGCCGCGACGAGCCGTTCGATCGACTCGACGATGTCGGCGGCGAACGCGTCGCCGAACGCGAGGTTCTCCTCGAGCCCCGGCTCGAGCGAGACCTTCGTCCCGTCGATCCGGGCGATCCGGCCGACGAGGCGCACACCGCGCCGGGAGAGCCAGCGCGGATGGCAGTCGTGCCCGCCGTCGTTCCCGGAGACCGGCGGGTTGCAGGCGAGGCGCGCTCGCCGGTCGGGGAGCTGGTCGACGGTCTGGTCGAGCAGCCCGAGCGCTCCCGCCCAGTGGAGGATGTCGCGGCCGCGGTACCGCCGGGGCCACCACGGGCAGCGACCCACCGACAGGTGGACGCGCCGTCCAGCCTCCCGCAGCTCGTCGGAGATCTGGCATCCGGACTGGCCGCTGCCGACGACGAGCACTCCGCCCTCGGGAAGCTGGTCGGGCCGCCGGTACGCGCTCGTGTGGAGCTGGCGGGCACCCGTGGCCGACTCCGCGCCGGGCGCCGGCGGCGTCGGCCTCTGGAAGGCGCCCGTCGCGACGACGACGTTCCGAGCCTGGATCTCGCCGCCCGACGTCTCCAGCAGGTACCCGTCACCGCGGGGACGAAGCGCGGTCACCGTCACGCCCTCCCGCACAGGAGCGTCGAACGAGCGCGCGTAGCCCTCGACGTACTCGATCATCTCGGCGAGGGGAGCGAAGCCGTCGGGCTCCTCGCCCTCGTACTCGTGCCCCGGCAGCTGCTGCGTCCAGCGCGGCGTGTTCAGGTGGAAGCCGTCCCAGCGCTCGCTCCGCCACGTCTCCCCCACCCGCCCCCGCTCGAGGAGGGCGTGCTCGCGTCCACGCGAGGTCAGGAAGTAGCTCGTGGCGAGGCCCGCCTGGCCGGCGCCGATCACGACCGTGTCCAGGCGCTCGGTCATCAGGCCGTGGCCTCGCGCCGCAGCACCTCCCACGCACGGCGCACGTCCTCCTCGATCGTCCTGAAGTTCCCGATGGCGAGGCGGAGCGCGTACCTCCCGCCGAGCCGGGCGTGCGAGAGGAAGACCTCCCCCGTGGCGTTCACGCGTTCGAGCAGCTGCTCGTTCTCCTCGTCCGACGCCGCGCGCCGGAAGCAGACGAGCGAGAAGTGGCGCGGCGCGACCACCTCCCAGCCCGGCTCGGCGGCGACCCAGCTCTCGAAGAGCGACGCTAGGCGTACGTGCTCGCGGATCCGCTCCTGGAGGCCGGTCCGCCCGTAGCAGCGAAGGACGGCCCAGAGCTTGAGCGCGCGGAAGCGCCGGCCGAGGGGAATCGAGACCTCGCTCAGGTTGACAGCGTCGTCCGGGGACCGGA
>CAVPJY010000006.1:0-166862 GCA_963705535.1 uncultured Actinomycetes bacterium
CTACGGCGAGACGTCCGAGGACTTCGCGGTCTCGTACGAGGTCGCTCCCGCCCCGCTCGCCCCGGGGACGTACCGGCAGATCTCGGGGAACGCCGCGCTCTCCTACGGCCTCGTCGCCGCCAGCAAGCTCTCGGGGCTCCCGCTCTTCCTCGGCGCGTACCCGATCACTCCCGCGTCGGGGATCCTCGAGGACCTCGCGAACCTCAAGCAGTTCGGCGTCCGCACGTTCCAGGCGGAGGACGAGATCGCCGCTTCGGGGGCGGCGCTCGGGGCCGCCTTCGGCGGCGCGCTCGGCGTGACCACCTCGGCAGGCCCCGGGATCGTGTTGAAGTCGGAGACGGTCGGCCTCGCGGTGACGCTCGAGCTCCCGCTCCTCATCGTCGACGTCCAGCGCGCGGGGCCGTCGACGGGGATGCCGACGAAGCCGGAGCAGGCCGACCTGCTCATGGTGCTCTTCGGACGGAACTCCGAGTCCCCCGTCCCCGTCGTCGCCGCCTCCACCCCAGCCAACTGCTTCGACGCGGCGATCGAGGCCGCTCGCATCGCGATCAAGTACCGGACGCCGGTCTTCCTGCTCTCGGACGCGTACCTCGCGAACGGGTCCGAGCCGTGGCGCATCCCCGACGTGCTCGCGCTCGAGGAGATCTCGACGGAGTTCGCGACGGAGCCGAACGACCCGGCGGGCTTCCTTCCCTATCGCCGCGATCCGGAGACGCTCGCCCGGCCGTGGGCCGTCCCCGGGACGCCGGGCCTCGAGCACCGGATCGGCGGACTCGAGAAGCAGGACGAGACCGGCAACGTCTCGTACGACCCCGAGAACCACGACCGGATGGTGCGGCTGCGCGCGGCGAAGGTCGCCGGCATCGCCGCGGATATCCCCGAGCTCGAGGTCGACGACCCCGGCGGTGCCGACACGCTCGTCCTCGGCTGGGGCTCGACGTACGGCGCGATCGGCGCGGCCGTGCGGCGCGTGCGCGCGAGTGGGCGGACCGTCGCGTCGGCGCACCTCCAGCATCTCAACCCGTTCCCGCGGAACACCGGGGACGTCCTCCGCCGGTACGAGAAGGTCCTCGTCCCGGAGATAAACCTGGGCCAGCTGCGCATGCTGATCCGCGCCGAGTTCCTTGTCGACGCGGTCGGCTACAACAAGGTGCGGGGGCGCCCGTTCCGCTCGGCCGAGCTCGCGGACGCGATCACGGCGCTGGTGGACTCGTGACGGAGGGGAACGGCGACGTGGTGCAGCTGACCACAAAGGATTTCAAGTCTGGACCAGGAGGTCCGCTGGTGCCCGGGCTGCGGTGACTACGCGATCCTGAACGTGATCCAGGGCGTGATGCCCGAGCTCGGGATCTCGCGGGAGCGCCTCGTCTTCGTGTCCGGGATCGGCTGCGCTGCGCGCTTCCCCTACTACATGCAGACCTACGGCATGCACTCCATCCACGGCCGGGCTCCGGCGATCGCGACCGGCCTCGCGGTCACGCGGCCCGACCTCTCGGTGTGGGTCGTGACCGGCGACGGCGACGCCCTCTCGATCGGCGGCAACCACCTGATCCACGCGCTCCGCCGGAACGTGAACCTCAAGATCCTGCTCTTCAACAACCGGATCTACGGGCTGACGAAGGGGCAGTACTCGCCGACCTCGGAGCTCGGGAAGATCACGAAGTCGACGCCGATGGGCTCGCTCGACTACCCCTTCAACCCGCTCTCGATCGCAATCGGCGCGGAGGCGTCCTTCGTCGGCCGCGCGATCGACACGGACAAGAAGGGCCTCGCGGAGGTCGTCGAGGCCGCCGCGCACCATCGTGGGTCGGCCTTCGTGGAAATCCTCCAGAACTGCAACATCTACAACGACGGCGCGTTCGACTACGTCCGCGACGTGAAGGAGAACCGGATCTACCTCGAGGACGGGAAGCCGATTCGGTTCGGTGCGGAGGGCGAGAAGGGGGTCGTCCAGCACCCGGACGGCTCGGCCCAGGTGGTCGACGTCGCGGAGGCCGGGGAGGAGCGCGTCCTCGTTCACGACGCCTCGCACCGCGAGCCCAGCCTCGCCTTCGCCCTCTCCCGGATCACCTTCGAGACCGACGGTGCGGTCCCGTTCGGCGTCTTCCGGCGCGTGGAGCGCGCGGTCTACGACGACCTCATGAGCGCGCAGCTCGAGGCGGCGCGCGAGCGCTCGGGTGAGGGCGACCTCGCCGCCTTGCTGCACTCGAGCGACACCTGGGTCGTCTCCTGACGCCGCAGGCCGCCGGCCGCTCCCGGGCGGCGGAGCCGCCCTCCGCGTCCGGCTGACGACGCTCGCTTCGCGATCCGGCGGGCGAGCCGCTTGGCCGTACCACTCGTACTGTCCTGCGCGGCTCGCCCTTGGCTCGCTCGCGAGCGCCGCCCCTGCGACGTCAGGATCACCGAGTCGGCGTCTCCGGGTGAAGACCCGGTGCGGTTACGTCTCGGCCAGGAAGCGCACGATCCGCTCGGCGATCTCCTCGCCCTTGTCCTCCTGCAGGAAGTGGCCCGCGCCGGCGAGGATCTCGGCCGGCCCCGCGCCCGGGATCAGGGCGGCCATCCGCTCGGCGGCGGCCGGCGTGAAGATCGGGTCGGAGTCGGAGAAGAGGACGAGCGCCGGCCTGTCCCAGCGCTCGAGCGCGGCTCGCACCTCGAGCATCGTCCTGGCGCTCGGATGCTCGAGCTCCGTGGGCACGAGCTCGGGGAACGCGACGACACCGGCCTTCGACTCGAGCGGTGGGGAAGGGCGCGTTGTAGGCGTCTGCGACCTCGTCCGAGAGCTCCGTCACGCACGAGAGGCGGACGAGCTGTCCGGGGACGATCTCGTCCCCCACGCGCCGCATGAACTCGCGGAACCGGAGCCACTCGGGCGACGGCGCTCGGCCGGCACCGATTCCCGTGTTCAGCACGACCAGACGTGCCACGCGGTCCGGGTGCTCGACCGCGAGGCGGAGCCCGATCGGGCCGCCCCAGTCCTGGACGACGACGGTCGCGCCTCGCAGGTCGAGGTCGTCGGCGAGCCGCTCGATCGAGCGGTAGTGGAAGTCGTACGAGTAGTCCTCGATGCGCGTGGGCTTGTCCGAGCGTCCGAAGCCGAAGTAATCGGGGGCGACGACCCGGGCGACTGCGGCGAGCCGCGGGATGACTTTCCGGTACAGGAACGCCCACGTCGGCTCGCCGTGCAGGAGCAGCACCGGATCTCCGCCGCCCTCCTCGACGTAGTGCATCCGGAGGCCGTCCTGGTCCACGTAGCGAGGCGCGAACACATAGCCCGGCAGCCCTTCGAAGCGCTCGTCCGGCGTGCGGTAAGACTCCATCGCCCGATCATGACGTCCCGAGGAGGTAACGAGTGGCAGGAGCGCCGAACATCTGGGCCGACGAGTGGGAGGTCGAGAGCGAGGAGGAGTGGGCGGCAGGCCGGTCGCGGCGCCTTCCCCGTGGCGGGAAGATCGGGGCGACGCTCTACGAGATCGCACCGGGAAGGACGAGCGGCTACTACCACTTCCACCACGGGGCGGAGGAGCTTCTCGTCGTCCTCCGCGGCCGCCCGAGTCTCCGCGACCCGTCCGGCGAGCGTGAGCTTGCGGAAGGCGACGTCGTGCACTTCCCGGTCGGCCCGGACGGCGCGCACCAGCTGATCAACCGCTCGGACGAGCCCGTGCGCTATCTGGTCGCGAGCAACCGTCCGTCACCGGAGGCGGTCGAGTACCCCGACTCGCGCCAGCTCTCGGTGATGGCGTTCACGGAGTCGCAGCTCGGAGCGCCGCTCTGGGACATCCGGACGCTCGACGAGTCGCCGGGCCCCTAGGCCGGCTGGTCACGGAGCACCGCGGCACGTGAGCGGCGCATGCTCGCGACGGCCACCGTGGTGACGGAGGTCGCGCCGGCGACCGCGAACGCGAGCGGCGTCCCTCCGATCTCCGCGAGCCAGCCGGCGAGCAGACCGCCGATCGGCGCAACGCCGGCGAAGGCGAACAGGTAGAGGCCGATGAGGCGGCCCCGGAGCCGGTCGGGCGCCCCGAGCTGGACGAGGGCGTTCGCGTTCGCCGTGAAGAGCGTGAACGAGGCCCCCGCGCCGAAGAGGAGGATCGCCGCGAGCACCGCGCTCTCCACCGGGGCCAGGGCGAGCGCGAGTACGCCGAAGCCGGCGCCGCCCAGGGCGAACAGCCGCCAGCTCGCCTCGCGGAAGGTCGCGGTGACGAGCGCCCCGACGAGGGCGCCCAGGCCGAAGGTCGCCGAGAGGAGGCCGAACCCTTCCGGGCCGACGTGCAGCGTCTCGCCGGCGAGCAGCGGCACGAGCACGTGGAAGTTGAAGCCGACGGTGCTGACGATCGTCACGACGACGAGGACGAGCCGCAGGTCCGTGTCGTGCCAGGCGAACGCCAGCGCACGGCGCGTCCCCTCGACGAGCCGGGCCGTCGGATCGTGCTCGACGTGGTGGAGCTCGCTCGTGCGCAGGAGGGCGAGAGCCGTGAGCACCGCGAGGAAGCTCGCGGCGTTGATGACGAAGCAGATCCCCGTCCCGGCGATGGCGATGATCACGCCTGCGATCGCCGGCCCCACCACGCGAGAGCCGTTGAAGAGGCCCGCGTTCAGGGCGATTGCGTTCGGCAGCTCCCGCGGCCCGACGAGCTGGAACGTGAGCGACTGCCGGCCGGGTGCGTCGAAGGCCAGGGTGATGCCGCCGAGCGCGGCGAGCAGGTAGACGACGGGCAGCGTCGCCGTCCCCGTGAGCGTGACGACGGCGAGGACGAGCGAGACGACCATCGCGGATGCCTGGGTCGCCATCACGAGGCGGCGCGAGTCGACGCGATCGGCGAGGACGCCGGCCGCGAGCCCGAACACGGTGAAGGGCACGAAGCGCCAGAACGCGAGTGCGCCGACGGCGAGGGCCGAGCCCGACAGCTCGAGGACGAGCCAGGCGAGCGCGACGTTCTGCATCCAGGTCCCGGCCAGGGAGACGAGCTGGCCGGTGAAGAAGATCCGGTAGTTCCGGTGGCGTCGAAGACTGCGGAACGTGCGCGCCTTGAGCGCGAAGACGAGTCGGGTCACGCCTCGTCTCCGAGCAGTCGTCGGAGCGCGGGGATCGCCGTCTCGATCGCCTCGAGCTCTGCCGGGCCGAGGTCGCGCATCCGCTGCGTGAGCCACGTGGTGCGGCGCGCGCGGACGCGTCGGAGCAGCTTGGCTCCGTCGTCGGTCAGCTCGAGCCCGACACGGCGGCGGTCGTCCTGAGACCGCACGCGGTGCAGGAGACCGGCGCGCTCGAGGCGGTCGACGTTGCCGGAGAGCGCGGGCGGCGAGATGCCCTCCTCGGCCGCGAGCTCGGCGAGCGAGAGGCCGGGGCTGCGCTTCACGAGCCAGAGCAGCGTCACCTGACGCGCCGTGACGCCGAGCTGCTCCGTCTCCTTCCGCAGCTCGCGTGCGAGGCGCAGGAGAACGGGTCGGAGATCCGAGGCGACGAGCTCAGGGCTAAGCGTAACGTCACTAACCATTAACCTAGCGAAGGATACCTGAAGCGCGTGCCTCCTCCCCCGGAGGGGTGAACCTGTGCTCCAGGGGTTGTCTCGCTCGGCCAAGTCCCTACCGTTCGAGCGATGGGACGACTCGCTCGTGTCGCCGTCCTCTGCGCGCTCGCGCTCCCGCTCGCCTGCGCGCCGGCGGCCTTCGCCGTCCTCGGAATCGCGACGCCGGTCGAGGGCACGCTCCGCACCTGGCACGGCGACACGTCCACGGCCCCCGTCGACGTCGGTGCGGGCGTGGACACGACGATTGCCGGGATCGTCCCGATCGTCGACGCGGACGCCTCGGTGCAGGTGCTCGCGGGGCGGCGAGTGCGCGCGACCGCGGACGATCGGGGTGGCGCGCTGATCGTCAACGGGCCGGTCGAGCCCGTGGGTGAGGCGGTGCCCCTCGCCGCTCTCGGGACGAAGACCGTGGCCGTCCTCCTCTTCAACTTCTCGAACAACGCGAGCCAGCCCTGGACGCCCGCGACGGTGCGGGGAGTCGTCTTCGACAACTCCAACTCGGTGGACGAGTACTACCGCGACGCCTCGTACGGCCAGCTAGCGCTCACGGGCGACGTGTTCGGCTGGTACACGATCGACGCGACGAACGCCGGTTGCGCATACACGACGTGGGCGAGTCAGGCGCGGGCCAAGGCCGCCGCTGCCGGAGTGCAGCTCTCGGACTACCAGTACACGGTCTACGCCTTCCCGCAGGCCTCGAGCTGCGCGTGGTCGGGGCTGGCGTATCTGCCGGGGACCGGGAGCTGGATCAACGGCGCGATGACGTTGCGCGTCGTCGGGCACGAGCTCGGTCACAACTTCGGCGTCCACCACGCGAGCACCGCTCGCCTGCACCGGGGGCACCTTCACGGGCTCGTGCACCCAGAGCGAGTACGGCGATCCGTTCTCGGTCATGGGCGGCGCACAGACCCGCCATCACGTGAACTGGCACCGCGCGCAGCTCGGCTGGTTCGCCGACACGCAGACGGTGACGACGACCGGCTCGTACCTGCTCAAGGCGGCGGAGCTCACGGGAACGCCGAGGATGCTGCGCGTGGCCCGTGGGGACGGCACGTACCTCAACCTCGAGCTCCGGCAGCCCTGGGGCATCTTCGACAACTTCGCCGCCGGGGACCCCGTCGTGAACGGCGTCTCGATCCGGATCGCCCCTGCGCTGACGAGCCTGGTCCAGTCGAAGCTCGTCGACGCCAATCCCGCCACGGCGACCTTCTCCGACGCGGCCCTCGGCTTTGGCCAGTCGGTCACGGACCCGCTCACCGGAGTGACGATCACGACGACCGGTGTGGGTCCGGCGGGCGCGACGGTCGCCATCGTGTTCCCCGGCGGCGACGTCGAGCCGCCGAGCGCTCCCGGCTGGCTCCCGGCGACGCCCACCGCGGCGTACGCCCGGCTGAACTGGAGCGCCGCGAGCGACAACGTGGGGGTCACTGGGTATCGCGTCTACCGCGACGGGGTGCTCGTCGGGACCACGACCGAGCTGACGTACCTCGATCCCGGCCTCGCGCCACTCACGGCGTACCAGTACGAGATCCGCGCCTACGACGCGGCGACGAACGTCGGGCCGGCGGCGACCGGAGCGGTGACGACGGGCGCTCTAGGAGGCGGCGTCGGGCCCGCCGTCCCCGCGTCCCTGCGAGCCACGGTGCAGAGTGGCCGACAGGTGCGGCTGACCTGGAAGCCGGCGACCGACGACGTCGGCGTGGCCGCCTACGAGGTGTTCCGGAACGGGGCGAAGGTGGGCGAGACGCCCATGACCTCCTACGTCGACCGGCCGGGCCGTGGGCGCTTCACGTACCGCGTCCGTGCGCGAGACACGGACGGCAACGTCAGCAAGCTCTCGCTCCCCGTCACCGTCACGCTGTAGTCGCAGCCGGGCCGGCCGGCGCGGGCTCGTGACGGTCCTCCGGGTTCGGAAGAGCCGTCGCGACGAGCCACCCGACGGCGGCCGCGAGCACGGCGATGGGTGCGACGTCCGCGGCCGAGGGCCCGAGCAGCAGCGTCGCGAGCAGCACCGCGGTGAACGGCACGCGCAGCACGGCTGCGGTGGCAGCCGCGATCCCGACGGCGACCGCCGGGGTCGTCTCGAGTCCCGGGAGGACGTCCGCGGCGAGCACGCCGACCGCCACGCCGACGGCGATCGCCGGGAACACGGGCCCACCCCGGAACCCGCTGCCCAGCGAGAGGGCGTACGCCAGCCCTTTCGCGAGGACGAGGAGCGCGAGCACGGAGGCCGACTCCTCGGTGACGATGTCGGGCAGCTCCTGCTGTCCCGAGAAGAGGACGAGGTCGACTGGCCGATCCGCCAACGCCCGGAACACGACCGCGGCGAGCCCCACGAGCAGGCCTGCGACGACGAGCGCGACGTCCGGTCTCGGCGCCGCCCTCGTCGCCACCCCGTGCGCGAGGCGACGCGCGGCGGCGACGACGACCGCGATGCCCACCGCGAGCGGGATGCACCACGCCAGGTCGGCGATCCGGACCGTCTCGTACGGAGGCAGCGCGGGCAGGGCGAGCTCGCTCGCGTGGAGCCCCGGCCAGTCGTTCACGCCGGTGAACACGAGGGCTCCGGTGCCGGCGGCCACGAAGCCCGGGAGCAGCGCACGTCCCAGCGCTTGCGCGGGAATCGCACCGCTGGCGGCGGTGACCTCGAAGAGCAGGAAGGCGGCGACCAGCGGCCCGCCGAACAGCGCCGCGATCGCGGCGAACGCGCCGGCGAGGGCGAGCAGACGCGCTTCCGTCTGCTCCATCGTCACGAGGCGAACCGATGCCGCTCCCAGGGCGAGCCCCAGTGCGATGAGTGGCGCCTCCGGCCCGAGGACGAGGCCGAAGCCGAGCGTCGCGAGCGCCGCCAGGAGGATCCCGGGGAGGTCGGCGAGGCGGACCTCCCCCATCCCGAGTCCCTCGAGCGGCGAATGCCCGCCGTGGCCCGGAAGGCGTACCGCGGCGGCGACCAGGAGGCCGCCGACGGCCGGGACGAGAACGACGTACCACGTGGCGGGCTCGCTCTGGCCGAGCCAGTCGGGGACGACGTCCCACACGACGTGCGTCGACGTCGTGGATCGCGGTCTGGAAGAGCCCGGCTGCGAGGGCTACCGGAACGCCCAGGAGGGCCGCCAGGACGAGCGTGCGCAGATAGGTCCAGGCGCGCCGGTCCACGCGGAGACCCTACTCGCGCGCCGTGACGGCCGACGCACTCGCGACGGTCGGGTGGCCTTCAGCTCTTCGGCTGTGCCTCGAGCTTGTAGCCCACGCCGTAGCGCGTGTGGATGAAGTCGTGTCGCGGGGCGCGGCGGTCGACCTTCTCCCGCAGCTTGCGGACGAAGACGTCCACCGTGCGGTCGCGGTGCGTGGCGCGGCGTCCCCACACGCGCTGGAGGAGCTCGTCCCGCGTCAGGACGCGCCCCTGCTCGCGCGCGAGCGTGTACAGGAGCCGGAACTCGGTCGGGGTCAGGTCCGCGCTCTTTCCGTCGACGTACGCCTGGACGTTGTCCGGGTCGAGCCTGAGCTCCTCGACGACGATCTCGTCTCCCCGGCGCTGCTCCGCCGCGCTCACGCCGCGGCGGGCTGCCGCGCGGACGCGTGCGGCCAGCTCCTTCATCGAGAACGGCTTCACGAGGTAGTCGTCCGCGCCGATCTCGAGCGCGTGCACTCGGTCGTGCTCGGTTCCCCGTGCGGAGACGACGACGATCGGTGTACCGATCCCCTCGTCGCGAGCCTGCTCGATCACGCGCCACCCGTCGATCCCGGGAAGCATGAGGTCGAGCACGCATACGTCGGGGCGCTCGTAGCGCAGGCGTGCCAGGCCGGTCTCGCCGTTCGCGACGCCGACCGTGTCGAAGCCCGCGGTCTCCAGGTGCCGCGCCATGCCGCGGGCGATGACGTCGTCGTCCTCGATGATCAGGACCTTGGCCATCCGACCACCGGATTGTGACGAGCGATCCCGCGCTCGCGGGCCGTCAAGTGGTTACCGACCGGTGTACGAGTGGTGAAGGAGCCAGGCGACACGGTGTCACCTGGCTCCATCGTTGCGGCTGCTAGCCGTCCGCCTCGTCGTCCGCGTCCGCGTTCTCGCCCTCCGCCTGCTCGGCAGTGAGCTCGACCACCAGGTAGAGGCGCTCGCAGCCACTCAGCCGCGTCGTCGGCCGCTCGGACCGGAGCACGAACGCCTGGTCGTCACCCGGCCCGCAGGCGAGCACGTCGGGATCACCGTCCGCCGCCAGGGCGTGCAGGACGTCGTCGCCGGCGCCGCCCGAGACGCGGTCGGCGTCCCAGCCACCGAAGAGCGAATCGGGCCCGTCGTTCCCGGAGACGAGGTCAGGGCCCTTGTTGCCGGACGCACGGTCGGCACCCTCCCCGCCGATGAGCTCGTCGGCGTCCGACCCGCCGTACAGGCGGTCGGGGCCGTCTCCGCCCGCGATGCGGTCGCGGCCGTGGCCGCCGTACACGAGGTCGCTCCCGTCGGCCGCGCGCACGCCGTCGTCGCCCGAGCCGGCGCGGACGAGGTCCGCGCCCGACCGCGCGTAGACGAGGTCGTTGCCGGCGAAGGCATGGATCTCGTCATCCTGCATTGTCCCTCGGAGCACGTCGTCGCCGGGGGTCCCGGATATCGTCGCGCCGAGCGCGACCACGGTCACGGCGAGGGCTGCGGCCGCGACTCCGGCCAGGACGGTCGCGGTGCGTCTCATGTCTCTCTCCTTCCGTCGAGGTCTCGAGGCATTGACCGACATGTGAGTTCGGAGTCCGTGAACAGCCCGAAAGCGATTCGCAAGCCTTCTGTTAGAACGCGCGCATGGATCCCGATGCGGCTCGCGCGCGAGCGCTCGTCGAGGAGAGCCGCGAGGCGGTCGTCGTCGTGGATGCCCAGGATCGCGTCCTGCTCGCCAGCCGCCGCGCGCGCCAGGCGTTCGAGGGGATCCGCGAGGGCGAGCGCGTCCCGCCGGCGCTTCTGTCCGGCGGCGCCGGGGTGATCCCGCTCGTGGTCCCGTACGAGGTGAACGGCCACCGCGAGCGGCTCGTCTACCTCTCGCGGGAGGGTGACCTCACCGCCTACGAGGAGCTGCGATCGGGCTTCACGGCGGCCGTGTCGCACGAGCTGCGCACCCCGCTCGCCCGGCTCCTCACGCTCCTCGAGACCGCGGCACTCCCGGGGGAGGACGTCCAGGAGCTCGTCGCCCGCGCCATGAGCGAGGTGGGCCAGATCACCGAGCTGATCGACGAGGTGCTGTTCCTCAGCGAGCTCGAGTCGGGCGCTCGCGTCGTCTCGCTCGGGGCGACGCCGATCCGGCCCGTCCTCGAGGAGACGCTCGCCGCGCTGGAGGAGCGGGCGGCACGCGCCGGCGTCGCCCTTCGGCTCGAGTGCGACGAGGAGCAGGCGCTCGCGATCCGGCCGAGGATGCTGCGGGTGGTCACCCACAACCTCGCCGAGAACGCGATCCGGTATGCAGGCCCCGGAGCGACGTTCACGCTCGCGGTCGAGCGGCTGCCCGACGGGTCGGTCCTCCTCACCGGGGGCGACGACGGCATCGGAGTCGACGCGGCCGAGCTGCCCCGGCTCTTCGAGCGCTTCTACCGCGCCGATCGTGCCCGTGCGTCGCGGGGGACGGGGCTCGGGCTCGCGATCGTCAAGCACGTCGTGACGCAGGCGGGTGGGACGGTGGTCGCCCGCGGCGGCCGCGGGAGCGGACTGGCGATCGAGTGCCGGTTCCCCGCGAGCCCGTAGCGGCCCGTCCTTCACCGGATGTCCACCACGTGTTCACCAGACCGCGTCCCGGCGGCGACAGTCGGCCGTGGACACTGCTGCCATGAGCACACGACTGGCGACGCTCCTGGCCGCCGGGGCGCTGGCGCTCCTCGCCGCCGGCTGTGGGGGCGGTGGTGGCGGAGGAGCGATCACCGCCGACGGCTCCAGCACGGTCGGCCCCTTCACGACGAAGGCGGCGGAGGACTTCAAGGCCCAGGGCGGTGCGGACGTGACCGTGGGCATCTCTGGCACGGGCGGCGGCTTCGAGCGCTTCTGCATCGGCGAGACGGACATCTCCAACGCGTCGCGGGCGATCAAGGACGAGGAGGCCGCGATCTGCGATGAGAACGGCGTCGAGTACGTCGAGCTCGCAGGTCGCGCTCGACGCGCTCACGAACGTCGTGAACGCGGAGAACGACTGGGCGACGTGCCTCACCGTCGAGCAGCTGAACGCGATCTGGAAGCCGGGCTCGAAGGTGAAGAGCTGGAACCAGGTCGACTCCTCGTTCCCCGACGTGCCGCTCAAGCTCTTCGGCCCGGGACGGACTCGGGGACCTTCGACTACTTCACGGGCGAGATCAACGGCGAGGAGGGCGCCAGTCGCACGGACTACTCGCCGAGCGAGGACGACAACGTCATCGTGCAAGGCGTGGCCGGAGAGCGAGGCGGCCTCGGGTACTTCGGCTTCACCTACTTCGAGGAGAACGAGGACACCCTGCAGGCGCTCGAGGTCGACGGCGGTGACGGCTGCGTCGCTCCGGGAGTCGAGTCCGCGCAGGACGGCACCTACACGCCGCTCTCCAGACCGCTCTTCATGTACGTCAGCCTGGACTCCCTCGGCGAGAGCGAGGACCTGCGCGAGTTCGTACGCTTCGCGCTCGAGAACGCGCAGACGGTCGCCGAGGAGGCGCGGTTCGTCCCGCTGGGACAGCAGCAGCTCGACGAGCAGCTGCAGAAGCTCGAGGACGCGGTCGCCTAGTGGCGTCGACGGAGGCAATCCGCCCGGCGCTCGCGCTGCCGAGGAAGCGCGTCCGCTGGGGCGAGCGGGCCGTTCAGGGGATCCTCTTCCTCGCTGCGGCGATCTCCGTCCTCACCACGGTCGGAATCGTCCTCTCGCTGCTCCTGCCCGCGGTCGAGTTCTTCCGCGAGGTCAGCCCGTGGGAGTTCCTCACGGGGACGACCTGGGCCCCGCTGTTCGAGCCCGCGCACTTCGGCGTCGTGCCGCTCGTCGTCGGGCACCCTGATGATCACGTTCTGGTCGGCGCTCGTGGCGTTCCCGCTCGGCGTCGGGGTCGCGATCTACCTCAGCGAGTACGCCCGCCCGCGCGTGACCGCCGTGCTCAAGCCGATCCTCGAGATCCTGGCGGCGATTCCGACCGTCGTGCTCGGGTACTTCGCGCTGACGTTCGTCACGCCACTGCTCCGCGACGTCGGGCTCCAGGTCGAGATCTTCAACGCGCTCGCCGCGAGCCTCGTCCTCGGCGTCATGCTCATCCCCACGGTCGCGTCGCTCTCGGAGGACGCGATGGCGGCGGTGCCCCGCGACCTGCGGGACGGGGGGTACGCGCTGGGGGCCGACAAGCTGCAGGTCTCGACCCGCATCGTCGTCCCGGCCGCCGTCTCCGGGATCATTGCCGCCTTCGTCCTCGCCTTCTCGCGCGCGGTCGGCGAGACGATGATCGTCCTCATCGCGGCGGGACAGCTCCCGCAGATCACGTTCGACCCCCGGGCGACGATCGAGACGATGACGGCGTTCATCGGCGCCACCGGGAACGGTGACGTGCCGACCGGCTCCATCGAGTACAAGACGATCTTCGCGGTCGGGCTGACGCTGTTCGTGATCACGCTCGTCATGAACCTCGTCTCGATCCGGCTCGTGCGCAGGTTCCGCGAGGTGTACGAATGACACGGAGGCGCGCGTGGAAGAACCGGCTCTTCGAGGCAGTGATGCTCTTCGCCATGCTCGTCGCGTTCGGGACGCTGGCCGTCCTCCTCGTCGACACGCTGATCACGGGGTGGCCCGAGCTCGACCGCCAGCTCTTCTCCGGCCCGCCCTCGACCGTGCCCGAGGAGGCGGGGGCCCGCCCGGCGATCCTCGCGACGCTCTACCTCGGCCTCATCGTCCTGCTGCTCTCGGTGCCGATCGGCGTCCTGACCGCGATCTACCTCGAGGAGTACGCGGACCGCGAGCGCTGGTGGAACAGAGCGATCGAGGTGAACATCCAGAACCTCGCGGCGGTGCCTTCGATCGTCTACGGGATCCTCGGCCTCGCGTTCATCGTCCGCGGTATCGGCGTCGGCCGCGTCGTGTTGGCGGGCGGGCTCATCCTCACGCTTGTCGTGCTGCCGACGGTCGTCGTCGCCTCGCGGGAGGCGATCCGTGCGGTGCCCGACTCCATCCGGCAGGGCGCGTTCGCGCTCGGCGCGACGAAGTGGCAGGTCGTCTGGCGGCAGGTCCTCCCCGCCTCGATTCCCGGCATGGCCACCGGCTCGATCCTCGCCCTCTCCCGCGCCGTCGGCGAGACGGCGCCGTTGATCATGGTCGGCGCGATCGTCTACGTCGCCTTCGACCCCACGCTCTTCGGCGCGTACACGGCTCTGCCCGTGCAGATCTACAACTGGACGAAGCAGCCCGATCCGACCTTCCAGACCCTCGCGGCCGCCGGTGCGATCGTCCTGCTGACCATCGTGCTCGGGATGAACGCAGTCGCGATCTTCCTCCGCAACCGCTACCGGAGGCAATGGTGACGCCGATGACGCAGATGGAATCGCCCCGCATCGACAACGCCCGCCTCGCCGAGGTCTCGCGGGGCCTCGATCGCGCCGAGATCGAGCGCCGCGAGAAGGTCTTCTCGGTGTCGGGCCTCGGCGTCTCCTACCACGCGAAGCCCGCGCTCGAGGACGTGACGCTCGACGTGCACAAGAACACGGATCACCGCGTTCATCGGCCCGTCGGGATGCGGCAAGAGCACGCTCATCCGCTGCTTCAACCGCATGAACGACCTGATCCCCGGGCGCGAGGTCGAGGGCGACGGTCCTCTACCACGGCGCCGACCTCTACGCGCCCGACGTCGACCCGGTCGAGGTGCGCCGGCGCATCGGGATGGTCTTCCAGAAGCCGAACCCGTTCCCCAAGTCGATCTACGACAACGTCGCCTTCGGCCCGCGCATCCACGGGTCGAGCAGGGCGGCCTGGACGAGACTCGTCGAGAAGGCGCTCACGCAGCGCCGCGCTCTGGGACGAGGTGAAGGACCGGCTGAAGGACGGCGCCCTCGGGCTCTCGGGCGGCCAGCAGCAGCGGCTCTGCATCGCGCGCGCGCTCGCCGTCGAGCCGGACGTGATCCTGATGGACGAGCCCGCGTCGCGCCCTGGACCCGATCGCGACGACGCGGATCGAGGACCTGATGCACGAGCTCAAGCGGGACTACACGATCGTGATCGTGACCCACAACATGCAGCAGGCCGCGCGCGTCGCGGACATGACGGCGTTCTTCAGCGTGGTCGTCGACGACGACGGGAGCGCACGGCGCGGCATCCTTGTCGAGTACGACACGACTGCGAAGATCTTCACGACGCCGTCCGACCAGCGTACGGAGGACTACGTGACGGGGAGGTTCGGCTAGCCGTGACCCAGCTGCGAGCGTCGTTCCAGGAGGAGCTCCGCGAGCTCGAGGAGTTGCTCGACGTCGAGTCGGAGTTCGTCCTGCGCTCGGTGCGGGCCGCCGTCGAGGCCCTCGTCACCAGGGATCCCGAGCTGGCCGACGAGGTGATCGCCTTCGACGACGACATCGACGAGGTGTACCTGCGCGCGCAGGAGGCGGTGGAACTCCTGCTCGCGCGGCAGACACCGGTCGCGAGCGACCTTCGTCTCGTGCTCGCGATCCTCCACTCCAACGTCCACCTGGAGCGGATGGGAGACCTATGCACGACGATCGCGAAGCTGACGAAGCTCTCCGCCGATCTCCCGCCCGACGAGGTGCTGCTCACGGCGTTCCGGGAGATGGGCGAGCGCTGCGAGGAGATGATCCGCATCGCGCTCGAGTCGCTGCACGAGCGCGATGCGACGCTTGCAGAGTCGCTCATCCACCTCGACGAGCTGATCGACCTCTCGAACCGTCGTGTCGTGTCCCGCCTGCTCGAGCTCGGACCCGAGAACCTGGAGTGGGGGCTGCGCGCGATCGTCGCCTCTCGGTGCCTCGAGCGGATCGGCGACCACGCCGTCGACATCGGCGAGCGGGCGGCGTTCCTGGCCACGGGCGAGTTCCGCGAGTTCACGGACGCGTCCCGGGACCCGCGTCCGCTGACCTGACCGGCTCGAGCGTCGCCCTCACCAGTTCTCCACCGGTCGTTCACCGGCCGTCGCCCCATGCGTAGGTCTCGCACGACGACGATCGCGTCGTCAGGGAACCCGACACAGAGGAGTGGTGAAGGCAATGAGCTTTTCCAGCAGGCGGCGCGGGGTCGCGGTCGCCGTAGGCGCAGTGGTCGCGCTCGTGATCGCCTCCGTGGCGGTCGGTGCCTCGACCATCAGCAACCCGAAGTTCAACCTGAAGGCCCTCAAGGGCACGATCACCGCCGACGGCTCGTCGACGGTCGGGCCCTACGCCATCGCGGCTGCTGAGCTCTTCGCCAAGGCGGGAGCAAAGAACGTGAGGATCACCGTCGGCATCTCGGGCACGGGCGGTGGCTTCGAGCGATTCTGCCGCGGCGAGATCGATCTATCCGACGCGTCACGCGGGATGAAGATCACCGAGGCGCAGACCTGCAAGGACAACAACATCGGCTCGTGGCGCGCGTTCACGGTGGCGAACGACGCGCTGTCGGTCGTCGTGAATCGGCAGAACACGTGGGCGACGTGCCTTTCGGTCGACGAGCTCAAGAAGATCTGGGAGCCCGGCTCGAAGGTCGACAACTGGAAGGACATCCGCGCCGGCTTCCCGGACGTCGCGCTGAAGCTGTTCGGCCCGGGCACCGACTCCGGGACGTTCGACTACTTCACCGAGGTGATCAACGGCAAGGCGCGCGCGAGCCGGTCGGACTACCAGGCGTCGGAGGACGACAACGTCCTCGTGCGGGGGGTGGCCGGCGAGCGTGGCGGCCTCGGCTACTTCGGCTTCTCCTACTACGAGGAGAACCAGAACACGCTGAGGGCCGTGCAGATCCGCAACCCGAAGACGGGGCAGTGCGTCTCTCCCGGTATCAAGACGGTGCAGAACAACTCGTACAAGCCGCTCGGCCGGCCGCTCTTCATCTACGCGAAAGGCTCGTCGTTCAAGCGGACCGAGGTACAAGCGTTCATCGACTACATCCTCGACAACGAGACGGCAATCGCGACACGGGCCCGCTTCGTCCCGCTCACGCCGAAGCAGCTCAAGGTGCAGCGGAACCGGCTCCACTATGCAATCGCCCTGGCACGCAAGGGCTGAGCCTCCCCGTCTCACCGACTGCCTGACGCGAGGGGCGGCCAGCGGTCGCCTCTCGCTGTTCGCAGGCGAATCGGGGCCGCAAGACCCCTGAAGGCGGCCGCTTCGCGGCCGCGGCGTGCTGCTCGCGGGCGACCGGATGCCGGAGCCGCTAGTCGGGAAGCCCGAGCGCAGGCTCGGCCTTCGGACGAGCGCGGGGAGCCGGCCAGTCGAGCCGTCGGCGGAGCCAGAGGGCGACGTACACGAGGGCGATGAGCACGGGCACCTCGATCAGCGGGCCGACGACCCCGGCGAGCGCCTGGCCCGACGTGGCGCCGAAGACGCCGACGGCGACCGCGATTGCGAGCTCGAAGTTGTTGCTCGCGACGGTGAAGGAGAGCGCGGCGGTCTGGGGATACGGGAAGTCCAGGAGGCGCCCTGCCGACGAAGCCCGCGATCCACATGAGCGCGAAGTAGCACGAGCAGGGGCACGGCGATCCGGACGACGTCGAGCGGTTGCTCGGTGATCTCGTCGCCCTGGATCGCGAACAGGAGCACGATCGTGAACAGCAGGCCGTAGAGCGTGAGCGGCGAGATGCGGGGAACGAGCTGCTGCTCGTACCACGTGCGCCCGCGTCGCCGTATTCCGACGTACCGGGTCAGGAAGCCGGCGAGCGAGCGGGATGCCGAGGAAGACGAGCACAGTGCGGGCGACCTCCCAGATGCGCGACCTCGAACCCCTGCGTGTCGAAGCCGAGCCAGCCCGGGAGGACCGTGAGGTAGAAGTAGCCGAGGAGCGCGTACGCGACGACCTGGAAGAGCGAGTTGAAGACGACGAGCACCGCCGCCCGCTTCCCGGTCGCCGAGCGCGATGTCGTTCCAGACGAGCACCATCGCGATGCAGCGGGCGAGGCCGACGACGATCACGCCCGTGCGGTAGGCGGGCTGGTCGGCGAGGAAGATCCACGCGAGGGCGAACATCAGCGCCGGCCCGACGACCCAGGAGAGGAAGAGCGAGGTCGCCGAAGAAGCGCCCGTTGCCGACGCCGTCGTCGCTCATGCGCCCGATGTCCTCGTAGCGCACCTTCGCGAGCACCGGGTACATCATCAGGAGCAGGCCGACCGCGATCGGAAGCGAGACGGTGCCGACCTGCAGCTTCTCGAGCCAGTCGTTCAGGCTCGGGACGAGCGTCGCCCAGGACGAGCCCGCCGGCCATCGCGAGGGCGATCCAGAGCGGGAGGTAGCGGTCGAGGCGCGAGAGGCGGGCGAGCACAGCTCGCTCGTCAGGAGCGCCGTCCTGCTCAGCGATGGCCATCCTCGTGTCCCACTCCGAGCTCGGGGAGCAGATGCTCGATCCGCGCCGCGATCTCTTCGCGGATCGCGCGCGTTTCGTCCAGGCCCTTCCCCGAGGGGTCGTCGAGCTCCCAGTCGAGGTAGCGCTTGCCGGGGATGTACGGGCACGCATCCCCGCAACCCATCGTCACCACCACGTCCGCCCACTCCGTGTCCGCTTGCTCGAGGCGACGCGGGACGCGGTCGGCGAGGTCGACCCCCAGCTCGCGCATGGCCTCCACGACTCCCGGGTGCACATGAGCGACCGGGCTCGATCCGGCCGACCGGGCCTCGTGCTCGCCTCCTGCCAGGGGGCGAAAGAGCGCCTCGGCCATCTGGGAGCGCCCTGCGTTCTGGACGCAGACGAAGAGGACGTTCACGCCGCCCGCTCCCGCGAGTCGCTCGGATGCCGCACGAGATCTCCCAGGCGGTCGAGGGCGCCGTCTGCGATCCGGTAGTAGGCGAACCGCCCGCGGCGTTCTCGCTCGAGCAGCCCCGCCGAGGTGAGCAGCCGCAGGTGGTAGCTGACGGTCGGCTGCGAGAGGCCGAGAGCGGGCTCGAGCTTGCAGACGCAGACCGCGTCGTCGGCGCTCGCGAGCAGGTTCAGGATCCGAACCCGGTGGCGGTCGGCGAGCGCCTTGAAGAGCTGTTCGAGCTCGACGGCCTGCGCGCTCGTGAGCGTCTCCTCGACGAGAGGGCTGCAGCAGTCGACGAGGGACGGCCCTGGCACATCATCAGGCTAGCGATTCATCGAAACTTCTGAATACGTAGATCTCCGCAGGCTGATCAGGCGTGCGCCGCGACCAGCCTGCGGGACTGGTAGCTGCGCCCGACGAACGCGGTGGCCGCGATCGCGCCCGCGAGCACGAAGACGAGGGCGTCACCGGCGGGAAGGCGAGTGAGCGTCTCCATGAAGGCGCCGACGAGCCCGGCCATCGGGATCGTCAGCAGCCAGGCGACCAGGATGTTGCCGGCGACGCCCCAGCGGACCGCGGAGAAGCCCCGGATCGCGCCCGCGCCGAGCACGCTGCCGGAGATCGTGTGCGTCGTCGAGACGGGGAAGCCGTAGTGCGCCGTCGTCCAGAGGATGCTGGCGCACGCCGTCTGCGCCGCGAAGCCCTGCGGCGGATCGATCTTCGCGATGCGCTGGCCGAGCGTCCGGATGATCCGCCAGCCGCCGACGTACGTTCCCGCCGACATCGCCAGCGCCGCGGAGACGATCACCCACGTCGGCGGGCGCGTGAAGTCCGGGGCGAGATGCCCCGAGGCGACGAGCGCGAGCGCGATGATCCCCATCGTCTTCTGGGCGTCGTTCGTGCCGTGCGTGAACGCGACGAAGCCCACCGGAGACGAGCTGGGCCCGCCGGAAGACGCGGTTGACGCGCGACGGCGAGCGCCGCGCGATCGACCAGGTGATCGCGAGGATCAGGGCGAACGCCACGACGATGCCCATGAACGGCGCGATGAGGGACGGGATAAGCACCTTGTCCTTCAGGCCCTCCCACTGGACGACGTCCCAGCCCGCGGCCGCCGACCGCCGAGCCGATCATGCCGCCGATCAGCGCGTGGCTCGAGCTCGAGGGCAGCCCGACGAACCAGGTGACGAGGTTCCAGGTGATCGCGCCGACGAGCCCGGCGAGGATGACGTTCAGCGTGATCGCCTCCTGGTCGACGATCCCCTTCGCGATCGTCGCCGCGACCTCGAAGGACACGAAGGCGCCGGCGAAGTTCAGGACCGCGGCCATGACGACCGCCGGGCGCGGGCCGAGGCGCGCGCGTCGACACGCGACGTGGCGATCGAGTTCGCCGTGTCGTGGAACCCGTTCGTGAAGTCGAAGAAGAGCGCGACCGCGACGACCGCGACGAGGGTCGCGTCCACGGCGCTACGCTGCTCTTGACGACGATGTTCGCGATCACGTTGGCGGCCGTCTCGCACGCGTCGAGCGCGCGCTCGAGCGCCTCGTAGATGTCCTTCCAGCGAATCACGATCAGCGGGTCGATCCGTTCGTCGCGGAAGAGCGAGGCGAGCGCGTCGCGGAGGATGCGGTCGCCCTCGTCCTCGAGGCGCTTGAGCTCGACGAGCGCCGTGCTGGACGCCGCGCATGCCCTTCAGGTTGTCGCAGGCGACCGCGAGCTGCTCGCAGGCCCGGACGATGATGGCGCACTGCTCGACCGCGTGGCGTGTCGGCATCTCGACGCCGTAGAGGCCGAGGAGGTCGGACGCCTCCTCGAGGTAGTCGACGACGTCGTCGATCTCCGTCGCGAGCAGGTAGATGTCCTCGCGGTCGAAGGGCGTGACGTACTGCGTGTTGAGGAGGGTGATCAGCTCGCGCGTGATCGTGTCGCCCTCCGTCTCCTCTGCTCTTCACCTGCTCCTGGGTGACGCCGGAGTTCGGATGCTCGCGGAAGCGGCGCTCGACGAGCCGCGCGACCTTGAGCGCGTTCTCGCCTGCGCGCGCGAAGAAGGTGAAGAACTCGGTCGTCTTCGGCGTGAAGCTGATCCGCATGCGCGCGGGACGTTAACCAATCGGTGACATCGCGTGACCTCGCACGAGCGGAGGCCGCACCCGTCAGGCAAACGCCTGGAGCACGAGCCCCTGGAAGTGCGCGACGAGGCGCTCGGACTCGGGAAGGAGCCGCCCGTCCTCGACGAGGCCTGAACGGACACCGGCCTGAACGCGCTCGACGAGCGCACGGTCCTCGGCTCCGACCTGGTCGTCGAACTCGAGCATGCTCGCCACCCATTCGTCGTCCGCGTCCGGCGCGACGAGGTAGTCGAGGAGGCGGTACGTGCGCTCCGGCGAGAGCGGGACGATCGGGCCTATGGACAGGTTGGGACGTCCCGGCATGACGTTCACGACGGTGTTCGGGAACACGAGATGGAACTGGCCGCGGTCGATCTCGCCCGCGGCGTCGTAGGAGCCGCGGGGCTCTGGCCGCAGGGGACCCACCTGCGACATGCGCCACCCGTGCTCGTCGAGACCGTAGGTGTCCGGCGACACGTCGACGACGTCGGAGAACCCCGGGTGCGCGGTCGGGCAGTGGTAGCACTCGAGGTAGTTCTCCGCGCACACCTTCCAGTTCGCCGCGACCTCCGATTCCGAGCGCCGGAGGAAGCGCAGCGCGCCGACGTCGATCCCCGCCTCTTCGATCCGGTGGGGAATGTCTCCGAGGAACTCCGAGAGCGGCGGCGCGTCCGGGTCGGGGTTGACGAAGACGAACGGGCCCCATGTCTCGAGCCGGAGGGGCACGAGGCCGAGGTCGTCCGTGTCCACACCGCCCTCGCGATCGAGCCGCGGGGCGTTGAGGAGCCTCCCGTCCAGGCCGTACGTCCAGGCGTGGTACGGGCACTGGAGCGTCCTCCGGCTCCCGGAGCCCGTGCAGACGAGGGAGCCGCGGTGCCGACAGACGTTCACGAAGGCGCGGAGGACGCTCTCCTCGTCCCGCACGAGCAGCACGGGGACGTCAGCCGCGCGGGTCGTGGAGAACGACGCCGGCTCGGAGATCTCGTCGGTCCGGCCGACGTACTGCCACGAGCGCCGGAAGATCCGCTCCTGCTCGAGCCGGTGGACGGCGGGGTCCGTGTACCAGCTCCAGGGGAGCGTCCTCGTGTCGACGGCGCTCACCGCGTGAACGCTAGACGATCGTCCCCGCGCGGACGGCTATGCTCGCCCTCGTGCCCGGATCGGCTGCGCCATGACGGATGCGCTGTCCCTCGTCGAAGCCGCCGAGACCCGTCTGAGGCCGCTCGAGGAGGCGCGCAACGCCGCCTGGTGGGACGCGAACGTCCGGGCGGGCGACGATACGGAGCGGCGGCGCGCGGAGACGGAGCTCGCCTACTCGAACGCGCTCGCCGACGAGTCCCTCTTCGAGGAGATCGTCGGCGCTCGGCGCTCCGACGGACACGACCCGATGGTCGCGCGCTGCCTCGACCTCCTGCACGACCTCATGCTCCGGCACCAGCTGCCCGACTCGCTGCGGTCACGGATCGTCGAGCTCGAGGCCGCGGTCGAGACGCGCTTCGCCCGCCATCGCGGAGTCGTCCGCGGCGCCGAGGTCGGCGACAACGAGATCAAGCGCATCCTGCGCGAGAGCGACGACCCGGCCGAGCGACGCGAGGCGTGGGAGGCCTCGAAGACCGTCGGCGCCGCCGTGGCCGAGGATGTGCGGGAGCTCGCGCGGCTCCGGAACGAGGCTGCCAGGGTGCTCGGCCACCGGGACTGGTTCGCGCTCTCCCTCGCGACGGACGAGATGGACGAGCGGAGGCTCCTCGAGACGCTCGACGCGTGCGACCGCGCGACCGCCGAGCCGTTCGCGCTCTGGAAGGGGAAGCTCGACACGCGGCTCGCCGAGCGGTTCGGGTGCGCCGAGCCGGAGCTGCGCCCCTGGCACTACGCGGACCCGTTCTTCCAGGAGCCGCCGACGGAGGGGTCCGTCGACCTCGACCCCCTCTTCGAGGGACAGGACGTCGTCGGGCTCGCGCGCGACACGTACGAGCGGCTCGGGCTCGACGTCGCTGGGATCCTCGACCGGAGCGACCTGTATCCGCGCTCCGGGAAGAATCAGCACGCCTTCTGCATCGACGTCACCCGAGGAGGCGACGTGCGCGTGCTCGCGAACGTCGTGGCCAACCACTCGTGGACCGAGACGATGCTCCACGAGCTGGGGCACGGCGTCTACGACCTCGGGCTCGACCGGGAGCTGCCGTGGCTCCTGCGTTCCACCCACCTGGTGACGACGGAGGCGACGGCGCTCCTCTTCGGCGCGCTCGCCCGCGACCGCGAGTGGCTGAAGCGCGTGCGCGGCGTGGACGCGGGCGAGGTCGAGTCCCTCGCGCCCCGGCTGCAGGCCGCCGCGGCAGCCGAGCACATGGTCTTCACGCGCTGGGTGCTCGTGATGACCGGCTTCGAGCGGGTCCTCTACGCGGATCCGGACAGCGACCTCGACTCGGCCTGGTGGGAGCTCGTCTCGCGGTATCAACTCCTGACGCCGCCCGACGGGCGGCGAGCCCCCGACTGGGCGGCGAAGATCCACATCGCGGTCGCGCCCGTCTACTACCACACGTATCTGTACGGCTCGATCGTCGCGATGCAGCTGCGGGAGGCGCTGACGTCGGGCGCGGGCGGGCTCGTCGATCGGCCCGAGGCCGCGCGCCTGCTCGCGACGAGGCTCTTCGCGCCGGGCCAGTCGGTGCGCTGGGATCGTCTCGTCGCGGATGCCTCCGGGAAGCCGCTGTCCGTCGGATCGCTGGCGCGCGAGGTCGAGGCGGCGGGGACGGCGGCCTAGGGAGGACGCCGCGGGCCAGGCCGGTCGGGGACGAGCCGCCCGAGGCGCCCACGGTTCCGCGCGACGACGTCGTAGGCCGCATCGAGGACAGCGGGCGGCATGAACGAGAGCAGGCGTCCCGCGGGGCGCGAGAGCCGCATCGCGCGCAGCAGCTCGGGCGCACCCGCTCCGCGTCCGGTGAGGGAGCCGTCGCGACGTGCGAACCGCCAGCTCGAGAGCTTGTCGTCCTCGGGGAGTCGGGCGAGGAGCGGGGCAGCCGCCTCGTCCTGCGAGCGGAAGGAGCGAGAGCTCGTGATCACGATCGAGCCGGGCGACGACACGCGCCGCGAAGCGGCAGAGGCGTCAGCCTGCGTCGTAGAGCAGGATCGGGCGCCGGTCCACTAGCCCGCGAAGCCGGTAGACGTCCGCGACGTCCGGAGTGAGATAGGCGGCCGACGGGCTCCCGGCGGGGGTGAAGACGCCGATGATGGTCAGCTCCCGATCCGCAGACGTGTTCTCGACGATGTGCACCTGCCGGGGTCGGAGGCGGAAGGCGGATCCGGCGGTGAGCTCGACCTCGTCCCCTTCGACGTGGAGACGCGCAGGCCCCTCGGGGATGTACACGATCTCGTCGTACAGGTGGTAGTGCCAGGGCGCCTTCCCGGGTGGGACGTACCCGGCGAAGAGCGTCGCCCGGGTCGAGCCATTGTGTGGTCCGAAGAGGACCTGGAACGAGCGGGCTCCCGTCGCAGCCTCCGAGCCCGACGCTTCGAGGCTGGCCACGATCTCCCGCGGGCCGAGCGGCGCGTGGCGGTCCGCCTCGGGTCCGACCGTCACACGGAGGAGGGCCAGCGCGGCCGACGCCTCGATCGAGGCCTCCTCGCCGGCGAGGACGAGCGCGGCCGACCCGGCTTCGAGTGAGAGGCGTTCGGCCGCCAGCGCGAATGTCCCCGTTCCCTCCACGACGTGGAGCAGCGTGTCGGCGTCGGCGTCGCCCACCGCCCGAACGTCGCCGGTGTCGACGTGGAGGAGCGAAAGCGCGAGCTCCGAGCCTTCGGCAGGCGCGACCAGGTCGACCTCCGGGGCACCCATGCGCGCAGACTAGTTAGCGGTCGAGGCCGTCGGGGTACTACCGTTCTCGCATGCGGTTCCGGAAGGACGCCCGGCTCGACCGCTCGCAGGTCGAGGACCTGCGCGGCCGTCGCGTGGGTGGCACTCCGATGGCGCTCGGCGGCGGCGGGATCGTCACGATCATCATCGTGCTCGCGGTCCTGCTGCTGGGCGGGAACCTCGGCGGCGGCGGTGGCGGCGGGCTCGGCGGGCTCGGAGATCTCGCCGGGCAGACGGCCGGCACCGGCGCGCCGTCCTCGACGCTCGAGCACTGCCAGACGGGTGCGGACGCGAACGAGTACGAGGACTGCCGGATCCTGGCCGTCGTCAACAGTGTCCAGAAGTACTGGACGTCGGCGCTTCGCGGCTACGAGCCGGCGCGGACGCGCTTCTTCACGGGCGGTGTCTCGACTGCGTGCGGAACGGCGAGCTCCGCCGTCGGCCCGTTCTACTGCCCGGGCGACCGCTACGTGTACATCGATCTCGATTTCTTCGACCAGCTCGAGTCGTTCGGCGGCTCGTCCGGGCCGCTCGCCCAGGCCTACGTGCTCGCTCACGAGTATGGGCACCACGTCCAGGACCTCACCGGCGTGCTCGAGCGGGCGCGAGGTGGCGACACCGGCCCGCAGAGCAACGGTGTCCGTGTCGAGCTGCAGGCCGACTGCTACGCGGGGGTCTGGGTCGCGAACGCGATCCGTACGGGGCTCGTCGAGGACATCACGCGCGCCGACATCCAGGACGCGCTCACGTCGGCGGCGGCGATCGGCGACGACCGCATCCAGGAGAAGACGCAGGGCCAGGTGAACCCGGAGACCTGGACGCACGGATCCTCGGACCAGCGGCAGAGCTGGTTCGTCCGGGGTATCGACAGCGGCACGCCGAACTCGTGCGACACCTTCCGCGGCCGCGTCTAGATGGTTGATGCCATGTGATCGCCGACTCCGGGGCGGGAGCGGCCCGGACGCGCCAGATCGCGCATCCGGACGCGCGAGATCGTGACATCAACCATCTACGCTTCCCGGAAGATCATCGTGACCTCGTAGCTCCCGCCGGAGACGGTGCTCGTGGTCTCGTGGTCGCCGCGCTGGAAGACGCGCAGCATCGCAGCGTTCGAGAGCTGCACGTCCGCGGTGAGGCCACGGACGCCGTGCTCGCGCGCGTACTCGACCGTGCGCTCGTGGAGCACCGTGCCGAGGCCCGAGCTCTGCCACTCCGGGTCGACGAGGTAGGCGACGTCCGCGAGGCCCGTGGCCGGGTCGAGGTAGTAGCAGCTCGTTGCGACGATCCGCTCTTGCTCCCGCGGCCCCACGACCGCTGCGAACGCCATCTCCTCCTCGTAGCTGACGCTGCACAGGTGCTGCGCGGCCGAGTCGGTGAGCGACGTGAGCTTGTGGAAGAACCGGTTCCGGACGTCGTCCTCGCTCAGGCGGTAGAAGAGCTCCTGCATCGCGCCCGCATCGGCGGCGCGGGTCGGGCGGATCCGTACCTCCCTCTCGTCGCGGAGCGTCAGGTCGCGCTCCTCGCCGACGGGGTAGGCGCCGCGGCTCCGGAGCAGCTGGCCCTCCCCGACGAGCTCCTGCTCGACGGCCGCGGCGAGCAGTGCCTCGCGGTCGTCCGGGTGCGCGATCTCGACCAGCGAGACCGCGCGCTCGGCGAGCGAGCGTCCGAAGAGGTAGGCGGTCCCGTACTCGGTGATCACCCAGTGGACGTCCGCGCGCGGGATCGCGACGGCTTCGCCCGGCGCGAGCGATGCCTTGATCGCCGCGTTGCCGGCGGGCGTGCGGGAGGCGAGGCAGACGACTGCGAGCCCTCCGGGTGAGGCGAGGGCACCGCGATGGAAGGCCGGCCCGGCCGACACACCCCCGTAGAGCTCGCCGTCGAGGCTCTCCGTGCACACCTGCCCCGTGAGGTCGATCGAGAACGCCTGCGTGACCGACACCATGCGCGCCTTGCCCGCGATGACCGCCGGGTCGCACACCTCGTCGACGGGATGGAAGCTGAAGCGCGGGTTGTCGTCGACGAGGTCGTAGAGCCGGCGCGTGCCCATCGCCATGCTCGTCACGACCGGGCCGGACACGACACCGGCAGCGACGAGGTCCGCGACGGCCTCCGTCACCACGTCCGAGTGGACGGAAAGGTCCCGGCGGTTCGTCAGGTGCGCGAGCATGCGGTTCGGCACTCGACCGAGCCCGACCTGGAGCGTGGCGCCGTCGTCGACGAGCCGCGCGACGTAGCGGGCGATCTGCTCCGCCACGTCCTCAGCGGGCGGGTGGACGTACTCGACGACGGGCGTGTCGATCTCCACGAAGCGGTGGATGCGGTCCGCCGGGATCCTGCTGTCGCCCCTCGTGCGGGGCATCGCGGGATTCACCTCCGCGATGACGGTGCGGGCGGCGAGCGCTGCCGCCTTCGTGACGTCGACGGAGATCCCGAGGCTGCAGGTGCCGTCGGGGTCCGGCGGCGCGATCTGGACGAGCGCGACGTCGAGACGGAGGCGGCCGCTGCGGAGAAGCCGCGGGATCTCGGGCAGCGAGACGGGGACGTACTCGACCAGGCCGGTGCCGAGCAGCTCGCGGACGTCGCTGCCGGCATAGAACGCTCGATGCCGGTACGCGGTCGCCGGGGGGTCGCCGACGTCGATGCGGTCCGTCAGGAAGTGGACGAGCACGACGCCGGCGGGTGGCCGCGCAAGATGCTCGAGCGCCTCGACGAGGCGTCGCGGCGTCGCGCAGGCGCTCCCCACGAAGACGTGGTCCCCGGGCCGGATCGACGCGACCGCCTCACCCGGCGACACGATGCGGCTTTCCCACTCGGCGACGGACGGCGTCACTCGACGCCTCCGTCGGCCACGAGCGGGAACGTGGCCACGAGCCGCGTCCCCTCGCCCGGCGGGCTCTCGACCTCGAAGCGTCCGCCCAGGGCTTCCACACGGTCCCGGAGCCCGCTCAGGCCGCTCGCGTCCGAGATGGCGTCGATCCTGGCGCCGCCCCTCCCGTCGTCGCGCACGTCGACCGCGAGCACGTCCTCCTCCTGCACGATCGTGAGCCACACGCGCCCTGCGTCCGCGTGCTTGGTCGCGTTCGTCACGGCCTCGGCGCAGACGTAGTAGGCGGCGGCCTCCACCGCCGGAGGGATGCGACCGTCGATCCGGAGATCGAGCTCGATCGGGGTCGTCGAGCGCGCCGCGCCCGCCCGGACGGCGGCCGCGAGCCCGCGCCGGGAGAGGAGCGGCGGGTGGAGCCCGCGGGCGAGCTCTCGGAGGTCGTCGATCGCCGCCTCGAGCTCCTCGCGCGCCGATCGCACGTGAGGCGCGAGCTCGGGACTCTCGGCGACCCGCTGCTCGAGGCGACGCAGGGCGAGGAGCGCGACGGTGAGGCGTTGCTGGGCGCCGTCGTGCAGGTTCCTCTCGAGACGCCTGCGTTCCGCGTCGCCCGCGGTCACCATACGCAGGCGCGACGCGCGCAGCTGCTCGATCGTCTCAAGGAGATCGCGATGGAGACGGTCGCGCTCCATCGCGATGCGCATCATGGGGACGAGCGACTCGAGGAACTCGGGGCGCTCGAGGAGCCGGGCGTCGTGGACGATCGCCCCGACCTTCCGCGTCTCGTACTCGACGAGCGTTGCGACCTGTCCAGGGCACTCGGCCAGGAGGTCGCGGCGCGTCTCCTCCACGTCGACGTAGCAGCGGCCCTCGCGACTCCACCAGAAGAGCTCGAGCGAGGGATCGTCGAGGATCGTCCGCAGCGACGACTGCACCTGCGCCGGCGTGGCCAGATCGGGGATGACGTGGAAGATCTGGCCGATGGCGTTCAGCCACGCGGGGCCGTCGGTCACAGGACGGTTTCTAGCGCGTCCGCGGGTGTAGTGGCCACAAGAGCCGAATCCCGGGCGGTCGGCCCGTCGTCCCCGTTTCGCGGACACCCACCGTTCGAATCCACGCGTACTCTGAGGCGGGGATGGACGGCGAGGTTGTGCAACCCGCGGCGGCTCAGGCGGTCGAGCGGCCGGCGGAAGGCGTGTCCGCGTACGCGGGCCGTCTCGGCGCGCTGCTTCCAGGTGCGTTCGCGGCGGTCGCCGTCTCGGTGGTGGGGACGTCCCACGGCGGCTACTACCCGACCGCGTGGGGGCCGCTGACGCTCGCGTTCCTCGTGGTCGCGGCCGTTGCGCTGCTCGTCCGGCCGCGGCCGGCGCTCGGTTGGCGGGAGCTCACCGTCCCGGGTCTGCTCCTGGCCATCGCCATCTGGGCCCTGCTGTCCGCGACCTGGGGCGCGCCCACCGAGGCGGTTCCCGAGGCGCAGCGGACGCTGGCATACGCGGCAGGAGCCCTGGCCTTCGCGCTCGTGCTCCGTCGCAACCACGTCCCCGGCTTCCTCGTCGGGGTGTGGCTCGGGATCTGCGTCGTCTCGGTGGACGCGCTCGCAGGCAGGCTCTTCCCGGAGCGGTTCGGCGAGTACGACCCGATCAACGGGTATCGGCTCTCCGAGCCGGTGGGCTACTGGAACGCCCTGGGCGTCCTCTCGGCGCTCGGCGTCCTCCTCGCGTTCGCTCTCGTCGGGAGGGTCGACAGCGTCGTCGTTCGACTCGCTGCCGCGGCCTCGACCGTGCCGCTGGCGCTGACGCTCTACTTCACGTTCAGCCGCGGTGCCTGGCTCTCTCTCGCGGCGGGTCTCGTGCTGGCGCTCGGTCTCGATCCGAGGAGGCTGGCGCTCGCGGCCTCCCTCGTCGTCGTCGGTCCATGGCCGGCGTTCGCAGTCCTTCTCGCGGCGAGCTCGGAGCCGCTCACGGAGACTGGCCACACCCTGGCGTCGGCGTCCGTTCATGGACACCAGGTAGCGGCCGTCGCCATGGGGCTCGCTCTCGGAGCCTCGGGTGCGGCGGCGCTCATGGCGGGCGTCGCGCACCGTGTCCGGCTGTCGCCGCGCGTCTCGCAAGGCGCGAACGTGGCGGTCGCTGTCGGCCTCGTGAGCATCATGGTGCTCGTCGTCGTCAGGCTCGGAGGGCCTGCCAGGATCTGGGACTCGTTCTCGGCTCCACCGCGGGAGACCGGCGGGCAGTTGAACGAGCGTCTCTTCGATCTCTCCAACAACGGGCGGTTGGCGGCCTGGCGAGCTGCGCTCGACCAGGCGGAGACACACCCGCTGGTAGGAGCCGGTGGCGGGAGCTACGAGCGCTTCTGGCTGGAGCACCGAACCTACTTCCTCAACGTTCGTGACGCGCACAGCCTGTACCTGGAGTCGCTCGCCGAGTACGGGCCGCTCGGCGTCGCGCTCGTGTTCGCGCTGTTCGCCGTCCCGCTCGGCGTCGGCGTACGGTACCGCCGCGCCCCGCTCGTGCCCGCCGCGGCCGGCGTGCTCGTCGTGTACGCCGTGCATGCCTCCATCGACTGGGACTGGGAGATGCCGGTCCTCATCCTCGTTGCCCTGGCCGGCGCTGCCGCGATCATGGCGTCGGGAGAGCCTCGAGGCGACCCGGCGGGCTCCGGCCGGCGTCGGGTTGCGCTCCTCGTGCTCGTCCTCGCGCTCGTCCCGGTTGCGGCTCTCGGCGCGCTCGGGGCGCGCGCCGCGGATGCGAGCGCCGACGCCTCGGCGGCGAAGGACTACGACCGTGCGGCGTCCGAGGCGCGACGGGCGGAGCGGCTCGAGCCGTGGTCCGTCGAGCCGCTGCTTCTCCTCGGGCGGGCGCAGGCGCTCGCCGGCGATCGTGGAGAGGCGCGGTCCACGTTCAGGCGAGCGCTTCGCAGGGAGCCGGAGAGCTGGCGTCTGTGGTACGAGCTGGCTGCCGTGAGCACCGGTGCGGAGCGACGGGCGGCTCTTCGCGAGGCCCGGGCCCTCAACCCGCTCGAGGGCCTCCTCGACGCGGTCGGACAGGGCCCTTGACGGCTCGTGCCTGGCCTCATGGGGAGTGCCGTCTAGACTTGCAATCGGAGCGAGTTTGCTCCACTCTGATTGAGGGGAAACGGACTCGCAAGGACGAACGGGGGATCTGGGTATGAGGAAGGTCATCGCAACCGTGGCGCTCGTCGGCCTGCTGGCCATGTCCGGCGCTGCTCTCGCGCAGACGCCGGCGCAGAGCCAGTACGGGCAGGAGACGCCCGCGGCCGGCACGACGACGGAGTCCACGCAGGTGAAGCCGGGTGTGTTCACGCCGCCGGCCGCCGAGGCGAGCGACAGCAGTCTGCTGCCGTTCACCGGAGCGCAGCTGATCCTGCCAGCCGCGATCGGCGCAGCGATGCTCGGGGTCGGGCTCTTCGTTGTCTACCGGACTCGACGGCGCGGGAACTGAGCTAGCTCCGCACGAGACGTCGCGCGACCGCCCCGGTCGGGGGGTCGCGCGCGTCGTCCTGCGTTCGTCCGGCGCGCTGCTCGTTCTGGGCGGCGTGCTCGTGCTCGCCTGGGTGCTCGCCGTCTGGCAGTGGCAGGACCCGATCACGCTCATCCTCAACAAGCGCGACCAGGCGCGGCTCGCGAGCGCGTACGAGGAGCGGGTCGCGCACACGCGGGTCGCGCCGGAGCGGGCGCAGGGCGAGTCGTCCGCCGCGCGCTACTTGCGCGAGGCCGTCGCCTACAGGGCGGGGACCGGCGTGGGCGATCCGATAGGGCGTCTCGACGTCGCGCGTCTCGGGCTCCACGTCGTGGTCGTGCTCGGCACCGACACCGACTCGCTGAAGAAGGGCCCCGGCCTCCACCCGCCGACGGGGTTCCCCGGCGAGGGCCGCCTGTCGTACGTCGCCGGCCACCGGACGACGTACGGGGCTCCGTTCTCACACATCGACAAGCTTCGTCCCGGGGATCGGGTGTCGCTCGAGGTGCCGTACGGGACGTTCCGCTACGTCGTCACCGGCCATCGCATCGTCCGCGCCGACCAGCTCGAGGTGCTCGAGTCCCGCGGTCGCGAGGAGATCGCGCTCCAGGCCTGCTGGCCCAGGTTCTTCGCGAGCCATCGCTACATCGTCTACGCCAGGCTCGCGCGGGTTCTTCCGCCCGCGTCGTAGCTCCGCGGAGTCGCGGCTCTACAGGGTCGCGGAGACCCGGCACGTCTCCGCGCGTGGGCCCGACGCCCGGACGACGATCGTATCTCTGCCGTACCAGTCCGGAACGCTCCGCCGGAGCTCGAGCGAGCCGTTGCTCTCGGTGCGGAGGGTCCCACGAAACGCGGTTCGCCGCTCGTGCAGCACGATGACGCTCCACGCCGCGGCGCGGCGTCCCGTCTCGATCTCGAGCTCGACGCGGATCCTGCCGTCGTCGGTGCGAAGCCGCACCTCAACGTCGCTCGAGCGCGTGCACGTCCCGGACCGGCGGACGTCGTCGCCGGGGTCGTCGTCCGCCCAGGCGCCGAGCGGCAGGACGAGTGCCGCGAGGACGGCCGCTGCGACGAGACGGAGGAGCCGGCCCGATGAGATCATGGGACGATCGTGCCCGGCGCGCGGTTCACGCGCAATCGGACATGGGTCCTAGGACTCGTCCGCGGTGACGCCGTGACGTTGCGCCCAGAGCGCTGCCTGCGTGCGGTCCGTCACGCCGATCTGCCGGTAGACGCTCGTGAGGTGCGCCTTCACGGTCTTCTCGCTGATCGCCAGCCGGCGGGCGATCAGCTTGTTCGGGAGGCCCTCGCCGACCATCGCGAGAACCTCGCGCTCGCGGGCGGAGAGCGTGGTAGCGGCGTCGGGTGCCCGGCGCGCGCTCAGGAGCTCCCGCGCGGCCTTGGGGTCCAGCGGGGAGTCGCCGCGGGCGGCCGCCTCGATTGCCCGCGCCAGCTCGCTCGGCTCGGCGTCCTTCAGCAGATATCCGGCCGCACCGGCGTCGAGCGCGCGCAGGATCCGCTCGCGGTCCGAGAAGGAGGTCAGGACGACCACGGCGACGTCCGGTTGGGCAGCGCGGATCCGTCTCGTGGCCTCGATCCCGTCGACGTTGGGCATCTCGAGGTCCATGAGCACGACGTGGGGGTCGTGCTCGGCGCACAGCGCGACCGCCTCCTCGCCGTCCGCGGCGACGGCGACGAGCTCGACGTCCGGGAACGTCGCGAGGAGCTGCGCGAGCCCGGCGCGGACGACCGCGTGGTCGTCGGCGATCACGACGCGCGTCATCGGGCCGGCACCTCGAGCGTGAACGACGTTCCCCGCCCGGGCTCCGAGCGGACGTCGAGCGTCCCGTCCATCCTCGACGCGAGCTCCTCGAGCAGTGACAAGCCGACGTGTCCTTTCGTGCGACTTCGCTCGCGCGCCGCCCCGGTGAAGCCGGCCCCGTCGTCGACGACTTCCAGCCGAGCCCGGCCGTTCTCTCCGGCGACCGTCACCGAGACGTTCGATGCGCCCGCGTGCCGCTCCACGTTCCGGATCGCCTCGCCGGCCGCGCGGTACAGGAGCAGCTCGGTCTCGTCGTCGAGCGCGAGGGCCTCCGACACGTCGAGGGAGACCTGGATCCCCCGGGAGGGCAGCGGAGAGACGAGATCGCGAAGGGCGGCCTCGAGGCCCGACGCCAACAGGTTGGGGGGGTGGATCTCCACGATGAGCGAGCGGAGCCGCCGCATGCTCTCACGCGTCCCGACCGCAGCCTCCCGCAGGGTCGAGCGAGCCTCGGGCGAGATCCCCGCGTCGGTCGAGTTTGCTGCCGCGCTGAGTGAGTACGAGATGCCGGCGAGGTCCTGCACGACGCCGTCGTGGAGGTCCGCGGCGATGCGTCGCCGCTCGTCCGCGGACGCCTCGACCGCTCTGACGAGCAGCGCTTCCCGGTCCTCCTGGCTCCGCCGGAGGCTCCGCGCGAGCCGGTACGCGAGCGGCACCTGTACGAGCCAGAGGAGAACGAGGCTCGCGAGCAGCAGCCCCGCGAACGGGAGCCAGATCCGTCGCTCCGTGGACGCGACGGCCGCCTCCCGCTGGTACGTCTCGAACAGGAGCGGCGTCCCGTTCGGGGACCTGACGGGTAGGTACACCTCGTACAGGTCGCCCTGTCCGCGCTCGAAGCGGTTCTCGGGGCCATCGAGGTTGCTGAGCTCGGCACGCGCCGACCCCGTGCTCAGAACCTCGAGCTTCGAGTCGTCGAGGGGATAGGTCGAGCCGATGAGACGCGGCTCGTCCGAGTACACGATGCTTCCGTCGACGTCCCAGATCTTCACCCGGACGATGCGCTCGCCGAGCACGCGCTCCTGGACGATGCGGTCGAGCGCCGCCAGCGACCGGGGATCGGAGCGGAGGACGCCGTCGTCGAGGCTCGGCTCCACGATCCCCTGCCCCGTGAGCACGGCGAACTGTCGTGCGTCCCGGAGCGCCTCGGATCGACCGAGGTTGCGGAACACGAGCACCGACCCGATCACGAAGAGCGCGAGCACGACGAGGCCGGTCAGCGCGAACTGGGCGACGGCGCTCGCGACGGACGGCGTGTCCGGCCGAGCGGCGGGGCGGTCGCGACGCGGAGCCACGGCCTCTCAGTATCACGCCGTCCGCGCGGTGACCACGGGCGTACGACCTATGTCCAATTGTGAACGGGACCTGCTCCCCGGCAGGGTTCGCCGCGTGAGTCACCCAGTCGAGAGGAGCGGAACGATGTCGAAGCTGAGCGCAGGGATCGTCGCGGCGGTCGTCGCACTCGCGGTCGCGCTGGCGGCCGCACCGGCCGGTGTCGCGAAGGACGGCGACGTCCGGGTTCGGGGGACGTGCACGAAGTCGAGCACGTCGAAGCTCAAGCTGAGCGACGAGGACGGGCGGATCGAGGTCGAGTTCGAGGTCGACCAGAACCGCAACGGCGTGCGCTGGAACGTGCAGCTCTTCCAGAACGGCAAGCGCGTCGCCCGCATGACCCGGGTCACCCGGCCGCCGAGCGGCTCGTTCGAGGCGCGCGTGCTGGCCGGCAACGCCGCCGGCGCGGACGCCTTCCGCGCCCGCGCGACGAGCCCTTCGGGCGAGGTCTGCACGGCGCGCGCGTCGTTCTGATCCCCGAGGAAGGTGACGGCCGCCCTACGGGGCGGCCGTCGGCGTCTTCTGTGCCCCCTCGGCGAACGCGGACAGGAGGATCGTGTTGCCGTCCGGGTCGTCGATCATCGCGAAGCGGAGCTCGGGGGTCACGTCGTACGGCGCGCAGTGCTCCCGGTACCCGAAGCCGCGCAGCTCCTCGGCTTTCGCATCGAGCGCCTCCCGCGACTCGAGCATGAACTCGAGGACGATCCGATATCCGCCCGAGGCGGGCGTCTTCGCGGGGTCCCAGCGCGCGTTCGCGAGGTGCGTGCTCAGGAAGAAGGTCAGCCCGCTCATCGCGACCTCGACGTGCTCTTGGCCCTCGGCTCCCTCCGGGACCGTGACGCCGAGGCGCCGGTAGAACTCGAGCGCGCGAGGCATGTCCTCGACGATCACGCCGACCATGTACAGCTCGAGCGCCACCGGCTGCCGAGTCTAGAGCCCCGTCGGATCGAAGATGGGGACCTTTCCCGGATGCGGGGTGCCACGAGCGGTGTGATGCTCGCCCTGCGCCGCACATGCGGCTGCGCCTTGACGGAAGGAGAGTCATGGCAACCATCGAGAAGGTCGCGACCTTCGCGCCTCCGGGGCACGTCGACAGCCCCGTCGAGCTGAAGTCGCGGTACGACAACTTCATCGGCGGCCACTGGGTGGCGCCGGTGAAGGGCGAGTACTCCGAGAACGTGACGCCGGCGACCGGCGAGCCGTTCACGGAGGTTCCACGCTCGACGCCCGAGGACGTCGACCTCGCGCTCGACGCGGCCCATGCCGCGAAGGACGCGTGGGGCGAGACCTCGACGACCGAGCGCTCCCGCGTCCTCAACAGGGTCGCGGACGCGATCGAGGACAATCTCGAGCTGTTGGCCGTCGCCGAGAGCTGGGAGAACGGCAAGCCCGTGCGCGAGACCCTCGCGGCGGACATCCCGCTGGCCGCGGATCACTTCCGCTACTTCGCCTCGGTCATCCGCGGCGAGGAAGGGGCGATCTCCGAGCTCGACAAGCACACGGTCGCGTATCACTTCAAGGAGCCGCTCGGGGTGGTCGGCCAGATCATCCCGTTCAACTTCCCGCTGCTGATGGCGGCGTGGAAGCTGGCGCCCGCTCTCGCGGCAGGCAACGTCGTCGTGCTGAAGCCGGCGAGCCCGACTCCGTGGTCCATCCTCAAGCTGATGGAGCTCCTCGAGGAGATCGTTCCCGAGGGCGCCATCAACGTGGTGAACGGCCCGGGGGCGGAGATCGGCAAGGCGCTCGCGACGAGCAAGCGGATCGCCAAGATCGCATTCACCGGCGAGACGGTGACCGGGCGGCTGATCATGCAGTACGCGGCCCAGAACATCATCCCGTCGACGACGGAGCTCGGCGGCAAGTCGCCGAACGTCTTCTTCGCCGACGTCATGGCCGCCGACGACGACTTCCTCGACAAGGCGGTCGAGGGTCTCGTGCTCTACGCCTTCAACAAGGGCGAGGTCTGCACCTGCCCGTCGCGGGCGCTGATCGAGGAGTCGATCTACGACGAGTTCATGGGCCGGGCGCTCGAGCGGATCGCAGCGATCCGCCAGGGCCATCCGCTCGACCCCGACACACAGCTCGGGGCCCAGGTCTCGACCGCGCAGCTCGAGAAGATCGCGAGCTACGTCGAGATCGGGAAGAAGGAAGGCGCGAAGCTGCTCATCGGCGGCGAGCGCGCGCACCTCGGCGGAGAGCTGGAGGGCGGCTTCTACTTCCAGCCGACCGTCTTCAAGGGCCGGAACGACATGAGGATCTTCCAGGAGGAGATCTTCGGCCCGGTGCTCGCGGTGACGACGTTCAAGGGTGAGGAGCAGGCGCTCGAGATCGCGAACGACACGCTGTACGGTCTCGGCGCGGGCGTTTGGACACGTGACACGAGCAGGGCGTTCCGCATGGGCCGCGGCATCAAGGCCGGCCGGGTGTGGACGAACTGCTACCACCTCTATCCGGCACACGCCGCGTTCGGCGGCTACAAGGTGTCCGGGGTCGGGCGCGAGAACCACCGCATGATGCTCGACCACTACAGCCAGACGAAGTGCATGCTCGTCTCCTACGACCCGAAGCCGCTCGGCTTCTTCTAGGACGATGGGCACGGACCAGCCCCTCGGGGTCGTCGCCACCGCCACCGCCATCGCGGAGGTCGAGCGCCTGAAGGGCGAGCACGGTCCTCTCGAGCTCTTCCAGTCGGGGGGCTGCTGCGACGGCAGCTCCCCGATGTGCTTCCCCGCAGGGGAGCTCTTGGTCGGGCCCAACGACATCCGAGTCGGCGAGGTCGACGGGTGTCCGTTCTACGTGGACGCCGAGCTCTACGAGCGGTGGGGGAGACCTGCGTTCGTGCTCGACGTCGCGCCCGGGGCAGGATCGGGCATGTCGCTCGAAGGCCTGCACGACCTCCACTTCCTCCTCGTCACTCCGGAGCCCACGCAGGCCTGCGCATGACGCGGCGCATGCTGGTGCTGTTCTCCCCCGTGCGAGAGTAGGCCTGTGCCCGAGCAGCCCACGATCGTGCTGAACGACGGCCGTGCGATCCCGCAACTCGGTTTCGGTGTCTTCCAGATCCCGCCGGGTCGCTCCACGCAGGCCGCGGTCGAGACGGCTCTCGCCGCGGGCTACCGCCACGTCGACACGGCAGCCGTGTACCGCAACGAGGCGGATGTCGGCGCGGCAATCCGCGGGAGCGGGCTTCCCCCGGAATCGGTGTGGGTCACGACGAAGCTCGCGAACGGCGACCAAGGTGCAGGGACGGCCAGGCGCGCGTTCGAGGCGTCCCTCGAACTGATCGGGATGGACCGGGTCGACCTCTACCTGCTCCACTGGCCGCACGAGCTCAGGCTCGAGAGCTGGAGGGTGCTCGAGCAGCTGCATGCCGAGGGCCTCGCGCGCTCGATCGGCGTGTCGAATTTCCTCTCGCGTCATCTGGACGAGCTGCTCGCCCATGCCTCCGTGCCTCCTGCGGTGAACCAGATCGAGCTGAGCCCGTTCCTCCACCGGGGTCGCGAGGACACGCTGCGGCGATGCGCCGAGGAGGGAATCGCAGTCGAGGCCTACAGCCCTCTGACCAAGGGCCGGCGCTTGGACGACTCGACGGTGGCGGCGATTGCCGCCGACGAGGGCCGCACGCCTGCGCAGGTGCTGATTCGCTGGTCGCTGCAGAAGGGCTTCGTCGTGCTCCCTCGCTCGTCGAACGCGGGCCGCATCGCCGAGAATGCCGACGTCTTCGGCTTCGCGCTGGGCGCGACCCAGATGGCGAAGCTGGACGGGCTGGACGAGGGGTTGACGACCGGCTGGGATCCCGCGCGCCAGGCCTGACGCCGACTAGGGGGTCCGCCCGAGTGGCAAGGTGTCCCGCGCGAAGCGCTGGATCACGTGGAGGGCGGCCTGCGCCATCCTCGTCAGCGCGGCACCGCTGACGTTCGTCAGCCGATCGCAAGCGCGGTGGTAGCACGAGTCGTAGGGCTGCCCCGCGCGGCCGCCGAACGCCGCGGCCTCCTCGGCCGACTTGCGCCCGTCCGCGCCAGTGAACAGACCGCCGACCGGGATCCCCACCTGCGCGAACGGGAAGTGATCCGAGGACGCGCCGATGCTCGTCTGACGGTACGAGAGCCGGCGGGACGTGAAGGCGCGCGCGAAAGCGCGTTCGATGGCCGCGGAGCCCGGAGGCAGACGCGGGCCGTTCCCCGCCGTCGACCCGTCCCCGTCGTAGACGAACGGGACGAAGTTCGGCGAGCCCACCATGTCGAAGTTGAGGTACAGCGCGTGGCGCCGTCTGGCCGCCGCGGACAAGGAGTCGACGTAGTGCCTCGAGCCGACGAGGCCGAGCTCCTCCGCGCCCCACCACACGAAGCGCAGCCGGTTGCGCGGTGCCGTGCCGGCCAGCCGCTCGGCGGCCTCGAGGACGATCGCCGAGCCGCTCCCGTTGTCGTTGATGCCGGGCCCGTCGGGGACGCTGTCCAGGTGCGCGCCGACGACGACGAGGCTCCCCGGGCTCCCTCTCCGGCTCTCGGCGATCACGTTGCGCGTGCGTCGGGTCTCCGCGACGACGTCCGTTGCGACGAGGGCGCGAGCCCCGGTCGCGCCGTCGCGTGCGCCGCCTCGCAGCGTCTCCCCGACCTCGGAGCTCGTCGCGATCACGGGCACGCGCACCTGCGGCGGCCCCAGCGTCGCGGAGAACACGTCGCGCCGGCCCGGGTTGCCCTCGTTCATCACGAGGACGGCGCTCGCTCCAGCGGCGACCGCGTTCGAGACCTTCACCCGGAACGTGCAGCTCCCCCGTTGCAGCAGCGCGACCGACCCCTTCGGAAACGCGGCGAAGTCGGACGTCTCGCAGCCGCTCGTCGACGAGTTGGGAGCGGGGCTCGGGACGAGCAGGTCGACGGCGGTGACGGCCGCCTCCACGCGACCGCTCCCCGCGTACGTGAGCGTGACGTAGTCGCGCCCGGCGCGGTAGCTCCAGTCCGTTCCGTCGAGCGCGCGGAGCTCGGGAGGAGAGCGGTCGAAGACGAACGGGTACGTGAGCTCCTGGAGGCTGACCCGGTACCCTGCGGCCCGCATCCGGGCCGCCACGTAGCGCGCCGACGCGTCGTAGCCGCTGGTCCCCGCTGCACGGTTCCCGCCGTTCCGCTCGGCGATTCGCTGGAGCGCCGTGAGGTGTGCGCGCACGCCGGCGAGCAGACTCTGGTTCTCGTCGCGCTGCTGTGTGGTGCCGCGCGTCGCGGACGAGGCCGACGTCACCGGAATCGCGAGAGCGAGGGCGAGCAGGGCGAACGCGATCCGCCGATACGGGCGATCGGTGACCACGGACGAACGGTACCCGCCCTACGTCGTGACGACGATCTTGCCGCGGGGGTGACCTTCACCCATGTGCCGCAGCGCGTCCCCGATCGAGTCGAGCGGATAGACGCTGTCGACGACCGAGGTCAGCGCCCCATCCGCGAGCAGCCCGCGGAGCGTCTCCATGTCCTCCTTGCCGAACTTCGCGAGGAAGAACACGACCGTCTGGCTCGTCCGGAGCGCGGCGAGGCGGGATCCTGCGAGGTGGCCGATGGGCCCGAGCAGGCGATTCGCCCTCGGCCCGCCGACCACGACGACGGTCGCGTCCGGCTCGAGCACGCGCCTGAGGTGCGAGAACGGCCTCGTCCCGGCGATGTCGAGCACGAGGTCGTAGCGCTCGCCGCTTCGCGTGCAGTCCTCCTGCGCGTAGTCGACGACCCGGTCGGCGCCGAGCGATCGAGCGATCTCCACGTTTCGCGTGCTGCATACCGCAGTCACGGTCGCCCCCAGCGCCTTCGCGATCTGCACGGCGAACGTCCCGACCCCGCCGGAGGCGCCATGGACCAGCACCTTCTGCCCCGGCCCGAGCCCGCCCTTGTCGCGCAGGCCCTGCAGTGCGGTGATGGCGGCCGTCCCCACGGCGCCGGCCTGCTCGAACGAGACGTTCGCGGGTTTGTGCACGATCGCCCGGTCCTCCTTGGCGACGACGTACTCGGCGAACGCGCCGGTCCGCCCTCCGAAGACCTCGTCGCCGGGGCGGAACTGCGTGACGTCCTTTCCGATCGCCTCCACGGTCCCGGCGTAGTCGACTCCGAGCCGGATCTCCTTCGGCCGCCGCAGCCCCGTCGTCGGACGCGCGATCCACGGCCGGCCCGTGACCGCGTACCACTCGGCGATGTTGACCGAGGTCGCCCGCACGCAGACGAGCACCTCGTCGTCCGCGGGAGTCGGCGTGTCGATCTCCCGAAGCTCGACGACCGCTTCCGGCGACCCGTAGCGCTCGTGCACCGCGGCCTTCATCGGGCGGCACCGTCGTCGAGCGTCAGCACGACGTTCCCGGTCTTCTGGAAGGACTCGACGTACTTCGTGGCCTCGACAACGTCCTCCAGGGGATAAGCCCGGTCGACGACGGGTCGGTACTTCCCGGTCTCGAGCAACTCCTTGAGGAGCAGGAGGTCCTCCCTCGTCGGCTGCTCCACCGTGAAGAGGACCTTCCGCGTGCCGAGGCGCGAGGTGAGGAGTGCGAGCGGGAAGTTGTAGAGGCGGTCGGTCGCCAAGAAGAGCCCGCGAGGCTCGAGCGCGCGGCGCGAGCGGAGGAGCGAATGCTTGCCGACGGCGTCGAGGACGACGTCGTACGTCTGGCCCCGCTTCGTGAAGTCCTCGCGCGTGTAGTCGACGACCTCGTCGGCCCCCAACGAGCGCACGAGCTCCACGTTCTTCGTGTTGCACACCGCCGTGACGTGTGCCCCGAAGTGGTGCTTCGCGACCTGTACGGCGGCGGTCCCGCACGAGCCCGAGGCCCCGTAGACGACGAGGCGCGTGTCCCTGCCGACGTTCGCCTTCCTCAGCGGGGAGAGCCCCTGGTGGAACCCGTCGGTGACGGCTGCGGCCTCCTCGAAGGTCATGCCCGCAGGCATGTGCGCGAGGAGGCCCGCCTCCCTCACGCAGACGTACTCGGCGTGCGTGCCGATCCGGCCGCCGAACACCCGGTCGCCGATCCGGAACTGCGTGACGGCCGCGCCCACGGCCTCGATCTCGCCGGCGAACTCCACCCCGAGGATCCGTCGCTTCGGACGACGAAGACCGAGGAAGAAGCGCCAGATGAACGGCCTGGCCGCGCGCATGTGGCAGTCCGTGCGCGTGACCGTCGTCGCGTGGATGCGAACGAGGACCTCGTCGTCCTTCGGCACCGGGCGCTCGACCTCCTCGAGCCGCAGGACCTCCGGGGGCCCGTAGCGATCGTGGACGACGGCTCTCATGCGGGTACCTCCTCGCCGCGCCGGGTCCGCGCCCGCTCGGCGGTTGCGGGCTTGACGGTCAGGACGACGTTCCCGGTCTTCTGGCCCGTCTCGACGTAACGGGTCGCCTCGACCATGTCCTCCAGCGGGTACGTCCGGTCGATGACCGCCCGGTACTCCCCCGCCTCGATCAGCTCCTTGAGGAGCAAGACGTCCTCCTTCCGGTACCCGCCCACCCCCAGCGTGCCCCTCTTGTCCCCGACCCACCGCGTTGCGAGAGCGACGAGCGGGACGTGCCACATGAACCCGAGATCGGTGGTCACGAAGATCCCGCCGGACTTCAGCGAGTGGCGGGAGCGCCTGAACGAGTGCTTGCCGACCGCGTCGAAGACGACGTCGTACGTCTCGCCGCTCTTCGTGAAGTCCTCTCTCGTGTAGTCGAGCACGCGGTCGGCGCCGAGCGAGCGAACGAGCTCGACGTTCTTCGTGTCGCAGACGGCGGTGACCTCGGCCCCGAAGTGCCGCGCGAGCTGGACGGCGGCCGTGCCGATGGACCCGGACGCCCCGTAGACGAGCACGCTCCGTCCCTCGCGCAGATCCGCCGGTCTCAGGCAGGAGAGCGCCAGGAGCGCTCCGTCGCAGACGGCCGCGGCCTCCTCGAAGCTCATGCCGGCCGGCTTGTGCGCGAGCACGCCGGCCTCGCGGACGCAGACGTACTCTGCGTTCGCGCCGCCCCGGACGCCGAAGACGTCCTCCCCGACCGCGAACTCGTGCACGGCCGGGCCGACTTCCGCGACCACCCCGGCGAGCTCCATGCCGACGATCCGCCGCTTCGGTCGGCGGACGCCGGTGAACGCGCGGACGAAGAACGGGCGCGCCTCGCGGAAGCCGCAGTCCGAGCGTGTGACGCTCGTGGCGTGCACCTCGACGAGGACCTCGCCCTCACTCGGGACCGGACGCGGGACGTCGTCGATCCGGAGAACCTCCGGAGGCCCGTACCTGTCGTGGACGACAGCTCTCATGCGGCTCACTTCCTCTCGTCGTGTCGCTGGAGGCGATGGATGGGGCCGCCGTGGGTCCATGCACGTCCCGCCCGATAGAGCTCCGCGGGCCTCCCTCCGGCCGGGCCGGGCTGTGTCCGGCGGCCGGTCGGGATCACCCAGCCATCCTCCGCGACAATGCTCCGCCGGAAGTTCGCGGCATCGAGCTGCACGCCCCAGATCGCCTCGTAGACGGCCCGCAGCTCCGCCAGCGTGAAGGTCGTCCCCACGAACGCCGTCGCGATGCCCGACACCTCGAGCTCGACGCGGATCCGCTCGACCGCGTCGCGCACGATCCGCAGGTGGTCGAACGCGAGGTCGAGGTCCTCGTTCAGCACGGCCGACACCGGCATCAATGCCGCCTCCGAAGCGTCGGTGCCACCGACCACCGCGCCCACGTCCCGCACCACGGCGAGGTACCCGACAGTCACGACGTTCATGCGCGGGTCGCGTTCCGGATCGCCGTAGGCGCCGAACTGCGTCGGCGGCGTCGCCACCTCGACCCCGGTCTCCTCGACGAGCTCGCGTCTGGCGGCCTCGTCCAGGGTCTCGGTCGGGCGCTTGAAGCCGCCCGGGATGGCCCACATGCCCTCGAACGGCGCTTCGCCCCGTCGCACGAGCAGCACCTGGAGCGTGCGCTCGGACATGGTCAGGATGACGACGTCCACCGTCACGGCGAACGCCGGGAACTGCGAAGGGTCGTAGCCCGCGGGCGCCTGCTCGCGGTTCGTCCTCGTCACCACGTGAGCTCCAGCCCGGGCGTGTCGAACGCTCGCATGTCCCTACTCGCCGCCCTCGTCGGGCCGGCCACGGCGCACGCGGCGGCCGTGCGGGAGGGAGGGTGACCGGCGGACCCGATCGCTCGGAAACGTGCGGGGGAGATACTGGAACGGAAGCGCGGCGGGAAGCATGAGGTTCTCCTTTCAGCTTCGTGCGCTGGTTTATGTCTAACTGACCGTTACCTTATCAGCCAGTTATGGTCATGTCAACAAGAACTTGAGCCTGGAACCAGGGCGGCACGCAGCCGAGCGCCGCACGGCCTGGATGCTGGTCGTCGCAGGCGTCAGTCAGCCGTGACGCACGAGCGTGACGCCGTCCCGTACGGTCAGGAGCACGCACACGACGCGCGGGTCGTTCCGCAGCTTCTCGTTGAGCGCGACGATCGCACGGGTGCTCTCGTCTTCCTCCGGCGCGTCGACGACACGGCCGCTCTGGAGCATGTTGTCGAAGACGATCAGGCCGCGTGGCGCGAGCTTGGGAAGGACCGCCTCGTAGTACGCGTCGTAGCCGGGCTTGTCGGCGTCGACGAAGACCAGGTCGAACGGCCCGTCGAGGCGGGCGATGGTGTCGAGGGCGGGACCGAGGTGGACCGTGATTCGGTCGGCGTGCGGGCTCTCGCTGACGTAGCGGCGCGCGACCGCCGCGTGCCGCTGGTCGATCTCGCACGTGTCGATGTGCCCTCCGGGCGGCAGCCCGCGGGCCATCGAGAGCGCCGAGTAGCCGCTGTACGTTCCGATCTCGAGCACGCGCTCCGCCTCGGTCGCAAAGACCAGCATCTCCAGGAAGCGACCTTCGACCGGCCCGGTCAGCATCTGCGGCCGGGGAAGGGTCGCCTTCGTCTCCTCGCTCAGCTCGACGAGCTGCCGCTCGGGCGGCGTCGTGTGCTCCTCGGCGAACGCGTCGATCTCCGGAGGGACGATCACCGGCCTGAGCCTACCGGCCCGAAGGGGACCGAACCGCACGGACTGGCGGAGCGAACCCTGAGCGACCGTTGTCCCGACCAGAAGGAGTCGTCATGCGCTTCATCCCGACCAGGCTGCATGCTCCGCTCGACTACATCGTCGGTGCGGTGCTGATCGCAGCACCCTGGATCTTCCAGTTCTCCGACAACGCCGCCGCGACCGTGATCCCGGTAGTCCTCGGCATCGGGCTCATCGCCTACAGCCTGTTCACCGACTACGAGCTCGGCGTCTGGCGCACGGTCCCGATGAGCGTGCACAACCTGTTCGACATCGCGGCGGGCGGGCTCCTCCTGGCCTCGCCGTGGCTCTTCGGCTTCGCGGACGAGACCGCGAACGTGTGGGCCCCGCACGTCGTCGTCGGCCTCGCGGCGATCTTCCTCGGCCTCACGACGAAGCAGCGCGGCGGGTACAGCTATCGCAAGCGTGGCGCCGACACCTCGACCACCGCGACGGGCTAGGACCTGGCGAGCGCGGCGGAATCCCCCGCCGCGCTCGCCCTCGGATGGAGCTGGTCGGTGCGCGGCCCGACGTCTTAGGACGGCGGTCTGGCGGGCAGCCCGGCCCGGACGAGCATCCGCTTGAGCGCCACTCCGGCGCGGAACCACCCCCCGTGCGTGCTGTTCACCTGCCAGAACCGCTGCCCCCGCCGCATGTGCGTTACGGCGACGGGTTTCGCGTATGGGTAGACGTCCTGAACGATGCGGCTGCGGACGTCCTGCCCCGGCAGGACGTAGACGATCCTGTACTGCGGCCCGAGCGTGCCTCGGGGCCGCGCGGTGAACGTCGGGTCGGGGACCTGCCCGAACACCTGCTGGAAGAAGCCGCCCGTGGTCGTCAGTGCTCCCAGGGCCGTGCTCGCCACCTCGCCGTTCCCTCGGATCACGATCGCGCCCTCTAGCCCCGGCCCGGTGATGGACGCGCTCGAGGGCCCTTTCGCGGCCGCGAGCGCCGGGAGCACGAGCGCGACGAGCACTGCTGCAACGAGGTATCTGAGCATGGCGATCCTTTCCTCGGGTCTGCCGTCGATACACCGACGGAACCGGGGAGGTTCCGAGGCTGCGGGGCCGGGGCTACTGCGTCGGCGTTCCCTCGGCCCGTTCGACGGCGCGGGCGAGCTCGACCCGGGAGCTGACATCGAGCTTGCGGAAGATGTTGCGCAGGTGCGTCTCGACGGTCTTCGGGCTGAGGAAGAGCTCCGTTGCGATCTCGGGATTCGTCCTGCGATCGACGACGAGGCGTGCGACCTGGAGCTCTCGTGCGGTGAGCGTCTCGATGGGTGCTCCGTCCTTCCTGCCAGGACGGGTGCGGCGATGGATCCGCCGGCCGAGCTTCCGCAGCTCGCGTTCCGCGTCGTCCCGCCAGCGCAGCGCGCCGCACGCGTCGAGCTGCGCGGCTGCTCGCTCGAGCACCCCGACCGCGTGGTCTCGCTCCCCTGCCTCGCCGAGCGCGCGGCCCGCGAGGGTCCTCGACAGCGCCGCCTCGATCGGCGCGCCGACCTCGTCCGCGGTCGCGGCCGAAGCGAGCGCCCTCTTTGCGGCGCGCGTGCTGTGACCCGCCTGCAGGTCGACAGCCGCCGCTGCTCTGGAGGCCCAGGCGACGGCCATCGGGAGCCGGACCGCCGAAGCCCAGGTCTCCGCGTGGGCGGCTGCACGTCTCGCCTCGGCGTGGCGGTCGAGCGCGAGCCAGCACCGTGTGAGGAGCTCGAGGGAATGCGCTCGCGGGCCACCGGCGATGAGGGTGAGCTCCTCGCCGCCGGCGAACTCGAGGAGGAGCCCGACGGCCTGTTGTGGTTGCCCGGCCTCGGCGAGGGCGCTCGCGAGCCCCACGGCCGCCTCGGCCGCGTGGAACCCGCCGTTCGGGCCCTGGCTGAGGTCGACGGCCTCTCGAGCCGCGATGAGCGCGAGCTCGACGTCCCCGGCCTGGAGCGCCGCCGCGGAGCGGCCGGAGAGGCTCCATACGAGCGCATGCGTGTTCCCCAACACGCGCGAAGCCTCGATCCCACCGTCCAGGAGCTCGCCGGACTCGGCCAGCTTCCCCCGCATGCGCCAGAGCCCACCGAGGGTCTGTACGAGCAGGAGGACGAGCTCTCCCTGCCCGGTGGCTCGCGCCAGGGCCAGCGCCCGCGTCGCGTGCGCGTCACCCTCGGCATAGCGCCCGAGGTAGAGCTCGACTCCGGCGAGCCAGGAGGCGGCCTCGAGATGCCGTGCGAGCTCGTGGTCGGAGATCGAGTCGACGAGCGCCGCGGCCTCGGAGCGGTCGGACTCGGCGCGCTCGGCGCTGCCCGTCATCGAGTCCGCGAACGCGAGCACCGCGAGGGCCGCCGCGGTCACGGCCTCCTCTCCGAGCGGTCGTGCCGCCTGCACCGCCTGCTCGGCCGAGTACTGCATCGCGTCGTACCGCGCGCGCCAGATGGCGTTAACGGCGAGCTCGAGCATGAGCGACACTGCCTCGGGCGAGCCCTTGGCCGGCAGCTCCGCGAGGGCTGCCGCGAGACGGTTCCCGGCCTCCTCCTGGCGTCCGAGGAGGCTCTCGACGCCGGCACAGTCGCGGGCGAGCCTGGCGCGCAGCACGTGCGAGTCGCCGGGCGCGATCTCGAGGGCTCCGAGCAGGGCCTCGTGACTGTCGGCGAAGCGGCCCGCGGCCGTCAGAGCCCCTGCCCGGGCGCGGAGGAGCTCGACGCGCTCCTCCGCCGGGGCTGTCCGGGGGAGGACGCGGAGCGCGTCGGCGAACCAGCGCGCGGCGCTCGCGGGCGCCAGCCGGACGGCCTCCTCCCCCGCCTCGCGCAGGACGGCGGCGGCGGCGGCGTCGCCCTCGCGGGCCGAGCGCTCCACGTGGTTGGCGCGAGCTGCGGCCGTGGCGCCTCGCGCCGCGAGCGCCTCGGCGCACCGCTCGTGGGCGCCCAGCCGCCAGCCCCCGGCAGTCGTTTCGTAGACGGCGTGCCGGACGAGCGGGTGCCGGAAGCGAAAGCGCCGGGGGACATCGGTGGTGCGAACGAGGTCGAGTCGCAGTAGCTCGTCGACCGCGTCCATCGCCGCGGCCTCCGGTGTCCCGGCGGCGACCGCTGCCAGCTCCGGCTCGAACGGGTCCCCGGCGACTGCTGCGCCCTCCAGCACGAGACGCCCGGTGGGCGACAGCAGGCCGAGCTCCTGGCTCAGCGAGGCGGCGACAGCCGACGGGACGCCCATCGAGGTCGCGGACACGTCGCCGGCGCCCGCAGCTTCGCCGTCGCGGCCGCGTGAGCGGGCGAGCTGCTCGAGGTAGAAGGGGTTGCCGCCACTCTCCTCGTAGAGCAGGGTTGCCCAGGCCTCGTCGGCGACCAGCCCGCCCAGGAGCTCGCGGGCCTCGACCGGCGTCAGCGCGCCGAGCTCGAGGCGCGTCAGCGTGTCCGAGCGGTCCGCTCGCTCGAGTGCGATCGCGAGTCGCTCCGGCACGTGGCGCGGTCGGAGGGCCAGCACCATGAGGACGGGTGCGGCCGGCCCGCGCCGCAGCAGTCCGCCGAGCAGCTCGATCGACGCCGAGTCGGCCCAGTGGAGGTCGTCGAGCAGGAGCGCGACCGCTCGCGTCCTCGCGAGGTGCTCGAGCAGTGCGCGCACCGCGCGGTGCGTGCGGTAGCGCTCGTGCTGGAGCGCCATGCGGCCCGCGCTCTCGAGGGCCGAGAGCGACGGGAAGACGTGCGCGAGCTCGGTTCGTACGTCCCCGTCGAGACGGGCGAGCGAGCCCGGGTCGAGGCCTTCGAGGTACTCGTCGAGCGCGTCGACGAAGACGGAGAACGGCAGGTCCCGCTCGAGCTCGGACGCCGAGCCCGAGAGGACGAGCCGGCCTCCCGCATCCGCGCGCTCCCCGAGCTCGGCCAGGAGGCGCGTCTTGCCGATCCCCGGCTCACCGACGATCTCGATGGCCGCGGAGTGCCCTCGATCGACCTCCGCCAGCACCTGGTCGAACAGGTCGAGCTCCTCGGTACGTCCCACCAGGTGGTCGGTGAGCAGGGTCATCCTCCCTCGCCGGCCAGGATAGATCGGGGTGCCCGCATCTCGAAATCAGGGTGAAGGATCAGGGTGACGCCCTGATGTCGTGAAGGCCGCGCGGCGGCACCCTCGACACATGCCGCGTTACCTGCTCCACCACCGTCACGACCCGCACGAGTGCGGCGTCGTCTTCGCCTCCTTCAGGGGGCACCAGAGCCCGCTCCGGCACCGGCCGACGCTCACCTCGTGCCGCTCCGGCGGGCACGAGATCTGGTGGACGGTCGAGTCGGCATCCGAGGAGGACGCGCTCCGACTCCTGCCCTTCTACGTGGCCGAGCGCACGACTGCGACGAGCGTATGCGAGGTCGACATCCCGTGACCGGCGCACCGACCACGTCCGCGCGAGAAGGAGGAGCCATGAGCCCCGCCACCGACACCCGCGAGCTTGCCGCCCGCGACAGCGACGGCGTCCACGTCCGGTTGCTCTGGCATCCGGTCGCCAGCGCAGTGACCGTCGCGGTCGAGGACGAGCGTCTCGGCGATCGCTTCCGGATCGCGGTTGCCCCCGACCGAGCCCTCGACGCCTTCTACCACCCCTTCGCCTACGCGGCCTAGGGGCTCCCCGTACCTGACCGACCTCACCCAAGGAGGAAGAGATGTCCCGCAGCACCAAGCACCGGTCGCACAACATCGCCGCCCGCATGGGGCGCTGGAGCGCGAGTCACTGGAAGACCGCCACGTTCGGCTGGCTCGCCTTCGTCCTCGTCGCCTTCGGTCTCGGCGGCATGGTCGGAACGAGGAACATCGAGACCAGCGCCGGACCCGGCGAGTCGGGCCGCATGGACAGGATCCTCGAGGACGGGTTCAAGCAGCCCGCCACCGAGCGCGTCTTGATCCAGAGTCGCTCGGACCGTGTGGGCACGCCCGCCTTCGACGCCGCGATCGCGGATGTCGTCGCGCGGGTCTCCAAGATCGCGGACGTCCAGGACATCCGCTCACCGCTCGATCCCGGTAACGCCGGCCAGATCTCGAAGAACGGGCGCTCCGCGCTCGTCGAGTTCCGGATCCGGGGCGCCAAGGAGGATGCGGTCGACAAGATCGACCCCGTCCTTGCCGCCGTCGCCGCAGCAGAGCGCGCCCATCCGGGCTTCACGATCGGCGAGTTCGGCGACGCGAGCGCCGAGAAGGGAGTCGTGGAGGCGTACGACGAAGACCTCGGCAAAGCCGGGATGCTCTCGCTCCCGATCACGCTCATCGTCCTCGTGCTCACCTTCGGCTCGCTCGTTGCGGCGGGCATTCCGCTGCTGCTCGCGCTGACCGCCGTCTTCGCGACCTTCGGGCTCGTCGCGCTCTCGAGCGTCCTGCTGCCGGTCGCGCTGCAGGCTCCGGCGATGGTGCTCCTGATCGGGCTCGCGGTCGGCGTCGACTACTCGATGTTCTACTTGAAGCGCGCCCGCCAGGAGCGAGCCGCAGGCCGCAGTGCGCAGACGGCACTCGAGATCGCCGCCGCGACCTCCGGCCGCTCGGTGCTCGTCTCGGGCCTGACCGTGATGGTCGCGATGGCCGGCATGTTCCTGACCGGCGACACGACCTTCTCCTCGCTCGCGCTGGCCACGATCCTCGTGGTCGCCGTGGCGGTGCTCGGGTCGCTGACCGTGCTCCCCGCCGTGCTCTCGCGGCTCGGAGACAAGGTCGACCGCGGGCGCGTCCCGTTCGTCGGGCGCTTCAGCCGTAGCGACGGGGAAGGCCGGATCTGGGGACCGATCGTGGATGGCGTCCTGCGCCGTCCAGTGCTCTCGGCCGCGGCCGCCGCCGCCGTGCTGCTGGCACTCGCCGCTCCTGCGCTGCAGCTGCACCTCTCGGCGCAGGGGCCCGAGTCGTTCCCGAAGTCGATCGAGGTCATCAAGACGTACGACCGCATGCAGGAGGCGTTCCCCGGCTCGGCGCTCCCCGCGAACGTCGTCGTCGAGGCGCCGAGCGTGCAGACGCCGGCGATGCGGGACGCGATCGCGCAGCTCGAACGTCGGGCGCTCGCGAGCGGCCGCGCGTTCGAGCCGATCACGGTGGACGTCAACCAGGACGGCACCGTCGCGAACATCACCGTCCCGATTGCGGGCAACGGAACCGATGCCGCCTCGAACGCAGCCTTCCGCATGCTGCGCAACGAGGTCGTCCCCCAGACGGTCGGCGCGCTTCCGGACACCCGAGCCGGCGTCACCGGGCAGACGGCCGAGTGGAGGGATCAAGCGGACGCACTGAGGTCGAACCTGCCCCCGGTCGTCGCCTTCGTCCTCCTCTTCGCCTTCGTCCTGATGCTCGTCGCGTTCCGCTCGATCGTCGTCGCGCTCAAGGCGATCGTGCTCAACCTGCTCTCGGTTGCCGCGGCCTACGGCGTGCTCGTGCTCGTCTTCCAGCACGGCATCGGCAAAGGTCTGCTCGGGCTCGACTCGGCAGCCGGGATCGACGCGGTGGTGCCGCTGCTCCTGTTCGTGATCCTCTTCGGTCTCTCGATGGACTACCACGTGTTCATCCTGAGCCGGATCCGGGAGACGTTCGACCGCGGCAAGAGCATGGACGAGGCGATCTCGCACGGGATCAAGTCCACCGCCGGGGTCGTCACGAGCGCCGCGATCGTCATGGTCGCGGTCTTCGCGGTCTTCGCGACGCTGTCGTGGCCCTTCTTCAAGCAGTTCGGCGTCGGGCTCTCCGCCGCAATCCTCATCGACGCGACGATCGTGCGAGGAGTGCTCCTGCCCGCGTCGATGAAGCTGCTCGGCGACTGGAACTGGTACCTGCCGCGCTGGCTCGAGTGGCTTCCGAGGCTCGAGCCCGGCGAGCTCGAGCCGGCGTCCGAGCACGAGCCGGCGGCGGTCTCCGCCTAGACCCACGGATCCCCGGTCCCGCGCACGCGGGGCCGGGGATCTTACCCGCCCTCCGATAGGAGATCCATGCGGGCCACGCCGCCCGCAGGGCTCACTCGATGTGATGTTCGTTTCCCGTCCAGGACGAGCGCCCGGGCGCTGGGTCGGAGGCCAAGTCGTCACCCTGGGGTGGTTTCCTTTGTCCGTAGTCCATGGGACGCTGGAATCTCATCGAGCGACGCCTCCAGCGTTTCGTTCGCGAGCCGCTGTCGGTGCGGAACGCCGCGAGCGTCATCGTCATCGCGACCGTCGTCATCGTGGTCGGTGCGGGCTTCGTGGTCACCCTGATCGACGGCGAGGAGTATCCGAGCCTCGGCATCGGGATGTGGTGGGCGCTGCAGACGGTCACGACCGTCGGCTACGGCGACGTCACGCCGACGAACGTCAGCGGCAGGCTCGTCGGCGCTGCGGTGATGCTGGAAGGGACCGCGTTCATCGCGATCGTGACCGCTGTGATCACCTCGTCGTTCGTCGCGCGGGCGACTCGTGAGTCCGAGGCGGCGCGGATAGAGGGCGAGCTCTCCGATCGCGAGCTGATGGAGAAGCGCTTCGCCGAGCTCGAGCGCAAGCTCGACCTTCTCGCGGCCGCGCGCAGGGAGCCGGAGGCCTGACCGGGGGAGGGCTCAGACCGTTCGTGCCTGTCGCGCCCACAGCGTCGCGTTGACAACCGCGGCGGCGACGGCCAGCCTGCTGACGAGGAAGAGGCTGACGAGCAGCGCGGCTCCGACCCCGAGGGCCCCGTAGGTCCCCTGCTTCGCGAGTGCCCACGGGGTGATGACGTAGACGAGGACGACGTGGAGCAGCTGGAGCCCCACGGCGAACACGGCCGCGCCCGGGATGAGAGCGGTCCAAGGCGCGTCGCGGTGCGGGAGCCGCACCGTCACGAGCAGCCACAGCCCCGCATACGGCACGAGCGAGACCACCGTCGCGAGCGCGCCCGGGCCCGTCGACCACGCGCGCATCGTGCTCGCGGCCGTCGACACGACGCCGAAGCACAGGAGCAGGAGGAGCAGCCGGAGCGACGGGACCAGCTGCGGCTTCGGCGACATGGTTCGATCGTCGGTCCAGACGAGCCGGTGCGCGCCGATCAGCACGCGTAGGACGCTCCTCGTGGCCCAAACGAGAACGGGAATCCCGACGAGAAGGGCGTACCAGCGGTTCGGGCTGTCCGCGGCGTTCGCGATCGAGCTCGAGATCAGCCCTTCCAGCCCGAGCGACTCCGCGGCCTCCTCCGGGGACTCGGACGACGCGTCCGCGGCGAAGCCGAGGCCGGCGACGGCGATGAGGGCGACGGGGAGCAGCCAGATGAAGAGCCGGTAGGCCAGCGCTCCGGCGATGATCCCCCCGCCGACCTCGCTGTCCCGCTCGACCATCTCGAACACGGCGTCGACCGACCGGTGTCGTGTGCGTTCGGCCTGTGCCCGTTCTGCGAGCCGCTCCGTGTCCTCCCGAACGCGCGCCGCCCACGAGCGCGGCGGCGCGTCCTCGGAGGCACCCGTCTCGGGCCCCTGTCTTGCGTCTTCGTCGGTGGGCTCCATGTCCTCGGCCCGAGCGTGCCACATGTCACGCACGTCCTTCGTCGAGGCGCAGCGCGTCCTCCGGCGGCCGCGAGATCTCCGGGGCGGGCCCGTGGACGAGGAAGTGCTCGAAGACCGCCGGGCTGTCGGGGTCCGGCCACGTCCCGTCGAATGTGACCGTGACGAATGACCGTGCAGCCCGGATGTTGTCGCCGGCCACGAGGAGCTCCAGCCGCCAGATGCCCGGCTCGAGGACGTTCGCTTCGTTCGGGGCCAGGGGTGCGCGATCTCGACGAAGATCGGGCTCGCCCGGTCGGCGACCCGGTTGAAGTCGACCGAGACGAGGTCGACGATGCGATCGGAGAACGGGAAGACGTCGACCAAGCGAGGTCTACGAGGTGCTCTACCCGCTCTGGCCGGAGCGGGGGCCGTACGCCGAGGTGAAAGCCGAAGCCGCGACGCCCTAGCGGCGATCACGCCCGACGTGCGTGGCGGGCGCAGGTCGCAAGCCATGGGGACCGCCAGACTCCCTCCGGGTCGTGCTCCAGGTCCGAGAGCCACTCGTCTCGGCTCCGTCCCGGCGGGGCATGATCGCCTCCCGCTAGGCGCGCTGCTTCGTCCAGGTCGCGAGCGACGAGCGGGAGCGCGATCGAGGCCTCCTCGCGGGAGATGAGCACGTCGAGCGCTTCGATACCCAGGGCACGGCGCTGCCCCTCGGCGGTGTCGACGACCCGGACAGCGTCGCGAACGCCGGGGCCGTGACGGAGTGCGAGCACGGCGGCGACGAGGCTGCGAGCGAGGTCGATCTCGTCCTCGAGCGCACGCACGACCGAGCTGTCGGCGCCGTCGAGCGCGGTGCGCGCGGCGAGCACGCGCCCGGCGTGAACGGTCGCATCGTGGAACACCTCGTCCAGCACCTGCGGCGGCACCGTGTCGCGGCCACCGGCCGCATCCAGGGCGTCGAGCGCGGACAGCAGGACGGCGCGGTCGGGCTGCGCGAGCAGCGGCTCCATGACGTCGAACCCGTGCTGGGCAGCGGCGCCTGCCGCCGCCCGCACGAGCGACGTGCGAGCCGCCGTACCGTCCCGGGCCAGGGCCTCGCGGACGAACGGGACGGGCGCGGCGCCGAGCTCTCGAAGGGCCGATCCTGCAGGTCCTGCGGTCTTCGGCTCCTCGACGGCTGCGACGACTCGCCGCACGATCTCCGGGTCCGAGGCCTCGTCGGGTGTAACGGCTTCGAGAGCCGCCGTGCGCACCAAGGGATCCGTGTCGTCGAGAAGGGCGACCAGGAGCCCTGCGTCGGCCGGGACGACGCCGCGCGCTCCGAGCGCGGTCGCCGCGGCCGCCCGCTCGCGCGGGTCCAGTGAGGAAGCGAGCTTGCTCGGGAGCGCCGCAACGTCGGCGGCGGCGCGCTCGTCCCCGGCCGAGGCAAGTCGGACGAGAGCACGCACCCGTAGGTCGGGATCCGCGTGGCGCGCCGCATGGAGAAGCTCGGCCGAAACCGCCGGGGACAGGGCGCCGGCCAGAAGGTCGAGGCCCAGCCTGACGTCGCGCGCGTCGTCGGACCGTAGGAGCGTCCGCACTGCGTCGTCCTCCGCGAGCTCGCCGGCGCTCGGCTCGAACGACCGCGTGCGCATCTCGTCGGCGAGCGCCCGCGTGTACGACCGGTACACGCCGAAGGCGACCACCGTCCAGATTGCGGCCAGGACGAGCCCGAAGACAATTACCGCGCCGATCCCGAAGTCGAGAACGTTGAGCGCGAGCAGCAGGGCGCCGGTGAGGCCGATCGCGAGCGGCACGCCGATGCCCTCGACGACCGCCTGCACGGCGAGCCGCTCCCCGACCGGCACCATCTGGAACGCAGCGTTGATCGACGTCCGGGTGGTGCCGTCGGTCGTGACGATGTCGGCGATCCGGAGCATGCCCGCGAGCACGAAGAGGCCGTAGGCGGCCGCGCCGGGCCCCGCGACGACGACCGTCATGACGGCGAGGATCCCCGCGACGACGGCCGGGTTCAGCACGAGACCCAGGCGCAGCCCGAAGCGCCGCATCAGCGGGCCTGCGAGTAACGCGAGGAAGAGGATGTCGGCCAGGTTGAGGATCGCCGTGTAGCCGGCGAGGAACCGCGTCAGGTCGTCTCCGCTGTACTGGTGCGAAGCGCGGTCGAACAGCAGGAAGTCCACGACCCAGGAGCCCATGGCGGAGAGCACCTGGTAGACGAGGAGCAGGAGAACGAGGCCCGATGCGAACAGCGTCCGCAGGGGAGGACGAGCGATCGCCGGCGAGTCCTCGGTCGGTGCGGCACGCACCTCCGGGAACCGGCTCTCGGTCAGGAGCAGGAGGCCGAGGAACGCGAGCTGTGCCGTGGTCGTCGCGAGCAGGAGGTTCTCCGTCGTCCCGAGCAGGGCGAGCAGCGGGATCCCGAGCAGGCCACCCAGGAAGAAGCCCACCGCGAACCCCGACACGATCCGCGGGAAGTGCTGCTTCATGAGGCGCACGTCGAGCAGCCGGCCCGCCTGTCCTCCGATGAAGACGAACCCGATCTGCAGGGCGATGGGGAAGAGGACGAGCAGGACGGCCGACACCCAGATGCCGTCCGCGAGGAGGATCAGCCAGGACGCTGCGTAGAGCAGCGCGAGCGCCCCGAGGCTCGCCGTCGCGACGACGGCCAGGCGCGCGCGGCGCGCGGCCCGAGCGATGAGAGCGGACCCGGCGGTGCCGAACACGGCGACCGCGATGTAGGTCGCGGGCAGCCAGCGGGACCCGTACTCGTCGAGGAACAGCGCGTTCGCCGGCACGATCAGCAGCGCGAGCGTCACGCCGAAGGCGAGCGCTTGGGCGGTCAGCAGGAAGACGACGCTGCGTGCCTGGGTGTTGCTCACCCCGCCTCGCCCGCGTGGTCCGCGATCGCCGTCAACCGCCCGACCAGCGCGTCGATCACGCCGTGTGCGAGCTCCGGCCAGTCCACGAGGAGGTCGTCGAGGACGACCTTGTCGAGCCGGAGGGCGAGCGTCGGCTCGAGGGCGGTGACGGAGGCGGTGCGCGGCTGCGGGACGAGTGCCGCGAGCTCCCCGACCGTCGTGCACGGGCCGAGCTCCACGAGCGTCTGCTCCCCTCGGTGCACGCGCACTCGTCCCTCGACGACGGCGTAGAGGTGCGCTTCCACGGCGCCTTCCTCGATGAGGACGTCGCCGGGCGCGGCGCGGACCTCGGTCGTCGCCTCCGCGACCGCTGCGAGGACGCGACCCGGGACGCGTGCGAAGACGTCGACGCGATGGAGAGCGGCCACGCGCTCGACGAGACCGAGGGAGTCGTGCACGACAGTGCACCGTAAACGAGCGTCGGCCGTATTTCGACCGGACGCGGCCACACTAGACTCGCCCCGTGCGCACGTGCGCCGCGTGTGGCGAGGAGAACCCGAACCGTGCCCGGTTCTGCCTCGCCTGTGGGCAGCCCCTCGAGTCGGAGTCGGCGGAGCGCTTCCGACGCGTCGTCACGATCCTCTTCTCGGACCTCGTCGACTCGACCGGGCTCGGTGAGAGGCTCGACCCGGAGACCCTCGACCGGATCCTGACCGAGTACGTCGAGGGCGTGAAGCCGGTCATCGAGCGACACGGTGGCGTCCTGGCGAAGTTCATCGGCGACGCCGTGATGGCGGTCTACGGCCTGACCGAGCTCCACGAGGACGACGCGCTCCGCGCCGTCCGGAGCGCCATCGAGATGCGCGAGACGCTCATCCGTCTCAACGAGGGCTTTCGGGAGCGCTACGGCGTCGTGCTCACGACGAGGACGGGGATCAACACCGGCACCGTCGCGGGGAAAGGGGTCGTCCCGGACCGCAACTTCGTCGCCGGCGACGCTGCGAACAGCGCCGCGCGCCTTCAGCAGAACGCCGAGCCGGGCGACATCCTCCTTTCCGAGTCCACGTTTCGCCTCGTGCGCGACGCGGTCGACACGGAGCTCGCCCCGTCGCTCGAGCTCAAGGGCAAGCAGGAACTGGTCGGCGCGTACCGGTTGCTGGCTCTCCGCGAGCGCTCGGAGCTCGTCCCGCGGCTCGAGGCGCCGCTCGTCGGCCGGCACGACACGCTCGCCCAGCTCGAGTGGGCGCTCGAGCGGACGACGTCCGAGAACGGGTGCCGACTCCTCACGGTCGTCGGTGCGCCCGGCATCGGGAAGTCACGGCTCGCGCACGAGTTCGTCGTCCAGCTCGGCGAGAGAGCGACGGTGCTGCAAGGGCGCTGCCTGCCGTACGGAGAGGGCATCACGTTCTGGCCGCTCGCCGAGATGGTGAGGCAGGCAGCGGACATCCACGACAGCGACGTGGGCGAGGAAGCCGTCGGCAAGCTCGAGGGCCTGTTCGCCCCCGCGGAGGATGCTCGGGTCGTCGCGGAGGCGATCGCCCAGCTGACCGGCCTCCTCGAAGCGAGAGGTGTCGTCGAGGAAGGCTTCTGGGCCGTTCGCCGCCTGTTCGCACGGCTCGGACGGGACCGCCCTCTCGTCGTCGTGCTCGACGACGCCCACTGGGCCGAGCCGATGCTCCTCGCGCTCGTCGAGAACGTCGCACGGCACACCGAGTCCGTCCCGATCCTGCTCGTCTGCGTGAGTCGGCCGGATCTGCTCGAGCGCCGTGCGGACTGGGGCGAGAGCGCCGAGCGCAGCACGATCGTGCGTCTCGAACCGCTCGACGACGCCGCCTGCGACCGTCTCATCGGCGAGCTCCTCGGCGACTCGAAGCCGACCCTCGAGGTCCGTGATCACGTCGCGGCGCGGGCCGAAGGCAATCCGCTCTTCGTCGAGCAGATGATCTCGATGCTCATCGACGACGGCAGGCTGGAGCAGGTGGACGGGCGCTGGGTCGCCGTCGGCGACGTCGAGACGATGAACGTCCCCCCGGGCATCCATGCGCTGCTCGCGGCGCGGCTCGAGCGGCTCGGCGTCGACGAGTGCGCGGTGCTCGGCCGTGCGGCGGTGATGGGGCAGGTGTTCTACGTCGGCGCGCTCGAGGAGCTCGCGCCGCCGTCGGTCTCGGGCCGGATCCAGTCGCTCCTCTACGACCTGGTCCGCAAGGAGCTCGTCCGACCGGGCCGGTCCGAGTTCATGGACACGGAGGCGCTCGAGTTCCGCCATCTCCTGATCAGGGACGCCGCGTACGACTCGCTCTCGAAGCAGTCGCGGGCGGACCTGCACGGGCGCTTCGCGGACTGGCTCGAGCGGACGGCGGCCGAGCGCCTCCCCGAGTACGCCGAGATCATCGGCTGGCACCTGGAGCAGGCGCATCGCAACCTGTCGGAGCTCGGGCCCCTCGACCAGCACGGGAAGGAGATCGCGCGCCGTGCCGCGGACCATCTCGCGGCCGCGGGCTGGACGGCCTCTGCGCGCGGGGACGTCTCCGCGGGCGTCACGCTCCGATCACGGGCGCTGGCTCTCATGGAACCGGAGGACGCGCGGAGGCCGAAGCTCCTCGCCGATCTCGGCGACGCACTCCTCTGGAGTGGTCGCTTCGACGAGGCGGAGAGCTCGCTCCAGTCGGCCATCGACCTCGCCGGGCAGGCGGGCGACGAGAGGACCCGTGTGCGAGCCCGTCTCTCGCAGATGCGCCTGCGCTTCCAGGTGGACCCGGACGCGGACTACGAGGAGCTGGAGGCGGAGGGGCTGGACGCCGCGAGGTCGTGCGAGGCGAGCGGGGACGACTTCGGCGCGGCCCGCGCGTGGCGCGTCGTGTACTGGGCCCGGTGGGGCCTCTGCAAGCTCGACGGTCTCCGCCCGGCCGCCGAGCGGGCGTACGAGTACGACCGCCGGGCGCAGGACCAGCACTACCCGCAGGACGACCTGATCGGCATCCTCGCCTCGCTCTGCTTCGGCCTGACGCCTGCCTCCGTTGCACTCGAGCAGGGTGAGGAGATCCTGGAACGCGTCAAGGGGCACCGCGGCGCCGAGGCGTATGCGATGTGCTTCCTGGGACAGCTCCGGGGGATGCTCGGCCAGCGCGAGGCCGCTCGCGAGATGATCGTCAAGGGCGTGGCCGATCGCCGTGAGCTCGGCGATCTCCCCGGTGCCGCGATGGCCAGGGCGGAGGGTCTCGGGTACTTCGTCGAGATGGTCCACGGCGACTGGGCCGCGGCCGAGGTCGAGCTCCGCCACGGGTTCGACGAGCTCACGTCGATGGGCGACAAGAACTACCTCGCGATCGTGGCGGGCTGGCTCGCCCACTGCCTTTACCGCCTCGGGCGTCTCGACGAGGCGGACGAATGCGCCGCCATCTGCGAGCGCTCCGCCGCGAAGAACCTGATCGCAGCCCGCGTGCTGTGGAGCGGCGGACGGGCAGTGCTCCTCGCCCACCGCGGAGATCTGGAGGAGGGAGAGGCGCTCGCGAGGGAGGCGGTCGCCATCGCGCTCGCGACCGAGCGCGCGGACACGCAGACGGACGCGCTCATGGACCTCGCGGAGGTGCTTCGCATCGCTGGTCGTGAGGCGGAGGCTATTCCCGTCGTCGAGGATGCTCTGCGACGCTACGAGGCCAAGGAGGTCCTTCCCGCAGTCGCCCGAGCGCGGGCGCTCCTCGAGGACCTGGCACCGGGTCGCGCTCCCGACGCCTCGCCGCACGGCTCCATTCCGGTCGCGTCGTCCGAGTGACGCAACCCGCGGGCGTGACGAGGCGGCCGCGGGGAGCGCGGCCGCCTCTCACGCCTGACGCCTAGAAGGGACAGTTCCCCGGTGCAGGTGCGTCGACCCGCCTCTGTGCCCCGGCCGGGACGATCTGCATCGTGACCGTGATCAGGTTGCCGGTGCCCTCGTTCCGCAGCAGGTGCACATGGGACGCGTCGACGGAGTCGTCGATGACGCCTGAACCCGCCGGGAACACCCGCGGCGTGCAGGTCGGATCGTCGCCGTCGTAGAACGTCGCCGTCCCCTGGACGACCGTGATCAGGCTCGGGCCCGGGTGGTAGTGCCAGCCGGACTGGCCTCCGGGCACCACGGTGTTCCTGACGACGTAGACGTCGGAGTCCCCCTTCGTCTTCAGCTTGACGTCGCCCGTGTTGATCTTCATCTCCCCGAACCGCCCGAGCGACAGCTGCTCGGTGCTGAAGCCGGAGCTGGCCGTCGCGTACGCGGTCGCGGCGACGCCGAGGACTGCGAGGAAGGCGAGTGCCAACCCACACACGAGCTTGTTCATTGCGAACCTCCTTGCGGCGCGCGCTGCCGGCGAGCGCCACTCTCCGATGATTCCCGGGACACGTCGAGCTCCGACCTGAGGAGGACGAGGAGCGCCTCTTCGACGGAGAACGCGATGCCATGCGTCTCGAGCGCATGGGATCGGATCTCGTCGACACGGCCCGCCTCGTCGAGCGCGCTGACCTCGTAGCCGCACTCGCAAGACGGTGGCTTGTCGTCGGGCATGGCACGGCGGATACTTCGCGGGGCGGGCAAGAGGACGGCAAGCCGGCGGCAAGCAGCCGGCAAGGGAGTGACGGCTGTGACCGTGAGGGTGTCGCTGACGGAGCGCGTGCGCATCGAGTCGGGCGCTGCCGTCGTCGACGAGCCGCGTTTCCCGGGCCGCCAGGGAAGGCTGGTCTTCGCGTACCTCCTCGCCGCGCAAGCTCGTCCCGTCCCGCGGGACGAGCTTGCCGAGGCGCTCTGGGGGGACGAGCCTCCGGCGACCTGGGAGAAGGCGCTCTCGGTCCTCGTGAGCAAGCTCCGGGCGCTGCTGACTGAGTGCGGGGTCGACGGCTCCACGCATCTGACGAGCGCCTTCGGGTGCTACCAGCTCACCCTGCCCGCCGGGACCTGGATCGACGTCGTTGCCGCCGACGAGGCCGCGACCGCCGCCGAGCGCGCCCTCGCGGCGGGCGAGCTCGAGCAGGCACGCGCCGATGCGGCGACGGCCGAGACCCTCGCCCGGCGCACGTTCCTGCCGGGAGAGGACGGCCGTTGGGTGGAGGACGAGCGCGCCGGGCTTCGCGAGACGCTGGTCAGGGCGCTCGACTGCCTGGCGGAGGTCAACCGGCTGTCGGGTGACTCGGCGGCTGCGATCCGTGCCGCCGAGGAGCTGATCGTCCTCGATCCGTTCCGCGAGACCGGATACCGGCGCCTGATGGAGGCGCACGTCGCCGCCGGGAACCGGGCCGAAGCGCTGCGGGTGTACGAGCGCTGCCGACTCCTGCTCGCGGAGGAGCTCGGCGCCTACCCGTCGCCCGAGACCGAGTCGATCTACCGCAGCCTTCTCGAAGCACCTTCTTCCGGCCCGGCTGGCGCGGCCGTCGCGTCCGAGACGGCACCGCTCGACTCCCCGCCCGTCGCCGAGCGCAGACCGACGAGGATGGGTGCGCGAGCGGGCTCCCGAAAGATGGTCGTCGCGTTGACGGTCGCGGTGACCGCGGCAGCGGCAGCGGCCGCGGTTGGGCTCGCGACGCGAGGCACTGGCGAGACCGCGGTGTCGGCGAACTCGATCGTCGCCCTCGACCCGTCCGGTTCCATCGCGGGAACCGTTCCGGTCGGTGCGCAACCGGCCGCGATCGCCTCCGGCGCGGGCTCCCTGTGGGTCGCGAACCTCGACGACCAGAGCGTGACGCGCGTGGACGAATCGTCGAGGCAGGCCGTGCACACGATCCCGATCGGAGACACGCCGACGGGAATCGCCGCGACGGACAGAGGCGTCTGGGTGACCGAGGGCTCGGGCCGCGTCTCGAAGATCGACCCCAGGTACGACCGTCGTGCGTTCGCGCGGCCACTCCGGGCCTCGGCGGGGTTCTTCGGCGGAACAGCTCGGCCGGCGCTCGCGGCGTTCGGCTCGATCTGGATCGCCAGCCCCGACGGTGTCGTCCTGCGAGTCCACCCCGGCTCGGCACGGGTGGTGGAGTCCATAGCCGTCGGAAACGTCCCGTCGGCGATCGCGGCCGGCGCGGGCTCCGTGTGGGTGACGGGCAGCGCGGACGGAACCGTCACGCGCATCGACCCGGCGACGCTGGTGACGACGACGATTCCGGTCGGCAACGGGCCGGCCGCCGTTGCCGTCAACGCCGCGGGCGTATGGGTCGCGAACGCCGGTGACAACGCGGTGGTGCGGGTCGACATCGGCACGAACGCCGTCGCAGGTACGACGCGGGTCGGCGACGGGCCTGCGGCGGTCGTCGCCACGCCGACCGCGCTCTGGGTCGCCAACAGCCGCGACGGAACCGTGATGCGCCTCGATCCGCGCTCCGGAAAGGTGTCGAGGACGATCCGTCTCGCCGGCACGCCGAACGCGCTGGCGACCGCGGGCGGACTGGTGTGGGTGGCGATCGCGCAGTCACCCCCGCAGTCACCCCCGGCGCGTGGCGCACGCCTCGTCGCCTGGGACGACTTTCCCTCGCTCGACCCCGCCTTCGGCTCGTGGCTCCACTACGTGACGTGTGCGAACCTGGTCACGTACCCGGACAGGCCCGCGCCCGAGGGATCACGCATCGTCCCCGAGGCCGCCGAGAGCGTGCCCGCTCCGGCCGCCGGCGGGACGACGTACACGTTCAGGATCCGCCCCGGCTTCCGCTTCTCGCCGCCGTCGAACGAGGCGGTCACCGCGATGACGTTCAAGTCGACGATCGAACGGGTGACAGACCCGCGCCTGGGGTCGCCGTTGGCCACCGAGTTCAGCGGCATCGTCGGGTACCAGGCCTACGTGACGGACAAGGCCCGCGAGATCTCAGGTCTCGTCGCGCGCGGAAGGACGCTCACGATCAGGCTGTCGAAGCCGGACGGGGGCCTTCTCGCCCGGCTCGCTGACGGCTCCGCCTGCGCCGTCCCCGTCGACACGCCAGTTGCGCGGGGCATGAACAACATCCCGTCCGCCGGCCCGTACTACATCGCCTCGTACACGCCTCGTCAGCAGCTGGTTCTCGAGCAGAACCCCAACTACCGGGGCGGCCGCCCGCACCGGCTCGCCCAGATCGTGGTCGCGATCGGCGTGGATCCCGTGCGTGCCCTCGAGCAGGTCGAAGCCGGGACGGCCGACTACGCGCTCCGGCTACCGCGGGCTGCGGGGCCGCGACTGGAGTCGGCGTATGGCCCTCGCAGCGACGCTGCGAGGGCGGGACACCAGCAGTACTTCGTCAGCGAGGCGCTCGGGGCGCGGATCCTGCACATGAACACGAGCAGGCCACTCTTCTCCGACGTGCGTCTGCGGCGGGCGGTGAACTACGCGATCGACCGGTCGGCCCTGGCGGCACAGGGACGACGGGCCGCCGAGGTGAACCCGTTCAACGCGGGCGCGCCCACGGACGACTACCTTCCTCGCTCCGCAGCGGGAGCCGAGGACTTCCAGGTGTATCCCCTGCGGAAGCCCGACCTGCGGCGGGCAACGCGAATCGCGGGGCACGTGAACGCGACGGCGGTCATGTACACGCCCAACCTCTCGCCGTGGCGAGAGGAGGCACAGATCGTCCGCCGCAACCTGAAACCGCTCGGGATCGACGTCCAGGTGAAGGAGTTCCCGCTCGGCGACTTCTTCACGCGCGTCACACGGCGCGGCGAGCCGTTCGACCTGGCCGTCTCCGGATATTGGCTTGCACCCGATCCAGTGGAGATCCTGGCGTTGCTCGTCGACGTCCTAGCCGGGCGCCCCTACGAACATCTCGCACTTCCATGACGCTGCCGTGAGCCGGAAGCTCGCGGCTGTCGCGAAGCTGTCGGGCGCGAAGCGGTACCGAGCCGCCGCCCGGCTCGCACTCGAGCTCCAGCGCGACGCTGCTCCCGCGGCCGCGTTCGCGACGACGGCGAGCCGCGACTTCTTCTCGGCGCGGATCGGGTGCCAGCTGTACCAGCCCGTCTGGGGCATCGACCTCGCTGCGCTGTGCCTGCGGGAGTGACGCACTCTCCGTCTCGGCGTACGTGACGACTCGGCCGCCGCTCGTGCCGCACTGCTGGTCGGCTGCCCCGCTTGTGGGCCTCGGGAGCCCTGTCTGCTCGTCACGATAGATAACGAGTATGTATACTCGCTATCTATGAGAGAGCTCTTCCTTGCGCTGCTCAGTGGCGAGCGCGCTCACGGGTACGAGTTGAAGCACTCGCTGGAGCAGGAGTTCGGCGACCTGCTGCCAGCCGTGAATGCCGGCCAGATCTACACGACGCTCGGGCGGCTCGAGCGCGACGGTCTCGTCGTCGGTCACGCGGTGCCGGGGGACGGCCGCGGCAAGCGCGTGTACGAGCTGACCGACGCCGGGCGGGAAGCACTCGCGGCCTGGATCGAGGCGCCCGTCTCCGGTAGGCGGCTCAAGGACGAGTTCTTCATGAAGCTCGTCGTGCTCGCGTCGGCTCGTCTCGCGGAGCCGGGACAGCTGCTCGAGCGGCAGCGGCGCGAGTACCTGCAGTCGCTGCGCGACCTGAACGCGCTGCTGGAGGCCAACGGGAACGTGCTTGCGGCCGAGCTTCTGGTCGAGGGAGCGATCTTGCATCTGAAGGCTGATCTGGAGTGGCTCGAGCTGATCGAGCAGCGACTCGCACTGAAGGAGGAAGGCCGATGACACCCGTCCTGGAGGCGAGGCAACTCGCGAAGACGTACGAGACCGGCGGCGCCAAAGTCCTGGGTCTTCGGGGCGTCGACATCTCGATCGAGCGCGGCGAGTTCGTCGCGATCATGGGCCCGAGCGGGTGCGGAAAGTCGACTCTGCTCAATCTGCTGGCAGGGCTCGACCGACCGACCGCGGGCGAGGTCTGGCTCGACGGCGACCGCATCGACGGCCTGAGCGAGACGCGGCTCGCGCTTCTCCGTCGTCGCAAGGTCGGCTTCGTGTTCCAGTTCTTCAACCTGGTGCCGACGCTCTCTGCAGTCGAGAACGTCGAGCTGTCGTTGTTGCTGGTCGGTCGGCCGCGCAGAGAGGCTCGCCGGACGGCGAACGAGCTGCTGCGCGAGCTCGGCATTCCCGAGAAGCACGGGGCCGCTCCCGCACAGCTGTCCGGCGGGGAGCAGCAGCGCGTCGCGCTGGCGCGCGCGCTGGCCAACAGGCCGGATATCGTCTTCGCGGACGAGCCGACCGGGAACCTCGACTCGACGGCGGCTCGCGAGGTGCTCGGGCTCTTTCGCGATGCCCGGGATCGTGCGCAGACGCTGCTCCTCGTCACGCATGACGCGAGTGTCGCCTCGGCGGCGGATCGCGTGATCACGCTCCGCGACGGACTGGTTGCCGACGAGACGCAGCTCGCTGCGGCCCGCCAGGTAGCTCCTCTGCTCGAGCTGGAGAGCCGGGAGTGACCCTGCTGCTCGTCAGGCTGGCGTTCGCGGGCATCCGTTCGCGGCTACTTGCGAGCGCGCTCACGATCGCGATCGCAGGCGCTGCGGTGGCGACGATCGTGCTCGCCCTGGAGGTGCGCTCGAGCGGTGTCGAGCCCTGGGAGCGGACCTTCGCCGAGGCCAACGGGGCACACGTGCTCGCGGTCGTCCCCTCGCGGGCCGACGCGGCCGCGATCGCCCGGCTGCCCGGCGTGACCGAGCGCGGCGCGCCCGTCCCGCTCGTGCTGGCGACCGTCGGCCCGCGCGGGAGTTCCGACCTCGTGCAGCTCGCGGGTCTGAGCGGCCGTGCGGCGGTGAACAGACCTGTACCGACCGCCGGCTCGCAGCTGCACGACGGCGGGATCGTGCTCGAACGCAGCCTTTCGAACGCGCTCGGCATCGAGGTCGGCGACACGCTCGAAGTGACGAGCAGACGGGGCTCGGTCGAGGTCCCGGTTCTCGGGACGGCGGTCGTTCCCAGCCAGCCGCGCTACCCGCGCCGCAGACCCGGCCTGGCCTGGGTCACCGGGACCACGCTCGAGGGGATCGAGCCCGACCGCGCCCTCTGGAGCTGGTCGGAGGCGGTGCGGCTGGCGGATCCCTCCGCAGCTGCGGCGTTCACCGAGCGGGCGGCAGCGGGCTTCCCGCCGGCGGTCGTACGGTCCGGGCCCCTCTACTTCGAGACCTGGGAAGCGCAGCGCGACAACGCGCTCGGCGACGCACAGGGCACGCAGGTGATCGTCACGATGTTCACCGTCCTGCTCCTGATCGTCGCCTTCGTGGTCGTCGGGATCCTCGTCGGCGCCCGCGCGAGCGAAGAGCACCGGCAGATCGGGCTGCTGAAGGCGGCCGGCTTCACCCCGCGCCAGGTCGGTGTCGTCTTCGCGCTCGAGTCCACCGTGCTCGGTCTCGTCGCGGCCGCCCTGGGCTTCGCGCTCGGGGCGATTCTTGCGCCCCGCCTTGCGGCACCAAGCGCCCAGACATTGCTCGGCTCGCCGACGATCGCGGCGAATCCCTGGCACATCCTCGTCGCGAGCTGTGTCGTGCTTCCCGTGCTCCTGGCCGGAGCCCTGACCTCCACCCGCCGCAGCACGGGCTTCACCGTCCTCGAGGCGATCCATGCGGGCAGCCCGTCGCCTCCGAGCTCGGGCCTGGCGCGTGCCGTCATCCGGCCGGTCCTGCCGTTGACGATCGGGCTCGGGCTCAAGGACTTCCTGGCGCGAGGTCGCCGGGCTCTGCTCCTCGTAGCGGCCATCGCGCTCACCGGCGCGATGGTGGTCGTCGTGCTCTCGCTCGACGCGACGCTCGACGCGCAGTCCGCCTCCAAGACCAGTGACTTCCCGGACGAGCTGCTGCTCCTCATCTACACACTCGACACCGTGTTGCTGCTGATCACCACCGCGACGCTCGTCGCCGTCGCCTTGCTCTCGGTCCGAGAGCGCATCCGGGACTACGGCGTGCTCAAGACGATCGGCCTCACGCCACGCCAGATCACCTCCACGGTCGTCGGCGCCCATGCCGCCCTGGCGGCGCTCGCATCGCTCCTCGCCATCCCGCTCGGCATCGGGCTCTACCTCGCCCTCTTCCGGATCGCCGGCGACACGTCCGAGGACGCCGTCCTCGCACCGTGGTGGTCACTCGCGCTCATCCCGATCGGGACCGTGCTCGTCGTCGTCGCCGCGACCAGTCTCCCGGCCCGACTCGCCACTCGAATGCACACTGCTGACGCGCTCCGTTACGAGTGAACGCCGGCGTGGCGTCGCCTACTCGGCCCTGCGCCGGTCAGGAGAGCGCGCGCTCGAGGTCGGCCCGGTCGAAGGGCCCACCGTGCGTCGCCAGCATGTGCTCGACCGGGAGCTCCAGCAGCGGGCGCAGACCCTCGACGACCTGCTCGCGGGTGACGGTCGGGCTCAGCCAGCGGGGGTTGATGTGCAGGCCCTCGCCGAAGTCGACGAGCGTGTCGCCGGCGATGACCGCCGCGTGGCTCTCGATCCAGAGCACCATGTCGTTCGGCTTCTGCCCCGGGAAGACCTCGACGCCGACGGGAAGCCGGTCGCCGGCCGCGTACGGGCGCGCGTCGCCCTTTCCCTCCTTGAGCAGCCAGACCAGGTCGGGGCTGCCGTCCCCGGCCTGCTCGGCGGTGAGGCCGTACGTCTGCATGAGGTACTCCGCCGTATCGGGCAGCGGGGTGTACACGGGCAGTCCGAGCCGCTCGACGAGGCCCTCCGTACCGCGCTCGTGCCAGGGGCACGTCAGGACGACGGCGGTCTCGCGGTCGGCCACGAGGGCGTCGATCTGGCCCGGGGGCGTCATCGGATCGAAGAGCAGCAGCCGCTCGCCGTCGTCGATCGCATAGGACGACACGACCGGATCCCACGGTTCGCCGTCCCTCCAGTCCGCATGTGGCGCCTCCCAGTGCCACAGCCCTGGCCGTAGCTCGCGCACGCCGCGATGCTACTCGACGGCCGGCGCCCGTCGAGTGGCCGTACGTGGCTCAGAACTACGGCGCTACGGGGACGCTTCAGCCTTCGCCGGTCACGTTCCACACGATCTCGACCTCGCCCGCGCTCGCGCCTTCGGGGAGCTGGAACTCGGCGCCCTCGCCGGACGCCAGGTTCTCGAACGGGATCCTGAGCACGAGCCTGTCGCCCTCGCGCTTGCCCTCGTGTGTGTAGCGAACCGGAGGATCGGCGGCCTCGACCTGGTGGAGCTGTAAGCGGTAGCGAATGCTCGGCATGCGATCGACCCTAGACGATCGGAGGCCTCGCGGCTACCTCGTGGTCAGTGTTGGCACGCTCGCCGCGCGGGCCAACATCGGGTCCACCGTGCGCCCTCATGTCGCGGAACGCGTCTGCCACGTTGCGTGCTCATCCGCACATGTCCCCGGCTCGTATTTCCGACTAACGAAGAAACGGACGTCACGCTCCAGGGAAGGGGCGCACCAACGTAAGGAGGCCACCATGGCATCCCTGAACCAGCAAACGGATCCGCACGGAACCGGATCGGGCCACGCGCGTTTGATCGCAGTGGTGGTTGCGGTCGCCGCAGTCGCAATCGGCATCGTGCTCCTCGTGCTCTACGGAGGCGGCGGCTCGGCTCCGGGCTACTAGGGCCTGTCGTTCGACGGCGACCGGTTCGACGAGCCGGTCGCCGGCTGCATGGCGTCTGATGCGCCCCGGCAACGGCGGCCACGCATCGCTACAGGCATTGGGAGAGAACGGGAGCGACGGGAATCGAACCCGCTCTTTACCCACATCGCCGTCCGCAGGCCTCATGCTCCGAGGACGTGAGAGCCAATGTTCTCTCGATCGCGAAGCCCGCGGTCGAAGCAGCGGACGGTAGGCCCGCCTCCACCCGCGCGGGCCTACCTGAGAACCCAGCCCTCTGGTTGTTCCCGAAGCTCGCGGTAAGCGGCGTGACGTCGTTGCCATTCGCCTTCATGACCAGGATGTCGCTGCTCTGGGGCACGCAGCAGTTGTCGATGAAAGCGATCTGCTTGGCGTCCGGAGACCAGTCCGGTTGCACACCCCCCAAATCGTCGGCGTGCCGATCCCTCGCTGAAGAAGACTGGTTCTCGATTTCAGATCACGCGCCGATCGTGGCCGACTTCGACCTGGACCGGAGCTGAGCTGGGCTCGCGCGCTAAGGCTCAGCGGGGTTCGGGTCACGCATCCGCGCCTATCCGTGATCCTTTAGCCCGCGTGCAGAATGATTTCGCGCGGCGACAGGCCGCCCGCGTGCGCGAGTGTGCGGGAACGTCTCTTTTCCGGGAGCTAACCGCCCACCCACTCAGCCTTCAGCAACGCGTACTCCACATCGCCATGCTCTTCACCTTCGATCGGGTAGGGCCATGGCTGATGGAACGTCCTGACGTACCGCAACCCGGCTTTCTCCATCACTCGGCGCGAGGCAAGGTTCACGACCATCGTTGTCGCGTAGACGCGGTTGACGCCCAACTCGACGAAGCCCTTGTCGATCAACGCGCGTGAACCTTCCGTCGCATACCCCTTGCCCCACGCTGAGCGGAGCAGCCGGTACCCAAGCTCAACCTGATCAGGACCGTCCTCGCCTCCCGGTCGGAAGTGGAACCAGCCTACAAAGTCCCCGGTCGAGCGCTCGACAGCGGCCCAAAAGCCGTACCCCGCCCAACGCTCGTAGTACTCGAGGTATGCGGGCAGGATCTCGGTCTCGATCTCCTGGCGAGGCGTCGGCCGGCCACCGGTGATGAAGTGCATCACCTCGGGATCGCTGTCGAGGTCGACGAGGAGGTCCACGTCGTCCTCGGTGAATCGACGTAGGACGAGACGTTCCGTCTCGAGAAAGACGTGCACGGCCTGCATGCTGTCGCAATTTCGGATCAGCCGACACTGATCCCCGTCGCATGGGGCGTCTCCGGAATGGCCGAGTGTGCGGGAACGTCTCCCGAGCCGAGTTGTCTTGCTCGTCAGCTCCGATCAGCGGATGATCCCCGCGTGCGGCCTGAGCTCCCGACCGGAACCGTGACCTTCCTCTTTACGGACGTAGAGGGTTCGACCCGGTTGCTAGACGAACTCGGCGAGGAGGCCTACGCTGACGCACTCGCCGCGCACCGGGAGGCCATCCGCACGGCGTGCGTCGCCCAAGGCGGCGTGGAGGTCGACACGCAGGGCGACGCGTTCTTCTTCGCCTTCCCAACAGCGCCCAGCGCACTCGCGGCCGCCTCGGAGGTCACCAGCGATCTCGCCGGCAACGGCCCGATCCGCGTCCGCGTCGGTCTTCATACAGGAACACCGTTCCTCGGTGGCGAGGGCTACGTGGGCCATGACGTCCACCGTGCTGCACGGATCGCGGCGGCGGGTCACGGCGGCCAGGTGCTCGTGTCGACAACCACGGCGCAGCTCGTCGACGTCCAGCTGACCGACCTCGGAGAGCACCGGCTTAAGGACATGGGCGCGCCCGAACGCGTCTACCAGCTCGGCAGCGACGTCTACCCCGCGCTGAAGACCCTCTACCGGACAAATCTCCCCGTTCCGGCGACGCCCTTCCTAGGCCGCGAGCGGGAGCTCCGGGAGGCCGTCGAACGCATCACCCGCGACGACGCACGCCTCGTCACGCTCACCGGGCCAGGCGGGACCGGGAAGACGCGGCTGCTTCTCCAGGCGGCGGCAGAAGCATCTGAGTGGTTCCCCGACGGCATCCACTGGATCCCGCTCGCTCCGGTTCGCGACGAGTCGGGCATCGGGACGGCGTTCGCGCAGGTGCTCGAAGTACGCGAACGACCTGGGGTCGCGGTTGCAGACGCGCTATGCGCCGCTCTGGGCGACAAGCGTGCGCTTGTCGTGGTCGACAACTGCGAGCACGTGCTGGAGGCCGTTGCCAGCCTCGTGCGGTCGCTTGTCGACGGCTGTCCCCGTCTTGTCGTGGTCACGTCGAGCCGTGAGCGCCTCGGACTCCGAGCCGAGCGCATCTATGACGTGCCCCCGATGGCGCCCTCGGACGGGGTCGCCCTATTCGTCGAGCGGGCGTCCGCCGTGAGCCCGGGGGGTGTCCGGGCCGACGAACATGTGCGTGCGATCTGCGAGACCGTCGACGAGCTTCCACTCGCCATCGAGCTTGCGGCGGCGCGCACCCGGTCGCTCTCAACGCGCAGCATCCGCGAGCACCTCGTCGACAGCCTCAGTCTTCTCACCACGCGCAACCGCGACGTCGACGAACGGCAGCGCACTCTCGCAGCGACGATCGCCTGGTCATACGACCTCCTGGACGAGGACGAGCAACGAGTCGTGCGGCAGCTCTCCGTCTTCGCCGGTGGCTGCACACTGGACGCAGCTCGCGCGGTCGCCGACGCCGATCTCGACTCGCTCGAATCGCTCGTCGACAAGAGCCTTGTCAGGCATCGCGTCGATGCGACCGGTCAAGAGCGCTACTGGATGCTGGAGACGATCCGGGAGTACGCCGCGAGTCAGCTGTCTGTCGCCGGCGAGTCAGAGCAGACGGGCGCTGATCACATGGAATTCTTCCTCGAGGGAGCGGCCGACCTTCTCGCACCTTCGGGGCTACCCACGTTCGATGAGCAGCTCGAACGTTTCAAGGCGGATCGGCCGAACTACGCGGTCGCTCATGCGCGCGCCATCGCGCGCGGCGATGGGGCCAGCGCCGTCCGATTCGCCCGACGCCTCAACAGGTGTGTCTGGCGGCTCGGGCCATTCTTGGAGGGCTATGCCGTCTTGGTAGCGAGCCTGGAGCTGCCGGGGGCCGCCGACGACGACCGCGGCTACGCGCTCGTAGGTGCAGCGAACTTCGCAGTCCTCCTCGACGGCGAGCTCGAGTCCGCTCGACGCTTCCTCGCCCAGGCCGAAGCCCTCTTCGAGCGGATTGACGACAAGGTTGGACTAACCGAAGTGCTCGCAGTCCGCTCAAAGATCGGGGAGATGGTCGGCGACTACACGGAGGCCGTCACGTCCGCGGAGCGTATGGCCGAGCTCGCCCGAGAGCTCGGCAACCCGGACATCGCTCGCTGGGCGGATCTCAAGCTCGCGGCTGCGCTGTGCGCTCGCGCGTTAGAGGAAGGTGACCTAGCTGCCGCAGAGCAAAGCCGCGCCCTGTACGAGAAGGTTCGCGGACACTTCGCGACTCTCCATGCGGGGTTCGAGGAGAGCGCGGAGAGCGCACTGAACGACTCACTTGCCCTCGTCGAGCTTGCTGTGGGCAACTACAGCGAGTCCATCGCGTACTCCCAGCGCGCGCTACTCATTGCTCGGACCGTCGGCGTCGAGCACAACCCAGACCAACTCCTCACTCTGGGCTTGGCAGCGGGGGCGGCTGGCGTCCCGAGCGTCGGTGTCAAGCTCGTCTCGGTGGCGATGCGCCAGTACCGGGAGGACGGCTTCGATGTCGAGCGTTGGGCACACGTGCAGATGAAGCGCTTCGAGCGCAGCTGTCGTGAAGCCCTGGGTGGTGAGGGGTACCGAGAGGCGGTGCGCGATGGCGAGGCGATGTCGGACGAGGAAGCGGTACAGCTGGCGCTCAGCGTGAACGCAGACGCCTGAGTTCTTAGGGCAGCTCCTCGGGCTGCGCGAGCGCACTCTCGCTTCAGCTATGGAATCACGGTTCCGCCTGGAACCGAGGCTCTATCGCGCTAGGTATCGCTGGCCTGGGCCAGTGTTCCGGAATGACCTCTGGAGGCGCAAACCCTTCACGCTCGCGTTCAGCGAGGCGGCGGGCACGGCCAAGCCGGTAGGTCTTCGCCATCCCGTCGGCAATCGCACACAGGCGACGTCCACCGGCGTGGGTCAGCGAACTACGCGGGTTCCCTGATGCCGCCGACGGCCGAAATCGCCGATGCTGGCCTGGAGAGGAGAACTGTGGTTCGGTCGGTTGTCGTTGGGTACGGGACGAAGCGTGGGTCGACGCGGGAGGTCGCCGAGGCGGTTGCGGCGGTACTGCGCGAGCGTGACTTTGACGGTCGAGTTGTTGCCGGCGCGGGAGATCAAGGATGTGCGTCGCTACGACGGGGTTGTGCTGGGTGGAGCGCTCTACCGGGGGCGATGGCATCGGGACGCACGCCGATTGCTCAAGCGGCACCGAGGGGCGCTGGCGGAATAAACCGGTCGCCGTCTTCGGCATGGGGCCGCGCAGGCACGAACAAGAAGCTTTTGAGCGGTCACGGAACCAGCTCGAGCGCGCGCTTGCGAAGGTGCCGGAGGTCAAACCCGTATCGGCTGGAACCTTCGGCGGCGTCGACCGGGAGAGGCGGCTTGATGTGCGCGACTGGGGCGCGATCCGCGCCTGGGCGGCGGAGGTCGCCAATGCGTTCGACGCTGCTTCGGCTCAAGAGCCGTCCACCGGCGGAAGCTGAGAGGGGCCGGGAGGAAATCAGTGTCGCCTCGAGTCGGACGAGCTGTTCTTGTGTGGAGCGCGATGGGGTTCCCCCTCACTCAGCGTGTGATCAGACGCTTTGGCCTTCGGGGCGCCCTGGTCGTCGAGGCGGCGTGCGGTGGATTGCTGGCACGCGAACGCGGCCATGATTGCCGCCGGGGTGCCCCGCCGGCTGCGCCGCGGTGCGGCCGTCCTGCTCTGGCTCGAGGCGGCGGCGGGGGCGGCGGCCGTGCTGACCGGTTTGCGACCGCTATTCGATGCCACTGCCCGGGAACGCGCAGTCGACGCATGCCCCGATCGCCTCGAGACCGCCCGTCGAGCAGCGATCGGAGCGCTCTTCACGTTGCACACGATCCGTTTCCGAATCTACCTACAGCCCGGTCAGGGCCTGCGGCAACCGCGCCACACCCCGCCGTCAGCGTCGTGAACGCCTGAGCGTCCGGCGGGCGGACCGTCGCCTGCGCGAGCGTAGTCTCGCCTGATCGCCAGGGAGTCCCACTTCTCCCTCTAGCCGCGACTCTTTCGGTCCAGGCCATCTCAGCGACCCAGCCGCGCCGGCACCGCAGATTCCGAGGCACCGTCGTGCGTGAAAGCGTGTTTGCTTCGCGGTTGGGTTCCGAGCTCCCCGCGTTCGTTCTCCACCAAGACAACGATCGGGGCACGTGTGCTACTTGGCGATTGGGTGCCTCAAGAGCTCGAGCAGCTTCTCGCTCTCGGTGGATGTACTGCGTCGCGCCGACCGAGCGGTAGAACGCGAGCGCCTGCTCGAGCTGATCCTTCGCAAGAGCGCCCTCGCCCTTCTCGGCAAGCGAGCGAGCGGCGCGGAAGCGTATGTCTGCAGCGAGAACCCGATGCTCCTGCCCGGTCGCGACATCGGCCGCCTCCACGAGCCGGCCGTCCGCGATGGGTCGCGTAACGGCGAGAGTGACATGCTCGACGTCGGTCTCGGCGAGCTTGCGTCGCACCAGGTCTAGGACACCGAGCTCCTCCGCCACCAGTGCGAACTCCGGCCAGAGTAAGCCGCGATCTGTGCCACGTTCGACGGCGCGAGATCCTCGTCGAGCGCGGTGTCCACTCACCAACCATGTACTGATACCGCGCGAGACTCATGCGGTTGAGCGGGCCAGCTCACGGTCACCGACGCGCTCCGCCAACTCCAGGGCGCCTTCGATCAGCGTTCGCCCTCGACGAAAGTCGCCGTGCAGCTCGACCACGAGGATCGCAAGGTTGTTGTAGGCGCGCATCGCCGTGGCTAGCGAGTTGGTCGCTAGCGCATGTGAGAGCCCGTCCTCCACCTCGGCGATACCTCCGGGGTCGCCAGATCGGCCGCGCGCCGTCCCAATCGTGACCAGGTTGTCGGCACGAAGCTCATCGAGTCCGGCCCGCTCCGTGAGCGCGAGCGTCTCTCGGCCAAGCTTGATCGCGGCCCCATAGTCGCCGACGACCAGGCGTTGGCGTGCAGCCTCACCGAGCACGCGAGCCGTCGCGGACTCGGACTCCGAATCGTGCGCCAACTCAAGGGCCTGCTCAACGTGGGCCGCGGAGTCGTCGCGCCGGCCATGAAGCCACGCGGCGGCGGCGAGCATCGCCTCGACTTCTGCGGCGCGCGCCTTGTCGCCGACCGTCAGCAGGGCGGTCTTTGCATCCTGGAGCGCTTGCGTCTGGCGCTTGTCGCCGAGCGCGTGCAGCGCCTCGGCGAGTGCGAAGAGCAGGAGCGGCCGCTCGGGCTCTTCGGCCGCCGACAGCTCGAGCGCCTGCTCGTAGTGCCTCGCGGCGGACGAGAAGGCGGTGACCGTGGCCGCGCGCTCACCGGCCGCGACGAGTGCGCGCCGTGCGCGCTCGGCGAGGTCGTTCGTCGCGCGACCTGCGGCTTCTGCGAATCCCAGCGCGGCGACATAGTGGTGCGCCAGCAGCTCGGCATGGTCCTCCGGCCGCCCGAGCGACTCCAACCATGCCGCTGCCGTCTCGTGCTTCTCGGCGCGGTCTCGCCTCGGAAGCTGGCCATAGGCGACGTCGCGGATCAGCGCGTGCCGGAAAGCGTACTCGCTTTCTCCGGCCACGGAGGATCGGCGTTGGCTTCGCACGAACTCCTTGCGCTCGAGTCCGTGCAGGAGTTCCTCCAGCGTCCAGCGCGGCGTCCCGGTCAGCGCCGCCGCCCCGCCGGTCCAGAAGACCTTGCCGATCACGGCCGCGTTCTGGAGCACTTGCTTCTCCTCCTCGCTCAGCGTGTCGAGCCGTGCCGCGATCATGCCCTGCACGGTCTCGGGCAGCGTGATGTCTTCGCCCCGTTCAACCGCGAGCCGCGCGAATTCCTCGGCGTAGAGTGGGTTGCCTTCGGCCCGTTCGACGAGCGTCTGCTGGTCGACCGCGATCGGCAGCGGCTGGTCGATGAAGGCCTGCACAAGCTCGACGACCTCGTTCTCCGCGAGAGGGGCAAGCGAGAGCGTCAGCGCATTCGCCTTGCCGCCCGCCCACCCCGGCCGCCGTGTCAACAGCTCCGGGCGCGCGGTCGCGACGACGAGCAGGGGCACGTCCGAGAGCCACTCCACCAACTCATCGACGAAGTCGAGCAGCGCGTCGTCGGCCCAATGCAGGTCTTCGAAGACGAGCACCGCAGGCGCGTGCTCAGCCATCGCCTCAAGGAAGCGCCGCCAGGCTGCGAAGGCTTCCCGCTGACGGTCTGGCTGGAGCGTGTGCTCTCGCGGAGCCCGAGGAGCGGCCCCAGGTGTGCTTCCAGCCAGGCGCGCTCGCCTTCATCCGCGAGCAGCTTCGCGATTGACTGGCCGAGCTTCTCGGTTGTTGTCTCAGCGCTGTCGCTCTCGAGCATGCCCGCCTCCGCCTTCACGATTTCACCCAGCGCCCAGAAGGAGACGCCGTCTCCGTACGGGAGCGAGCGCCCCTGCCGCCAGGTCACGAACTGCTGCTCGGTGTCAACGTGCCGGAACAGCTCCAGACGAGCCGGCTCTTGCCGATTCCGGGCATGCCACGACCGTCACCAGCTGCGGCTCGCGGCGCGTCCGCGCGCGCGAGAGCGTGTGGACAAGCGCGTCGAACTCGGCGTCGCGGCCCACAAGGGGCGCTCGGGACGTCCTCCGGATCGCGCCTCTCGCTCTCGGCGGTGAAGTCGACTAGATCGCAGAAGAGCACGCTGACAACCTTGCGCTCCTTCCGCGATCGTGCTGCTGCATCAAGCGCGGTACCGCAGGCGCTACAGAAGCGCGACCCCGGCCCGTTTTCGCGTCCACAGGACGGACGCGTGATCATCCGCACAGACTACGACCGATTGGACGCCCTCTGGGAGCTGGCAACGACGGTCGACACGCCAACTGCGTCGCGCCGGCCGGCTGTTCTCGGCCCATTGCGCACGCCCATGGCGACGAACGCACCGAAAGCGGCATTCCTGCTGCGCATGAAGCCCTCTGCGGTCCAGAAGGCCAGAACGGGCACGCCGAGACGCCAACAGCCACCCTTCCGCCTGGAACCGCGGCTCTATCGCGCGAGGGCTCGCTCGCATGCCCGAGTGTGCGGGAATGACGCCCGAGGACGACGACGTCTTCACCGGCGTTCGAAGCGTGCCAAGTCAGCTTGCCAGCGCTCGACGATCTCCCCTGCAGCCGCTTCGAGGGCGAGGTGGTATGTCTGACCAGCCCAGAGGTTGAACCCGTCTGCATCCCCGAGCGCGCGTGCCTTGGTACGGAGCGGTGCTGTCAGAAAGTGGACTTCGGGATACGCCGCGGGCGCGTCCTCGTCGTGCTCGAGCATGAAGCGGTTGACGATTCCGCGGGCGGGACGCCCGGTGAAGGCCGCGTCAGGCGCGTCGGTGTTCGGCGCCGCATCGCCTGTCGATGCGACTCGGTCGTTCCGGCTTCGTCAGCGAGCATCAACGCGGAGCCGATCTGAGCCGCAGACGCTCCAGCAAAACGAACATCCGCGATATGGGCCGCCGTCGCGATCGCACCTGCCGTGACGAGCGGCCGGTCGGTCATCGATGCGACCAACCGTAGGAGCGTCATGATTGGGAGCGGCTCGTCGTTCTGCTGGCGAAACGAGCCCTGGTGGCCTCCGGCCTCCGAGCCCTGCAGAACGATTGCGTCGGGACCGGCAGCGAGCGCGAACTGCGCCTCTGCCGGAGAAGTGACGGTCACCCACACCGCGATGTCGAGGCCGCGTAGCCACTCGACCGTATCTCGCTCGGGGCAGCCGAACGTGAAGGAGACTACGTCCGGGCATTCGCGGGCAACGACACGCAGCTTCGCTTCCCAGTCGTCATCGCTCCACACAGGGACGCCGACCGACACGCCGTAGCGAACCTCCTCGTCGTACAGGCTGCGCGTGAAGGCGTCGATCGCGGCCTCGTCGATCTCATCGCGGGTCGGATAGAAGAGATTGACGCCGAACGGGCGTGCGGTCGCGGTGCGCACCGCGGCAATCTCCGCCTGCACTGCTTGTGCGGACTTGTACCCGGCAGCGAGAAAGCCAAGGCCGCCGGCCTCGGAGACCGCGGCGGCGAGCGCCGGCGTCGTGGGACCTCCGGCCATTGGAGCTGCGACGATCGGTACATCGAGTGAGCCGTCGAGTGTGAACACGGTGCGGCGGCAATACCCTAAGGGCCGACGAGGTCGAGCTGGAGCGACGACGGAACCGTCGTCGCCTGCGCGAGCGTACTCTCGCCTGAGCTAGGGAATCACGGTTCCGCGCCTTTCCGTGACTACATGACACGTCAGTCGGCCTCCTCAGGGGAAACGTGACTCTTGAGCGGCCCGAATGGACGCTGAGCAAGGGTCGAAGTGGCTCATTGGGCTGGTCGGAGGGCGGCGAGTCTCGGCACTCCTCGAGATCCTCCTGGACCTCAATCGATGTGGCAGCCGGCCAGTCGTACTCGATCGTGGGGCCGCCTTCAGTTGACGGCACACCTTCTGCAAGGTACCATGTCTTACATGGAACCGGGTGAAGCACGGAAGGGTGTCTCGCAATTGCGGCGAGGCACGGTCGAGTTCTGTGTGCTGGCCCTCCTGCGCGGCCGCGAGCGGTACGGCTTCGAGCTGGTGAGAGAGCTGTCGGAGGTGGACGGCCTCGTCACGAGCGAGGGGACGATCTATCCACTCCTTTCGCGACTGCGCAAGGACGAGCTGGTGACGACGTTCTGGCAGGAGTCGGAGAGTGGCCCGCCGCGCCGTTATTACCGACTCACCGAGACCGGTGAGGCCGCGTTGGCCGACTTCACCACTGAGTGGGCCCGGTTCCGGGACTCCGTCGATGAAATTCTCAACAGGAAGGAAGGTCCATGATCGTGATGGAGACGAACCGCCTCGTCGATGACTACCTGCGGCGCCTTGAGGCTGCCGCTGCGCACCTGCAACGGTCGCGGCGTGCCGAGCTCGTGGCGGAGATCCGCGAGCACATCGAGGCAGCTCTGCGCCAGGAGGAGACAGCGAACGAGGTCGCTGTGCGCAACGTCCTCGAGCGGCTCGGGCCGCCGGAAGAGATCGTCGAGGCCGCAGAGCCGCCACCGAGCGAGAGCCCGGCGCGTGCTGGCAAGCTCGAAATCGCCGCCTTGATCGCTCTCGTGGTTCCGTTCCTCGGGTGGATCATCGGCGCTGTCCTCGTCGTTGCATCGCGTGCGTGGTCGGGGAAGGAGAAGGCCCTGGGCATTACGCTCGCCCTCCTCCCGGTGCTTCTGCCGGCTCTCAACCTCATGAGTGGAATGGAAAGCAACCAGTCCCCTGTGATCCCAGACACGGACGGCAACGTGCTAGCTGACGCGGGCTCGGACTCGACGACCAATGCCGAACTGCTCGTTTGGCTCGGCCTGCTCGTTGGAGGACTGCCGAGCGTGTTCTACCTCGGCTGGCGGCTGCGCCGCTCGAACGGAGCTAGGGACGCGTGAGCACACACCAGTCTCGAAGATCACCCTCGGCGTCCTGCCCACCAGGTCCTCCCTCTCACGACGCCGCGTGCTCGCATTCGCCCTCAAGGACTCGAAGCTAATACGCAGAAGGGCCTATCCGGGGGCTTCTCGCAGCCCATCGGATCGCTCAACTTGCCAATTGACTTGCCAAAGGGCGCATCGGGGAACCCAACGACGACGCACGACACGAAGAAAGCCGCCTAGGAAGCGGGTTTCCGAGACGGGAGCGACGGGACTCGAACCCGCGACCTCCGGCGTGACAGGCCGGCGTTCTAACCAACTGAACTACGCCCCCGAGGGCCGCCCAAGTGTAGCCGGGTGCAGGGAACCGGGCCCTCGGCACGTAGCCTGACGGCGTGTCCACGGCCGACTGGGTCGTCATCGGCGTGGTCGTCGTCGCTGCGCTCTACGGGTTGACGACCGGCCTCGTGCGCGGCGCGCTCTCGCTCGCCGGGTTCGCGCTCGGCGCGTACGTCGGCGCACGCGTCGCGCCGGCGCTGCTGAGTGACGGCTCGCCGTACGCGCCGCTCGTCGCCCTCGCCGGCGCCGTGTTCGGAGGCGCGCTCCTGCACGGGCTCGCGGGGCTGCTCGGAGGCATCCTGCGGACGACGCTGAGCGCGGTTCCCGGCCTGCGCGCGCTCGACTCGGTCGCGGGCCTCTTCCTCGGCGCCGCCGCCGGAGTCTTTCTCTGCTGGGCGGTCGGTGCCGTGCTCCTCTACCTGCCGGGGCAGGCGGACATGCGCCGGGCCGTGCAGAGCTCCGCGATCCTCTCCACCATCAACGACGCGTTCCCGCCGGAGCGACTGCTCGAGACGCTCGAGCGCGTCGACCCGATCGGCGTCTTCGCCGGCCCGCCGGCCATCGTCGCGCCGCCCGACTCCAAGCTTGCGCGCGACTCCGATGTCGTCGCTGCGGCGAAGAGCGTCGTGCGCGTGACGGGCATCGCGTGCGGGCTCGGCGTCGAGGGCTCCGGCTGGATCGTGCGGCCCGGGCTGGTCGTGACGAACGCACACGTCGTCGCCGGGATCGGGACGCCTCGCGTCGACCGCCGGGACGGGACGACCTCGCGGCCCGCGACCGTGGTCGCCTTCGACGAGCGAAACGACATCGCCGTCCTGCGGGTGCCGGGGCTCGGCGGCCGCCCGCTCCGGGTCATGCAACCCGAGCGCGGCACCGGCGGTCGTCCTCGTCGGCTATCCGGGGAACGGGCCGCTGACGCTCACGCCGGGCCGGCTCGGCGGGACGCGCGGGCTGATCAGCCGCAACGCCTACGGCCGCGGCCCGGTGACGCGCGCGATCACGACGATCCGCGGCGTGATCGAGCCGGGGAGCTCCGGCGGGCCCGGGATCGACGCCCACGGTCGGGTGCGCACGACCGTCTTCGCGCGCCAGCCCGGCTCCCGCGGGGGCTACGGGATCCCCTCGGACGTCGTGCTCGGCGCTGTCCGGAAGGCGGGTCGAGAGCCCGTCGCCGACACCGAGTGCACGAAGTAGGGGCGAGGCTTGCCTCGCCCTCGACGGCGAGGAGCCGCGCCTACCCGAAGAGGTCGAGAGCAGCCAGCGGCTGGCGGAAGGGCGGGATGACGTAGACGCCGGCGGCCTGCTCGCGCGAAGCCTCCACGAGCTCCTTCGCGAGCGCGAGGCCGACGGTCGGCGGCATCGGAGCCGGCATCGCGAAGGCGTGCCTGCACGTGCTCCGGGACGACGATGCCCGGCACCTCGTTGTGCAGCCGCACCGCGAGTTGGTAGCTGCGGACGTAGAAGACCCCGATGAGGAGCGGAATGGGGCATGAGCCTCCGAGCCGCTCGAGGAATGCATCGAGATAGGAGAGGTCGAAGAGCACCTGCGTCATCGCGAACTGCGCTCCGGCCTCGAGTTTCTGCTCGAACCGCTCGAGCTCGTAGTCGAGGTCGTCCGCGGCGGGGTTGACCGCGACGCCCAGGAAGAACGAGGTCGGCGCGTCGATCTCGCGCCCGTTGTAGTCCTCGCCGGCGTTCATGCGGCTGATGATCCGCGAGAGGCCGATCGAGTCGACCTCGTACACGCCGCGGGCGCCCGGGTAGTCCCCGGCCTCGGGCGGGTCGCCCGTGACCGCGAGGACGTTCCGGATGCCGTCGGCATGGGCGCCGAGTAGCGTCGATTCGAGCCCTGCGATCGAGGAGTCGCGCGGCGTGAGGTGGGGGATCGTCTCGATGCCGACGACGCGCTCGATCGTCGCCGAGGCCATGATCCCGCTCATCCGTGCACGGGCGCGCGGGTTGTCGTTCACGTCGACGACGTCGACGTGGCCCGAGACTCTGGAGCGTGTGGGCGAGCTCGAGCATCGCCTGGGCGTTGCCGCCGCGCGGGGGGTCGATCTCGACCGAGACGACGAACTCGCCCGCGTCGAGCTTCCGCTGGAGGAGGGTCGCCTGCTCCGGAGCCGGCGCGGCGAGTGCCATCTCCCGCTCGCGCACGACGAGCGGCGCGCTGGGACGGCGATTCTCGTCGACGGCCGCGCGGATCGCGGCGATCTCCGTCGGCGTCGTCCCGCAGCAGCCGCCGATGATGCGGGCGCCGAGCTCCTGCGCGTGGGCGGCGAACTCCGCAAAGTACTCCGGCGTCGCGTGCGGGAAGATCACGCGCTCGCCGGCGAGGCTCGCAAGGCCGACGTTCGGGAGGACGGCGAGCGGCTTGCCGCTGCCGCCCATCCGCTCGATCGCACGGAGTGCCGCCTGGAGGCCGACTCCGTGGTTGGCGCCGACGGCCGCGACGTCGAGCTCCGCGAGGGCGGCGGCCGCCTGCTCGGCGGTCACGCCACCGAGGGTCTCGGCGTCCTCGTCGAAGGTCATCACCGCGACGATCGGGAGCGACGAGACGCTGCGCACTGCCCCGATCGCGGCGACGAGCTCCTCGAGCTCGTAGAACGTCTCGACCATGAAGAGGTCGACGCCGCGGCCCTCGAGGAGCTGCGCCTGCTCCGCGAAGACGGTCTCTCTGTCCTTCGCGGGCTCCCCGAGGGGGCCGATCGAGCCGGCGATGAAGACGTCGCGGCCCGACACCTCCCGCGCGTCGCGCGCGATCTTCACCGCCGACTCGTTGATCCTCGCGACGTCCTCCTCGAGGTAGTGCTCGGCGAGCTTGTGCCGGTTGGCGCCGAAGGTGTTCGTCTCGATCAGGTCCGCGCCCGCACGGATGAAGCCGAGATGGAGCGAGAGCACGCTCTCCGGCGAGCGCAGGTTCGCTTCCTCGGGGCAGCGCAGCCGCGTGACGGCGCTCGACACGAGCACGCCCATGCCGCCGTCCGCGACGATCGGTGGCCCTTCCGAGAGTCGATCGAGAAGGCGGCTCACGGGCGCATTCCAGCACGCCGCGCAGTCGAACCGGACTTCGTACGCTGCAGATGTGCGCGACGATCTGCCTCGCGGGACGGTGACGTTCGTGTTCACCGACGTGGAGGGCTCCACGGCGCTCCTCGCCGAGCTCGGCGAGGAGCGCTTCGCCGAGACGCTCGCCGAGCACCGCGAGCTGGTCAGGGCCACGCTGCGCGAGCGCGGGGGAGCCGAGGTCGACACGCAGGGTGATGCGTTCTTCTGTGCGTTCGGGTCCGCAGCTGCCGCCGTCGGGTTCGCAGAGGACGTGCAGGTTCGGTCGGCGGGGACCCGGATCCATGTCCGGATCGGGATCCACACAGGCGAGGCGCTCGTGTCCGGCGACCACTACATCGGGATGGACGTCCACCGGGCCGCGCGCATCGGCGCGACCGGGCACGGCGGCCAGGTCGTCGTCTCGTCCGCGACCGTCGGCTTGCTCGACGCCGGGTCGTTCGACCTCCTCGATCTCGGTGAGCACCGGCTGAAGGACCTGTCCGCGCCGGTCCGGCTCCACCAGCTCGGGCGCGAGCAGTTCGGGCCGCTCAAGACGCTCTTCCGCACGAGTCTGCCCGTCCCGGCGACTCCCTTCCTGGGCCGCGACGCGGAGCTCGCCGAGCTCGTCGCGGTTGCGTCCGAGCCCGGCGTCCGGATCGTCACGCTGACCGGTCCCGGCGGCACCGGGAAGACGCGGCTGTCGCTGCAGCTCGCGGCCGAGCTGTCCGACGCTCATCCCGACGGAACCTGGTGGGTGCCACTGGCCGCACTCCGCGAGGACGCGCTCGTCGCCTCGGTCGTCGCAGGCGCTCTCGACGTCGAGGAGGAGACGGCGATTCCGATCGTCGCCTCCATCACCGGCGCCGTGGCGCGGAAGCGGCTGCTCCTGCTGCTCGACAACTGCGAGCACCTGGTCGAGGCGGTCGCGGAGCTCGTCGCGGCTCTCGTTCGCGACTGTCCGGACGTCCTCGTCGTGGCCACGAGCCGGGAGCCGCTCGCGATCACCGGCGAGCATGTCTTCCCCGTGCAGCCGCTCGTCGTGGACGACGCCGTTGCTCTCTTCCATGCCCGCGCGCAAGCTGCGGGGGCGAGCCTCGACGCGGCTGCGACGCAGGCGGCGGTGATCGAGCTGTGCGCGCGTCTCGACAACCTTCCGCTGGCGGTCGAGCTCGCGGCAGCCCGCGCAGCGTCCCTCCCGCCGGCCGCGCTCCTCGAGCGCCTCGCGGAGCGCCTCGACCTGCTCGCCGGCCCGCGGGACGCGGACGAGCGCCAGCGGACGCTGCGAGCGGCCATCACGTGGAGCTACGACCTGCTCGAAGAGCGCGAGCAGGAGCTCTTCCGGCGGTGTGGGGTCTTCGTCGGAGGCGGGTCGCTGTCGGCGATCGAGGCGATCTGCGCTGCCGGCCTCGAGGATCTCCTCTCCCTCGTCTCCAAGAGCCTGGTTCGCCAGGCGTCCATCGACGACGCCGAGCCGCGGTACTGGATGCTCGAGACGATTCGCGAGTTCGCTGCTGAGGTGCTCGCAGAGTCCGGCGAGCTGGACGACCTGCGCGGTCGGCACCTCGACTGGTTCGCACGGCTCGCTTCGGAGGCACACGACGGTCTCGGATCACAGGACTCGGGAGAGCACCTCGTTCGTCTCGAGCGCGACCTCGCGAACCTGCGGTCGGCGCTCGGATACGCGGAGGCCGAGACCGATCGAGAGGTCGAGGTCGTCGATCTCGCCCTGGCGCTGTGGAAACGCAACTTCCTTCGCGGACGGTACGCCGAGGCCGAGGAGGTCGTGCGTCGCGCGCTCGTCACGGCTCGGAGCCCACTCGATGTCGGGGCTCTCCACGACCGGCTCGGCGTCGTCCTTCGGCTCCAGGGGCGTGCGCGCGAGGCGCTCGACTCCTACCGCCTCTCCGAGCGAACCTTCGAGTCCGTAGCGACTCGCGATTCCGACTGGTGGGAGCGATGGCTCGACCTGAAGCTCGACGAGGCCCACTTCTTCTACTTCCAGAACGAGCGGGCCGCCCTCGAAGAGGTCATGGGCGAGCTCGAGGGTGCGATGCCCGCGTACGGGACGCCGGGCCAGCAGGGAGAGCTGCGGCACGTCCAGCTGCAGCACCGATACCGCGTGGAGCGGTACGCACCATCCCGGGAGACGGAGGAGCTGGCGCGCGCGGTCCACGCCTACGGCGTCGAGGTGGGAGACCCCTCGGCCGACTTCTCGCTCGGCTTCTGCCTGCTGTGGCGTGGAGAGCTGGAGGAGGCGGAGGAGTACTTCGAGCGGGGCTGCGAGATCGCCAGGTCGCGCGGCGTCGCGCTCATCGAGACCCGCTGTCTCGTCTACGGGCTCGTGGCGAAGCGGAAACGAGGCGACCTCGAGGGCGCCCGTGCTCGCATCGCTGACCTCGAAGCGCTGGAGGAGCTCCATGGGTACCGCGGGCTCGTCAGTGCGACTGCTGCCTGGGTCGCATACCGGGACGCCGACTTCGAGCGCGCCACGCTCCGGGCCGACGCGGCGCTAGAGGACTGGCGCTCCGAGGGTCGTTCCGGCTCCGGTGTCTTCCAGTGGACGGCGCGATTCCCGCTGCTCGGAGTAGCCGTCGCCCGCGGTGATCTCGAGGCTGCGGCGGAGCACGCACACGCCGTGCTCGACCCGTCGCAGCAGCCTCTGCCGCAGACGCTCGAGCGCGGGCTCGAGAAGGCGCTCGACGGCCGGGCCGAGGAGGACTTCGTTCACGTCCTGGACCTGGCCCGCCCCGGCGGCTACGCGTAGCGGCGCTGCCGCGCCAGCGGAGCGCTTCAGGGGTCTTTCGCGGGCCGGAACCGCGCGAGCGGACGCCCGTCTCGCGCAGTGAGACGGTCAGACACCGCGACCGCGGCCGCGCGAGCGGCCGCGCTTCAGGGATCTTCGCGGGCAGGGAATCCGCGTGAGCGGATTCCCTGCCTCGCGCAATGAGAAGGGCGACGTCGTCCGCCGCCCCTTCTCGGTGCTCTCCGTCCGGTTCTGATTGCCGTCAGTCCCCAGTCGGGAGTCGTCAGGGCTATCGGCAAGGCTCGACGCGCACTTGAGTCAGGTCTCGTGCACCGTGCGGCCTTCCATGCCGCCCGCGACCACGACGACCTGTCCGGTGACGTGGCCGGAGAGCGCGTCGGAGGCGAGGACGACGACCTGCCGGGCGACGTCCTTGGGCTGCGCGACCTTGCGCAGCGCCATCGTCCGCGAGACGGCCTCGACGCGCTCGGGGTCGACGAGCCCGCGCGTCATGGGCGACTCGGTCCAGCCGGGCGCGACCGCGTTCACGCGGCCGAGCGGCGCGATGCGGACGATCTCGTTCTTCAGGGAGAGGAGGAGGCCGCCCAGGACCGCGGACTTCGCCGCTGCGTAGTCCGCGTGGCCGGCCTCGCCGAAGACGCCGGCGGTCGAGCCGACGAGGACGAGCGAGCCGTGCCCCGAACGCGAGACCTCGCGCAGGAACTCACGCGCGACGAGGAACGTCGTGGTCAGGTTCGTGCGAAGAGTCTCCTCCCAGCGCTCGAGCGGAAGCTCCCAGACCGGGACGTCCTCTCGGGGCCAGACGCCGTGGACCGCGACGCAGACGTCGACCCTGCCGAGCGCGCGTCGCGCCTCCGCGAAGAGCTGCGCGACGTCCGCCTCGCTCGTCAGGTCTGCGCGCGCGAGCCGTGCGTCCACTTCTGCCGCGAGGGCCCGGGCGCGCTCCTCGCCTCGGTGATAGTGGACAACGACCCGCGCGCCCTCCGCCGCGAACGCGCGCACGCAGGCGGATCCGATCCCGCCTGATGCGCCCGTGACGAGGACGCCCTTTCCCTGGAAGCCGGTGTCGATGCGGGGAAGGCTAGTCGCCGCAAACCGGCTCCGGAATTGACACCGGGCCGTGAACACGGTGTGATGCAGCATCCGGCGAGGAGGCGCGCCGCAACATTCGTGCCCCGGACCTCGTCAAACGAAAGCATCCCACGTACAGGAGGGCACATGAGGAAAGGATTGACTGCCGTCGCGCTCGCGGTGCTGGCTTCTGCGGCCATCGTCACCGCAGCCGTGGCCAAGCCTTCGGCGTCGGCGACACCGGCGCAAGTAGCAGCGTGCACGAACGTGTCGCTCGGGTTCCTCGGGCCGCTGACGGGCCCGGCGGGCTTCCTCGGCCAGGAGCAGATCTCGTGGCTCCGGTTCGGCGTCCAGAAGTTCAACAAGGAGAAGAAGACGCAGTTCCAGGTCGTCGAGGGCGACACCCAGCTCAAGGCGCCGGTCGCGCTGACGGTCGGCCGGAAGCTCTCCTCCGACAGCAAGATCCTCGCGGTCATCGGCGGCTCGGAGAGCCAGGCCGTACGCGTCACCGGGAACCTGTTCGAGAAGTCGTCCCTGCTGAACATCTCGGGCTCGGCCACCGCCATCGACCTGACGAAGGGGCACCCGTACCGGAGCTTCTTCCGCCCCGTCCCGAACGACGGCGTCCAGGGTCCGGACATCGTCAGCTTCGTCGCGACGAACCTGAGTGCGAGGAACGTCGTCGTCATCGACTCGCAGGACGACTACTCGCTGCCGCTCGCAAGCGCGATCACTCGCGGGCTCCGTGGCAAGCGCGTGACGGTGTCCCGGGAGTCCGTGTCCGCCGACGACACCGACTTCTCGTCGGTCGTGGCGAACGTCGGTAGCAACGTGAACGTCGTCGTCTTCGCGACGCAGGTCGCGACCGCGGCGAACACGCTCTCGAACCAGCTCCGCGAGCAGGGCAAGAAGGCGATCGTGTTCGGGACGGACGGCGCCTACTCGCCGTCGCAGTTCAAGCCGAGGAGTGGCTACGTGTCCGTCTTCGCGCCCGACCTCCACTTCGATCCGAAGGCGAAGGCGATCATCGCGGAGTACCGGAAGTTCGTGAGCAAGGACACGTCCGGCGCGTTCGGGCCGGCGACGTATCAGGCCGGCTGGGTTGCGATGACCGCGATCCGGAAGGCCTGTGCGGACGGGAAGGTCACCCGGGCGGAGGTCACGAAGAACGTGCGGACCTCCACCACGCCGTCGATCATCGGCTCCCCCATTCAGTTCGACGCCAAGGGCGACCTGAAGGGCGGGGGCGAGTTCGTGATCTACCGGATCACGAGCGGGAAGTACAGCCCCATCCGGTAGAGCACGTATCGATCATCGAAATGCGAGCGGCCCATCTCAAACGGTGGGCCGCTCCTCTTTCTGGACCATCTGTGAGATAACCCCGCCGATGGACTGGGACAAGCTCGTCCAGCTGATCGTCAACGGGCTGACGCTCGGGAGCGTCTACGCGCTCGTCGCGCTCGGCTTCTCGATGGTCTACGGGATCCTCAAGCTCCTGAACCTCGCGCACGGCGACGTGCTCATGGTCGGCGCGTTCATCGGCTGGGGGGTGCTCGGCTGGCTCGGCGGCGCCCAGGACCCGAGCGTCGCCGTCTGGCTCCTGATCGTACTCATGGTGCTCGTGGCGATGGTGGGCTGCGGGTTCCTGGGCGTCGCGATCGAGCGCTTCGCCTATCGGCCGTTACGACGGGCGCCGCGGATCGCGCCGCTGATCAGCGCCCTCGGTGTCTCGTTCTTCATCCAGAACTCGGTGCTGCTCCTCTTCGGCGCGAACTTTCGGAGCTACGACTCGATCGACCTCGTCGACGTCGAGGTCGGGATCCACTGGGGGCCGTTCAACGTCTGGATCTTCAGGGTGGTGGTGTTCGCCTCGGCCGCGGCGATGATGGTCGGGCTCTGGATCCTCGTCACGAGGACGAAGCTCGGCAAGGCGATGCGCGCGACGGCGTTCGACCGTGAGGCCGCGGCGATGATGGGCATCGACGTCGACCGCGTGATCGTGAAGACGTTCTTCATCGGCTCGGCGCTCGCGGGGGCAGCGGGCGTCCTCGTGGGGCTCGTCTTCGGGCAGATCAACCACTTCATGGGCTTCAACTACGGCCTGAAGGGCTTCACCGCGGCGGTCGTCGGCGGGATCGGGTCGATTCCCGGCGCGATGTTCGGCGGCCTCTTCATCGGGCTCGCCGAGGCCTTCTCCGTCGGCTACATCGAGGATCTCACCCGCGGGCGACTGGGCAGCGCGTTCAGCGACCTCGTCGTGTTCCTCATCCTCGTCCTCTTCATGCTCCTGCGCCCGCAGGGGATCTTCGGCAAGCCCGAGGTGAAGAAGGTGTGACGGAGCCGCCTTCTCCCGAGCCCCAGCAGCCGAGGATCGGCGTCGACGAGTGGGTCGCGAGCGCGGAGGAGCGCCGCGCGCGCAGCCTGGGCGCGCGCGTCGAGGACGCGTTCGCGCGGGTGCCGCCCGTGGTCAAGCTGCTCGCCCTCGTAGTTCCTTTCGCGGTGTTCCCGCTCCTCGTCGACTCCGAGTACCTCATGCAGGTCGGGATCGACACGCTCATCTTCGTCCTCCTCGCACTCGGGCTGAACGTCGCGGTCGGCTGGGTCGGCCTGCTCGATCTCGGGTTCGTCGCGTTCTTCGGGCTCGGCGCATACCTCTACGCAGCGCTCGCCTCGGAGTACGCCGGGCGCCACTGGGACGCCGAGTTCGCGATCCCGCTGATCGCGGTGACGGTGGCCGTGGTCGGCTTCCTCGTCGGGCTGCCCTCGCGCCGGCTCGTCGGCGACTACCTCGCGATCGTCACGCTCTTCTTCCTCCAGCTCTGGCTCGTGATCCTCATCAACGCGGAGTTCACCCGCGGCCCGAACGGGATCTCCGACATCTACCCGCTCGAGTTCTTCGGGCGGCAGGTCACGTCGCTCGACGGCTACTTCTACGTCGCGCTCGTCGCGTTCGTCGTGATCATCTCCTTCCTCTACCTCCTCAACCAGTCGCGGACGGGACGGGCGTGGCGGGCGGTTCGCGAGGACGAGCTCGCCTCAGAGCTGATGACGATGCCGGTGAACCGCCTGAAGCTCATGGCGTTCGCCGTCGGCGCCGGGGTCGCGGGGATCGCGGGCGCGATCTTCGCTCCGGTCCAGGGCGCCGTCTTCCCCGCGAGCTTCGACCTCGTCCTCCTGATCACCGTGTACGCGATGGTCGTGCTCGGCGGCGCGGGGAGCCTGCTCGGAGTGACCGCGGGCGCGGTGCTCATCAATGCCTCGCTCGAGGCGTTGCGCGACGCGGACAACGCAAGCTGGCTCTTCTACAGCGTCATCGTGATCGCCCTGCTCGCCCTCGTGCGCCCTCGCTGGCTGCCGGTGGCGATCCTCGCCGGGACGGTGGCGTTCGGGCTCGTCGTGCACGAGGTCGCGGAGCAGGTCCGGCCGTCGCTCGTCGAGGGCGCGACGTTCGGCACCGCGCGGATCGACGAGCTCGCGGAGCACTGGGTGCTGCTGCCCGAGGGGGCGGTCGGCCCCGACGGGCTCCCGGCGGGCGCGCTGGCGCGCCTCGCCTACCTCGGCCTCATCGCGGCGATTCTCGGGCTCACGCTCGTCCGCAGCCGTCTCTGGCGGTCGATCGGCGTCGTCCCCGTCCTCTACCTCGCGGCGTGCGTGTGGGAGAACCTCCTCCTCGCCCAGCCTGCCGTCGCGCGCTTCGTCCTGATCGGGGCGATGCTCGTCGCGCTCATGGCCTACCGGCCGCAGGGCCTCTTCGGGCGGCAGCGAGTGGAGATCGTGTGACGAGCCCCGAGCGCACACCGCTGCTCGAGGTGTCGGGCCTTTCGCTCTCGTTCGGCGGGCTTCGCGTGCTCGACCGGCTCGACCTCGTCGTCGGCGAGGGGGAGATCGTCAGCGTGATCGGCCCGAACGGCGCCGGCAAGACGACGCTCTTCAACGTGATCACGGGGGTCTACCCGCCGGATGACGGCGAGATCACCTTCGAGGGCCGGTCCGTCCTCGGCCTCGACCCGCACAAGATCGCGCGCCGCGGCATCGCCCGCACGTTCCAGACGCTCCGCCTCTTCCTGAACATGACGGTCAAGGAGAACGTCATGGCCGCCGCATACGGTCACACGCGGGCCGGGGTCGTGCGCTCGGTGCTCCGCACCCCGGGGATGCGCCGGGAGGAACGGGAGATCGCGCAGCTCGCCGAGGAGCGGCTGTCGTTCTTCGGGGAGCGGCTCGTCGGCTACCGCTGGAACCAGCCCGCTTACAGCCTCTCGTACGCCAACCGGCGCCGGCTCGAGATCGCCCGCGCGACGGCGGCCAAGCCGAGGCTGCTCCTGCTCGACGAGCCCGCTGCCGGCATGAACCCCGTGGAGACGCACGAGATCACCGAGCTCATCGGACGGCTCCGCGAGGAGGGCGGGTACACGATCCTCGTCATCGAGCACGACATGCACGTCGTCGGCGGGATCTCGGACCGCGTGATCGCGCTCGACCACGGCGTGAAGATCGCGGAGGGGTCGTTCGACCAGGTCGCCACCGACCCGCGCGTGGTGGAGGCCTACCTGGGGTCCTCGGGGGCCGAGCGGAAGTGAGCGCAGAGGCGGCCTCCGGCCCGCTGCTGCGGCTCGAGGGCATCAACACGTACTACGGCCAGATGCACATCCTCCAGGACGTCAACCTGGAGGTGGCGGAGGGCGAGCTCGTGTGCCTCCTGGGTGGGAACGCCTCGGGGAAGTCGACGACGCTGAAGACGATCATCGGCATCGTCCCGCCACGGTCGGGCTCGGTCGTTCTCGACGGCAAGGACGTGACGCGCGCCTCGACGGCGCGTCGCATCGAGCGCGGCCTCGCGATCGTGCCCGAGAACCGCCGTCTCTTCGGGCCGATGACGGTGCTCGAGAACCTCGAGATGGGCGCGTACCTCCGGCCGCGCGCCGATCTCCGTGAGGACCTCGACCGCGTTTTCACCACGTTCCCGCTGCTCGCGGAGCGTCGCCGGCAGCTCGCGGGCACGCTCTCGGGCGGCGAGCAGCAGATGGTCGCGATGGGCCGGGCGCTCATGGCGCGACCAAAGCTCCTGCTCATGGACGAGCCGTCGATGGGGCTTGCGCCGGTTCTCGTCGAGCGTAGCTTCGAGATCATCCAGCAGGTGCACGCGTCGGGCGTCGCGCTCCTCGTCGTCGAGCAGAACGCGAACGTCTCCCTCTCCATCGCCGACCGGGGCTACGTCCTCTCGACCGGCCGGGTCGTGCTGGAGGGGAAGGCTTCGGAGCTCATCCAGCACGAGGGCCTCCGCAAGGCCTACCTGGGGAGATAGGCGCGCGTGGCTGCCGCGGACGGCCTGGTCGGGAGCGCGATTCGTTCGCGATTTCCGATCTTCGAGCACACGACGTACGCGAACTCCTGCTCGCAGGGCGCGCTGTCGGTCGACGTGCGGCGGGCGTACGAGGAGTACCTCGAGGGCTGGGACGCGCACGGGGCCGAGTGGGAGCACTGGGTCGAGCGCGCGGAGGCAGCACGCACGGCGTTCGCGGGCCTGGTCGGCGCGGATCCCGACGAGGTGGCCGTGACGACCTCGGTCTCGCAGGCCGTGAGCGGTCTCGTGAGCGCGCTGCCCCTCGAGCGCGGGCGGAGCCGGATCGTGATCTCCGAGTTCGAGTTCCCGACGGTCGGGCAGATCTCGCACGCGCAGGAGCTGCGTGGGGCCGAGGTGGTGCACGTGCGCCCCGATCCGGACGGGCGTATCCTGCCGGAGCGCTTCGCCGAGGCGATCGACGAGCGGACGGCGCTCGTGTGCTGCACTGCGATCTCGTACCGCACGGGCTACCGCCTGGACGTCGCCGAGGTCGCCCGTATCGCCCACGAGCGCGGGGCGCTGTGCCTCGCCGACTCCTACCAGGCGGCCGGCGCGATCCCGCTCGACGTCCGCGCCCTCGGTGTCGACTTCCTGACCGCCGGCACGGTCAAGTACCTGCTCGCCTCCGCGGGTCTCGCGTTCATGTACGTGCGCCGTGACCTGCACGAGCGGCTCCTGCCGACGCAGACCGGCTGGTTCGCCGACGAGGACATCTTCCAGATGGACATCTCCGACTACTCGCCGGCGCCCACCGCGAGGCGCTTCGACGCCGGCACGCCCCCCGTGCCGAACATCTACGCGGGATTGGCCGGCATGGGCCTCGTGGAGCGCACCGGCGTGCCGGCGATCGAGGCACACGTGGGGGGACTCGTCGAGCGTCTCTTGGCGGGTCTCGACGAGCTCGGGGCGACGGTTGCGACGCCGCGGGGGGCGGGGGAGCGCGGGCCGCTCGTCTGCGTCGCCTCCACCGACCCGCACGCGCTCGTCGATGCGCTCGGTACCGAGCGGATCGTGACCTCCTCCCGGGACGCGAACCTCCGCATCTCGCTCCACCTCTACAACGTCGAGGACGACGTCGACCGCATCCTCGATTCGCTCGCCCGCAACCGCGCGCTCCTTGCCTGACGCAGCCTTGAGCGTTCCTTGAGCCGCGTCCGGCATCCGTGTGCATACGGATGCAGGTCGTCAGCCCCCGTTTCTACGCTTCTCCTGACCGCGAGGAGGGCTTGCCGTGACCGAAGGTGATCGGCCAAAGGTCTACGGTCTCGACGCACGTCTCGACCGGCTCGAGCGCGAGCTCGCCCGGCTCGGCGCGGAGCTCGCGGAGGTGCGTGCTCTCGTTCGCGTGGAGGCGACGCCGGCCCCCACGTCCGAGGCGCCCGCGGCCACGCCTGCGCCTGCCCCGACGCCCGCTCCGGTGCCTCCTCCACCCGTGGCGCAGGCGCCGACTCCACCGGCGCGAGCGCCGGAGCCGCCTGCGGCCCCTTCGTCCGGTGTTCCCCCGACGTACGAGCGTCCGCGCGCGGCCGCACAGGCTCCGGCGAAGCCGCCGGGCCGCACGCTCGGCGAGCTCGCTCGCGACTGGGATCTCGCCGGCGCGCGTGGCTTCGCAGTCGCGGGCGGGATCGTCATGGCGCTCGGCATCGCCCTCTTCTTCGTGCTCGCCGCAAACCGCGGCTGGATCGACGAGCGCGCGCGCGTCGCGCTCGGGGCGTCGGCCTCGGCGGCGGTCTTCGGTGCCGGTCTCCTGCTTCGTGCGCGCTACGGGCAGTACTGGACGGCGCTCGCGGCGGTGGGGGCCGGCATCGCCGGTGCGTACGCGACGCTCGCCGCGGCCGCAGCGCGCTACGACCTCGTCCCCGACGGCCTGGCGCTCCCGCTCGCCGGGCTGATCGCGGCGATCGGAACCGTGGTCGCGATCCGTTGGCAGTCCCAGCTGATCGCGGCGCTCGGGCTCCTCGGCGCGGCCCTCGCCCCCGCGCTCCAGGCCGTCGACACCGAGATGAGCTGGGAGTCGGCCGCGTTCGCGGCGATCGTGCTCGTGTCCGTGGCGGTCGTCGCCGTCCCGCGCGCCTGGCACGAGCTGTTGGTCTCCGCCTCACTCGTCGTCGGCGCTCAGATCGAGTGGCTCGCCGCCGAGCCGAGCCCGGTCCCGAGAGGGTCGGTCGCCGTCGCCGCGGCTTTCGTGCTCACGCTGCTCGGAGTCGCGGTCGGAAGGCAGCTGGCGTCGAAGCACGTGATCGTCGATCCGCTCGCCCTCGGCTATGCCCTCGCCGCCTTCGGTCTCTGCCTCGGCCTCGCGACGCAGCTGCTCGACGAGCGGGGTGACCGCGGTATCGCGCTGTTCGTGTCCGCGGCGATCTGGGCGCTGGTCTTCGCGGGCCTGCACCGCGTGCGCCAACCCGACCTGGCGGCCGTCGTCGGCACGTCCGCGCTCGCGCTCGCGCTAGTCGGGACCGCCGACCTCCTCTCCGACTCGTCCCTGACCTTGGCGTGGGCGGCGCAGGCGGTCGTGCTGGCCGCTCTCGCCCGCCGGCTGGGAGACGCGAGGCTCCAGGCGATGGGCGCGGGGTACGTGGCGCTCGCCACCGTCCACGCACTCGCGACGGACGCGCGACCGGCCCTCCTCTTCGATCCAGCCGCCGACCACCGCGCCGCCGTCCTTCCACTCGTCGCGGTCGCCGTCGCGGCGGCAGTCGCCGGCATTCTCGTCCCCAGGGAGTACGTCGTACGAGGCGAGGCAGGGCTGCTTGCGTTCGTGGCGTCGCTACGCCGGATGCTCGCGACGAGCAGGCGTGGCTACCGGGAGACCGGTGTCGTCGCTGCTGCCGCTCTCGCGACGCTCGCCGCGGCGTTCGCGCTCGTCTCGATCTCGTACGAGTGGGGTCACATCGCCTCGACCGCGCTCGCCGCCGCGGTCGGCGCGGTGATCCTGGGAGTGGCCGGCCTGCTTCGCTCGGACGGGCTCGCCGCCTCGGCGTACGTCTGGCTCGGCGTCGCGCTCGTGGTCGCCCTCGCCTACGACAGCGCGGAGTTCTACGAGGACGCGACCGGGCTCTCGACCGGGGGGTGGGCGGTCGCCGCCACCGCCGCGGCAATCCTGGGAGGGGCGTACGCGCACCGCGTCGCCCGTCTCGGGTCCCAGGCGCGCGACGTCCTGCTCGGTGTGAGCGCGGCCGTCGCCGCCGTCGCCGCTGCGATCGGCGTCTCGTTCCTCACCGCGGACGCTCGGCTCGCCGGGCTCGGCGTGCTCGGCTTCGCCGTCGCGTACCTCGCACTCGCAGCGGGGGTCTTCACCCGCGAGGGGTTCCGCAACGCCTCGACGGTGCTCTGGTCGCTCGGGCTCGTGTTCCTCATCGGCGCGGAGTCGCTCCTCCTCTCCGACCCGGAGTGGCGCGCGGTCGTCGTGGCGGCGACGGCAGTCGCGCTCGGGGCGCTCGCCGGGCCGCTTCGTGAGTCGCGGCTCTGGCTGGCAGGCTCGGCGCTCGTCCTCGCGGCCTCCGCCGTCGTGCTCCTGGCCCGGGTCCAGCCGTGGCTGTCCGAGGGCGAGCTGAACCGGCGGACGGTCATCGCCTCGGTGGCTTTGGCTCTCGCCGCCTTCGGGCTCGCCGCTCTCGTCTGGGGCCGCGTGCGCTGGCGCGACCTGTCCACGGTCGTCTGGCTGGACGGAGTCGTTCTGCTTCTCGCGACCGAGCGCATCGTCATCGACGACCTGCGCCGGACGGCATTCGTGGTCGCTCTCACCGGCGCATCGCTGATGCTCGCTGCGCGGCCGCTCCGTGAGTCGCGCCTCTGGCTCGCGGGCTGCGTCGTGGTCGGTGCGACCACCGTCGCGACGATCGCGACCTGGACGCACCCCGGGCACCTGCTCACGGCCTCCGAGAGCCCTGCCGCGGGCCTGTGGGTGCTCGCCGCCTGCGTCGCGGCGATCGTGGTCGCGGCCGTGACCGCTCCGGACGACCAGACGCGGGCCCTGGTCGGCGTCATCGCGGGCGGGCTCGCGTTGTACGGTGCCTCGCTCGGCATCCTCGAGATCGCGGAGCGGGTCTCGTCCGCCTCGGTGGAGACCGACTTCGAGCGGGGCCACACGGCCGTCAGCGGCCTGTGGGCTCTGGTCGGGCTCGGGCTCCTCGTCGTCGGGCTGCTGCGCGGCTCGGCCCTCGTCCGGTACGGCGGGCTCGCGGTGTTCGGGCTCAGCCTCGCGAAGATCTTCCTCTACGACCTCGCCTCGCTCAGCTCGGTGGCGCGGGCGTTCTCGTTCATCCTCGTCGGCGGTCTCCTGCTCGTGGGCGGCTTCTTCGTCCAGCGGCTCAGCGATCGCATGGGGCCGCGCCCGGGCGCCACCGCGCAGTAGGCCTACGCGGCGTCGGGCCAGGCGACGGAGTCCGGCGGCCTTCCCGTGCGCGGACGACCGCGCTTCGGCCACTCCCGTGCCCAGCGTACGGCCGCGGTGTTCTGCGGGTCGAGCCTCCATCGCGGCCGCTTGAGCCGCACGAGCGGATCGTGCCCGGCGAGAACGGTCAGGCAGTCTTCGCAGTACGCGATCGGCCAGTGCTCGTCGCGCGACCGTCGGTAAGCGAACGCCTCGCTACGCCGCGCGTGCGCGCACCGCCTCCGGACGTCGGGGTGCGGCGGGCGGATGCCGCGCGGAGTGAGCGCGAGCTCGAGGCGGTCGTCGTGCAGGAGTGCACGTGCGATCGACCGCCGGTTCACGCTGATGTCGACGATCTCCATCGTCGACACGCTAGGTACCCCGGAGGACGACGTTCTATGCCGGCTTGCGGGCGCGGACGATCGCGCTGTGCATGCCGTCGGCGACCTGGTGCGTGCGCTCGACCTCGACGTCGGCGAGGCCCGCGTCCTCGAGCCCACCGCGGTACTCGGCCTCGGAGAGCGCTCCCGCAACACAGCCCACGAAGCTCCCGCGCGCAGCTCGGTCTTCCGGGGTGAGACGATCCTCGGCGACGATGTCCGAGATTCCGATCCTGCCGCCGGGCCGGAGAACCCGCGCGATCTCGCGGAGCACCGCCGGCTTGTCCGTCGAGAGGTTCACGACGCAGTTCGAGATGACGACGTCCACGGTCTCGGCGGGAAGCGGGACCTCCTCGATCAGGCCCTTCAGGAAGTGGACGTTGGACACGCCCGCCTCCCGGGTGTGCCGCTGCGCGAGCGACAGCATCTCGTCCGTCATGTCGAGCCCGTAGACGGTCCCCGAGGGGCCGACCCGCTTGGCCGAGAGGAGGACGTCGATGCCTCCTCCGGAGCCGAGGTCGAGCACGGTCTCGCCCTCGTGGAGCTCGGCGACGGCGACCGGGTTGCCGCAGCCGAGGCTCGCGCTCACGGCGTCCCCGGGCACGAGCGAGCGGTCCTCGACGTCGTACAGGCCGCTGCCGAACGACGTGGTGGTCGGGTCGCCGCAACAGCCGCCGTCACCGCACCCGCAGCCGCCCGCGGCCGCGTGCGCGCGTGCGGCTTCCGCGTAGCGCTCGCGCACATGTTCTCGGAGGTCCGTGCTCATACCGCTGCTCCTCTCAGGTCGAGGACGCCCGCTGCGCGCTCGAGGCCCTCGCGGTCGAGGCTGTAGTAGGCCCAGACGCCGCGCTGCTCCCGCCGGAGCAGGCCGGCCCGGACGAGCTTCTTCAGGTGGTGGCTCACGGTCGGCTGCGAGACGCCGGCGGAGGGGGTGAGCTCGCACACGCACACCGGCCCGTCGCTCCGGGCCAGCAGGTTGACGATGCGCACGCGCGTGGGATCGGCGAGGGCCTTGAAGAGCGCGGCCGTCGCCTCCGCGTCTTCGGGCGTCAGACGCCTCGTCGTCGAGAGGCTGACAGCACCTCGCAGGGCTCGTAGTCGAGATATCGACGTTCATCGATATCTACCGTAGCAGAAACATCGACGAACGTCGATACCCGTCAATCCTGTGCCTCGCCCTCCATCGCGGCGAGACGCGTGTAGTAGTCCGGCAGCTCCTTCAGGTGCGCCCAGGCGATCTTGCCGGTGGTGCGCTCATCGTCGTCCGTGACGTTCGTCTCGGGGTCGTGCGCGCCGTGCTCGAGCTCGACGTGGAGCCCCATCAGGAACTGCTCGACGTCGAACGGCGAGGTCGTCCAGTCGATGCCGATCGCGGCGCCGATGCGGCTCGCATCGGTCTCGGTGAACCTCTTCGTGGAGACGGTCATCGTGCTCCCTCCTTTCGGCTCATCGTCGCCGCCGGAGGGGCGGCCCGCATCGGTGCGTTCGCGGACAGCGCTCCGTAGTCCGCCTACGAGAGCGCGAACCCGAGCGCGAACCCGAGGGCGGTGAGGAGCCCGGCCTCCCTGCCGCCGAGCTCGAACGCCTCGGGCATGAGGGTGTCGGCGAGCATGACGAGGAGGGCTCCGCCGGCGAACGCGAGGGCGAACGCGCCGGCGGCGTTCGGCATCCTGTCGATCGCGAGCCAGCCGGCGGCGCTCGCGACGACCGAGACGGCCACGACGACCGTCCACAGGGCAAAGACCCGGCCGCGTGCCCAGCCCGCCTCCAGGAGACCGCTCGTTCCCGAGAGCGACTCCGGCACGTTGGACACGAAGACGCCAACCACGACCGCGGTCGGTACCACGCCGTCCTGGAACAGCGAGGCGCCGAGGACGAACGACTCCGGGATCCCGTCCAGGACGGTTCCCAGAACGATCGCGCTCGCGCTGCCCGCGAGCTGGTTCGCGCCGCTCATGCTCTTGCGCCCGTGCCCACCCCGGCGGTCGATCACCCAGTCGCCGACGTAGAACGTCAGTGCGCCGGCCGCGAACCCGGTCGACGCGAGCGTGAGGTCGGTCTCGAAGGCCTCGATGACGAGCTCGTACGCCACGGCGGCGATGAGCGCGCCGGCGCCGAACGCCATCGTCAGGCCGATCCAGCGCTCTCGTGGCCTGGCCAGCACGGCGATCGCCGCGCCGACGAGGAGCGACCCGGCGGTGAGAAGCCCCCAGAGCGCGGCCTCGAGCACGCGCGGAGCCTAGTCTAGGCCTCGCCCAGCGTCAGCTGGCGATGAGCGGACAGCCCGGAGACGCCGACCCCGACGAGCCGCAGCGCTCCGGGACGGTCCCGAAGGCCGCGGTCGAGGAGGTCGCACGCAATCTCCGCGATCACCTCGGCCGCGTCGACGCCCGCGGGGAGCGTCGTCGAGCGGGTTCGGATGGAGAAGTCTGCGTACCGCAGCTTCGCCGTCACCGTGCGCCCGGCAAGCCCAGAGCTTCCGAGGCGCGCGGCGACGAGGTCAGCGAGCCGCCGGACCTCGTCGTGGAGCAGCTCGCGGTCCGAGATGTCGCGTGGGAACGTGTCCTCGGCGGACACCGACACCGGCTCGACCTGGAGCTCGAGGTCGCGGGGGTCGATTCCTCGAGCGCGGTCGCGAAGGAGCCTGCCCACGGACCCCGGCAGGAGCGCCGCGAGCTCGGCGTCGTGGAGCGCGGCCAGCCCGCCGATCGTCTCGATGCCACGCGCAGCGAGCCGCTCCTCGGCGCGAGGGCCGACGCCCGGCAGCAGCCTCACGGCGAGCGGAGCCAGGAACCGTGCTTCGGTCCCCGGTGGGACGACGGTGATACCGCCCGGCTTCCTCCGGTCTGACGCGATCTTGCACACGACCTTGGACGTCCCCACGCCGAGGGAGCACGTGAGGCTCGTCTTCGCGCGCACCGACGTTCGCACGGCGGAGGCGACGGCCCGCGCCTGCGCGAAGTCGCTGGCGACCGTGGCCAGGTCGAGGTATCCCTCGTCGATCCCTGTCTGCTCGACGCGCGGAACGAGCTCTGCCACCGTGTCCCACACGACCCGCGAGTACTGGCGGTAGAGGGCGTGGCGCGGACGGACGAACACGGCCTGCGGGCAGCGCCGGAGCGCCTCGGCCGATGACATCGCCGAGTGGATGCCGAACCTGCGGGCGACGTAGTTCGCGGTCGCCACGACGCCCCGGCCGTGCGGGTCGCCGCCGACGACGAGCGGCTTCTCGCGGAGACCGGGGTCCTCGAGCTCCTCGACCGCCGCGAAGAAGGCATCGAGGTCGAGGTGGGCGAGGATCGGCGTAGCGGCCATGCGCGGCAAGGCTAGATCGCGGGGCCAAAGCCGGCGGGGAGCCCGGTAGCCGTCGGCGCGCGTGCCCTGTGACACGGTCTCAACTGGTTTGATGCCCGGAGAGTGCTCGCTGCCCCATCCGCGCCCCCGCTGCCGCCGCCGGCGATCGAGCAACCCGCTCCCCGCCAGGTGTCGTACGGCCTCGTCACCGGGCGCGCCGCACGGGGGGCGCGGGTGGTCGTGGTCGCCGCGACCGGCCGCGTCCTCGCGGTGCGAAAGCTTCGCGGCCGACGTTTCTGGCTTCGCGTGTCCCTTCCGACCGGCGATCTCACCCTCCGCGTGACCACGATGGCACCCGGCGGTCGCCGGTCCTCCCGTGTCGTCGAGGACGTCTTCGGGCTGCCGGCCGCCGCCCGCCCCAGGTTCGCCCGTGTCCGGAACGATCCGCGTCTCGCGCGGGAGCTGCGGGCGCTCGGCCGCGGGTACCGCGGGACGGCCGGTCTCTACGTCCAGAACCTCACGAGCGGGGTCGGCGCCTCCTGGAACGCGAAGGCGCGGTTCCCCGCCGCCTCGACGCTCAAGCTCGCGATCGCGGCGACGGTCCTCGCCGAGCACTCCGGGATCCCGCCGCCGGGATCGTACGTCGGCGCGCAGCTGCACGAGATGATCGTCCCCTCCGACGACGCGGCTGCCAACGCGCTCCTCGTCTGGCTGGGAGGCTCGACGAGCTCGGGAGGGCTTCGGGTCAACGCGCTGATGCGGTCGCTCGGCCTCGTCGACTCGGTGATGTACGGGGGCTACCTCGTGCGGACGCTCTCCGGCGGGATACCGGTGCGCGTCGAGCGCCAGCCCGCCTTCGGAGTCGGGAAGTACACGACGGCCCGGGACATGACGTCACTCTGGCGGGCGATCTGGCTCGCGACCGAGGATCGCGGGCCGCTCCGCCGAGCGCGGCCGGGCTTCACGCGCGGCGACGCCCGCTACCTCCTGTGGATCCTCGCCCACGTCCGCGACACGCCGAAGCTCGACCGGCGGGTGTCGGGCCAGGAGGGCGTCGCGGTCCTGCACAAGGCGGGATGGATCTCGGCGGCACGGCACGACACGGGGCTCGTGTTCTGGCACGGCGGCGTGTTCGTCGCCGGGGTCATGACCTGGGACGGGAGCGGGGCGGGGCCTTCCTCGGACCGGCTCGCCGGGCAGGTTGCCGACAGGGCGCTCCGGCGGTTCCGGGCCCTCGCCCGCCACGGCTGACGTAGTCGCTACGATTCTTGGACTAACTACGCCACCCGTACGAAAGCGAGAACCGTGAGCGAGAACCCGATCCGCCTGCTGCTCGTCCCCCTGGAGGACATCGTCGTCTTCCCCAACATGAACGTGACCCTGACCGTCGACGTCGGCGACGAGGAGCGCGTGCTGCTCGTCCCCCAGCACGACGGCGAGTACGCGAAGGTCGGAACGGTCGCCGAGGTCACCGACCGGATCCGCCTTCCGGGCGGAGGCCGCGCGGTCGCCCTCGGCGGGCTGCACCGCGGGGTCGCGGGCGCGGCCGCGAGCGACGCACAGGGCCGCCTGTTCGTCGACGTCGAGGAGCGGCCCGACGACGACACCGTCGACGGGATCCGCGAGCTCGAGCGCGAGTACCGCGCCGTCGTCGAGGCGATCCTCGAGTTGCGGGGCGACGACGGCCGCATCGCGGCGTTCGTCCGCTCGATCTCGGAGCCCGGTGCGCTCGCGGACACGTCGGGCTACTCCCCCGATCTGACCTTCGAGCAGAAGGTGCAGCTCCTCGAAACCGTGGACGTCCGGGAGCGGCTCGAGCTCGCCCTCGAGCTCCAGCGCGAGCGACTCGCGCTCATGCAGGTCCGGCAGCGGATCCAGGAGGATGTGGAGTCCGGGGTCGAGAAGCAGCAGCGCGAGTACATCCTCCGGCGCCAGATGGACTCGATCCGGAAGGAGCTCGGTGAGGACGAGGCGTCAGTCGTCGAGGAGTACCGTGCGAAGATCGCCGAGGCGGAGATGCCCGAGAACGTGCTCGAGCAGGCGGAGCGCGAGCTCTCGCGGCTCGAGCGGATGGGCGACCAGACGCCGGAGGCGACCGTCATCCGCAACTACCTCGACTGGCTGCTCGCCGTTCCGTGGAACACGCGCTCGGAGGAGCGGCTCGACCCGAACCACACGCGCGAGGTCCTCGACACCGACCACGCCGGACTCGAGGACGTGAAGGACCGCATCGTCGAGTACATCGCGGTCGCGAAGCTGCGCAAGGAGCGCGGGGTGGAGGCCGACCGGCGGTCGGGCGCCATCCTCACGCTCATCGGCCCTCCGGGCACGGGGAAGACCTCGATCGGCGAGTCGGTCGCGCGCGCGACGGGCCGCGAGTTCGTGCGCATGTCCCTCGGCGGCATCCGGGACGAGGCCGAGATCCGGGGGCACCGCCGCACGTACATCGGGGCTCTGCCCGGGCGGCTCGTCCGGGCACTGCGCGACGCGGGGACGATGAACCCGGTGATCATGCTCGACGAGGTCGACAAGGTCGGCGCGGACTGGCGCGGCGATCCCTCGTCGGCGCTGCTCGAGGTGCTCGACCCGGCGCAGAACCACTCGTTCCGCGATCACTACCTCGACGTCGAGCTCGACCTGTCCGAGGTCTTCTTCATCGCGACCGGGAACATGGCCGAGACGATCCCCGGTCCCCTGCTCGACCGGATGGAGGTGATCCGGTTCGACGGGTACACGACCGACGAGAAGATCGCGATCGCCCGGGGCTACCTCTGGCCGCGCCAGCGCGAGCGGAACGGGCTGCGCGAGGACGAGGTGTCGGTCGAGGACGACGCGCTCGAGCTCGTCGTCAGCGAGTACACGCGCGAGGCGGGCGTCCGGCAGCTCGAGCGCGAGCTTGGCACGGTGCTCCGGAAGACCGCGACGAAGATCGCCTCCGACGAGGTGGAGCCTCCGGTCGTCATCGACCAGGAGGCGGTGCGGGAGGCGCTCGGCCGCCAGAAGTTCTTCCGAGAGATCGCGGAGCGCACCGCGGTGCCGGGCGTCGCGACGGGGCTCGCCGCGACTGTGAGCGGAGGCGACGTGCTCTTCATCGAGGCGACGTCCCACAAGGACGGCGACAGGCTCGTCCTCACGGGCCAGCTCGGCGACGTGATGAAGGAGTCCGCGCAGATCGCCCTGTCCTCCGTCCGCGCGCTCGCCGGCAAGCTCGGAATCGACGAGGACGCGTTCGACGGAAAGGCGTTCCATCTCCACGTGCCCGCGGGGGCGATCCCGAAGGACGGCCCGAGCGCAGGGATCACGATGGCGACCGCGATCGCGTCTCTGCTCACCGGCCGTCCCGTCAAGCACACGGTCGGGATGACCGGTGAGATCACGCTCCAGGGCCGCGTCCTCCCGATCGGCGGCCTCAAGCAGAAGGTGCTTGCGGCACACGCGGCCGGGATCACCGACGTGATCATCCCCGAGCGGAACCGCGCCGACCTTGCCGACATCCCGGAGAACGTGAAGGAGGACGTGATCTTCCACCCGGTGATGTCCATCGACGAGGTGCTTGGCCTGGCCCTCGAGGAGCAGCAGGTCGAGTCGGGTGTGGCGCTGTAAGACAGCTGTTCCCGTGCCCGAGGAGGTCCGCCGCGCGGCGGACTTCCTCGAGCGCCGCTATGCGGTGTCGATCCTGTACGCATCGCACCAGGGCTGCACGCGCTTCACGGAGTTCCGGCAGGCGCTCGGAGAGATCCCGCCGGGGACGCTCGCCCAGCGGCTCGTCGAGCTCGAGCGTGCGGGCGTGTTCCGGCGAGAGGTGCGGGACGCCCGACCCCCTCGGGTCGAGTACGTGCTGACGAGCGACGGGCTGCGCCTGCGGGAGATCATCGACGCGCTCGCGCGCTGGGCCGGCGCGGCGCCGGCCTGACCTAGAACGTCTCGCACGGGAGCGGACCGCACGCTCCATACTCGGGGCGTGCGCACGCTCGGCGCGGCACTGCTCGCGACGCTCGCCGTCGTCCCCGCGTCGACCGGCGCGCCGGGAGCGAGCCCCCCGCTCGCGACGCTCCTCGCGCGCCATGCACCGGTGCTGGTGCTGCACCCGTCGGAGCCGGTGCGTCCGGTCGCCGTGGAGGGGTACCTCGCGGACTCGGATCTGCAGCGCAGGACCGCCGCCGGCTGGGAGACCGTCGGCGGCCCGCTTCCCGCGGGCGGCGCCGGCCTGAGACTCGACCAGCGCTCGTGCCGTGCGATCGAGGGAAGTGCCGCGACGGCGTGTTATCAGGGCTCCCAGGCGGCACACGAGAGCTCTCCGGTCGTGTACGGGGCCGCGTTCCGGAGGAGGAACCGAATCGACCTCCAGTACTGGCTCTGGTACCCCTGGAACGTCTACAGCCCGACCGTGCCGGCGGGCGACCTCTGGCAGGTGCACGAGGGCGACTGGGAGTCCGTGTCCGTCATCCTGGACGCGAACGGGCGGCCGCTCGTCGTCGGCCTCTCGAGCCACTGCGACGGGACGAGGCGTGACTGGGCGAGGGCGCCGAGGCGCGGGCTCCATCCCGTCGCCTACGTCGGGATCGGATCGCACGCGAACTACTTCCGCGCGGGCCAGCACCGGCTCGACCCCGCCTGCTGGACACGCCAGGTCATCGAGGTGATCCGCGCCTACGGCATGAAGCCGGTCGACCGAACGGCGACCGGTCGGACGATCGGGCCGCGGCTGGTGCGGGTGACGGCTGCCGCTCCGCCGTGGATGAGGTTCGCGGGGAGGTGGGGCGAGGACGCGTACATCCACTTCCCGGGCAACGAGCCGATCCTGTACGGACAGGCTCCCGTCGGCCCCGCCTTCCACGCGCAGTGGCGAAGGCCGGTGGCCGAGGTCATGTCCTGGCCGAAAGGCTGATGCGCCGTCCGTCATCCGAACGCGCAGCGACCGCGATGCGGGCGCCTTCAGGGGCTTGCGCAAACCGGGATCTGCGCGAGCGGATCCCGGTTCTGCGGGCTCACTCCGACCAGAAGTCCGCGAGGTACTCGGCGTCGTCCCGCGAGCCGCCGGGGACGACCTTGGAGACGATGATGAGCTCCGCGTCCTCCGGCTCGTCGTTCCACACGGAGCGCCACGTCGACGGTGCGACCCGGATCGCCGCTCCCTGCTCGAGCTCCACGACGTCGTCGTCCAGCTTGAACTGGAGCTTGCCCGAGGCGATGAAGTAGATCTCCTCCTGCTCCTTGTGCCGGTGGCCGTAGGAGCCCTTCCCGCCCGTGTGCTGCGGCATGCGCCGGTACGTGAACGCGACCTGCTCGGCTTCGAGATCCGTGGTCATCATCCGCATCTCGCCCGGATAGTCGCCCAGGACGTCGTCGACCTCCTCGAGCCGCTTGATCGTGTAGTCCGCCACGCACACCTCCATCTGGTTGGACGGCGCCGACTCTAACCCCGGCGCTCAGCGGACGCGAGCCGTGGGAGCGCTCGAGGCGGTCGCACGGCCGGCGTCGTTGGCCGCGACCACGGTGAACCTCAGCCGATCGCCGCGATCCGCGTCGCGGACGCGGTAGCTCCGGCTCCGGCCGACCACCGAGATCCTGCGGCAGGACGCGTCGCGGCAGCGGTCCCAACGGTAGAGGAAGGCGAGCGTGCCGCCGCCCGACCAGGTTCCCACGCGTCCGCGCAGCGTCGCGCCGACGACGGGCAGGCCGGAGATCGTCGGTGCCGAGAGGTTCCGGGGGCGCGTCGGGACGAGGGCGGTCGTCGCCGAGACGGCCTCGTCCGCCCCGGGCGCCGAGAGCGCGACGCGGAGCCGGGCACCGCCGTCCTGCGGGCCGACGTCGTAGCTGCGCGCCTTGCCCACGGTCTCGCACCGTTCTTCGCGGCAGCGCTCCCACCGGTAGGAGACCTGGAGGCCCGCACCGGCCCAGACGCCGGAGTAGGCGGTGAGCGTTCGACCGGGCAGCGCTTCCCCCTCGATGGCCGGCTCGAGCGTCGGCCCGGGTCGGCCGAGGCGCTGCAGCGCGCCGAGGGCGTCGACGCGCCCGAACCGCGTTCCTGCGAGCGGCCTCGCCGACTGTGCGAGGGCGGCCTCGAGCTGGGCGACCGTCGCGTACGGCGCCTGCGTGCGGAGGAGGGCCGCGATGCCCGCGACGAGCGGCGCCGCTCCCGACGTCCCGCAGCCCGCCCCGAAGCCTCCGCCGAGCTGCGTCGTGGGCGTGCAGCCGGGCGCCGCGAGCTTGACCCAGCTCCCGCGGCTCGAGTACACGGCGAGGGCGCCGCTCTCGTCGGTCGCGCCGACCGAGAGCGTGTCCGCGTAGGCGGCCGGGTATTGCTCCGTCGCGGTGGTCCCCTCGTTCCCGGCCGCGGCGACGACCGGCACCCCCGACGCGCGCGCCCGGCGGATCGCGGCCTCGAGGGCGCCGTTCCGGTTCTCGCCGTACAGGCTGACGTTGACGACAGCCGCCCCGTGCTCGACGGCGAAGTCGATCGCCTGCGCGATCGTGGCGAGCCGCGCGAACCCCTCCGGGCCGAGCACCCGGAGCGGCAGGATCCTGCAGCTCCAGCACGCCCCTGCGGCACCAAGGGCGTTGTTCGCGCGCGCCGCTGCGATGCCCGCGACGGCCGTTCCGTGCCCGTTGACGTCGCTTGCGTCCGCGTCGAGGTCTACGAAGTCGTACCCGGGGAGGACCGCGCCGACGAGATCGGGATGGGACGACTGGACTCCGGAGTCGACGACCGCGACGACGACCGCCTCGGAGCCCGTGGTGACGTCCCAGGCGGCGGGCAGGTTCGCCGCCTCGTACGTCCAGGACGTGGCCAGGGGGTCGGACGGGACGACTGCCCGGGCGCCGCCCGCGAACACGCCGGCCGCGAGGACCGTCGCCGCGGCGAGCGCGCGGAGGAGCACGTCTAGGCGAGTGGCGGGACGACGGCGTTCGCGGGCATCCGTTGGGGATCCGCGTCCTGTCCCTCGGCGAAGTGACCGTCTCCCGGCCAGGGGGCGAGCACGAGCAGGATCCGCGAGGGCTCGAGCGCGCGCATGCTGCGGGTCTCCCGCGCCGCGAACGTCACCAGCGAGCCCGCGTCGCACTCGACTCCCTCGTCACCGACATCCAGGCGCACCCTGCCCGAGACGACCTGGAGAACGGCGCTCTCGTACACCCGATGCGCCCCGAGCTCGTCGCCGGTGTTCAGGTCGATGACGACGGCCCGGCACTCCGGCCGCGAGAAGAGGACACGCGGCTCACGCTTCCCGTTCGCCTCGATCGAAGGGAGATGCCACCGCTGCATCCGGGCCACGCTAGCACCAGATGGTCGATGCCACGATCTCGCGCGTCCGGATGCGCGATCTGGCGCGTCCGGGCCGCTTCCGCCCGGACGCAGGCCGCGCAGCGGCCTGCTGTCGGGCGTGCGCTTCGCGCCGGGAGAACGGCACCAAGGCGTCTAGTCTTGCCACCGCTCTCCCGTCGCGCCCCGGAGCGGCCAGCTCGCGCCCCGGAGTCGGCGATCTCGTGGCATCAACCATCTAGCGAACCGTGCAGCGTCCCGTGGCCACCTGGCGATACGGGTCGAGCCGGGTGCCGGGGCTCGCGCCCCACAGTCCGCGCTTCGAGGCGCGTGCCACCACGGCTGCGGCCATGAGCCGGGACGCGTACCTTCCTCGGTCGCCGCGGTAGAAGTACGGCGCCGCCGCGCCGCGTCGCACGAGCTCGAGGTTGACCTGAAGCTCCCCGCGGTGCACGTACCGGAGGAGCCGGCCGTACCGATCGACCTGGTCGAGCGCGGGGTCGCTCTCGAGCGAGACCCGGCTGCCCACGGGGGCGAGTCGCAGCAGCTCGCGCCGCGCCGCCTGCGCGTAGCACTCGGCCGTCCCGATCTCGGGAGAATCCACTTGGAGCAAGCGGACACGAGCCCCGTTGGTCAGCGTCAGCGTGTCCCCGTCCGCCACCCGCGCGACCCCGTACTGCGACGAGGAGCGCGGCGCGGCTGCCGGCGCGAGCGCGAGCGCCGCGCCGAGCGCGACGAGGACGAGCCTGCGGCGCACCTCAGTGCTTGCCGCGGCGGGCCGCGGCGGTGATCGCGAGCGCGGCCGCGGCGGCGAGCAGGCCGCCGACCACGAGCATCCCGATCCCGATCCAGAGGAGCTGGTCGAGTTCGGCGCCGATGCTGAGCTCGGCCGCGACCCCCCGCGAGCCGTCCTCGTTCATCACGACCGCGCTCCAGCTGCCCTCCTCCGGATCCCATTCGAGCGTCTGCTCTCCCGAGCCGCTCGTGGAGGCGACCCAGAACGTATCGTCTCCCGGAGGGCTCGCGGGCGCTCCGCCCTCGCGGTCGCGGTACCGGGGGTTGTCGAGCTTCGTGACGACCGAGTGCTCCACCCCGTCCAGGTACCCGGCGACGTCCGTGTCGGATGCGATCCCGACGAACACCGGGCGCACGCTCTCGCTGCGGATGCGCACCGTTCCCAGGAACACGTCGGCAGCCCGGTCCGAGCCGCCGAAGTCGACGTCGGCGCTCTCGGAGACGATCGCGTAGGTCGCGGTCGAGAAGTCCTCCGTCGGCGACATGAGGAAACCGTCGTCGTCGCGCTGCGTCTGGTCGACGACCGTCAGCACGCCACCGCCCGCGAGGAACACGAGCGAGAGCAACGCCGCGACGCTTCCGAGGACGTACAGCACCACCCGTCCCGCGCCTCCGCCGGAGGTCGAGGCCGGAGCGGCGCTCTCGCCCGCGAGGGGCGCGGCGACGTCCGCGGTCTCGTCGGCGGAAGGCGGAGCGGGCACGGGCGCCTCGGGGATGCTGGGCGTGCCGGTGTCGTCGCCGCCCTGGTCGAGGCGGAAGGGCGGATACGCGTCTGTCATCAGCCCCGCGTATGCCGCGACCCGGGCGACCCAGCGGTCGAGGCCGAGTACGAAGTCGAAGATCCCGAGCGGGTAGCGGCTCATGAAGAGGAGCGCGACCCCGGCGAACAGCACGAGCACGCCGATCAGCCCCGGGCCCGCCCCCCAGCCCCAGTGCTCCCCGCTTGCCTTCGCCGCCGCGCCGCCGCCGCCGCCGAGCAGGAAGCCGATGACGACGTAGTGCGGGATCGCGAGCAACCACCACTTGACGAGCACAAGCCCGCGCGAGAGCCGCTCCGGGTACTCGACGTCGAGCGTCGCCGGGTAGTCGGGCTCCGGGCCGAGCGAGAACGGCGGGTAGCGGTCCGTCCCGAGCGCGGCGTACGAGTAGAACCCGACCCGCCAGGTCCAGCGCAGCACGCCGAGGTTGAAGTCGAAGATCCCGCGGGGGTAGCGGCTCGTGAACAGGATCGCGAAGAACGCGACGATCGTGAGGACGAAGAAGGCGATCCACAGGAACACGAGCACGATGTAGTGCGGGATGGCGAAGGCCCACTTCACGGCCCAGAGCCACCTGCTCAGCTCAGGCTCGAGGTGTCCTTCGATCCGGACCGGGCTCGTTGGCGGGGCCGACATCGGTATCTCCTCCGTCGCGTCGCTCGGTCAAGTCTCGCACGTCGCGGCGGCGCTGCGCGGCGTCAGCGGGAGCCGGGGATACTGCGCCCCGTGAAGGTCCTGGCCACGCGCCGCTATCCCGGCCCCGCCTTCGACGAGCTCGCGGACGTCGAGATCGTCGCGCTGCCGTCGCTCGACACTCCGCGCCCGGAGGTCGAGGGCGTCGTGGTCGCGAACGAGCCGCCACCGCTCGACCTGCTGCCCGGCCTGCGGGTCGTCGCCAACTTCGGCGTCGGCTACGACCGGATCGACGTCGCGGCCTGCGCGGAGCGGGGCATCGTCGTCACCAACACGCCGGGGGTGCTCGACGCGGCCACGGCCGATCTCGCCATGGCGCTGATCCTGGCGGTGACGCGCCGCGTGGTCGAGGGCGACCGGCTCGTTCGCTCCGGCAGCTGGACGGGATCGTGGGCGGACGGCGGCTTCGCGGAGGAGCTGACCAGGTCGACCGTCGGCATCGTCGGGCTCGGGCGCATCGGGAGCGCCGTCGCCCGCCGGGCGCGCGGCTTCGAGCTGCGGGTGCTGTACACGCGACGGCACCCCGTCGAGACCGATCTCGCGGAGTACCGCGAGCTCGACACACTGTTGGCGGAGTCCGACGTCGTGACGATTCACGCCCCGCTCACTCCCGAGACCGAGGGCCTCCTCGACGCACGGCGCCTCGCGCTCCTCCGCGACGGCGCATGCCTCGTGAACACCGCGAGAGGCGAGATCGTGGACGAGCCCGCGCTCGTCGCGGAGCTCGTCTCCGGCCGGATCCGGGCGGGGCTCGACGTCTTCGCGCACGAGCCGAACGTCCCGGCTGAGCTTCTCGAGCTTCCGAACGTCGTGCTCACGCCGCATCTCGGCAGCGCGACGCGGCAGGCGCGCGAGGCGATGACGCGGCTCGTCGTGGACAACGTGCTTGCGGTCGAGCGCGGCGAGCCGGCGCTCACGCCCGTCGGCGCCTAGCTGGCGCGCGCGAGCGCAGACCGCCCGCAGCGAAAGTGAAGTAGTATCGGTGTCGGTCGCCTCCTGCTCGTGGGAGGTTCGACACCTGCGGACTGCGGCGGATTCACATTGTGACCGTCAAAGGGGGGCAGGTGAACAGGAACAGGCACAGGTCGCGGAGACTTCTGCTGACCGAGATCGGTCTGGCGACGGCAACCGGACTGCTTGCGATCGTCACGCTGATCTCGGGCGAGTGGATCGAGATCGTCTTTGGCGTCGATCCGGACCACGGCAGCGGGGCAGTCGAATGGCTGATCGTCGTAGCTCTGGCCGCGGCGACGCTCATCCTCGGCCTGCTCGCCCGCAGTGAGTGGCGAAGACCTCGAGTCTCTCCGGTGCTCGCGACGCCCAGTTCCCAGGACGTGAGCTCATAGCCCACCTTCGGCGCCGCCCCCGTCCTTACCCCACAGCTGAGGGAGTCCGCGCATGGTCACCATCACCGATGTAAGCCCGACCAGGTCCAACATGTCGTTCGGACCGCAGTGGCAGGACGTGACCGGGCGAATGCTGTCACTCGCGAGCTCCGACGACGGCAGGCTCGTCTTCGCCGGGTCGCTCTCGAGTGGTCTGTGGGTCTCCGAGGACGGTGGTGAGTCCTGGGTGCAGCTCGCCTGGGAGCAGCCCGCCCCCGACCAGTTCGGTGTGCCGGGTGCCCTCGGTGGATGCTGCATTCCGTCCGTCGCGGTTGGGCCGGAGAGCGCGCGCTGGCTGGTGGACCGGAATCCCCGGTTCCTGGCTGACATCACCGGAGGTGGCAGCGCCGACATCGTCGGCTTCGGCGATACAGGGGTGTGGACGGCGCTCAGCAAGGGGGACGGCACCTTCGAGCCCGCCCGCGTCGTGCTGGCGAACTTCGGGCTCGGGGCCGGTGGCTGGGAGGTGGAGAAGCACCCCCGCTTCCTCGCCGACCTCACCGGTGATGGCCGGGCCGACATCGTCGGCTTCGGCTACGACGGCGTGTGGACGGCGCTCTCTAACGGCGACGGGACGTTCAAGGATCCGCAGTTCGTGCTGGCGAACTTCGGGCTCGGGGCCGGTGGCTGGGAGGTGGAGAAGCACCCCCGCTTCCTCGCCGACCTCACCGGTGATGGCCGGGCCGACATCGTCGGCTTCGGCTACGACGGCGTGTGGACGGCGCTCTGTAACGGCGACGGGACGTTCAAGGATCCGCAGTTCGTGCTGGCGAACTTCGGGCTCGGGGCCGGTGGCTGGGAGGTGGAGAAGCACCCCCGCTTCCTCGCCGACCTCACCGGTGATGGCCGGGCCGACATCGTCGGCTTCGGCTACGACGGCGTGTGGACGGCGCTCTCTAACGGCGACGGGACGTTCAAGGATCCGCAGTTCGTGCTGGCGAACTTCGGGCTCGGGGCCGGTGGCTGGCAGGTGGAGAAGCACCCCCGCTTCCTCGCCGACCTCACCGGTGATGGCCGGGCCGACATCGTCGGCTTCGGCTACGACGGCGTGTGGACGGCGCTCTCTAACGGCGACGGGACGTTCAAGGATCCGCAGTTCGTGCTGGCGAACTTCGGGCTCGGGGCCGGTGGCTGGGAGGTGGAGAAGCACCCCCGCTTCCTCGCCGACCTCACCGGTGATGGCCGGGCCGACATCGTCGGCTTCGGCTACGACGGCGTGTGGACGGCGCTCTCTAACGGCGACGGGACGTTCAAGGATCCGCAGTTCGTGCTGGCGAACTTCGGGCTCGGGGCCGGTGGCTGGGAGGTGGAGAAGCACCCCCGCTTCCTCGCCGACCTCACCGGTGATGGCCGGGCCGACATCGTCGGCTTCGGCGATGCGGGAGTGTACGTGGCCCTGGCGAACACTGACGGCGCCTTCCCGGGGCCAGTGCGGTTCGTGCTGCCGAACTTCGGCTTCCTGCTGACCGTCCTCGCCATCGCGCGGAGCGACCGCGAGCTCGACGACGCAGGCGTCTGGCGTTCGAGTGACGGTGGGGGGACCTGGTCGCGCGTCCACTCCTTCCCGCGTTCCGGAGCAGGCCCTCCCGCCGCCGGCCAGCTGGTCTGGGCGCCGGGCACTGCGCATCTCGTTTTTGCCGCCGGCCAGGATTCTCTGGCCGTCAGTCGGGACGCTGGTGCCACCTGGCAGATCGCCACACGGCGAACTGGCAGCATCATCCAGCCCCCAACCCCTGTGCTCGCCAACCATGTGGCGGTCGCTGCCACGCCGGCAGGGAGCCTGCGGCCGCCGGCGGTCTATGCGCTGGCCAGCAATCTGATCCAGGTCTCTCTCGACGGTGGCGACACTTGGGTGCCGGACGGCGGCGCGCTACCGAAGCCCGATCGGGGGCGCCGTCGGTCTGGCCAACTCACAAAACGAGTGCGTCATGGTCGTGTCGCCACGCTCCCCGTTCGAGGTGTTCGTCACACGTGACGCAAATGCACACCCGCGCCTGCCCCAGCTGTGGCGCGGCGACTTCAGTGACTTCGCGCAGACGATGGCATCGACCTGGCAGGACGTGCCGATCCCGCAGGTCGGCGGCCAGGACTCGGGGAACGTGTGGCTCGCCGTCACCCGACCGGGTCAAGGCGAAGCGCTGTTCTACGGCCCGCAACGCTTCTTCGGGGACAACCTGGGCGAGGCGTGGGTCGCACCGCTCGATCCCGCAGTCCGCGTCGGACTGGCGCCAGCTCGACACCACAGGCCATGTCCACGTCGACCTCCATGGCCTGTTCCTCTCTCCCGACTTCCATGCCGGGTTCGAGGACGGCAGGTACGTGGCGACTGCGGGGACCGTCTGGATTCTGAGCGACGGCGGCATCGACCGGAGCACGGAGGGCGGCACCATCTTCGACTCGGCGGGAAGCATCAGCTCGCTGTCCACCGTGAACTTCGCTGGAGCCGCGGTCCCGGGAAAGGGCCCTCTGCTGTCGCTCAACACCGGCGACAACGACGGGTTCGCGTCCCGCGACGGCGGACAGACGTGGCGCCCGCAGCAATACGGCGGCGGAGACAACGACACCTCCTGGGCCGACCCGCTGCGGCCGCACTCGATGCTCATCTTCACTCCACGCTGGGACCAGACCGTGACGCTGTACGAGACCCAGCCCGGGAATTTGCCGGACATCAGCTCCTCCAGCCACCGACAAGTGATCCCCGGACCGCCGCTGCGACCGGGAAGCAGGATCTGGAACGCGTCGAGCGGCTTCGGCATCCGCGGCTACCGCCCGCTCGTCCAGAGCCTGCCGGCGGACGATCCATCGCTGCCCACGGACTGCGTGTTCATCCGCTTCTTCGGCAACTTCTCGAGGGACGATCCGTTCGCGCGGTACCCCGACCACCTCGCCGTCCTACTTCGCGCCCGCGACCTCCGCAAGATCGAGGAGCGCACGGACTGGGACACTCCGGGAGGGTGGCTGGTCGACCGCGACCCGCGGTTGCTGGCGAACCTCACCGCCAGCGGCCGGGCGGACGTCGTCGGATTCGGGGACGCTGGCGTATGGACCGCCCTCGCCAAGGGCGGGGGCCTCTTTGCCGATCCCCAGTTCGTGCTCGCAGACCTCGGCTACGACCAGGGCTGGCGCGTGGAGAAGCACCCCCGCCTGCTCGCCGATCTCACCGGTGACGGCAAGGCCGACATCGTCGGCTTCGGCGATGCCGGGGTGTGGACGGCGCTCTCCAACGGCGACGGCAGCTTCCAGCCTGCCCAGTTCGTGCTCGCAGACCTCGGCTACGACCAGGGCTGGCGCGTGGAGAAGCACCCCCGCCTGCTCGCCGATCTCACCGGTGACGGCAAGGCCGACATCGTCGGCTTCGGCGATGCCGGGGTGTGGACGGCGCTCTCCAACGGCGACGGCAGCTTCCAGCCTGCCCAGTTCGTGCTCGCAGACCTCGGCTACGACCAGGGCTGGCGCGTGGAGAAGCACCCCCGCCTGCTCGCCGATCTCACCGGTGACGGCAAGGCCGACATCGTCGGCTTCGGCGATGCCGGGGTGTGGACGGCGCTCTCCAACGGCGACGGCAGCTTCCAGCCTGCCCAGTTCGTGCTCGCAGACCTCGGCTACGACCAGGGCTGGCGCGTGGAGAAGCACCCCCGCCTGCTCGCCGATCTCACCGGTGACGGCAAGGCCGACATCGTCGGCTTCGGCGATGCCGGGGTGTGGACGGCGCTCTCCAACGGCGACGGCAGCTTCCAGCCTGCCCAGTTCGTGCTCGCAGACCTCGGCTACGACCAGGGCTGGCGCGTGGAGAAGCACCCGCGCCTGCTCGCCGATCTCACCGGTGACGGCAAGGCCGACATCGTCGGCTTCGGCGATGCCGGGGTGTACGTGGCGCTCAGCAACGGCGACGGGTCGTTCACCTTCACACCCCAACTCGCGCTCGAGGACTTCGGCTACAGCCAGAGCTGGCGTGTGGAGAACCACCTGCGATTCCTGGCGGACGTGACCGGCGAGGGCCGGGCGGACATCGTCGGCTTCGGTGATGCCGGGGTGCTCGTCTCGCCGGCTCTGGCCGGCGGCACTTTCCGTGAGCGGCCGTTGTTCGTCATTCCGAACTTCGGTCACCGCAAGAGCGGGCGCGCCGAGCAGGTGGGGCCCTTCCTGCCGGATCCGAGCGTCGGCATCGTGCAGGCCTCGGGCGGTCACGAACGCACGGTGTTCTTCGTCGGCGGCGACACGAGCAAGCGGCTCTGGAAGTGGACGGAGGGAATGCCCAGCTGGCAACCGCTGGTCCCGGGAGGGGGCGCCAACCAGGCGAAGCGCTTCTTCGCGAGTCCGTACGACCCGAATCTGATCTACGTGATCGACGGCGATCGCATCAAGCGCTCCGACGACGGCGGTTCCACCTGGCAGGTGGACGAGAGCCTGGAGCGCATGGTCACGTGCGACCGCCGGATCCCGGCCGCCCGCGATGAAGTGACCGACACGACCCAGGTCGTCCTCAGCGACATGCAGTTCGACCCGTTCAACCCTGGCCGACGCTTCGCCGTTGGGGCCGCCGGAGCCTTCATGACCACCGACGGTGCGACCTGGCAGCGTTTGCTGGACACCGGAGCCATGCGTGGACTGCCGACGAACTGCTACTTCGACTGGTCGTCGACACCGTCGGATCCGTCCCTGTACGTCGGGTTCGCGGGACGAGGCATCGTGAAGATCGGCGAGCTCGGGCTGGGTGGGGGAGTGATCCTGTCTACGGCCACGCACGCAGCCGAGACCGAACCTGGGCCGCTGGACAGGCCGACGACCCGGGTCACGACCGCAGATGGTCGGCTGGGCACCGCGGAGGTTGGTCCCGACGGGAACCTCTTCATCACGTTCGACGACGGGCGGTCCGTCGTGGCCGACTCCGGCGACGTGACGATGCTGGACGACTCGGCGCCGGTCAGTGGCTGAGGCGGCTCGCAGAGACACGTGTCAGTCGTACGCGAGGCGCGGCGAGGATATTCAACCCACAAGCGCCCGAAGGGCAGGGCCGAGGCGCTGCTTCGTGGTCAGCACGCCCGCGTGGAGGTCACCGTGGCGGTCGAGCCGGTCGAGCACCGCTTCCATGGTGTAGATCGACGGATCGAGCCTCTCGTTCACCTCGTCCCAGTCGAGCGGCGTCGAGACGGTCGCTCCCGGCATCGGCCGCACCGAGTAGACCGACGCGATCGACTTGCCCTTTGCGTTTTGGCTCGCGTCGATCAGGACGCCTCGTCGCTTCGCCTTCGACCACTGCGTCGTCGCGAGGCCGGTGTGCGTGCCGGCGATCGCTCGCGCGACTTCGGTGGCAAACCGACGCGTGTCGTCATACGTGTGCCGCCGCTCGATCGGTACCAGAACGTGGAGGCCGAGCGCACCCGAGGTCTTCGGGAACGAGGCCAGCCGGAGCGCTTCGAGTGCCTCCCTGACGAGCAGCGCTACCTGGGCCGTCTCGGGGAAGCCGACATCGTCCGATGGGTCGAGGTCGAAGATGACCCAGTCGGGCCGCTCGAGCATGTCGATGCGCGAGTACCACGTGTGGGCCTCGATACAACCCGTGTTGACCATCCAGAGCAAGGCGAGCTCGTCGTTCACGACCGGAACCTCGATCGTGCGCCTCTGCTGTTCCCGACTCGTCACGCTGACCGTGACGCGCCTGACCCACGCGGGGGCGTGGTTGGTGACGTCCTTCCGGAAGAAGGGCCTGCCCTGCCAGCCGTCCGGGTACCGCTTCATCGTGAAGGGCCGATCGCGGATGTGCGGAAGGAGCGCGGGCGCGACATCGCGGTAGTAGCGGAGCAGGTCACCTTTCGTGATTCGCTCGTCCGGCCAGTACGGCTTGTCGAGATTGGAAAGGCGCACGACGCGTTTGCCCCGTCGGATCTCGCTCGGAACGGACGGCTCGCCTGGGCCTGCGCCGAGCGGCTGCTCGAAGATCCGCTCTCGCACGATCAGCACGGTATCCGGATCGCCGCCGACGTCTGCCGGCACGAACGCCCCGTTCCGGCAAGCGAAGGTGAACGAGTGACGCCTCGAGGAGAGCCTCTTCATCGGATCACGCCGGACGAGCTGCTGCCGCTCGTGTCGGCGGCCTAGCCGTAGGTTGCGGCGGGCGGGCGACGACGTGAGTCGTCCGGGGAAATCCCGCCCGCCGCAGGGGGTCGAGACTCCCCGACTCTCTCAGAGCGGACGAGCTGGTGTCCAGCCCGTCCCTCGATGAGGGTTCCCGCGCGCAGAGAGCAAGTCTCGGACGCGACGAGCATCTAGCTAGAGAAGGGGAAAGGAGTCGGGCCTGGCGGCGGTACTCGTTCGCGGCGATGCCGCCGCCTCCCGGCTCTTCAGGGGCACCTCGACAGAAAGCGCTCGACGCACGATCGTCGTCTTCCCTGAACACGCGCCGGCCGCTCATTCGAGTGGCCGACTACCTGGAGCTCCTCGACCGCTCGACCTACGGCGGAATGCACGTGCGCTAGCGGTGAGCGAGCGGTACGTTTCGGAGACAGTGAGCACCGACGAGGAGAAGCGCGAGCACGACGCATGTCCGAACTGCGGGACGCGAGTCGAGTCCGCGATCAGCGCTCCGGGCGAGCCCGTCCGTGAGGCGACCGCGCGGCGCTGCCCAACCTGCGGGAAGGCTCTACGGCGAGAGGTCGGTGGCGAGTGGATGCCCGACGAGAGAGCGACCTAGTCTGCACTCACGCCTGGCTCCCGCTTCGCCGCTCCGAGTCCCTCGCCCGCCTGGCATCCCACGCGGATGTGCTGCGCCCCGCACCGGGGCATGCTGGTGTGCCCCCACTGCGACGTCCGCGTCGACGTGTGGAGCCCGGCCACGTTCCACCGGCACGGACAGAAGAACGCTGCCCTCGTCCCGCGCGTCGTCCCCGTGGTGCCGCTCGAGGTCGTCCCGGAGCGCGTCGAGGGAGGCGGTCGCCTGGCTGGACGAGCGCTGGCACGGCGACGTGTACGTGCCGGACGAGCTGCCGCCGCTCGTCTCGGCGGCGTAGGCACCCACCGCGCAGCTATCTGAGGGGTGCCCGCTACACCTGCTCGGTGTCGTCCCAGCGGAGGTGCTGCTCGCCCGCCCGGCCCAGACGACCCGCGGAGGCGCGCCGCACGCGCTCGAAGACCAGCGCAACGGCCACCACGCCGACGCCGATCATCACCCACCGCCTCACCGGGCCGTGTCGTCGCCCGCCGAGCTTGCTGCGTACTCGACGCCTCCACAGCCTCCACATGAACCAGCCCAAGAGCGTGTAGCGCCACTTCGACATGAAGCGAGTGTCCCACGAAACGCAATCGGGACGAGCTGCTCCCGCTTGCCAGGCGACGTAGTGTTGCCCGATTAGGCGAGACTCCCGGGTATCACCGGGGTATGCACGGGATGCGCTCTCGCGGCACTCCTGGCACACGCGACCCACGCAGCTAAGCCAGATCCGCTCGGTTGCAGGGCTTCGAATGGGCCGGGTTGGATTCGAACCAACGACCTTGGGATCAAAAGTCTTGCGGGAACGGTTGCGGCAAGTGGCGAATGACTGAAACGGCCTGCATGTAGTAGGAGTCGTGGCTGCAGCGAACTGCAGGATGCTGCAGGTGTCGGAGACAAGCCGGTACTCCCAGCCGTACTCCCCGCTGGGGATTTCACGCCGAGGACACCGCGGCCCGAACGGTAGAGGGGCCGTCCGGCCCCTCTACCCGCAGACTCCGGTCGGTTGTAGCGAGAAGAACGGTGGGATGTGCCATCGCGGTGTCCCAGCAGGTCGACAGCTTCGCGACCGTCGGTGACGGTTCGCGCGTAGAGGTGTTCGGGCGCCGTGGTGCCTTGGACGCGGACGCGGACGCGCCCGCGGTCGCGCTGGTTGCGAGGCACGGACTCGGTGCGTACAGTGCTGTCAAGCAATCGAAAAGGTGGTTCGCGTGCCTAGAGCGAGGCTCCCGATCGTTGCTGCGGCTCTCCCGAACGCCCACTCGAGGGCGCATGACACGGTGGAGCCCACGTGAGCGCGGCGACGGATGACGCTCTCGTCGTGGCACTCGCGCGGGCGACCGTGGAGCGGGCCGCGCCCGAGGAGATGGTGCTCTTCCCGGCCGCTAGCGAGGCGTACCTCGAAGGGCACGATCCGAGCAAGGCGACGCGCGGAGACCCGATGCTCGGGTTCGGCGTGGAGACGGCGGTCGTGCTCCTCACGCCCGTCGCGCTCACCGTCGCGAAGGATGTGCTGGGCTTCCTCCGCACCCAGCTCAAGAAGCAGGCGGACGAGCACGGGGACGAAGCGTTCGACTGGCTCTTCAACCGCCTGCTCCACAAGGGGGACAAGGAGGCCGCCGAGCCCGGCGCGGACACGGCCCCCGAGCCGGCACCGCCGGCCGCTGACGCCGGCGAGCCCGTGCCCCCAGAGCTCAGCGACGAGCAGCTCGAGCAGGTGCGCGACCTCGCGATCGAGAAGGCGAAGCAGCTCAAGCTGTCGGACGAGAAGGCGGAGCTCCTCGCCGACTCACTCGTCGGCAGCCTGGCGACGGCGTGAGCTCGGGCGCACCCGAGCCAGAACCTCCTCCCGAGCCGCGACTCAACCCCTTCGTCTTCCCGGCCGACACGACGTTCCGGTTCGGGCTGCTGCTCGTGGCCGTGATTGGCGCCAATCTCTATGTCTGGAACTGGCTTTGGATTGCCTTCGGCGCCAATCAGGACGCCGTGAGAGCAGCGTACGCCTTGTGCGCGACGATCAAGCCGACGCTCGACATCGGCGGCATCGACGCAGCCACCTACGCAGCAGCCAGCGACGCGTTCGACGGATGCATCAAGGATGCCAACCGGCCGTTGGCGTGGTGGATGGTCGGCGGTACCGCGCTCCTCCTGGGCGTGGCCGTCGCAATCCTGCTCCTCCTACCGACCTGGATCATCCGCCGCCGCGGCCTGCGGCCGCTGACGCGAGACGACGCGCCCGCAGTTGTCGGGGACCTCACCGAGCTCGCCCACGAGGCCGGTCTCCACGAGGTCCCGCGTTGGCTCTGGAATCCGCTCGACCCCTCGCCGACAGGCCTCGCGTTCGGCCGGCCGGGGAACCACGCAATCGCGTTGAACGGCGGCCTCGTCACGCGCCAGTTCGCCGATCCCCCCGCGTTCAAAGCCGTCGTGCGACACGAGCTCGCCCACCTGAGAAACCGCGATGTCGACCTCACGTACGCGACGATCTCGCTCTGGTACGCCTTCCTCCTCGTCGGCGTGCTCCCGTTCACAGTGGTCGTCGCGGACGAGGGCCTGGACACGATCCTGAGCCTGGGCTGGCGGCTGCTCGCGCTTGCGGCGCTCGTCTACCTCACGCGGAATGCCGTACTCCGCGCCCGCGAGACGTTTGCGGACGTTCGCGCATCCGTCCCGGACGGACCGCATGGGGCACTGCGCAGGATCCTCGGCGGGATGCCAACCAGCACCGCGAATCTCTGGCGACGCGTGTGGAGGGTGCACCCTGATCCCCGGGCGCGCCTACGCGCAGTCGACGACACGCGGGTGCTGTTCTTGCCGGGAGCGCTCGTGGCGTTCGGCGCGGGGGTCGCCGCGACGATCGCCTACGACAGCCTCGTCACCTTCATCGACTTCTATCTCGGCGATCCGCTGGAGATCCGGCTCGTCGCCGCCGCGCCTGTGGCGCTGCTCGTGATGGGCGTCGTCGGGGTCAGCATCTGGCGCAGCACGTGGGCCGTACTCGCACGGGACTCCGCCCGCCCGTCCATCTGGGTGCTCGGCGTCGCACTCGCGTGCGGCTTCCTCGTCGGCCCGCAGCTCGCGCTGCAGCGAGCGGTCCGCCTGGAAGGAGACCGCACGCTCCTAGAGACCGCACTCGGAAGCGGGGCCCTCTGGATCGTCCTCCTGGTCGCATCACTCGTGCTCGTGCTCACCTGGGTCAGGGCATCCGCCGAGTCGTGGATTCGCGCACAGGCCGGCGCAAGGCGTCCCGCGCACACCACACTCGTCGGGATCGTCCTGGCGAGTGGATTCCTCGCCGTGCTCATCGCGGTCTTCACCTACGCACGGGACGCGCGCACCGAGATCGGCAGGTACGCGGCGATCGACTACAGCGTGGCCGCCGATGTGGCCTGGGTCGGTCCGCGGTGGCTGTGGGACGCCATCGAGAACGCATGGTTGCTCAGCGTGTTGTCGGTGCCGGTAGTCGTCCTCGCGCTCGTCGTGCTGTGGCTGTTTCCGCTGGCCGCTTGGCTTCGGCGCAGGAGACCGGCCGATACTGCCTCCTGGGCATTCCTCGAGGGCGACGGACGCCTCCAGGTGCCGGTCCTCGGCCGTTTCCCCTTCGAGCCGTGGCTCATCGGCCTGATCGCCGGCGCGGCCTGTCTCTGCGCCTTCGTCGCCCTCCGCATCGGCCTGCGCACCGGCTTCGCTCCGGAGACACGCCTGGAACTCGGGTTCGGCTACGCCTTCTCGTACTGGCTCTTCCTTATCGCGATCGCGGCGCAGACCGTAGCGGCCATGGTCACGACTGCGCGCGTTCGCGAGCTTGCCGTCGTCCACGCGCTCGCCGCGGCCTTCACGACCGGAGTGATCGCCACGGCGGGCATCGTCGTTCTGCCGTCGATCGCGAGCTGTGTCGAACCCATTTCGCTCCGCTCGTCGCCTTGCAGCTGGTACGCGACGGCTTGGGACGTCTGGTTCAACTTCCGCATCATCGTTGCCGAAGGCGCGCTTGCAGCCCTCGCGGGCGCGCTCGTGGTGCTCGGCGCTCAGGCAGCTCTCCGCCGGCGGCACGCTCCGGTGACCGCCGGTGCGGCCGGCTAGAGGATGATCTCGTCGAAGCGTCGGATCGGCGCGGCGGCAACGGTCGCCTCCAGCGCTGCCAGTGGATCGGCGTCGGCGAGGCCGCCGAACGAAAGCCCTGTGAGCTCCTCGATCCTGCGGACGTGCACCTGGAACGTCTTGTACGCACCGTACGAGAATGCCTCGCGCGCGAGCTCGAGCCCCGCGATCAACGCCTCCTGGCTCAGGAGGTACGCCGTCGCGGACAGGTCGCCGGTCTTCTTGACCATGACGGCCACCTTCCAGAACTGGCGCGGCAGCCGCACTCCCGAGAACTCGTCGTCGTCGTCCGAGAACACCGGACCGGTGAAGACGCTGACCCGGAAGTCCCGGTTGTCGGCGTTCTCGAGGATGTAGTCCTCGAGACCGGCCCACGTCGACTGATTCTGGTTGAAGTCCTCGTGCTGAGGCGAGCAGTTCGTGAAGTGGAACGTGTCGTCGTTGCAGAGCTTCGCTTCCTCCCGCGTGCTGCCCCACGCCGGATCGAGGCGGCGCACGAGATGCCCTCTGTCGAGCGGGTTGTCGCGGTAGGCGTCCTCGCCCGTCTGCTCGTCGGCGGGCAGGCGCGGGTCGAGGGCCCAGCGGTCCTTCTCCCGTTTCAGGCGCATGCTCGAGGCACCGTCGATGTTGACAGCCGTGAAGAAGGCGAGACGTCGCTCCCTGTTCAAAACCACGCTGAAGTGGTGGTACGGAAGGACGTAGCGAGGGTCGTCGACCGCGAGGTCGTTGACCGCAGCGAGCGCGACGAGCTCTTCCGAGAGCGCGGGGAGCGGTATCCGGTTCGCTCCTGCGCCGAGGAACTCGGCGTCGTAGCCCTTACGGCTGGCGTAGTCGGGATCGATGCTGATTCGCTCGTTCGACGGAGTCGCGGAGCCGGCGTCGCTCATTGGAAGACCGCGTCGACGAGGACCTGCTCCTCGGCCGAATAGCTCCGCGCGAGGATGAGCTCGCGAAGGCCTTTCACCCGTATCCCCTCGTTCACGAAGCCTCCAAGTTCGGTGTGGTCGGGAGCGGGGACGCTCGCGTGGTGAAGCGAGATCACCTCCCACCGGTCGTTGAAGACCGGCGATCCGGAGGATCCCGGTTCGGTGTCCGCCTCGTAGTGGAGGAACGAGTCGAGCACGTCGACGATCCGGTTCTCGCGCAGGGCGACCTGCTTCTTCTCCCCACGCGGATGCTGGACGATGGTGACGAAGTCGCCGACCGCCCTCGGCCCCTCGTCCTTCAGCCGGTTGAAGCCGAAGTCGGCCAGCTCGGCCGGAGTCGCACCGACCGCGACCAGGGCGAAGTCGAGCTCCTCGTCGTTGAGGAAGAAGCGGCTGGGATCGAGATCGAACGACCGCGGCGTCACCGGTGTGCCGTCCAGTCCATCCTGGAAGCTGAACTCGACGCTGCTCCCCTCGGCCGCGACCGCGCTCGTCAGGACGTGGTGGTTCGTGAGCAGGAGCGCCGGCGAGACGAGCGAGCCCGTTCCGTACCCGGCTATCTGACCGCCTTCGCGGATCACGACACGGCCGACTGCCCGTGCCGCACCCATGCCAGCCTCCAGGTAGCTGACGCCGAGAAAGTCCTCCGTGCCGACGACCTTGCGCGTGCGCCCTCGGTTCTGACGAAGCGCTTCGATCTTCTTGCGTCGCGACTGGGTAGCCTCGGCGACCCGCTTCGCCGCGGCCTCGGCCTGCTTCTCCTGCGCGGCCTCGAAATCGTGCATCTTCGACTCCCCCGTTCCGGTGGACTGAGGTCGCCGCAGGCGTTCGATTATGGGCGCTCGCAGTGCAGTTGGCAACGACCAGCTTGACGAATCAGCCGGTCTGGTTCTAGATAGAGCCGACCGGCTCGAGAGACGAGGAGTTCGCCATGTGCATCGCGCTTCGCTGCATGGGGATCTCTGCGGCATTGGGCTCCGCGGATGACGCCGCGGGGGAGCCTTGCCTGTGAGCGCGTCGCGCGTCATCTTCGAGTCCCTGGAGCTGGGGAACTTCACCGTCAAGAACCGGATCTTCCGCTCGAGCGTGGCGGGCCGCTTCGACAACTACGACGGCTCCGGCACGGAGGCTCGCATCAACTGGGACGTCAAGTTCGCACGCGGAGGCGTCGGGGCGATCATCTCGTCCAACGCTCCCGTTCACGAGCGCGGCCACATCGTCCCCGGCTACGCGTACTTCGACTCCGACGACAAGGTCCCGTTCTGGCGGGAACTCGGCGAGCGCGTTCACGAGCACAACTGCAAGTACATCGTCCAGCTCGTGTTCGCGGGGCGGGAGCGCATCTTGCCGGGCCTCAGATACGAGTCGGCGCTCGGCGCGACCGGCGACCCGGAGCCGATGAACGGCTTCGCCTGCACGGCGCTCCGCCCTACCGAGATCCGCGAGGTCGTCGCGCAGTTCGCGCGAGCGTCCGCGCGGGTGCGCGAGGCCGGTCTGGACGGGATCGAGCTGGCAGGCGCGAACGGCATGCTCTTCACGCAGTTCCTCAGCCCCGCGATCAACACCCGCAAGGACGAGTACGGCGGATCTCCCGAGAATCGGGCTCGCTTCGCAGTCGAGGTGATACGTGCGATCAGGGCCGAGATCGGCGCCGACTTCTGCCTTGGCTTCAAGATCAGCGTGGACGAAGCTCCACGCGAGCTTCTGCCGTGGCTTCGGCGCGGGAACTCGGTCGAGGATGTCGTTCGCATCTGTCGCGGGCTCGAGGAGGCCGGCGTCGACTACATCCACGTGAGCGCAGGGACCGGCTTCCCGCACCCGCGGAACCCCGCCGGCCGCTTTCCGGCGACCGACGTCGTCAGGACCTACGACACGCTGCTCTCGAGTGGGCCGCGTGCCTTCCGCAACTGGCTCGTCTTCCGGACGTGGCCGCTCAGCGCCATCTTCCGCTGGTGGTGGGAGCGGCCCGGTCGGCGCCTAGGCATCGAGGGCATCAACCTCCCCGGCTCGCGTGCCGTCAAGGAGGCCGTGTCCGTTCCGGTGCTCTGCACGGGCGGCTTCCAGACCGCATCCGTGATCGCCGCCGCGATCGATCGCGGGGACTGCGACGGCGTGACCATCGCGCGGCCGCTCGTCGCCAACCCCGACCTCGTGCACCTCTTCGAGAACGGGCACGACAGCCCGCCCAGGCCGTGCACCTACTGCAATAAGTGTCTCTTCAACTTCATCGAGAACCCGCTGGGCTGCTACGACGAGAGCCGGTTCGACTCGCGAGAGGAGATGGTCCGGCAGATCCTCTCGGTCTACGAGAAGCCGTCCTTCGCGCAGCGCCGGGAGTCGGTGGTCAGGAGTTGAGCGTCGAGACCGTCCTTCGCCCACTCGAGTTCCGGCGGCTCACCGTCAAGAACCGGGTCTTCCGCTCGAGCCTTGCCGGGCGGTTCAACAACTACGACGGAACGGGCACCCAGACGCACCTCAACTGGGACCTGAAGTTCGCCCGCGGTGGAGTCGGCGCCATCATCTCGTCGAACGCGCCCGTCCATCCGCGCGGGCTCATCGTCCCGAACTACGCGCACATCGACCGGGACCGGACGGTTCCGTTCTGGCGCGAGCTCGTGAAGCGCGTTCACGAGCACGACTGCAGGTACATCGTCCAGCTCGCCTTCTCCGGCAGGCAGCGCGACATCGGAGGCGTGCAGTTCGAGAAGGGGTGGAGCTCGACCGACAAGGCCGAGCCGATCCACGGCTTCGAGTGCGAGCGGATGACGACTGCGCAGATCTCCGAGATGGTCGCGTGCTTCGCGCAGGCGGCGCGCCGCGCCCGCGAGGCGGGTGCCGACGGCATCGAGATCCATGGCTGCAACGGGTACCTCATCACGCAGTTCCTCTCGTCGGCGATCAACGATCGGAAAGACGAGTACGGCGGCTCCCTCGAGAACCGTGCCCGCTTCGCGATCGAGATCGTGCGCGCGATCCGCGCCGAGGTCGGAGCTGACTACCACGTGCAGTTCAAGATCAGCGCGATCGACGACAACGACGCCCTCTTCCCGTGGGAGAAGAAGGGCAACACGCTCGAGGAGTCCGTCCGGGTGTGCAGGTGGCTGGAAGAGGCGGGCGTCGATGCGTTCCACGTCTCCTCGGGGGCGTCGTTCCCCCACCCGCGTAACCCGGCGGGCACGTTCTCTCTCGACGACGTGGTCCGCGGCTACGACACGATGATCTCGAGCGGGCGCCATACCTTCCGCAACTACCTGATCTTCCGGACCTGGCCCCTCAATCGAGTCTTCAAGTGGCTCTGGGAGCGTCGGAGCAGGAACGGCGTCGAGGGGATCAACCTGCCGGAGTCGCGAGCCGTGAAGCAGGCGGTCTCCGTTCCGGTGCTCTGCACGGGCGGCTTCCAGACCGCATCCGTGATCGCCGCCGCGATCGATCGCGGGGACTGCGACGGCGTCACCATCGGCCGTCCGCTCATCGCCAACCCTGATCTCGTGCACCTCTGGCAGGCCGGGCACGACCGGCCGCCGCGACCGTGCACCTACTCGAACCAGTGCCTGATCAACCAGGTCGAGAACCCGCTTGGCTGCTACGACCAGAGCCGCTTTTCCTCCCGGGACGAGATGATCCGCGAGATCTTGACGGTCTACGACCCGCCTCCGTACACGTGACCGACGAGATCTTCGAGCCTCTCCGGTTCCGGAACCTGACGCTGAAGAACCGCGTTCTCCGGTCGAGCATCTCCGGACGGTTCGACAACCACGAAGGATCCGGGACGCGGACGCGCATCAACTGGGAGCTGAAGTTCGCGCGCGGCGGCGTCGGCGCGATCGTGTCCTCGTGGTGCGGCGTCGAGCCCCGCGGGTTCATCGTGCCCAACTACGCCTGTATCGACCGCGACGAGACCATCCCGTTCTGGCGGGAGCTCGGCGAGCGCGTCCACGAGCACGACTGCAAGTACATCCTTCAGCTCGCATATGCCGGCCGGCAGCGTGACATTCGGGGACTCGACCTCGACAGGAGAGGACTGAGCTCGACGGGCAGGCCCGACCCGCTGCACGGCTTCGGGGCCGAACGGGCAACTCCGTCGCAACTGCGCGAGATCGCGACCTCGTTCGCCGCAGGAGCCCGCCGCGCGCGCGAGGCGGGGCTCGACGGCGTCGAGCTACACGCTGCCAACGGCTACGTCTTCACGCAGTTCCTCAGCTCCGCGATCAACGACCGCAAGGACGACTACGGCGGCTCGCTCGAGAACCGCGCGCGCTTTCTGCTCGAGACCGTGCGCGCAGTGCGCGCGGAGGTTGGTGACGACTTCCATCTCCAGGTGAAGATCAGCTCGACCGAGAACGCGGATGCGTTCCTTCCCTGGCTCCGGCAAGGGAACACGCTCGAGGAGTCCGTGCAGGTCTGCCGCTGGCTCGAGCATTTCGGGGTCGACGCGATCCACGTCTCGGCGGGAAGCACCTTCCCGCATCCGGACAACCCGGCGGGCGGCCTTCCGCTCGAGGACGTGGTCCGGAGCTACGACACGATGATCTCCAGCGGCATCCATGCCTTCCGGAACTACCTCCTCTTCCGCCTCTGGCCGATCAACCGGCTAATGCGCGGCCGCTGGGAGAGGCCGCTCGACGAGGTCGAGGGCTCGCTCCTTCCCGACGCCGCCGCGGTCAAGCAGGCCGTGTCCGTCCCGGTTCTCTGCACCGGAGGGTTCCAGACCGCGTCGGTCATCCGGCAGGCGCTCCTCGACGGCGCCTGCGACGCGGTGACGATCGCCCGTCCGCTCGTCGCGAACAACGATCTGGTCCACCTCTTCGCACAGGGGCTCGATCGCGCGCCGAGACCTTGCTCGTACTGCAACAAGTGCCTCTTCAACGTGCTCGAGAACCCCCTCGGCTGCTACGACGAGCGCCGCTACGAGAGCCGGGAGGCGATGATCCAGGAGATCTACTCCGTCTTCGACCCTCCTCCCTTCGTCGAGCCGGCTCCGGCATGAGCGCCCCCGCCCGAGGGAGCGTGAGCTTGACAAGCACTTCGGGGGCTGGCATATGCGCAAGTGCAGACACCAAAAGGAGCTGGCCCTTGGTGGGCTTTCCACCTGATGCCGATGCTGCGGCGCACCGGTCGCACGCGGCGAGGGCGGACGCCTGCAGGCTCAGCGGTGCCGGCTTCGAGCTCGAGGCACCCCGGTGAGCAGCCGCTCCGAGGCGCCGAGGATCGACCGGCTCCAGGCCGCCCTCGACCGCGGTGATCTCGACGGTGTGCGCCGGGCGCTGCTCGAGGTCGACCCGGAGGAGCAGGCCCTCCTGGAGCAGGAGATGGGCCGCGAGGTCTTCGAGCGCGCCCGCCGCTCCGCCGCCCGCGGACGGCGGAGCGGGAAGCTCGGGAAGGTCCTCGTCCTGCCCGGGATCATGGGCTCCGAGCTCGACGCGGTCGACCGGAAAGGCGACGCGGACAGGATCTGGATCAACTTCGTCCGGTTGATCGCGGGCCGGATCGGCGACCTGGAGCTCACGCCGGAGGGCGACCCCGCGCTTCCAGGCTCCCATGTACGGACGGCCGGTGTCCATCGCAAGACGTACGTGCCGCTGCTCATTGAGCTCGACACGCGCTGGCATGTGCGCCCCTTCCCGTTCGACTGGCGCGAGGACATCGACAAGACCGCCGCGCGACTGGACGCCGAGGTCAAGGCGCTCGGAGCCGGCGAGCCCGTGCACCTCGTCGCTCATTCCATGGGAGGTCTCGTCTCGCGCCGATTCGCGCAGCTCTTCCCGGAGACGTGGCAGGCGATGAACGACGGGAGCGGGAGCGGTCGCGGAGGACGGCTGATCATGCTCGGCACGCCGAACCGCGGCTCGTTTGCGATCCCGCTCACGTTGTCGGGTGTGGAGAAGGTGTTGCAGCTGCTCGCGAAGGCCGATCTCCACCACTCGCTGCAGGAGCTGCTCGCGATCATCGGCACCTTCCCCGGCCTCTACCAGATGCTCCCCTCGCCGCTCGTCGACCTCGGCGACGACCACGCGAAGCTGTTCGACGCGAAGAGCTGGGGGGCGTTGCCGGTTCGCGCGCCGCTTCTGGCGAGGGCCGACAAGCTCATACGCGATCTCGACCACGTGATCGACGCGGAGCGGCTTGTGTACGTCGCCGGGGTCAACCGGGAGACGCCGGCGAAGATCCGCGATGGACGCGGCGGGACGGTTCTCGTATCGCCAGACGCTCGACGGCGACGGCCGCGTGCCGCACGAGCTCGGCTTGCTCGAGGACGTCCCGACGTACTGGGTCGACGAAGTGCACGGCGACCTTGCGAAGAACGGGCAAGTGCTCGACGCGATCACCGAGCTTCTCCAGACCGGCAAGACGAGCGTGCTCTCCACGACGAAGCCGCCGACGCCGCTCACGCGCGCTGTCACCCGCGCCTTTCGCGGTGGCGAGGCCATTGCGCCGCTGCCTGTCGAGGTCGACGTGATCCTCGAGCAGGCGAAGACCCGGCATCGCGCCGGGGCACCCGCCGTGACCCGCGAGGAGGCGATTCGTCTCGAGAACCTCGCGCTCTCCGAGTATCTGGGCTCGGGCGAGGACGTGCGCGAGCGCTCGCCCGGCGAGCCTGCCACCGCCGAGGCCGCTCCCGAAGCGGTCGAGATTTCCGCCGCCACGCCCGTTGCCAAGCTCGCCGTCGAGGTCGTCTGGGGCGACGTGACGAAGGTCGACGCGGACGTGTACACGGTCGGCCACTACGAGGGCGTTGTGCCCCAGCGCGCCGAGCTCGCGCTCGACGAGGCCGTTTCCGCCGTCCGCGACAAGCCGGACTACGACCGACGACGGCTCGTCATCACCCAGCACTCCCGGCGCGGAAGCCTGCACGCCGATCTCGGAGACGTGTCGTTCTTCCCGTGGGGGGATACGCAGCACGGCGACAGGGTCGTCGCCGTCGCCGGGATGGGCCGGCCGGGCACGTTCGACTCCGCGGGACTCCGCCAGCTGGTCAGGGGGATGGTGATCGCGGTCAGCGAGCTCCCGTCCGCCCGGACGGTCTGCACCGTGCTGATCGGATCCGGCGAAGGGACGCTCACGATCGCGCAGGCCGTCCGCGAGTACATCGAGGGGATCTTCGACGGAGCGGATGAGATCGCGGCGGCGACGGAGCGCGTCTTCGCCGCCCCGGTGGAGAGGCTCGTGATCGCCGAGCGGGACCGTGGCCGGGCAGAGGAGATCCTGGAAGCGCTGAAGGCCGAGCTCAAGCCGGGCACGGGGCGATCGAAGTCGCAATCCGTCGAGCTCGACCTGCACCGAAGACTGAAGCGGGGAGCGGGCGGAGCAGTGTCGGTCGAGGAGGGCATCGCGCTCGTCGCCGACACCCTGGTCAAGGCCGCCGTTGCCCCGAGCGGGTCCCGGGAGGGGCGAGCGCTGGCGACGCTCCTGGCGCAGTCCGGGCCGAACGCGACCGTGCGCAGGCTCGCGCTGGAGCAACTGGCCGCCGAAGGGCGAGAGGATGCAACGTCTGGACGGCCACGCTTCCGCCTCGAGCGCCGAACGGCCGAGTCGCGTGTCGCGGACATTCCAGCCCGGGTTTCCTTCTGGGACGACGGCCAGGTCATCAGGACGGCTGCAATCCACCAGGCGGCGACGGTCCCCGAGCGGCTGGTCGGCGTCGCTCGCGATGTCGTGGACGACCTCGTCGAGAAGATGACCGATCCGGCGCCGGAGGGCGTCTCGGAGCTGTGCGATCTCCTCTACCGGCTTCTCGTCCCTGCCGAGTTCCGAGATGTGCTGAGCTCGGGCTCCCTCGTGTTCGAGGTCGACCGCCCGATGGCCCGCCTCCACTGGGAGATGCTCGCGAGCGCCACGAGCGACGACGAGGACGTGGTGGTCCCGCTCGCCGTTCGCAAGCCGTTCGCGCGGCAGCTGCGCACCACCTACAGCCCGGCACCGACCAGACCGGGCCGTGCCGGGAAGGAGTTCCGCGCGCTCATCGTCGGTGACCCGGGGGACCCCGAGCGGGGTGAGGACCTCCCGGGCGCGAGGAGCGAAGCGCTGAAGGTCAAGGCGCTGCTCGAAGCGCGCGGAGACATCTTCGTCGATGCAAGGATCGGCGCACCGAGCGTGCCCCGCGACGGTGCGCTCGCCGGCGTGAAGCCCGCGGACCGGCTCGAGGTGCTCTCGCTTCTGCTCCGGGGCGACTACGACCTCGTCCACTACGCCGGCCACGGCGACTTCGATCCCGTACAGCCGAACCGGGTCGGGTGGCTCTTCGCGAGGGGACTGCTCACCCCTGGGGAGATCGGGCGCCTCGAACGAGTTCCCGCGGTTATCGTCTCGAACGCGTGCCTCTCCGGCCGGACGTCCCAGGTGCTGGAAGGCGGGCGACGGGCGGACGAGGTGCGAAGCGAGGCAGGCCTCCTCCCCAGCCTCGCGGACGAGTTCTTCAAGCTCGGTGTCCGGAACTACGTCGGCACGGCATGGGAGGTGAACGACATCGGCGCCGAGCTCTTCGCCCAGATCTTCTACTCGACGCTGCTCGCGGGCGGGTCGTTCGGCGAGGCCGTGCGGCGCGCGCGCGAAGCGCTGTGGAGCGACCGCGAGACGTACGGGCCGCTCTGGGCTGCGTACCAGCACTACGGCGACCCGGCGGGCGAGTCCGGGCTCGCGCCCGGCCTTCGAAGCGGAGCCTGAGAGGAGAGAGCGTGTCCGACGAAGAGCTGCTGCGCCGCTATTCCCCGTACCTCCGGTACGACTCCCTCGAGAGCTACCGCTCGGACTCCGCCGCGATCCTGCCCGAGTACTTCTTCGACGACGGCTCGAAGTGGAGCTATACGAACTCCCTCAAGCGCAAGGGCGGTAGCGTGCTCGCGTCGGCGCGCCCGAAGGACGGGCAGAAGCAGCTCGACCTGGCGTTCCTCGGGCAAATCTACTCGAGCGGCGAGGAGGTGCGTCCGACCGACTTCCTCGACGCGGCCGGGCGCCGCTACGTCGAGGACGCCCGCCGCCTGCACGCCGACCCGCGGTATGCCGACCGCGCCTACGGCCATGCCGTCCACGAGTCCAACGGCCCGACCTGGCTCCAGTACTGGTTCTTCTACTACTACAACGACAAGAACTACCTCGGGGTGGGTCTGCACGAGGGCGACTGGGAGATGATCCAGATTCGCCTCGGCCGCGACGCAAAGCCGAACGCGGCCACCTTCGCCCAGCATCGCGATGGCGAGGCTCTCAACTGGTCCGACCTCAAGCTGCGGGCATCTCCCGACGGAGACGTTCCCGTCGTGTACGTCGGGCGCGGCTCCCACGCCTCGTTCGCGGCGCCCGGCGAGCACTGGCCGATGTTCCCGCTTCCCCCCGACTACTCGGACGGCAAGGGACCGCTCGTCCGCCCGACGCTAGAGGTCATCTCGGATCAGTCGCCCGGCTGGACGCTCTGGCCAGGCAAGTGGGGGTCGAGCGACTCGAGCCCGACAGGCCCGGGCCTGAAGGGCCAGTGGACGAGCCCGACCGCCTTCCACATCGAGCTCGGGGGCAACGTCACCCGCGGTCGGATCAAGAAGCGTCCACGGCCGACTCCCGATCTCCCCGTGCCTCCGGCCCCGAAGCTCACGTTCACGCGCGTCGACGACCAGGTCGTCGTCAAGTACGCGTTCCCGAAGAAGCTCCCGGCCGGCGCCGTGAGGCCCGAGCGGATCGTCGTCTCCGTCGACACGCCCGACGACGACCTTCCGCCTGCGAGCCACGCGTTCACGGTACGGGCGCGCAGCGGTGTCTTCGCGCATCCGCTGCGACTCGAAGACGAGCGGTACGTGATTCGAACCGTCGCCTACAGCGAAGAAGGCGTCCAGAGCAGGCTCGTCACGACCGAGCTCGAGCCGGACGAGGGTTGACGTGGCACCTGCTGCCGACGAGCACTTCGATGCCGTGGTCGTCGGCTCCGGGTTCGGCGGCTCCGTCACTGCGCTGCGCCTCGGCGAGGCCGGCATGCGCGTATGCCTGCTCGAGCGCGGCAAGCCGTATCCGCCGGGATCGTTTCCCCGGAGCCCCTGGGGTACGAGCCACAACCTCTGGGACCCGAGCGAAGGACTGCATGGGCTCTTCAACATCTGGGAGTTCCGAGGGCTCGGCGGGATCGTCTCGAGCGGCCTCGGCGGCGGCTCGCTCCTCTACTCGAACGTCCTCATTCGAAAGGACGCTGCGACATTCGTTCGCGAAGACCTCGAGCACGGGGGCTGGGAGCACTGGCCGGTCACGTACGAGGACCTCGAGCCGTACTACGAGCGCCACGAGGCGATGCTCCAGGCGAAGCCGTACCCGCTGGATCAGCCGCCGTACGACCGCACGCCGAAGACGAACGCCCTCCGCCACGCCGCCGAGCGCCTGGGGCTCGAGTGGTATCTCCCGAAGCTCGCGGTCACGTTCGCGCCGGACGGCGGTGCACCGGCGACGGGCAGGCAGATCGTCGGCGAGCAGGAGAACCTGCACGGGATCCCGCGCCAGACGTGCCGTATGTGCGGCGAGTGCAACTTCGGCTGCAACTACGGCAGCAAGTACACCCTCGACTACAACTACCTCTCGTTCGCCAAGCTCAGACACGGTGTGGAGATCCGGACGCGCTGCGAGGCCAAGACCCTGGCTCCGAGGCCGGGCGGAGGGTATTCCGTCGGCTACGTCGATCACTCCGAGGCCGTCGAGGGCGAGCGGCGGCAGGCCCCGCTCCAGGAGAAGACGCTCGCCGCCGACCGGCTCGTGCTCTGCGGAGGAACGTTCGGGTCGACGTACCTCCTGCTCAGGAATCGGGCCAACTTCCCCGGTCTCAGCGAGCGACTGGGGACCGGCTTTGGCGGAAACGGCGACCTGCTGACGTTCGTGATGCGCACTCACGAGCTGGTAAACGGCGAGCGGCGAGGTCGCCTCATCGAGCCCGGGTACGGGCCTGTCATCACGAGCACGATTCGCATGAAGGACGAGCTCGAGGGCGGTCGTGGACGTGCCTTCTACGTGCAGGACGGCGGCTACCCGGAGACGATCAACTGGATGATCGAGGCGAGCGACCAGCCTGCCGGCATCGTGCGGGCCGCCCGCTTCGCCTGGCGGCTCCTGAAGCTCTGGCTTCGAAGAGGCGGGTCGAGCGATATCGGCGGAGACCTCGCACGGTTCATCGGCCTCGCTCCGACGTCGTCGTCGACGCTCCCGTTGTTCGCGATGGGGAGGGACATCCCGGACGGGACCATGCGGCTCACGGCAGACGGCCTCCTGGACGTCGACTGGAACAAGCGCCGCTCGAATCCGACGTTCGAGGAGGTGCGTCGAACGGGCCGCGCGATCGCAGACATTCTCGACGGGACGTTCAAGGACAACCCGCCCTGGTACGTCGGGCGCGTCGTGACCGTGCATCCGCTCGGCGGCTGCCCGATGGGCCGGAACGAGCGCGAGGGCGTCGTCGACTCGTACGGGCAGGTCTTCGGATACCCGGGGTTCGTGATCGCCGACGGGTCGGTGATGCCCGGCCCGGTCGGCCCGAATCCGTCGAACACGATCGCGGCGCTGGCACACCGCTTCTCCGAGCGGCTGATCCGGGAGGCGTGACCACTTCGATGGGCTCCAATGAGTGGAGCAGGGAGGAACCACCATGAAAGAGCGATTGCCGTTGATCCTCTCCGGAACCGCGCTCCTCGTTGCGCTCCTCGGCGCGACTCCGGTCGGCCGCGCCGCCGAGGACGCGATCACCCAGGTCGTGCCCCGCGCGAAGAACGCGGACTTCGCCGCGAACGCGGGGAAGTTGAACGGGCACAAGTCCTCCGTCAACCCGAGACGCGGTCAAATCCCCGTCGTCGGCGAGGGCGGAAAGCTGGCCGCCTCGATCGGCGCGGTCGGCCCGCCCGGCGCGAAGGGCGACCCTGGCCCGCCGGGCGCGTCCGGCTACCAACAGATCACGACGCAGATCAGCCTCGGTGGGAAAGGGTTCAGGACGGAGCAGCTCAACTGTCCCGGCGGGAAGTCCGTGCTCGGCGGGGGACACTTCTTCAGGGAGCAGGATGCCGACGAGCTGAGCCTTACCGAGTCCCGTCCCGTCTCGGACTCGAGTTGGAGATTCAAGATCGAGAACCAGACCGGAGACCCGAAGGGCGCTCAGTCCATCTACATCGTCTGCGCCAGCATGACTCCGTAGGAGCTCGACGTGACCGTGCCGGATCTCGCAGGATGACGGCCGACGATCGTCACTTCTCGCTCGTGGCCGAATTTCTCGCAAACGGCGAGATCGTCCCGTTCCTGGGCGCGGGAGCGAACCTGTGTGATCGTCCGGAGGAGGCTTCCTGGCAGGTGGGTCGCTTCGCGCCGAGCGGTGGCGAGCTCGCCCAAACGCTCGCGACGAGCAGCCGATATCCGGACTCCGACGTCAACCTCCTTCGGGTCTCGCAGTACGTGGACGCGATCCTGGGCGAAGGGCGCCTCTATCGCTACCTGCACGAGGTCTTCGACTCGAACTATCCGCCGACCTCGTTGCACCGCCTCTTCGCGCGCCTTCCGGCGGTGCTGCGCGCGAACGACCGGCCCCAGCTGCTCCTACTGACGACGAACTACGACGACCTGATCGAGCGTGCGTTCGCGAACGAGGGCGAGCCGTTCGACGTGGTCTGGTACGAGGCGAAGCGGGGACCGCTCCACGGTCGCTTTCTCCATCGTCCTCCCAAGGGCGAGGTGGTGCCGATTGAGCGCCCGAACGAGTACACGGCTCTCGCCCTCGAGGAGCGGACGGTGATCCTGAAGCTGCACGGCGCGATCGACCGGAGCAACGTCAAGGGCGACAGCTACGTCATCACCGAGGACAGCTACATCGACTACCTCGTGGGTGGTGACGTAGGTGGACAGCTCCCGTTCTCTCTCCTCGAGCGGATGGCCGACAGCCACTTCCTGTTCCTGGGCTACTCGATGCACGACTGGAACCTGCGCGTGATCCTGAACCGGATCTGGGGAGCGCAACAGCTCGACCTGAAGTCGTGGGCGGTGCAACGCGCCCCGACCGACGCGGGCGCGCGTGAGGTCGAGGAGGCGCTCTGGCGCGACCGCGGGGATGTCGACCTCATCTACGTCCCGCTCAAGGACTACGCAGGGCGGCTCGAGCAGGAGCTCTTCGCATCCGAGCCGCCGACATGACGGATGCGTTCGCGCAGCCGGATCCTGCGCCGCGTCCACCGGACACCCCCTACGTCGGCCTCGTTCCGTACGGCGAGGACGACGCAGCGTTCTTCTTCGGCAGGGACGACGAGAAGTGGATCGTCGCCGGGAACCTTCGCGCATCCCGGCTGACGATCCTCTACGGGGCAAGCGGGGTCGGCAAGACGTCGCTGCTTCGGGCAGGCGCGATCCACGACCTCCGCAGGCTTGCGCGCGACAACGCGCTGACGAAGCTCGAGCGGACGCCGTTCGCGATCTGCGTGTTCGCGGCCTGGCGTGACGATCCACTGCCTGCGCTGATGGAGACAATCCGGGGCGTCGCGGCTGAAGTGCTCGGCGTCGAGAGCCTCAGCCCATGGCAGCCCGGCGAGCCCGCCGCGGATCGGTTGCGCTCCTGGACCGAGGAGGTACGGACGCTGCTCGTTGTCCTGGATCAGTTCGAGGACTACTTTCTCTACCACCCGGACGAGGACGGCGAGAACACGTTCGCCGGTGAGTTCCCGGCGATCGTCAATGACCCGAACCTGCGCGTGCACTTCCTGCTCTCGATCAGAGAGGACGCGCTGGCAAAGCTCGACCGCTTCAAAGGGCGCATTCCGCGCCTGTTTGCGAACTACGTCCGCATCGAGCATCTGAACCAGGCCGCTGCACGCCGCGCGATCGAAGGGCCGATCGAGGAGTGGAACCGCCGTCGCTCGCCACAGGAGCCGGCGTACACACTCGAGCCGGCGCTCGTCGAGGCAGTGATAGACGCCACGGCCACCGGCGCGCTCGCGCTCGGCGTAGGCGTGCGGGGCACGACCTCGGCCGCCGGGGACGTTCAGCGTGTCGAAGCACCATTCCTCCAAATCGTGATGGAACGGCTGTGGCGAGCGACGGTCGACGCCGGGGCACACGATCTGACCGTCTCCCGGCTCGACGAGCTCGGTGGAGCCGAACGGATCGTCGAGAACCACTTGCTCGAGGCGCTCGCCTCGCTCTCGAAGTCCGAGCAGGCGGTTGCCGCCGGTGCGTTTCGCTTCCTCGTCACCAGCACGAAGACCAAGATCGCTCACTCTGCCTCGGACCTCGCGGAGTGGACGTGGCGCCCCGAGCCAGAGGTCGCGGCAGTGCTCGAGAAGCTCTGCCGAGGCGAGAGTGGCCGCATCCTGCGACGGATCCCGCCCCCCGCCACCGACAACGGCGCGACGCGCTACGAGCTGTTTCACGACGTCCTTGCCGAGCCTATCGCGGCATGGCGTGCCGACTACGAGCAGGATCAGCGGCGCCGCGCAACGGTTCGCCGGTTCGCGCGAGTGGGCGGCGCGCTTGTCTTGCTCGCCGCGGTGTTCGCGACGCTCGGCATCTGGGCACTCGTGCAGCGAAACGAGGCCCGGAGCGCGACACGGTCGGCAGCGTCTCTTGCTCTCGCGTCGGCCGCGAAAGATCTGTTGCCGAGCCGAGTGGACGCAGCGCTCTTGCTCGGCCTCGAGGCGTACCGTGAAAGCCCGAGCCCCGAGGCCGCCAGCGCGATGGTCGAGTCGTTCAGCGTGGCTCGACGCTCTGGCGCGGTCGCGATCCTGCGAGGCCATCCACGCGCGGTCAGGGCGATTGCCATGAGCCCGGACGACCGCACGCTCGCGTCGGCCGACTTCGACGGAACGCTTCGACTCTGGGACTTGCGAGAGCGCAGACCGATCGGCGAGCCGCTGCGCGGCCACGGGGACGCGGTGTGGAGCATCGGTTTCAGCCCGGACGGGAAGACACTCGCGTCGGCGAGCCACGACGGGACCGTCCGACTCTGGGACGGCGGCGACGGGACTCCGCTCGGCGTCCTCGAGTCGGGCGACAAGGGGCTGATCTCGAGCGTTGCCTGGAGCCGGGACGGGACGACGCTCGCCTCCGCGGGCGAGGCGGGAAGCATCCAGCTCTGGGATCCGAAGACGCAGAAGGCTCTCGGACATCCTCTCGAAGCGCATCGCGGTCGGATCGTGAGTCTCGCTTTCAGCCCGGTCGCGGGGACGCTTGCGTCGGCTGGCTACGACGGGAACATCCGCTTCTGGGACGTCCGCTCACGCCAGCCGATCGGCCAGATCGAGACCGCCCACGACGGCAGAGTCTTGAGCATCGCCTGGAGTCCGGACGGCCAGGCGCTCGTCTCTTCCGGTACGGACGGCCTCATTCGCATCTGGGACGCTCGGTTCAGGCGACCGCTCGTCGAGGCGTTCGGCCCGGACACGGGCGACATCTGGAGCGTCGCCTGGAGTCCGGACGGGCGCACGATCGCATCGTCGGGGGAGGACAACACCGTCCGGCTGTGGGACGCTCGAGATGGCACCCCGATGGGGGAGCCTCTCCGCGGCCACGGTGATCGCGTCGTCGCCGTTGCGTTTGCGCCGGACGGCCGCACGCTTGCCTCGTCGAGCTACGACAGCACCGTGCGGATCTGGAAGATGCCTGCCCCCGCCGTGCTCGGCGAGGCGATCGAACGACACCCAGACCAGGTCAAGGCCGTTGCGTACAGCCCCGACGGGCGCCTCCTCGCATCCGCGGACTTCGGCGGGCTGATCAAGCTTTGGGACATGCGCTCGCGGAGACTGCACTCGCAGCTCGACGACGGCGAGACGACCTCGATCGAGAGCGTGGCGTGGAGCCCGGACGGCCAGACATTGGCGTCAGCGGGTGACGGCGGCTCGATCGTGCTCTGGGACGTGGAGGACCGCACGCCTACCGCGACCCTGGACGGTCACGACGAAACCGTTCAGAGCGTCGCCTGGAGCCCCGACGGAAGCATGCTCGCGTCCGCGGGTCTCGACGACACCGTCCGGCTGTGGGACGTCGCCGAGCGCGCGCCGCTCGGGCAGCCGCTTCGCGGACACGAGGGCGAGGTCTGGAGCGTCGCCTGGAGCCCGGACGGGAGGACGCTCGCCTCGGTCGGCGCCGACGGCACGTTGCGCCTGTGGGACGCGAGCACGCGGGCGGCCTTGGGTCAGGTTTCACTCGCGGACGACGACGTCGGCACGAGCGTCGCATTCGGACCAGACGGGCACACGCTCGCGATCGGAACGATCGAGGGCCGGGTCCAGCTGTGGGACGTCGACACCCGAGCGCCGCTCGGCGAGCCGCTGAGCGGGCACGATCTCGAGGTCAGAGCTGTGGCCTTCAGCCCAGACGGGCGGCAGGTCGTCTCGGCCGGCGAGGATGGCTCCGTGCGGCTGTGGGACGTTGGCGGCCGCCGAGCGCTGGGCGGGCCGCTCGGCGGCGGCGACGGCGCCGTGCTCAGTGTTGCCTTCAGCCCGGACGGTCGAACCGTTGTGTCCGGAGACAGCGACGGAGCGGTTCGGCTCTGGGACGGGATCCTGTGGCAGGACCTCGCCGATCTCAAGCGCCAGGTATGCAGCCTCGTCGTCGGCAACCTCACCGAGCCCGAGTGGCAGGAGCTCGTACCTGGCCTCGAGCACCGGACGACATGCCCGACGTAGGACTGTTCGTCAGCGAGCTTTGAAAGGAGGTCGCATGTCGTGGAACCCCTTCCAGGGAGGTAGAGGCGAGCCACTGGTGACTCGTCGAAGCCTCGAGAAGCTCCTCGACGAGGTCGAGGCCCTCGAGCCGTATCGGCTATTCATGGCCAACCGCTGGATCGGGATGGTCATGTGGTGGCACGAACGGTCAGTCGGGGCTCGGCAAAAGTATTTCCTCCTACGCGCCATCGTTGTCGTGGGCGGTGTTTCTATCCCTGTACTGACCACCCTGAGCTTGCTCGGCGGCGGCTGGCACACGCCCACCGCTGTCGCCATTGCCCTGGTCGGGGCGGTCGTTGCGGGCTGTGCCGCGTGGGAGGGAATCGCGAACTATGGTGAGACGTGGCGCGAGAAGCGACGCGCGGCGGAGCTCCTGAAGGTCGAAGGCTGGCAATTTATCCAGCTCTGCGGGAAGTACGAGTCGCTGAAGACTGCCGACCTGACCACGTCGTATCAACTTGCGTATCCGCGCTTCGCGGCTGACGTGGAGGCCCTGATCGCGCGAGAGATCGGCGAGTACCTGGCCATGTTCGATCCCTCACTGGAGCAAGCGAAGCAGGCCGCGTCCGACGTGATGACCGCGATCACCGAGGAGACGGTTAAGAGAGCCAAGACCTTGTAGCCGCCGGAGGCACGAACCCGCGGCGCATCGACAGGCGCTTTGGCTCGAGCTGCCCCCGGGCCAAGCCGGCGGTGCGCTCTGGGCTGTGCCGGGCTCAGACCGTCAGCGGCTGCTGCGCCTCGAACTCTGGCGACCGGGCGCCAACGGACGATATCTGTGGCGTTTGCGTGTCCGGCATGTGAGTGAGGATCGCGGCATGCAGCGCCGTGTAGTCGCCCTGAAAGGCGCCGTCGGCCCACACCTCACGAAGCGTTCCGGTAAAGAGGCCGTTGTCGACGCCGTCGAGCGAAAGCTGGTCGTCTTTGCAGCCCGAGATCAGCAGAACGTGCGACTTCACGTCGACGGCGTCGCCGTCTGGGTGAGCCGCTTTGATCGCGTCGTACTCCTCCTTGTGGGCCCGGTACGTCTTCGCCTGGACTCCACGGGGAAGCTCACGCGTCTTAGCTCCAACTTCCTGGCGGATCTTCGCATACTCGTCTCGGGCCTCCCGGTTCACCGAGCCGCTGTGGCAGGAGTCCGAGAGCATGAAAATGCGCACGCCGGGCTTGAAGCGACCCCAGAGGGCGTAGAGCTCGTCGTCGATGAGCTGCCGGTCGAACAGGACCCAGGTCTCGTCCATGAAGTCCGTCTCCTCGTCCTCGCCACGGTCCGTCAGCTGACCGCCGTGCCCCGAGTACGTGAGGAACAGGAGGTCGCCGGACTCGAGCTGGTCGGCCGCCTCGGCGATCGCCTGTGTAACGGTGTCGGCGGTTGCCTCCGAGCTGAGCAGCAGGCGCCCCGAGATACCCTTGCTTGCCGCGAGCGCGCGCATGTCCTGGGCGTCGAGCTCGCATGCTGCGAGCTCACCGTCCCATCCCTCGTAGTGCGCAGGATCAACGTGATTGAGGCCGATGTGGATGCCGAGTCCTGTCGCCAATTCAACTCCTTCCTTGAGGAAAGGTCTGCATTACCAATCCGGAACGAGGTTGTTGCCCGATCCGGTTGTCAGCCTCGTTTCCTCCCGGCTGTCGAGGTCGATGATGTAGATCTGGAGCCCGTTCTCGGTGTCGCGATCGCTCTGGAAGACGAGGTGGCCGCCGTCAGGGGCCCACGCGGGATTCCAGTCGTTCCGTTGGGTCTGCGTGATCCGCACGACACCGCTTCCGTCGGGGTTCATCACGTAGAGGTTCTGGTACTGCGCGGGAGGTCCCCGAAAGCTGTGGAAGGCGATCCTCTTCCCGTCGGGCGACCAGGCGGGGTTGTACTCGACAGCCGGATCGTTGGTCAGCCGAGTCTGCGCCCTGCCGTCTGCATTCATGGCGTAGATGTCGTAGTTATCGCCGTCCCTGGTGCTCGCGAAGGCGATCTTGGTACCGTCGGGTGACCACGCCGGATCGAAATCGAGTCCGGGATCCGTCGTCAACCTCCTCGCGCCGCTGCCGTCCGCGTTCACCACGTAGATCTCGCGGTTGCCGTCACGGAAGCTTTCGAAGGCGATCTTCGTACCATCTGGTGACCAGGTCGGGTTGCGATCCGTGACGACGTTGTTGGTGAGCCTCGTCTGGTTTGTCCCGTCTGCGTTCATGACGTAGATCTCGGCATTGCCGTCTCGCTCGCTGTGGAAGACGATCCGCGTGCGGTCCGGGGACCAGTCCGGATCCTCGTCTGCCGCGGGGTTCGTCGTCAGCCGGACCTGCTTCGTTCCGTCAGGCTCCATTGCGTAGATATCGAGGTTGCCGTCACGGTCGCTCATGAAGGCGATCTGGCTCCTGTCTATCGTCCACGAGTAGACGCTCGTCCGCGTGTTCCCGGCTGCGTCCGTTGCCCTGACTGCGAGTGCGTGCCGGCCGGGCCTCAGCCCTTCAATCCGATGCGGGGTCGTGCACAGGCGGAAGTCGCTCCCATCGAGCGCGCAGCTGAGCGTCGCCCCGGCTTCGGTGGCTCTGAGCGAGAATGTTGCCCATCGGACTGACGACGGGTTGCGAGGCCCCTGGATGATGATCGCCGGTGGCGTCCGGTCCGTGTCCGCCGGCAGCGACTGTTCGAGCTCTTTGAAGGTGCGTTGCTCCGACGGCGTGAGGGTGATCGTGGTTGGCTGCCGGGGGTCGCGCCCGGCCGGAACGACGACCTGCTGTCTGCGCCCGAGCACCACAGCCCGTCGTGTGCTCTTCCCACTCGTGACGATCGTCCCTCCACGGCGGATTTTGACGAGGGCCTGCTTCTTGCTGACGACAAGCGACAGGGCGTACGCCGAGCGAGGCGCGGCAGCGACGTCTCGCCTATCTCCGGCGGTCAGGCGGTGGGTACGCAGGCTCTGCCGGGCCCCGCCGATCAGGATCCTCGTCCTCTCGCCAGTCTCGAGTTCCCATTCCTTGCCCGAGGAGATCGCCGTACACGTGAATGGGTACTCCGAGTGAATGAGTCGAAGGAGGACCTTCGGCTTCTTCGGGGGCAGCACCCGCACGGTTGTGTCGGCGTCGATGTCACAATCCAGATTGGCGACTCGAAGACAGAACCTGCCTGCGCCATCAGGGTCCGTCTGTACCAGATCGCCGGCCCGGATTTCGCCGGTTGCGGGCGCGGGCACAGACTTCCCCCCGATCTTGAGGCTGGGTTCCTCGCGGTATGCCCACCCTGCATGTCCTTGAGGCGAGCAGGACGAGGCCACGATCTCGGCGCGAAGCGGCGCCGCGGTCGAGGAACCGTGGCTTACGAGTCCCACACCGGCTGCCGCAAGGCCGGCCAGCCCGAAGGCAACAGCCGACTTTCGCATACCGACCACGATTGCGCGTTCAGACGAGCGTGTCAAACATCTCACGCAGCGTCGGGTTCGAGTTCGCGAGACCGAGGAGCGCGCAGACGAGGAGCAGCCGGTACACGAAGATCTCGATCCGCTCGCCCACGCCCGGGGCGGCTTCATCCTTGCCGGCTCCGTGTCCTGTCCGAATGCTCGTGAGCGTGTCGAGGAAGCAGATCAGGAGATCCGTGCCGTTGGAGCGCAGGCGACGTGCAAGCCGGCGCACGCGCGAGCCGCCACTTCCGACCGAAGCAGGTGCGGGACGGCGCGCGAAGCGTACGAACGAGAGCACAGTCGCGAGTCCGAGCAGAACGAGCAACGGTCGAAAGGGGCGCACGAAGTACCCGGCGATGCCGCGGTAGAAGATGTAGTCCAACACCCGCCAGCCAGCCCCATAGTCGTCGCTCCGCAGGGCCAGGAATGCGTAGTGCGCGTCGTTGGCAGCTCCGAGATCTCCACGGCTTTTCGCACTCTCCTCGACCGCGTGGAGGATCACTCGTTGATCGGCCGGGTCGTCGATCTGCGGCACGAGGTCGACGTCGAGAACGAGATCGCGTGCTTGGAGCCGCAGCATCGTGATCCGGTGCCCTGCGGCAAAGGTCGTGTTGCGGAAGACGATCGATTGAGCGCAAACGACGTCCGAGAAGATGGCGACGACCCGAGTGTTGTCGGGCGATGTCCTACTTTCGCCCGACTCGAACTCCGCAAAGGTGAAGTCGAGGCTCCCGAGCGCCGTGACGCCCTGGAACCGTGCTCCCTCCTCCGAAGTCTCGGCGGGGACGAAGCGTGCGTTGAGAAACGACGTATCCTCGCCGAACTGCGCCCGGGTGAAGACCCCGCGTGCCAGGAACTTCGTCTGCGCAAAGCGAGCGCCACGTCTGAAGTCGCCTTCGGAAAACGTCGCCTCGCCGCTAAACGTCGCGTGGTTGAAGCTCGCCACTCCTCGAAAGGAGGCCCGCTCGAAGTCGCCGGCCTGCACAAACCGTGCCGACGCGAACGTGACGTCCGCAAACCTCGTATCGCGGAAGGTTCCCGCCGCCTTGTATTCGGAGCCGGCGAAGCTCGCCAGGTCGTCGAACGTCGCGAGCGAGAAGTCCGCATCGCCCTGGAACCTCGTACGGCGCTCCTCGAGCGTGTTGCCCGTGTCGATCGATGCGACCCTAAACAGCGCCGGGGCGCGGAAGGTGGCGCCGCTGAGGTCGACTGTCCCTTCGAACCTCGAGCCGCTGACGTCGACGGTTCGCTCGAACGTGGCATCCGGCGCGTCGATGCTTCCCTCAAACGTGCAACCGCGGCACTTGAAGACCGCGCGGACGTCAGCTCCTCGTAGGTCCAGTTGCCCTCGGACCGTCTCACCGGAGAGAACAACGGCCTTCCCAGCTCGCAACATGTCGGCGATCGATTCGCCGCTTCTCGCAGACGCAGGCGCCGCGGCAAGCAGCGCGACTGCAAGGACGAGGCCGCAGCCTGGAATGAGACGGATCATCGCCCCCTTCGGCCGACCGGTCAGAGCTTAGAGCACCGGCGTATCGATCTGGGCGATCGCCCTGCCCCCGGGTTGAGGTGCGGATGCGCACGTACCAACGGCCCGGAGCCGACCAGCGTCGAGCACGTGCTCATGAAGATCGAAGAGGTCTCCATGGCCGCGGACGCTTGAGCGCTGAAATCGTGTGCTTGCCCGAGGGCTAACGTGGGTCGAGGGGCGCGCGGACGCCGCTTCGCGGATTCGCGTCCAGGCCCGGTCGGCCGCCTCCAGTCCGACCCCATGTCCGCCCTCGAGCGACCCAGTTTTGGCTTAGACAAGGCGTTTCCGAGCTGAAGTGTCGCTCGGGACGCTCCGAGGCTGCGTTGGGTCTTCCAAGCTACGCTACGCCGCCGTCCGGGGCCGAGGTACCCACGACTGTCACATCAGTCGCATCGGCGAAGACAGCAAAAGGCGAAGCCTTCCGCACCCGGCAGCGCAGGCGGACCCCGGGGCGAACGTCCAGCTGCCGTACGGTCTTCTCGGGAATCACGACCGACACGGAACTCTGCAGCTCTTCCCCGAAGAGGTTCGGAAACTTCTCATCCGGTTCGATGCGGTCGACCACGAGATCGACCGTCACGAGATCGTCGCGAACACCGCTCGACCCAACCGTCTGTACTACTCCCTCGAGGAACGCCCAGTTCTCGATAACCTGGACCACGCCGGACAGGTTAGCCGCGGTCGAGGTACTCGACCAGCGCGTCGCTGATCGGCTGGCCCGCGCCCTCCTCGTAGTACGTGTAGGCCGGCGAGGGATTGACCTCGAAGCAGACATACGTCCCGTCCGGCCTTCGCTTGAGGTCGATGCCGCAGAAGGGTAGATCGAGCCGTGCGGCGAGCTCGCGGCATCGGCGTTCGACGGGTGCCGGGATGGTCGTCGCAGTCATGTCGAAATCAAGACCGTCGCGACTGGCGTAGCGGTAATCGACTGCGTCACTGGCCACCTCGGTCGCGATTACTCGTTTGCCGACGACGTGCACACGTACATCAACGCCACGCACCCGTTCTTGGAACTGTGTAGGAAGCTGACGGAGCTGGTCGACACGGGACAGTCGCTCCGGCGTAAGGGCGTGGACGATCGAGCGCACCGAGCTGACACTCTTGAAGACGGCGCCGCCACTTGCAGCGGCGAATGCCTGCGCCTCAGCGGCGCAGTTCGTAACCAGCGTCGTCGGGGTGGCCAGACCAGCTTCGCGGATGAGCTGTGCCTGGTAGGGCTTCGAGACGTTGCTCGCCATGCTGCTCGTGCGGTTGACGACCCGGCTAGGCGCGAGCTCAAGCCACTCGTCGAGCGCACGTTGCAGAGCGGCGGCATGGGCGCGTGTCCCGTTTCCTCCGTCTTGGCTCTCCGGAAGGAGGTTGCTCTCCACGAGGCGCGCGTAGATCCCGCTGAAAGATTCAAGCGGCAGTGGCCGACCGTCAGCGACGAGGTGCCCGACCGGCTCGGCGCCGCGGCAGTCGATCGAGATTTCATAGGCAACCGAGTTGCGCTGGTCGACGACAACGCAGTCGACGCCCGCCCGTTGAGCGGCGGCGATCGCCGCGCGTAGCGGCCCTTCGGAGGCAATACCGCAGATGAGGATCATCGTGTCCTCGAACCTGCGGCGGCCTCTACCAGCCAGGCGGCGAGCACCTCGACGCATTCAGCGGCGAGCTCCGTCGGGAACGAGTTGGCGCCGCAGACCACCCACTCCCTCCGGCGGATACTCGGTGCGATCTCGACCTCGAGCAGTGCGCACCCAGCCGCTGCCGCGAGACGGCGCAACGCAGCAGCCTCGAGCTCCCGAGCGCCGAACGTGCGCTCGCCGATGACGATCACGCGCTCAGCCGGGCCGACCTCCTCCGCGAACAGCACCGGTCGCGGCCCAGACGGAATGGACCCTTCCAGTGGCGGTCCCGGGCCGCCCCCTTCGGCGAACGGCGGCTGGTGGGCGCGCAGTCCGACCAGATGGAACTGCCGGCCATTGGTGGTGAGCCGCACCTGTCGCGTGGCGAGCCGTGATGCCGCCGCCAGGCGCAGCCACTCGAGAAGCGTCCGCTCGCTCCCGCCGAGACCGCGCGGCGACGGGCGGTTCACGACCAGCGCCGGCAGGCTGTGCAACCAGCTGAGAAGCAGCGCGAATATCTCCATAACCGCGTAGTCGCGGTCGCGCGGGCGCGGAAAGAACGGTGCGGGTGTGTACCGCACGCGGTTGAAGACGGCCCCGATCGCGTCCGAGTCAAGCCTCCGGCCGTCCGCGAGATCAGTAACCGTCCGGACCGCACCGTTCGTCAGTCGGTGCGACCACGTCGCCCCAAGCGCCAGCTCTTCGACACTTACCATCTGGACAGCGGCGCCACGCCGGGCCGTCGCGGCGGCGATTGCTGCCGCAACCGAGTCGCCGCTGTTATGAAGGACGAGGATCGGCGGATCGGTACGCGACCGCGGCGCCAGCGATCTACTCCCCTGGCGGCTTGCTGTCGTAGGAGCGTTTATCCTCGAGCGCTCCGCTCGCGTCCTCCTCGTCGGCAAACGCCGACATCGTCAGATCCGGCCGCAGGCTCTCTTCGATGAACGGCTCGCCACCGGCGCCGACGACCGCCTCGAGCGCGGCAATGCGTGCCTCAAGCTCGGCGATCGTCTCCGCCACATCGTCCTCGGGCGCGACCGACGGGCGCCACTCGCGCCGCCAGCCGAAACCGCCCTCCGTCTGCGGCGGCTTCTCCAAGCGGCCACCCTTGTCGATGATCGGCTTCTCGGGCCGCTTCTCGCGGAGCGGCTTCTCTCGCAGGTCCTTCAGCTCCTTGCGCCGCTCCTTTAGCTCCTTCCACGACTCCTTGCGTTGGTCCTTGCCATCCTTGAACTCCTTCCGGAACTCCTTCGGCTTCGCGCAGCGGACCGCAAACTGAACCTGCATCACCGGAGCCGATGCACCGATGGCAGTCACCGCGACACAGGTGTTGACGCCACCGTATGACTGCGAGTTGGGGTTGGAGGTGTTGCCAAAGGCGGTATTGTTAGCGCTGCCGGGATAGGGATCACCGTCGTCGCCACGATTGGCATTGTTCTCTAAATTCCGCGCGCCGTCGGCTTGAATCAGCGCGACCTTATAGTGCGTTTCATTGGTGTTGTTAGAGATCGCCTCGTCGATATGCCAGATCAGTAGGCCCTCTCCGGGCATCTGAGCGTCGTAGCGATTGCGCTGCCGGTTTTCGACAAGGAAGTACTCCTGCCCCGCCGCCCCGTCCTTCCATAGGCGGTAGATAGTGTGGCCGTCCTTCACGTCGGCGACGTTGACCGGACCGTTCGCGGCCACATTCTGAACAGTGACCCAGCCCTGGTTGGCTTTACACCACGCCGAGGCATGCGCGGGGATGTCGCCGCCGCCATTCCAGCTGCCGCCGGCCATCAGGCACCAGTTGCCAATGCCTTCCGAGGTGTTGTCAGTGTCATAGAGGTCAGGGAACCCAAACAGCAGGTGGCCGAGCTCGTGTGCGCAGACGCCGATGCGCGAGTCCTCCGGCACCGTGAGATAGCCGTAAATCTTGGTCGTGTCGGCGACGTACTCCCCGCCAGCGAGGACCCACTTGTGCGACCAGATGTGGCCGCTCGAGCCGGTCTGCTCAGCCCCAGGCCCGGCGTGCACGACGATGAACGCATCGACATAGCCGTTGCCGTCGTTGTCGTAGGGCGCGAAGTTGACGTCGGCGTCGCTGGTGACGGCGGCATCGCGGGCCATCGTCCGCGCGTTCGGCTCGGTGCTGCCGAGGCCCGACGCGCCGTGCGCGTAGGTCGCCATCGTCTGCGGCATACGGTAGGGGCCGACGACTTCGCCGGTCAGGTCGACCAGGCCGTTGGTTACTTCCGTGTAGTACTCCCTGACGCTCCCGTTCGGCAGCACCCCAGTCGAGAAGAACAGCTGCTCGAAGTGGGTCGCCGTCTGCCCCATTTGCTGGTCACTGAAGTCGACCAAGACGACGACCACGCGAACCGTGCCGCGCAGTGGTGCACGCTCGGCAGCCGCGCTGCGCACCCGGTCGATCGAGGTCCCGAGCGGGAATTGGCTGCCGGGGATGATGAGCCCGTCGTTCAAGCCCGGCGCCTGCGGCTCCGCCAGCTTGATCGTCGGCGCCAGCTCCTGCAGCCGCTTGGTCCCGCCGAGGCGCTCGAGCTCGGCCTTGATGCGTTCGCTGAGCTCGGGACTCGGTGCCACCGTGCAGCGGTCGCGGTCGGAGAGAGCGATCGTCCTCAGACATCGCTCGACGTCAAAGGTGCCCAGAGAAGACGTGTTGGAACGTGAATGACAAACGTCATCGCGAGCCATAACGGCCCCCCTTCTGTCCGGACTTCGGACTGACTGCCGCGATTGACGCCTGGTCCCGGCCCAAAGGGACTCGTCTCTGCTCGGCGGCAATAGGCAGCGGCAACCGTGCGACGACGGGCCCGTCCCCATCAAACATCGCCGTCACAAGCGAGTGCCTCCCCTGCGCCGAACTGACTCAAGCCGCCGCAGTGCTTGTAACAACTCAAACGAGCCGTCGAGGCAGTATGGCGAGGATGTGGCCGTGAGTCAACCTATGCGTCGCAGCGTGCGGATAGCTACAGCCACGTCTCAACCGCTGATAGGGCGACTGCTGGTGAATTCAACGAGCTGCAAATGCCTGCAGCTGTCGGCGTTTGGTGTTGCAGCGTGATGCAGCAGGGTGCATGGCGCGGAGACACGCCGCTACTCCAATCCGTTACTCCCGCCGATGGGAGACGCCGGCTTGGCACCGCCTCGACGCAGGTCGGCCAGCCTTGCGACAGCACGACCAGCTGCGCCGCCTGCCCGCCTCGTGCTCGGCGCACGCAGTGGCGTCGATGTCCCAGGGCATTCCGGCGGCGCGTCGAGTCGTGGGTCGTCGAGCTCGCTGCAAGGGGCAACGCCGATCGAGTACGCGTTCGAGGGCCTCGGACTTAGGGCAGGAGGCGTCGGACGGCGTCAGCGGCGCCCTGGGTGATCGCGTCGCCATGGCCGACGCCGACGACGCGAGCGTCGAGCGCGGCCATCCGCCGAAGCGAGTCCGCGTGCTGCTCCTCGTTGAGCGTGAACGCCTTCCAGCCGGGGCAGAGCTCGGGCCAGGTGGCGATCGCGTCGCCCGCGAGCAGCACGCCGCGCTCGGGCCAGAAGAACGCGAGGTGGCCAGGCGAGTGGCCAGGCGCGTGCAGCACTTGCAGCGGGCCGACCGCGTCGTCGTTCGCGATCGCGTCGTCGACGGGACACGCGACGTGCTTCGGGCGTCCGAGTGCCAGTCCGAGCTGGAACGGAATGAGACGGAGCGATTGCATGGGGCGCAGGGTGACGGGCTGCGCGCGGCGCTCGCCGGCGACGATGTCGGCCTCCCACTCGTGCGCGAGAACCGTTGCCCCGGTCGCGCGCTTGAGTGCAGCCACGCCCCCCAGATGCGAGCGGTGCGCGTGCGTGAGCACGATCCGCGCGAGATCGCGCGGGCTCCGGCCGAGCTCACGGAGCGCAGCGAGTACGCCCCGTGCGTCGTCCTCGAAGAGCGTGTCGACGAGCGTCAGCTCGCCGCACTCGAGCAGGAATGCCCGTACGTGACCGCCCTTCCTGCCGCCCAGAGCGTGAACGCCGGGTGCCACCTCGATCACCTTGCGACCGACCTCCAGGGTGCGAACGGGTTCGTGACGCCCCGCAGCGCGCGCTCGAGCTCCGGAAAGTGGCGCTGGAGCACCGCCTTCATGCTCGTCTCGTTCACCCAGTCGAAGCCTTCGCGCGTGTAGACCCTTGGCGTGAAGTCGCGCGTGAGGAAGCGGTCGCTCTTGATCCGGCGAGAAGCCATCAGGATGAAGACCCGGAAGGCGGTATCGCTGAAGCCGAACCCCTTCGGCAGCGGCTCTGCATAGAGCCCGATCATCAGGTCGAGCCGCTCGATGTCACCGTATATCCGCCGCAGCTCGTCGGCGTGCTTCGGGTTGAGCTCCTCGAACGAGCCTGCTGGCCTGAGGTGGAAGAGGCGGCGGAAGTCGTTGTAGCGAGGGACGCCGCGCTCGCGGATGCGAAGGACATCGGTTGCCGCGAGGTCGATGGTCGTCCCGTCCGGCCGCTCCAGGCTCTGGAGGAAACGCGGGTAGTTATGGAGGGTGATCGCGCCCGGATGTGCGCGCCCGAACGAGTAGAGGCAGCTCGCCATCCCGAGCTCTTCGAGCCGGGCCCGCGTGCCGAGGACGCCGATCTCCGGGAAGGTCCGCTCCTGGAGCACGGCGTCGTCCTCGTGCGAGCGGAAGACATAGTCGTCGGGCAGGAGCGGGTGCATGCGGTAGACGGCGACGAACTCCTCCGTCAGCGAGTAGGGAACGCCGTGGTGGTTCGTCGGCGAGCCCGGGATGCCGCTCAGCACGTCGCTGCTGCCGACACGACCGACGCGGCGCTTGAAGCCCTCCCCGAGCACGCCCCACCAGTTCGCGCGCATCGCCCACGCCGTCGTCGGGTGGGCGATGATCCCGGGCGTCCACTCGACCGTGTGGATCTTCGCCATGAGCGCCGCGTTGACGAGGCGCGCGGTGTCAAAGAGCCGGTCGTCGGGCCAGGTCGGATGCGTGGCGCGAAGCCGATCGCAGATCGCGTTGTGCTCGAGCGTGAAGAGCGTGTGCAGGACGGCGAGGCCGAGCCAGAAGTTCGACGCGACGCCGCCGAGGTCGACGTGCTGCTCGAGATCCCTCGGAAGCAGCCCGTCCGCGTCGAGACGCAGCTTGCCGTCCTCGTTCGCACGCAGCGCCGCGGCGAAGCCCTGCTCGCTGCCGTAGATCTGCGAGCCGTCCCACCAATGGCTGTCGGCGGTGACGAACGTCGGCGGCGTGTCGTCGCCGGCATGGGTGGGATCGCGGCGCGTGCGTGGGATTCGCATCGGCCGCTCCGACCACGGGTCGTCGTCTTCGAGCTCCACCTGCCAGGGAGCTTGCTCCTCGTTCTTGCCGTGGCTGAACCAGTCGTGCACCTCAAACTGGAGCCAGGCGCCCGCGAGGACGTTCAGCGTCGTCGCCGGGATGAAGCGCTCGCGCGTCAGCAGCTCGCGGCTGACGACGCGCGGGCTCGGCGTGAGGATCGCCGGCTCCGCGTCGGGCCATGTCTTGTCGAGAGGGACGTTGCGCCCGAAGCGGGCGCCGATCGCGCCCATCGCCGGATCGGAGAGGTCGTTGTAGCTGCCGTCCAGCGTCCGGGCGGTGAGATGGGCGTCGCCCCCGGCTGGTCCGGAGGCGAGGGGCACGCCGGTGCCCGTGTCGTAGAGGTTGCGCTCCCGCAGCCGCTGCCGGATGCCGATCAGTGCGAGGACGCCGAGTGGCCGCGGCAGGTGATCCCAGCCGAAGCGCCGGTCGAGGCGATGCGACACCCTGGAGAGCAGGCCCATCGAGCGGCTAGTCGGCCGGGAGGCTCTGGTCGCCGAGGGTCTCGATCTCAGTCGCGCCCGTCCACGCCTGCGCGCCGAAGTTCTGGCGCGCCGCACGAGTCTGCTCGAGGCCGAACGAGACGTTTTCGTCGAAGAGCATGACGAACGCCTGGAATCCGAACGCGATCGGCTCCTTGCCGGTGAAGGTGATTCTCGACGAGTCGCTCGACTGCGCGGACACCTTGGCGTCGCCCGCGACGATGCCCTGGATCTCGGGAACGCTCAGCTGGATCGCGACCCCGTTCTCGTTCTGGGCGACGATGGAGAGCTTCGCCGTCCGCAGCACGGCGGTCACGGCCGCCAGCTTCTCGTCGTTGAGCCAGTCCGTCGCCTGGCGGGACGTCTTGATCTCCGCACCCTCGAGCCAGTACTGGAGCTCGAGCACGGCGAGCGAGTCCTGCGTGACGTCGTCGTACGTGACCAAGAGCGACTTCGCATGCTTGGCTTCGAGATCGGCGCCGAGCTTCGACGACGCGCCACCGCCGAAGAGGGCGCCCAGGATCTTGAGGCCGAGGCCCGCCTCGACATTCTTCTCGAAGGAGCGTGCGATGGACCCCGTTGGCTCCCCGCTGGTCGTCGCGGGCAGCTCAGGGCTCGACGAGAAGAGCATCGGGAGACTCCCGACCTTCTGATCGAAGCCGCCGTTGCTACGGAAGACCACGTCCGCGGGGGCGAGGTCGCGACGGGGGAGCTCGACGGCGGTGAACCGGTACTCCTTGAGCCAGTTGTCGGCCACGTTACGTGAACACCTGCCACTGCTCTCTGTCGTCCGTGCCCTCGAGCTGCGGATGCTGGTAGCCGGCGTCGTCGAGCATCGTCCGAAGGCGGTCCGCGAGCTCCGAGTACGTGATCGTCGATCCCGCGTCCCGGGCCTTGAGTGCACGGTAGCCCATCGCGCAGTGGTAAGTGCCTTCGATCTTCGCGTCCCACGGGACCTGTTCGTCGCGGCAGCCCGACAGCAGCACGAGGTTCTTACCGGACTCCGGAAACACGGTCCGGGCACTTGGCGTCGTTCCTCTGGGGTCGGCGAGGATCGGCCCGCCGCGCGCAAGGTCCGGGATCAGCGCGGAGTTGAGGAAACGAATCCGGAGGTCCTCGGCCACTTGGTATTTCGGCGGAAGCAGGTCGTTGACCGCGGCGCGGGTATTCGAGCCCGAATGACACGAATCGGAGGTCACGGTCATGGAGACCCGCGCCGACAGAGTGTTCCGGGCACGCTGCGCGCTGGCATCGTTGACGCCATGAGGTCGTTCCCGGGAATCGGGTAGTCGTTCATCCCGACGCAGACTGTGCGCTTGGCCACGTTCATCCTCCTGCTGGCGAGACGGCACCTTGATCTTCCCGCCGTTCACGAATTCCGTCAACACGCGGATGGTGGGTATCCGAGAGGTCCTCCCCGCAGGCGGTCGTGGGTCGTAGGGTCGGCGTCCGTTCTCCGGCCCGCATCACCAGTCGGCCGAGTTCGCGCGTGTCGTGTCCGCCGGCACCCGCGTCTGCGCGCCCGCGTTGAGATCGAGGACGTGCAGCTGCTCCTCCGCGCCGCTCTCCCGGTCGCTGTCACAGACGATGTGGCGAGCGCCGGTGGGCCCGGGACGGATTCGTGTCGTTTCGGCGGCAGCTCCCGAAGAAGTCGACGAACACGTCCCGGAAGACGCCGCCGCCGCGAAGCTCGGATAGCAGAAGAACATGTGGCTTAGCGCTCCGTGGGCGCTCGAGACGATGCGCGGCTGCTCGGGCACCGGCCGCTTCACGGTTGCCTCGAGCGCCCGGGGTCGTCACTGCCGCGCGCGTGACGCTCTCGGGATCGAGCCGCGGGAGGTAGCGGGGAGCCAGGCTTTCCAGAGTGCGGACCGTGTTGACGCCCAAGCCGCTCATGGGACCTCCTGACATGGCCAGCGCGAGCGTAGGCTAGGGAGGGGGCTAGGACGGCGCACGGCACGTCCACTACACCCACCACAGCGGATCGTGCCGGAGGCGACGGACTCGCCGATCGACCTTGCGGAGCGACGTGTCCGCAGGGATGAGCAGGCCGCGGCTAGAGAGCTCGACCATTCGGTCGAGCGTGCGCAAGTACTCGCCGCTCAGCTTCGCATCGCCGCGGAGAGACCAGAGCGCCTCGCCGTTCACCCATGCTGCGGCACGCGCTCTTCGGATATCCCACATCGCGAGGACGCTGTCGAGACGGTGAAAGCGGTGCAGCAGACGGTCCAGCGGGTTGAGCCAGCCCGTCAGGTACTGCTGCTTGACGCGCTGCTCCACCCGGGCCAGGACGTCGTTCACCCGCTCGAAGTCGGCGTGCTGCCGCGAGCCGAAGCTGGGCTCGATCCGGGCTTGGGCCCACGTGGTGACGAGCGCGACAGGTAGGTCGCGGTTGATGTGTGCATTCATTCCCGCGAGTGCGAACTGGAGCGGAGCGACACCCTTGGTGGAACGGCACTCGAAGAGCGGCGCCCATGCCCTCGGCACGTCGCCGGGCGCGCCCTCGAAGGTTTCGAGAGCGCCGAAGAAGAGGTCCGCGAAGACGATGTCAAGGTTCCGCAGGAAGTCAGGGTCGGCGAACGTGGTCTTCTCGAGCTCGGTCTGCACTGCCTTTGTGACCTCGAGGTAGAGGCGCGTGAAGCAACCGACGCCGTCCGCACGCCCCAACGGCTCGAGGATCGCCTCCATGCGGGCGATCACGCCGGCGACCGAGGCCGACTGGCCTTCTATGCCGCGCACGTTGTGTGGTAGGAGGGGCCCGGGACGAGCTCCTGCCATTCGGGCCCCGTCAGGTTGCGGACGTAGTAATGGCCGATCCTCGCGACGGTGAGACCGGCAGACTTGCTTCGACGGATGAACTCGCGGACGTCTTTCCTCATCAGAGGAGTCTGGAGCAAAGCGATGACAGAGGGCGGTGGGATGGCCCACGTCGCACATCTGCGAATTTCTTCATGGGCCGGGTTGGAATCGAACCAACGACCTTGGGATTAAAAGTCCCCTGCTCTGCCAACTGAGCTACCGGCCCGGGCTCCGGCCAGTGTAGGCGGAGCGGGGCGGGCCTCAGACGCCCGCGTGGTCGAGGAGACCGTGCAGGAGCGCGGCGTACTGGAGGAGCTGGCGATCCGGGAGGAAGCGCTCGGTGATGCGACGGCGGGCGCCCTCGCCCAGGCGAGCAGCCTCGGTCGGCGACTCGAGGACGCGCGAGACGAGCGTCCCGAGCCCGGCGAGGTCACCGGGATCGGCCAGCAGGAGCCCGCTCTCCCCGTCCACGATCTGGTCGGCGATCCCGCCGACGGCGCTCGCGACTACGGGCCGCGACTTCCACATCGCCTCGGCGACGGTGAGGCCGAACCCCTCGGCCAGGCTCTTCTGCACGACGACGGCAGCGTTGCGCTGGAGCGCGTTGATCACGAGCGCGTTCTCCACCGGGTCGTCCATCGGCACGGCGGCGAGGTCCACGCGCGCTCGGTCCTCCCTGGAGAGGTCGTGCCAGAGCGAGACGGTCTCCTCCCAGATCTGTAGGCCCTCCGGGTCGTCCGTCACACCGTCGACTGCAGGCCCGGCGAGGACGAGGCGTGCGCCGGTAGCCGGGTCGACGCCCTCGACGAATCCGCGGAGGACGCCCGGCATGTCCTTCATCCGGTCCCAGCGCGAGACCTGGGCGACGAGCGGTGTCTCGTGGGAGGGCGGTTCCTCCTCGCGGACGACGCGCGCACGGCGCAGGACGGCAGGGTGGTCGGTGCGGCCGTCCTGCGCGAGGAGGCCCGCCGAGGCGAGGACGTCCAACATCGTCTCGCGGTCGAGCGCCTCGTTCTTCCGGGCCAACGGGTCGATGGAGGGCGGGATGACGGCCAGGCGCTCGCGGGCCACCCACGCGGGCGCGAACCCCGCACGCGAGAAGACAAAGGCATGGGCGTTCTCGACGTACGGCCGAATGAAGCTCCAGGCGCGCTCGGCCCAGGCGTTCGTCTTGTCGAGACCGATATGGCAGCGCCAGATCACCAGCGCTCCCGCCTCGAGCAGGAGCGGGACGAGGCCCGCGGGCTGCGGGTCGTGGACGAGCACGACGTCTCCGGGCCGTACCGCCCGTTCGATGCCCGGAGCGTTGGCGGAGAGCGTGCGCTCGTACACCACCCGCTCGGCCTCGCCGAGCCCGCCGCCGTCCCCCGGCCCACCGTAGAGACCGTTGTGTATCCGCTTCGTGAGCTCGAAGAACGGGGGGTCGCCCTCGATGACGAGCCACTCCGCGCGGATGCCCAGGCCGCGCGCGTAGCCGAGGAGCGTGTGCAGCATCTCCGCGACGCCCCCGCCGACCGCCGTCGAGTTCACGTTCACGACGCGTCGGTCCCCGAGCCGCTCGCGAAGGCTCGCGGCGGCCTGCTCCAGCTCTGCCGTCCTGGCTCTCCCGACGTACGGCTCGAGGCGACCCGGATCGAGCGGCGGGACGGGAACCGCTATTGCGTCGGGAAGAGACATCGCGTGAAGGCTACGGTGGTCGAAGGTCGGTGGCCGCTCGGACGGCCTCTACACTCCGGGCCGGGCCCCCATCGACTAGCGGCCCAGGTCACAGCCCTTTCAAGGCTGTAGCGCGGGTTCGAATCCCGCTGGGGGCATGAGTCAGATACCGCCCCTAAGCAGGGGCTTTCGCCGCGCCTGCCCGCCAGCACTAAAGCCGCCTGAGGTCGCAGCGGGTCAATCCGGGTCAATCCGGGTCAAGATCACCCCGGGTTCGCCCCCAGCCGAAGGAGCCGGACGCGGGGGGAGGGTTGGCGGTTCAAGGACCGCGCAGAACGGTGACCTTCGCGCCGATAGGCCACTCCTTGACGAAGTCCTCGCGCCCTTCCACTCGCAGCAAGACGCGTACGGTCGTGTCGGTTCGGTCGATACCCCGCAGCACCTTCGCCTCAACTCCTCCCTGCTCGGGGAGGTCGATCAACACAACATCATTCATCTGGAGGCGCTGTACGTCGTACTCCATCGCCATGCAACGAGTGTAATCACGGGCGGAATCGGATAGCGCGTTCTCTCTGCAGAGGGAGGGATTTGGTAGTGCGGCATCACGCCGCCGCAGGTACGGAAAGGACCCGCTTTCGCGGGCCCTTTTCTGATCTTCGCGGAACCGATCTCGCTTTCGTCCGCTCCGTCGAGGAGACATTCGGAGGTTCTTCCTGCTGCCTTCTCGGCGAAGCCTCGACCTACTTGCGATTCGTGTTCCTCGCCGTTCAAGACTGCCCTCGGGGCCTAGACGCGGCATCCGGGAAAACACTGATTGGCACCGAGCCAGAGGAGGCCAGGCGCGGGGAATGAAGGCGTCGATACCCACCTCGGGGATCGTCGCCTCCAGGGAGGGCGCCCGGCCCAACCCAGCAGCATGGGCCGATTCCCGCCGGCGCGACTGGCCGGCTGCGCTGGCTTGTCCTGATTCGCTCAGGAGTGAGTGCTCTGGACAACGGCTCTCCCTGTTCAGCACCGTAAACATGGCGCGAGCCAGCGTCGTTGGGTTCACGGCGATCGGAGCCAGGGCTAACGTGCTGTGTCGCTGGCCGAATCGACACCCCAGACGCCTGCAACGTCATCGGTTCGGACGGTGCGTCCGTGTCAGGCGAGGCTGCGATCTACGTGATCAAGGAGGGCTAACCGCCTCATCGTGGACTTCCGTACAGCGTGGCAACCCGGCTCCCGGAGTCGTAGAACCTCTCGGTCGAGGGGTCTCCCGAGTTTCGCTCTAGACTCCGGTCGCCCGGGCGATGCGGTGAAGTTCCAAGTGCCCGGGGGCTTTCCCCTACTCCCCAAAGCTCCCAGCCGCAACGTGCCTTGGACGCTATCCCGCCGCCCGGGCCACCGCTCCCACCGAAGGTCCAGCGTTACCTAGCCCCAGGTGCTGGTCGCTTATCCGTAGGCCGCTACAGTCGACGATTCGTGCCCGAGCGAGTCCTCATACAGCCTGCTCCTCTGGAATACGGCCTTTACCGGGAGCAGTACGACGCACTGATCAAAGACCTGGAGGCGGAAGGCGTCCTCGTGCGCGTCGTGCCGGTCGGGGACGCGTACGACCTTCCGACAAGTGACTTCGCCGCCGCCGAGACGTACGACCTCGTCATCCAAGTCGGCCAGGTCGCTGGCGCGATTGTCGGCACCCCGGAGCTCATCGAGATCGTGAGGCGCAGGCTGCGGCGTCTCGAAAGCCAAGGCGCCAAACCACGCCGCGCCAAGATCTATCTCGCCAACGGCGAGGAAGACGAGTTCATCGTTGACGGCGAGGACGGGTAGCGGCAGAAAAATGCACCGAGCGGTGGCGCCCTCGTCCGGCAACCCGACTGACCTTCGCTTGCGCGTCTGTCTCTCGGGGAGCCATCAACCTCGGAAGCTCCGTACTCGGTGCGGTCGGGACTCTAGGGAAGTCGGCTCACTGGGTCAAGGTCGCAGACCCACTGGCACCCGCACGTGATCGGCTAGGCTCGGACGCAGAGGGGGGCCGGGTGGCCTGGCCTGTCACATGAGCGCCGAGCCGTCGCGGTGCTGCTCGTCACCCGGCCTTCCCGTCCGCTCTATCAGGAGCTCCGCGGCCTGCTCTCGCATGCTGCGCCTCTTGGCCGTCCCACTCCTCGTGAAGTTGAAGAGGTAGTGGCCGGCCATGCGCGGAGCCTAACCTCGTTGCGCCGATGTCGCCCCGGATGACGGGCAGGCTGATCGAATACCCCTGCAAAGCGCCTGGTGGTTACAGCCCTTCAAGGCTGTAGCGCGGGTTCGAACTCCGCTGGACGCACTTCGGCTCCTCAGAAGCGAGCCGAGACCCGGCGGCCGCCGAGCAGCCCGAAGATCCTTCGCTTCTCGATCTGGAGGAACCCGTTGACGGCGTCGGCGCCGCCGACCTGGACGATCACCGTGCTCGCTCCCCCGGATGAGCGTGCCGTCCCTCGAGACCGTGAAGGCGAGGCGGCCGCTGATCGCGAGCCCGGGGATGTCGCTGTACGCCGAGAATCTGAACACGTCGAAGTTCTCCCCGGCGAGGAGGCCGCTTCGAGCCCGACGACCCAGCCCGCGGGATAGCTCGTCAGCCAGGCGGCCTCGGCCCCACGCAGCGTCGCGACCGTGGCGCCGAGGGTCCGGCCGACCGCATCCGTCGTGCCTCCGAGCGTGCGCGCGTCCGCGACGGCGCGCAGAGCGACTCCGATCGGCGCGATCGTCAGCGGGACCCGGGGACAACGAGCCGGTGGGATTCCTCCCTCCATCCAGCGGCGGATCGCTCCGTTCGCGCACCTCGACGAGGCCACGACGGTGTGTCCGATGCCCGGCACGACGACGAGACGGCCCTGCTTGAAGCGGTTGGCGACCGCCTTCCCGGTGCGGAGCGGCGTGCGCACGTCGCGATCGCCCGCCAGCACCAGCACCGGCACGTTCGGGAGGGAGCCGGCGTCCGGCTCGGCGACCCCGGTGGGGCCGGGCCAGTCGAGACACGCGAGCGCAGATGACACCGCCGCCCAGCTCCCGAAGCGCCCGAGCGAGCGGGGCGGCAGCGCGGCGACCGCGTGCGCGAGGACGGCTCGACGCCTGGCGACGGGGGTGCCGGGTGCCAGGGGAACGGGCCGTCGTTGCACGTCGTCGCCAGGAAGACGCCGTGGTTGACGTCAGCCGGCGGCTCCCCGGCGATCAGAGCAGCCATGCGCTCGAGCGGAGCGGTTCGGCCCGAGAGCGCCGCGCGGGTCGCCGCGGGCAGCGAGATGGCGACTCCCGCGTTCAGGTCGCTGGCCCTCGCGAGCGCGAGCAGCCCGAGCCCGTCGAGCCGGATCGCCCGGAACCTCGGTGTCCACTGGTCGACGTAGACCTTGGCCCTCGCGACCAGGGGGTGCTCGTCGAGCATGTTCGCGAGCTTCGCGAAGTCCGAGCCGGGGCTCCCCGTGATCCCAGCGCACGCGCCCCGGTTGCAGATCGAGCCGAGCGCCGAGGAGATCGCCTCGAGCGAGGCGAGGTCGAAGGGGTCGGCGCCGTCGAGACCCGGCACGACCGAGTCGAGCAGCAGCCGCTCGACGTGCTCCGGGTACCTCCGGGCGTATGCCAGGGCCTGGCGCGTCCCGTACGAGATGCCGAAGAGCGCGATCCGGTCGACGCCGAGCGCGCGGCGCACCGCCTCGACGTCCTCGGCGTTCTCGCGCGTGCCGTAGAAGACGCGCCTCGGCCCGAGCTTCCGCGCACAGCCCCCCGCGGTGGCCGCCGGCGAGCACCTCAGCGCCTGGGATGCGCCCGTTCCCCGGTTGTCGTAGGCGGCGACCGTGTAGCCCGGGAAGAGCGAGCGCCAGAGCTTCGACGTCAGGGTGAACGTCTGCGCGGAGGGCTCGCCGGGCCCTCCTGCCAGCAGCAGGATCGTGCCCTTCGAAGCGCCGGTCGGCTCCCGCTTCGTGACGAACAGCCGCACGCGACCGGGCGTGCCGTTCTCGTAGTCGAGCGGAACCGAGACGGTGCGGCAGAGGACCCCGGACAGCGACGAGCACGGCGCGAACCCGTCCTGCCCTGCAGAGGGGAGCGCGGACCCCGGCGTCGCGACGCACAGGAGCACGAGGCCGGCGGTCAGCGCGCGCACGAGCCTGCCCGCCATCGAGCGACCACTATACGACGAGGCTCTCCCGGAGCCCAGGACGGTTTGTGTGATCCTGTTGCCGGGGCGGTTAGCTCAGCTGGTAGAGCACCTGCTTTACACGCAGGGGGCCGCAGGTTCGAGTCCTGCACCGCCCATCGCTCAACCATGCTGAGTACGCCGTCTCGGGCCGACCTCCGAGGCCTGCCCGCTCACCAAGTCCTTACTTGTTTCTGTTGTCGAAAGCGAGTGAGGCCGCAAAGTCGCGGTCGGCATCGATCTGCTGCTGGAGTTCGACGATCTTCTGCTCGGCGAGCGACACCACGTCGGAACCGGCTATCAGGCGGCGTGGCGGCGCCTCCAGGTGAGCCAGCGCGACCAGCGCTTCGGCAAGCCTTGCCGGGTCGCCCAACTGTCGTCCGTCCTGCGCTACCCACCACGCCATCTGCTCGGCCCGCGCGTCGTCGTAGTCCTCGATCGCGGCATCCGCATAGAGCGCCGATCGCTCGGTCAGCAACTCGGTGCGGAAGAAGCCGGGGTTGACGACGGTGGTCTTGATGCCGAAGGGAGCAACTTCCTTGGAAAGAGCGTCCATCCAGCCTTCGAGTCCGAACTTCGAGGCGGCGTAGAGCGACGAGAAGGCAAAGCCCGAAAGACCAGCGCCGGACGAGATCGAGATGATGTGGCCGGAGCGCTGACTTCGCATCACCGGCAGCACGGCGCGCGTCACGTTGAACGGCCCGAGCAGGTTCGTCGCGAGCTGTTGATCGACGGCTTGGGGCGTCGTCTCCTCGAAGAAACCCTTCACCGAGACTCCTGCGTTGTTGACGAGGACATCGATGCGACCGAACCGCTGTACGGCAGCCTCCACCGCGGCCTCTGCGTCGGCGCGACTTGTCACATCGAGCTTGACCACGAGCAGGTCATCGTGGCCGCCGAGGGCGGACGCGACGGCGCTCGCATCCCGACCCGTGGCTACAACAGCATCTCCAGCGGCCAACGCGGCGCTGGCGAAGTCGGCGCCCATCCCGCGACCGGCGCCTGTGATGAGCCACATCCTCCGAGTCGCGGCCATCAAACGCTCGTCTGATCAGCGCCGATCGGCGGCGCCTGCCCGTAGTCCTCGTCGCTGACGTGCTCGCCCCAGGTGACGACGGTGTCCTCGTCGTCCGCTTGCTGCATCGCGATGTGCGTCATGAAGCGCGTCGGTGCGGCGCCATGCCAGTGGACTTCGCCAGGCCCGAAGAACACGCGATCGCCAGGCCGTATCACCTCGATCGTTCCGCCATCGCGCTGGCAGAGCCCCACGCCTTCCGTCACCCAGATCGTCTGACCATGCGGGTGCGTGTGCCATGCCGTGCGCGCGCCGGGCGTGAAATGCACCGCGGCGGCGCCGATGCGCGAGTCGCTCGACGGCGCCGCGACCGGGTCGATGAAGACGGTTCCGCTGAACCAAGCACTCGGCCCCTGGCTCGTCTCCAGGCTGTTGCGGGTGACTTCCATGTCTCTTCCTTTCGTGTCGGTCGAGCGGGTCGCAGCTGCCTCCGCGGACCCGTCTTCGGACCCCCGTAACGCGACATGTGCCGTCCGCTCCAAGAGCACGCTGGCCGCGGCACTCGCGGTCGCGACGGCACCTACATGAAGGGAGGCCATCTAAGCATCGATGGAGATGCGGTGCCTCCGCTCCCCCTCGCGAAGTGCTCGTATCTCGGGGCCCGCTTGCGGAGTACTGCGTAGCCAACACTGGCGACGAACTGGTCAACTTGCTGGTCAACTCTTCTGGTCACGCCGAGTCGCTCCCAGGTAGATCGAGCCTAACTTCATGCGGTCCCGTCACACCGAGTCGCGCCCAGAGTCGTGTCCGCCACGCTTTACACGCAGGTGGCCGCAGGTTCGAGTCCTGCACCGCCCATCGCAGAACAAGCCCGCCCGCTGTTCCGTGCTTCCCGGGGAGTGGAGCTGAACTCTGGTGGCCGCCCTAGCCCTGGGCGTGTCCGGCGACCAGCCGTCCTACACTTGCCCCGTGCCCGACCTCATATACGGACTTGTCCGCCGGGGCCGTTACATCGGAGGCGGCGAGCGCTCTCCGACGCGGAGATCCTGAATCAGACCGAGGTCTGAAAGCGTATTGTCGAGTCCTACACCGTCCATCACACGGGCGACGACGGCCTGACTGCACTGCTCAGGATGCGAGCGGGCGGATCGCTCCGCCGAAGACGAGCTCGCGCGCCTCGTCGGCTGTCGGCGCGTACACCTCGATCTGGTACGGCCGCCCCGGGTAGACGAGGTAGATGTTCTCGGGCCGCTCGGGCTTGATCACCGCCAGGCCTCGCCGCAGAAGGTCGGCGGTGAAGAAGTGTTGCTGCCGGGCGGTGGTGGAGACGCGCCTGTAGGCGTCCGGCTGCGGGTAGGTCGCGACGACGATGTAGCCGGCGCCGGGATCTCCGGCCTTCGCGGAGCCGGTGAGGTACCGGACGTAGGTCGTGCCGTCGGCCGTCCTCGTGAACTCGACATTGGCGCCCTCACGCGCGCCGGCCCAGTACAGGGGCAGGTCGCTCTCCGCAGCCTTCTGTCGGAGCTCGTCGAGGCTCAGGACCGTCGCCTCCACCGGCGGTGGGGATTCAGCAGTCGTGCCCTCTGCGGGGGTCAAAGGCTCGACCTGGGACGGCGTCGCCTCGTCCGAGGTGGTCGACTGGAACGACCAGGTGAAGATCCCGACCGCGGCGAACACCATCGCCGCTGCCCCCGCCGCGAGGAGTGGGCGGCGGTTGCGCCGAGCCCAGGCGACGGCTCGGGGCGCGTTCACCGCCGGGCGAGCCGGCGTCGGACCCTCCGTCTCGGCCACAAGCCCCAGGCTACAGCGTGCAGACCGCGTACGCCGTGACCGAGATGTGGTTGTTCCCGTTCTCGTCGACCACGACGATGCCCTGTGCCTCCCACGTCGTCGTGCTGGTTCCACCCTGCGGACGTGAGATGAAGACGGCCCCTCTGCCCTGGCTGTTGTTCGTGATCAGGGCGCCGCCGCCGAGCAGCAGCTTCGTCGCCGGGCACGGGGCCGTCGACGTCCCCGTCAGCGTGCCGGCCACGTTGTTCGGGCCCCCGGTCGTCGGAGACGGCGTGCCCGTCACGATCTGGACGCCGGAGAGGGCGCCCGAGGCACCCGTGGCGCCGGTCGCTCCGGTCGCGCCGGTCGGGCCGGACGGGCCGGACGGGCCGGTCGCTCCGGTGGCGCCGATCGGTCCCTGCGGTCCGGTCGGGCCTGTCGCGCCAGTCGCCCCCGGGGTACCCGTCGCACCCGTCGGTCCGATAGGCCCCTGCGGCCCCGTCGGCCCGGTGGCGCCGGTCGGCCCTGTTGCTCCGGTTGCTCCAGGAGCACCGGTCGCACCAGTCGGCCCGATCGGCCCTTGTGGCCCTGTGGGCCCTGTCGGGCCGCTAGGCCCCGTAGGCCCGGCCGGCCCCGTCGAACCAGGCGCGCCGGTGGCGCCGGTGGCGCCAGTTGCCCCGGTTGCGCCAGGAGCACCCGTTGCACCTGTCGGCCCGATTGGTCCCTGCGGTCCGGTTGGCCCCGCCGGCCCGGTTGCACCAGTCGCGCCCGTTGCCCCGGGAGCCCCGGTCGCGCCGGTTGGCCCGATCGGTCCCTGCGGGCCTGTCGGTCCAGTCGGGCCCGTGGCGCCCGTCGCGCCGTTGGCCCCAGGCGGCCCGGTCGCGCCAGTCGGCCCTGCGGGACCCGTCGGCCCTGGTGCTCCGGTCGCGCCGGTTGGCCCGATCGGTCCCTGCGGGCCCGTCGGGCCTGTCGGTCCAGTCGGGCCCGTGGCGCCCGTCGCGCCGTTGGCCCCAGGCGGCCCGGTCGCGCCGGTCGGCCCTGCGGGACCCGTCGGCCCTGGTGCTCCGGTCGCGCCGGTTGGCCCGGCCGGGCCTGTGGCTCCCGTGGCTCCGTCAGCGCCCGTCGCGCCGGTGGGTCCGATCGGCCCCTGCGGCCCGGTTGGTCCGGTGGCTCCTGCTGGTCCTGGTGGGCCCGTCGCGCCCGCCGGCCCCGCGGGTCCGGCGGCGCCGGTCGGCCCCTGCGGGCCTGGCGGCCCGATGGGTCCCTGCGGCCCTGGCGGGCCCGGCGGTCCTGGAGAGCCGCCGCCCGATCCGGGCGGCCCCTGCGCGCCTGTCGCTCCGGTCGCGCCGGCAGGCCCCTGCGGTCCGACTGGCCCCTGCGCGCCCGGCGGCCCCGGCGGTCCCTGGCTGCCGGCTCCGCCGACCGGAAGACGCGGCGAGACGATCCGGAGCGCCCGCCCGCACGACCGGAGCACGTCGACGAGTCGCGTCACGTGTGTTCGCCGGTTGACGCACGTGTGGATGTCGGAGCTCTCGGCGTTCGTGACGAGCGCGAGCCACGTCAGCTTGCTCTTGCCCCTGGGGCAGCTCGTGCTCGTCGTGTACGTGCGCAGGATTCCGTTCGCGGGCTGGGCGCAGCCATAGACGGTCCTCTGACCTCGTGGCGACGCGGTCGCCCAGTTGCTCGCCAGCTCGCCCGGCTTGCACTTGCCCGCCCCGGTCTGGACGCGGACGATCTTCGTCGAGGTCGCCGAGCACGAGTAGACGGCTGCGGGCGACTGGGCCGCGGCCGTCTCGGCCCCGAGCGTGAGCGTCGCGGCGAGCGCGATCGCACCCAGCGCGAATGCGGCGACGTACCGCCCTCCGCGGGCACGTCCGTCAATCCGGACCGTCACTGGCAGGCCGCCGACTCGGTCACGAGTGGTCGATGATAGAGGACGTGGTGGTCGTCGCTTCCCCCGATCGGCTGATGCTCGTCCCGGCACTTGGCGAGTAAGCCTCGGCTGCCAGCGGGCGATCGATGACCCTCTCCATCGCGTGGATCGTCTTCCCGCTCGTCCTGGGAGCGCTTTGCCTCGGCTCGGGCATGCTCCTCGAGCGCCTGGCCGGGACACGCCTTCCGACCGTGCTTCTGGTGCCCGCTGGCCTGGCCGCGATTGTGGTCGTCTCCTCTCTGGCAGTGAGCCTCCCGGCGACCGCGAGGCTGACCACCCCACTCGTCGCAGCGCTGGCCACCGTCGGGTTCGTGCTCGGACGGTGGCGAAGGCCGCACTGGTGGGCGGTCGCGGCCGCCGGCGGCGTCTACCTCTGTTACGCGGCACCGGTTCTCGCATCGGGCGAGGCGACGTTCACCGGGTATGTGAAGCTGGACGACACCGCGACGTTCCTCGCCTTCACCGACCGTGTGCTCGAGCATGGACGGAGCGTCGACGGTCTCGCGCCGTCGACCTACGAGGCGATCCTCGGCGTCACGATCGCCCACGGGTACCCGCTGGGCTCGGTGCTGCCGCTCGCCGTCGGGCACGAACTGGCCCGGGTCGACGCCGCCTGGCTGTTCCAGCCCTGGCTCGCGTTCTGCGCAGCGGCGCTCGCCCTCTGTCTCTACGAGCTTGCCACGCCGCTGGTCGGTCGGCGAGCTCTCCGGGCTCTCGTCGCGTGCGTCGCGGCGCAGCCGGCGTTGCTCTACGGGTTCGCGGGCTGGGGAGGGGTGAAGGAGCTCGCCGCAGCAGCGTTCATCGTGACCGCGGCGGCCGTGACGGTCCTCGTCCGTCCGCCGCACCGCGTTCGCGCCCTGCTCCCGTTCGCGGTCGCCTCGGCCGCGGTCCTCGACACGCTGAGCATCGCCGGGGTCGTCTGGCTCCTCCCGCCCGTGGTGGCGGTCGCGATACTCGTCCGACGCAGTCCCGCGGTGCTCATCGCGGGGCTCCTCTCGGGCCTCGTCCTCGCTGCGCCGTCCCTGGTCACGGCGACGGAGTTCCTGCGCGGCTCGAACCGCGAGGTGCTCGCGGACGATGGCGAGCTCGGCAATCTGATCGGACCACTCCATCCCCTGCAGATCGTGGGCGTCTGGCCGAGTGGCGACTTCCGGGTGGACCCGGGCGCGGCCTTTGCGACGGCGCTGCTCGTGGCGCTCGTGGTGGTCGCCGCGCTGGTCGGGGTCGCCCTCGCGGTGGCCATGCGCGCTCGAGCGATGCTCCTGGCTCTCGGGAGCGCAAGCCTGGGCGCCCTCGTGTTCGCCCTGGCGGGGGCCCCGTGGGTGGCTGCGAAGGCCTACGCGATGGGCTCTTCGATCGTGCTGCTCACCGCCCTCTGCGGATCGGTGGCGCTGGCCGCGAACCTGCTCGCGCTCCCGAGGCTCGCCGCACGCGTGTCGCTCGTCGCCGGCTCGGTGGCGGGTGTGGCGATCGTCGCCGGGGTCGTCTGGTCGAACGCACTCGCCTACCACGATGTGAACCTGGCGCCTCGCGCGCAGCTCGCGGAGCTGGAGGAGATCGGCGAGCGCTTCGCGGGGGAGGGGCCGGCGCTCATGACCGAGTACCAGCCGTACGGCGTCCGCCACTTCCTTCGCGAGCTCGACCCGGAGGGAGCGTCGGAGCTGCGGCGCCGGCCGGTCTTCCTCCGCAGCGGGAGGACCGCAGCCAAAGCCGAGTACGTCGACCTCGACCAGATCCGGCTGGCCGACCTGCTCGTGTACCGGACGCTCGTGCTGCGGCGGTCGCCGACCGTGTCCCGCCCCCCGGCGCCGTATCGCCTCGTCCAGCGGGGCACGTGGTATGACGTCTGGCAGCGAGAGGGTGTCCCCACCGTGACGGATCACCTGTCGCTCGGGAGCCCGGTCGAGCCGTCGGCGGTGCCCTACTGCGAGGAGGTGCGCGCGCTCGGCGCCCGGGGGCCGCTCGTCGCGCCACGCCGAGCGCCGAACGTCGTCGCCTCGCTCGACGCCGGCCCTCTCCCCGAGGGCTGGCTGTCCGTCGGAGGGGGCGCTGTGCTTCCGTCTCGCGGTGGCACGCTGACCGTGCCGCTCGAGCTCGACCGCGGGGGCCGCTACCGGCTGTGGGTGGGGGGATCCACGCGCGGGACGCTGAGCGCGTCCGTCGACGGCGTCCGTGTGGGCTCGGTCACGTCGCAGCTCCAGCACGCCGGGCAGTGGCTCGACCTCGGTGCGGTCGACCTCGCTGCCGGGCCGCACGACGTCGCGCTCGAGGTCTCGCTGCCGACGACGTCATCCGGGGCAGGTGGTGGCGGCTTCCCCCTCGGGCCGCTGGCACTCGAGCCGCTCGACGGTGCGCGCAGGTTGATCGAGACGACCGAGGCGAATCTGCTCTGCGGTCGCAGGCTCGACTGGGTCGAGGCGCTCGCGCGCTGAGTCTCGCTGCGCCGGAGCCTCGGTGAGCCCCGTGCCGCCCGGTTAGCGAAGCGCCGCGACGATCCGTCGCTGCTGGACGCGGGCGAGCGCGAGCGCGCCGGAAATCCCCACGCCATCGGCTCCCACGTGGGCGGTGACGTTGCGGTAGCGCCACTCGACGACGACGAAGAGCGTGCTGCCGAAGTCCTTCTCGAAGACGTACGCCTCGTCCCCCAGGCCAGCTTGTCGGCGGACGAGCCGGAGCCCCGTCCGGGGCGGCGTCACCTGCGCAGACCAGCGCAGGTATCCCCGCGCCCCGGCCGTGCTGCGGAAGACGGCGTCACTCGAGCCGATGCTTCCCTTGACGCCACCCGTGAACTCGATGCGGTACCCCGTCACGCGGCGCCAGGTGGCGAACCGGGCGAGGAGATCCCGGTTCCCCTGGGCGGCCTTGGCGTTCGAGACCGGGCCGGTGTTGGCACGCAGGATCGCGTAGCCGCTCGGAAGGTCGCTCTTGCGCAGGACCATGGCGCGCGGGTCAGCGCTCGCCGCTGCGGCCGTGCTGACGGTCAGGGCGACGATCGTTGCGCCGACGAGGAGACGTCTGATATGCGGATCTTCGCCCACGCCCCGGCCGACATCGACTCCACGCACTGCCCGGCCTGCCCGCACATCGATCCGCTGGTGCGACGGTGCCTCGA